>NZ_JAKVOI010000001.1:0-1200000 GCF_022482905.1 Clostridium sp.
ATGCAAGAGAAAATAGTATAAAAATTTAAAACCCTTGTAGTATCAAGGCTTGAGCGTAATAGAAATGCTATTCGTCAAAAATTCGTCAAAAAATATTGTTTATAATATTTTGAGCCTTATGCATCATATCTTTTGTAACATGGGAATAGGTATGCATGGTTTGTTCTACATCATGGCCAAGTAATTTAGCTGCTGTTAGCCAGTCAGTGCCATCTGCAATTAATAGAGTAGCATAAGTGTGTCTAAGCTCATGTATAGTAAGATCAAATCCCACTTTTTTGAAATAGTTCTTTAGCATCTGGCTTAACCCTTGAATTTCTTTATAGGCTATAACTCTATTGTCTATATTTATAGGGTGTGAATTTTTAAAATCTAATAGATATTTTATAGTTGTTTTAGACATGGGAATTGTTCTATAGGAGTTTTTACTTTTAAGTTCACCGAAACCGGTTTTACGTGGCCCTATATTTTTCCACTGTCTGTCTATTTTTATAGTTCCCTTTTTAAAATCAATACGATCCCAGGTTAATCCTAATATTTCGCCGACACGCATCCCACAAGCCCCGGCAAGAATAAACATTATCTTATATTTGGGATTCCTGGTGTTTGAAATTAATTTTTCAAATTCGGCTCTGGTTAGAGCCTTTTTAGTACTTGGTTTCTTGCTTATCTTTATATTGATGTTATTTACAGGGGATTGAGGTATAATTTTATAGGGATCAACTGCCGCCCTGAAGATTACTTTTATCCGGGCTAAATAGGTATCAATCGTAGAGTATTTTAAATCATTCTGTGTCATTTTGTCGACACACATTTGGATATCAAGTGGCGTCACCTCGGTTAATTTCTTGTCATACAAGGTAGTAAAATAGTTAAGAGCACTTTCATATAGCAGTATAGTATTTTGCTCTCTATATAATTTTAAATGCTTTAAATACATGTCTATAAATTCTTTAAAAGTTATTTTGTCATATTCAGTGTTGATGTTATTTTTTATAGTTTCTTTTAATTGTTCCACTGCTTCCACAGCAGCATCCTTAACTTCCTGTGGAACTTTTTTCTTATCTGTTGCTTTAAATCCTTGTTTGCTTTTTTGTTTCCATCTCCCGTTATTATCTTTGTAAGATATAATATACTGCCAGCTATTGTCTTTTTTCCTGTAAGAAATGTTATATTGCATAAATAATCCTCCTCCTTTAATAAAACATATGTTCGCATACAAATTAAAAAATATATAGTACCTACATTCGTACCACCTCCTTAAATCCAATCAAACTTTAGTTTTAATAAATCTGATGAAACATTTTCTATGTGCGCTATTTCATCAAATGTATATCCAGCATAATCATTCAAGACATCATCTTTTATTAAAAATTCTGCGGCGAATAAGTTAGCTTCTCTTTCTATCTTGCAAGTTAAAAACAGTGTATAACTCTTCATAAAATAGCAATTGGTCTTTTTATGCAATACAGCGTGTCCTATCTCGTGGGCCAATACAATTATTCTTTCATAGTCATTTAAACAAGAATTTAAAAATATAGTTCTGCGACGATTTAAGTACATATATGCACCTGAGTATGAACCCAAAGGAACTATTTTTAAAACAACCCCCAAACATCTGGCAAGTTCATATACATTGTTAGTTTTGTATTTTCTTATTAATGCTCTTACTATTATTTTTATTCTAGAGTGCATTTCCCCACACATCCCCTTTTGTTATTTCCTGTATTTTTTAGGAGTATAAGTTTCTTTGTTTTTTACCTTTATGGTTTTTAAAGCCAGCTCAATTGCACTCCTAAATAATTCCTTATCCTCTTCCTTCATTTCTATGCCATTATAGTAAGATGGTCCTGATTCGCCTTTGTCCAATTTATCCATAATAGAATCAACATCTTTAGATATATCTCTAAGATCCCTTTTATTTAATTCAAGCTTTTCAGCTTCTTCTTTTTTAATATTACCTAATAGATCATCCACGCTTATTTTTAGAGCAGAAGATAATTTTTCAAGAGTATTCCTTGAAGGATTTGAGATTTTTTCATTTTCAATTTCACTTATTGTGCTTTTATTTATACCCGAAAGAGTTGCAAGTTTATTAATACTCAATTTATATTTCTGTCTTAATTTTCTTAAATTTTCACTTAAATTACTCATTGTAATATTTTCCTTTCTGTTCGGTTTATATTACATATTATAATACGAATGTTTGATAAAGTAAACAGCAATTCTAAGAAAATTAAAGAAAATTAAAGTATACTATAAATATTGTTCGAATTATCAAACAATATAGTCAATATTAAGAATTGAGTGTTTGACTAATCAAACATATAATATAGGCATAGTCAAACGGAAGGAGGTTGAAAAATATTGAACAACAACATAAAAGTGTTAGTCCAAAACTTGAAAGCTTCAGGAATTACAACAAGCGAAATAATTGAAAGAAGTGGTTTGAGCAGAACTCAATTTTATGCAATTTTAAATGGTGAATGTGTTCCAAAGCTTGATAATGCTAATAGGATATGTAAAGTTTTAGGAGCCAGCATTGAAGACGTATTTCCGGATTTAAAACCAGAAAAGGAGTTGAGATAAATGGAACAGCTTTTAACCAAGCCACAACTAGCCGAACACTGGCAGGTAACAGAAAAAGCTATAGAAAAGTGGATTAAAGATGGACTCATAACACCGTGCCAAAGAGTGCCTGGCCGTATGAGATTTTCACCAAGGTATATAGCCGAACTTGACGGAGTTAAACTTGAAAAACATTCCCCACTGGAATGGAGAAGATTGCAGAGGGAGTTGGAATTCTGGAGGACAAAGGCCGAGAAAATGGAGGAAACTTTTAACAAGCTGGATATGGTTATAACGGAAACCAGGTATTTAAAGCAGAAAGAAGCATAGACCTACATAAGCAATTTTAAGGTAGGTGATTAAGATGCAAGAACAGTACGACGCAATGCACGAACTCATTTTAACTATAGCAGAGAGCTTTGGTATGTCGCATGCAGATGCAGAAGTGTATGCCAGAAAGTTGAAAAACATGGCATTGGATGAATACAGAAAAGCTTTTAGAAAATAGGAGGTGAAATATAAATAATGGAATTTGGAACGTCTTATTTATCAGACAAAATATATATGGGAACTAGTAAAAAGCTAAAAGATGGTACTGCAATTTGGACAAAACAGACAGATGTAACGGACGCAGTTGTTAAAGCGGTATTTGAACACATGTATCTTGAGGCAGAAAAAACAGGTGCATATGAAATCTCAATACCTGGCTTTGGCAAAATGGTATTTACACGAGAGGGAAAGACGGGTGATACAAAATGATTGAACACATATTTAAATTGGAAGATGTTAAGCCAGGAGTACCAAAAGTGTACCAGTTCCCAGATAACAGTAAGGTCACAATAAATGATTTTCAACTTAAAAAAGACTGGGTTGCAGAAGTGGAGGTTACAAAATTAAAAGACCTGCCAGACACGATTTTTGTAACATTGTACAGCAAGTTTACGGAAATAGGTACTGTAGTGTCTAAAAGCTCTTACACATTGGAACTAGAGGTTGTGGATGGCGTAAAGTACTATTATTTGGAGCCATTGAAGGAGAGTGAGATAAATAAAATTGAGTGATATAAAAATCAAATCTGAATTTAAAAATTTATTGCCACCACTAACAGAGGAACAGAAAACAGAGCTTGAAAAAGACATTATAAAAAATGGCTGCCTTACTCCATTGGTAGTATGGAACAACATTTTAATAGATGGACATCACCGTTATGATATTTGCACTAAAAATGGCATACCGTTTGATCTAACAGAAATGGAATTCAAGGGCAAGCTGGAAGCTATGGAGTGGATTTGGAGTAATCAGAAGAACAGAAGAAATCTTAATAAATATGAACTTGCTCAAATAGCGCTTAAATTCAAACCTGTAATAGAAGCTAAAGCAAAGGAAAATCTCAAAACATCAACTGGCGGTAAAAATCCTCGGCCTTGTCAGAAATCTGACAACCCTGCAATAGATACTAAAAAAGAACTTGCAAAAATAGCTGGGGTAAGTCATGACACAATCCACAAAGTTGAGGTTATAGAAAATCAAGCTCCGGAGGATATTAAAAAGCAGGTAAAGGCTGGAGATTTGACAATCAATAATGCATATATTCTCACTAAATCGGCTGTAGAAGCCAAAAAGAAAAATGAGGAACAAGAAAAACTTTATAAAGAGCAACTTGAAAAAGAGGAGCAGGAACAGGAAAAAAGGAAAAAACAGGAGGAACTTGAAAAATCATTACCTGAAAACGCAGTCCTGATTGATAAGTTTAGGAAACCAAAAGAAACCCACATTTTCGGAATAACTGATTTCAATAATCTAAGTGAAGAACAACTTGGCGATTGTATAAAACACTCAAAAAAATATGAAGACGCAATATCTAAAGTAGCACTTTTAAGTACAAGCAATGATTCACTGAAAGCGTGGAGTTGTATAGCAAATACGACAGAACTTATTGACATAGAACTATCAGAGTTAAGTCTTGCTATCAAGAATTTAATAACGATCCAAAATTATTTTAAGGGGGTAAAAAAAGATGGGTAACTACAGCAGTCTTGAGAAAAAAGCAAGAGAAGCCATATTGGAACAAATGGACGAGCTTGGAGAAATAACAACAGATGCCGTAATGGAGCTTATAAGACCACACTATATCTTTGATATTCGTAAACTTAGAAATCAGGCTCTTAGACGTACCGCAAACAGTTTAATGCGAAGATATAAGGATGATAAGGGAATAAGGACATGTTTCAACTATAAGGATGATGGCGTTTCTAAATATGTGAATGTAGATAAAACTAAAAATTTAAAAGCTCTTGAGAATATAGAAGCTCAGTTAAATAAGAAATACAAAGGGTTAAATGCATCCAAGAAAAAAGTGGCTTTAAGAAAACAAGTACTATCCGGCCAGATATCTATAGAAGACATTGAAACAGAGAAGGAAAGGGGCACTGGAAGTGATTAAAATTATAACGCCCGAACGGGCAGACAGCATAATCGAAACCAGGAAGCCTTATGGCAGATTTATCGTGTTGGAGAAAGGTTGGTTTGTTGGTATAGACAACACCGCAGGAGAAGCATGGACAGAAGATTTTAAGCACCTTAAGAATTGCCTGGCATATCTGCATGGAGCACCGTTGGAAGATTGTTTGGAACTAGAATGGGGTGAAAATAATGTCTAGCGGCTGGAGTTGCTCATGTGCTGGTAGCAGAAAAGAGAAAATGAAAAATTGGAGAGTTGTTGTCCGCAATGGTAACTACTCAGAGTTTGAAAGTCCTAAGGGAGCATTTCACCCCAGTAAATATTCATCTGTAAGATGTTTGAAATGCGGTAGCATATGGAGAACTAAGGCAAATTACGTTAATGAATTAGAAGATATTTGAAAGGTAGATGATTAAATGACTGATTTTTGGTACAGGCAGCCAATACAAAGCAAAGAGTTTAAGGAGGGATTGAAGCAGGAAAAGCTATTCAGGCTGTATATGTTATTAGCTAGTTTAATTAAGGAAGAAAGAGAAGGACAGAAGGTTAAAAGTAGAATAAATGCTGTTAGGAGAGAAATTGGAAGGAGGAAAGGAAGTTGAAGGAAAATTGGTATGCACTTATCTTAGCTGTGGAAAAGGGTATTTCCTGTGAAAAAGCACTTGTAAAAATGGGTGTAAGTAGTGAACCTCACGTGCGTCGCACGCACAGGGAAGTACAGCAGAAAACCAAAGAAATGTTAGAACTTAGAAAGAAAGGCTATACAGTAAGGCAAATTGCAGAAATTTACAAACTTAGTTATTGGACTGCGAGAAGCAGAATCAAACGAGCTAAAGGAAAGGAAGTGAGAATATGTCGCAATTAGGAGCTGAAGTTTTAGGAGTCTACAGTCTGATAGCTGTAATTGTACTAGCTATATACCATGCAATTAGATATACAAGAGAGGACAGCATAGAAAATCAGTTAACTATAGTTGTCTTGGTACCTGTAATTATATTTCTAACAAATGTTATTTGAAGGAGGAAGATGGATGATTTACTGCACAGTTGGTAAATGCCCTATAGATCTTAAAGAGCCTATATGCTGTATTTACTGCAACAAAAACAAGAACTGCCCCAATGCTTGTAAAAGTACAAGCAGAGAATGTCGATTAAGTTTTGAGAATAGAAAAAGAACCCTTTGCAGAGGGTCCAAAAACAAAATTAACTAATTCCACTTTACTATAGAGTGGGAAATAAGTCAAATATGGAGGAATTAAAATGGAACAAAATCATGTTGTTATAGACCTGGACACATTTTCAAACTTACAGAAAGAAGCTGACGAATTAGAAAAACTTAAAAAGGAAAATTTAATACTCCCTAAGGATGTTTTTACAATGAAGAGAGACTTTAGAGACAAAGTTAACTTAGCAATTAATGGAACAATTGCTCTAAATATAGCGAGAGAGCTTTTAAGCAATAGCGAATTTAAGGATAGTCATATAGAAGATTTTGAAGAAAAGGATATCGAGGACAGGCTATTAGAAATAGGAGAATTTTCACTGATTTTTATAAACAAGAACGAGAAAACCGAGAAAGCTGAAGAAGATGAGTAAGGTTATAAAGGAGATAAACACACCGTTCAAGGGACTGCTTGCCACTCTTAATAGTTTGCTAGAGGTATTAAACAAGCTGGATTATAGAATCTATGACGCTAATGATTCAGACTATTATATTTTAGCAATTTCATATAACGACAAGGAAGACAGATTGGAAACTATTTGGGGAGAGGATAAATAGATGGAGAATTTTAAATTCAAGATACTTGAAATTAAACAAAACCCTGACGTAACAACTATAAAAGCTGCATTAAGGCAGAGTTATTTAAGACAATTGGAAAATGAATTAGAGCCTGGAGAAATAATTTAGGAGGGATAATATGGCAGATAAAAAAATGGTGGTTTTAAATGAAAGCCACACAATGTTAAATAAATTGCTTGAGACAAAACAGGAGGCGCTTCCAAAGGATTTTAACAAGGCAAGATTTTTACAGAATTGCATGACCGTTCTACAGGACACCGAGGGAATTGAACAATGTCAGCCGATTAGTGTAGCAAGGACAATGCTCAAAGGTGCATTTCTGGGGCTGGATTTCTTCAACAGGGAATGTTATGCAATACCGTATAGTGGAAGCTTGCAGTTTCAGACTGACTATAAAGGCGAAATTAAATTAGCTAAGAAATATAGTTTCAATCCTATAAAGGACATATACGCAAAGATTGTCCGCGAGGGTGATGATTTTCAAGAAAGCATTGAAGATGGAAGGCAGACAATCAACTTCAAACCGTTGCCGTTTAATAATGGTGAGATTATAGGGGCGTTTGCGGTATGTCTCTTCCAAGATGGCAGTATGCTTTATGAAACCATGACAAGGCAGGAAATAGAAGGTATACGAAACAATTTTTCCAAGGCAAAAAACAGCCCGGCATGGGTGAAAACCCCGGGAGAAATGTACAAAA
Organism: Clostridium sp.; assembly: GCF_022482905.1. Classification (NCBI taxonomy): domain Bacteria; kingdom Bacillati; phylum Bacillota; class Clostridia; order Eubacteriales; family Clostridiaceae; genus Clostridium; species Clostridium sp. The sequence goes on from NZ_JAKVOI010000001.1 coordinate 7,528, forward strand.
AGACAGTGCTCCGAAGGCTGTGCAAATTAATTGAACTTGACTTTGACAGCGTCGAAACCAAAAAAGTCTACAATGAGACATCTGATTTTGAGTTTGAAAATCAAGAACACGAGGTTTCAAATTTTGATAAAGATGATAGCAATATCATTGAAGCTGATGCAGAGGTTCAGGAAGATACTTCGGAGGTAGGTGAAGACATTGAGAAAGATTAAGTTTAGGGCTTATATTAAAAAACTTGGAAAGATAGTGAATGTGGAAGAAATCAATTTTAGTAATGAAACAATAGGAGTAAAAGTACCTGGTGAAGGGTATTTACTTGTATATAACTTTAAAGATTTTGAGCTTATGCAATACACAGGCTTGAAAGACAAAAACGGCGTTGAAGTGTACGAGGGTGACATTTTGAAATTATTTTACGGGAAGGAAAATACGCCGCTTACAACAACCAAGGTATTTTTTAATAAAGAAGGGTATTGGGATTCAAAAAATCTGTCAGAGCAACATCCTGTCAGAGCATGCTATGGCGGATTTAATAAATGTGAGGTTATAGGCAATATTTATGAGAATCCAGAACTTTTAGAAGGTGAAGAAAATGCCAGTAACTAAGGAAAATTACTTCACCAAAGAAAATGACAGAGAATATATGTCAGTCAGCTTATTCAAGAGTTTTAAAGAATGTGAGGCCAAGACAATGGCAAAGCTTAACGGAGAATGGGAAGATAGCAACAAAGACGCCCTCCTACTTGGTAGCTATGTTCATGCATGGAGTGAAGGTACTTTAGAAGAATTTAAAGCCGAGCATCCAGAAATGTATTCTTCTAGAGGCAAAACCAAGGGACAGCTAAAATCTACCTTCCAGATTGCAGACCGCATGATTGCCACTCTAAAGGATGATGAACTAGTCAAAGAAGCCAGAGAAGGTCAGAAGGAAGTTATTCAAACTGCGGAATTGTTTGGGGTTCCATGGAAAGCCATGTTCGATATATACAATCCAGAGAAAAAGGTTATTGTGGATTTGAAAACTACCAGGAATATACACAGCAAATTCAATGGTAACGAGAACTTTATAACACACTATGATTACTTATTGCAGATGGCTATATACTGCGAAATCGACCGTATAAACCGCAAGGCGGATGATTACTTTCAGCCCCACATAATAGCCGTTTCCAAAGAAGAAATCCCGGACAAGGCTGTAATACTTCTAGGTACGGAATTCATAGAGGATAAGTTGCTGGAAACAGAAATATTAATGGACAGGGTGAAAGCCGTTTGGCAAGGCAGAGAACAGCCGACACGGTGCGAAGAATGTGACTATTGTAGATCTACAAAGAAATTAGAGAAAACCATATTTTATATGGACCTATAAGGAAGGGGAAAAATATGAAGCCAGAGGAAATCAAAGCAAAAATAATTGATTTACTTATAAATACTAACAGGAAAGGCATAGAGAGAGTAATTAAGTATATGGAGGACAGTGACTTCTTTGAAGCTCCTGCCTCTACAAGGTACCATGGCAATTATAAAGGCGGTCTTGCAGAACACAGTTTAAATGTCTATGAAATATTTAAGAAGAAAAATGTTGAGTACGATTTTGGATTGAGTGACGATACTGTGAAAATTACTGCGTTGCTGCATGATATATGCAAAACCAATTTTTATACTGTGAGTTCCCGAAACATGAAAAAAGAGGGTAAATGGGTAAAAGTTCCTTACTATGCAGTGGATGACCAAGCACCTTTCGGGCATGGAGAGAAAAGCGTTATTATACTCCAACAATTTATAAAACTAGGCAGAGAGGAAGTAATAATAATCAGGTGGCATATGGGTGGCTATGAGCCAAGCCAGAATTACAATAGTATAAGTAAAGCATGGAATATTTGCAAAGCCGGAGTTGCGCTTCACACGGCAGATTTAGAATCCAGCTATATATTAGAGACACATTTTGAACCGGGCGAGAGCACGAAACAGATGTCGTTTAAAGCTTAGGTGATAGCAATGGTTATTATGGCTGTACCATATAAAAATTTTAAGGAAAAGATAAAAATTACAAAAGAATATGGCGGAATGTACCATATAGAAGACCTTAATATGTACAGCACTAGAGGCATTTTATATATGGAAAGAAGGGAAACAATTGAATAATATACAACTTGTGGGTAGATTGACACGCGATCCGGAGTTAAATTATACACCTGGAAGTGGGCTGGCAATAGTTAAATTCACATTAGCGGTAAATAGGCCACGGTTTAACAAAGACAAACCCCAGGAGGCGGATTTTATAAATTGTGTGTGCTTCGGAAAGAGAGCTGAAGCAATAGCAAATTATGTTCAGAAAGGGCATAGATTCGGCGTTATAGGTAGACTACAGATTAACAAATATACGGATAAAGAAGGTAATAACAGGTGGAGCAGTGATGTTATTGTAAATGATTTTGAGTTTATGCAGGATAAAGGAAATAACAATAGCAGCTACAATAATTATTCTGCGGCTCCACAGCAGAATAATGATGCTGATTATGTGGAAGTTGAGGACGACGGAGACATACCATTTTGATAAATGAAATTTCAGTTAATACCCTCAGAAAGAGCTCTTGGCAAAGCTTAGAGAAATAATTCCGAAATTGATACTTATTTCAACAAATGCAACTAATTTTACAAAATTTTTAAATGAATTGATTATCATAAAACATCCCTCCTTTAGTTGCTTTGCCGAGTCTTCCAAGGTAATGCCCTTTCTCAAGGTATTAACTAATATAATTATAACATATAAAGGCAGGTGATTAGATGCAGATACATTATAAATTTTCAGATATGGAAATTTGGAAAGATATTAGAGGATATGAAGGATATTATCAAATTAGCAATAAAGGCAGGATACGAAGTCTAAACAGAGCTATAGTTGATAATAGAGGCATTAAGTTTAATAAAAAGGGTAAATTGTTGTCAACTCATAAGGGAGAAAATGGATATATATATGTTTCCCTAAAAAAGAAAAACAAAACTAGAACATTTACAGTGCATAGACTAGTAGCAATCTATTTTGTTTCAAATTTATTAAATTTGCCTATTGTTAATCACAAAGATGAAAATAAAGAAAATAATAAGGCTGAAAACCTTGAATGGTGTACCTATAAATACAATAATTCATATGGAACTAAAATAGCAAGAGGAATGGAAAATAGAGATAACTCTTATATTGCAGCCCGAAATAAAAGAGTGCTTAGTAAAAAAGTATTTCAATATAATTTTGACGATAATTTAATAAAAATATGGGCAAGTACTAGGGAATGTCAAAGAAATGGTTTTAGTCAAAGTTGCGTTGCGGCATGTTGCAGGGGCGAATATAAGCAGCATAAAGGATATAAATGGGCTTATGAAAGAAGGGATAATATTGCATTATAAATTTACTAATAAAGAAATAGGCGAAATATTAAACAACATAGTAATTTTAGTAGATTCCAGAGAACAGGCAAACCTTCATATATTAAGTTGGCTAAGTAAAAATAAAAAGAAATATAAAGTCCAAAAAATTGACTATGGTGATTATAGCTGCTATCTACCTGTAGGAAGTTTCAAAGGCCAGACAAGAGATGTCTATTTTACAGATGAATTGATAATAGAGAGAAAATTTTGTATTGACGAATTAGCCATGAATCTAAAAGACAAAAAAACTAATTTAGATGAAATAAAAAAAGAGACAATTGAATTATTTGGAGAAGAATATTTAACAAAAGTACTTAGAAGCGATTATAACAGGCTTAAATATGAATTTTCCAATATGAACAGACACGATATAGAATTTTATATCTTCTTAGAAGATCCGAATTTTGATAGAAATATTAGAACTGGCAACTACAGGTCACAATATAAGCCACATACGCTATATGCAAGGCTTAAAGCACTGGAAAGAGAATTTCATACAATAATAAGGCCTTACAGCAAAGAGATTATAGCAAGTGAAATATATAACACATTGAGATACGGAGTAAGAAACATTTTAGTTCATAGAGGTTTTATTGAAGAAAAAGAATTGGATACAGATATAAGTCCGGAAAGTCAGCAGGCGGCAAAATAATCATAGGAGAGGATTATATGGACAGGTTAAAAATAACTAATGTTTTTTGGAAGATATGGTATAGCGAAATACGGCAGACTGACAAGCCCATTTGTGCGAATTGCGGAAAAGAATTAAAAAATGGTGATTATATAGATCATTATTATCCAATGTACCAAGACAGAAATTGTTGCAAAGAATGTAAAATTAAAGGCTTATAGTCAAGGAAAATCCGTACTTAGAAAAGAGGTGAGAAGGTGGAACTGCAAGATATAGACTTAAAAAATTTGATAGAAAGAGAAACAGGAGAACATTTTAATAGGCAGGGGTATATAAAATGCCCCTTCCACAATGAAAAGACACCTTCCCTTGCAGTAAAATTTTATCCGGATGCAAATAAACAACGGTTTAAATGCTTCGGCTGTTCAACATCTGGAGATAGTATTGACTTCATAATGAAATTTAAGAATATGGCATATGAGCAGGCTCGGGAATATTTAGGGCTTACAGTTGAAAAAAGTGAGCAGGAACAGCAGGTTGAAAGGGTACAAGGCTTTATAGACTGGCAGATAAAGAAATTCGGATGGAAAGATACTCTCATAGGTTTATTTCCCTTCACAAACGATAAAAGCGAGATTGCATACTTTAAGGCTAAATTTAAAGATAGCGAAGGTAAAAAAAGATTATCTTATTACCATATAGAAAATGACAAGGTAGTTAATAAAAGAGGTTCAGAAGAGCTGCCGTATAACCTGTATAACGCATTACAGGGCATTGAAAATGATAATGTACTAATTATATGCGAGGGTGAAAAAGACGTAAACAATCTCAATTCTGTGCTTAAACGGAGCAATTACGTGGCAACCAGTGTTAAAAATGTAAAAGACCTATCAATGTATGAAGGTGCATATTTATACATCTGTGGAGACACTGGAGAAGCAGGAGAAAAATACAAGTGGTCCATATATAAAAAACTGTTTGGCTCCGCAAAATCATTTAAATTTATAAACCTCCCAGGTATAAAAAGCCTGGGAGACAATAAAGATGTAACCGACTGGCTGGATGCTGGACATGATAAAAAAGATTTATTAAATGCATTTGATAGGTCACTGGATTTAAAAAATAAATATGAGTTGCAGCAAGACTCTTTAGGTATTTACAAAACTATCGCCAAGGACGGCTCAGAGAAAAAAATATATATGACGAATTTTAATGTGGTGGATGCCACGGCCATACATTACGTAAACGAAGATGTTGAAGGTATAAAACTATCTATAAAAACATCTTTCGGCGGCATAATTGAAAAAAGAGATTATGTCACTGTATTTGATGATCCAAAATCATTCAGGAACTTTTTAGGATCTATGGACTTAATATTTAAAGGGCGTGTTGATGATCTGATGAATCTGAAAGCATGGGTAAATAAATATTTTGCCATTGAGAAATCGAAAGTTTATTCAGGCACTAGATTTGTATTTGAGAATAATGATATAAAGCTAGTAACTCAAGATGGAATGATAACCAGTAAGGGCGTAAATACCAAAATAAAAAGTGACGGCGGAACAGCTATTAAAATTGTAAATATAGATCCTATAGGGAAAGAAGAACTCCAGAAACTTATGAAATATTTATTTGAGTTTGCACCAAAGAGGATAAGCTATTCGGTTGTAGGTACCATAATTAATAATCTTGCCATAGCTCAGGCCATAGAGTTAAATATTAGTTTTCATCACTTGTTACTGGCGGGTGAGAGTGGCGGCGGTAAAAGTACAGTAATGGAAAATGTTATCGCTGCTATACTGAATTACCCGAAGGATGATATCAAGTCGATTACACTTACAACGCCTTTTGCTATGGAAAAAGCTTTAAGTGAAGGAAATTATTCATTGCTCTTCGAAGAGTTTAAACCAAGCAAAATGAATGATTATAAGAAAAATATGATAAGTGAAATTTTAAGAAACAGCTATGACAGACACACAGTAGATAGAGGTAATAGAAATCTAAAAAGCAATACAGTTCTTGCACTTACAAGGCCGCTTATACTGGCAGGTGAAGAAACATTTATTAATAATGAAAAAGCACTAAATGAAAGGTCATGTATTATTTATCTATCGAAAAACCAAAGGACAAAAGAGCAAACCACAGCTATGGAGTGGATCATAAATCATCAAGATATTTTGAATAAGCTTGGGCGGAGCTTAATTGAAATAGTCTTAAATATGTCAGTGGAGGAATATAAAACATTAAGAGAAAATGAATTTAGTGAGATAAAAGGAATTAAAGACAGGCCAGGCAATACAGCAGCCAATATTTGCACTGGAATTGCTATATTAAATGAGCTTATTAATCAATATGGTTTACAGAAAATTACAAACTATGAGAATGTAGTTGTCGCCAATATAAGAAATGAGATACTTGACGATATGGATGATTCACTATCGGAAGTTGAAAAGATTTTAGCATTATACGACCAAATTATAGGAGATGGTAGAATATATGAAGATAATGTTAAAAAAGCTGTACAGAGAAAAGATGGAAGTTTGTATATCAGGACCAGCGAAATGTATAACCAGATCTTTTCCTATATGAAGGACATTGGGAATAAACAATCCTTGATGGAGCTAAAGGATTTTAAGAAGCAGGCAAAAATGGCAGGATATCTATTGAAGGCATCAGATAGGCAAATAAAAGTAGAAAGTGCTAACATAAGGTTTGATTTATACGACATTAGTAAAATTAAAAAACTAGGGCTTGAATCTTTAGCCCCGCCGGATATCTTTGAGGATGAATGGGAAAAAGGGGAACAGAAAGTTGTGTTTCCGGACAAGTTCAACAAAGGTAACTAATTTCATAAATGGTTACCTATTTGTTACCAAAAATGTTACCTGCTCAAAGCATTGGTATTATTGGCTTTATATATTATATATATGTGTTAGTAACAAAGTAACATAAATATATATGTACACGCACGGGTACACATACACTCATATATAAAAGTTGACTGCATATCATTTTAAAAAATGTTACCTTGCTACCGAAAGTGCGTAAAGCTAGATATATCAATGGATGGAATAGGTAACAAAAAGCTGAAAAAAGTGTTACCAAAAATGTTACCGAAGGACGTTTTGATAGAAAAATGCTACATGAATAGAAATTTTAATCCCAGGGAGGTATATTGTTTATGGCAAGTAAGGACAAATATTATAGAATTGTTGAAGCTATGCTTTATAGATATAAAAATGTTGAAGCAGAAATTCAAAATATAGATTTGGCAATTGAAGAATTGGAATATGAATATCAGGGTTGCCTCCCTATAGGATATAAAGAGAAAAGTGGACCTACTTATAAGTTTAGCAGTGTTGTTGAGAATGAATTTACAAGTAAGAATATAAGACCTGAACATCTAAAGATATTAAGGCATAAGGCTGAGATGCAGAATAAAAGGATAGATAATGCATTAAATGCATTGGATGATAGGTCAAGAGAAGTAATTGAATTAAAATACTTTATAAAGCTATCCAATAAACAAATTGCTATTCGGTTGGATTTAACTGAACAGTGGGTATGTGAGATTAAAAGAAGAGCTATTAATAATCTGGTTGCATCTATGTTCATGGTATAGTTTAATAAAACTTTCATAAAAGTTTCATTTTAGTTTAATTATAATTTCAAACAAAGGAGTATTATAATATCATAGAAATTATTTAAAGGACATCTAGTCATATAGGTGTCTTATTTACGTTAAGTGTAAGGGAGGGATAGAAATGCTTACCAAGGATCAGGAGAAGATGATTACAATGCTTATTGAAGGTGAGAAGATAACTGATATTGCTAGGAAGATTGGAGTGAGTAGGCAGACTATTTACTCGTGGAGGAGTAATGATGAAGTTAACGCTGAGCTTGACCAACGGAGACGAGACATTGCTAACCAAGGTAATAACTATATACTGAAGGATGTTAGGACATATATAGATAATATTAAAGATTTAGCTAACAACAGCACTGACAAACGAGTTAAGCTTGCAGCTAATCAATGCTTGTTAAGCCAGATATATGGTAATGCAACGGCTGTAGTTCAAACTCTTAATAATGACACAGAGAATAACAACGTAAATGAGAATGAGCTTGAAGAACAACTCAAGAAGTTTAAAAATATGAGAGTTGTTAAGTAGAAATAGCTTGAAAGCGTTGATATGACTGGGGTTGAAAGAGGTTGAATGATTATTTACAACTTCGCTAAAATTTGATTTAGCGAAGTTCATATTTGGAATGGCTGAAGAGATCCCCGGACCCGCCCACCTTCTAATTTTTGGAAATGAAAATAGCCCGGTGAGAGGTGTCACAATTTCTGTGATATTTTAAAAAGCCATGTGGAAAACTTTGTCATAAAATGATATAATATGACAGGGGGAGGTATGCTATTATGGATTATTTAACAGCTTTTGTTGAGAGCAGATTTTTTTTGGAATGGATAAAACCAATAGTAACTCCTTTGATGGTAACTTTAATAACATATTCAGTTGGTGTTCTCCGTAAGAGAAGAAAAAGTGAAAGCGTAATTAGGAGTGTAAAAGTTGCTAATAAACAATTAGTAGATGCTGTTAGACCATTTTTTATTCAAAAAATTAAATTAAGGAAAGAAGTTATATTAAATATCAGAAATGCTATTAAAGAACGATATGATAATATAGAATTAGATTCTTTATTTACATTAGATCAGATTAAAGAAAATATTATTTTAGATATTTCAGAGACTAGATTTTTAAAAGACCAGGATAAATTTGATTTAATAGATTTTACAGAAGATACATTTAAAGAATATGTACCAGAGGAAAACGAACAGATAGCGGAAAATCAAAATATTGACATGCTTATAAGAGAGCGAGATAAAATAGCTCGTTATGATGAAATGTTAATTTTTACAATGGTACCTATTATTGTAACTGTGCTTATGTTTCTTATACAAAATGTATTTATGATTTCAAAAAATCATAAACCAGTGAATATATTTTTTTCAACAGAGAACATATTTATAGCAGCTGGTATAGCTGTACTTATAATAGGAAGCGTAAATGCTATCATGAAAATTGTAGAACATTTAAAAAATAAGAAGGAATAATATTTAAGAACTCTTAATTAGGGCTCTTTTTTCATACCTAAAATTGTGAGGTGATTTAAATGTATAGTTGGTGTATGGCACATCCATGGATGGCTTTTATTATTTTAATAATATTAGCTGATTCTGTTGGATATTGGTTCCACGGTGGTAAAAAGGGTGATTCTTAATGTTTCAAAATGAAGACGAACAAAATAAGTTTTTACTATACAAGTACCTTCAACAAGTAGGTTTTGACGAATCCACCGCAGAAAATATGATCCTACAGCACAGTTCAAACCTATTCGGCTACCACGGGTTGAGTTGGCAGTTGGGACGCATGAACCTTGAATTCTTCTGTATGTATTTTCTCCAGGATACATTTCTTCCGAAGGAAAATAACACTGCGGCGCCTATAGCTAATGTTCATAGAGATATTTGGAGTAATATACAAGACAGTATTATCGGTAATGGTGAAAATCAAAGAGGATGGATTCTTCCACGTGGCACTGGTAAATCTGCCTTTGGAAATTTTGCCCCGACTTGCTGGTGTCATGCATATGGAATCAAGAAATACACCTTGATTTGTTCTGATATAGGATCTACAGCAGAGAAATTTATCAAGGATATCAAGAATACCTTCCTTGAGAATAATTACATTAAACAAGCTTTTGGAGTGCTACTGAATGACAAGGATAAGAGATATATTTGTAATTCAACTCAATTAGAATTTACAAACAAAACATTCATTGAAGCTATTTCTTCTAGTTCTCCAATGAGAGGTAGAAAATATGGTAATAATAGACCTGATTTAATAATTTTAGACGACTATCAATCAGAGCCAGACGTTAGGACTGATGATGCAAGGGAAAAGAAGTGGAAAAGGTTCTCTGATGATGTTAAATACGCAGTTCAGAAGCCAGTTACCCGTAATGGCAAAACAGTGAAAAAAGGTACAACTTTGATAGCATTGGGAACTCTACAGCATAAAGAGTGCTTTTATAGCAGGCTTATGAAGCAGCCAACATGGAAATTTAAAAATGAGAAGGGTGTTTTGGTTGATGATATAGACACATATTTTAATACCGGTCTGTGGGAGCAATTTAAAAACATCCTTTTTGATTTTAAGAATGAAACTCACTTAGAGGATGCAAAAGAATTTTATTATAGCCATGAAAAAGAAATGCAGTTCCCTATGTTATGGGCTGAATTTTGGGACTGTTTAGATATGGCCATGAGTTACTATGAAAATCCGGCCAGCTTTAAACAGGAAGTTCAAGGGGATGTTGATTCTATAGGCGAAAAGTGGTTTAAAACTGTTGCAACACAGCCCCGGGAGGAAATTGAAACACATTCCTTTATGAAGACAATGCTGTGCATGGATCCTGCCAGTACCGACAATGGAAAATCTGATTATTCAGCTTATCTGGTGGGTTCCGAAGCTGAGAATAATCTAAAATACGCCCGTAAAGCAGAATTAGCGAAAATCAATGCCAGAACTGATTTTGATAAGTATATAGGCCATGCAGTGGAGTTACTAAAGGAATATCCGGACGCTACCCACGTCTATATTGAGAAAAATACATTCAATGGTGCAGATGCTAATTTATTAGAGAATAAAATTAATGCTGATGATGTGCTACGGGTAAGGAATATAGAAATTATAAATGAAATGCAGCGCAAAAATAAGGATGATAAAATCAGCACGATTATTCCTTATATGAATAAAGGTCAGATTATTTTCGCTGAAGAGGACCAGGATTTTATAAAACAAATTATGGAATTCGCCGGGCAGAAATTTAGCATCCATGATGATGCTCCAGATATAACAGCAGAGTTCGCAAACAGAATTGAAAATATAGAAGTTATCCACAATGTGCAGCTCTTTGATAGAAGAAAATTAGGATTGTAGGAGGTGATATTGTGCCAGCAGATTTGGAGCTTTTAAAAAAATGTAAGCAGGATTTTGATATGAAGCTTCCGGGATATATGTTAATGCAAAAATATTATGATGGTCATACTGAAGCCATGGAAAACTATAAGATGATTACAAAGCGTGCCAATACGAAGGTGCGCTGTAATTTTATACAGAAGTTTATAAATGAAGAGGCGAGTTACTGCTGTGGTAATAAAATAACTTATTCGAGTCACTCCAATAACCAAAATGTAATCGAGGACTTGAGATTGAATTTTAGGCACTGGAGAGAAAAACACAATAAGGAACTGTGTAAGCAGAGCCTTATTTTTAATGAAGCTTACGAGCTTTACTATATTGATTCTGATGGTCTATTTAATAGCTTGATTTGTACGCCTTTAGATAGCTATATTCTTCAGGATGATTTTGGGAATACGCAACTTTTTATACGATTCTGGACCAAAAAGTTTGACGATATGCGTACTCTCTATGCTGATGTGTATACTAATGGTGATATTAGCCATTACACCGTTATAGGTGATGTATTCAAACCTACTACAGGAGTTAAGGCGGATAGCAATGTATTTGGAAAGGTGCCAGTATCTGTTGTGAAAATTGGCACTATAGATGAAAGCTTATTTTCCATATTGAAGGGCTTGCAGGATGGATTTGAAACAAATTTGTCTGATATGGTGAACGAAATAAGTGATTTTAGGAATGCATATTTAATTTTCCAAAATTGCAAGTTAGATGATGAAACTAAAGACGAGAATGGAGAAACTGACTTAGACAAGATGAAAAGGCTTGGAGTTATGAGCCTTACAGGCGACAAAGCAGATGCAAAATGGTTGATTAAAGAAATTAATGATGATTTTGTCCAGAATACATTGAATACCCTTGAGGATAAGATGTACCAGCTAGCTTCACACATAAATAACAATGAAAAATTAGTATCCAATACAAGTTCTCTAGCTTTAAGAAACAGGCTCATAGGGCTTGAAGAAAAATGCACGAACAACATACAAGCTCTTGTGGATGCCATAAAGGTACGATTAAAGTTTCTTTTCATATACCTAAAAATTAGGCAAAACAAGGATTATGACTGGAAGGATATAGACATTAAAATTGTGCCTAACATTCCTACAGATGATTTGATGATAAGCCAAATTATAAGCCAGTTAAACGGGAAATTATCTACTAGAACGGGGCTCGCACAATTAAGTTTCATTGATAATCCCGACAATGAAATGAAGGAAATTGAAAAAGAAAGCAAGGCTGATTCTATAGGTCAGAGTCTTTTGAATGGTGGTGAAGGTGATGGCGAAGGTGGATCCGCAGTACAGGAGGGCAATAGAGCAGATAAGGCTTGATTCTGAAAAATATGCAGACGAACAGATGAAAGATATGTACTCTGACCAGAAAGACAAGCTTAATGAACTACACAGCTTCATAGGCATGATGTATATAAAATATAGTATAGATGGTCTATTAAAATTAAATAAAGCTCAAAGAGTCTCTATAACGTCTGCATTGGATTCTAAGTTGAAATCCATAGGGAAAAGCTTAGGGCAGAAAGAAGTCAGTAAAATAAAAAGTATTTTAAGTGAAACTTATAAGGATACCTATTATAAAAATGCTTATGTGCTCGACAAAGGCATGGATGTAAATATAAAATTCAAGATGCTGAAACAGGAATTTATTGATTCTGCTGTAAATGCAAAATTTAAAAGTTTAACTTTTAGTGATAGAATTTGGAATAATAAAGCAGATATGATTGATAAGTTAAAAAAATCTTTAGTTGAAGCCTATAAGGGTAATATTGCCATAGATAAAATAGCAAAGGATGTGCAGCATACTTTTAATGTAAGTGCATATGACAGCAATCGGCTTGTGGCTACAGAAACGGCAAGGGTGGCAGTAAAAGCGCAGGAGCAAATCGGCATAGATAGTGGTTGCAAGGAAGTAATGTGGTCTGCAACTTTAGATCATAGAACGGCGCCCTATGATGCCAGCCTTGATGGCAAGGTATGGAGAATAAATGAAAGCCACCCCGAACCAGTAATGGACACTCACCCACGTTGTAGATGTGTACTTATAAATGTACCGTTTGAAGGTTGGAAACCGACTAAAAGAAAAGATAATGAGACTAAAGAAATAATTGATTATATGGATTACGAGCAGTGGCTGAAAGAAAAAGTGGGAATTTCTAAAAGCAGTGACGCAAATTCTAAAAATAATGATATAATAAATAATACAGAAACATTTGGCGCATTAGATTTAAATGAAAAAGCAGTTAAAAGTCTAAAAGCCATTCATGCTGAGTTAAATGAATATAGCAGAACAAATCATAAAGAAAAACTTGTGGCCATGAGTATTAAAGATGGTTTAAAAAGGCAGGAATTAACTGGTAATGGTAATTCTGTTGTATTTACTAGTGAGCTTATTAACTTCTTAAATAATAGCGAGGCTAATAGTGTGATGTTGGTGCATAATCACCCGGGGAGTTCTTCTTTTTCAGATGCAGATCTAAAGGTTATGGTTAATTTCAATTCTATAAATGGAATAACCGTTGAAGGCCAAAATGGGACCAAATATATTTGCAAAATAGGCGATGGCATAATTCCTGATAACCTTTCTCAAATTACAGAGGATTTTAATGAGATAAAAAATGAATTGTTTGATGATTATAGGGCTAAAGTATTAACTGACGAAATGACACCGGATGAAGCGTGGTACGAACATTCAAATGAAGTTATGGAACGATTGGCTCATAAATATAATTGGATATATAGGAGGATAGAACCAAATGAAAAATAGAGAGAAAATGGGATTTGATCTAGTTGATAATAAACCAGACTATTTTATGACAAAAGAAGAAAACATAAAAAGAGATAAGAAAAAAATCAAAGAGGTTTATGAGGAAGACTCAAAATCAGATGATAAATAGAAGCCTTGTACTTAAATAAATAGTATAAGGCTTTTATTATGTCTAAAATTAAAGTCTTAGAAATAAGGCTTTTTTATTTTATAAAAATTTATGGAGGTGGGAAAAATGGATTTCGGGAAAGCGATTGAGGCAGTAAAAAAAGGATATAAAGTTGCTCGTAAAGGTTGGAATGGTAAAGAACAATATATTGAACTTGCGAATGCAATAAGTTATTTGAACACAAAGGGGAATGTAGTGAATTGTAACCATGAGGCTATAGGAAACAAGGCAATTGCTTTTGTTGGAACATCAGGGATACAGATGGGGTGGCTTGCGTCACAGGCTGATATGCTTGCAGAAGATTGGGTAATAGTCGAATAAAGTTTTAAAAAGTTCTTTATTTTTATAAAAATAATTGTGTTCTTAGTCCTATATTGGGTTAAGAGGGCATAGGAGGCGTAAAAAATATGTTAAAAAAGGAATTAGCAAAATTACTTGAGACTTTGAAAGATGATGATAACATAGATGAAACAATATCTAAAAGTGATTTGGGTAAGGCACTTGTAAATAGTGGTTTAACCTTGGATACTTTTAAAGAAAAAATTGAGAGTGATCCAAACTTTAAGTCCTTTATTGATTCTGAGAAGGATAAGCATCTTCAGAAGGGTATTGATACTTTTAAAACTAACAATTTACAAAAACTAGTTGATGAAGAATATAAGAAACAGCACCCCGAAGCCGATCCGAAGGATACTGAAATTGCAAAATTAAAAAAGCAATTTGAAGATATGCAAAAAGAGTCTCTTAAAAAAGACCTGACCAATAAGGCTTTGAAAATAATGACAGAAAAGAAATTGCCTGCCGATTTGGTCAGTTTTATTGTTGGGGCTGACGAGGATACTACAAACAAAAATCTTGAGACTTTGGAGAAGGTTTTTAATAGCCATGATGAAGCTATAAAAACGGAAATATTAAAAGATGGTACCTATAAACCAGGCGGTCAGGGTGGTGCTAAACCAACCGAAGATTCCGTTAAGGGACAAATAAATTCTATATTTGGAATTAAAGAATAGGAAGGATGATGAAATATGGAAAATGCAATTAATTATGCAACTTTATTCATGCAGGCACTTGATGCACAGATAGCTCAGCAGGCAACAAGCGGATGGATGGAAAGAAACGCAGGACAGGTTATTTATAACGGTGGAAAAGAAATAAAAATACCAAAAATAACCGTTGATGGCCTTGCTGATTATTCTAGGGAAGATGGTTATACCAGAGGCGCCGTTGGTCTTGATTATGAAACTATGGCCATGACTATGGATAGAGGTAAACAATTTTTGCTTGATTCTATGGATATTAACGAAAGTAATTTTGTAGTGAATGCTTCAACTGTAATGAGTGAGTTCCAGAGGCTAAAGGTTATTCCCGAAATAGATGTCTATAGGTATTCTAAAATAGCAGCTCTGGCAATTTCTAAAGGAAAAGCAAGTGGAGGATATACTCCTGTAGTTGACGACGTGCTGACTAAATTAAAAACAGATATTGCGGCAGTGCAGGACATTATCGGAGATGTACCGTTAGTAATTACAATGAGCAGAACTGTTAAAAATACTTTGGATATGAGTAAGGAAATTACAAGAAAGTTAGAAGTAGATACATTTACTTCTGGACAATATAACACTAAGGTTTCCATTATAGATGACTGCCCTATTGTTCCAGTACCAAGTGCAAGATTAAAAACAGCATACGTGTTTAATGATGGTAAAACTACAGGACAAGAGGCTGGCGGATTTACTCCGGATGCATCTGCAAAAAGTATTAACTGGATTATATGTGCTCAGAATGTGCCTATAGCAGTTTCAAAAACAGATAACATGAAAATATTTGCTCCCGAACAAGTACAGAGCCATGATGGTTACTTGATGGATTATCGTAAGTACCACGATTTATGGATCCCTGACAATAAGTTTGATGCACTGTTTGTGAATGTTAAGGAGGCGCTTGCATAATGTCTTTTAAATTGCAGAATTTGAATGTTATAAGGATAGTTGAAACTGAGGCACAAAAGCAGAGGCTTATAGCGCAGGGATTTAAGGATATAACTCTTAAACCAAAAGAAGAAAAGCCGCCTGAAGAACCTGCAAATACTGCACCACCTGCAGACGATAAGGCAAAACAGGGTAAAAAGTAGGTGATTTTATGACCGTATTGGATGATATAAAAACTATAAGAAATATATCTGATAATAGCAAAGACAACCTTATAAATATTTATATCCGAAGGGCTGAAACTCTTATAAAAGAATATCTAAACTTGAATGATGATTCCACAGATATTCAAGAAGCTTATCCGGATGCGGTGGTTTGTTATGTTATTGAATGTCTTACCCGTAAAGGAAATGAAAATATAAAACAGTTCCAGCAGGGGGCGAGAAGTGGCACTTACGAAACTGGACTTAGTAAAGAAGTAATAAGCCTCTTACCTGCCCCGTATGTGAGGATGATGGGATAATGCTACAGAATTTTACAGTAGGTATATATGTAAAAACTGAAGGACATCAGGATAGCCACGGTTCTTGGGTACCCGGAGAAGATCAGCATATAAAGGATATTGACTGCGATATACAGCCTTATTCACAAGAGCTTTTACTAAAGGAATATGGTTATAATATTGAAGTCAATAAGCGAATTTTTGTAGATTATTACGAGCCTTTAATTAAAATTGGTATCATTTTAAAGTATGTGAATAAACGTGGCGAAACTGAGGTATATGAAGTTAAGGCGATACCTTGGGATGATGAATATATGGAGGTGGCATGTCTTGAGTTACAAGAGCAATCTGAATGATGTCCTGGACGCATTAGAAAAAGGGAAGAAAGATGCACTTACTACAATTGGCACTTTTGGAGTTGCCGAGGTGCAATTAAGAGCACCAGTAGGAAAAAAGGAAGATGGTGACATAGACCCTGGAAGACTTAAAGGAAATATAACGTTCCAGGTTCACGACGATAATAACGGCGTTGATATTGGTGCCACTAATGCGGTTGTGAATAAAAAGGGTGAGCCTTATGCCGAATGGGTTGAAAAAGGAACTTCTAAAATGGCAGCGCAACCATTTTTGGAACCTGCCGTTATGGACAACTTAAGTAAAATTGAAGAAATAGCAGGACAAAAAATAAGCGTAAATATGGGAGGTAAATAATATGTTAAATCTGTATGATAGGATATTTGAGATTATAAGTCCTATAGTGACAAGCTATGCGGAGCATTACCCAACAGAAATGACAAAGAAATATCCGTATGCAGAATTTAACTTTCCCTAATATAACTGCAAATAATGAATACAGTGACTTAAACCAGCTTCAAATTGATATTTGGAGTAATAAGAGTGGACAGGTCGCAGAAATTGAAGCTATTACAGACAACTTAGTAAAGGCCTTAAATAAAAAAATAATAAATACTGGTGATATGCTTATCCAAATATTTAAGGATAATCCATATCGTCTGAAGCTCCCGGACAGTGATATAAATATACAGCGCCGGGAGCTTCGATTTTTAGTGAAATTATATGAAAAGGGATGATTATAAATGAATGGTACAGCAATAACGGGTTTTACTCCAAGTACTCCGAACCATCTACTTTTAGATGCAGGTGCAGTGTATAAAAATTATGGATTGCCTGACGAGGAATTACTTGGGGCAACTAGCGGAGGTAACGAGTTTAAAATAGCTCCGAAATTAAGACAGCCTAAAATAGATGGATTAAAAAGTAGTTATGCAAAAGGTATGGAGCTTATAACGGAAGTTGAAGTAACGCTAAAGACAAATATGCTTGAAGTTACGAAAGATATCCTTGTAATGGCTTTACTGGGAAAAGTAGATGAAAGCAGTAACGATGATTATTACGTTATAACAGGAAAGGCCACGATTTCCATAGATGATTATATAAATAATGTAGCTCTTGTAGCAAGACTAAGTGGCAGTAGTACTCCCGTGGTGATAATCCTTAAGAACGCTTTGAACACGGACGGACTGGATTTAAAGACCGAAGACGATAAAGACAATACTCTTCCGGTTACATTTACTGGACACGTCGATCCTTATCGCCCTGATGATTTGCCATACGAAGTGCATTTTCCTAAAGTAACGGACGTATTTGGACTTGCAAGTGCAGTTGTACAAGACGGTAAGGTAATTCTGTCATTTACTTCCGACGTAGCTGAAACAGTTCCTTTGAGCGGTTTTGTGGCAACAGTGGCAGGTGAAGCAGATGTAATTAGTTCTGTCGTAAGAGGAGAGGACGCAAAAACAATAGAACTTACTTTAACTACAGCGCCCACAGCAGGGCAGGCAGTAACTGTAGCTTACACGAAACCTACGGAAGAAAATGAACAGGTAAAATCCGCAGTAGGAACGGCACTTGAAACTTTTAGTTCTATAAATGTGGTAAATAGTTAATGGAGGGATTTTAAATGGCAGAGGAAAAAGAAAAATTATTGACAAGAGGTTTGAAGACCAAGGATTTGTTTAGCTTTACAAGAATAATTAAAAAAATGAATATAAAACCTGAACTTAAAAAGCTTGTAAAAGACGTAACAGGGAAAACAGAGGAAGAAAAAAAGGCTATGCAGCGGGATTTAAAAGTCGATATTATGTTTACTTTTATAGAAAGCATAGGAAACGCAGATCAGGAAATATATAAATTCTTAGGAGATTTGGCGGATAAAAAGCCAAAAGAAATTGAAGATCAACCACCACAAGACACTATGCAAATGGTTGAGGAATTATTTAACGAGGATGGGTTTGGAGATTTTTTATCTTCAGCAGTCAAGTAAATGAAGTTGACTGCTTGGATATTTTATTAAACAGATATAATTCTTCTGTAATGGAACTGGATGTTGTTTACGGGCTTGAATTAATTAAGAAGGCTTATGAAAAACAAATAGACAAACAGTTATGGCAAATGTGGCTTGCAAAGTATCCTTATATGGATAAAGATACTTTTATTAGTTTTGAGAAATTTAAAGAAGGAATGACTGATGAAAATAAATCAGGGAAACCAAAACAGACAAAGGAACAGATAATTGCCATGGCTGAAGAAATAAAAGCTGCGGATCAGAGACAAAGGGGGATAGAAAATGCAAATATTTAGTTTAGTAGGTTCTATCCTCTTAAAAGACAACGACACTAAAGGCAAACTTAAGGATATAGATAATACTGCAAAGCAGACAGGAAATAGTTTTGATTCTGTGTTCGATAAAATGGGAAGTACTGCGGTAAAAATTGGCGGTGAAATCGGTACTGCTATAGATAACATAGATAAGAAATTTCAACTATGGATGGCAGAAAATAAAAAGACGGCCAGTAGCAGTGAAGTAAGCGCCAAGGCTCTCGAAACTTATAAGGGCAAGATGCAAGCATTGTCCGAAGAAATTGAAAAAAGCCAAAAAGCCTTGAAAGGCGTTGCTGATGAATTTGGAAAAGGTTCTACTGAGTATAAAGAAGCTGAAAATCGAGTTATAGATTTAAAACTTAAATATAAAGAACTTGAGGACGAAAGTGGCAGGCTTCAAAAAGCTACCAACTCTATAAATTTTAAAAAGATTGCAGAAAGTGCAGCATCCGTGGGATCCACTATGACAATGAAATTTACAACTCCTATACTTGGAGCGTTAGGATTGGCGGCAAAATCGGCTACAAGTTTTGAGCACCAGATGGCGGATATAAGAAAGGAAATTGTCGCAAGTGGTGTTCCTATAGCACAAGTAAATAGCCTTATGTCACAGATGTCAAAAAGTTCTATTGCTTGGAGTGAAGATTTTGGACAGTCTACAGATGATATAAATGAAGGGCTATTGACTCTTGTAAAAGATGGCTATAGTGCTGATGAAGCTATGAAGATAATGCATAATTCGCTTTATGCCGCAAGAGGTGCCAATGAAGATTTATCTACTACAGTTGACGGACTTGGTTCCAGCCTTGAAGCTTTTGGGTTAAAAACAAATAATGCAGCGCAAACAGTAAAAAATATGTCTAAGTTAACAGATGCTTTTGCCTACGTAAGTAACCACACCAAAGGTAGTATGAGTAGTTTAAGTGAAGCTTCTAGTATTATGGGCTCAACTTTTACGGCATTAAAAATTCCTATGACACAAGCCGCATCTGCAATTGGTATATTGCAATCAAATGGTATAGATGCAAGTACTGCCGCAAATTCTTTGAAAGCTGGGCTTGTAAATTTAGTAAACCCGACAGATCAAATGTCTGCTGCCATGCAGAAAATGCATCTTGAAGTATTTAACGTTAAGGGTCAAATGAAAGATCTCCCTACAATCCTAAATGATATAGAAAAAGGGACTAAAGGATGGACCGATCAACAGAAACAAGCTGCCATTGCTACCTTATTTGGAAAGGAATCTTTGTCCAGTTGGAATGTGCTTTTAAACAAAGGCGGAGATCACCTCGGAGAATTATCCAAAGGCGCAGAAAATGCAACGGGTGAAGTACAGAAATTGTCTGATGCCATGAAAGATACTCCGGAGAACCAATTTAAGGAATTAAAAGAGAGTGTACACGCTTTGGGCATTGCTTTTGGACAGGACGTTTTACCAGTATTGACGCCATTTATAAAAAGTTTGACAGATATGATAAAAGCTTTTAGTAATTTAGATGATGGCACGAAAAAAGTAATTTTGACTTTTGCAGGCATAACCGCCGCGACTGGTCCGTTGCTATCAATTTTCGGTCATACTTATGACAATGTAAATAAATTGAATGAGTTTTTAGATAGGGCAAAAATAGGAGAAAAACTTTCTGGAATATTTACTAAAGTTCCCAAAGTAGCCCCTACAGCAGTATTTACAGGATTGGTGAATGGATTAAGTATAGCGGGAGCTGCAATATCTAGGTTTATTACTGGACCATGGCTATTGCTTGGTAACAGCTTTAAGGCTCTACCTAATTTAATTAGAAATTTTTCTTTTGCAGGAATCGCAGAGAAAATAATCACACCATTTAAAAATATACCTACATTATTTACCGGAATATTTGGTAAGGTTCCAGGTATATTTACGGGGTTTAGAACTGTTCTAACTGGTTTTGCATCTACAATTATCAGCTTAGGTCCTAAAGTAATTACGGGAATTAGATCTATGTTTAGTATTCAGGGGATCATGACAGGCGCAAGAGCGGCATTAGGGTTATTTACAAACCCTTGGGCGGTATTAATTTTGGCTATAGTTGCAGGTGTTGGAGCTATAATTGCCAATTGGGATAAAATAAAAGCTTTTGCGCAAAAAATATTTGGTGGAGATACAACTCAAATATTTACGCAGTTCAAGGAATTTTTTACACAGGTTTGGACCGACATACAAGCTAATTTAACGGCCGCGTGGAATTATATAGGACCAACAATAACTAATGCAGTAAAAGAAATACAGAGTTTTTGGAATGAAGTTTGGCCACAGATAAAGCAGGTTTTCGTGGAAGTATGGGACGTCATGAAAGTTTTATTGGCTCCTGCAATGGCGGCAATGTATACTGCTATTTCAGGTGGTATAGGACTTATAAAAGGAATTTGGGGCCCTGCTTGGAACTTGCTAAAAGATACTCTTAAAACCGCATGGGACTTAATGAGAGATGTTGTTAAAACTGCATGGGATCTTATTTCTGGAATAATTAAAGTCGGTCTTGATATTCTTACAGGAAACTGGGGCAAAGCTTGGACTGATATGAAATCCACATTTAGCAATCTTTGGAAAGATATAAAAGGTTTATTCGGAGATATGGCTAAAGATGCTATCAATTGGGGCAAAGATTTAATACAAGGTCTAATTGATGGCATAAAAGGAATGATTGGCGGTGTAGGAGATGCGGCTAAGGCGATAGGTGATAAGATAAAAAGTTTTCTACATTTCAGCCGACCAGATGAAGGGCCACTTAGAGATTACGAAACGTGGATGCCTGATTTTCTGCAAGGTTTAGCTAATGGCATAATAAAAAATAAGGATATTATTACAAAGGCAATGCAAGGCCTTACAGGTTCTATGTCTTTAGGAAACAGTAATAATTCTAATAAAGATTATGGACAGAATTTAAATAAATCTCTGGGTGAAGGTATTTCTGATAGTACAGACCAGGTGACAAAGCCAGTTAATAATCTCGTGACTACAGTGTCCACCACAATTGATAATCTTGTTAGCTCCTTTACCCAAAACGGCCAGAATAGCGACACTAATTTAGGAAATGGAATAACAGATAATGCAAATGCAACTATTAATCCACTAAATACCTTAATAACTACAATAACCACAGGAGTGAAAACATTTGTGCAGGCTTGTATTGGACATGGACAGGACACAGATACAAACCTTGGCAGTGGCATAACAAATAAATCCGGCGAAGTGATTAATGCTGCAAATACTGTAACTACTAAAGTGGGTAACAATTTAGATACTTTCGCTAAGGGCTCTATTAAATATGGACAAGGCGCGGATACATCTATAGCTACAGGAATAACCAATACAGCTAATAGCGTTACGAGTGCCGCTACTAATTTAGTAAATAAAGTTGGAAGTATATTAAAAACTTTTGCAAGCAGTTGTGTTTCTATAGGTAAATCCATAGGCGATTCCATAGCAAGTGGGATGAAATCCAGTGAAGCTAACGCTGTTTCTATAGCAAAAGAACTTACGCAAAAAGTAATAGATGCTTTTACCAACAAAGATGGCTTTGACATACACAGTCCTTCCAGAAGATTATTTAAAATAGGCTCTTATGCGATACAGGGACTTATAAATGGATTTTCTTCTATGGATGTTAAAAACTTTTTTCAGAACAAAATTGCGAGCATGATAGGGAGTGCCAGTGGCGTAGGTGGAAGCTTGCAAAGCTGGCTTGCTACAGCTCTTGCGATAACAGGGCAAAGTATGGCAGCGCTTCCAGCGCTCGAGCAAATAGCAATGCACGAAAGCGGTGGCAATCCTAATGCTATAAATTTATGGGATTCTAATGCGGCGGCAGGGCACCCAAGCAAAGGACTAATGCAGACCATAGATGAAACTTTTAATAGATTTGCTATAAAAGGATTAGGCAACATATGGAATCCTATAGCAAATGCTGTAGCCGCAATAAGATATATGGTGTCCCGTTATGGCAGTGTTATGAATGTACCAGGCATAGTAAGCATGGCAAATGGTGGCTCCTACGTTGGCTATGCAACTGGTACAGACAATGCGAGTGAGGGTGCTCATCCGGTCGCAGAAAATGGAATTGAAATAGTTCTTGGTAAAGCTCTTAAATGGTTTAGTGGCGGAGAAACAGTCCTTAATAATGCAGACAGCATGAAACTTATAGGAAATATAAAAACTGCCATTGATACAGTTAGAAGCCTTGGAAATATGAGCTTTAATTCAATTCCTGCTATAAAAACTGAAACCAAGAAAGATAAAACTGATTCTGAAAGTGGCAATAGTAATAAACCAGCGAATATATATTTTGTAATAAATAGTGAAGCTGTGGCAAAAGCAACGATTGACGATATAAATAAGTTGCAAGGAGATATACAAATTAAAACCACGAGATTAAGGAGGGGTCGTAAATGATACCGTACAATGGAATAACTTTTAATGGCAAGCATAGTTTGAATGATTTCGGACTGTGGGTTGAAGAAAAATCAATAGAACCTCCTCCTAAAGTTAAGGTTTTGGAATCTGTACCATATATGCATAGCAAATATGATTTTAGCACCATAGGTTCTGGCGGAGAAGAGGTCTTTGATGCCAGGACCATTACAGTAAAACTTGCATTGCTTTGTTATACGCGAGAAGAGTTATATACTGTTTACAGTCAAGCGTTGGAATGGCTTATGGATTGTGGCCAAAGTAAGTTAATGTTTGACTTTATGCCCGATTTTTATTTTCTTGCAAGAGTAGATGAAGCTCCGAAGCTTGATGAGTTTATAGACAACGGAGATTTGGAAGTTACTTTCGTGGCAGAGCCTTTTAAAATATCCACCTCTTTTATGGGTGACGATATTTGGGACACCTTTAATTTTTTAGCAGATTACACGCAATATACGAATCAATTTGCCATAGACAGTGAAACCACTGTAATTATGTACGACAACGGCAGGTTGATAAAACCTGTAATAAACTGCACCGCCGCAATGACTGTAACTTACGAAGGTAAAACCTATAATCTAAACGTAGGTGATAACAAATTGTGGGACTTGAAACTTAAGAACGGTAAAAATGAATTGATATTTAACGGTAATGGAACGGTAAAAATTCTATTTAGATGGGAGAGATTGTAATGTATAAAATTTGTGTTTACAATGGTGGACAAGAAACGGTTATACATTATCCTGTTCCGGATAAAGAAGCACCGCACCTTTTTAAAATGGATTTAACAGAGAAGGATAATGATATAGATACCTTCTCTTTTTCTATTGATATTGGTAATGCAGGATATAATTCACTTAAAGAATTTAAAACCAAAGTGAAAATAATAGACACTAGGGATAATAGTATTAGATTTACAGGCAGAATTTTAAAAGCCCCTGAAAATATGGATTCTAATGGATTTTATAAAGATGCTGAATGCGAAAGTGCTATGGCTTATCTTTTAGATAGTACGGCGAGAACACAAACTTATTTGACTTCTGATGTTAGTAGTGCCTTACAGGATTTACTTAATAGACATAATAATATTGTTGAAGATGATAAAAAAATATATCTCGGCACTGTAAATGTATCTGGAAGTATAGCCTATACGTGCCAGTATGAAACGACTTTAAGCGCAATAGTGAATATGCTAGGAGATATTAAATGCCACCTGCAAGTTAGGGAAACAAACGGAAAATTATACTTGGATTGCCTGAAAGAATTAAGTGATAGGATTATTGATGTCCGCCTTGGTATGAATATGAAAAGCCTTGTAAAAACTATAGATACCACTGATATTGGTACACGAATTATTCCTTTAGGAGCTAATAACCTTGATATTTCTAGTGTGAACAGTGGGCTTGATTATATAGATGATTTAAGCGCTAAAAGCTTGTATGGAGTTATAGAAAAACCAGTTGAATACAGTGATATAACGGATGCTACAGAGTTGAAAAATAAGGCTATAGCTGATATAAGTAGTTACACACAACCAAAATTGACGCTTGAAATTGATGCAGATGATTTGAGTTTTCTTACTGGTGTTCCTGCTGATGTATTTAAGAAGGGGTTGAACATCCATATTGTTAATCCTGTAATGGGAATAGACTCTATATTTACATTGGTTGAAGTAGATGCTGATTTAACACAAATATATAATCCAAAACTTACAATTTCCAATACACCAACATCTATACAAGATATTATTTCAAATATGCAAAATACGGCAGTGAATAATGAGTCTGTTCATAATGGTGTTCAGGTAGGAGACAGTTTTGGAATTAGAGTTGTAAGTGGTGACGGGAAGTTTGTAACCACTCTGAACGCTACGGAGGGTATTTCTATAGAGGATATAGTTGGAAATTTAAAGATGTTTTTTGTGGATATAGAAAACAGTACCTTGACTATGGATGGCATACAGCAGCTGACCAAGGACGGGAAAGTTGTGATTATAAATACAACAAACGATAATGGAGGCTTATTCAAGATTTTCGACAAGGATGGGAATATAAATTTATCTGCCGGATCTGAAAGTGGAAGTGCGGATAATGCAGGTGGTACATTGAATCTCTATAATGATGATGTATCTAAAAAGAGGGTTGACCTTGGCATAGTGAAAAACGGTGACTATGGAGTGGTCCAGGTGCATAATAGCGCGGATAAGGTAAAGACTGGAGTATATGGTGATATGCCAAGCTTATTCGGGCCTGGACTATATGTGTTTAACGACAGTGGAGGTGTTGCAAGCTATATAACTGAGACAGGTGGAGCTATAAATCTTGAACCTATTGCAACTAGAGCATGGGTAGAAGATTATGTGGCAAGCCATGCAGGAGGTGGAGCATAATGTCGGTTGATGTTAGCCAGGAAACCGCGCAGATAAGACATGCTGTATATGGAAAAGAAGTGAGAGAATCTCTCGCACATGGCATAGAAAAAATTGCTGGAGACGTAAATCAATTTGAAGAGACAATAGATAAAGACCAGCAGGATTTTAAGGATGAAATAACTAAACGACAGGATGATTATGAAACTTCTCTATCAAAAAAAGAAAATGATTTTGAAGATAATATGGAAGATAAGCAGCAGGCATATGAAGAAAATATAACTGGAAGACAGGATAATCTTGAAGATAGGCAGGGAAAACTGGAAGTACGCCAGACTAACCTTGAGAATACTTTTACCCAGGAAATTGAAAATGCCGTTAGCGAAAATCCTTCGTCTGCTGAAACAGTGTATGCAAGGACTGATCATGTAAATAACGTCACTTACCACAATCTTGGTGAAAGATTAGATACCGTTATGAACTTATTGGGATATATTCCAGTGGATGGCGGTAGTTTCTTTGATGATTATATAGAATTTGAAAAAGATGGTGGAACATTTTAGAGGAGGAGGTTAAATATGCAGACGCTATTATTAAGGAGAGGCAAAAATGAAAATCTAGATAGCCTTGAATTGCAGGCGGGAGAGCCTGCTTTTGTTTTAGACACGGGAAAATTAATTATCGGTAATGGTACTAACAAAGTAGTGATTAACCCTGCAAGTCCAGTACAAAATGTTAATGGTAAAACTGGGGCGGTGACGATATCTAAGTCAGATGTAGGGCTTGGCAACGTAGCAAATGAAAGTAAGGCAACAATGTTTACAAGTCCTGCTTTTACAGGAACGCCTACAGCACCTACTGCAACAACGAGTACAAATAATACTCAAGTTGCAACTACAGCTTTTGTGAAAGCACAAGGGTATTTAACGGGCAGTTCAACGATAGACGGAGGAACATTCTAAGGAGGGATAATATGGCTAATAAAATACAGTTAAGGCGTGGGCTAAAAGCGAATTTACCAACACTTGCTATTGGTGAACCAGCATTTTGCACAGATACAAAAGAATTTTATATAGGTACAGCATCCGGAAATGCAAAAATGTCGTCAGATCCTATAGATACTTCTGGTTTTGAAACTACTGCCGGAAGCCAAGCGAAGGCGAATGCGGCTTTAAGTAGCGCAAAAAGTTATGCAGATACAGTTCTAACAAATTCCAAAAGTTATACAGATGGTCTTGTTGGTAATATAAATGATTCTGCTTTGGATGCTAGTGTTAAAGGTAAATCCCTTACGAATATGATAAAAGTGCTTTTTCAAAATGTCAATAATGGGAAAAATAGCGTTTATTCCGCCATTGTTGACAAGGGTACAACACCAGCCAGTAAAGATTTTGCGGACTTGGTGGCAGGAATAAGCGCAATTAACACAGGTAAGAAGTGGGCCAGTGGGACAACCTCAGCTGGCAGTCAAACCAGTTTTGAATATGCTGATGGTTCTGATACCGGTTCAGCTTATCCTTTAAAACTACCTATAACATTTGAGCCTTCTCTTGTTTTAGCTGTGAGTCATGTAGCTTCTTATTATGTAGCAGTATATAGCAATATTTATGATGGCTATTATTCAAAGACTGCTAAGGTTATCCAATACATTGGCAGTAGTAGCCATGATAAAATGGTTGCTAATTATAAAGGAGATGTAAGCCCTGCTGGTTTGACAAGTGGCGGATTTACAATTCCAGCGATAGGATCTAGCTGGGTGTATAATTGGATAGCAATAGAATAAGGAGGTTTTATAAATGAAACAAATAGGAAGAAGAATATACTATGATAAAGCAACGGGAAATGTTTTATTGGATACTGGAGAAATGCAGGGTTCTGATGGAGCTTTAAAAGAAACTACAGTTGATCAAGATTTTGAATCTTATACAGTGTTGTCTGAAAGGAATGCAGATACTGTTGGAGTAATACAATTGGAATATGGAGACTTATCGGATAAATTTAGTACGTGTACAGGCTATTATGTAGATATAACTAAAATCCCAATAGATAAAGCGGCTATAGTTTTTACTTTTACAACACCAGAAGCGAGTTTGGAACATGTTAAACAGGTTAAAATAAATGAGCTTAGCCAAGATTGCCAGAGCGCTATTGTTGGAGGATTCCACAGCACAGCGTATCAAAACGTAGACAAAGTCTACGATAGTACGCAAGAGGACCAGGCAAACATAACAGGCAACGCTTTAAGTGCTATGTCTAAACTTGCAGGAACTCCGGGATGCCAAGATGACAAGTTCTACTACCATGCACGTGGAGAAGAATTCGTGGAGTGGACACCAGAGGAAACTTTGGCACTCGCAAGGGATTTCAAGTTGTTTAAGGAACAACAGCTGATTAAAAACAAGCAATTGCAGGCTTATGTGGATACCTTAGAAACTGTAGAGGAGGTACAAAAAGTAACATGGGATACAGTTGTTCCAACTTAAAAAAGGACTTGATTCTAATAGTTGCAATGG
The DNA here is from genome assembly GCF_022482905.1 of Clostridium sp. NCBI lineage: Bacteria > Bacillati > Bacillota > Clostridia > Eubacteriales > Clostridiaceae > Clostridium > Clostridium sp. Next base: position 36,024 of record NZ_JAKVOI010000001.1, read on the forward strand.
GAACTATATATATGGTATTGGAGGGCATATGGCGCGGATGGACACACATAAGTATGCTTGTAGTAGGCGGTATTGCTGCTTTTCTGGTGGGGAGGTTGAACGAGCATCCCAAATTCTACAACAGAAAGATGTGGGAACAATGTTCTATAGGAACTGGCATAGTCCTCGTATTGGAATTTACAAGTGGCATGATCCTAAATGTGTGGCTTGGTCTACAAATATGGGACTACAGCAATATGACGGGTAATTTATATGGACAGATATGCCTGCCGTATGCAGTACTGTGGTTTATGTTGGTGCCGTTTTGTATATATGTGGACGACTATCTGCGGTATAGAATATTTGGAGAGGAAAAGCCGGAAAGATTACTAGAAAATTATAAGAATTTATTTAAAGGTAAATAGAACACAGGGCAAAATAGGAGCTAGAGATAGCTTTTTTATTTTGCCTTTTTAAGGAGGCTAGAGATGGAAAATGAAATATTTAAAATGGCAGTACAGCAGGGTATATGGGCCATGCTGTTTATTTTTATACTTATCTATGTGTTGAAGGAACAGAGGGAAAGGGATGAAAAGGCAGGGGAAAGAGAGGCAAATTACCAGAGCATCATAGCAAAACTCACTGATAGGCTTAAAGCTATGGATGATATCGGTGAGGATGTAAAAGAAATAAAAAACAAAATATTTAAATAAGGAGGAAAATTAAATGCTAATAACATACGATTTCGGGCATGGTACCGGACAGGATAGGGGTGCGAATGGATATCGAAATGAGGAACATGACTGCAGGGAATATGGCGCACTTGTAATACAAAAGTTACAGAAGCTAGGGCATACCTGCTATAACTGTACACCTTCAGCTAGTCCGCCACTTACACTTGGGCAAAGCCTCGCCTATAGAGTGAACAAAGCTAATTCAATAGGTTCTCAATTACATTTATGTTTTCATGTAAATGCTTTCCAGACAGATAAGGCCACAGGATGCGAGGTAGAGTATGCTAGTTCTTCAGGACAGGCTTATGCATCTAAGGTATCAGCAGAGATTGCTTCAGGCTTAGGATTAACCAATAGGGGAGCTAAAAATCAACCAGGACTGTATGTACTTAGGCACACGGCCATGACAGCAATATTGGTTGAGCCATTTTTCTGTGACAATAAAAATGACTGTAATAAATACAATGCAGAAAAGCTGGCAACGGCTATAGTTAAAGGCATTACAGGACAGACGATATCAAGCGGGGAACAAACTACATCTACAGCACAGGCAGTACCAAACTATGATACCAGTATTCCAACAGGAGCAAATATATTCCCGATACCAAACACACCATTCTACATTGAGAAAAGAACGGATGGTGATATGGGAATACATCTGGACAGGGGCAATTATCTTACTCTTAGAAAGGGTGGAGCACCTGTAGTAGTTTATAACAATAATAAAGGTCAAGGCGGCTCTAAAGTATTATTTTAATAAAAATTTATGGAGGTAATATATTATGGAAAATATAACAAGTATAATTGCACAAGGTGTTTTAAGCATTGCAGGGGCGTTAGCCTCTTATTTTATTGCGGTAGGTGTTACTTATCTAAAAAAGAAAAAAGAGGCTTTAATAAATCAATTAGGAGTAGACCAATACAATAAGGATTATAAACTTGCACAGGATATATTCTATATAGTGGAACAGCAGTTTAAATTTATACCAAATGCTGGGGAGCAAAAAGCAGATGCATTTAATAAATTATTGAGCGAAAAAATTCCTGGGATATCTCAAGAGGAGTTAGACCATTTTAGAGAGGCTATTGTAGGAAAAATAAATACAGAGGTTAAGAGTTCTAATATATTAGCTCCTGCCTTTGTGGATGGTAAGGACGTATCAGATGTAGTACAGCCAGTACAGAAATAATTATACCCCGGGAAACCGGGGCTTTATTTTTTTATTTATTTGCAGGTAAATCATTAAAATCTTTTAATTTATTGTATATGCCAGTGGCAATTTTATAACCATCTGCAATCCTGTAAGGGCGTGTATAATCACCATAAACAGATCCCTTAAAGTTGCTATAGTCAATTTTGCTCATAGTAGTTTTACTATATTCCATCCAGATTGCTAACCCTTCAGAAGTTTTCCCATACTCATCTTCAAAATCCTCATCAAATTCCAAAATAAATTTATCTATGTTTTTATTCTTAGACAGAACTTCACTATAGGCTACTATTGTACTGGCTGCTATTTTAGCGAGATCAGTCTCATCTCCAACCTGTGGTTTAAATGTAATCGTAACAGTTTTGCCATTACCAGTACCAATTACATCAATATTTTTAAATTCCTTCTTAGAATTTATATCAAGTACATTTGTGCCTTTTACTTTTTTAAGCGCATCTTTTACAGTAGAATTATTTACTGTACTGTCAGCAAAAGTTGTTTTTGTAGATGCTTTTATTGTTGGTTTTGAAGTTTTTTGAGCTGTATTAGTGGTATTTGTGGTATTGACTGGCTTAGAATTACTATTGCCGAAATGTATTCCGATGGCCACAACAACGATTATTGCAGCTAATATTAAAATTGGATGATTTATTTTACTTTCAGGTCTTTGTTTCATCATTTTAATAAATTTATTATATTCTTTTTCGCTAGCTTCAAATTTAGCTGTCCCAATTTCTGTTATAATTTCAAGTATGTTATTATTAAATGCAGTATTCTTGTACTTATACTCTTTAGCATTTTTATCAGTTCCGCCTGCATTAAAGGCTATCTTACCATTTGTAAACTTGCAAACAGTAATAGTCTTATCTATAGGTATATCTTTAAAATCTCCACCTAAGTATTTTAAATTTAACCTCATAACAAAATCCCCCTTTATATTAAAATTGTATATAAAATGAGGGATTTTGTAAATAGAGAATATATATATAATATAATATGAGTAGAAACTCCAGCTTGAATTTAGCTGGAGTTATGTTTTGCCGTCAAAAATTCGTCAAAATTTCAGTTCTGACTTATAGTTTTTTGTTCTTAACATAATTTTACAAACTATGTTCAAGCTCTTTATTTAAAACACTTAACTCTTATTGTTCTAAAAAAATCTTACATTAATATATATGCAAGAGAAAATAGTATAAAGGTGTGAAATAAATTTATCTCACCCACATGTTAAAAATTTATCTTTTATTATGAAAAACTGTTACATTATCTATAATAATCTGTTATAATTAAAAATAGTAGGTTAAAGGGCATTTTGGGTGAAATATAATGTTTTCATAAGTAAAAAAATGCTTTTTATCTATAATAGAATATATAACACAAGGGGGAATCTGATTGGTAACCTTTGAAACACCATTAAAAAAATTGAAATATAGTATAATTAAACAGGTTATAGAGCTTACAAAAGATAATAAATTAACAAAGAAACGACTAGAGACAATTCCATACAATATAATTGAAAATGACAAATCTGAATATAGATGCTGTGTTTACAAGGAAAGAGCTGTTGCTTATGAAAGAGCAGTATTAGCAGCGGGATTTTTACCTACCGATAATACTGTGGAAGATCTTAAAAAAATTGAAGATAAGACTCATGTTATGTTTGTACTTTCTTCTGCCTGTGATCAGTGCCCGATAGATAGGTACAATGTTACAGAAGCTTGTAGGGGATGTATCCAGCATAAGTGCATGGAAGTATGTCCAGCAAAGGCCATTACAAGGGTAAATGGCAGGTCCTATATAAATCAGGATCTGTGCAGGGAATGTGGAATGTGCAGAAAAGTATGTCCTTATAATGCCATAGCGGAGGTTATGAGACCTTGCAAGAGATCATGTCCTACTGGTGCCCTGGAGATAAATCAGGATGATAGGAAAGCAAAGATTGAAAATGAAAAGTGCATAAGCTGCGGTGCCTGTATGGAAGCATGCCCTTTTGGTGCCGTATCGGATTTAAGCTATGTGGTTGATGTTACCAGAGATTTAATATCTGGTAAAGAGGTATATGCAGTAGTGGCACCTTCCATAACGGGACAATTCGGACCTAAGGTAACCGTAGGACAAGTTAAAAATGCCTTTAAGAAGATAGGATTTAAGGATATGGTGGAAGCAGCCTGTGGTGCGGACGCAGTAACAGTAAATGAGGCCAATGAGTTTGCTGAAAGAATGGAAAATAAAGATAAGTTTATGACAAATTCATGTTGTTCAGGTTTTATGAACTATATAGAATTAATGTTTCCCAATTTAGCGGATAAAATATCGGGAACTGTTTCACCAATGATTGCAACTGCAAGATTAATAAAGGCATTTAATAAAAATTCCATAGTTGTATTTGTAGGACCGTGTACTGCAAAAAAAGTTGAGATTACGAGAGAGTCTATAAAAAATGATGTTGATTACGTACTTACATTTGAAGAGATGGCTGCATTTATGGGCGCTTTTTCCATAGATCCTGAGAATTGTGAAGATGAGCTCATAGATGATGCATCGGCCTTTGGAAGAGGATTTGCACAAGGCGGAGGTGTTGCTGCTGCTATACAGGACTATATTTCCGAGAAAAATATGGATGTAGATTTTAAGCCTGTCAAGGTAAGTGGAAAAGATGAAATAAAGAAAACTATGGTAAGTGCAAAAGTAGGCAGAGTCCCGGGAAATTTTATAGAAGGTATGATGTGCCAGGGTGGTTGCATTGGAGGACCGGCAGCCATGGTGTCATCTATGAAGGCCAAGCCTCAGCTTATAAAATTTAGTAAACAGTCCAATAAAAAGACCATATTGTCAAATGAAAATCTTGAAAAATTCAAGGAAATAAATATGGAAAGGTAATATTTTATGTTTTTATAAAAAAGGAGAGGTAATTGGATGCTTTAAAACGTATTCAATTACCTTTTGCGCTTTAAAGATTTAAATCAGTATAAATAAAACTCACATGGACATTATAGTAAATAGAGTTAATTATAAGTCAATAATGGGATGTTTTAAGATGAAAACTGCTGAATTAGATAAAAAAATGATTAAGATGATATTGATAGGTATAATATCGGTATTTATACTGATAATTGCATATGAGTATTATTTCAAATATATGTATATTGTAAAAAGCCCTAAAAAGTTAAAATACATAATTCTATCTTATGGCAGATATGGAATTCTTGTATTTTTAATATTGCAGATGCTTCAGGTCGTCGCTTTTTTCATACCTGGAGAATTGATCCAAATTGCATCCGGTTATATATATGGAACATTTTGGGGAACTCTATTATCTATTTTGGGAATAACTTCAGGAAGTATAATTGCATATCTGATTTCGAGAATATTGGGAAAACCTCTGTTAGTCAGGATGATATCAAAAAGAAAATTTGAATTTTTCAAAAATATTCTTAATTTTAAAAATATGAATTTATTGGTATTCTTTTTGTATTTGATACCTGGTATACCCAAAGATATTTTGGCCTATATATGTGGAATATCTAGGATTAATTTAAGAGATTTTACTATATATTCTACGCTGGGCAGACTGCCGGGAATAATAATTTCTTCTTATTTTGGTTCAAAAATTTATTCTGGTGATAAACTTATGCTTATATTTATATCGGTAGCTATGATTTTACTATTTACAATAGGATTTCTTAAGAGAGAAAAAATAATGTTGAAGATATCAAAATATAAAACATAACTATATATGTGATATTATGAAATCAGTAGAAATTAAAAGAAATATTTATTTAATAACAGCAAATTTAGCAAATTGGGCTATATATACCCTATATGTGGAAAATTAGAATTTGAAAATATAAACTGTATTTATTATTATAATAATTGTGTTAGCACTCAATAATATTGAGTGCTAATAATGAGAGTTAATATTTGTTTAAAGTTGTCAATATTATTTTAAATTAATTAAAAATAATTTTAAGGAGGGGTTTTAATGAATATTAGACCACTTGGAGACAGAGTTGTTATAAAGAAAATCGAGGCAGAAGAAACTACAAAAAGTGGAATAGTTTTACCAGGAACTGCCAAGGAAAAACCACAGGAAGCTGAAATTGTAGCTGTTGGAGCAGGCGGAGTAGTAGATGGAAAAGAAGTTAAAATGGAAGTAAAAGTAGGTGACAGAGTACTATTCTCCAAATATGGTGGAACTGAAGTAAAACTTGATGGTCAGGAATATACAATTTTAAGACAGGATGATATTTTGGCTATAATTGAAAAATAAAATTAGATTCATATAATTTATAATTTTAAAGTTGTGAGGAGGGTTTTTTATGGCAAAGAGCATTCTATTTGGTGAAGAAGCCAGAAGATCTATGCAGGAAGGCGTAAATAAATTAGCAAATACAGTAAAGGTAACACTTGGACCAAAAGGAAGAAATGTAGTACTTGATAAAAAGTTTGGTTCACCGCTTATAACTAATGATGGTGTTACCATAGCAAAGGAAATTGAATTGGAAGATCCTTATGAAAATATGGGAGCTCAACTTGTAAAGGAAGTTTCAACGAAAACAAATGATGTAGCAGGAGATGGTACTACTACAGCTACATTGCTTGCACAGGCTATAATAAGAGAAGGATTAAAGAATGTTACAGCTGGTGCCAATCCTATGCTTTTAAGGCAGGGTATAAAAAAGGCAGTAGACAAAGCAGTAGAAGAGATAAAGAAGATTTCAAAAAAAGTAAGCGGAAAAGAAGACATAGCACGAATTGCAGCTATATCAGCTTCGGATGATGAAATTGGCAAGTTGATAGCAGATGCTATGGAAAAGGTAGGAAATGAAGGAGTTATAACTGTTGAAGAATCAAAATCAATGGGCACTGAATTGGACGTTGTTGAAGGTATGCAGTTTGACAGAGGATATCTGAGTGCATATATGGTAACTGATTCAGAAAAAATGGAAGCTGCATTGGATGATGCCTATATATTGATAACTGACAAGAAGATATCAAATATACAGGATATACTTCCGCTATTGGAGCAGATAGTAAAGCAAGGAAAGAAACTGCTTATAATAGCTGAAGATGTAGAAGGTGAAGCACTTACTACATTGGTTATAAACAAGTTGAGAGGAACATTCAATTGTGTGGCAGTTAAGGCTCCAGGATTTGGTGACAGAAGAAAAGAAATGCTTCAGGATATAGCAGTACTTACAGGTGGCAAAGTTATATCGGATGAGTTGGGAAGAGATCTTAAGGAAGTCAACATAGAAGATCTTGGAAGAGCAGATAATGTTAAAGTAACAAAAGAAAATACTACGATTGTAAATGGAAAAGGCGACAAGAGTGCAATTTCAGACAGAGTAAATCAGATTAGAAAACAGGTTGAAGAAACTACTTCAGACTTTGATAGAGAAAAGTTACAGGAAAGACTTGCAAAACTTGCAGGAGGAGTAGCAGTAATAAAGGTTGGAGCAGCAACTGAAACTGAATTGAAAGAAAAGAAGATGAGAATAGAGGATGCCCTTGCAGCTACAAAAGCAGCTGTTGAGGAAGGATTGGTTCCAGGAGGCGGAACAGCTTACTTGAATGTAATTCCTGAAATTGAAAAATTAACCTCAGATGTACAGGATATAAAAATTGGTATTGAAATAATAAGAAAGGCACTTGAAGAACCAATAAGACAGATAGCAGCCAATGCAGGCCTTGAGGGATCGGTAATAATAGAAAAAGTTAGAAATAGTGAACCAGGCATTGGATTTGACGCTTTGAGAAATAAATATGTCAATATGGTAGAAGCTGGTATAGTAGATCCAACCAAAGTTACAAGATCAGCTCTTCAAAATGCTGCATCGGTAGCATCTACATTCTTAACTACGGAATCGGCAGTGGCTGATATTCCAGAGAAGAATAATGCTCCAGTTCCAGGAGCAGGTGCACCCGGAATGGGCGGAATGGATGGAATGTATTAATAATACACATCCTGAAAAGTATACATTTAATAATAACCCGGTATCGTTATGGATCCCGGGTTATTATATTTTATGCAAAGAATATATTTTATAAATGTGTAAATAATTCTATAATAGGAGGAAATAATAAAATGAAAATATTAGTTTTTATTTTAGGTACTATTATAGGAAGTTTTTTAAGCTTATGTGTATACAGGATACCTCGTGAACAATCCATAATATATCCCCATTCCAGATGTACAAACTGTAATAACAAGATAAAGTGGAGAGACTTGATTCCTGTTTTTAGTTACATACTATTGAAGGGCAAATGCAGGTACTGCAATCATAATATATCACCACAATATTTTATAATTGAAGTTATAACAGGAATATTGTTTATTTTATTGTACATAAAATATGGATTTGGATTGATGTTTGTGAAATATGCGGCATTTCTGTCCATAGTATTACTGATAGCTGTTATCGATATCTATACAATGAATGTATATTTTAACACGATTATTGCAGGAATTGGTGCTTCAAGTATATTTCTATTAGTTGAATACTATATGGGATATGATATAAAAACATTTATATATGGAGGAATTGCAGCAGGACTATTTATAGTTTGTTTAATTTTACTTACCGGAGGCATGGGATTTGGGGACGCAGAGGTTTGCATAATAGCAGGATTGTTTTTAGGATTTAAACTTGTATTGCTGATGATTATCATTTCATTTTTCATCGGGACACTGGCAGGAATAATTTTAATTGCACTGGATATAAAATCCAGAAAAGATTTCATACCGTTTATACCATTTATTACAGCGTCTTCGATTATAACAGTTCTTTTGGGAAATACCTTAATGAGAATATATATATCCACAGTCTATTTCTAAAGTTTGCAATATATTTACGTTGACAAAAACAGAAAAATTGAATAAAATAGTGTAAATAGTTAGTGAAACAGATAGAAATACATCAAAATTTATAAAAATAAATAAAGAATCTTTTATTCAGCTCATATATCCCTTGAATATGGCAGGAAGTATCTACCGGAGGCCGTAAATTTCCGACTATGAGTGGAATTCTTATGTTATAATCATATTAATTTCACAAAATAATGAATTAATATGTTTTTTATTTGTAGGTAAAATATTTTCATTGCATATTTAAAGCTGGACATTTAAGAAATATAAATTTATAGGAGTGATTTTAATTGGCAAAAATTTTAAAAAAGGCATATACTTTTGATGATGTTCTTTTAGTACCAAACAAGTCGGAAGTTTTACCAAGAGAAGTTTCGTTGAAGACCAATCTGACAAAGAAAATAGAATTGAATATACCGATCATGAGTGCGAGCATGGACACTGTTACTGATTCAAGAATGGCTATAGCATTGGCGAGAGAAGGCGGTATTGGAATAATACATAAGAATATGACCATAGAACAGCAGGCCGTTGAAGTAGACAGGGTAAAGAGACAGGAAAATGGAGTAATAACAAATCCATTTTATCTTTCTCCCGACAATACCATAGATGATGCACTTTTACTTATGAGCAAATATAGAATATCTGGAGTTCCTATAACTGTAAATGGCAAACTTATTGGAATAATAACAAATAGAGATATAGTATTTGAAACAGATTATAGTAAAAAAATTTCAGAAGTTATGACTAGGGAAAAATTGATAACAGCTGCCCAGGATACTACTATTGAACAAGCTAAGGAAATACTGAAAAAGTATAAAATAGAGAAATTGCCTCTGGTTGACGCTGATAACAACCTTAGAGGATTGATAACATTAAAGGACATAGAGAAAGTAAAGAGATTCCCTAGTAGTGCCAAGGATGAAAAGGGAAGGCTTCTATGTGGAGCAGCTGTTGGTGTTACAAAAGACATGATGGACAGGGTGTCTGAACTTGTTAAGGCCGGAGTTGATGTTATTACGGTTGATACGGCGCATGGACATTCAAAAGGAGTTCTGACTGCAGTAAGTTTTATAAAAGAAAAATATCCTGATCTACAAATAATTGCAGGAAATATTGCAACAGCTGGAGCTACCAGGGACTTGATTTTAGCAGGTGCAGATTCAGTAAAAGTCGGTATAGGACCGGGATCCATATGTACTACCAGAGTTGTAGCCGGAGTAGGGGTTCCCCAATTGACAGCAGTAATGGACTGTGTAGAGGAAGCCAATAAATATGATATTCCTGTTATTGCTGATGGAGGAATAAAGTATTCGGGAGATATAGTAAAGGCATTGGCTGCAGGAGCCAAGGTTACCATGATGGGGTCCATGCTTGCAGGATGTGAAGAGGCACCTGGTGAAACTGAAATATACAAAGGAAGGACTTATAAAGTTTATAGGGGAATGGGTTCGCTTTCTGCCATGGCAAGCGGAAGTAAAGACAGATATTTTCAAGAAGGAAACAAAAAATTGGTACCGGAAGGTGTGGAAGGAAGAGTTCCTTATAAAGGATATGTTGCAGATACCATATTCCAGCTGGTTGGAGGAATACGTTCCGGAATGGGATATCTGGGAGCTGCTACACTGAACGATTTATATGAGAATTCCACCTTTGTAGTACAATCTGCAGCAGGCTTGAGAGAAAGTCATCCTCATGATATATCAATGACAAAAGAGGCACCAAATTATAGTGTAAGACAGTAGCAACTAATTTTATTGGGAGGAAATTTATGGACAGGGAATTGATCATTGTAGTTGATTTTGGTGGACAGTACAATCAACTTATAGCAAGAAGAGTGAGAGAAAACAATGTCTATTGTGAAATAGTTCCATATACTTGTCCTGTAGATAAGATAAAGGAAAAGAAGCCTAAAGGAATAATATTTACAGGTGGTCCCAAAAGTGTATATGGGGAAAATGCACCAAAGATAAGTAAAGAGATTTTTGAGCTGGGAATTCCTATTCTAGGTATATGCTACGGACATCAATTTATATGTGCCAATCTGGGAGGAAAAGTTGAAAGCGCTGTAGTTAGAGAATATGGAAAAGCAGATGTAGTGCTGGACAATAATAGTATTTTGTTCAATGGAATAGATGAAAAACAGAGCTGCTGGATGAGCCATACGGATGTGGTTTCCCGTGCACCAGAGGGTTTTAAAATTTTAGCTACTACAGATGAATGTCCTGTGGCAGCTGTGGGAGATGATTCCAGAAGAATATATGGAGTTCAATTTCATCCGGAAGTACAGCATACACCTTTCGGGAAAAAGATGATTTCAAATTTCTTGTTTACAATATGCAATCTCAAGGGTGACTGGTCCATGTCATCTTTTGTAGAAGAAAAAATCAGATCCATAAGAGAAAAGGTAAAAGATAAAAAAGTCATATGTGCCATGTCGGGTGGAGTTGATTCTTCTGTAGCTGCGGTACTTGTACATAAGGCAGTAGGCAAGCAGCTTACATGTATATTTGTAGATCATGGACTTCTCAGGAAAAATGAAGGAGATCAGGTTGAAGATGTATTTAAAAAGCAGTTTGACATGAATTTCATAAGAGTAAATGCAGGAGATAGATTTTTAGGCAAACTTGCAGGTGTAGATGATCCTGAAAAAAAGAGAAAAATAATTGGAGAAGAATTCATAAGAGTATTTGAACGGGAAGCTGAAAAGCTTGGGGATATAGCTTTTCTTGTCCAAGGTACCATATATCCGGATGTTGTAGAAAGCGGACTTGGAACTTCGGCTACTATAAAGAGCCACCACAATGTAGGAGGACTTCCGGAAAATATGAATTTTGAGCTTATTGAACCTCTCAGAGAGTTGTTCAAGGATGAGGTAAGGGCAGTAGGTGAAGAACTGGGAATACCACATAAATTAGTCTGGAGACAGCCTTTTCCAGGACCAGGCCTTGCTATAAGAGTATTGGGTGCAGTTACAGAGGAAAAGCTCGAAATAACAAGAGAGGCAGATGCAATATTTAGAGAAGAAATAGCAGAGGCAGGATTGGACGAATCAATATGGCAGTATTTTGCATGCCTTCCTAATATACGTTCGGTAGGTGTCATGGGAGATGAAAGAACTTACTGCTACACTGTTGCACTCAGGGCGGTTACATCTTCTGATGCTATGACATCGGATTGGGCCAAGATACCATATGAGGTACTTGACAAAGTATCAAGAAGGATAGTAAATGAAGTTAAAGGTGTAAACAGAATTGTCTATGACATAACGAGCAAACCTCCTTCTACTATAGAGTGGGAGTAAAATAAAAGAACGTGAAATCCAAGCAAACAAAGGGTTTTACGCTCTTTTTATTTCATGCTCAAGAACCAGTTCAGCAATAAAGTCAATAAATGGCCGGTTGTCTTTGTGAGCACGCTTCAGAAGGCTAATATATTCCTGGCGCAAGATCGGAGAAATGACAGCCAGGTAAGCCATCCTGAATAAGAGTCGCATTTATAAGCAGCCTGGAAATTCGACCGTTACCATCGATAAACGTATGAATGAAAACAAAGCGCTTATGAAGTTGGGCCGCAAACTCTATGGGATGATATTTGTTACGGTCAGAAGCCGACTACTGGAATAGCTTCTTCATTTCGCTACCGCTTGTTATTCCGGTGCCATTTTCAGCACCACACCAAGGACAATCTATACTATCACGCTCTTTTCCCCCAGGATAACCGGCGTTTGATATGGTAATGGTGAAATTTTCTAGAATCATTTTTTGGCTGAAAGCCTGTGGACTTTTCCCGGATAACCGGGCAAGCTTGGAGATGCTTATTCCAAGCTTCACACATAGAATTTTCAGCTGTTCAGATACTGACATACCAACACCTCTTTCGATATTCTGGTATATTGAAATATACTACAATAACATAGAGAAGGAATCAGACAATTGGCTATAAGATACCATTTCAGTTCAGAAAATAGCATGTTATTGATGTAACCAATATAAAAGTATTGTAAAAATGTTGTTGACAAATTATCTTAAAAGTTATATCATGTAGGAAATTGAAAAAAGAAAAAACTTCTTATCAAGAGAGGCAGAGGGACTGGCCCTATGATGCCCGGCAACCTGAATAATTTTATATTCAATGGTGCCAATTCCAGCAGGAATACCTGAAAGATGAGAAACTTAAAGGATATAACTTCCTATGGTTTCTCCAGAGGAAGTTTTTTATTCGTATTAATTTGTACTGACTAGAAAAACTAGAGGTCAAATTTAATTTATTATATAGATATTTTTATATTTTATAATAGATTAAATTTGACCTTTTTTATTCAAAAAATTAATAAATAAAACTAAAGGAGTGGTAAAAATGAAATAAAAACAAATATACTTTTAACCAAAATAGTAAAAAGTATAGAAATATAATAAAAATTAACAAAATTAATTGGGAGGAATTTAATTTGAAAAGTGTGAAGAAGATAATGTCGCAAATACTAATTTTAGTATTGGTATTAGTATTTTTTATAGGATGTTCACAAAATGGACAAAATAGCCAGAACTCTAATAATAATGGTAAAAAAGAAGTCGTAAAAATAGGAATAGGCTATCAAACAGTAACATCCCAAACTTGGGGTGCATTGATAATAAAGAATAAAAAACTTTTTGAAAAATATCTTGAAGAAAAATATCCTGATAAGGACTTTGTGGTTGATTGGTTCAATGCTCAATCGGGCCCCCCTTTAACTAATAACATGGTAGCAGGCAAACTTCAATTTGCTTTTATGGGAGATATGCCAATAATTATTAATGGTGAAAAAGGTCAATCGAGTTCAAATTATAAATCCGTATTTTTAGCTTTTGATGGAAAGGGAGAAAACGGAAAAAATCAAGCTATTTTGGTTCCTAAAAATAGTAAAATAACTTCTGTTAAGGATTTATCCGGGAAAACTGTAGCAGTTCCATTGGGATCCAGTGCGCATAGACTATTGCTCAATGAATTAGACAAGAATGGTGTAACGGATAAAGTAAATATAGTAAATCAGGATCTAACTGTTGGAATGACTAATTTGGAACAGAATAAAATAGATGCCCTTGCAGTATGGGAACCATTTACCAGCCTGATAGAAAATAAAGGAATCGGGAAAGTATTGGTAGATGGCAGTGATACTAAAGTTGATTATTTAGATGGAATTGTGGCAGATAGATCATGGGTGGAAAAGAATAAAGACTATACTGTGGCATTATTGAAAGCATTAATTGAAGCACATAAATTTATAAGGGAAAATCCAGATGAAGCAGCCAAAATATTTTCTGACGAAAGTAAATATTCATTAGAGGTCACAAAAAAAATAGTGAATAACGTAAGATTCGATCCAGTTATATACGATAAAGACGTATCTACATTGGAAGGAAGTAAAGACTTTTTAGAAAAACTTGGAAAGATCAAAAATGTCGATTTAAATGAATTTGTTGATTCTCAATATATAAAGGAAGCATACAAAGATTCGAAAATCGCATATCCCAGTGAAGAAGTCTTAAAAGGAAATTGGCAGCAGGTAAAGTAAAAGGAGAAGATAATTATGAAGCAAAACACGGCTCCTTATTTAAAAATAAAAAGATATATTTATCATATAATTTCCATAGCAGTATTTATTGTTATATGGTATATATTTGTTAAATTTAATCTAAGAAAGCCATTGATGTTTGGAAATCTGCCATCTCCCTTGGAAGTTTTGAAATCAATTAAGATAGTTTTAGTAGATAAGGTATTTTATATGCATGTTCTATATAGTAGTGCAAGAGTTATATCTGGATGTATATTAGCTCTTCCTATGGGGGTAATATTTGGTCTGTTGATAGGACTGACCAATTTTGCAAAAAATTTTATTTCACCGGTCTTTGAAATGTTGAGACCTATACCTCAAATTGCATGGATACCTATAGCAATATTGATATTCCCATCGGCTGAAGGTAGTATAATTTTTATAACATTTTTAGGTGCATTTTTTCCTATATTAATTAATACTATTGCAGGAACACAACAAGTTAATTTATCTCTTATTGATGCAGCAAGAAGTATGAATGCCACTAGATGGCAATTGATTAAGTATGTTTATTTTTCAAGTTCTGTACCTAATATTTTTACAGGACTTACTTTAGGAGTAGGTAATTCATGGATGAGTGTTATAGCTGCTGAAATGATTTCTGGTAAATATGGAATTGGATATTATACTTGGACATCTTATACTTTAATGCAATATCCTGAAACTATTGTAGGAATGATAACTATCGGTATAATAGGTACCATATGTTTCTCAGCTATAAAAATATTACAGAAAAACGTATTAAAGTGGCGCAAATGATGGTGGTGATTATAAGTGATTAAAATTAAAAATGTGTCCAAGGTATACAAATCTGATAAAAATATAAAAAATAAAGAAGTTTTAGCATTGAAAGATATTAATTTAGTTATTGAGGATAATCAATTTATCTGCCTTTTAGGTCCATCGGGATGTGGAAAAAGTACATTGTTAAGGATAATTGCAGGATTGGATTTACCTACAGAAGGAACTGTTGAAATAAATAATGAAGTTATTGACAAGCCTAACAAGGATAGTTCTATGGTATTTCAAGATTATGCTTTATTTCCATGGAAAACAGTTATAGAAAATGTGGAATTTGGTTTAAAATTGAGGAAAATTCCAAAAAATGAGGCAAAGAATAAAGCCCTTAGATATCTAAAACTTGTTAATATGGAAAAATTCAAAGATGCTTATATACATCAATTATCTGGTGGAATGAAACAAAGAGTGGCGATAGCAAGAGCACTGGTTATTGAACCTGAGATACTTTTAATGGATGAGCCTTTTGGGGCATTAGATACTTTTACAAGAATGCAATTGCAGGATGAATTGATTGATATATGCAAAAAGCGGAATTTAAGTGTTGTATTTGTCACTCATGATATTGAGGAGGCTGTATATTTGGGAGATAAAATTGCAATCATGAAGTCAAATCCCGGGAACATAAATTCCTTGATGGAAATTTCACTGGATAAGCCTAGGAATAGAATTGATAATGGCTTTGTGAATTATAGAAATTCAGTATACAAAGAATTTTCTTTGGCTAAAGATATGAAACCAGAATATAGTATATAACTTTTATTAGGAGGTAAGGTAATGAGTTTTGAGAGAATAAAAGCTGATGTATGCATTGTAGGTGGTGGTAGTGCAGGAACTATCGCAGCAATTAAAGCAAAAGAAAAGAATCCGGATTCGGTTGTAATTATATTTGACAAGGGGCCAATTGAAACATCTGGAGCAATAGGAAGAGGGATGGATGCACTTAATATAGTAGCAAGTCCCGGCTATTCAACTCCAGAAGATGTAGTTGAAGCACTTACGAAAGTAACAGAAGGTATTTTGGATCAGGAACCAGCCTATGTTTTAGGACAAAAAAGTATTCAGGTTATAAAAGATTTGGAAGATTATACTGGTAGAGAGCCTGGAGATTTATTTCCTATTGATGAAAATGGAAATTATAAGACAAATTATCTTCATCCTGTAGATCATCCCCTATATCTTGCCATGGATGGAGAAGATATAAAGAGGGGTTTAGCTGAAAGGGTAAAAAAGTTAGGCGTGAAGGTATTTAACTTTACACCTGCTGTGAAACTATTTACTACAAATGGAAAAATTTCAGGCCTGCTTGCATTTAATATTCGAACGGGAAAGATCTTTGTAGTAAATACACCGGCAGTTATACTTACAGCAGGTGCAGTAGGTAAATTTGGACTTCCTAAAGATGGATACTTAAGTGGAACATATGAGTTCCCAGGAAATACTGGAGAGGGTTTTTCTCTGGCATATCGAGCGGGTGCCGAATTGGTTAATCTTGAATGTTTTCAAACCAATTTATTGATGAAAGATTATAATGGACCAGCATGTGGATATGTTGTAATACCAAGAGGTGGATATGGAGTAAATGCCCTGGGTAAGAGATATTGGACCCATGGTTATTGGTCCGGAGATATGTTCCTGGCTGTATGGCGTGAATTCTTAGAAGGCAAAGGTCCAGTATATTTAAAAATGGATCATCTGCCTAAAGAGACTATAATCGGATTAGAAAAAATTCTTTGGGGAACAGAACGAACTACTCGAGGATTATTTCATAAACAACGAGGAGAAGATTATAGGAAATGGGATTCTGTAGAGCAGGATATGGAAGAAATAACTTTATGCAGTGGTCATAGCATGTCTGGAATAAAGGTCAATAAAGATACAGAGACAAGTGTTGCTGGACTATATGCGGCTGGAGATTGTGCAGCTGTACCTCATCAATATCTTACAGGAGCATTTGTATTTGGAAGTATAGCAGGTGAAAAAGCAGTTGAATATTCCAAATTACATGAAGCTGAAAATATTGATGAAGATATAGATAATATTGTAAAAGAAATAGAATTACCGCTAAATAATGTTGAGGGATTGAATGTAGAAGATGTGGAATATAAAATTAGAGCTAGAATAAGTCAGTATTTAACACCTCCTAAGAGTGATCCTCTCATGGAAAAAATGCTTTGGTGGGTTGACAGGATAAGAAAAGAGGATATAAAAAGAATAAAAGTAAGTGATTATCATGATCTGATAAAAGTTACAGAAGTAAATAGTATTTTGGATTGTGCTGAGATGGCAGCTAAGGCTTCGTTATACAGGACTGAAAGCAGATGGGGACTTGGACATTATCGTTTGGCATATCCTAAAAGGGATCCTAATTGGGAACATAAATGGGTGGTAATACAAAAAGATTTGGAAAATAATGAAATGAGACTGTTTAAAAAAGAAGTACCGGAACATAAATGGAAGTTTGAAGAGAAATTAGAATATGAATACCCAATTTTAAATGTGGATATAGGAAAAGGATATGTTCCTCCTAAAAATGGGGATAGAGATCCATGGATAGAGGAGAAATTTAAAAGAGAGGGATTTGATATTCCCAAAAGAATTGTTCCAGAATTTAATGGAGGTAATAGAGATGAGCAGAAATAATAGAAGGGACTATCAATGGATAAACTTTGATGCAGATAAATGTGTTTCCTGTGGCCTGTGTGTTAATTATTGTCCAAGGGATGTTTTGAGAATTGGAGAAGATGGAGTGCCATTTATGAAATATAAAAATGATTGTTGGTATTGTGATGCCTGCTCATATGTTTGCCCTAAAAATGCAATAGAATTAACAGAAGTTCCATATTTAATAAAATAATACAAATTATCTATGGCTTAGTTTGAAATTAACATTTACAAATTAATCATAATATGTTATTATATAGGAAATTGAAAAAAGAATAACTTCTTATCAAGAGTGATGGAGGGACTGGCCCTATGATATCCGGCAACCTGAATGAATTTTATGTTCAACGGTGCTAATTCCAGCAGGTAAATCCTGAAAGATGAGAGACAAAAGGACATGACTTCCTGTGGTTTCTCCGCAGGAAGTTTTTTAATTTTAATTTACTGGAAAAGCCAGAGATTAGATTTTATTAATATAAATAGATCTAATCTCTCTTTAAATATAAAATAAGGAGTTGATCACGTGTCTGAGAAGAAATTCAATTCGAAGGAAAATGGCTGGAGTGATCTTGTCAAAAAGGAAGACTGGTGGGCAGTATGGATAGGATTGATTCTGGTAGTGGCGGCAGTTGTTTTTTGGTCTTCTGGAAGCTCAATAAAATTTATTACCGCCAAAATTCCAAAATGGACAAATATAAGTGCTCTTTTCTCTGCACTGGGAAATAACATCTGGTCCATTGTACTTCTGTTTGTTGTATTTTTAATATTATTTTCTATTGTAAATTTATTTTTACATTACAAGTTTAAGGACTTTTTCATAGGATTTTTACTTTTATTTATTTTGAGTGTTATAATTAATTCTTTTAGTTCCTGGAGCTGGGCACAAAAATATAATCTTGAAGCACCACTTGTTGCCTTGTTCATAGGACTTATAATCAGTAATTTACTTTCTATTCCGAGATGGTTTGAAACAGCACTCAGAACAGAGCTATATGTAAAAGTAGGTATTGTACTTTTAGGTGCTACACTTCCCTTCACACTAATTGTAAAAGCTGGTCCCGTTGCATTTTTACAGGCGACTTTAATTGCAGTTTCAACGTTTTTGATAATTTATTTTGTAGGTACAAAATGGCTGGGATTGGATAAGAGATTTGCTGCCACTTTAGGGGCTGGCGGTTCCATCTGTGGAGTTTCAGCGTCAATAGCTGTAGGAAGTGCCATACAGACGAAAAAAGAACATGTGTCTGTAGCCATCTCCCTAGTAGTGGCCTGGGCGGTTGTGATGATTTTTGTACTTTCCATATTTATAAAAGTTACGGGCATACCTGCAGGGGCAGCAGGGGCATGGATTGGAACATCTGAATTTGCAGATGCTGCAGGAGTTACGGCAGCTAGTTCTTTTGGAGATAAAGCCATAACCACATTTACTCTTATGAAGGTTGTAGGTCGTGATATATTTATTGGAATCTGGTGCTTTATTCTCGCTATAATCTCCATTACTAAATGGGAAAATAAAGAAACCGGTGTAAAGGCCAATGCCTCTGATATCTGGCATAGATTTCCCAAATTTGTAATTGGATTTTTTGTAGCCTCAATATTTCTTACTATTTTGCTTTCAAGTGCTTCTCCTGCTGCTGCAGCAGCCATTAATTCCAATATAATTGCTCCAATTAAAGAGATCAGAACCTGGGCATTCACTTTTTGTTTCCTTTCCATTGGACTTACTACCCGCTTTAGACAGCTTACAGCTGTCGGCTGGAAGCCTTTTGCTGCATTTTCAGCTGGAGCAGTGGTAAATGTCATACTTGGATATTTGTTTTCTGTGGTGATTTTAGGATCTTATTGGTCAAGCTTATAGGGTGGAATTCAAATTTGAAAAAAGGGGATATCCTTATTCAGGATGTCCTCTTTTTAAATTGGAAAACCTATTAAACTAAAGTATTCCCCATTTTCTCCCGTATTCTACTTTCAGAATGTATTCTTCATCCTTAAATCCATTCTCTTTCAACATTTTAACTGCATAGTTGAAATCAAAAGTCTCGGTTTCCATAATTATTCTGTCTTTCTTAGCAGTGATCATCCAGTCATTATGGGCTGATTTTAAAATTTCCAGCATTGAGGCAATTCTTGAAAGACGCTGCTCCAGCAAGTGACCCCAATTTTTCAATGATTCAGCAGCTGTTTCCGTGTCCTCCAGTTTGGAGACTTTTGGGCAGGATTGAAAAAATTCAAAGATTATACGGACATTTTGTATACATGTGATTTGCTCCTTATTCACCGATAAATACTTCCTTTCCTAAATGAATCTAATATATACTATTTTATATTTTATTTTAAAATGCAGCAATAAGTAAATCTTTATAAGCACTTCATATCTTCTTCATAGCCAATCTATATAATAAAATTTAAAATTAGCAATAAGGAGTTGACGGCAATTTGCATACTTTAGTTTGTGTAAAACAAGTACCAGATACTACAGAAATTAAAATGGACCCAAAGACTAATACTCTGGACAGATCGAGTGCACCTACGATTTTTAATCCATATGATGCTCACGCACTTGAAGAAGCTGTTAGAATCAAGCGGAAATTTGGCGGCAGGATTTCTGTAATCTCAATGGGACCGCCTCAAGCACAAGAGGTGATTAAAAAATCCATTGAAATGGGTGCAGACGAAGGATATCTGCTTTCAGATCGTGCCTTTGCCGGTTCGGATACATTGGCAACGAGTTATATACTTGCAATGGGTATAAAAAAAATAATGGAAAATGAAAATATAAATATAATATTTTGCGGCAAGCAGGCTATAGATGGAGATACGGCCCAGGTTGGGCCTGGCATTGCTTCCAGGCTTGGTATAACTCAGCTGACTTATGTTGAGAAGATACAAAGTTTAGATCTGAAGGAGAGTACTGTTACAGTACACAGAAAAATTGACAGTGGATATGAAGTTGTGCAGTCAAAGCTTCCCTGTCTTATTACAGTAGAAAAAAGTATCAATGAGCTAAGTTTTTCTCCACTGCCAAATATGATTAGGGCAGCACGCTACAGAGCAAAAATTTGGGGAATCAATGATTTTAATGCTGATTTAAACCAATTGGGATTAAAGGGGTCTCCAACATCAGTTAGACGTATTTTCCCACCGGCCCAGAGATCTGGTGGAGAATTGCTCCATGGCAGTACTGATGAAGTTGTAAAAATACTTGTAGATAAATTAAAAGGAGGAATAATTAAATGCCAATCATAGTTGGAGATTCCTGCATAGGCTGCCAGTCATGTATTTCCAATTGTCCTGTTGGAGCTTTAGAAATGAATGGCGAAGATAAACTAACAGTCAATGCTGAAAAATGTATCGATTGTGGAAAATGCATTTCCATATGCCCGGTGTCAGCTTTAAACAATCCTGATAATAAAAAAAATAATAAGATAGTGCTGCAAGAGAGATCTTCTTTAAAATCTCCCATCAAGTCATGTGACAATACTGAAGGCATATGGGTTTTTGCAGAGCAATTGGAAGGAGAACTTGCTTCTGTCACCCTGGAACTGATAGGGGAGTCAAAGAAACTTGCTTCAAAATTAAATGTAATAGTATCTGCTGTTCTATTTGGAGATAAAGTAGAGAATTTAGTTTCTGTACTTTTTGAATATGGTGCTGATAAAGTGTATCTAGTAGACAATCCGGTGTTTCACTTCTACAGGGCGGAGACCTATAGTAAAGCCTTTTGTTACCTGATAGATAAGTATAAACCGGAAATATTGCTTATAGGTGCTACCACAACAGGACGAGATTTGGCTGGTGCAGTTGCCACTTCCATGAAAACGGGGCTTACAGCCGACTGTACCAAGCTTGATATTGATTTGGAAAAAGGAATATTGCTTGCCAGCAGACCTGCTTTTGGTGGGAATATTATGGCCACCATAGTATGCAAGGATCGCAGGCCTCAAATGGCCACAGTTCGGCCGAGGGTTATGAAAATGCCTGAACCCAAATTGGATAGAAGGGGTTTTATAATAAGAGAAAAATTTACTATTGACGAAAGTTCTCTGCGAACCAAGGTGCTGGAAATAGTCAGGCAAAAGTCGGAAGATGTGAGGCTTGAAGATGCGAAAATTATAGTCTGCGGAGGACGTGGGGTACAGAATGAAGAAGGTTTTATGCTTTTGGAAAAGTTAGCAAGAGTACTTGGAGGAGTTGTGGCGGGAAGTCGTGGCGCTGTGGATAAGGGTTTGATAGATTACAGGCATCAAGTTGGACAAACGGGCCAGACTGTATCACCAAAATTATATTTTGCAATAGGAATTTCTGGAGCTGTTCAACATGTTATTGGAATGCAGGGAGCTGAAACTATAGTCGCAGTTAATACAGATAAAGAATGCCCGATGATGAAACTTGCCACATACAGTATAGCTGGAGATTTATTTGAAGTGCTGCCTAAAATGATTGAAAGTTTTAAACAAGTCCTATCAGATAGTTATGAGATAAATGCCAATAGTTTGCATAACAGAATAAAGGGGGCAGGCAAAATTGACTGAAAAATTTGATGCTGTTGTTGTTGGTGCAGGTGTTGCAGGCCTTGCATCGGCATATGTAATGGCAAAAGAAGGCCTTAATGTCATTGTTGTTGAAAAAGGGAAACATCCTGGATCAAAAAATGTTATGGGTGGAGTATTATATCGTCAAATGATGGAGGAAATTATACCAGATTTTTGGAAAGATGCTCCACTGGAACGCCCTATTATTGAGCAGAATTTCTGGATCTTGGGAAAAAACTCTGTAGTTAAAACTGGATATAGGGGTATGGAATGGGGAAAAATCCCGTATAATAATTTTACAGTATTCAGAGGAAAGTTTGATCATTGGTTTGCTAAAAAGTGTGAGGAAGCTGGAGCACTGATCATTAATGAAACTGTGGTAAAAGAATGTATAGTAGAAAATAATAAGGTTGTTGGTGTAAGGACAGATAGGCCTGAAGGTGAAATTTATGCTAAAGTAGTGGTTCTTGCTGATGGAGTAAATTCACTCCTGGCTAAAAATCTTGGATTTCACAATGAATGGAATAGAGATCAGGTAGCTCTTGCTGTCATGGAAGAATTAAAGATGCCTTCAGAAAAAATTGAAGAACGTTTCAATCTTGATAAAGGTATGGGGGCAACTATAGAAATGTTTGGAGACGGGACACTGGGAATGGTAGGTACCGCATTTATTTATACAAATAAAGAACATATATCTATTGGCTGTGGAGCTTTGCTTTCACAGATGTGCAATAAAAACGTGAATCCCTATGAATTATTGGAATATATAAAGCATCATCCAATTATCAGGCCTTTAATTGAAGATGGAGAGTCCTGTGAATATTATGCCCATTTAATTCCGGAGGGTGGATATAACAGCATACCTAAGCTTGTTGGCGACGGCATTATAGTAGTGGGAGATGCTGCCCAATTTGTAAATGGTATTCATCGTGAGGGTTCAAATCTTGGAATGACATCGGGGCGTCTTGCCGCCGAAGCTATAATACGTGCCAGGGAACTGGGAAAATTTGATGAGCAAACACTTTCATACTATCAAGACCGTGTAAAAAATAGTTATATAAT
Source organism: Clostridium sp. (assembly GCF_022482905.1). Taxonomy (NCBI): domain Bacteria; kingdom Bacillati; phylum Bacillota; class Clostridia; order Eubacteriales; family Clostridiaceae; genus Clostridium; species Clostridium sp. The sequence continues at coordinate 59,465 of NZ_JAKVOI010000001.1, forward strand.
AAAGGATTTAAAGAAATATAGAAATGCTTCTACAACAATGGAAAACAATCCACAATTTTTTAATCATTATATACCAGCAGTCAATAAAGCTATGAGTGAGATGTTCACAGTTGACGGTATGCCTAAATCAAAAAAGCAGAAGCTGGCTATTAAGTACATGACTTCAGGCAGATCGATATTAGGTTTGGCAAGAGACGGATTAAAGATATGGAGGGCTATGAAATAATGGAAGAAGATAAGGTAAGTATTGATGACAAGTTGTTTTTAAATAGCTATAATGTTGACACGATTTCACATCTGGCTATTAAAGATTCTAAAGTATGCCTGAATTGTAGTGAAAGGATTTGCACTTTTGTCTGTCCTGCCCATGTATATGAATGGAAAGATGGACGTTTGACAGTTAGTTATGAAGGATGTCTTGAATGTGGTGCATGTCGTATTGGATGCAGGCATGGCAATATTGACTGGACTTATCCAAGAGGAGGATTTGGCATACAGTTCAGATTAGGATAGCATGGATTAATTTAAGAGTACTGCAAAGAGACCAGCAGGCTATTTTGTCTGCTGGTCTCTGTAATAATGTTATGGAGGGGAGAAATAAGATATGAGTATCAAATCAGTTATAAAACTTATGGATGTAAAAACTCTTATTGCAGGTACAGTTCCTGTGATTTTAGGTTCAATATATTCATTGTATGCTTTTAAAAAATTTAATGTACTATATTTTGTTTTATTAATATTTGCAATTATACTAATCCAAAGTTCCACTAATATGATCAACGATTATTTTGATTTTAAGCGAGGAGCAGATAACGGGAAAAATGCCAGTGAAAAAGTCTTGATAAGCGGAGAGATGACCAGTCGTCAGGTACTTTTTATTGTAGCTGTGTATGAGCTTATAGCTCTAGCAATTGGTATTTTTATAGCAGTTCAAACAAGTTATTATATTTTGTTGGTTGCTGTTGTCGGAGGTGCCATTTCAGTTTTGTATGCTTCCGGACCTTTACCAATTTCGTATACACCTATGGGTGAGATTGTATCAGGAATAACCATGGGAATCGGTATAACTACAACGGTTATTTATATTCAGTCAAATGTAGTCACTCTAAACACAGTGCTGGTAGCAGTTCCTACTGCCTTGTTTATTGGTACTATATTACTGTCCAACAATTTAAGTGATTTAACAGAGGATGAAAAAGTTGGAAGAAAGACATTACCTATAATTATTGGAATTGAAAATGCAGAAAAACTTTGGATGATAAGTGTAATTTCCTTGATTATATTGACTTATATATTAGTTATAATGCATATTTATCCCCTTATTGTATTGATACCAGTTACTTTATTATTTCCATACAAATCAATTTATGATTTTTTATCCTATAGTAAAAATATATGCACAAAAAACAGGACGATGGGGACCATAGCAAAAATTGGGCTGAAATATCATATAGCTGTAAGTACAGGATTGGCAGTTGCAATTTTAAATTCTTTTTGGAGCTAGGTTATAGTTATATTATTTGATTTTTTAATCATAGGCTTTGTACCGTAGTGTATAGATGCTATTCCTGCGGACAAAGATTTGTAGTTAGCATCATAAAAGCCTGTGGCTTTAAACATATACCTGAGTTCAGGCTTTGTCATAAAGTTATTTACGGAGTCCCGGAGATAAGAATAAGCGTTTTTACTGCCAGTTCCAAGGTATCCAATAACAGGAAGAATATTGTTGAAATACAATCCATATATCTGCTTGAATATAGGTAGTTGAGGAGTTGACAGTTCAAGGCATACTGCTTTTCCACCTGGTTTTAAAACTCTGTAGATTTCAGATAATGCCTTTGTTTTATTTACAATATTTCTTAATCCAAAAGCAATAGTTACACAGTCAAAGCTGTGGTCACTAAAAGGAAGTGCCTGTACATCACCTTTAATCAATTTATATTTATAATCATTGATACTTTTATTAAGATGTTTATAGCCAGTGTCAAGCATGGCTTCATTAAAATCCAGGCCTATAACTTCAGCATCCTTACCAACTTTTTTGCATTCATAGTATACCATTTTACCGGTACCACAACATAAATCTAAAACTTTGCTATTGTTCTCTATATTTGAAATATCAATGGCTTTTTTTCTCCAAATACTATCAATATTAAGAGTCAGCACTGTATTTAAAATATCATACTTTTCAGCAATAGATGTAAAAATATTTTCTACATTGGATGATTCAATTTTCATATCATACCTCTCTTTTACATTTAAATAAAGACCATATTCATTGTTTATGTGAAATATGGTCTTGAAATTTCAAGTTACATACGCATTGCCATTGGAAGAGCAAATAATATAATATTTACAACTGCCAGGAATACTATTAAGATTGTATAAACAATTGAAGTTTTTAAAACATTTCTATTCTTATAAGTATGCTTTGAAATTTTGTAGATGGTGTATATTGACCCTAAAGCTCCCAAACCTATTAATATAAACTGGAGTGCCTGTATGGTTTCATTGTTTAAGATAGAAGTTGATCCATGCATTTCTACACCAAAGAGTTCCATGAAGGTGAAAATTACGGATTTACCCTCTGCAAGCAAATGAAATAAGTTATGAGCTATATGTCCGGATAAATCCAAAGGTATAATGGCGTATCCGAATCTAGTAAAGTTTTGTTTGACTGAATCTCCATTAAATTTCTTCGCAATTAATCCTGTTATAGATAATAAAACAATAGGAATCAGCATAGCAATAATAAAAGTTACAGTGAAGGTTATGTAATAACTTGTAGTACCAAGCACATTTTCAAGCTGATTTAGGATATCTTTCCATATAGCCAGCATAGTAATATTCTGGACAAATACAATACCCATAATTACAACGGCTAGAAATGCTTCTGGAAGTTTTGGCTTGCGAATAAACCATAATTCCTTGGTAGGTATACGTGGATATACTCTAATAGAATCATTGGGACAATTTTTTACACAGTTACCACAAAAATTACATTCTGCATTGGTTTCCATGACTCTTGGAAATTCAAACATTGGACATCCTGCAGCCTTTTCACCACCCTTATAACAGGCAAGTACTTTACATTTGGCACATTTTTCTGGAGTTGCTCTTAATTCCATCATGCCAACCCTTGTATAATTGCTGGATACACCTCCAAGAAAACATAAATATCTGCACCAGGTTCTGCGTTCAAAGAATGCCCCCGAGAAAATGACTCCAATAGTAATAAGCAGTAGTACAACTCCTGAACCACGTGGTGATTCAACAACACCCCACACATGATCGCTCCAGGTTATCATTATAAACATTGCATCTATAATCCATATTCCATATTTTCTTAAAAATTTAGGAACTGGTCGATTGTTGCCAACAAACTTTTGAATAATATCATTAACAAGACCAAAAGGACATATGGCACACCAGAATCTACCAAGAAGAAATAGCATAATTGGTAGTATAGGCCACCATAATACCCATGTCCCAGCTGTACCAAAGTTATCGTGGGCAATAGAAGGTCCAACTAGTAATTCATAGACAATAAAGGAAAAAACTATTAAAATCGGCCACTGGAATATACCAGGGTACCATTTACTTTTTATAAATTCTTTAAATGTCTTGTTTTTAAGTAAATTTGCATTATTTGTATTATATGAAGAATTGAAATTTTTTTCATCTTCACATTTTTTATTTTCCATCATAAGAATTATTTCCTCACTTTCTATGCTGCTGAAGCTTTTTTCTTGTTTTTTAATATTCCAGCAATAATAATAATTAAGACAACTGCTCCTAAAAACCCGCCTATGACAAACCAATTAGGTCCGGAGCTAACTACTTTTATGTCAAAGTCAGCCATTTTTTCCTGGCCTTCTGCTGTAAAATTTGTTTTAATTGTCCAATCACCCTTATCTGAAAAATTTAGAGCCCCTGTATACTCCCCTTTTTCATGTCCTTCCTTAAAGTCAACAGTCTCGGGTTCAGAATCATCCATATTCATATTATCCATATTGTCTTTTGGCATGTCAGCAGTTACTTTAACATTTGCATTTTCCAATGGCTGTCCTTTTTTATCGTAGAGTTTGATTGTCAATGTGTTGTTGCCGACGTTCACTGTATCACCACTTGATATCAAGTCAATTTTTATTCCGTCTACGTTTTTTTCAATTTTGGTTCCACTGCCATCAGCCAGTACAGCTGCGGATAATATAAGTGTAAAAAATAACGCCATGATCGAATTTTTAATTAGTTTACTTTTCATGTTTTATACCCCTCCAATAATAAATGATAGTTTGTTTTATCCTACTCTAATCTCCAATTTATTTTTAATTTCTATAGTTGGTTTATATAAGTCCAGTACATAATCCACCAAGTTAGTCAGGCTTTCAACATAATTAGAATCCTTAAGGTTTTTAATGGAATCTTTAGCATTGGATGCAAATTTGAAAGCTTCCGTTATATCTATATTTTTTATGGCTACTGGATCTTTATCAATATAGTCATCCAATATTTGATATGTAACACCTAAATTATGACCATAATTTAACAGCATATTGAACTCTTTTTCATCTGCACCAGATAAAGCAGCCCCAAGGCCACAGCATACTCCCATAAAAAATGCTGTTTTTTCTTCAACTATTTTTAGATATGTTTCACGATTTATATTTGAAATGCTTGCATTTAGTATCTCAGATGCTGACATGACTTCTGTAACTATTCCCATGGTTTCGGAAAAACCTTTGGGAAGTTTGTCTGAAAATATAAGAAAAGCTCTGGAATATAATGCATCACCAGTCAATAAGGCTATTTTATCTCCATAAACTCTATTCAGTGTTTCATGATTACGTCTTGTTGAATCCCCATCGATTATATCGTCATGTATTAGGCTTGCACTGTGGATAAGTTCAATACCAACACACAGGTGTATTAATTTTTGTTCTACACTTTCCAGCACGTGGTTGTTTACAGCCCTTGATGACAGCAAGGTTAATATTGGGCGCAGGTATTTTCCCGTACTTGAGAAAAAATATTTAAAGATGTCTCTCGTTGAATTATCGCCTATATTATTAGTAATAGTTTTTAATTCGATTTTTACTTTGTCAAGTTCCTCGGCTATTGGCAAACAGATTTTACTAAATTCCATATTGTTTTACACCCCTTTTTATATAACTTGCCTAGCTATTATATAGAATGAATTAAGTATATAAACAGCATATGAAGATATGATGAAGACAAAAAGGACTAGATAAAATTAAAAGGCATTGAAATGTAGGAGAAAAATAGAAAATTATTATATAATAAGATATATAACCCATTAAATAGGTTAGGAGTGAAATTTTATGAATAGATTAAAACACAAAAAAATAATTATTGCAGTCACATTAATATTCGTTACTTTAATAGGAACATCTGTATTTGCATTTAATATTATAAGGAATTCAACTATCCCAAATAAAGCTATGTCATCAAAAAATTTTAACAGCCGAGTAACAGATTTTAAAACTAAAGATGAAGTTAATAAAAACATAAAGGTTAAATTTAAGGAGCCTAAATATAAACATGCAAATATGAAACAAATACATGTAGAGGGACAAAGACAAAGTAGTAGTTTAGGTTCATTTGATTTAACCGTAACGACATATAAAGGAGATGATAATAAATATATAAGAATACAAGAAGCCAAGGATACAGGAAAACCGGCGGAGTTATTGGCTAATTCTAAGAAAATATCTATCAATGATATCGACGCATGGATTTATGGTGATGAAAAAGGTGACAATTATAAGCAAATTATGTTTTGGAGAGATGGGATATATTATAATGTAGCATCAGATATAGATTTAAATGAATTAATAAAAGTGGCAGAATCAATAGAATAATTAAAAAATTTTAATTATTTTTGTGCATATTATCTTGTTGCTGGGATGTAATATCACTGGATTTATACTTATAATATGATGCCTTATATATATAAAATCCGCTAAAAATAGAAAGTAAAACTGATATAAAAATTCTTAACCAATATAGGGAATAATTATTATCAACAAATGTATTTTTTATGATTAAGCATAAGAATATTACGGGAATTAATAGTAAGTACATAAAAAGCCTGCTTATATTTCCGTAATACTTTTTTAAATCTTTTTCATCAGTATAAGCATTAATTGACAATTCATTATAAGAATCTTTTTCTTTTTGTAATATTAAAATTTCTTTATTTATATCATTTGAAGTTACTAAAGGTGATTTATTACCGTGGAATTTAATTCTTAACTTTAAACGTAATATTGAAAATTGTAGTAAGTTAAAATCTTTGATATAGGATTTAATACCAAACTCAGCCAGAGTATTTCTATAATTTTGTATATAGTTAATGTCTCTATTAGCAATAAATTCTACAGAATAAATATATTTGTTCTTTTCTGTTTTGCTAAAATAATAAGTAAAACCTGTTTGAGAAATCCTTTCAAGCTTCAATCCTTTTTTAGACATATTATTTAGCCACTTTTCATGACTTTCAAATGGATCTAAAAAAAACTTTAACTTTTTAATCATAATAGTATTATCCTCCTAATTTATATATTTTTTACCGAAATCATATAACATTTTTATACGGATAAATTCGCTTGTAAGAATATTTTTACCCTTCTCTGAAAGCACATAGCAATTCCTCTTCACATATCTAGTATCAGCAGTAGAAGTTATATACCCATTTTTATCTAGAGAATTTATAATTCCATATAAAGTTCCTGGCCCTAGGTTTATTTCACCGTGGGTTTTTTCCTCTAAAAATTTTTTTATGCCATAACCATGATTTTCATACAAAAATGCAATCATAACATAAAAAGTAGACTCAGTTAATGGTCTTGATTTTTTCCCCATGACAGTTACTTCTTTCTCAGTTAAAATATAGTACGCATTACGTAGTATAATAATTATAACACTATATCTGCTGGATATCAACTTCAAATAATTGTAAAACAAACTAGTTGATTTATACAATTAAATAGTCTAAAATTTCAATTAGGGGTTAATATATATAAATTTGGAGGTAAAAGTTATGGTGAAAAAGGGTATAACTTTGGATTTAAGCAAGGCAGAACCTTATTTGGGGAAAAGTGAAATCGAAAAATTAAGGCCTTTTGTTTCAGCGGCACATAAAATGCTGAAGGAAAAAAATGGTTCAGGAAGTGATTTCCTTGGATGGATTGATCTGCCCGTAAATTACGATAGAGAAGAATTTGACAGGATAAAGAAGGCGGCGGAAAAGATAAGATCTGATTCCGATGTACTTATAGTAATAGGGATTGGTGGATCATATCTTGGATCAAGGGCAGCTATAGAAATGCTGACCCATACATTCTACAACAGCATTTCAAAAGATATAAGAAAAAGTCCAGCTGTATTTTTTGCAGGAAACAATATAAGTTCTACATATATGTCCGATTTACTGGAGGCTGTAGAGGGAAAGGATGTATCCATAAATGTAATTTCAAAATCCGGAACTACTACAGAACCTGCTATTGCCTTCAGAATTTTCAAAGAGCTTCTTGAAAAGAAATACGGCAGGGAAGATGCCAAAAAGAGGATTTATGCAACTACCGACAAAAACAAAGGGGCATTGAAGTCATTGGCTGATGCAGAGGGCTATGAAACTTTTGTAATTCCGGATGATGTAGGGGGAAGGTATTCTGTTTTGACTCCTGTTGGACTTTTACCTATAGCTGCTGCAGGAATTGATATAGATGAAATGATAAGGGGAGCTGCTGACGCAAGAGAAAAATATGATATGGATGATCTGGACAAAAATGATGCATATAGATATGCAGCGGCTAGAAATGCACTCTTTAGGAAAGGGAAGACCATTGAAATGATGGTTAACTTTGAACCTTGTCTTCATTATTTTGGAGAATGGTGGAAGCAGCTGTATGGTGAAAGCGAAGGAAAGGATAATAAAGGATTGTTTCCAGCAGCAGGTGATTTTTCTACAGATCTTCATTCCATGGGACAATATATTCAGCAGGGATTGAGAATTTTGTTTGAAACTTTTATAAATGTGGAGAGCCCACGAAAGGATGTATTTATAAAGAAAGACAGTGAAAATCTTGACGGACTTAACTTCCTTGCAGAAAAATCAATGGATTTTGTGAATAATCAGGCACTCAGAGGTACGGTACTTGCGCATAATGATGGAAATGTTCCTGCTGTAGTTTTGAACGTACCCGAGCTGACAGCATATTATTTTGGATATCTGGTTTATTTCTTTGAAAAATCCTGTGCAATAAGTGGATATTTGACTGGTATCAATCCATTTGATCAGCCTGGAGTCGAAGCCTACAAAAAGAATATGTTTGCTCTTCTTGGTAAACCGGGATATGAGGATAGAAAGGCAGAGCTGGAGGAAAGACTTAAATAGATATTTAGTTGCCCACTTCATCGTATATTTTGTAATGAAGTGGGATTATTCAATTTGAGAAAGGTGAATCTTATGAAAAGAACATTTATTAAACTTTTGATAATATATTCTATCTTGTTTTTCATTATAAATTACTTTAACACTTCGGATGTCAATACTTTGGGGATAATTAAAATAATTGTTATAGCAGTTCTGTGCGGTGCAGCACTTTCAGGTATTACCGTACTGCTTAAAATCAATTTTGTGAAACACAATAAAGAGAGGTTGAAAAACCACAATAAAAAATTTTAGTGTCTGGATGTGATACAAATTATGAAAATACTGGTGGATGCAGATGCATGTCCGGCAAAGCATATAATAGAAGAGGTGGCATCTGATAATGGTATAGCTGTCACGATGTACTGCGATATGAATCATGTTCTGGGCAGTAATTACAGTACAATAAAATATGTAGACAGCGGGTTTCAAAGTGTTGATATGGTACTTATCGGTGAAGTTGGTGCTCATGATATAGTAGTAAGCCAGGATTATGGAGTTGCGGCCATGGCATTAGGGAAGAAGGCCTATGCTGTAAGTCCCAGGGGATATATATATGATGATAAAAATATAGATAAACTATTATTTGAAAGGCATATATCTTCAAAAGTAAGGCGTAGAGGTGGAAAAACTCCCAATCCCAAAAAAAGAACGTTGGAAGATGATAAAAGGTTGGAAAAATCGCTTGAAAGGCTCATAAGTATGAAAAAAAACCTATGACATAATATGGAATTATAGTATAATTTAAAGTACGGCATATTTGTAGATTTATTTGGGGGTGATATATGTGAATGAATTGGCGATAAGTTGTGATGTTGAGAGTCCCGAAGTGGAAAGATCTCCGGTTATTATAAATATAGAAAATCAGTTTGATGATAAATTATTATACAAGTATATAATAGGATATAATGGAACGTGGAGTGTTCTCAAGGATTTTACTTATGATAGAAATGTGAAGTGGACTCCCAGAAAAGATGGCAAATATATAGTTATGGTACAGGCTAAAAGGGAGGGTGGTAAGAAAAGTTTTGATTATATATCCAGAATGAATTACATAATAGGTGATGTACAGGAGAAATTCATAAATGATATTATTCTAAATAAAGATAGATTTACGCTTGGAGACAAGTTAAAAATAGTTGTAGATACAAATAAATGTCCCCTTATGTTCAGATATTGGGTAAAAGTTCAAAATCAGTGGAGACTTGTAAAAGATTACTCGACGGAAAATACACTTACATATACAGTAAAGTGTGAAAGTAATGGTGAAATACTGGTAGAATGCAAGGATATTGATTCTGAAAGTGATTTTGATGATTTTAAAAAAATAGATTTTTGTGTAGACCCTGTAAAAAAAGTTGAAATATTGGACTTTAAATGCTTGGACAGTGAATTGATTTCAGGATCGGAGATAAGTTTTCAGGTTGTATCAAAACGTGAAGAGAATAGGACAATACTTTATAAGTTTTTTAAAATAGATTCCAATGGAAAATCAGAGTGTATCCAGAATTATTCCACAAGAAGGATAGTCAGCTATGTAGAAGAAAAAGAGGGCTCATACAAACTCTTATGTCTTGCGAAGGATATGTATTCCACAAATAATTTTGACGATAGGGCAATTCTTAATTTTAGTGTAAAAAAATACAGGGAAATAATCATAAAGAATTTCATGACAGATTTGAATTCACCCCAGCTTACAGATACGGATATCAATATAATTGCCAAGGTTACAGGTGGAAAGGAACTTGTTTACAGATATGTTATCGAGGGAAATGAAAGACATGATTCCGGATATATAAGGTCATCAAGTTATTTGTGGAACAGCAAGTCAGCAGGTGAATACAGGATAATGCTGTTTGTGAAGGACATATCCTGTGAAAAAGAATATGAAGCCTGCGAATATATGAATTTTACCATAGATGAAAAGAGCAGCGAACCTGTCAATATACAGGATGTTACATTGAACAGAAATGACAGGATATTAAAAGGTGAGATTGTAAGGGCAGTTGTTTCGGCTTCAGGCGGAACGGATTTGAAATATGCTTTTTCAATAAGAAAAGATGGGGAGAATATAGAAAATATAGATTATGGAGTAAGCAATTGGCTGGAATTTGTGCCAAAGGAAAAAGGAGAATATGAGCTGGAGGCATTTGTAAAGGATAATTATTCAGAAAGGGATTATGACTGCCATATGATTAAAACCATAAATGTATTCAACTGCATACCTGCAAATATTGACTATATAATATACCCCATTAGAGAATATTATATGGTTGGCGATGAAGTATCAATATGTATAATAGTGCAGGATACTAAAAATGTACTGGTCAAGTATGTAATGAGCATAAATGGACATGCTGTTGAGGAAACAGATTTTATAGAGGAAAAGGAATATAAATTTGTACCAAAATGCAGCGGAAGGTATGCTCTGGAAGTATTTGCAAAGAATATTAAAAGTGATGTTGAGTTTGACTGCAGGAAGCGGTTGAATATTGGGATAAGAGACACGATTCCTGTTACGGATACAAAGCTTGTCTGTGAAAAAAATAAGTTTTTGATAAATGAGCCCGTTACATTTTATGCACATAGTTCTGGAGGAAAAAATGTAGTTTATGAATTTTATATAATGGAAAAGGGGAACTGGATTCTAGTTCAGAGCTACAGCAGAAAAAGCAGTTATACTTTTATACCATTTGACAGGGATGAATATAAGGTTATGGTACTGTGCAAGGATCAATACAGCGGGGATGTCTATGAAGATTATGATATATTTACATTTAAGGCAACATAGGTTATCATAAAAGTATCTTTAAATTAACATATGATTTAGGCGGGTGAAGAAATGAACGTAGATGGTGTATCAGATAAAAATGTTGATAATGCCCAAAAATTGCTGGAATTTCAGATGATGTCTCAGATTTTAAAGACGGCATTTGGAGACTCTGACTCTTTCAATTTGATTATGGAAAGTCTGACTAAAGCTATAAGCGATAGTGATGGCAATATAGATTTATCCAAGTTCAATCTGGGAGAGGAAGACTTGAGCAAGCTTGGATATGGCGGCGGACAAAGACTGAACAACGTTTATGCATCAGTAAAAAACGATATAAGCAGTGGCAATATGAGCATAGATGAAGCAGTGGAAAAGGCATCCAGAAAGTATGGAGTGGATAAAAATCTTATAATGGCGGTTATCAAGCAGGAATCAGACTTCAACACCAATGCCCAGTCCTCTGCAGGTGCAATGGGACTTATGCAGCTCATGCCTGGAACTGCAAGAGAGCTTGGAGTGGATAATGCATATAATGCAGAGCAGAATGTAGATGGAGGCACAAAATATTTGAAAGAGCTGCTGAATATGTATGGGAATTCTAAAGAAATGGCATTGGCTGCCTACAATGCAGGCTCTGGTACATTGGAGTCCAGGGGAGTAGACAACATATCAGGCATTTCAAAGCTGCCCTATGAAACTAGAGATTATGTTCAAAAGGTTATAGGATATTATAATAATAATAAAACAGTCTGATGGACTGTTTTATTTTGTATACTAATATATTTAATGGAGGTTGTACATGGAGAGACTGGATAAGATTTTATCAAATTTGGGATATGGGACTAGAAAACAAGTTAAAGCACTGGTAAAGGAGGGACATATAAAAATAGACGGTGTTTCTGTACGTGATAGTTCCATCAAAGTTGATACGGATAATAATAAAATAGAGATTGATGACAGAATTGTTGATTATAAGAAGCATGTCTATATTATGATGAATAAACCTGATGGAGTAGTATCGGCGACTTATGATAATTATGATGAAACTGTCATAGATCTTTTAGAAGCTGAACACAGGGCTTTTGATCCATTCCCCGTGGGAAGACTTGATAAGGATACAGTTGGACTTCTTCTTATAACTGATGATGGCGAAATAAATCATAGGATGATATCTCCCAAATGGCATATTGACAAGGTGTATTATGCTGAAATAGATAAAATTTTGACTGACAGTGATATTGAAGAGTTTGAAAAAGGTATAGTTCTTGATGACGGATATAAGTGCATGCCGGCCAAACTGGAAATTATAAAGGCGGATAAGGATGGATCCATGGCAAATGTAACTGTACAGGAAGGAAAATTTCATCAGGTAAAGAGGATGTTTGAATCATTGGAGAAGAATGTAGTATATTTGAAAAGAATAAAATTTGGACCGCTGCAATTGGATGACAATTTAAAAGAAGGGAGCTATAGAGAATTATTTGAATTTGAGTTAGAAAGCATTAAAAATAGTTTAAATATGAATTGATTACGGGCATATTAATATAAAATTTACAAATGTTCTTTAGAAATAACTTGATATTTTTGAATCGTTTTACTATAATAATGGTGCAAAGGTAAATAAAAGGAATAAATAGCCCCCTTTTTATTTATGAGCAAACAGCCTATGCCCCAATGGGCTGTTTTTTACTTTGTAGATAATTGTCTGCAGGATTAAATTACATTTATGCTATAGATTAATGCTTTAATACGTGATAAAATTAAAATAGTACAACTTAAAAGAATTTAAGGGGTTGAGACTATGGAAGAGTACAAATCCAAATTGAAAAGTGATGAAATGGATTATCTGTGTGAAGCTGTACTTTGTCTTGAAACCAGGGAAGAATGCTATAGATTTTTTGATGACATATGTACCATAAATGAAATAAAATCCTTGGAACAGCGACTACAGGTGGCAAAGATGCTGAAAAACAAGAAAACATATTTGGATATAGCGTCAGAAACGGGTGCAAGTACTGCTACGATAAGCAGGGTGAACAGATGTTTGAACTATGGAAGTGACGGATATAAAATAGTTTTGGATAGATTAAAAGATAAATAGATATATAGGAAATGTGCCGGTTCAGCACATTTTTTATTTTTATATGATTAAATTTTTAAGTAAGATGATATAATATAAAAGATAAAGAGTTGTTACTTAAATAATCATCAACAGGACAAAAAACCAGGGAGAGGATTCAATGGATTTAAAAAACCTTTTAAATAAAGAACAGTATGATGCAGTAAATACAATAGACGGACCGCTTCTCATACTGGCAGGAGCAGGATCAGGAAAGACAAGGGTACTTACTTATAGAATAGCACACATGATTAAGGATCTGGACATATATCCTTCCAAGATATTGGCAATAACTTTTACAAATAAAGCTTCAAGTGAAATGAAGGAAAGGGTAAGACAACTTGTTGGAGATGAAGTAGACAATATGTGGATATCGACTTTTCATTCAAGCTGTGTAAGGATACTCAGAAGGGAAATAGATAAGCTGGGTTATAATAAAAACTTTGCCATATATGACAGCTATGATCAAAAAGTACTTATAAAACAGTGTATGGAAGAACTGAATGTAGATGAAAAACAGATAACAGCCAGAGAAATAATAAACAAAATAAGCGAACAGAAGGATAATCTCATATCTCCCGTCAAATATAAGAAACAAAATGAGAACAACTTCAGATTGAACAAGGTTGCAGATGCATATATTCTCTATCAGAAAAGATTGAAAAACAACAATGCGCTTGATTTTGATGATCTGATATACAAAACTGTTGAACTTTTCAGGGAGCATAGAGATGTGCTTGAATTCTACCAGAGAAAATTCAAATATATAATGGTAGATGAATATCAGGATACAAACAGATCACAATATGAGTTTGTAAAACTTCTTGTAAGTCTGCATAAAAACATATGTGTAGTCGGTGATGACGACCAGTGCATTTATGAGTGGAGAGGAGCAGATATAAAGAATATACTTGACTTTGAAAAAGATTATCCTGATGCGAAAGTCATAAAGCTTGAGCAAAATTACCGTTCCAAGGGAAACATACTGAAGGCTGCCAATGATGTTATAAAAAATAACTGTGAGAGAAAGAAGAAGATACTTAGAACCAGCAACGACAATGGTGACAAGATAAAGTTGTATAGAGCATATTCCGACATTAATGAGGCAGATTATGTAGCCAGTCAGATAAAAAAATTGTGCAGAGAGGAAAATAGAAAGTACAGGGATTTTGCAGTGCTGTACAGGACGAATGCCCAATCCAGGATATTTGAAGATATATTTATGAGAAACAACATACCTTATAGAATAATCGGGGGCCTGAAATTTTATGATAGAAAGGAAATAAAGGACATAATGTCCTATTTGAAATTCATAAACAATCCGCTTGATGATATAAGCCTGAGGAGAATAATAAATGAACCCAAGAGGAATATAGGAAATACAACTGTGGACAAAATACAGGAATTTGCATCTTCAATGGACGAATGCATGTACAGTGTGCTTCTTGATGTGGAAGAAGTCATAAACTTGCCCAAAAGAAGCATTTCCTCCATAAAAAAATTTGTAAGCCTTATAAATAGTTTTATAAAGAGCAGAGATAGAATATCGGTTTCCAGTTTGTTGAGGGAAATACTTGAAACTACTGGATATCTGGATAAACTCAAGGTTTCAAAGGACCCTGATTCAATAAGCAGGCTGGAGAACTTGAAGGAGCTTGTATCTGCTGCCGTAGAATTTGAAACTTCGTCAGAGGATAAATCCCTGTCTGCATTTTTGGAAAAAGTAACCCTTGTATCTGATGTAGACAATTTTGATGAGAATTCAGATACTGTTGTTATAATGACAGTTCACAGTGCAAAGGGGCTTGAATTTCCAGTAGTGTTTATGGTAGGTATGGAAAATGGAATATTTCCCGGGAACCAGTCCATTGATAATCCTGGTGAAATGGAAGAATCAAGAAGACTGTGCTATGTTGGAATAACAAGAGCCAAGGAAAAGCTGTACATGACTTCATCCCAGAGCAGAAGAGTGTTTGGAAGAATGGCATGTTATAGTGAATCCGATTTTATATCTGAAATATCCGGCAGCTTGAAGGAATATGATAATATTAAAGCTGCACCGGAAAAGCTGAACAAGAAAATTATTTCAAACAATATAAATAAATGGGCATCCAAAATTTCTACGGAAATATCAGTAGATAGTGAAAAAATACGGCCTCCAAAAGTTGAAAGAGAAAAATTTAATGGATTAAGGGCAGAAGACATAAAAGCAGGTATAAAAGTAAGACACAATAAGTTCGGAATAGGAACTATAGTGAGCGTAAACAAAAGCGGTGAGGATATAAAATTAACTATTGCTTTCGACAAGAGGGGAATAAAGAATCTCATGTATGGAATTGCGCAGCTTGAGGCTGTATAGATGTCAAATGATAATTAGTATGGGGTGGTAACTTGTGAGTGGGGTCGATGACAAATCCAGAAAAATAAGTGAACTGATAGACGAATTAAACAGATATTCTTATGAGTACTATGTACTTGACAATCCAACTGTATCTGACAGCCAATATGACAAAAAATATGATGAACTTGAAGCACTGGAGAAGGAAACGGGTATAATATTTCCACATTCACCGACTCAGAGAGTAGGTGACAGGGTACTCTCCCAATTCCAGAAATACACACATAAAAGCAAACTCTGGAGCATGGACAAATCTCAGAGTATAGAGGGAATACATGAATGGCACAATAGAAATGCAAGGATTGTAAATGAATATAATTCAACACATGATGACAAGCTTCCAGAATTAAAATATATTTTGACCAAGAAATTTGATGGATTAACTATAAACTGTACTTATGATGGAAAAGGAGTACTTGTGAAGGCTGCTACAAGAGGCACTGGAACAGTTGGAGAAGATGTGACGGAACAGGTCAGGACGATAAACTCAGTTCCCCTTAAGATACAGAATGAAAATTTAATAGAAGTCCATGGAGAAGCCATTATGACCAAGAAGGCCTTTGAAGAATATAACAGTAAATCCGATGTACCTCTTAAAAATTTGAGAAATGGAGCTGCAGGTGCTCTTAGAAATCTGAATGTCAGGGAAACATCAAGGAGAAAGTTATCTGCTTTTTTCTATGATGTAGGATATAATGAAGGAAAAGCTTTTGAAAACTACATTGAAATGATGGATTTTATAAAAAAGATGGGATTCCCGGTGGACCCGTACATAAAAGAATGCAGTACGGTTGATGAAATAGAAGAACAGATTTCGTATATCGAGAGCATAAGAGATACACTTCAGTATGATATAGATGGAGTTGTTATTGTTGTAGATGACATTAGAACAAGAGATGTACTTGGTTATACAATTAAATTTCCAAGATGGTCCATAGCATATAAATTTGCAGCAGAGGAGGCAACTACAACACTTCTGGATGTAGAGTGGAATGTAGGACGAAGCGGCAGAGTTACTCCAACGGCAATACTTGAACCTGTGGAACTTGCAGGTGCTACCATAAAAAGGGCCACTTTGAACAATATGGATGATATAAATCGGAAGGGGATTAAAATAGGCTGCAAGGTATTTGTAAGGAGATCCAATGATGTAATACCTGAAATTATGGGTGTTGCGGGGGATGATCCGGAGAAAACTATGGAAATTCAGCCTCCAAAAGTTTGCCCATATTGTAAAAGTGAGATTGTCCAGGAGGGGGTTCATTATTTTTGTGAAAATACACTTTCATGCAAGCCACAGCTTGTAAAGAGTATTGTCCATTTTGGAGGCAGGGAAGCCATGGATATAGAAGGATTCAGTGAAAAAACAGCCTTTCAGTTGTTTGAGGAATTAAACATAAAATCCATACCGGACCTGTTCAGGTTGAATAAAGAAGAATTGATGAAACTGGATAAGTTTGGTGAGAAAAAATCACAGAATCTTATAGATTCAATAGAAAAGAGCAAAAATTGTGATCTGGCATCATTCATATATGCCCTTGGGATACCCAATGTAGGCAAGAAGACTGCTTCGGATCTTGCAAATACGTTCAAAAGTCTCCACGGTTTAATGAGTGCTGCTTATGAAGAGCTCATAAGTATTCAGGATATAGGAAATGTAGTTGCAAATACTATAGTGGAATTTTTCAAACAGAAGAATATAATAAAGAGTATAGAGGAATTATTAAAACTGGGAGTCAATCCATATTTTGAAGAAGCCAGAATTGAAGAAAGTATATTCAGTGGGAAAACCGTAGTAGTAACAGGGTCACTTGAAAATTATACGCGAACAACTATAAAACAAAAATTACAGGAACTTGGAGCTAAAGTATCGGAAAGTGTAAGCAGAAAGACAGATTATCTTCTTGCAGGAGAATCAGCAGGCTCAAAGTATGATAAGGCAGTTAAATTGAATATTCCAATAATAAGCGAAACTGAATTTGAAAAATTAATCTAACTTGTTTAATCGTTGGAGGATAAAAATGAAGAATACATTTAATTTGTTAGGATGGATAGGAGTTATTTTCACTACAATTGCATTGATATTGACACTTCTCACTACATATCAATTTGTCTATATAAAGTATTTTAATGGGTATTATACACTTCAGCTGTCCATAGCTGCAACTATGATAATATGGTCTTTAAATATGGTTATGTCAAGGGGTAACTTTAAAAATGTAGTATATCCTATAGCATGTATATTAATAGCATTTGCGACTATATTTTTTATGTACATGAAAGTTTATTGAATATATAATGGGGGCAATCCTTTGTGATTGTCTCATTTAATTTTATAGTGTTTTACCTATAATTAATTGAGGAGGTTTTGCAATGTCTGTTTCTATGGATGATATAAAATATGTATCTTCACTTGCAAGATTGGAATTCAGCGAAAGTGAGGGCAGAGAATTGAAAGAGTACCTGGACAGGATTTTAAAATATATATCCAGATTGGATGAACTTGATGCTGAAGATGAGGAGGAACTTGTTAATCCATACTACATGAAATGCAAATTCAGAGAAGATGTGCTGGAAGAATCATTGAAGATAGATGAGGTGATTGGGAATTCACCGAAGCATATTGAAAATTATATTGTTGTACCGAGAATTATGGAATAGACTTTGAAACATCGTACGTCATTTATAGGGAGTGGTATTTGCATGATGGAGTTTACTGCTGTTGAGTTGAGAAAAATGATATTGAACAAAGAGATAAAAGTTGAAGAAGTTGTAAGATCCTATCTTGATAGAATAGCTGAATTGGATGATAAGCTGGGGGCTTATTTGTATGTGGCGGAAGATGAATCGATAAAAAGAGCAAAAGAGCTGGACAGCAAGCTGGCATCTAATGCAGATATGGGAAAATTAGGAGGACTGTTTGGAATCCCGATAGCAGTCAAGGACAATATAAGCGTTTCCAAAATGCAGAATACCTGTGGGTCGAAAATGCTTGAGGGATATATATCGCCCTATGATGCCAGTGTTATAGAGAGAATAAAGAAAGAAGACGGTATAATACTTGGTAAGGTCAATATGGATGAATTTGCCATGGGGTCTTCAACAGAAAACAGCTGTTTCAAAGTAACCAGAAATCCCTGGGATTTTGAGAGAGTGCCTGGAGGTTCATCGGGAGGTTCTGCAGCTTCCATAGCATCATGTGAGAATCCCCTTTCACTTGGTACGGATACTGCAGGGTCTGTAAGACAACCATCATCATTTTGTGGAATAGTTGGACTTAAACCTACTTACGGAAGAATATCAAGATATGGTGCCGTTGCTTTTGGCTCAACTCTGGATCAGATAGGTCCAATGGCCAAAACTGTTGAAGATTGCGCCCTCCTTACACAGTATATAGCAGGTTATGACAAGAGGGATTTTACAACTGCAGATGTGGAGGTCCCGAATTATATTGATAGTTTGACTGATAATATAAGAGGGAAGAAAATAGGGATACCACTGGAGTATTTTGATCATACAATTGATACTGAAGTTAGGAAATGTCTTGAAAAAGCCATTGAAATTTTCATAGAAAATGGAGCAGATGTCAGATGCTGTTCGCTTCCGGCTTCCAGATATTCACTTGCAGCGTATTATGTGATAGGCTGTGCCGAAGCATCTTCAAATCTTGCAAGATTTGATGGAATAAGGTATGGTCATAGATCACAGGAGTGTAGGAATTCAGCAGATGTATATTTTAAATCCAGAAGTGAAGGGCTTGGTGAGGAAGTAAAAAAGAGAATAGTGCTTGGAACTTATGTACTGTCCAGAAACTATTGTGATTCATATTATAAAAAGGCACTTAAAATTAGAAATAAGATAAAGAAAGAATTTCAAAATGCAATGAAAGAATTTGATGCTATAATATGCCCTACAAGTCCTACAACAGCTTTTAAAATAGGTGAGAAAAAAGATGACTCTGTATCGATGTATATGTCTGATATCTATGTTGTCCCTGCGAATATAGCGGGAACCCCTTCAATTTCAATACCTTGTGGTATGGCAAACGGGCTTCCTGTAGGAATGCAGCTGATGGGCGGATATTTTAAAGAAGATGTATTGTTCAATCTGGCGTATAGTTTTGAACAGTCCACAGATTATCATAAATTGAGACCTGAAAATTCATGGATGAAATGCTAAAGGAGTGAACCTTTTTGGAATTTGAAATGATTGTAGGATTGGAAGTTCATGTTGAACTTTCTACAAATACAAAGATGTTTTGTGGATGCAGTACCAAGTTCGGAGAAATACCCAACAGTCATGTATGTCCTGTATGCCTTGGACTTCCCGGATCCCTGCCGAAGTTGAACGGAAAGGCAGTGGAGTATGCTGTAAAGGCAGGTATTGCGTTTAATTGTGACATAGCAGGAAACAGTAGAATGGACAGGAAAAATTACTTTTACCCTGACTGTCCTAAAAATTATCAGATAACCCAGAATCAATTTCCACTCTGCAGGAATGGATATATTGAAATAGAATTGGAGGATGGAGCAGCTAAAAAAATAAGACTTGACAGGATACATATTGAAGAAGATGCGGCAAAGCTCATTCACACTGGTAAAGGAACACTTGTGGATTATAACAGAGCCGGAATTCCACTTATTGAAATAGTTTCAAAGCCGGATATGAGAACATCCGGGGAAGCTGTATCATATCTTAAAAAATTGAAGGACACACTTCAATACATGGGTATTTCAGATTGCAGAATGGAGGAGGGATCCTTGAGATGCGATGCGAATGTATCTGCAAGATTGAGAAATAGTTGTGAATTGGGCACAAAAACGGAGATAAAAAATTTGAATTCCTTTAAAGCCCTAAAAAAAGCGATTGAATATGAGTATAAAAGTCATGTAAATACAATAAAAGAAGGGAAAAAAGTAAAACAGAAAACTAGAAAATGGGATGATCTAAAATTAGAAACTGTTGATATGAGAAATAAGGAAGAAGGAAATGACTATAGATATTTCCCGGAAGGGGATCTCTTACCTGTATGTATTTCAAATGATTATATAGAAAAAGTAAAGAGAAGCATACCCGAGCTGCCTTATGAAAAGGCGGGGAGATTTGAGAGAAAATATGGAATCGTGGGAACTGATGCTTTAAATATTGTTTTGGATATAAGCAAGGCCGGATTTTTTGAAGATACGGTTAAAATATGCGGCAGACCAAAAACTGCTTCCAATTGGATATTGGGATATATGACCGTACTCTTGAATAAAAATTCTATGGACTTTGATAGTATAAAAATTACTCCCGATAATATGGCGAAGTTTGTAAAATTGATTGAAGATGGTGTATTATCAAGCAATACAGGAAAGAGAGTAATGGAGGAGATGCTTGATACAGGAGGAGATCCGGATGAAATAGTTGAAAAAAGAGGATTGGCACAAAATAATGACAGAGGGGAAATCCTGAGAGTTGTGGAGCACGTCATAAATAAAAATCCTGGGTGCATTGAAGATTATAGGAATGGTAAGAAAAATGCTGTAAGATTTATTATAGGTTTAATTATGAAGGAAACAAGAGGAAGAGCAAATCCAACAATTGTAAATGAACTGGTATTGGAGAAACTCAGTAAGATTTGAATATGTATATAAAAATAAAAAGACACAGGGTGGTCTTTTTATTTTTTGACTTCATCCTTTGGAAAATCAATATCGGAAATGCGAATGTTTTCTGATATTCTATGTAAATGTTCTGCTATTTGTTCAAGTAAATAATTTTTATATTTTATTTGGGAAAGAGTTTGTTTTATGACTATAAATCCCCAGATGAGTATAAATACTATTGTACACATGGTTAATATCCCGAGAATTTCTATAGAAAGTATCATTTTACTATTCCTCCATGGTAAAAATTATAAACATATTATATCATAAAACGTTAATGCAAGTTAATTCGTTTATTTTTTTTATATATGTCAATAATTAAATATGTATAAATAAATTTTAAATGTCCATCAAGATAAGGAGAAAATTATGAGAAAGTTTATTTATTTAACTGCTGCTGCAATTCTAGCCAGTATTGCTATTATCCTTTTGAGCGGCGTATCTGTAGAAAAAAAGGCCAGACAGACAGACAGCAGTGATTATCAGAACTCAATTGTCTATAATATAAATGATTTTCCAAAGGATTTGATAATGCTGAGTTCCTATAATATACAGGAAAAAGATATACTTTCAAATTTATTTGATGGTCTTGTTTCCATTGATGAAAACGGCAATATAGTTCCTGACCTGGCAGAAAAATGGGATGTAAATCAGGATAAGACTCAATATACATTTACCATAAGAAGTAATGCAAAATGGAGTAATGGAGAAGATATAACTGCAGAAGATTTTGTAGACTTTTTTTCTCATATATTAAATAGGAATTTGAAGAATGTATATTCAGATCAATTGAACTGTATATTCGGAGTAGAAAAATATAGAGAAGATGATGGAAACTTCGAGGATGTTGCCATAAAAGCACTAAACAGAAAAACTCTCCAGATAAGGCTCAACTACTCTTCGGATTATTTTTTGAATGTGATGGCACAGCCTGTTTATTCTCTCAGAAAAATAGATGATGATCTGCTTAATTGGAAGAGGAAATATAAGGATATAGCCTATTCCGGAAGTTTCAAAATAGATAAGATATCAGATGAAGGGTATATAGAGATGAAGAAAAATAATAAATACTGGAATAAAAACAATGTTAGAAACAGCAGGATAGTCATAACTTCATTTTCCAGCAGTGAAAGTGCATTAGCAGCATTTCACAACAGCAAGATAAATGTATTTACAAACCCGCCAATTAGTGAGATACAAAATATTGAAAATGTTTCTGTGGTCCCGGCTTATGGAGGCAAAACACTTATCTTTAATATGAAAAAGCATGGCATTTTGGATAATATATACTTCAGAAGGGCAATTGCACTTTCAATTAGCAGAAAAAATATAATTCAAGATATATTGAAAAACAAAGTTGATGCGGCTGCTACTTATATACCGTACAGTGACAATATAAATTCTGTGGATCTCATGTCTCATAAGAAGGAGGCAGAAGAATTTATCAACAAGTCAAACTATGAGTATAATGGAGTACCCTTGAAAATTATATATATAAATACAGTAGAAAATAAAAAATTATGTGATTCCATAGCAAAAAATATTAAAGATACTTTTGATATAGACGTAAAATGTTATGGATATGACAGAGATGATTTTGATGCTGAGTTGAAAGGTAAAGACTATGATATAGCAGAAATAGGTTATAGGGGTAATTACTATTATCCATTGGAATTGCTGAACAATTTTGAATCATACTCCAAATTGAATTTCGGAGGGTATATCAGTACGCAATTTGATACAAAGATGCTTCAGGCAACTTTTGAGAAGGATGGAGCAAAGAGATTGACATATCTTAAGGAAGCGGAAAGTATACTTCTGAATGATAGTGCTTTGATACCTCTATATTATGATAGTACTATTATTTGTACTAAAAGCTATGTAAAAGGTGTTTATATAAATAAGCTGGGGAATGTAAAATTGGATAAGGCTTACTTGTCAAAATAAGCCTTATCCAATTTTTAGAAATTTCCCTTGAAAACATATAGTGTCAGGAAGAAAATAAACATATTCTTGTAAGAGTCAAAGGAAATCTTTGGAGATTTAAAGTGACCTTTTTTTCGACTGTAACTTGCATATTTTGCGAATACTGGAGCAAGTTCACATGTTTCGGGTAAAGGTACTGAAGGCATTCTGAAATTCTTTTCTTCTATTAAGTCCTCTGATTTTAAAGAAAAACTTCTATATCTTTCTGCGTTGTTCAGGTTTGGAGCTTCAGGCCAGCTGAGGATCAATCCTGAATCTATTATCTGATTTGTAAATATATCCATGGCTATTGAAGTACTTTCGTTTTTCCCTTTGTTTATATCGCTGTCTGTTAGGCAGCAGATCAGATACATTAGTATTTCAAGACAGGAAAATTTTACGTTCTTCTCTGAAGTATTTTTAAAAAATATGCCTTTGTCAGGATCATATAGATTCATCAGCTTTTTATAGATAAAGTCTGCATTTTCTTTGGCTTTTATTATGTTTAAATATTTGTATATAAGTATATAATTTATATAATTCAGGCAGTCGTTCTCCAGACTGTTTTTTCTATCTATGCTGCCGGTGTGTTCATCACCGTAAAATTTTTCAAACATCAATTCAGATATATCCAGTATCAGATTTTTAGATTTTTCATCTTTAGAATAACTATAAAATATGTTAAGGGCGAAACATAATTTTGTGAGCTCTGAAAAGGACTGATTATATAAGTTATCTTTTAACTCTACAAGCATGTTTAATATATCAAGAGAGAAGTTCCTGAATTGTTCTTTTTCACTTCCTTCGAGAAAAAGACTGCATTTGTAGTAGGCAGCCATTAGAAGAGACTGGGTTGAAAAATCAAATTTACTGGATTTGTCTGTGAATTTTGGTTGTTCATCATAGGAACTGTTTTCATGCTTTTTATCAACAAATACTCCCTGGCTCGTTCTAAAATACAAGGCGTAAAATTCAAGCTGCTTTTTGCATGTGTATATATAGAGTTTTCTTAAATTATATTTGTTTTTGTCTATATCCTTAAATAAACTGTAGTAATCACAA
This sequence comes from Clostridium sp., assembly GCF_022482905.1. NCBI lineage: Bacteria > Bacillati > Bacillota > Clostridia > Eubacteriales > Clostridiaceae > Clostridium > Clostridium sp. The sequence goes on from NZ_JAKVOI010000001.1 coordinate 83,885, forward strand.
AGTTCAAGAAGGCAGAGGGTCATGAGGGCATTGCTGTCTATGTTTATCTCCTTTTTGAATTTTTCATCATTCCAGCATAATTTATTATTTATATTTATTAAATTTGGATTTGCCTTTCTATATATACACAGGAGTGGAGAAAGGTTTTTAAATGTGGTAATATCAAAATCAGGGATATTTTTTGATTTAAGATCTTTTGTCTGTATAGTAACACCACATTTTGAATACAGAACAATTTGTCTTAAAGACTCTTTTGACAGATAATACAGTTGAGATTTGATATTATCAGTACTTATTTTATTGATTTTTAAAAATGGACCTATATACTTCAAAACACTACACCTACCATAAATTAATCCTTATATTAATAATATGATATATAATATAAAATAGTGACTACTTGTTAGAAAAGAGAGGAAGATTTTTATGAAAGTTGGAAAATTGAGTTGGGATGATCTGAAAAATTTAATAGATAATAATAAAACTGTATTGAGAAGCGATGTTAGAATAAGAGGTGGTATAGGAGAAGATTGCAGCGTAATCAATTTTGGAGAAAAAGAATGTGTGGTATCTACAGATCCAATAACCGGTGCAGTGAAAAACAGCGGGAAATTAGCTGTACATATAAATTGTAATGATATAGCTTCCTGTGGAGTGGAGCCTGTTGGCATTCTTGTAACTATTCTTGCTCCTGAAGATTGTACTCTGGATGATATAAATGCCGTCATGAGGGAAATTGATATTGAAACGAGAAAATTGAATGTAGAAATACTTGGAGGTCATACGGAGGTAACCAGGGCTGTAAATAAAATTGTTGTATCATGTACCGTACTAGGAAAGGGAAGAAGTGGATCCGCGGTTTCAACATCTGGAGCAAGAGAAGGTGATGATATATTAGTAACTAAATATTTATGCCTGGAAGGTACAAGTATTATAGTAAGCGACTATGAAAAACAACTGAGTAGCTTGCTTTCAAAGGAAGAGATAGAGGAGGCAAAATCCTATATTGAATATATAAGTGTAGTTAAAGAAGGAATTATATCTGGAAAATTCGGGGTGAATTCAATGCATGATATAACTGAAGGTGGAATTCTTGGGGGCATATGGGAGGTAGCCAAGGCCAGTGGTACAGGTTTTAGAATATATATGGATAAAATGCCTATAAGTAAAATAACAAGAAAACTGTGCAGTGCTTACAATATAGATCCGCTTAGACTGATATCATCGGGAAGTATGCTTATAACTACTCATAGAGGGAGAGATCTTGTAGAGATTTTGAAAAACAGTGGAATCAAATCTTGTATTGTAGGTAAAATTACGAAAAAGAATGGTATACTAGTAAATGGGAAAAATGAAACTGAAGTAGAACCGCCTGAACGTGATGAATTATTTGTATTCAAGGAAAGATTTGATAAAAAGTATTATTGATTTTGGAGGTATAATATGCGAGTTGATGGTAGAAAAAATGACCAGATAAGGCCAATAAGGATAACAAGACACTATACTAAATACGCTGAAGGCTCAGTGCTTATAGAAACCGGTGATACAAGGGTCATATGTACTGCATCCATAGAGGACAGGGTCCCTCCGTTTTTAAAGGGAAAAAATGAGGGATGGATTACTAGTGAGTATAATATGCTTCCCAGGGCTACGCAGGCAAGAAAGATAAGGGATATATCGAGAGGAAAAATTGATGGAAGAACCATGGAAATACAGAGGTTGATAGGCAGGGCACTCAGATCGGTCGTAGATTTGAAGGCCATTGGTGAAAAGACCATATGGATTGACTGTGATGTAATACAGGCAGATGGAGGAACAAGGACGGCATCCATATCTGGCGCCTTTGTAGCTTTGGTTGATGCTGTAAATAAACTTCATAAGCACAGTCCATTTAAAATATATCCTATTAGAGATTTCGTAAGTGCTGTCAGTGTTGGAATAGTACATAAGGTAAAACTTCTGGATTTGTGTTATGTAGAAGATTCAAATGCCCAGGTGGATATGAACATTGTTATGACAGATACGGGGAAATTTGTAGAAATACAGGGAACAGGCGAGCAAAATCCGTTTTCGAGAGAAGATTTGGATGAGCTTCTTGCAATGGGACAAAAGGGAATAAAAAATATGATTCATGCCCAAAAAGACAGTCTGAAGATGGATTCCCTCTGGATAGGAACAGGTGGACAATAATGAAAAAATTGATAGTTGCAAGCAACAACAAGAATAAAATAAGAGAAATAAAGCAGATATTTTCACAGCATAATATCGATGTAATTTCTATGGAACAGGCAGGTATAGATATGGATGTTGTAGAGGACGGAAATACATTTATGGAAAATGCCTGCAAAAAGGCAAAACAGATACATGACATATCGGGAGGTATAGTACTTGCAGATGATTCTGGTATCATGGTAAAAGGATTAAATGGTGCACCGGGTATATACTCTGCCAGATTTTGTGGAGAACACGGTAATGACAAGAAGAACAATGAAAAATTATTAAAATTGCTGGAAGGAAAAAGTGAAGAAGACAGGAAGGCCAGGTTTGTTTGTGCCATAGCTATTATTTCTGAAAGCGGACAGACGTTGAAAGTAACTGGAGAAGTAGAGGGAATAATAGCTAATAAAGAATTAGGACAAAATAATTTTGGATATGACCCGTTATTTTATGTACCTGAATATAAAATGACATTTGCACAGATGTCTCCTGAATTAAAAAATTCAATAAGCCATAGAGCTAAGGCTCTGAAAGTTTTAGTGGGTAAAATTGATAAATTAATGGAGGAGGGTTGAGCTTGAGAATAGGTGTAATAAGTGATACACACAGGTATGCAGAAATTATAAAAAAGGCAATTAAGGTATTTGACAATCCCGACCTGGTAATACATTTAGGTGATAATGTACAGGATGTGAATATTATAGAAAAATTGTATAGGGGAAGAATAATCAATGTCAGTGGGAATTGTGATTTTTCAACGCACATTCCCAGTGAAAGGTTGGAGATAATAGAAAACAAAAAATTTTTTTTAACTCATGGACATAAATATGATGTTAAATATGATATATCACGATTGAAATATAGGGCTATGGAACTAAATGCAGATGTAGTTCTGTTTGGACATACTCATATATCTAAAATAGCGTATGATAATGGGATATGGTTTATAAATCCCGGAAGTCCGTATTTGTCTAGGGATGGGGTCAATAGTGTAGCTACAATAGATATTGAAGGTGGCATCATAAATGCCAGTATCAGGAAGGTTTGAATTAAAAAAGTCTAAAAAAACAAAAATAGCTATTGACGAATTCAATTATATCGTGTAGAATATTCTATGTTGTTGAGTGTTTGAAAAGCTTTCGTGGATATATACGAAAGATTTATTGATTTCGGGGTGTGGCGCAGATGGGAGCGCGCGTGGTTTGGGACCATGAGGTCGCAGGTTCAATCCCTGTCACCCCGACCACAAATCAATATGCACATATATCGTGCGGGTGTAACTCAGTGGTAGAGTGCTAGCCTTCCAAGCTAGTTATGAGGGTTCGATTCCCTTCACCCGCTCCAAAAGTATGCGTCTTTAGCTCAGTTGGATAGAGCAACGGCCTTCTAAGCCGTGGGCCGGGGGTTCGAATCCCTTAAGACGCACCATTTAGGCGCCATTAGCTCAGTTGGTAGAGCATCTGACTCTTAATCAGGTTGTCCGGGGTTCGAGCCCCCGATGGCGCACCAAAAATGTGGTGGACGTAGTTCAGTTGGTAGAGCGCCAGATTGTGGTTCTGGTTGTCGTGGGTTCGAGCCCCATCGTCCACCCCAAAAAGTTGGGGTGTAGCCAAGTGGTAAGGCAATGGACTTTGACTCCATCATTCGTAGGTTCAAATCCTGCCATCCCAGCCAAAATGGTTCACTAGCTCAGTTGGTAGAGCACATGACTTTTAATCATGTTGTCCGGGGTTCGATTCCCCGGTGAGCCACCAGTACTTTGTAAAAATGTAATTATATATGCAGGTGTGGCGGAATTGGCAGACGCACTAGACTTAGGATCTAGCGCTTTACGGCGTGGGGGTTCGACTCCCTTCACCTGCACCATTAACATTTGTAGATAATTTTTTAAGACGAGCGGGAGTGGCTCAGTGGTAGAGCGTCACCTTGCCAAGGTGAACGTCGCGAGTTCGAATCTCGTCTTCCGCTCCATTTTGCGGGTGTAACTCAGTGGTAGAGTGCTAGCCTTCCAAGCTAGTTATGAGGGTTCGATTCCCTTCACCCGCTCCAAAGTATGCGTCTTTAGCTCAGTTGGATAGAGCAACGGCCTTCTAAGCCGTGGGCCGGGGGTTCGAATCCCTTAAGACGCACCATTAAGCGCCATTAGCTCAGTTGGTAGAGCATCTGACTCTTAATCAGGTTGTCCGGGGTTCGAGCCCCCGATGGCGCACCAAATCAATTATATGTTTTCGGGGTGTGGCGCAGATGGGAGCGCGCGTGGTTTGGGACCATGAGGTCGCAGGTTCAATCCCTGTCACCCCGACCACAAATCAATATGCACATGTATACACATGCGGGTGTAACTCAGTGGTAGAGTGCTAGCCTTCCAAGCTAGTTATGAGGGTTCGATTCCCTTCACCCGCTCCATTTGTATTTACAGGATATTCAGAAATAGATTTAAGGCACCCATAGCTCAGTTGGATAGAGTGATGGACTTCGAATCCAGAGGCCGGGAGTTCGAGTCTCCCTGGGTGCACCATTAACCATTGATAACGCTGATAACACTAAGTTTCAGCAATTTAAAATTTGCTGATTTTTCTATTTTAACACATAAGAAAATAATGACCTGTAAATGAGAAGATTTTACATGGTAAACTTATACCAGATTAGTCATTTTGCTATTTTGAATAAAATTTTGTAATTATCACCAAACTTACAAATGCCACTACAATTATCATATAAATCTGAGAATAATATGTATTTTAATTTTATATGATTAAGATCTTTGAATGAAGGTCTTTTTAATTGGGCTAATAATTCTTTTTCACGTGAATCTGGTGCCACTAAGAAAAAATTGTATTGTTTGTCACCAAGAGAAGTTGCTAAGTCTAAAAGCCTTAAAATACCTGAATATATAGATGTACTTTTTTCTATTTCAAAAGCACAGTCTATTTCTTTGGTATTTTTATTTATCCAAATAACATCAATTAAAGAAACTGTTGTTAATACATCCCTCGGAATATCCAATTGTGGGAGATTTGACAACGTCATAAATTCTAGACTTTTTCCATCTAAAGATTTGCAATGGTCGTTTAAAGCTATAAAAACATTATATCCAAGACTTCTTCCGATTTCAGTTAATAATATTTGAATTTTAAGATGTTCATTTTCTTCTTTAAATTCAAATTTAACTTGATCATGACGTTTTTTAAGAGTCTTTTCTAGTTTGTTTTTATCAAATTTCAATGCGCTTTTCCAATTACCGCCTACAACTATTTTCCATATACCTACATCAAATAAAAAACCGGATAAGGCACCTAAATCTTTTGATAATATAGATTTGTACTTTTCATTTACATCAAGTATGACTTCTCTCATTTCTAAATAATGCCTCCATGATCCAAGTTTCTTTTTATCATTGAAAACAGTATTAAATCCATTTACCATTGCTGTATTAAATGGTGGTATGAAAGTAGGATGTAAGAAATAAAGAATGTTAGCTACAGCAGGAGCTAGTCCATTTATTTTATATTCATCAAGTTTGATAATTTCCTTTATTATTTTATCAGTATTCTTTGCAGATAAACAAGACTCCAGAAATTGTCCAAAGATAATCTTATTTCTTTCATTTTCATATATGTCAGGAATTCTTAATTTGGTTTTCCAGAAAAATGGATGGGCGGCTCCTTTAAAAACCTGTTTTTGTTCAGTTATGCAGGATAATACAAATTCTAATGGTGAACCTTTAAAATCATTTCCAAAGGTTCCTTTTTGATAGAATCTATAACATTTATGATCCCACGTCTTATTGATCTAAAAGCTTTCATTCTTGTTTCATTTTCGATAAACCATGTATTATATACTGATTCTGGATCAGATTTAAAATATTCAATTTGGTCTTTTAAGTTAACTGCCAATCTAATTTCCCCCATGAAAAATTTTATATAAAAATAGTGTAAACTTATATTTTTAATGTATCTAACCTAATTATACAACAAATAGCTGATTTCTATATACAATACAACAAAAAGTTGAAAAGCTGATGAGAGAAATGTCTAGGTAGGAAGAAGAAGTTATGAAATGTAAGTAAGTTCAATAAAAAACAAAATGTTAAAATCAGGAATCATACAAGGTCCAATCTTGTATGATTCAAAGAGACTATTTTAATTTTTTTTCATAGCTTTCAACCATCTTTTTAACCATCTGGCCTCCTATAGAGAAAACTTGTTGTTCGGGGTTATGGCTTTTATTGTATTTGGCTAATTCTTCTGCAGATTCAATTTTTAATTTTTCAAGGCCTTGTCGGGCTTCTGGTACTAATATTTTATTTTTCCTGGACAAAAAAATCATCTCCTTTTGATTATTTTGTGTATTTTAAATAATCATATACAAGAGTTTAAAAGGAAAGTTATCGGGTAAAAATAAATTCTTAGATTATAAAAAAAAGAAAAGCCAAGGGGTGAAATCCTTGGCACAATGTTATTTGGTATAGGAACTATGAAGGAAACTAAACACTGGGGATTCATCATCCCCAGCATAAAGTAAGTATCAATGTACTGGGAGACAAAATATTCTAACTCATATAAATTTCTTTCAAACTTCACATAAACTCTAACATTCTAACAACTCAAGTACATTGATATCCTTATATGAATAGCATGTGCAGAATTTAATTTATTATACAAAATTTTAAAAAATAATTATTCAAATGCTTGATAAAGTTCAAATTGAGATAATTATGGATAGTTACTTGAAGAACAATATTGAAAAGAGGAACAGATAGAAGATATAGAGAGAACTTTGAAAAATATGGAAACTAACAATTTTTCAATAAGAATAAAAGAAGTATTTTTGTATATTCTATATTTTGTATGAATAATTAAAATTACTTACTAAGGAAGGTGTATTAAATGAATACAGCAACTATATCTATGAATAAATATCAGCAGTGCATTGATGAATGTAATAAATGTGCCCAGAAATGTTATGAATGTTTTAAAGCATGTTTAAATGAACCGGATGTCCAGAATAGGAAAAATTGTATAGGTACACTTATTGAATGTGCCCAAATGTGCCAGATGTCAGTATCGCTTATGTCTATGGATAGTTATTTAGTAAAGGATCATTGTACGATTTGTGCTAATATTTGTGATAAATGTGCACAAGAATGCAGAATGTTTAAAGAACAACATTGTCAAACATGTATGCAGGAATGTCAAAAGTGTGCAAATGAGTGCAGAAACATGGCTAACATGTAATTAATAAAAATTCTTGCTTTGAGGAATTATTTAAGCTTTAATTTTGATAAGCCTATGCCTCAGGGTTAAATTAAGCTGCCAATGTGGAAAATTGTAAATAAAATAAATTTTTATATACTGTGTATCAGCATCTGATGTAATGTTGGGTGCCATTAAATATTGTTCATAAAGTAAATGGTTAATTAATAAATTTGACATAATGCTGTAACAAATGATTTGTAAAATAATAAGCACATTAAGGAAACATCCTTAGAAAAACTTAAAAATAATAGTTCCCTCTATTATTATAAGCAAGTGCCTGTGGTTGCAGGGCACGATAAACTTAAGTGCAACCGCCATTGGGTTATAATTTTGATAGATTTCCTTAAATAAAGTGCACTTCTTTGTCAAGACAATTTTTTAGTGAATTTATATAGATTGTTTATCTGGAGGCTGCTTTTTCCTTCATGATTTCCAACAAGCTTTAGATGTTGCTGAATGATATGCTTGTACGCACTCCCTAGCTAGTTAGATAAATTTTTCTTTGAAAAATTGAATAACACGGTGTATTATCTAATTATTGTATTTAAATGATAATTAATTAGGGAGGAAATTTATGTTAGATGTGATGAGTTTTATCGTGGTAGGTATTGCCGCAGGTATTTTGAGTGGATTATTTGGAATTGGTGGTGGAATAATTATAATTCCGAGTTTAATGTTTTTTAAAGGATTTTCTCAACTACAAGCTCAAGGTACTTCTCTGGTTGCTATGCTTCCACCTGTAGGTATACTTGCATTTATTGAGTATTATAAAAAGGGAAATACTAATTTGGTTGGAGGCATAATTATTTGTATTGCAATGTTATTGAGCGCTAAATTCGGAGGGCAATTAGCAAATATGCTTCCTATGAATGTGATGAAAAAGGCTTTTGGAATATTTGTTATTTTAGTTGGAATAAAAACTTTTTTCGGCAAATGACTGATATAAATACTATTTACCAGAGTAGCGAAAAATAATTAATTTACTTATATATACCGTATTATTCAAAAGAATTCTACGGTGTTTTTTATATTTACAAAGAATCAAAGATGAAAGCTTCTGAAATTAAGGTTATTGCAATTATGAGTTTTTAAATACTGGGAATTAATTCCTGATTAATTCTTTTAATTTTGATTTTCCATTTTATTTTGAAAAAAGAGATATTAATAAAATTGCAATAAGTGCAGTAAATAGCATAATGAAAATAAAACTACGGGCGAAAGAAGAGTAAGAGATTACTTTACTTTTAATTTGATAAATTGTTGATATTAAACCTCCAATTATTACGACTAACAATAGATCCCAATTTGAGGCTATAAGTGTATTGCTTAAGTGTAATCCTCTTATGAATCCATCTATGAGAACTGCAAACAACATAAATCTGCCAGCGTAGGCATCTCCTTGATATACAATGTTTTTTGTTCTCTCATCTACAACATCATAAAAGAGGGTATTTTTACCCTGTTTGTTATTTCTTCTAAACATTTTTTATTCCTCCTCCAAATAGAATAGATATTCAAAGTTTTTTTTCAGACACTTTGAAAGAATTAGTGCTAATTTAGCTGTTGGACAGTATTGACCAGTTTCTATGGAACTTATTGTTTGCCGACTTACGCCAGCCATAGTTGCAAGTTGTTCTTGAGAAATGTTGAGTTCAGCACGTGCAACTTTTAAACGATTATTTAATTTTGTCTTATTGTCCAAAGGTAACACCTCCACTAATTAAATGGTATCATGAAGGAACATATTTATATTTAGAGGTTTGTTCAATGAGTAAATTGCCAGTAACTAGAAGACAATTTCTGTAGTAAAATAATCTCCATAGGTATAGATCAGTTAAGGGGTAGGAAAGATGGCAGTAAAGAAACATAATGGAAGCTTCCCTACATAAATCTAAATATTCTAAAAGCTCAAGTATATTGATATCCTTGTATAAATATGGTACTATAGGCTAAAATAAGAAATGTATTATTAAATTACATGAGTATTTACACGAAAAGGAGAATTCGTTTATTATGCAGGTTAAGATATTTAAAGAAGAAAAAATTAAAGAGCTGGAAAATGACATTAATAATTTTATTAAAGATAAGGCTGTTAACGACATAAAGTTATCAGTGCGAGAAAATTCAACGATAAAATATATTGCTATGGTCATTTATAAAGAACAAAATCAAAGCAAGCAAAATCAAAATAAACGGAATGTGACAAAGAATGCATAACAAAATTACTTTTAACAATGTTTTAACGTTTAATTCCCTATTTAGAAATAAATTACATATATAATAATATATGTCCTAAGGAAAATACTTAGAGGGAGAAGTAAGCATTTGATTAGCTATCAGATGTTTATTTTTTTATTCATAAAATATAAATCATTAAATTTTAAGTCTATCAAAAATCCGGTAGTGAAATAAGTTGTAACTATTTTAAAGGTTTTACATAACATAAATTGAATTGCTTAATTTTGGAGGATATTATGTATTTTTATGAATACCCATTTTTTAGTTATAATGTCTATGGATATAGAAACGATGATATGAATGTACCTGTCAAAAAAGCTGTGGCCTATATAGTGGGAGGTCCCTTGGCTCCTAATATAAGAGGTACTGCTGTCTTTACCCAGGTACCTGGGGGAACAGAGGTATCTGTGGAAGTTAACGGATTACCACCGTATAGACCTGCAATGGACGGAAATCCTCAAATTGGACCTCACGGATTCCACATACATCAGAATGGTACATGTGCTGTAGGTAATTCTGAGGAACCATTCAATGCTGCTGGAGCACATTGGAATCCAACTAATCAGCCTCATGGCAATCACGCAGGAGATTTTCCCGTTCTCTTTTCTAATAATGGTTATTCTAGAATGACTTTTTTTACAAATAAATTTAATGTTGCTCAGATTGTTGGAAAATCCCTGATTATACATGAGAGCCCGGATGATTATAGAACTCAACCTTCTGGAGCATCTGGCAGAAGGCTAGCTTGTGGTGTTATTAAAGCAGTAATGTGATATGTGCAGTTTATTTAACCTGTATTTAATATATTCTTAACAGTACAGGACTAAAATAAAAAGTGAAGTTTATCCAGATAAAGTTTATTTACAATAGTTCCCTATAATTAAGTAAGCATTTTGAGTCAATTGCTCGGATGCTTATTTTCGTTATCCGTTAAATAAAGTAGATAGAGACAGAAATCAAGTTAAAAAGAGCTCCCGGCAGGGCTCTTTTTTCATCATGTTAATCTTAAACCCAGATCTAAACGTCATCAATGATTTATTTATAATTAGTCCTTTGAAAATTGAAATGCTACGGTGTATTATATAATTAGAAAAGTGGTGATATTATGAAAGATAAACGTTTTGAAACTATATTTACACAGGGAGTAATGGAAAGTTATAGTATAATAGTTGATAGAGAAACTGGGGTAAATTATTTATATGTCAGCAACGGCAGTTCTGGTGGATTAACTGTATTGTTAGATTCAGAAGGAAAACCTGTTATAACAAAAAAATAAATTCATATTATCAAGTGATGTATCACCAGAAAAAAATTTTACAATATTAAGGAATTAAGTATTCAAATTATTCCTAAGCGATGAGGTCTGCCTTTTATTTTAATATTGTTCATATATTAAATGATTAATTAATAAATTTGGCACAATATTGTAACAAAAATTGTTTAACATTTTAAATAACATAATAGTTCCCTATAGCAAAATAGGCATTTGGACTAAATAATCCAGATGCCTATTTTGTATTTAGAAAAGAAACTATTATAATTAGTTAACTTATTTTAAACCCTGTTCATAGGCCTGAACCATTTTTTTGACCATGTTTCCGCCTATGGAACCGGCCTCTCTGGAAGTAAGGTCACCATTGTAACCCTGCTTGAGGTTTACTCCAACCTCTGCAGCAGATTCCATTTTGAACTGGTTCAATTTTTCTTTCGCTTGTGGTACAATTGGTTTGTTGCTGTAAGACATTTAAAACACTCCTTTTTATAATATTAATTACTACTTACAATTAAAGTTTGTACATTATGCAAAAAAATATGTTAGGTAATTGAAGGTTGGGTTGGAAGACTTTAATATGAGAATTTCAGTTAATTTTTTTATTGACTTTAGCATTGCTATATGCTATTCTTAGAACAATAAAATATTACCTTTAAATAGGTCCTGTGAGATTTAGAAGGTGTGATTTTAGTTATTTATGATAATGATAGTGTAATTATGCCTTCTTTTATGGAGGCATTTTTTATACCTTTAAATTTAGCACCGAGAGGCTAAAAAGGAGGATTGTCAATGTTAAAAGGAAGACATCTTATAGATATAAAAGATTTTACCAGGGAAGAATTAAAAGAAATTTTCGACCTGGCAGATGTAATAATTTCAAATCCACAGCATTTTTCACATATTTGCGAAAGGAAAATATTAGCTACATTATTCTATGAACCAAGCACAAGGACGAGACTTAGTTTTGAAACAGCAATGCTTAGACTTGGAGGCAAGGTAATAGGATTCTCGGAACCCAATTCAAGTTCTGTATCCAAAGGTGAAAGTCTAGCTGATACCATAAGGATAGTTGGTTGTTATGCGGATGTAATTGCCATGAGGCATCCAAAGGAAGGAGCTCCCAAGGTTGCTTCCATGTATTCAAAAATACCTATAATAAATGCAGGAGATGGAGGACACCAGCATCCGACGCAGACATTAACGGATCTCCTAACAATAAGATCCATAAAAGGGTCTTTATCAAATCTAAAAATAGGCTGCTGTGGTGATCTTAAATTTGGAAGAACTGTGCATTCATTTATAAAAGCCATGTCAATGTATGAGAATAATGAATTTTTTCTCATATCCCCGCAAGAATTAAAAATACCCAATTATATTAAAAGAGAAATGGATAGAAACAATATAAGATATATGGAGACAAAGAAGCTGGAGGAAGTTATAAATTCACTTGATATACTCTATATGACAAGAGTTCAAAAAGAGAGATTTTTCAATGAAGAGGAATATATGAGACTCAAGGACAGCTATGTACTTGACAAGGCCAAAATGGAGACTGCACCCAAAGAAATGATAGTTCTTCATCCGCTGCCCCGCGTCAATGAAATTTCGTATGAAGTTGACGATGATCCGAGGGCTTGTTACTTCAAGCAGGCCCAGTATGGAGTTTATGCGAGAGAATCGCTCATAATAAAGCTTTTGGGAATAAATATATAGTAGGGGGCAGCAATATGCTTAAAATTACGAGTATCAAAAATGGAATTGTAATAGATCATATAAAAGCCGGTTACGGTATAAAAATATTCAATTATCTGAAGCTGACAAATGTAGATTATTCGGTAGCGCTTATAATGAATGCCCAGAGTGCCAAACTGGGCAAAAAGGATATAATAAAAATAGAGAATAAACTTGAACTTGACTTCACGGTACTGGGTTTCATAGATCCCAATATAACAATAAATATTATAAAAGACGAAGTCATAGAAAAGAAAATAAAACTGAAATTACCTAAAAAAGTTGAAAATGTCATTAAATGCAGAAATCCAAGATGTATAACTTCAGTGGAAAAAAATATACCACAGGCCTTTTATCTTGCAGATGAAGAACTTGGGGAATATAGATGTATCTACTGTGATGAAACTTACACTGATTTTACAATTTAAAGGGATTAAAGAAAGGAATAATTTTATTTATGATAATAGATAGACTTTATGAAAGTGTGAAGCAAAAAGGACCTGTATGTGTAGGATTGGACACCTCGGTGGAGTATATGCCGGAAAATATTAAAGAGTCAAGTGAATCCATTGAAGATGCTATATTTGAGTATAATAGAAATATAATAGACAGTACCTTTGATATAGCTGCCTGCTATAAAGTACAGATTGCATATTACGAGGCGCTTGGAATAAGGGGATTTGAGGTATATTCAAAAACTCTCAAGTACATAAAAAGCAGAAAAGGACTGGTTATTGCTGATATCAAAAGAGGGGATATAGCGAAAACTGCAGAGATGTATGCAAAGGCACATTTTGAAGGAGATTTTGAAAGTGATATTGTAACTCTCAACCCTTATATGGGACTTGACACAATAGCTCCGTATATACCATATATACAGCAAAAGCATAAAGGAATATTTGTGCTTGTAAGAACTTCAAACGGTGGAGCAAAGGATATCCAGTACCTTGATACGCAACAAGGCGGAAAAGTCTACAGGGTAGTTGGAGAAAAGTTAAAAACACTGGGAGACAAATATTTGGGAAAATGCGGATATAGTTCCATAGGAGGGGTAATGGGATGTACTCATCTGGAAGAGGGAAGAGAAATCAGAAAACATCTTGACAATACATTCTTTTTGATACCGGGATATGGTGCACAGGGTGGAGCTGCAAAGGACGTAGCTGTATATTTAAAAGACGGTAATGGAGGAGTCGTGAATTCTTCAAGGGGTATTTTGATGGCATACAAAAAGTATACTGACGGGTGGAAAAAATATGGAGAATGTGCGAGAATGGAAGTATTAAAGATGAGAGACGGCATAAGTCATGCTGTTTCAGAAATGGAGAAGATTTAAGTGGAGGATAAATTAAATCATATTGTCTGCAGGGTGGAAAAAAATACTGAAATCAAGGGCAACGTATATGAAATTGAATTTAATGGAAGATTCTGCGGATCTCCAGGGCAATTCTATATGATGAGAGCATGGGACAGGGAACCATTACTTTCAAGACCTATAAGCATACATTATCTTGATAATGAAAGGATTGCTTTTTTATATCAGGTAGTTGGTCAGGGTACTAAAAAACTTAACCTGTTGAAGACAGGTGATGAAGTGAGGCTTACAGGACCTCTTGGAAATGGATTCAATATAGATAATATAAGTGGGAAAGTGTCTATAATAACTGGAGGGATAGGAATTGCGCCCATGCTGTATCTAGCCAGAGCTATAAAAAAGGCATCCATGAAAAGAAATATCAGACTTGATTTGTATGCAGGTTTTAAACAAGATACATATATATTAGACAGATTTGGAAAACTTGTAGATAACATCTACTATTCCCTGGAAACCGGGAACAATGGTACAAAGGGATATATAACGGATATTTTTCATGCTGGAGAATATGACCAGGTGCTGTGCTGCGGACCTGAACCAATGATGATGAAAGTCGTGAAAATGTGCAGAGAAGAGTCCGTACCTGTATATGTTTCTATGGAAAAGCATATGGCATGTGGTATAGGTGCATGTCTGGTCTGTACCTGCAAGACGAAATATGGCAACAAGAGAACCTGCTGTGACGGACCTGTTTTTTCAGGAGACGATCTAATTATATAATATATTGTAGAAGGAGGATATCCATGGATATCTGCGGAGTGAATTTTAAAAATCCTATAATAGCTGCATCGGGAACCTTTGGATTTGGAGAAGAGTACAATAAGATATTCGATGTATCCACATTAGGAGGAATATGTTCAAAGGGACTTACATTGAACAAGAAGGAAGGAAACAACGGACTTAGAATTTTTGAAACCCCATCTGGAATTTTAAACAGTGTAGGGCTTCAGAATCCTGGAGTGAAACATTTCCTGAAATTTGAACTTCCTGAAATGAAAAAGTTCAATACTGTAGTCATAGCCAATCTTGGAGGGGCTACATTGGAAGATTATGTAGAAGGAATAAAGCTGCTTGATGATTCGGATGTTGATATGATAGAATTGAATATTTCATGCCCAAATGTAAAATTCGGGGGTATGGCTTTTGGAATAAAATCTTCCATTGCCTATGAAGTAGTCAGTTCTGTTAAGAAATACTGCAAAAAACCTCTAATAGTAAAATTATCACCAAATGCTGAAGATATTGTGGATATGGCGCAGAAGTGTTCCAATGCAGGGGCTGATGCCATATCGCTCGTGAATACTTTTAAGGCAATGGCAGTTGATATTTACAATAGAAAACCTGTATTTGATAATATCACGGCCGGACTTTCCGGGCCGGCAATAAAACCTATAGCTCTCAGAATGGTGTATGAAGTTTCAAAAGCAATAGATATTCCGGTTATAGGAATTGGCGGGATATGTACCTGGGAGGATGCAGTTGAATTCATAATGGCAGGAGCAAGCTTGATACAAGTAGGTACTGCTAATTTTATAAATCCTAATGCCTGTACTGAAATATTGGATGGAATAGAAAATTACATGAAACATGAAAAACTAAAAGACCTGTCCGAAATACGCGGAGTGGTTTAAGTTCAGTTGAAAATTTGTAAAAAGTAGGAGGATTATTGATAAATTATGAGTGATGATAATTTAGTTGTAAGTAAATTAAAGGAAGTAGGTGCTCTGCTTGAGGGACATTTCCTATTATCTTCAGGCAGGCATAGCGACAGGTATTGTCAATGTGCCAAGCTTCTTCAATATCCGGACAAGGCGGAAGAAGTTTTAAGTGTTGTTGCCAAAAAACTTGAAGAACTGGATTTCGATATAATTGTAGGACCGGCAATGGGAGGGGTAGTAGTATCCTATGAGCTTGCAAGGCAGCTCAACAAGCCGGGAATATTTGCCGAAAGACAAGATGGCAAGATGACTATAAGAAGAGGATTCGAAATAAGAAAGGGACAGAAGGTAATAATATCGGAGGATGTTATTACAACAGGAAAATCGTCTCTTGAAGTGGCAGGTATTATAGAAGGGCTTGGGGCCGAGGTTGTTGCACTCTGCTGCATAGTGGACAGGAGAGCAGATGGGGTAGATATACCTTATCCAGTCTACAGTTCTGTAAAGCTGAATATAAATACATATGATGCAGATAAATGTCCTCTATGCAAAAAGGGAATTCCCTATGAAAAGCCGGGAAGCAGGGTGTTCAACAAATAGTTCTGGTGTGCATTATATTTTATATTTCCAGATATGTTAATGGTGTCTGGAAATATTTTATCTGTACTCTTTTATAAATTCATAAAAAGTTAGTATTATTTCCATGACTTTTGAGTTATAATAAAAAATGAGTTTCACGATAACAGCTAATTATTTTTTAATTAGTTTATGAATTATGCCTATAAAAAAAGTTGCAGAAGGGAGGCACTGCTGTTATATAAAAAACAGTGGGAATCTAGTGAGAAGAAAGCCAAGTATTTTTAGTAAAGACTATGAAAAAAAAATGAAGCAGAGAAGAATAAAAATTTTTATAATCTCTGCAGCATGTATAGTACTGATAATTTTAATTGGTGTTTACTTGACTGGTGCATTAAAAGATGTTTTAAATGATGTGGGCAAGAAGGCACAGAACCCTGTTGTGCAGAATCAGAAAATTACAAAGACACCTGCCAAACCTCAGACGTCTGAAAACAAAACTGAAAAGACACAGTATACAGTACAGTTGAGCAGCGGTAAAAGTGTAAATTTAATATATGAGAATAAAAATAACAGTAAAGCATTTAAAGACATTACTCCTAAAGATGCTAATGTAGTATATAGTATAAGTCCTTCTGGAAAAAATGTTGTTTTATTTGACGGCAAAATTCAAAGTATGCTTTTATTTGATATTAATGGTAAAAAGCAGGATATAACAAATCCCCAATATATATCAAGTACTGGTTCAGTTGTATCAAAAGATGGACAGCTGTCATCAGATCCAAATTATATATGGTGCAGTTCACCAAAGTTTATAGATGATAATAATATAGCATATATAAGCCAACTTCCATGGATTGGAAAGACTTCGAAATATATATGGATCGAAAACATAAAAGATAAAAGTCACTTAATGGTTCAATCTGTGGAGGGTGAGGATATAAAATTTGGAGATTCTACAGATAAAGGTCTTACTGTTGTAGTCGATGGTAAAACTATGTATTTAACAGCATCAGGTGGAATTAGTCAATAAACTTTAGTTTATTGACTTTTTAAATGCTGAAAATTTACTGTACACAATAGTATTTGAGGAGGTCAAAGCTATTTATGATTATAGGATTGTCGTCTGCAAGCTTTTATCCGAATATAAAAACTGAAGATAGTATACCTCTTATGAAGTCATTGGGATTTGATGTGGGGGAAATATTTCTTAACAGTGCCAGTGAATATAAACCTGAATTTGGCAAAATACTTTTGGACAGGGAACTGCAGCATGATTTCAAGGTTAATTCCATACATGCATTTTCAGTTTCATTTGAGCCTTACTTGTTTGATGATTATAAAAGAAGAAGGGAAGATTCATTGAAATTGTTTAAAAATGTATGCAGACTGGCTGAAATTATAGGGGCAGGGTGCTATACATTCCATGGGATGAGGTACAGAGATATTCATTCCATAGATATTGACTTTATAGTAGATATTTATGATAGACTTATGTATATAGCAGGAGAGCATGGAGTAAAACTCTGCCAGGAGAATGTGTTCTGGTGTATGTCCAATAGTATTGAATTCCTATATGAGATTAAGGATAGATGCAGGGAACATTTATATTTTACATTGGATATTAAGCAGGCATATAAATCAGGAAAATCTCCGGAGAAATACATTGATATCATGGGAACTGATATTGCAAATTTTCATATAAATGACAGAGATAGCAACAGCGTATGTCTGTTGCCGGGTAGAGGGGATGTGGACTATAAAAAAATAGCTTGTAAATTTAAGGAAATAGAGTATAATGGAGTAGGTATAATTGAGGTTTACAAAGACAATTATACTAAATACAATGAACTTGCAGAGTCAAAAAGATATGTTGAAAGGGAGTTTGAATAATTTAATCCGTATGATTGAATAACAACTGTTGTATAGATTTCTGCAGGAGCTGAGTGTTTATGAACAAAATATTTGAACACCATATATAAAATTTGTGCTTTTTAGTATATAATTATAATCAAGGAGTCTTTATAAAAATTTAAGATAAAAATTTAGTTTAGATTTAGTGAAGTTCTTGACAATATAATTCATGTAAATGTATATGAAATATGTTATAATATCATAGTTAATATAAGCGCATAGTGTAATTTAGGAGGAAATGAATAATGAACGTTAAAATGGAGAAAGTAGAAAATAACGTGGTAAAATTGGAAATAACAGTAGAACTTGAGAAATTTAATGAAGCAGTAAAAAAGGCATTTGCAAAAAATGCTAAAAAATTTAATATACCAGGATTTAGAAAAGGCAAGGCTCCAATGAGCATAATAAAGAAATATTACGGCGAAGGTGTATTTTATGAAGATGCTATAAATTTTTGCTGTGATGATACATATCCAAAAGCAATACAGGAAAATGATATAAAACCTGTTGATTATCCTCAAATTGATGTACTCCAAATTGGAGAAAACAAGGATTTTATATATACAGCACTTGTAACAGTAGTGCCGGAGGTTGAACTTGGCGAGTACAAAGGAATTGAGGTCAAAAAAAATACATATAAGGTAGAAGATGCTGAAATAGAAGATGAATTAAAATCAAGGCAGCAGAAAAATGCAAGGATTGAGACAAAGGAAGATGGAGTCATTGAAAAAGGGAATATAGCGGTAATAGATTTTAAGGGATATGTAGACGGCAAACCTTTTGAAGGTGGAGAAGGAAAGGATTACGAACTTGAAATAGGTTCGGGAACATTTATAGATAATTTTGAGGAACAACTTATAGGATTAAAGACAGGGGATTCAAAAGATGTGAATGTTACATTCCCTGAAAAGTATGGTTCTGAAGAATTAAACGGTAAAGATGCATTGTTCAAGGTAACCATTAAAGGTATAAAGATAAAGGAGCTTCCAGAACTGGATGATGAGTTTGCAAAGGAAATTTCTGAATTTGACACTCTGGGCGAAGTAAGAGCAGATATAAGAAAAAAGAAAGAAGAACAGAATGAATTGAGGGCAAATAAAGAATATGAAGAGGCAGTTATTGATGCTGTAAGTTCAAATGCAAAAGTTGATATTCCCGAAGTTATGATAAAAAAGGAAATTGACAGTATGATTAAGGATTTGGAAATGAGATTGAAATATCAGGGACTGGATCTTGACTCATATTATAAGTATACAAACAATACTGAGGAAAAAGTCAGGGAATATATGAGGGAAACTGCAGAAAAAAGAGTTAAAAATGACCTTGTAATTGAGAAAATATCCAAAGTGGAAAATATAAATGCTACGGAAGAAGAACTTTTAAACAGGGCAGCCGAAATGAGTAAACAGTATGGAAGCAATGATACTGAGAAAATGGCTAAATTGATTCTTGACAGTCAGAGAAGTTATCTGGAAGTTGATGTAATAAATGAAAAAGTTATAAAAATGCTTGTTGACAACAGCAAGGCAATAGCATAATATGGTTTGTAATAATTATTTAAAAAAGTAGTTGTATAAAGGAGGAGAGATTTTATGAGTTTAGTACCAGTAGTTGTTGAACAGACTAATAGGGGAGAAAGATCTTACGATATTTATTCAAGGCTTTTAAAGGATAGAATCGTAATGTTAAGTGAAGAGGTAAATGATGTTTCAGCCAGCCTTATAGTAGCACAGCTCTTATTTCTAGAAGCGGAGGATCCTGATAAGGACATATCATTGTATATAAATAGTCCTGGAGGTTCAATAACCTCTGGTATGGCTATTTATGATACAATGCAGTATATAAAACCAGATGTATCAACTATATGTATGGGAATGGCAGCTTCTATGGGATCATTTTTACTTGTAGCAGGTGCAAAAGGAAAGAGATTTGCTCTTCCAAATGCTGAAATAATGATACATCAGCCTCTAGGTGGATTTCAAGGGCAGGCAACAGATATTGGAATCCATGCAAAGAGAATACTTACTATAAGAAAAAAATTAAATACAATATATAGTGAAAGAACAGGTCAGCCACTTGAAAAAATTGAGCAGGATACGGAAAGAGATAATTTTATGACTGCCGAGGAAGCTAAAAATTATGGATTAATAGATGAGGTTATTACGAGGAAATAACCTTTAGTGAGGTGTAGATATGGCCAAAAATGATGATAGAAAACAACTGAAGTGTTCATTTTGTGGTAAGACACAGGACCAGGTTAGAAGACTGATAGCAGGACCAGGGGTGTATATTTGTGATGAATGTATAGAACTTTGTTCTGAAATAATAAGCGACGAGTTTGAAGATGATGTTCAGGTAGACATGACAACTCTTCCAAAACCTGTAGAAATTAAAAGCTATCTTGATCAATATGTAATTGGTCAGAATGAAGCTAAAAAGTCATTGTCAGTAGCAGTGTATAATCACTATAAGAGAATAAATTCCAATAGTCATAACAGTGATGATGTAGAGCTGCAAAAAAGCAACATACTTTTACTTGGTCCTACAGGTTCTGGTAAGACTCTTCTTGCACAGACTCTAGCTAAATTCTTGAATGTTCCATTTGCGATTGCGGATGCAACTACTCTGACAGAAGCTGGATATGTGGGAGAGGATGTTGAAAATATACTTTTGAAGCTTATACAGAATGCTGACTATGATATAGAAAGAGCTGAGCATGGTATAGTCTATATAGATGAAATAGACAAAATTGCAAGAAAATCTGAAAATCCATCTATTACAAGGGATGTTTCGGGAGAAGGGGTGCAGCAGGCACTTCTTAAAATATTGGAAGGAACAGTTGCTTCAGTACCTCCCCAGGGAGGCAGAAAACATCCTCATCAGGAGTTTATACAGATAAATACAACCAATATTTTATTTATCTGTGGTGGAGCTTTTGATGGAATAGATAATATTATAGAACGCAGAACAAGAACCAGCACACTTGGATTTGGTGCAGAAATACAGTCAAAAAAGGAAAAGGATATTGGAAAACTTCTCAAGGAAATAATGCCGGGAGATCTTTTGAAGTTTGGTCTTATACCAGAGTTTGTAGGCAGAATTCCTATTGTGGTTACATTAGACGCTCTGGATAAAAAAGCGCTTATTAGTATACTTCAGGAACCGAAAAATGCACTTGTAAAGCAGTATAAAAAGCTGTTTGAACTTGACAACGTAGAACTTGAATTCAAGGATGATGCACTTGAGGCAATTGCAGATGAAGCATTGAAGAGAAATACCGGTGCAAGAGGACTTAGAGCTATAATAGAAGAAACCATGAAGGATATAATGTTTGATATACCTTCGAGGGAAGAAATTGCTAAAGTTATAGTAGATAAAAATACCATAAAAGATAAGAAGCCGGAACTTATAACTGTTGAAAATGGCAAGAGATCTCCTATAAAGGTTAAAAAAACTAGGCCTAGAAAAGGACCGGAAACAGCATAGGTTGTTTATTTTGAGTATTGAGGGTACTGTAAAATTCAGTACCCTTTTTAAAATGCCATTTGTATTGCAGTAATTGAAAAAAGGCCATTTTATAGTTATAATATATTAGTCTAATGTATTTGAGATTAGACTATGTAAATTGTTAAAGTGAGGAGAGAAATATGGACGAAAATTTGGAAGTAATGCCTTTGATTCCACTTAGGGGTATTACTGTGTTCCCATATATGGTTTTGCATTTTGATGTAGGTAGGGAAAAATCCAAGCTTGCATTGGAAAATGCCATGCTTAATGGACAGAAAGTATTTTTATCATCCCAAAAGGAATATTCAGAGGAAGAGCCCCATAGTGAAGATATATATACTGTAGGTACAATATGCAATATAAAACAGATATTGAAACTTTCAAAAGGGAATGTAAGGGTGCTCGTAGAAGGGGAAAAAAGGGGCTTATTAAAAAAATACATAGATGAAGACCCTTTTTTTAAAGTTGAAGTTGAAGTAATGGAAGATGATCGAGTTATTGATAATAATTACAAAGCACTTATTAAATATACGATAGAAGCATTTAGCGAATATATAAAATTATCTGACGATAATTTATCTGAATCTATTGTTACAATGAATGACGTGGACAATCCTGACAGGATGGCTGATATTATAAGCTCTTATCTAATATTAGACCACGATAAAAAGCAGGAACTCCTGGAAACCTATAAGACAGAGGAAAGGCTTAAAAAGATACTTGCTATACTAGTCGATGAAATAGAGATATTGAAGGTAGAAAACAAGATAGGTATAGAAGTAAGGAAGAATATAGATAAATCTCAAAAAGATTATTATTTAAGAGAGCAGCTTAAAGCAATACAGGAAGAGCTTGGAGAAGATGATGAAAATACAAGGGAGATAACTAAGTATAAAAACAAAATATCGAAAAATAAGTTCCCAAAGGCAGTAAAGGAAAAGGTTTTGTATGAGGTTGAAAAATTAAGCAAGCTTGGGAGTTATTCTACTGAATCAGGCATAATAAAAACATATCTGGATTGGGTAATTGGCCTGCCGTGGAATATTAAAACCAAAGATAATCTGGATATAAAAAATGTGAGAAAATGTCTTGAAAATGACCACTATGGCCTGAAAGATGTTAAGAATAGGATAATAGAATACCTTGCAGTTAAGAAAATGAACAGGACAATGAAGGGGCCTATTTTATGCCTTGTAGGGCCTCCGGGAGTAGGGAAAACTTCTATTGCAAAATCAATTGCAAAGGCACTAAATAGAAATTTTGTACGGATGTCTCTTGGCGGAGTCAGGGATGAAGCTGAAATAAGAGGACATAGAAGAACTTACGTTGGTTCTATTCCAGGACGGATAATATATGGTATAAAACAGGCTAAATCCAATAATCCTCTGTTTTTGTTAGATGAAATTGACAAAATGGGATTGGATTTTAAGGGAAACCCGGCAGATGCACTTCTTGAAGTTTTGGACAGCGAGCAAAATAATACTTTCAGAGATCATTATCTTGAGCTGGATTTTGACTTGTCTAATGTACTTTTTATAACTACAGCCAATACATTGGATACTATACCGCCTGCTCTTATGGACAGGATGGAGATAATACGAATATCAGGATATACAAATGAAGAGAAGTTTCATATATGCAAAAAGTATATTATTCCAAAACAGTTTAGAGAAAATGGTATAGAAGATAACAAAATTAAATTTTCTGATTCCTCCATATATACGATAATAGACAATTATACAAGGGAATTCGGAGTAAGAAATATGGAAAGAAATGTGGCTTCAATAATAAGAAAGGCAATTGTTGAAATTTTAGAAAAGAATAAAGACAGGGTGTTTGTGAATACTACTAAGGTAAAATCATATTTAGGTGTGGATATGTTCAGTTTTGATAAAATAAGTGAGGATGATAAAATAGGAGTGGTAATGGGAATGGCCTGGACGGCTTACGGTGGTGATACATTACCTGTAGAAGCAGTTGTAATGCCGGGAAAGGGAAGATTGGAACTAACGGGTCAACTTGGAGATGTCATGAAGGAATCTGCAAAAGCAGGATACAGTTATATAAGAGCTAATTATAAAAAATACTTGAATATAGAAGATGACTTTTATAAAAATTGTGACATTCATATACATGTACCAGAAGGTGCTATTCCTAAAGATGGTCCTTCTGCAGGAGTTACAATGGTTACGGCTATGATTTCAGCTTTAAGCAAGAAAAAAGTAAAACACAATGTTGCTATGACAGGGGAAATAACATTGACAGGAAGAGTCCTTCCTATTGGAGGACTTAAGGAAAAAAGTATGGCTGCATACAGGGCAGGAATAGATACGGTTATAATTCCAAGGGAAAATGAGAAGGATCTGGTAAAAATACCTAAAAGCATAAAAAGTAAGATGAAATATATAGTTGCGGATAATGTAGATGTGGTGTTGGACAATGCTTTAATTAATTGAGATAATAGTATGAGGAGGTGAATATATATTTGGAGATAAAACAGGCTGAGTTTATAATATCTGCAGCAAAAAAAAATCAATATCCAAAGGACAACGTAAATGAAGTAGCATTTGTTGGAAGATCCAATGCGGGAAAATCATCTTTAATAAATACCCTTGTGAATAGAAAAAAATTGGCTAAAACGAGTAGTACTCCTGGAAAAACAAGACTTGTAAATTTTTTTCTAATAAATGAAAAATTCTATTTTGTAGATTTGCCGGGATATGGTTATGCAAAGATTTCAAAATCTCAGAAGAATAATTGGAAGGAGATAATAGAATCATATCTTCTTAAAAGGAAGCAGCTAAAAGCTATAGTACTGCTTCTGGATTCAAGGCATAAACCAACAGCAGATGATGTTACAATGTATAGATGGATAGTATACTATAATTATAAGGCCATAGTTGTAGCAACAAAAATAGATAAAATATCCAGGAACCAGCTGGCTAAAAATTTAAAAATTATAAGAGAAACACTGAACTTAAAACCACAGGATGATTTGTTTACTTTCTCATCTTTAAATAAACAGGGCAAAGATGAACTCCTAAATGAAATTGGACGTATATTGGAAGGTGATAAACCTGAATAAACTAAATCTTATAAAAGATATTATTGTCTTTTCTCTCGTATATGTTCCACCTCTTATAGTATTTGGAAGACATTGGCTAGAAGTGAAAAGAAACAGAGTGATTTTAATATTCATAAGCATAATATATTTTATTTTGCCTATATATACGCAAAATATTGCACCCTTCATATTTGTTCTGTTTAATATAAAATATATGCAATCTAAGGAAAAATGCAATTATTTTAATATCAGGGAATTTAAAATTTTAGAAGGGTTTAGAATGGCAGCTATATCATATTTGGTGATTATTATAATATTACTTGCCCAGAGTGCCATTGCCTCCAGCTTTAAAATTGATTTGAGCCAGCAGCAGGAGATTGTAACCCATATGTCAGGTATGCCCTTGATAAAATTTGTTTTAATGATGCCTGTAGTTATACTGTTTGCTCCTGTATTGGAGGAATTTGTATTCAGGTGGATGTTTTTTGAGAAAATATTTAAAAAAAGGTTGGGAATATATGCAGCGGCAATACTGAGCAGCCTTATATTTTCATTTGTTCACTTCAGTTTATCTGCATTTTCCATAATATTGTGGATAGGTATTTATAATTGTTATTTAGCTCATAAGAAAGGATTCTGGTATGCTGTTTTTAATCATTCCTTTTTTAATTCCATAACGATGATTGTACTGCTTGCACAGAAACTAAGAGAATATGGATTTATGTAGGCACTGTTAATGTATAACAGTGCCTTTGAAATATTATTATATCTATCTATGTCTTTTATGACCATCAGAGTTTGAACTCATAAAGTCATTTAGAAATTTTGCTGCATCTGGAGAATTTTGAAGTTCTCTAACTTTCTGTAACACTTCATTTTGCATCTGATTTCTGTTTTCAAGACTGGAAAGTCTTTTTTCTAGGGCGCCAAGTTTGGATTTTATATCGGAATCATCAAGTCCGGTTTCACCGAGATCACCCATATTTAAATTATCTAACATTGAACTAATTTTATCATTTGACATCATTCCTCTTGAGCCACTAAACGAAGACAGCATGGATAATAATTGAGTAATATCAATATTTTTTAAAATATCTCCTAGATTAAATCCACTGTTGACGTTGTTCCTATGGTGATGTTTTGACATGAAATCACCCCTCCTTAAGATATTTCTTTTCTCATCTCTATGTGTATCACTTTAATATAAGTGTTTGATACTATATATTATTCATAAACAATGTATTTGACACAAAATAAAGTTTATATTTTTATGATAATTTTAATTTAAGATGAATAAATTTCTTATAATAGGGGATTATATAAAATGTAATCGGAGATACATTCTCCTATGCATCACATGATTTTATGTCATTTGATGTAATAACCCCCCATCCCCCTTGGGACCGTAAAGCGGTCCCTTTTTATATATATTTATTTCATGAAATTTAATATATTGAAACAATTTTGAAATGATTGGACTCGGTACTGCTGGAGTCGGATACAAGGACTAGTTTTACAGTATAATTTTTTATTACCGAGTTATTTGAATTTGATATGCCCTTAAAGTTCAGTATCCAGGATAGTTCTGAGGTATTTCCTTTATTGTCGCATTTTTTTTCCATAAATATTGCATCTTGAAATATGTAGGAATTATTTGCAGTGGCAAGTTTATCTATCGAATACAGATCCTCATTAGCCAAATTGGAAGAAAAAATGTTGTCTGGCATATAGGACCTGCTTGCTGGAAGCTTTTGAATAAAATCTATGAAAGTTGAAACAGTATCCTTTCCTACAAAAGTGTTATTGTCCTGTAAATTATAGTTTTTAAACTTATAATTTAAAAGTATGTAATTTGTGAGGATCATATTGTTCCCCTGAAATTTTCCTGTAATAATTTTAGGAGTCCTATTATTGGTACAATCTATAAATCCAAGTATGTTGTTAGAATTGGAAAGAATGTTTTCAAATTTATTGCCATTAAAAACAAAAATTCTCTGAAGCGAGTTTTTGCCGAGGGATCCCTGAATGAATATCTCGGGAATTCTGTCTCTTGATACGTCCATTATGGTTATTCTAAGGGGCCAATAGGGATAATAGCTGCTTATCGTGGATAGACTGTCATCCGTAGTTAAATCGTATACTTTATCTTTCATCTTCACTTTTATCATGTACTTGTTTCCAGCTTGCTTTACATATAATTTATCATCTATTCCATCGCCATTGAAATCTGCCTTTAGTGTCTTGTCTTCCAATATGTTGCTGAATGAAGGAGAGGCATCCTGAAAACAGTTTTTATATACTATAAATAGTATAATTAATGTAAAAATTATTAATGGAACTACAAAAAATAGATGCTTTCTTTTTAGAAATATTACTCTTAATTTCATAAATTTCACCTCCGATTAATTATATGAATTTAATTATATATTTAATTAATATGCACAAAATAAATTTATATGAAACAATATAAAAATTGGTTTCAATTCATAAAAGGTAGGAGGGAATGATATGAACTATAAGAAAGTAATACTGTTCTTTTTGATATTGGTTTTTCCCTTTAATTTAAATGGCTGTTCTGTGTACAGCAGGGAACAGTCTCAGCAGAAACAGCTTAATTTATATATAGGAGTAAAAGATAGAGAATCTTTAAATATAATAAAAATTTTAACGGATTTTTACCAAAAACAAAATCCAGATGTAAAACTCAATATAAATAATATTATAGGAGACAGGGTGGATGACAATGTAAGCAGTGAGAATGACATATTGTTTATTGACAGAAATGATATGTTGAATCTGGCACAAAAGGGCCTGATAGCGGATATGAAAAATTTTTATAAAGAAAATGATATTGCAACAAAATATTATTCAATACTAAAGGTATACGGCAGGTTCAACGATAAATATTATGGAGTACCGATTATGCCATGTACCCTAGAATTTTTGTACAACAAAAATTCTTTTCATAAACTTGACATAAAAACACCAGTTACTTTAGATGATTTTGAAAATATACTGAAAAAGCTTGGTTCAAGGAAAATACCTGCAGTTCTGGATGAGAATGTAGATATAAATAATGCAATTTTTTCCATAGTATCAAATAATAATTTAATACCAATGAGAAAACTTGAGAATATATATGGCAGCAGTGCAAAAGAATATGAAAAATTATCATATATACAGAATGTTTTTAAGGATATTGATACCCTTGTTAAGAATAATGTAATAAATGAAAATACATTTGAAGTTGGAAGTGAGTTGGACATTGATAAGTTAAAAAATGGTGCAATGCCCATGGTTATGGCATCTTCATATTATGTAAGAGATCTTGACGGAGAAGATATAGGAACTATAAGCGACAGCTTGTCAAGCATGAAAATACCTGTTATGTCAAATGTATTGATGTGTATGCCTACAAATGGGAACAATACTGATGAAGCAGGACAATTCATGAAGTTTAGTTTTGATGATAAAATGCAGAAGGAGTTCCTAAAAAGAGGATATATTACATGCAATAAAGATGTGAACAGTAAAAATAAGGGAATAAAAAAGAGTATAGCATTACATATGAAAAATAGTTTTGAAGACAATATATCAATTATATATAATATCCCGAGCAAAATGAGAAATGATATATCTGCCAAAATAGATGATATATTTTTAGGAAAATATACAGGAAATGAATGGAAAGAGATAGTGGAAAAAGAGCAGCAGTAAGCTGCCCTGATGGAAAATGTCTATTCCTGGTTTTTCCTGCAATCTGAGCATATTCCATAAAAATAAACTTGATTGCTTATGACTGTATAATCGACTTTGTCTCTGATTTTGTCATTCAAATCAGAAAAACAGATTCCGTTTACATCATCCACTTTCCCACAGCAGAGACATTGTATATGAGGATGGGGGTTGGTTCTGGCATCGTATCTGAAATTGCCTTCACCTACATTTAACTCCTGTATTAAATTTACTTCAACTAGAGTTTTCAGAGTCTTATACACGGTAGCCAGACTCATAGTCGGATAATCGGACAGTAGTGCTTTGTATATTGTTTCGGCAGAAGGGTGATCTTTGCTGGATTTTAAATATTTATATACGGCTATGCGTTGTGGAGTTAATTTCAGCTTTTTTTCTCTAAAAATGCCTGTCAAGTTATTCATATTCATCATCCTTATTATAGATTAGTAGCAAATAAGTTAGTCATTGCAGATTATATAATTATCTGATTAATATAACTATATAATAAAAATTATTACTTGTCAAAAATAATTTTATAATAATAATTTTAAGGGCAGAAAACTGCTCTTATTTTTATAAAGTTGGAGGAAATTTGAATGAACCTATATTTTGTACGTCATGGCGAGACTGAAGCAAATAAAGACAAGTTATATTATGGAGGAAATGAATCCAGCCTCACCGAAAAAGGCAGGGGCCAGGCTGAAAAGCTATCTAAACTGTTGAAAAATATACAATTTGACTATATATACATAAGTGAAAAAAAAAGAACTCTTGAAACTGCAAAGATAATTGTAAAAGAAGATTTTAAGAGATTCATAATTGACAGCAGAATAAATGAAATGAATTTAGGAAAATTTGAAGGTAAAAATTATAACTGTATAAAAGAGTTTTATCCAAAACAATGGGAAGATTGGTGCCGACACTGGAAAACGGCTGTGCCTCCGGGAGGTGAAAGCTATCTTCAGTTTTATACCAGGGTTAAAAGTTTTTTGGAGGGCATCTTGAAAAATAATAGAGGAGAAAATATACTTGTTGTAACCCATGCAGGAGTTATAAAGTCTATATACTGTTATATATTAAACAATACTATGGATTTTTTCTGGAAGTTTGCATCTCACAACGGTGATTTGTCAATTATAAAATATGAATATGAAAATTTGTATATTGATAGTATAATATGTTTGGATAGATTAAATGGTATAGTATGAGGTGCATAATTGTGAAAAAAATGTTCAACAACTTTTTGCTTATGATTCAGTTCATGACAAGAATCAATATAAATAGAAATCTAGATTGTCAGGAGGAAAATTTTAAGTGGGGATCTATATTTATGCCTGTAATTGGACTTATTATAGGGGGGATACAATGGATTACATATAAGCTTTTGGTAAATGTACTGCCTATGAATATCTCTGTAACAGCTGTTATTTTAGCCGGTATCCTGCTGACTGGTGCTATGCACATGGATGGGTTTGGAGACATGTGTGATGGCTTTTTTGCATTTAAAGGCAGAGATAAAATAATAGAAATAATGAAAGACAGCAGGGTTGGAACTTATTCCTGCATAGCAATTGTAATGGACATACTTTTTAAGTATAATTTATTATGTTATATAGCTCCTGTATTTTCGGTGTCCATAATAATTGCTCCAGTAATATCCAGACTATCTACACTGTTTCTTGTATCTGTTTGTAAACCGGCCAAGAGTACAGGTACAGGGAATTTGTTCATGGACTCTGTAAATATAAGTCAATTTTTTGCAGGTACAGCAATAAGTGCCGGAATTTTATTGTCTGTAGTTGCTGTTGATCCAAAATATTTAGTGCTGCTTGTAATTTCGGCAATTATGATATCGTTCTGTTTTAGCTTATATTGTAAAAGGAAAATTGGCGGTATGACCGGGGATTTGCTTGGTGCAAATAACGAGATTATAGAAATATCAATACTTGTTATAATATCTATAATGATGGGATAATTAAATTTTAGCAAAAGAGGATGAACTATGAAAAAGAAAAATTTTATTGCGGTTTTGTTAATATTGTTCATGTTGCCATTGTATGGCTGCAAGGACAATACTCAGGAGGAACCAATTTCGAAAACTGAATATATGCTTGGAACTATCTGTACTATAACCGTATATGATGATAAACCTGAATCTGTAATTGATAAAGCATTTGCAAGGGTAAAACAGATTGAAAATAAGATGAGTGCCAACAAAGCAGGTACTGAATTGGATGCAGTATCAAAGGCATCTGGAAAAGGTTATGTAAAAGTTTCAGATGATACTTTTTATGTACTGGAAAAAGGTAAATATTATTCGCAGAAATCAGGTGGGGCATTTGATATAACGATTGGTCCGCTGGTAAAATTATGGGGAATTGGAACTGACAATGAAAAATTGCCAGGTGAAGAGGAGATTCAAAATAGCAAGGCCCTTGTAAATTATAAAGATCTTCTACTGGATTATAAAAATAAAAAGGTCATGCTGGCAAGAAAAGGAATGTCACTTGACTTAGGTGGAATAGCAAAAGGATATGCTGCAGATGAAGCAGCCAGGATATTAAAACAAAATGGAGTTAAGCATGCAATAATAAATTTAGGAGGAAATGTTCTGGCAATAAACAACAATGTAAATGGGGATCCATGGAAGATCGGCATACAGGATCCTTTCCAGACTAGAGGAAACGTAGTTGCCTCCATAAAAGTTACAAACAAGACAGTAGTTACTTCTGGAATTTATGAGAGATACTTTAAAAAGAACGGTAAAATATATCATCATATATTGAATCCATTTACAGGATATCCAATGGATAATAATCTGGCTAGTGTAACGTTGGTTACAAATACTTCAATAGATGCGGATGCGATGACTAAAAATATATTTTATCTAGGTACTGACAAGGGAATGAAGTATGCGGAAAATATACCGGAATTGGAGGCAATATTTGTAACCAAGGATAAAAAGATATATATAACGGATGGATTGAAAAATAATTTTAATATAGTGGACACAGAATATAAGTTGATGAATTAACATGTTTTTACCGATATTGTCTGATAATCCATTAGAAATATTTTATTTACGCTTGATATAGAATATATTTAGTATTACTATATAATATATATCAATAAATACATCAAGGATATATAATATTAGATGGAAATGAGGTTGTATATTATGGCTAGTAAAGTCACTAAAGATATGACTATTGGAGAAGTTCTCAGAATTAATCCTGCGTATGCAGAAACACTTATGAGTTTTGGAATGGGATGCATTGGCTGCCCTGCATCACTTGCAGAAACTATAGAAGAAGCTGCTATGGTACATGGAGTAGACGTTAATGGACTGGTTGAAGCGTTGAATTCGGAAACAGTTCAGCAATAAAAAAATAGATAAACTACTGTAACAGTAGTTTATCTATTTTTTTATTGTGTCTATACAGTTTAGGCGTTCCTTAAGATTACAGTTATTGCAGTCATTATCGCAGGATTCTATATGAATCATGGTTTCCGTATTTTTAAGTGACTTTGACAGTTTATTTTCTATTTTATCGCATATATCATGTGCAGCTTTGACATGCATGTCCTGAGGAAATACAAGATGAAGATCAATATATCTCCTATCACCTGATTTCCTGGTTCTCAATCTGTGGAACCCGCAGAAAACAGAATTATATCTAGATATTATATTTTTAATTGTAAGTATTTCATCATCAGACAATTTAACATCTACCAATGGATTAAAAGCAGATTTTAAAAGATTGAAAGCTTCTTTTAAAATAAATATGGAAACTGCTATAGCTATCAGGGGATCAAGAACTTCCAGTTTTGTAACCCATATTAATAAGAGACCAAGTGCAATTCCAAGGGAAGTGTATACATCGGTTTTCAAATGGAGGGCATCTGCCTTCAGCGCCATGGAATCTTCTTTTTCGGCAACTTTGTATAATTTCCTTGATACAAGGAAATTTATACCCGAAGATATGAACATAACTGTAAATCCAATGGCGGATTGATGAGTATTTACCGGATGAAATAATCTGTCTGCAGCTTCAAATATTATCCATATTGAGACAATTAAAATCAACATACCTTCAAAAACCCCGGATACATCTTCAAATTTACCATGTCCATAGGGATGTTCAATGTCTGCAGGTTTGGAAGATATTCTGACAGAAAAAAAAGATACTAAAGATGCCGTTAGATCTATAGTAGAATGAACAGCCTCGGAGATAATACTTACCGATCCGGTAATAGTACCTACTATTAATTTCATGATTATTAAACTGCTGTTGGACAATATAGAAAGACATGCAGCCATTGTTTTCTTATTCATAATAACATCTCCATATATGAAAAATCTATTCTAAAATTTATGAATTCAATTTATCAATTGATAAAGTATAATAACTAATATGATAACCCATTATGTACTATAAGTCAATAAAAAAGCATTATGATATGAATTATCAATTGAAAATAAAAATTAGTAAATGAAAGCGATAATAGCCACATACTATTTATAATATATTATTTAAAGATTTTGTGTGACATATATTTTTGATTATTATGTATTATATTTTCTCTATTTCAAATAATAAATAAAGATATTGTTATTTGATTTTATAAAGTAGGGAGTGATATATAATGACAAAAAAAATGAAAACCATGGATGGAAATGGGGCTGCGGCCTATGCATCCTATGCATTTACAGAAGTTGCCGCCATATACCCAATTACCCCGTCTACTCCTATGGCCGAAGCAGTGGATGAGTGGTCTTCACAGGGAAAAAGAAATATATTCGGAGATACAGTCAAAATCAGTGAAATGCAGTCAGAAGCAGGAGCTGCCGGGGCAGTACACGGTTCACTTTGTGCCGGAGCCCTTACTACTACATATACTGCATCACAGGGACTTCTTCTTATGATCCCTAATATGTATAAAATAGCAGGAGAACATCTGCCGGCTGTTTTTCATGTTAGTGCCCGTGCAGTTGCAACTCATGCACTTTCAATATTTGGGGATCATCAGGATGTTATGGCCTGCAGGCAGACCGGATTTGCGCTTTTGGCATCCTCAAATGTCCAGGAAGCCATGGATATGGGATTTGTAGCTCATTTAAGCGCTATAAAATCGAGAGTACCATTTCTTCACTTTTTCGACGGATTCAGAACTTCACATGAGTATCAGAAAATAGATGTTATCGACTATGATGATGTAAAAAAGCTTGTTGATTATGAGGCACTGAATGAGTTCAGAGGCAGGGCCTTGAATCCTGAACATCCAACTGTCAAGGGAACAGCCCAAAACCCGGACATATATTTTCAAGGGAGAGAAGTATCCAACAGATTCTATGAAAAAGTACCCGATATAGTAGATCAATATATGAAGGAAATAAACAATATAACGGGTAGAAACTATAAGCCTTTTGAGTACTATGGAGAAAAAAATGCAGAAAATATAATAGTAGCTATGGGATCTGTGTGCGATACAATCGAGGAAACAGTAGATTACCTTTCCGAAAAAGGAGAAAAGGTAGGTTGTATAAAGGTACATCTCTATAGACCGTTCTCAACTAAATACTTTATGGATGTGCTTCCGGATACAGTAAAGAAAATATCCGTTCTGGATAGAACGAAGGAACCTGGATCAATTGGAGAACCTCTGTATCTTGATGTATGCAAGTTATTCTACGAAATGAAAAACAGGCCTCAGATATTTGCAGGAAGATATGGACTGGGTTCAAAAGATACTACTCCTTCTCATATACTGTCCGTATTCAACAATATGAAATCAGAGAATCCCAAAAAGCATTTTACAATAGGTATAATAGATGATGTAACAAACATGTCCCTTGAGGAAGGGGAACATATTGAAACTACTCCTCAGGGTACTATAAGCTGTAAATTCTGGGGACTTGGTTCAGATGGAACTGTAGGTGCGAACAAATCAGCAGTAAAGATAATTGGAGACAACACGAATTTGTATGCTCAGGCTTACTTTTCCTATGACAGTAAAAAATCCGGAGGAACTACGGTATCACATTTGAGATTTGGTAAAAATCCTATAAAATCGCCATATCTTGTAACCAGTGCAGATTATGTTGCATGTCATAACAGATCATTCATATATAATTATGATATTTTAAAAGGTCTGAAAAAGGGTGGTACATTTCTCCTCAATTGCCACTGGAATGAGGATGAACTGGAAGATAAACTCCCAATTTCAATGAAAAAGTATATTGCAGAGAACAATATAGATTTTTATATAATAGATGGAGTGAAGATAGCCAGGGAAATAGGACTCGGAGGGAGAATAAACATGATAATGCAGGCTGCATTTTTCAAGCTCGCAAAAGTGATTCCAATAGATGAAGCCGTAACATACCTGAAGGATTCAATAGAAAAAACCTATGGCAGAAAAGGTGAAAAAATAGTTGAGATGAATAAAATGGCTGTAGACAGGGGACTGGATGCAGTTGTAAAAGTAAATGTACCTGAAAGCTGGAAAAATGCACAAGAAGGGTGGGAAGGTGATAATAGGAATGTAGATATACCTGAATTTGTAAGGAATATCCAGATACCTATGGCCAAAAATGAAGGGGATGACTTGCCAGTAAGTTCATTTTTGAATATGGAGGATGGTACCTATCCTGTTGGAACTACTGCCTATGAAAAGAGAGGAATAGCTGTGATGGTTCCTGAATGGCAGATGGATAAGTGCATACAGTGCAATCAATGTTCCTATGTTTGCCCGCATGCTACTATAAGATCATTTTTACTGAACGACGAGGAAGTAAAGAATGCTCCAGCTGCTTTCAAAAGCAAAAAGGCAGCTGGAAAGGGACTGGAAAATTTGAATTTCAAGATACAGGTAAGTCCTATGGACTGTACTGGATGTGGAAATTGTGCAGATGTATGTCCTGCACCAGGCAAGGCAATTGTCATGAAGCCATGGGAGGAACAAGTGGATGTGGAATCTCAGAACTGGGATTATGCATTGAGCCTGTCAAAAAAGGAAGATCTGATAAACAGAAATACCTTAAAGGGAAGCCAGTTTATAACACCGCTTCTTGAGTTCAACGGTGCATGTCCTGGTTGTGGAGAAACTCCATATATAAGACTTCTTACACAGCTGTTTGGTGAAAGAATGATGATTGCAAATGCAACAGGATGTTCTTCCATATGGGCGGCAAGTGCACCTTCAATAGCATATACAAAAAATAGTGAAGGGAAGGGACCTTCCTGGGGAAATTCACTATTTGAAGATAATGCCGAATATGGTTATGGAATGTTTCTTGCTGTAAAGTATATGAGAGAGAGAATAAGAAAACTTATGCTCAATTATATTGAAAGCTCAAGAGAAAGCAGCAAAGAAAATAATTTGGTTCAGTCATTCAATGAATGGATAAATACAATGGAAGACGGAAGCTTGTCTAAGGTATCCTCACAGAAAGTTGTGAAATCTATTCTGGATTTTAAAGATTACTCCGACAATGCTATATTAAAGGAAATACTTGCAAAAAAAGATTTTCTTGTTAAAAAGTCGCAGTGGATAATAGGAGGAGATGGATGGGCTTATGATATTGGATTTGGAGGAGTGGACCATGTCCTTGCTTCAGGAGATGATGTAAACCTGTTTGTAATGGATACTGAAGTTTATTCAAATACAGGAGGTCAATCCTCAAAGTCCACTCAGACAGGGGCAATAGCAAAATTTGCTGCAATGGGTAAAAACACGAAGAAAAAAGATCTTGGACTTATGGCAATGAGTTATGGATATGTGTATGTAGCCCAGATTGCACTTGGAGCCAATATGAATCATGCATTGAAGGCAATAAAGGAGGCTGAAAATTATAGGGGACCATCGCTTATAATAGCATATGCACCGTGTATAAATCATGGTATAAAGACAGGTATGGGAACAAGTATAGCCCAGGAGAAAAAGGCGGTAGATGCAGGATATTGGCATCTTTATAGATTTGACCCCCAGTTGAAGCTTGAAGGAAAGAATCCATTTGTTTTAGATTCAAAAGAACCGAAAACTTCTTTTAGAGATCATATAGAAGGTGAGATAAGGTATTCTTCACTTAGAAAAGTACTGCCGCAAAAAGCTGATCAGTTGTATGCAATGGCTGAGAAAAATGCAAAAGACAGGTACGATATATATAAAAAATTATCGGAAATAGATTATCAGGATCAGGTTAAAAGATAGAAAAAACAGTTCCAGAATCCGTATTTAGATTCTGGAACTGTTTTTTTTACACTTTTACTTTTCGTTTTCGTCTACCCAGTCTTTTGCATTGGACGCATTAAATTCGTCTCCGATAGGTACATTTGATACAGGCTTTGCTTTTTTCATGTTTGCCCAGGCAGCAGTTTCATGATTTTCAATAGGTATTTTTTTATTGGATTTTCTGTTATCTAACATTTATATCACCTCTATAAATATTATTTTCAAAAATCCTGAATATATGAGTAAAATATAATTAAAGTTTTTCTCTGACTGATTTTGCGGCAGCTACCATGTTTATCAAACTTTTTTCAGCTTCATCATTACCTCTTGTTTTTAAGCCGCAGTCAGGATTAATCCAAAGTTTGTCAGGAGCAATTTTAGTGAGCATTATATTTATTGAGTTCTCAAGTTCTTCCTTCGAAGGTACTCTTGGAGAGTGTATATCATATATTCCAGGCCCTACTTGAGATTTGAAATTATTATTTTTTAGAAAATCAAGTATTGAGAAATCTGAACGAGCAGCTTCTATGGAATATACATCTGCATCCATATCTTTGATTTCATTTATTATATTTGAAAATTCACTGTAACACATATGTGTGTGGATCTGTGTTTCACTTTTAACTTTTGAGTTAGTTAAATGGAAAGCAGGTATCGCCCAATCCATATATTTTTTATGAATATCCTCGGACTTTAAAGGAAGTTTCTCCCTTAATGCAGGTTCATCAATCTGTATTACCTTTATACCGGCAGCTTCAAGATCCAGCACTTCTTCTCCAATTGCAAGTCCTATTTGATATGCTATCTGTTTTAATTCCAGGTCTTCTCTTGGAAAGGACCAATTTAAAATTGTAACAGGTCCTGTTAACATTCCTTTAACAGGTTTGTCTGTTTTGCTCTGAGCAAATTTTATCCATCTGACTGTCATAGGAGATGTACGCTGTATATCACCGTAGATTATAGGTGGTTTTACTGCTCTTGTTCCATAGGATTGTACCCATCCATTCTGTGTAAATAAAAAGCCATCAAGTAATCTGCCGAAGTATTCAACCATGTCTGCTCTTTCATATTCACCGTGAACCAATACGTCCAGTCCTATATTTTCTTGAAGTTTAATTACAGCTTCAATTTTTTCCTTGATTTCATTTTCATACTTTTCCTGTGTAATAGTATTTTCCCTTAAATCCTTTCTCAACTTTTTAATTTCATGAGTTTGTGGGAAGGAACCTATAGTGGTTGTAGGAAGTAGCGGTAATTTAAGAATATTGTTCTGTATTTCCCTTCTATGTTCGAGATTATCCTTTCTTACAAAATCCTCCGGCTTTAAGTTTTTGATTCTCTGTCTGATTTTTTCATTATGGCACAGAGGATTAGTTTCTTTTCTTTTCAATATTTCCTGATTTTTTATATAGATATTTTCGTGTTCATAGTTGCTGCAATCGAGTAGATTTTTTAACTCCGAGAGTTCAGTCAATTTTTCATCTGCAAAGGCCAGACTTTCTATATATTCTGACAAGTTTACGAGGTTGTCCAAGGTTCCCTTTGCAGTATCAAGATTTTTTATATTTTTGTCATTCAGGTTGCCTTCTTGAGT
The DNA here is from genome assembly GCF_022482905.1 of Clostridium sp. Lineage (NCBI taxonomy): Bacteria > Bacillati > Bacillota > Clostridia > Eubacteriales > Clostridiaceae > Clostridium > Clostridium sp. The sequence continues at coordinate 122,260 of NZ_JAKVOI010000001.1, forward strand.
AACTGTATAAGGTACATGAAGAAGGGAACAGGAAGTACTTATATAAATTTTATCAGAATTCACATATCTGCTTATACGCTTAATTATATTGATACTTTTATTATAGTCATTTCTCCATACATTTTTTCCATTGACAATGCCTGCCAATAAAATTTTATCCTTCGGAAAGCCGTACTTTTCTATAAGCTCCAAATTTTCCTTACCTTCAATAAGATCCAGACCTATACCGTCGAATTTGAGATTTCCCAAATCCTTGTATATATCTCTTATATCACCAAAATAGGTCTGTAAAAATACATCGAATTTATAATCTTTATTTAAAATTTTATTGTATACATTTTTAAATAAATTTATATCATTTTCTGTCAGATCGGTTACTAAAATTGGTTCATCAATTTGCAGACAATCGATATTTTGCTCTTGAAATCTGTCCAATATATCTATATATACATCTGCAAGCTTATCGAGAAGTTCTCCAAATTTTTTATCGGTTTTTAAATATGAAAGTTTAAGGAAAGTAAAAATACCTATTATTACTGGTTTGGTTTCAATACCGATGTTTTTTGCCTCTCTATAGAGATCAAAAGGTTTTGTATCGTTTAGTTTAAAATTGATATCATCATCTATTTCAGGTACGATATAGTGATAATTTGTATTGAACCATTTTTTCATGGGTAGTGCTTTTACATCCTTGGAGTCGCTCTGATAACCTCTTGCCATTGAGAAATATGTATCAAGGGGTGAAAGTTCCAGTTCCAGATATCTTTTTGGTATGATATTCAAGAGATATGCCATATCAAGCATATTGTCATAATAAGAAAAGTCATTTGATGGAATAATATCTATTCCACTTTCTTTTTGCTTGGTCCAGTATTGCTTACGCAGCTGGCTGGCAGTAGAAAATAGCTCATTGGAATCTGTATTTCCTTTGAAATATGATTCTACTGCAAATTTTAATTCACGGTTAACACCTAGCCTGGGGTAACCTACAACGGTTGATTTTTTCATCGATTTTCCTCCTTATCTTCAATCCCAAAGATTCAGTTTCACATAAAAGGCAGGTCTCCTGGCTTAACTTCATCCTACTTGTTTCCCTTCCCGTCCAATAGACAGTGGTTTAGAAACTTTCGTCCAAATTACAGTAGTGGGTGCTGCTCAAGATTATAACTTGATTCCCTATTATCTTTTACAAATGAGTAAAAGCACCTTCTATGTTAAAGAATTCTTTTCAATTTAAAGTCATGAAGTAAATTATAGCATAAAACCACTTTATTATAAAGTGGTTTTTAGTCGTATTCTAGCCGCCTAAGGTTGTATCCTGAGTAGCATACCACTTTAATGCATCTGTAAGATTTGATGGTTTAAAATCCGGCCAGTAGGTATCAACTACGTAAAAATCGGAATAAACTGACTGTACAGGAAGGAATCCGCTCAAGCGTCTTCTGCTTCCCCAACGTATTATAAGATCTATTCTTGATATATCACAGGAATTTAAATTATCTATAATAGAAGATCTATTTTTTGAGCCTGCGTTATTTGAATTGACTAAATTACTTAAGTCCCAGTCCCATCCGTAATTCACAAGGAAATTAACTTTAATACCTCCGGTGCCTAAATTCGTTCTGTTATTGACATAAGGGCGTAGTTCATCCGGAAACATAGGTGAATTTGAATTACCGACAACTAAAAGTGAAGCATTTTCTTTGGATAATATGTCTACTGCAGCGATACAGGCTTCGGTAAAGGCTTCCGTCTGTATTTTTGGCCTCTTGGTGTTGTCTACAGTGAAACCATAATAGGTAATTTCATGAATGCCCAATTTTTTGCACAGCCTGAATAATTCAACTCCAGGCTTTAATCCGCATTCATAGCCCTTTTCTTTACTCATGCCGTTTTTTACTGCCCAGCGCCTATTTCCATCTGGAATTATTCCTATATGATTTGGAATTTTCATAAAATAAATACCTCTTTAAACAAATTTAAACATACAGCTATTGTTAAATTATTGCCACATGAAAAATTATTATTCAACTAATGCATATTAAAAATGTAAAAGAGGATGTTTCAAAACCAGGACATCCTCTTTTGAATGCTATCAATGCAAAAGTCTTTTCTTAACTTTTTTTTCAGCAGCTTCCACAAGTTTGTACATGATATAAGCTAACACGGACAATATTATTATACTCAGCATTACCGTATCTAATTGTGATATTTGTCCTCCAAATATTATGAGAAAACCAAGGCCTTCCTTTGCTACAAGGAATTCGCCCATAATTACTCCTACCCAGGAAAGTCCCACATTTATTTTCAGTGTAGATATCAGCGCAGGAATTGAGGCGGGCATTACAAGATGCATCAAAATCTGAAACTTTGAGGCACCAAAGGTTTTTAACAATCTTATTTTGTCCCTGTCAACTTCTTTAAAGGCATTTAGTACATTCAGTATAGTCACTACTATGGAAATAAGTACGGCTACCATGATAATAGCCGATATTCCGTTGCCTACCCAGAATATTATTATCGGTGCCAGGGCTATTTTAGGAAGTGCATTCAGTACAACAAGGTATGGATCAAGTACTTCGGATACGAAGTCAGACAGCCACAGAAGTACTGCAATTAAAGCACCAAGGATTGTACTTATCAGGAATCCAAGTATGGTTTCGATACAGGTTATACCTATATGTTCAAACATGGAACCTTCCATATATAGTTTTATCAGGTTTTTCCACATTCTAGAGGGGGTACTTGTCAGAAAGGGATCTATCCATTTCAAGTCACCGGCTATTTCCCATAGAGCAAAGAAACATATTAAAATCAAAGTTCTACATATAAGTATTTTCCTTTTCTTAGTGCGTATACTTTTTATATACAGCTGATGTTCTTTCAAATTGTCTATCATCATATATTCAACTCCTTCCAAATTTTGTTGAAGTATATTCTGAATTCAGGATCTTCTCTGCATTTTAAAGGAGAGGTATAAGATTGATCAAAGGTTATATCAAATATCTTTTTTACTCTGGCAGGTCTGTTAGAAAGTACCAGAATTCTATTTGACATGGAAATTGCCTCGGCAATATCATGAGTTACCATTATAACTGTTTTACCTTCCTTTTTTAGTATTTTAAATATCTCATCGCTTATATTGAGTCTTGTCTGATAATCAAGTGCTGAAAAAGGCTCGTCAAGGAGAAGAACTTCAGGGCTTAGAGCCAGGGTTCTTATTAGAGCCACTTTCTGCCTCATTCCGCCGGATAGCTCTTCGGGATAGTAGTTTACGAAGTCTATAAGGCCATAGTTCTTTAGTAGTGAAGTTATCTTATTCTTATATAAATCGATGGACTTATGTTGTATTTTTATACCTAATGTTATGTTGTCCCAGACAGTTGACCACTCAAAGAGCTGGTCCCTTTGAAACATATATCCCATTTTAGCAGAAGCGGAAGTTATCTTTTCATTGTCTATATATATATTTCCATAGGAAGGTTTTATGAGACCTGCAATTATATTTAAAAGAGTAGTTTTACCACAGCCGGAAGGTCCAACTATACTTAAAAATTCACCTTCCTTTACGGAAAGGCATATATCCTTCAAAGCTTCTGTAGAACCTTTTGGTGAATGGTAGTTCATATATATATCTTTTACTGTTAATTTATCCAAAATATCATCTCCCAGCCAGAGTTTGGTTGTTTATTTCAATTAATATGTTGTAAACCATGATTTATTATATGAAAATCCGAAATGTATTGTGATTGATGATTTTGGTGCTGTAAATATTGGGCAATTATGATTAGTGTCTTGAATTATGATCTATTTCATGTTAGAATTGCGTGATAACTCACATATGATATAATGTAATTGACAATAAAAAACTATTATTTTAAAAGGTGATTATGTATGAAAAATTTATTTCACGTGGGTCTTGATGTAGGTTCGACTACTGTAAAAATAGTTGTATCAGATATTAAAGACAGTATTGTTTACAATAAATATCAAAGGCACTTTTCCGATATAAAAAGTACTATATCCAGGGTTATTAGAGATGCCTATGAAAAGCTGAAAGATTCAGATATCACCATAATGGTTACGGGATCAGGAGGATTATCAGTATCCAAGTGGCTCAATATACCTTTTATACAGGAAGTAGTAGCTTGTACGAATACTATAGAAAAATTTATTCCACAAACCGATGTGGCCATAGAGCTTGGTGGAGAGGATGCAAAGATAACATTCTTTGAAGATGGAGTGGATCAGAGAATGAATGGTTCCTGTGCAGGTGGGACAGGTGCTTTCATAGATCAGATGGCTTCACTTCTCCAGACAGATGCAGAAGGATTGAATGAACTGGCTAAAAATTATAGAGTTATATATCCTATAGCAGCAAGATGCGGTGTTTTTGCAAAAACAGATGTTCAGCCGCTTTTGAATGAAGGCGCTGCCAAAGAGGATATTGCAGTATCAATATTTCAATCCGTAGTGAATCAAACAATAAGTGGACTTGCTTGTGGAAAAACTATAAAAGGCAATGTGGCATTTTTGGGAGGTCCATTGTATTTTTTATCCGAACTTAGAAAGAGATTTATAGATACATTGGGACTAACCGAGGATCAGGTTATATTTCCGAATAATTCACAATTGTTTGTTGCCCTTGGGGCGGCCATTTCTTCCAAGGACAAGAGGATTATTACATTTGAAAGCCTTGTAGACAGGCTTTCCCATTTAAGTGACACTTTAACTGATGAAGTACAGACTTTAAGGCCGCTTTTCAAAGACAATGGGGAATTGAGAAGATTTAAAGAGAGACATTCCAACAGTGTAGTTGAAAGGGAGAGCCTGGAAAATTACAGCGGGAACTGCTATTTTGGCATAGATGCAGGATCGACGACTACAAAGGCTGTACTTATAAGCGAGAATGGAAAGCTGCTGTATTCATTTTATGGAAGCAACAATGGAAATCCACTGAGATCTTCAGTAGAAATATTACGTGATATATACGGTAAGCTCCCCAAAGACGTTAAAATTGTCAATTCGGCAGTTACGGGTTATGGAGAGGCACTTATAAAGTCTGCACTTTCTGTAGACATTGGGGAAGTTGAGACAGTATCACATTATAAAGCAGCCCAATTTTTCCAGCCAGGCGTGGATTTTATACTTGATATTGGCGGACAGGATATGAAATGCCTGAAAATAAGGGATGGAGTAATTGACAATATAATGCTCAACGAGGCTTGTTCTTCGGGGTGCGGTTCATTTATTGAAACTTTTGCAAACTCCCTGAATATGAAAATTGAGGATTTTGCTAAAAGTGCGGAAACTTCAAAACGGCCTGTGGATTTAGGCTCACGATGCACTGTATTTATGAATTCCAAGGTCAAACAGGCGCAGAAGGAAGGCCTGTCTGTAGGAGATATATCTGCAGGACTTTCATATTCCGTTATAAAAAATGCACTTTTTAAAGTTATAAAAATAAGAGATCCAAGAGAACTTGGGAAAAAGATAATAGTCCAAGGTGGAACTTTTTACAATGATGCCGTGCTCAGGGCATTTGAGCTTATATCTGAAAGAGAAGTAATAAGACCTGATATAGCCGGGCTTATGGGAGCCTTTGGAGCGGCTATTATTTCCAAGGAAAGATATAATCCCTCATATACGAGTACTCTCCTGAAAAGGGAACAGCTTAAGAATTTTAATGCAAAGACAGCTATGAATAGATGCGGCAGATGTGCAAACAATTGTCTGCTCACTATAAACGAATTTTCCGATGGACACAAGTTTGTTTCAGGCAACAGGTGTGAAAGAGGAATAGGAATTCAAAATACCGGCAATGACATCCCGAATCTTTTTGATTACAAATATCGAAGAATATTTAATTATGTTCCTCTTAAAAAGGATGAGGCCTTTAGAGGACAAGTCGGTATTCCGCGAGTGTTGAATTTATACGAGAATTATCCATTTTGGTTTACATTTTTTACAAAATTAGGGTTTAGGGTGGAACTTTCACCTCGATCCACGAAGGACATATATGCTCTCGGGATAGAGACAATACCTTCAGAGTCGGCCTGCTATCCTGCAAAACTGGTACATGGACATATAATGAGCCTTATCAACAGGGGAATTAAATTTATATTCTATCCGTGCATACCTTATGAGCAGAAAGAACAGAAAAAGGCAGACAACCACTATAATTGTCCTATGGTAACTTCTTATCCGGAAGTCATAAAAAACAACATGGACGTACTCTCTGAAGAAAATATCAATTTCAAGAATCCATTTTTACCGCTGGATGACAGGAACAGGCTTATAGACAGGCTGTTTGAAGAATTTGGTGAATTCAATATACCAAAGGGAGAAATAAGGGAAGCAGTAGAAGCTGCATATAGAGAAGACAGGTGTGTAAAGGAAGATATAAGAAAAAAAGGTACAGAAGTAATTGAATATCTTAGGGAAACTGGCAAAACAGGGATAGTTCTTGCAGGAAGACCATATCACATAGATCCTGAGATAAATCATGGAATACCAAACATAATAACTTCCTATGGCATGGCAGTTTTAACGGAGGATTCCGTAGCACACCTTGGAGTTGTTGAAAGGCCTCTGAGGGTTGTGGATCAGTGGGTATATCATTCTAGATTATATTCCGCTGCAAGCTTTGTAGCAGTTCAGGATAATCTTGAACTTATTCAGCTGAATTCTTTTGGATGCGGACTTGATGCTGTTACTACAGATCAGACTCAGGAAATATTAAATAGGTATGAAAAATTGTATACTGTACTTAAAATAGATGAGGTAAGTAATCTGGGTGCAATAAAGATAAGAATACGCTCACTGAAGGCTGCGCTGGAAGAGAGGAAAAAGGCAGGTTTTAAACCTCACAAAGTTGGAGAAAATACCAAAAAGATAGTATTTACCAGAGAGATGAGGAAGAAACATACAATATTATGTCCTCAGATGTCACCAATACATTTCCAGTTTATTCAGGAAGCTTTCAATGCTTCAAACTATAAACTTGAAGTGCTTCCTTCAGTGGACAGGAGAGCGGTGGATGAAGGACTTAAGTATGTAAACAATGATGCCTGTTATCCATCCATAATAGTCGTAGGGCAGATAATAGAAGCTCTTAAATCAGGGAAATACGATCTGCACAATACATCGGTCATGATATCACAGACAGGCGGAGGCTGTAGAGCAACCAACTATATAGCATTTTTGAGGAAGGCATTGAAGGAAGCGGGAATGCAAAATATACCTGTAATATCCATAAATGTTGTTGGAATGGAAAAAAATCCGGGATTTAAAATTACACCGGGACTTATCAACAAGGGAATAATGGGACTTGTATATGGAGATCTCCTGATGAGGGTATTGTACAGGGTAAGACCTTATGAAAGAATACCGGGTTCTGCAAATTCTCTGTATAAAAGATGGGCTGAAAAATGCAAGGGAAATGTGAGAAATGGAAGTCATGTGGAATTTAAGCAGAATATATATAACATAGTAAGGGAATTTGACAATCTGGAGATAAATAATGTGAGAAAGCCGCGTGTGGGAGTAGTAGGCGAGATACTTGTAAAATTTCATCCAACTGCCAATAATGAAATTGTCAAGGTTCTTGAAAATGAAGGGGCTGAGGCAGTAGTTCCGGATCTAACGGACTTTCTGCTCTACTGTGCTTACGATGCAAAATTTAAACATGAAAATCTGTCGGGAACATTGCTGAGTGAAATAATAAAAGGTGCAGGTATAAAGTTCATCGAATATTATAGACGGCACATGAAAATTGCATTGAAAAACAGCTGCCGTTTTTCACCGCCTTCTGACATAGAAGAACTGGCAGAGGGGGCGTCCGGTGTGCTTTCTCTGGGAAATCAGACAGGTGAGGGATGGTTTTTGACAGCTGAGATGATAGAGCTTATAAAAAGCGGCACCAGGAATATAGTATGTATGCAGCCTTTTGCATGTCTCCCGAATCATGTGACGGGCAAGGGAATGATAAAGGAATTGAAGAGGAAATATCATGGAAGCAATATAGCTGCCATTGATTATGATCCCGGTGCAAGTGAGGTCAACCAGCTGAACAGGTTGAAGCTTATGCTCTCCGTTGCCTTCAAGTCACTTAAAGATCAGGAAGCCTTTGAAGCTGAAAGCAGTGAGTTTATGGGCAAACCTGCATTTGCGGATGATATAAATAAATAATGATTAATGGAAATGATTTTGTGAAAAATAGTTTTTCACAAAATCATTTTTTATTTCATACTATGGACTAGTATAAAAATTATATGGGGGACAAGTATGAAAAAACATAAAATAAGTATTTTGGCACTTCTGTTCAGCTTTGTAATGGCAGCTTCAATTTTTTCAGGATGCGGAAGCAGCAAGAATGGAGATAAAAGCCTTAAAAAGGTAAGGTTGAACGAGGTTGCAAGATCCGTATTCTATGCACCTATGTATGCAGCTATAAATGAAGGCATGTTCAAAAAGCAGGGGCTTGAGATAGATATTACTACAGGACAGGGAGCAGACAAGACAATGCAGACTGTGTTGAGTAAAAACGCCGACATAGGATTCTGTGGTCCTGAACAGGTAATATACATCTATAATCAAAAGAGAGAGGATTATCCTATATTATTTGCACAGATGACTACAACCGACGGTTCTTTTATGGTAAGCAGAAAAGATGAGAAAAATTTTAAATGGCAGGATTTGAAGGGAAAGAACATAATAGGTGGAAGGCCAGGGGGAGTACCGGAAATGGCGCTTGAGTATGCACTTAGAAAAAATAAAGTTGAACCTGGAAAAGATGTGAATATTATAACGAATCTTGCATATACTGCAACATCAGGTGCCTTTAAGTCGGGTACGGGAGACTATGTTGCACTTTTCGAACCTACTGCAAGTATGCTTGAGAAAGATAAAAATGGATATATAGTTGCCTCGGTAGGAGGAGCATCGGGAAGCCTTCCATATACCTGTTACTTTGCAACCAAATCCTATATTTCACAAAATCCTGATGTTATAAAGAAATTTACCAAAGCCATATATGAAGGTCAGGTATGGGTTCAAAAACACAGTGACAAGGAAGTTGCAGAATCTATAAAATCATTTTTCCCTGGTACTGATGAAGGAATACTCGAATCTGTGGTCAAAAATTATAGAAGTATAAATGCATATGCACTGACACCGGAAATCAAACAGGAAAACTTAGATAGATTAATGGATATAATACAGTCATATAAATCCAGTTTAATACCACAGAGACCTCCTTTTGAAAAAATAGTTGACAATTCCTTTGCAAAGGAAGCTGTAAAATGATAAAAAATTCTTGACAGTTCTTCAATTAACGTTATAATTATAATGTATAAATTGAATTACAGTACTGACTGTGAAGAAGAGTAGTAGAAATAACACGGTATAAAGAGAGGAAAATTATTAGTTGAGAGATTTTCCATACTATATTATTTCGAAGGTAGCTTTGGAGTTTCTTTATTGAATGCAAGTAGATAAAGACGGTTGTTTCCGTTAATTATTTAAGAGTCTGCATTATAGGTTTGTATGCTGCAGAAAAAAAGGTGGTAACGCGAGTCTTCGTCCTTTATTGGATGAGGACTTTTTATTTTTAAAAGAAAAGGAATATTACAAATAAATAAGGAGGATTTTTATGTCAGAGAAAAAAGAGATATCAACAACTTATAATCCAAAACAATTTGAAAAGAGAATTTATGACAACTGGCAGGAAAAGGGATACTTCAGTCCGCAGCCGGATGACCATAAAAAACCATATACTATAGTCATACCCCCTCCAAATATAACTGGCAAGCTTCATTTGGGCCATGCACTGGATGACACAATACAGGATATACTGATAAGAACTAAAAGAATGCAGGGTTATAGTGCATTATGGGTGCCCGGCGAGGATCATGCAAGTATAGCTACAGAAGTAAAGGTTGAAAAAGAACTTTTAAAGGATGGTATCAAGAAGGATCAAATAGGAAGAGAAGCATTTTTGGAAAAAACATGGGATTGGACTCATGAATACAGGGCAAGAATTGCCAATCAAATAAAAAAGCTTGGCAGTTCTGTAGATTTTACAAGAGAAAGATTTACCATGGATTCAGGACTCAACAAAGCAGTCAGAAAATTTTTTGTGAAGTTATATGATGATGGACTTATATACCAGGGCAACAGGATAATAAACTGGTGTCCAAAATGTCAGACGGCACTGTCCGATGCTGAAATAGAGTATGAAGAGCAGGAAGGTCATTTCTGGCATATAAAATATCCCATAGTAGGAAGTGACAGATATCTGGAAATAGCTACTACAAGGCCGGAGACAATGTTTGGTGATACTGCAATAGCTGTAAATCCCAAAGATGAAAGATACAAGGATCTAGTAGGGAAAAAAGCCATATTGCCAATAATAAATAGAGAGATTCCAATAGTTGAAGATGATTATGTCGACATGGAATTTGGAACAGGTGCTGTCAAAATAACACCTGCACATGATCCTAACGATTATCAGGTTGGAAAGAGACATGACCTTCCTGAGATAATAATAATGAATGAGGATGGAACAATAAAGCTGCCTGGAACCAAATACGACGGGTTGGACAGGTATGAAGCAAGAAAACTGGTAATAGAGGATTTGAAGCAGCAGGGTTTTCTGGTAAAAATACAAGAACATGTACATAATGTAGGATGTCATGACAGGTGCGGCACTACTGTTGAACCTATGCTTTCAAAGCAGTGGTTTGTAAAGATGAAGTCACTGGCAAAGCCGGCAGTTGATGCAGTTAGACAGGGAAAGATAAAATTCGTACCTAAAAGGTTTGAAAAGATATATTTCAACTGGATGGAAAACATACAGGACTGGTGTATATCGAGGCAGCTCTGGTGGGGTCATAGGATACCGGTGTGGTACTGCAAGGACTGTGGTGAGGTTATTGTATCCATGGATGAGCCTGAAAAATGTACGAAATGCGGTTCTAGTAATCTGGAACAGGATAAGGATGTGCTGGATACCTGGTTCAGTTCTGCACTATGGCCGTTTTCAACGCTTGGATGGCCTGACAATACCGATGATCTTAAATACTATTATCCAACAAGTACGCTGGTTACAGGCTATGATATAATATTTTTCTGGGTGGCAAGAATGGTTTTCTCGGGACTTTACTGTATGGATGATATTCCATTTCAGAATGTACTCATACATGGAATTGTCAGAGATTCTGATGGAAGAAAGATGTCGAAATCTCTCGGAAATGGTGTTGATCCTATAGATGTAATAGATGAATATGGGGCAGATGCACTCAGGTTTACGCTCATTACGGGAAATTCCCCTGGAAATGATATAAGGTACTATCCTGAAAGGGTGGAGGCTTCCCGAAATTTTGCAAATAAGATATGGAATGCATCCAGATTTGTGCTGATGAATATGGATGAAGATCTTATGAAAAAATATTCAGAGTGCAAAAATTATACTGAAGCAGATAGATGGGTATTGTCCAAATTGAATACACTTGTAGGGGAAGTTACTGAAAATATAGAGAAATTCGAACTTGGGATAGCATCGCAGAAGATATATGACTTCATCTGGGGAGAATTCTGTGACTGGTATATAGAACTTGTAAAGCCGGTTATGTACGGTGACAATGAAGAAGCAAAAGGTGTGGCCTATAATGTATTGAACAGGGTGCTGACTGTAAGTCTGCAGCTTTTACATCCAATAATGCCGTTTATAACTGAAGAAATATATACTCATCTCTATAACAGGGAATATGAGTCCATATGTATATCCAAATGGCCTGATTATGATGAAAAATTAAAGGATATGGAAGCTGAACGGAATATGGACTATATTATAGAAGCGATTAAGGCTGTAAGAAATTTAAGAACAGATATGAATGTCCCTGTTTCAAGAAAAGCAAAGGTACTTCTGCATATAACTGAAGATAAAGCAATAGGAGCCTTTCAATGTGGAGAAGATTATTTCAAGAAACTTGCTTCTGCTTCTGAAGTTCAATTTCTTGAAGATGAAAATGAAGTACCTGAAAATGCAGTTTCTACAGTTACAAAAGGAGCCCAGATATTCATTCCACTCTTTGATCTTGTAGACCGGGATAAGGAATTGGAAAGGCTGAACAAAGAGAAAACAAGACTTATGGGCGAAATAGAAAGAGTTGAAAAGAAGCTCAAAAATGAAAAATTTGTATCCAAGGCACCTGAGAAAGTAGTAGAGGGAGAAAGAGCCAAGGGTGAAAAGTACAGAGAGATGTTTAAAACTGTTTCAGAGCGAATAGATAGTTTGAATTAGTTAGGTGTGAAAGAGTATGAATTATATGGAAGCGCTGAATTATATAGAGAGTACGGCCAGATTCGGAAGCAATCTCGGGTTGGAAAGGGTTGAAAAATTACTTGAATTGCTTGGAAATCCACAGGAGAGGATAAAGTGCATACATGTAGCAGGTACAAATGGCAAGGGCTCAATAACAGCAATGATCAGTAAAATATTGAGTACATCCGGTTATAGAGTTGGAATGTATACATCTCCACATCTGGAAGTTTTTGAAGAGAGAATACAGATAAACGGAAACAACATATCCAGGGATGATCTTGCACTGTCAGTTACAGAAGTATCAAAAGCTGTTGACAAGGTATTGGAACTTGGATATGACAATCCCACGGAATTTGAGATAGAGACCTGTGTCATGTTCCACTATTTTGACAGGAAAAAGGTTGATTTTGCCGTAGTGGAAGTCGGACTTGGCGGAAGACTGGATGCAACCAATGCAATACCTCCCTTTGATGTGGGAACCGGTGGAGGCACGATTTTGAGCGTAATTGCATCCATAAGTTATGACCACATGAAGATTCTTGGAGATACTCTTGACAAGATAGCTTATGAAAAAGCGGGAATAATAAAAAAAGGTATTCCCGTAATTCTGTATCCCCAGAAAAAAATTGCAGAAAAAGTGATAGAGAACATATGCTTTGAAAAAAAATGTAGGCTTGTGAAAGTACCATGCAATTCTGTCAAACTGGTACAGAAGGGGAAAATAGACAAAAACAGCAGAAACTATTGTCAGGATCTGAATGCTCTTATGGCCGACGGGAAAGTGTACAGTATAAAATTATCACTGCTGGGTACTCATCAGATACTGAATTGTGTTGTCGCTATATTTGCTGCAGAAGAACTTATGAGAATGGGTGTAAATATTACAATGGAAAAATTGGTTCTGGCACTGTCTGAAGTAAACTGGATAGGCAGACTTGAAGTGATGAACAACAAGCCTCTTGTGGTTATGGATGGCGCACACAATATAGACGGTATAGAAATTCTTAAAAAGAGTATACAAACTTATTTTAAATATGAGAACATGGTCCTGATACTTGGAATATTGGCGGACAAACAGGTTGACGATATGGTGAGGGAAATAGTGCCTATGGCTAAAAATGTATTATGTGTCACTCCTGATAGTGACAGGGCGGAAAGTGCGGAAGAACTTAAAAAGGTTGTATTTAAATATAATAAAAATTGTGAAGCATTTGAAGATTATTATTCTGCCTATGTGAAAGCCATGTCCTGTGCAGGTGAAGATGACATAGTTGTCATAGCCGGTTCTCTTTATATGATAGGAGGCATGAGAAAACAGATTAATACCAATAAAAAAATATAGAAATGGCAAAAACATCAAAGGTGGCTTTATTATGAATCTTTTTAGGAAAAAATCACTGGAACAATTGCAGTATAGTATTCAAAAAACAGATCTGAGTAAAAATTTGAAAGCGGCGGATATAGCAGCACTCGGCATTGGAGCAGTTGTAGGTGTGGGAATATTTGTTGCAACTGGAGAAGGAGCCCATATGGCAGGACCGGGAATAATATTGTCATTTATTCTTGCTGGAATAGTAGCTTGCTTGTGCGGTCTGTGTTATTGTGAACTCTCTACGATGTTTCCGGTGGCAGGAAGTACATATTCATATGCATATATAGCTTTTGGTGAATTTATAGCTGTAATCGTGGGATGGTGTTTGACAGCGGAATATATTGTAGCGGCAAGTGCAGTAGCATCTGGATGGTCAGGAACTTTTAGGGGAATATTACAATCTACAGGTATAGTACTTCCACAGGTTATCTCTGCATCTCCAGCAAGTGGTGGAATCATAGATCTGCCTGCTGTTGTAATAATAATGCTTTTGACGGTACTGCTCTATACCGGAATGAAGGAGAGCTCAAAGGTAAATAATGTAATTGTTGTGATAAAGATGTCTGTAATTTTACTTTTTGTATTTTTAGGTGCATCACATATAAAAATTTCTAATTATCATCCTTTTATTCCCAATGGGTGGCACGGAGTTTTTACTGGAGCCAGTATTGTATTCTTTTCATTTCTAGGGTTTGATGCCATTTCCACTTCGGCTGAAGAAGCGGCTGACCCCAAAAAAGATGTATCAAAGGGTATAATAATGTGTCTTATAGTGGTATGTATTCTTTATGTGTCGGTGGCAACCGTACTTACAGGAGTTGTTCCATACAGGGAAATTGTTTCTGACAATGCAGTACCTGAAGCTCTATTCAGACTGGGTATAAGGTGGGGATCTGCTCTTGTAGGCGTAGGTGCCATTTTGGGAATGATTTCAACTATGATAGCGGTTTTATATGGTCAAGTAAGAGTATTTATGGCCATGTCACGGGATGGATTGCTGCCCAAAATATTTTGCAAAATACACAGCAGACACAAGACTCCATATGTGGCTACTGTAGTTGCAGGAATAATAGCTTCTATAATAGCAGGCTTCCTGCCCCTTAGAATAATAGTTGAATTTGTAAGTATCGGAACTTTGTTGAGCTTTATAGTTGTATCTGCAGGAGTAATTCATCTTAGAAAAACTATGCCTGATTTTGAAAGAAAATTTAAGTGCCCAGGAGTCCCGTTTACACCTATAATAACCATAATATGCTGTATAGTATTTTTGGTATCAATGAGGGGTATAACATGGATGGGATTTGCAGTATGGTTGTCTGTAGGACTCATTATATATTTTATCTACGGAAGAAAACACAGTGTACTGCAAAAAGAAGATAAATAGCAATTTAAAAAAGGTAGAGTTATCTATATTGACAGGAACCAGCACTAGCGGTTCCTGTCAATGTTAAGTTGTGATTAATTTAGTTAATTTCTCCGAATTGTAGTGTAATCACTAATCTAATTTTGTATAATTGTAGTACATAATTAGATTGGAATTGGAGGATATGACAATATGGAAGTGATTGTTCTTAATGGCAGCCCTAAAGGAGAAAAAAGTAATACATTCAGGATAACTAGGGCTTTTTTGGAAGGACTCATGGAAAGCAGAGACTGTAATATACATATGTTCAATATTTGTGAAAAAACTATTGAACACTGCAGGGGATGTTTTTCCTGCTGGACTAAAACTCCAGGTAAATGCATAATAAAGGACGATATGGAGGAACTTATAGAGAAGTATGTAGCATCAGATATTGTCATATGGAGTTTTCCACTTTACTATTTTGGAATGCCTTCAAAGGTCAAGGCATTTCTTGATCGAATGCTTCCTACGAATCTTCCATATATGAAAATAAACAATGATGGAACAAGCGGACATCCTTCCCGATATGATTTATCAAATCAAAATTATATTCTCGTTTCCACCTGCGGCTTTTACAGTAGAAAAAACAATTATGATGCTCTTATCAGGCAGTTCGAAATCATGTTTGGAGATAAACTTTCAAAAATAATTTGTCCCGAAGGAGAATTATTCCGTGTTCCGCAGCTTGAGAGAAGAATTTCAGAATATCTTTCCCATGCAAAAAAAGCTGGAATAGAATTTGGATGTAATGGTGTTATAAGTGGCAGCATACAAGATAAACTTGATGAATTGCTGTATCCTCCTGATGTATTTGTGGAAATGGCAGATGCCAGCTGGGATATTTCCGAAAATTCTTCAGAAGGGAAATCAAGTAAGGACAAGTCATACAATTTTATGAAGCAAATGGCAGCAATATACAACCCCGGAAGTTTTGAAAGAGATGTTCTGCTTGATATATATTTCACAGATATTGACAAAACCTATCAGCTTCACCTGGGAAGGGAACGATGTACTGTGGATACAGGAACCTCTGTTTCATATACAACGAGAATTGAAACTACTTTCGAACTTTGGAGAAGAATTTCAGAAGGAAAGGTCAATGGAGCGGAGGCACTGATGAAAAAACAGTATAAAGTTCTGGGTGATTTCAGTACAATGCTTAAAATGGATAGTTACTTTGGAATAAAGAGACAAACTACTGAAGTAGAATTCCAAAGGTACAAAACAAACATGCTTATACTTTTGCTCCAGTGGATAGTAATCTGGGTTGTACTGCCTATAGACAAGACCTGGGGAGGTACTGCGGGTATTGCTGTCTGTTCAATAATACCCCTTTTGTCATATAAGTTTAAACTTACGATTTATGATAAAATGAGTATTCCTCTAATCTGTTCATTGAGTATTTTGGGACTACTTGGAATTAGTTCTGCATTTCTAATATGTCTCTCATATTTAATGTTTGGCTTTATGTGGCTGCTTTCCTGCAGAAAGAAAATACCTCTTACTGCGTATTATTCAAGTAATGATTACAGTGGAATGGATGCCCTCGGTAATCCACTATTCTTGAAGACGAATAGAATTCTGACTGCGGCCTGGGGGGTACTTTATATTGTAATTGCTTTCTATACTTATTTTTTGATGGGAAGTATTTTATCAAGCTATGTCGGTCTCATAAATTCAATTGCACCTGTTGTCATGGGAGTTTTTACAAAATGGTTTGCAGGCTGGTATCCTGCCAAAATTGCCAGAGGATAATTTGTTTTTAATTGTAGTATGATAAGCAGAAAATGAGTAAAAAATTTTATTTTACTATATTTAGGAGGATGAAATCCTATGCTGAAAAAGATGAACTTGAAAACAAAAATTAGTATTATGATTGGCGCACTGTTAATATTGATTTTTGCAGCAACATTTTTTCTAGTACTGACGAGGCTGTATAATAGTAATATATTGCAAGCAAGGACTCTTTCAAAGGAAGTATCGAAATCTTACGCAAGTGAAATTGACAGACACTTTATAACTCTTGAGACAATAGCTGACACATTAAAAAGTTCAATAGATAGTCAAATGAAAAATGGTATTACAAATAGGAATATTATTATTGATGTTCAGAAAGATATATTAAATAAATATCCTCATATTTATGGAGTAACAGTGGCTTTTGAGCCCAATGCTTTTGATGGCAAGGATGCATCTTATGCTGGAAAACCGGAATATGGGAAAAAGGGAATGTTTATACCTTATGTAACGAGAGATAACGGTTCTTTTCATGTTGAACCGGCATATAATTCTGAAACGGACATGAACTGGTACAATAGGCCAAAAGAAAGTAAAAAGACATTTGTGACGGAGCCAACCGTATATAAGGTAAATGGCCAGGATATTTCTATGGCATCTTTGGTAGTACCTATTTTAGATGAAAATAAAAATTTTAGAGGTGTCATATCTATAGACTACAGCCTTGAAACATTTCAAGGTATTGTGGAGCAGATAAAACCTATGGGGGGATATGCACAACTTTTATCTAGAAATGGTAAATATGTAGCAAGCGGGGCTAACAAAAAATTGAGAATGACTGATGCAAAAAAAAGTGGCGGTGACTGGAATAATATTGCGAATCAAATTTCATTGGGAAAAAGTGTACAGGTTTTAGGAAAATCAATTTTAACTAATGAGGATGTTTTTAGAGTTGCATATCCGGTAAAGATAGATGACTATGATATAAATTGGAGTCTATGTGTGGATATTCCTGTAAAAAATGTTTTACAAGATTTCTATACTCAATTACGGTATATAATATTATTAGCTTTTATAGGACTTATTATTGTAATAGCAGTAACGATATTGATAGTTTCTTATATTACCAAGGGACTTAAATATGCTGAAAGTCAATTGGATTTACTAGCACAAGGTGATTTAAGCAGGAAGATTGATGTTAAGTATTTGAAATCAGAAGATGAGATTGGAAAAATGATCAATTCAATGTGGAAAATGCATGAGTCAATTAAAAATATAATAAAGGGAGTAGAGAATGGGTCTCTAAGTGTGGAATCAACTATAAGCAGTGTTGAGAAAAATATTGGAAATCTAAATTCTAGAATTTCTGATATATCTGCAACCACCGAAGAGCTGTCGGCAGGAATGGAGGAGACAGCTTCATATTCCGAAGAAATGAATAATTCCGTATCTCAAGTCAAGAAAAATATTGATGGAATATCGGTAGAAATCGAAAATGGTTTAAGAACAGCGAGGGAAATTAACGAGAGGGCAATTCAACTAAAATCCTCGGCGATTCAGTCACAAAAAAGTGTTCACAATATGAGTGACAATATAAAAATAAAACTTCAAGTGGCAATTGAGAAATCTAGAGCTGTAGAGCAAATAGGATCATTGACAGAGGGAATATTGGAAATAACTTCTCAGACTAATTTGCTAGCGCTAAATGCAGCTATTGAGGCTGCAAGGGCAGGAGAAGCTGGAAAAGGGTTTGCCGTCGTTGCAGATGAAATTAGAAAACTTGCCGACTTGTCAAAAAGTACTGTTATTGAAATCCAAAATATAATAAAAACTGTAACTGAGTCAGTTGATGCACTTAAAGGCAGTTCGAAAGATATGATCGAATTCGTTGAAACTCAGATTATACCGGATTATGATAATTTGGTAAATACAGGTGAACAATATAGTAGAGATTCTTCTGTAGTTGAAAAATTGGTTTCAAATTTTAATGAAATATCTGAAGAGTTGCTTGTCTCAATTTCCGGTATAGTAAAATCTGTGGAGGAGGTAGCCGCAGCATCTGGAGAAGGGGCTAAAGGAACAACCAATATAGCTCAGATGACATCGGCCATAGTTGAATTAAGTGATAATGTGATGAATCAAGCAGTTCAGTCAAATTTGAATGTAGAAAAATTAAGAAAGATAATTTCAGCATTTAAATTATAAAAAGTTGAAAAAACATAAAATAAAGAAAAGGAATGGCTGTCACACTAATTTTTTAGTGTGACAGCCATTCCTTTTATACAAAACATAACTAAATGGAATGTATAGATCTTTATGTAATCGTTAAATTTATAATATATTATTAAATTACTAAAAATAGATAGTTATTTTAACAATTTAACAAAAAAATATAAAAATAATATTGACAGTTAATAAAATCTCACATATAATCATATAAAACAATACAAAAACATATTAAATGGAAATAATGTGGCACATTTTATTAGATTATGTTTGCATTAACATTTTCCAAATATTTAAATTTGAAAGGGAGTATATTAATATGACAAGGAAAATTGCATTTTATGGAAAAGGTGGAATAGGTAAATCAACTACACAGCAAAATACAGCAGCAGCAATGGCACATTTTTATAATAAAAAGATATTCATACATGGATGTGATCCAAAAGCTGATTCAACACGTATGATTCTTGGAGGAATGAGCCAGAAGACATTAATGGATATGCTTCGTGATGAGGGTGAAGAAAAGATTACTGCTGAAACAATTGTAAAGACTGGATACGGGGATATCAAATGCGTAGAATCAGGTGGACCGGAACCTGGAGTAGGCTGTGCAGGCCGTGGTGTAATAACAGCTATTGACCTTATGGAAAAGAATGGTGCATATACTGAAGATCTGGATTTCGTATTTTTCGATGTACTTGGGGATGTTGTATGTGGTGGATTTGCAATGCCACTTCGTGATGGTAAGGCACAGGAAGTATATATAGTTGCTTCTGGAGAGATGATGGCCATATATGCTGCAAATAATATTTGTAAAGGTCTTGTGAAATATGCAAATAGAAGTGGTGTCCGTCTTGGTGGAATCATCTGCAATAGTCGTCAGGTAGACAGAGAAAGAGAATTTTTGGAAGAATTTACTGCATCGATTAATACACAACTAATTCATTTTATGCCCCGTGATAATATCGTACAAAAGGCTGAATTTAATAAAAAGACAGTTATAGAGTTTGATGATCAATGCAATCAAGCAAAAGAATATGGAGAGCTGGCACGGAAGATTATAGAAAACAAAAAGTTTACTATTCCTACACCGCTTGAAATGCCTGAGTTGGAAGCTATGGTTGTGAAATATGGTATCGGTGATTAAGTAAATATTATTAAATAGAGGAGGAATTAATTATGCCATATCATTTATTTAAATGTAGTGAATGTATTCCTGACAGGAAACAGCATGTAGTTGAAAAAGGAAAAGGTGAGAAGATAACAGATGCACTTCCACTGGGATATCTCAATACAATTCCTGGGACCCTTTCAGAGAGGGGATGTGTATACTGTGGTGCAAAACATGTTATCGGTACTCCTATGAAAGATGTAATACACATGAGCCATGGACCCATAGGATGCACCTATGATACCTGGCAGACCAAACGTTATATAAGTGACAATGACAATTTCCAGATTAAATATACTTTTGCTACGGATGTAAAAGAAAAGAATATAGTGTTCGGAGCTACAAAACTATTGAAGAAAAATATTATTGAAGCTTTCAAGGCATTTCCAAAGATTAAAAGAATGACCATATACCAAACTTGTGGTACGGCCTTGATAGGTGATGATATCGAAGCTGTTGCCAAAGAGGTAATGGATGAGATGCCGGATGTAGATATATTCGTATGTAATGCTCCGGGATTTGCTGGGCCAAGCCAGTCAGGAGGTCACCATAAGATAAATATAGCATGGGTCAATAACAAGGTAGGAACTTATGAACCTAAAATTACCAGTGATTATACCATCAATTATATAGGTGAGTACAACATTCAGGGTGATCAGGAAGTTATGCAGGATTATTTCAAGAGAATGGGGATACAGGTGCTTTCAACCTTTACAGGTAATGGATCCTACGATGACTTGAGAGGTATGCATCTTGCAAAGTTAAGCGTACTTGAATGTGCACGTTCTGCTGAATATATAGCTAATGAATTGAGAAAGCAATATGGGATTCCACGTATGGACATAGATGGATTTGGATTCGGACCGCTGTCGGCTTCACTTAAAAAGATTGGATTGTTCTTTGGAATTGAAGATAGAGCCCAGGCTATAATAGACGAGGAAACTGCCAGATGGAAGCCGGAACTTGATTGGTACAAAGAGCGTTTAAAAGGTAAAAAGGTATGTTTGTGGCCAGGTGGATCAAAATTATGGCACTGGGCACACGTAATACATGAGGAAATGGGAGTGGAAGTTGTTTCTGTATATACAAAATTCGGACACCAGGGAGATATGGAAAAGGGTATTTCAAGGTGTGACTGTCAAGGAGCACTTGCCATAGACGATCCCAATGAACTTGAATCACTTGAAGCTATGAGAACATTGAAACCGGATGTAATTTTTACCGGTAAAAGACCAGGTGAATATGCAAAAAAAATAGGAGTCCCATATATTAATGCACACGCATATCACAATGGGCCTTACAAGGGATTTGAGGGATGGGTCAGGTTTGCACGGGATATATATGATGCAATTTATTCGCCTATTCATCAATTGGCATTTGTGGATATAACCAAGGATGAAATACCTGAAAACAGCGGATTTCTTACCCAGAAAATTGAGTCTGATGGAAATTTGAGTGAAGAAGTAGCTGCGTCAGCTGAATTGAGGGAATATACTGGCAAATATGATTGCGTTTCATCACTGAGAGATAAGGACTACCCATATTTGGAGGAGCAAGAAGAAAAGAGAAAGGTAAAGAAAAGTGTAAAGAAGCTGGCAATGTAATAAGTGGAGGTGACTGTTTGTGGAACAGGATATGAAAGACAAGGTAGAGCAGCTTACAAATTATATAATGAAAAATTGTCTCTGGCAATTCAATTCACGTGCATGGGACAGAGAAAATCAGAATGAAGGAATACTTACAAGAACCATGCAGATATTATGTGATGAACCAGTTGAAAAAGAGACACCGGCCGGGAGGTATTACTGGGCTGAAGCTGTATATCTGGCAGGAGTTTATAAAAGCAGATATACGTGGATAAATGATATGAGCAAGGAAGAAATCAAGATACTAATGAAGGAACTCAAGGACAATATAGATTATTTGACTATTACAGGATCATTGAACGAAGAACTCAAGGATCCATTATATTAGAGAGGAGGCATAAATATGTCTTGCAGTGTAAAACAAAAAGAACGTGAAGGTATTATAAACCCTATATTTACGTGCCAGCCTGCCGGTGCACAGTATGCCAGCATAGGCATAAAAGATTGTATTGGACTGGTTCATGGAGGGCAAGGATGTTGTATGTTTGTAAGGTTGATATTTTCACAACATTTCAAGGAGAGCTTTGAACTTGCATCCTCGTCATTGCATGAAGATGCAGCCATATTTGGAGGATTGGGCCGTGTTGAACAGGGAGTGGATGTACTTTTGATGAGGTATCCTGACCTGAAGGTAATACCAATAATTACAACCTGTTCTACAGAAGTTATAGGTGATGATATAGATGGTGCCATAACAAAATTGAATAAAGGACTTTTAAAGGAGAAATATGCCGGCAGGGAAGTCCATCTTGTTCCAATTCACACACCAAGTTTCAAAGGAAGCATGGTCAGCGGATATGATATAACGGTGGAAGCATTTGTAAAGGCATTTGCAAAGAAAGACAAACCTAATGGAAAGATAAATCTTATTACAGGATGGGTGAATCCAGGTGATGTAAAAGAATTAAAGCATATTTTAAAGGAAATGGATATAGATGCTACAGTCCTGTTTGAAATTGAAAAATTTGATGCACCGCTGCTGCCTAAAGAACATGCAGCTCCTCATGGAGAAACTACAATAGAGGATCTCACTGATACTGCAAATGCTGTAGGGACGATTGCCCTTAATAAATATGAAGGTGGAAAGGCTGCAGAATATCTT
The DNA here is from genome assembly GCF_022482905.1 of Clostridium sp. Classification (NCBI taxonomy): domain Bacteria; kingdom Bacillati; phylum Bacillota; class Clostridia; order Eubacteriales; family Clostridiaceae; genus Clostridium; species Clostridium sp. The sequence continues at coordinate 145,244 of NZ_JAKVOI010000001.1, forward strand.
GAAAATGAATTTGACGTACCTGCTGTCATAGGACCAACTCCTATTGGAATACGCAATACTGACATATTTCTGAAAAGACTGAGCAAAATGACGGGAAAGCCAATTCCGAAGTCACTGGCCTATGAACGTGGAGTCGCAGTTGATGCATTGACAGACCTTACACATATGTTCTTTGCAGATAAAAAGGTTGCTATTTTCGGAAATCCCGATCTTGTAATTGGACTTGCAGAATTTTGTATAGATCTTGAAATGAAACCTGTACTGCTTCTTCTGGGGGATGATAATCAAGGTTATGTAAAAGATCCTCGTATAAAAGAACTTCAGGAAAAAGTCAGCTTTGACATGGAGGTAGTTTTAAATGCAGATCTATTCGAACTTGAAGATAGAATCAAGAAAGGACTTGAACTTGATCTTATAATGGGTCACTCAAAAGGCAGATTCGTGGCTATGGATAATAATATACCTATGGTACGAGTTGGATTCCCTGTTTTCGATAGAGCGGGATATTACAGACATCCGACAGTTGGATATAATGGCGCAATATGGCTGGCAGAAGAAATGGCAAACGTGATGTTCAATGATATGGAATATAAGCGTAATAAAGAGTGGCTGCTTGCCATGTGGTAAATATTATAAATATAATTTTATATTTTGCCAGGATCGGTAGGTTATCGATTCTGGCAAAATCATTAAAGGAGGGTTATTGACATGATAGGTAGCACAATACGTATAGAAATAGACCTGGAGTCGTTTGAAAAACATTATAAAGACGCAAAAGGATTTCACCGCAGAGCGGAACAGTTTCTAAATGAGGGCCAGAGCTCAAGTGTAATATTCAATGTAGCTTCTATTGCTCTTGAACGATATTTGATTGCGATATGTTATCTATATGGAGCACCCCCATGGAACAATACTTATGCTTCTCTTATGGATATTGTAGAAATAATTGTTGACTTTCCACAAGATTTAAATGATGAAATAAGATCTATAGGCAAGTTGTCTCAGCCATATCTTTGCTCTATGGAGCCATATCATGGAAAGTTTCCTGAAGCAGCTGATGCAGATAGAATTCTTTCAATATGTGATAAAGTGAGCAGAACATTTGATCAATCAAGGATTTCAGCAATTAGATCAACAAAAAAGAAGGGAAAATGATATGAAAATTCACTATTTACAGCATGTGCCTTTTGAGGGCCCAGCAAATATTGTAAACTGGGCATATAAAAGAGGACATAAACTTACTGGTACCCATTTCTACAATTATGAAACTGTCCCTGATATGAGTCAATTTGATTGTCTTATTATCATGGGTGGACCTATGAATATTTATGAAGAAAAAAAATATCCGTGGCTGAAATATGAGAAAAAATTTATTAAAGAGGCTATTGATAATCATAAGACTGTATTGGGTATATGTCTTGGTGCACAACTTATTACTGATGTTCTCGGTGGTAAAGTAACTAAAAATCCGGAAGGAGAAATTGGATGGCTGCCTGTCAATTTCAACATAAAAGGAATCAATTCATCTCTTTTTAAGAGTTTTCCTGAAATGTTGTATGTTTTCCAGTGGCATAATGATACGTTCAGTGCACTGGGAAATGGTGCCAGATGCATTGCATATAGTAAAGCCTGTAAAAATCAAGCTTTTATATATAGAGACAGAGTAATAGGTTTTCAGTTCCATATGGAAAGTACAAAAGACAGTATTTTTTCACTTATGGAGAATTGCAAGGATGAGATGAAAGAAGGCTCCTATGTACAGACTCCTCAAGAGATAGAAGCAAAAATGGACAATTTGAAGGCAGCGAATGAAATTATGAATGATTTTTTAGATAAGCTTGAATCCATTATTTTGAAAGGAGACAATTATATATGGAAAGAATAAGATATATCCAGAGAGTCTGTCATGACGAGGAAAAAATCCACAGATTTTTGGATGAACAAAAGGTTGGAATACTTGGTATGTGTGACAAAAACAGTCCCTATGCCATACCCGTAAATTATATATATTGGAATAAAAAAATTTATATACATGGTATGGGAAGCGGTAAAAAAAATAGTATACTTGAAGCAAATTCCAAAGTCTCCTTTACAATCTTTGAGGAATTTGGAACAGTGAAGGATCCTATACCCTGTAAATGTGATACTTCATATTTTAGTGTTGTTATTTTTGGAAAAGCTATTCTTGTAGAAGACCTTGATGAAAAGACAAAAGCTCTTACAAAATTTCTGGATAAATTTGTTCCGGGATTTTTTAATAGTCCCCTTTCTACAAAATTTGTGAATAAATATCGTTCGTCACTGGACAATATGGCCGTTACTGTATATTGCATTTATCCTGATGATCTAACTGCTAAAGAAAACCCGGCAAACAACATTTATTAATAGTTATGTTATTCATATACTGTTATTTTAAAGCATTATATTATATAATAATGTTATTAGTTTAACATAATAAAAATAATTTACAGAAAGGAATTTAATATGTATATAGATACAGCTCTCACTCCCCAGGAAGTAGCTGATATACTGAAAATTTCCAAAAGTACGGTATATGAATTAATAAAGCGAAAAGAAATAAATTCCTATAGAGTGGGCAAAAAAGTACGTGTGGATTTGAAAGATGTTGAGGCATATAAGAATAAAACTAAAAATACCGTCACTGATGCAGCAGTACCTGAACCTGTATCATATAATACGGAACCTCGAAATAAGGTGCCTTTTGAAAAGTATAGTTTTGTTATATGTGGGCAGGACCCTATTTTGGACATACTTTGCAGATATCTGTCCTGTTATAAAGATGGAATACGTGTACTGAGATCCTATGAAGGAAGCTATAATGGGATATATGCACTTTATTGTGATAAAGTACAGGTAGCAACAGCCCATATGTGGGATGAGAGGACAGGAGAATATAATGTGCCCTATATAGAAAAAATGCTTCCTGGTACTCCTGCAATAGTAATAAGACTTGCTGCAAGAATGGAAGGATTTTATGTAGCCACGGGTAATCCAAAAAATATAAAAGATTGGGAAGATCTTAAAAGATCAGACATTACATTGGTAAATAGGGAAAAGGGAAGTGGAACAAGAATACTTCTTGATGAGCATCTTCGCAGTATGGGAATCGATGGAAGCAAAATAGAGGGCTATTATAGAGAATGTGTTTCACATCTTGCGGTAGCAAGTGTAGTTGCCAGAGGTGGTGCGGATTTTGGAATTGGAAATGAAAAAGCATGTTCTCAGGTTAAAGGCATAGAGTTTATACCGATACAAGAAGAAAAATATGATATGATCGTGAAAAAAAGGGATTTAAATAAACCATCCATCAAAGCCATCATGAACATATTGGAATCTGAGCAATTTCAAATGGAAATCATGGGTATAGGCGGATATGATATTAGCGAGATGGGAAAAATTATAGCCGAAACATAATTAAAATAAAAGGGAATTAAGTATATATTTGTGTAAAAGTCAAATCTATGCTCATTCCCACCGTGATTAGACCATATTATCCAGTTTCATGTAAACGTATAAAAATATAATTATCTAAAATAATATCCCTTAAAACTTAACAGCTTTAAGGGATTCTTTGGAGGCGCCATCCAGATTTGAACTGGAGATAAAGGTTTTGCAGACCTCTGCCTTACCACTTGGCTATAGCGCCATATTGAATTGGAGCGGAAGACGAGATTCGAACTCGCGACGTTCACCTTGGCAAGGTGACGCTCTACCACTGAGCCACTCCCGCATATTAAACTACAACAATGGTGGCCAGACCAGGAATCGAACCAGGGACACGAGGATTTTCAGTCCTCTGCTCTACCGACTGAGCTATCTGGCCAACTTGACTTGACGACTCAGAAGGGACTACGATCCTCAACTTTCAGCGTGACAGGTTGATACACTCCAACTAACTGAGCCACCGAACACAACCTGGTGGGCACAACAGGGCTCGAACCTGTGACCCTCTGCTTGTAAGGCAGATGCTCTCCCAGCTGAGCTATGCGCCCTGATATATCACGCACTATGCCGTCGCAACAATTAATATTATATATGCTGGATTTTATATTGTCAATACTTTATTTTTAAACTTTATCGTAATTTCTATAATTATCTATTAGTTGCAGATTTTAATATTTGGCCAATTTGTTCATGAGTAAATTTATAACTTTTGTTGCAGAAGTTACAGTTAAGTTCTTCTGTTTTACCGTCATCGTATATTTCTTTAAGATCCTTGGCCCCTATGCTTATTAGAGCTCTTTCGACCTTTTCCCTGGAGCAGTTGCATTTGTACACTGGATGGATTTCGTCAAGAATTTTTAAATCAGCTCCTTTAAAAATAGTTTTTACAATACCACCGGCATCCATACCGCTTACGATCATATCGGTTACAGAGGATATGTTTTTTATTCTGTCCATTACAAAATTTACTGTATTTTCTTCACAATCCGGCATCATCTGTATTATAAAGCCCCCGGCAGCTTTTATAGTCAGATCCCTGTCTACAAGCACACCGACTGCCACAGCTGAGGGAGTTTGTTCGGATACAGTGAAATAATAGGCGAGATCATCACCGATTTCTCCTGTAACTATGGGAACCTGACCTACATAAGGTTCTTTTAATCCCATATCCTTTATTACGACAAGATTTCCATTTGTACCTATTGCACCGCCTACATCCAATTTATCCTTGTTGTTAGGGGGCAGTTCTACTTGAGGATTTCCCATATAACCTTTAACACTTCCATCAGGATATGCCACTACAATTACGCCCCTGGCAGCTCCACCCCCGGATATTTTAATAGTCAGACTATCATTTTCTGATTTCAGCATGGTTCCCATGAGACTGCCGGCCGTAAGCATTCTTCCAAGAGCTGCAGCTGCCGTAGCAGAACATTTGTGTATTTTGACAGCTTCATTTACCAGCTGTGTAGTTGTAGTTGAAATTATTCTTACATTATTATCTAGAGCCATAGCTCGTACTATGTTATCGTCCATTATTATCTCCTTTGCGTATTACGTAAACTATTCTTTCTGAATTTTTTTGTACAAGTTCATCTGTATAATTATTGAGCTTTTGTAATATTTCAAATCCACATTTTGAAAGTAGGTTTTCTATATAATCACATTGATATGCTCTTTCTCTGTGGTGCTCATCAAATCTTCTGTATAATCTGCCTTCCCTGACAAAAAACGTAAGGTACATATCAACAACTTCATTTTCTAAATTATTATCCCATATATAGGTCAATTTCTCATCATCATAGTCGTATAAATTATTTCCAAGTATTTGGGTAAGTTTGTAATAGGAATTTATATCAAATACCAAAATACCATCTGTTTTCAAATGATTGAAAACCGCCATAAAATATTTTGTGAGATCGTCTTTGTTGAGTATGTAATTTGTTGAGTCCAGACAGCAGGTTATCAGATCAAATTCCATATTTAAATTGAGTTCAATCATGTTCTGACATATTAAATGTACTTTTAAGTTCCTGGCTCTAAACTTTGCTTCTGCTTCTGCAAGCATGTCGCTTGAAAAATCAACACACCAGATATCATGGAAAGATGGAGCGATTTTTTCTGTCAGGTTTCCTGTACCACATCCAATATCCAGATAATTTATTCTATCTATATTATATTTCTCACAGATTCCCAGAATTTTAGTACCCCATATATAGTAGTCTACATCTGTATTTATTAAATAATCATATATATATGCCAAATTGCTGTAACAGTCCATCTTTGTATCTTTCATAACATACTTCAATCCTTCTGCCTTTTTTGGTTTTCAATTATTATTTTATTTTTAGGTATATTGAGTTCTTTCTTGCGTTTGGCCATTATGCCGCCGATCCTTCCAGTTTCTTCTGCAGTAAGTCCACTCCATCCATAGCTGCTGACTTTTTCTCCAAGCCCAAGTTCCTCTGCTATTTCATATTTGAGTTTTTCCCTTAATTTTTCAGCATCTGTAAGTTCCTTGTTTGCCCTGAGTTTTGCCTTTATTATTTTTTTTAAAGGTGTTTTTGACATATACGACCCTCCCCGCTTCTATATAAATTATTTTTTCCTGAAAAGCGAGATTTATACTTATATTGATTATTTTAAGGGTTAACTTTTTACTGCAATCTGTTATAATTATACAAAGAATATAAATGTATGAATTATATAACTTTAATATATTTTATCACAGTGGATCAAAAATATAAAATCTTTATGTTATTTACTATTTTGCAAGTTTGGGTGTAAAATATTTAGTATATTCATATATAATGCTATTGAACAACATCTATATTTAAAATATAATATTATAAATGATTATGGTTATGCAAACTATACAAGGAGTGATTAATAATGAAGTCCAATGTTGCAGTTGTAGGCTGTACAGGAATGGTAGGAAGAACTTTTATCAAAGTATTGGAGGAAAGGAATTTTCCAATAGAAAATTTATATTTATATGCTTCGTCCAGATCGGAAGGTAAAGTAATTAAATTTAAGGACAAGAATTTTACCGTAGAAGAATTAAAAGAGGATAATATAAAGAATAAAAAAATAGATATTGCATTGTTTTCAGCAGGGGCATCGGTAAGTAAGGAATATGCCCCTATATTTGCACGTTATGGAGCTACTGTAGTTGACAACAGCAGCTGCTGGAGAATGGACAAGGATATTCCACTAGTTGTACCGGAGGTAAACCCCGAGGATATAAAATGGAACAAGGGAATAATTGCAAATCCAAATTGCTCGACTATACAAGCCATGCTTCCACTTAAAGCGTTGTACGACAAATATGGTATAAAGAGAATAATATATTCAACATATCAGGCAGTATCGGGTGCAGGACTGGGAGGATACAATGACCTGCTCAATGGATACAAAAATGAACCTCCGAAGAAATTCCCATACCCCATAGCAGGAAATATACTTCCACATATAGACGTATTTTTGGACAACGGATATACGAAAGAGGAAGAAAAGATGATAAATGAAACCAGGAAAATCCTCCATGATGATAACTTGAAAATAACTGCTACAACTGCACGAGTGCCAGTATTTTACGGCCACAGTGAAAGTATAAATGTAGAATTGAAAAGTCAGTTTGAAGTGGATGATATATTTGAGTTGTTCAGAAATATAGAGGGACTGATTTTAAAAGACGATGTTAAAAATCTTGTCTATCCAATGCCTATAGATGCAGAAGGCCATGATGAAGTATTTGTTGGAAGGATAAGAAGGGATTTCAGTATAGAAAATGGCTTGAATATATGGGTTGTAGCAGATAATATAAGAAAAGGTGCTGCTTCAAATGCAGTGGAGATAGCTGAATGCATCATAAATGGGAAGTAATAATATACTAGAATATATAATATGAATTTAGAATGGAGTGTTTTTATGAGTTTATTTAAGGGTTCAGGAGTTGCTATTGTTACACCGTTTAAGAATAACTCTGTAGATTATGAAAAGCTGGAAGAACTTATTGAATGGCATATAAAATCTGGTACAAAGGCTATAATTGTATGTGGTACTTCCGGTGAGTCATCTACCATGACGGTAAAAGAAGACCAGGACACAATAAAGTTTACTATAGACAAGGTAAACAAGAGAATACCTGTAATAGCAGGTACGGGAAGTAATTGTACGGCAGATGCCGTATATATGAGCCAGTGGGCTGAAAGTGTAGGAGCTGACGGACTGCTTGTAATTACTCCATATTACAATAAAACTACACAGAAGGGGCTTATAGAGCATTTCAAGGCGGTAAATGACAGTGTAAAAACTCCTATAATACTTTACAATGTTCCCAGCAGGACGGGATTGAATATACTTCCCAAAACACTGCAGAAACTGTGTGAATTTGAAAATATAGCTGCAATAAAGGAAGCAAGCGGTGATATATCCCAAATTGCATATATGAAGGCATTGTGTAGGGACAAGATAGATATATATTCGGGAAATGATGACCAGACAATTCCAATACTGTCTTTAGGCGGTATAGGGGTAATATCTGTACTGGCAAATATAGTTCCTTCCGATATGGAAAAAATGTGTGAACTATTTTTTAATGGTGATTTGGAAGGTGCACTTAAAATACAGCTGGACATGTATCCTCTTATAAAAGCCATGTTTATAGAGACAAACCCAATTCCTATAAAAACTGCCCTGAATCTTGTAGGGAAAGATGTAGGCCACTTAAGGCTTCCTCTCTGCAATATGACGGATGAAAATCTTGAAATATTGAAACGTGAACTGAAGAATTACAAGCTTCTAAAGTAAATTAGTAACTACTAATTATGTGAGGTGTATTTGAATGGTTAAGATAATGTTAAATGGATGCAGCGGTAAAATGGGAATAGTAGTATCGAAATTGGCAGACAGTGTTGAAAATGTATCCATTGCTGCAGGTGTAGACAAAAATTCCAGCAAAGAAAATTATCCTGTTTTCCAAAGTATAAACGACTGCAATATTTCTGCAGATGTAATTCTGGATTTTTCGAGACCGGATTCTCTGGATTCACTTATTGAATATGGAAAAAACAATAATATTGGCCTTGTACTGTGTACTACCGGATATACTGATGAGCAGATAAAAAAAATTGAAGAGGCATCACAAATAATACCTGTATTCAAGTCTGCAAATATGTCAATAGGAATAAATGTTATAAACAATGTGCTCAGGAATATAAGTTCGCTGTTATATAAAAACTTTGATATAGAAATAATTGAGGCCCATCATAACCAGAAAGTGGATTCACCAAGCGGGACTGCACTTTTACTTGCAGATAGCATAAAGAAATCCATTGATGAAAATATTGAATTTGTAAATGGACGACAGGGTATTAAAAAAAGAGTGCACAATGAAATAGGAATTCATTCAGTAAGGGGAGGCGATATAGTAGGGGAGCACGAGATCATTTTTGCAGGCAAGGGAGAGACCGTAGAGATAAAACATACTGCAATTTCAAGAGATGTATTTGCAGTGGGTGCATTGAAGGCTTGTGAGTTTATGTACAAGAGAAAAGCAGGCATGTATTCAATGGACGATATTATTTCAATCAACAAATAGAATGAAGGGGGATTTTCAGTTGAAAATCCTCATTATGTTTTATTCATTCCAGCCATTTTTCCAATCTGTCTGCTGCCAGTTTGAGTTTATCCATGGAGGATGCATAGGATATCCTTATATAACCTTCCCCACCAGGTCCAAAGGCAGATCCAGGTACAATTGCCACTTTGGCTTCCCGCAATAGCCTTTCACAAAAGTCCTCACTGCTCATACCGAAATTTTTAATAGAGGGAAACATATAGAAGGCTCCCATTGGAAGCTTTACATCAAAGCTCATTTCTCTTAATCTGGTGTACAGATAGTCTCTTCTTTTTATAAATTCACTTTTCATGTTTTCCACATCCTTCATGCAGTTCCTGAGTCCGTAGACTGCTCCCCATTGTACAATAGATGGTGCACAGGACACATTGTATTGATGGACCTTCATTATTGCATTCATGAATTTATCCACGGCGCATATATATCCAAGTCTTAGTCCTGTCATGGAAAACATCTTTGAAAATCCTCCTACAAGCATGATCTTGTCTTTTATATCATTGAATTGGGCTATAGAGTAATAATTTTGATAAAAAGAAAGTGATGCATACATTTCATCGCTTACAACAAAAATATTATGTTCCTTGATGATTTTATGTAATCTCGTATTGTCATTTTCGGACAAAACTGCACCAGTCGGATTGCATGGATAGGATATGACAAGTATCTTGGGTATCTCCGATTCAAGTATATTTTCCAGATTGTCGAAGTCAATGGAGAAATCATCTTTCAATTTATAATGTATAACCTCTCCGCCTATTATTTTCACACAGCTTTCATAGGCAGGATAAGCAGGTGTGGGTACCAGAACCCTGTCTCCTGTATTTATAAGTGCTGTGAATACATCCATGAGTCCTTCGCTTCCACCTATGGTAAGACAGATCTCATCACTTTCATAGTTTATGTTTAAAGATTGCAAGTAAAAGGATATTTCCCTTCTAAGCTCTATTATACCGGAATTAGACGTATAACCGGTTTTATTGTTGCCTATGGCAGCTATAATAGCTGATTTTATTCCAGAAGGAACATTGAAATCAGGCTGTCCAAGAGTAAGAGATACTGCATCCGGATATTTTTCAACCTTGTTATAGAATTTCCTTATACCAGATATTTCAACTTTTTGAACATTTTTAGATATTAAACTATTCAAGATATACCTCCATTATAAATAGTATCCAGTTATCTACCTATTTTGGATACTTCTTTTTTAAATACAAGACTGTCTATAGCTCTGGCAAACTGATCAGGACAGGAGGTACTTTTTCCATTACAGGAAATGCCCTTCAGCTTTTTTACCGCATCTTCCACATTCATTCCTTCGAGAAGTTTTGAAATTCCTTGGAGGTTGCCGTTACATCCCCCTACAAAACTTACATTGGTAATTTTATTGTCAACTACATCAAAGTTTATCTGTTTTGAACAGACGCCTGTTGGCTTATAACTATACATATTATTATCACCACATTTCACATTTTATTGATTTACAGGTCTATTATATATAATATTAAATAATTGCACAACTACAGGCAAAATAATTTTACTGTAATTATTACACTTTTTAAGGGAACTTCATATTATATTTGTAGGGGGTGATGATATTGAATCATATTTATATATGCAGTACTTCCTCTGACTTTATATCCAGGGTTAGTTTAAATGACTTTAAAGTTGAAAATAAAATCCATCTCAAATCAAATGATTTAAACAATAGAGTAGGTCCCCATGGCATATGCATCAAGGATGATAAAATTATAACAGCCAATAATTATAACAATAGTATATCAATAATAGATCTAAAAAATAATGTCCAGGAAGAAAGTTATTATATAGGTTCCCATTGCAATGATATAGTAACTTTAGGGAAAAAGGCATATATAATATGCGGTGATTCAAATAGTCTTGTAGTTTTTGATCTTGCTATAAAGAAGATTATTGAGCAGATACCCTGCGGGAATCTCCCCCACAGCATATGTCTGAATGTCAACAAAAAGTTGCTTCTAGTATCCAATATGGAAAATGATACGATAACGCTTATAGATTGTATGGATAGAAACAACATTAAAAATATAAAAGTTGGTTCCTACCCTACAAAAGCCATATTTACAATAGATGGTGAACATATAATAGTGTGTGAAAGTAATTTGGGGTCTGAATTCAGAGGCAGTATATCAGTATTGTCACTCAGAAACTACAAAATTATAAACAGAATAGTAGTTGGAAATTCACCGTTGGATATATATTGCAGCAGCAGGTATTGTTTTATATCAAATTTTGGCGATGGAACGGTTAGTGTAGTAGATATAAACAACTACAAAGAAGAAAAAAGAATTATAGTAGGTGGAATGCCGGCAGGATTATTAAAATATAATGACAATTTGTATATTGGGGACAATTACAACAACCTTTTGATAAAACTGGATATTAAAGACAACAGCAGACAATTCATACCTATAGGAGCAGAGCCTACAGGTATGGTATTGAATTGACTTTTTTATTTTTCAAGGAGAAGCTGAATAATTCTATAGTATAGGTCAGAATAATTGCTTTTCCACTTGTGACATAATTTATCTGCTTCTTTACTTGAATTTACGCATAATTTTATATTCATAAGAACAGTTCCATCTTTAACTGCACTTAGATCCACCATGAAATTGTTCTTGTTTTCCACGACATAATCGGCGCTTACTGAAATATTTTTTTTTATATTTTCAATATGTTTTTCCAGATATTCATTTATTGTCTGTATTTTGTCCGCTGAAATCATATTTTCAAATAGATCCAATACTTTTATACCTTTTTTGGTGATTTCCATTTTGTGGTCAGTATCTGGATCCACATATTCTATAAATTTTGAAGTCAGGAGTTCTCCTATATACTGCTGCAGTACAAAATAATTTATAAGATTGTTTTCAAGTATAATCTGTGTAATCTTGTTGTTGGATACAGGAATACTTATTTTTTTGAATATATATAGTAAAAGAAGTTTATTTTCTGCTAATTCTAGAGTATTTTCAGACATTAACATCCACCTCATTGAATTAAAATATTATAATGATCTCTTAAATAATTATAACATAAAACATATGAAAATAAATAAAATGGAAATTTCATTTATACCGGACTGACTGCTCTATAATTTTTTATTTAGTGTAATATTTGCTGAATTGAAATACTATATAAAACTATAGAAACAATTTGGGAGGTATATATGTGAAATCAAGAACATTGATAAAATTGTCCATGACCTTTATGTGTATATTCATAGGCACACTGTTTTTCATCATTACAAATTATAGGTATACTGGAGCTTTTACAACTGCAGACAGGGAATTGCCCATATACCACGTGAATACAGATGAAAAAAAAATAGCCCTGACCTTTGATGTAAGTCTTGGAAATGAAGAACATACCGGGGAAATATTAAATATACTTGATAAATATAAAATAAAGGCTACTTTTTTTATAGTAGGAGACTGGGCTGACAAATATCCTGATATATTGAAAGAAACTTCGGAAAAAGGTCATGAAATAGGCAATCATTCAAACAGGCATCCCGACATGACCATGCTGTCAGAGGACAAAATTCTGGAGGATATAAACATAAATGAAGCTAAAATAAGGAGGATAACGGGGAAAGGTACAAAACTTTTTAGATGCCCTTCAGGTTCCTATAATAATTCTGTAATAAATACAGTTAAAAATGCAGGATATTACTGCATACAGTGGGATGCTGACAGTACTGACTGGATGGAAAAAGGTGCAGATGCGGAATACAGGCGTATAATTAAAAACACAAAACCAGGTTCAATACTATTGTTTCACAATAGTGCCAGATATACTCCTGAGAATTTACCGAAAATAATAGAAAAACTTCAAAGTGATGGTTATAAATTTGTTACAGTGGGAAGCTTGATCTATAAGAGCAATTACAGTATAGATAATCATGGCAACCAAATTGCACAATAACCGTGTATTAAATAATTACAATTTATACTTATTTTAGTATATTTTATATTTAAAATGAATAATTATATGTAGATAAACTAATTTGAAAACCAATGGAAAGAGGGGTTTAGATGGAGAATCTTATGTTAAACAACAAGATTTATCTAGAGGGGGAAGTGATCTCTGAACTTAATTTTAGTCATGAAATGTACGGTGAAGGCTTTTATACTTTTTATATTAAAGTTCCCAGGCTGAGTGATACGAACGATGTATTATTTATAACAATTTCAGAAAGGTTAATAAATGATATAGACGTTAAAATAGGAACAAATATAACAGTTGAGGGACAATTGAGATCATATAATAAATTTGTAGATGGAGCAAACAGACTTATTTTAACTGTATTTGCAAGAAATATAGGCGTATGTACGGAAAAGAGTAAAAATCCAAACCAGATTTTTCTTGACGGATTCATATGCAAGGAACCGGTTTATAGAACAACTCCATTTGGTAGGGAGATTTCAGATATGCTACTTGCAGTAAATAGAGCCTATAATAAATCAGACTACATACCAACTATAGCATGGGGAAGAAATTCCAGGTTTTGCAAAACCTTAAAAGTTGGTGACAATATAAGAGTATGGGGAAGACTCCAGAGTAGAGAATATCAGAAAAAGATATCTGAAACTGAAACTGTAAAAAAGGTTGCTTATGAAGTCTCCATATCAAAGATGGAGAAGATAAACAAATCAACAGAGGACAATAATGACATAGATGAGATTGATGAAGAAGAAATTAATGTTGACAATATAGATAAGAGCAAGGACAGCAATTTGAAAAATAAACGGATTTCATAATTTATTATACATTAGGATCTTGAGGGCCTTTATGGGCCCTTCTTCTATAGGTTGGAATAAGTTGAAACAATCAATTATAATAGTTATATATGAGTTAAACAGAAGGAGATAAATCAATGAGAAGAAAATACATAAATTATCCCCCGGATATTCCTGTCTCAATAACGTTGGCTGATATAACAAACTATCCTATACACTGGCATGATTCCATAGAGATACTTTATGTACTGGAAGGTAATCTTACCATTACAATAGAAGCTGACAAATATGAGCTTATAGAAAATGACATAGAAATAGTAAATATAGATGAAGCTCATTCAATTATAGGTAATAGTTCTGAAAATAGAGTTTTAATATTTCATATGGATCCCATGTTTTTTAAGAAATATTACAGAGATATAAAAAATATGTTCTTTTTTACAAATACCACGGATGACATGGCTCAAGCAAATGATACATATAATAATTTAAGAATATTCCTGGCAAGGATAACCTGTGAGGCAGCTCAAAAGCAGAAGGGTTATGATGAAGAGATAAAGTCTATTCTTATAGATTTTCTTTATTATCTTATAAATAATTTTCACTATTTAATATATGAAAATGAAGAACTCAAGGGGAATGAAGAAAAACTGGAAAGATATCATAGAATTTCAAAATACATTTTTAACAACTATAACGACAACATAACCCTTCAGGATATAGCAAGACGGGAATTTTTGAGCACGGATTATTTATCACATGGAATAAAGGACGTTACAGGCTACAGCTTTACTGATCTTTTAAATTCAAACAGAGTTGAAGAGGCCCTGAAACTTCTCTTGGATACAGATAAACCAATATCCGAAATTTCAGAGGAAGTTGGCTTCTCACATGTCAGATATTTTAACAAACATTTCAAGCGTAGTTATAAGTATACTCCATTTCAATACAGGAAAAAATTTAAAATAGATGATGAGAAATTTGAAATGGAAAAAGTTGTAGAGTATCATGAGTTAAGCGAATGCATTTCATGGATAACTTATTATTTGAAGGATTATGATAGGTTCAACTATAAAGAGAATATAACTGAAATAAATATAAATATGAAACAGAATCTAGGGGATTTTACTAAAAGCTTTAAAAATATATTGAACATTGGAGATGCTTTTGATGTACTGCTTGAGGATAATAAAAAAATACTTGAAACTTTTCAGGAGGAGATTGGGTTCAAATATGGAAGGGTGTTAAATGTATTCAGTACAGACATGTGCGTATTTCCAAACTCAAGATTCTATAACTGGAACAGAAGCAGGGATGTATTCGAATTTTTAAATACTATTGATCTTATTCCACTTATAGTACTGGATAGCACGGGATTTTCAGCATCGGAATTTTTATTTGCAATTAAATCTTTTCTGAATTATTTTTCTGAATTGGATAGTTTGGATTTGAGTTCATTCAGGTTTCAATTCAGTTCGAAAATGGGTGACCATTTAAAAGATGAGATAATTGAGAATGCAATGGCTGAGTATAGTTTGCAGACAGAGTCTGATTTATTTTTTTATGAGGAGAAGCTGGATTATATATATGATACAGGCTATATGATACCTTATATTATAGATAGTTGTGCAAATAAAAGCTGCTCTCCAGGTTTTTTGAGGGCATTTGATGTAATCGACAGACAGGTTGATTTGACAAATGAGGTTTTTTTTGGATATCCTGGGCTCATAAATGATAAGGGAATAAAAAAACCTTCCTATTATGCTTATTATTTAATGAACAAGCTTGGAAATATTCTGGTTTCTACAGGTGAAGGATATATTGCCACCAAGTCGGAAAGTGATTATCAGATTTTAATTTACAACTATGATAATATGCACAATTTTTCAATAAATATAGTAAATATACCTTTTCCAATAAGAACTACCATGTACAAAATAAGTGAGGGCTGCGGATCTTCGTATAATTACTGGATTGACATGGGAAGACCCAAAAGACTGAATAAGGAAGAAAATCAGATTCTTCACAAAGCTGCTTTCCCGAATATACAATTTAAAAATTTTAGAAAAAGTACCATATATAATATACAGACTGTTCTAAAAGGACACGGTGCTGTACTTATATTGATAAAAGAAGCTTATTAAGCTATTTTCATATTGTACTTGTTTGTTAAATAAAGCAA
Organism: Clostridium sp.; assembly: GCF_022482905.1. Lineage (NCBI taxonomy): Bacteria > Bacillati > Bacillota > Clostridia > Eubacteriales > Clostridiaceae > Clostridium > Clostridium sp. The sequence goes on from NZ_JAKVOI010000001.1 coordinate 161,310, forward strand.
TATTGTACATTTTTATCAGCATTTAAGTGAATGTAAATTTTACTCAATAAATATTATAATTCAATTAGATTGGTGGCTATTTATTTTATAGGAAATTTGGAGTGAAATTTATGGAAATTGGCGATAATAATTTTGCAAAAGAAAAAATAACACGATTGATTTTTAAATTTGCAGTACCCTCTATTCTGGCCTTACTTGTTTCAGAACTCTATAATGTGGTTGATACCATATATGTAGGACACTATATTGGTATAGATGCGCTTGCAGCTGTTACCATTGCATTCCCAATTCAAAAATTACTTATAGCTACTGGCTTGTTGATAGCTGTAGGAAGTTCTACCTACTGTGCCAGAAGTCTAGGCAGGAAGGATAATGAAGGATTCGGGAAAATGGTACTTACATCCATTGGGATTACAGTGATAGTATTATTGTTCATATCTTTGATAATTTTTATATTCAGAGGTCCAATATTTTTTGCCCTTGGTGCGGGTAAATTGACGTATGGATTAGTTGATAAATATGTATCCATAATATTATTGGGAGGAATTTTTCAATCCCTGTCAGTAGTTGTCTGCTATATAATGATAGCATTGAAAAAAACAAGTGCATTATTGTATACTAATTTGGTGGGCGTTACTCTAAACATAGTGGTAAACTATATATTGATAGTTGTATTTGGTTTTGGCATAGAAGGGGCGGCATTGGCTACAGTAATATCCCAGATAAGTGCATTTGTTTTTGCATTTTTTAAATTCAAGGAGGTTGCAGCAGTATTCAATATTTCAATTTCTATTAAGTCAATTTATAAGTCTATTAGAATGGATAACGTAATTGATATAATAACAGTTGGATTTTCAACATTTGTTATAGAATTTGAAGACGCACTTGTTTCCATTGTGCTAAATAGCATACTTTATTCCCAGGGAGGTAATTCTGCAATAGTCATGATGGGAATAATAACAAAGGTTTCAATGTTTCTTTATGTTGTAATAATTGGTATAAGTTATGGTATACAGCCGATAATAGCCTACAATTGTGGTGCTCAGGATCACTCTAAAATAAGAAGTGTCCTGATTACCTCGATCAAGACTATATTGTTGACATCTTTTGTCTGCCTGCTGGTATTTATTGTATTAGCAAATTCTATAATCGGATTCTTTCTGAATGATTCAAACCTAATCAATGAGACAGTGAGAACATTTAGGCTGTGCACTTTTCTAGTCCCGTTTACGGGAATATATTATATAGTTATAAATTATTATCAGGCTATAGGGGAAGCCAAAAAGAGTTTCTTGTTTTCAATATACAAGGAAATATTGATATTTATTCCGTTGTCCCTGATGCTAATCCAGCTGTTTGGCTTGAATGGGCTCTGGTATGCGTATCCAGCAGCGGACGCAGTGGCTGCAATTACAGCTGTGTATTTTTTAAATCAGGTATTGAATGAAAATGAATCCCACAATTTAAAGTCCAGCTTTGCTGCCAAATAAATCCTCAAAATTACTTTTTCCTTTTTTTCTTTCTTACCGAGAAACCGAAAGTACCAAGTGGTTTTGAATTCAGGGCATAATATTCTCCATGGCTATAACATATAAGATTTGCCTTATTAAAACATATTCTATTATTTGAATCCAGCAAATTTTCATCAACTTTGACATTTAATATTTTAAAAAGAAAAAGATCATGTGTTCCAAGGGAAGTAATTGATTTCAATCTGCACTCCAGAGCAACTGGAGAAATTTCCAGAGAAGGTGTTGAAACACAAATACCTTTATCAAGATTTAAGTTGAAGTGTTTTATTTTATCTTCCCTTGAACCGGAAATTACACCGCAATAGTCTACAATTTTGACCATATCTTTTGTAGGAAGATTTACAACACATTCGCCGGTCTCTTTTATGTATTTATAGGAAAGTCTTTCAGGTCTTATGCCTATGGCAATAATGGGATCTTTTGTACAGACGGTGCTGACCCAGGCAGCCGTGAATATATTTAATTTATCAGATGAACTTTTGGAAGTAACGAGAACTACCGGAGCTGGATTCAACATTACACTGCCTTTAAAGTTTATTTTGCTCATTTATGACCTCCAGATTATAATTTGATTTTATAAAGCAATTATAATTAATATATGAACATAAGTAAAATTTAAATTTTTTTATGTTTTGCTTTTTATGTCCACTTTGTAGTAATATTAAAATGTAGCTGTAAAATACTAGAAATACGGCTAAATAAATATCTACCAAAGAGGTAAAATAGATGAAACAAGACTACAAGAAACAAGTAATTTTTTTGCCGCTGATTTGTATTTTACTGATAATAGCTAATTGTATATTCAACAATATTATCCTGAGTATGATAAGTTCAATAATATTACTTTCCTGTTCTGTTGTATATATTAAAATATACTCAGATGATAAAATAAAAGGTAACACAATTCCAAATGAAAGGCTAATAGTTATTAGTACAATAGGGCTGATCCTGAGTCTTGGCTGGTTGATTTTGAATATATTTATGTTTATTATATTTCAATTTGTTTCATGATTCAGTATTTTTATAATAACCATTTTTTATATTGTTTAATACACTGAAAATTGAGGGGAATGTATAACAAAAATAATGTGCATAAATGTCCCTGTGAGACACAGACAGTATAAACTTTATAAAAATGGGGGAAAATAATTATGTTTAATATAAATGATATTATTGCAGTTGGAGGAATTCTGGTAGGAGTAATTGGAGGTGTATTTGGAATTGTGTCGCTTTTGAAAAGAGACAGCAAGTTTCAAAAAAAAGTATCATCGTCAAAACCTACAGCTGCATTGATTGACTGGATTGAGCAAAAATCGGTGTCAGGAGTAAAGGCAGCTGAACAGCTGTCACATTCAGGAAGACTAAAGACAAATCAGGAAAAATTTACGGCGGCACAGAATACAGTGTATGCAGCACTTGAGGAAATAGGCGTGGTTCCTACAGATAATCAGAAGAAGCTGATTGATGATTTTATTCAAGGAGCTGTCAATGATCTTGGACATGGGCCAGAGGATGAAGTACAGAAAAATCAACAGCTGCAGAGTATTCAACAGAAGCTTGCAGTTCTGCAGTCAGAAAATGCACAGCTGAAGCAGACACTTATCTCAATAAAAGGTACGGCGGGAACAATAGAATAGAGATATGTCATCAAGTCTTAAAAATAATATGGAATTAAGAGTAAGAGACGGCGCTTTTAAAAGGGTGCTGTCTCTTATTTCTTTTATATGATACATAAATTGGAACATATAATTTTAGAATTGAGGGAAAAATACACTTGAAGGGAGGAAATAAAATGAAAAAGATAAGGCTTCTGAAAGCAGGAGAAATTGAGGTAAGAGTGCAGAGCATAAAAGAAATCAATAATGCTGTAGGTTGTGTGCTGCTGCTGTATAAGGATGCAAGAGTCGATATGAAGATATTAGATGAAACTTTTGGAATAACAGGATGGAGAAGAACACATGAGCTTATAAATGGCAATTTATTTTGTAATATAGATATATGGGATGATGAAAAAAAGGAGTGGGTAAGAAAACAGGATGTTGGGGTTGAAAGTTATACCGAAAAGGAAAAAGGACAGGCGTCGGACAGTTTTAAAAGAGCCGGGTTCAACATTGGAATCGGGAGAGAACTCTACACTGCACCGTTTATATGGATTAACCTTACAAATGGTGAGGTCGTTCAAAGAGGCAGCAATCTAAGTTTGTCACCAAGATTGAATTTTAAGGTTAAATCAATAGATTATAATGACAGCAGGGAAATCAGCTCACTTAGAATTGAAGACAACAACCATAGAATAAGATACTCCATGGGTAAAAATACAGAAGAAAAAGTATCGCCTAAAAACAACAATAAGTGTGAAAAGTGCGGTATTGAAATAACAGAGAATGTAGCAAACTACAGCAAAAGCAAATTTGGACATGTATTATGCATGAATTGTCAGAAAAGCGAGTTCAGTATAAAAAGATAAATAAAGTGGACAAGTATTTACAGGCAGGGGGATGGTTTAAGGAGAATAGATATTGAAAAATACTGTCAGTGTTCAATTAAAAAAGATGTACTGTGAAGCACATCTTTTTTAATTGAAATTTTTATTTCAAGGATGTAAATTTGAGTTGATCTGTTTATTTTCTGAAATAGGATCACAATCTGGAAACAGAGGTTTTAAGTTCTGATCCGGATAAAATTTTGGTATCGGTTCCTTATTGAATTTTTCACATACATTTTCTTCAGGTTCAGATGGACATGGCTCCTTAGGAACAGGACAATAGCTATAGGCTGGTATGAGAAGCTGTACTATGAGTTCACATTTAACAACAATGTAATACCCCAGGGTTATATCCAAAACCACACATTTATCATCATCTTTGTGGAATGAAGTCTGAAGTGCTTCGGCTACCATTTCAAGCTTTATTATATTTGTATCCTGACTGCAGTTTCCAGATACCTGAACTATAGAATCCGGACAATAAAATTTACCTATTACATCCTGCCTGTTTATTTCGAATAATTCACTTTTATTTGTTGCATTGCAATCAACGTAGTCAGCATAGAATGAAATAGTATAGCATATAATAAGTTTTTTAAAACCTTCTTTACCGCGAATTGGAATTTTATTCACGGATTTTAATGTAATTTTAAAATCCCTGCAGCCGATAAATATTTTGGGGCTATCCAATGGATTGCTTCTTAATTCACAGTCTGTAGTATTTGTGTCAGGCCCTTTACAATAAGAGAGGCATCTTTTAATTAGACATTGGTCAAAAACTTTTGGAACTTCAACACAAACAAGTTCTGATGGATCTGGCAAACGTCCTTGTTTGTTTACAAGACCGGGACGAGGCACAAATTTATCAAAATTTATGGACATTGATTCTCCTCCTTATAAAAGATTATGGTGATAATACATTACTTACGATATATATTATGCAGAAATATTATAGTTGTGATATTTAAGTAAGCTGCTTTGGGAAATTTTTATTGAGCAAGCAGGTTATAAATTGAATTCAACCAAATATAATTAAAGGGGGTGGATAATACTATGAAAAATGATTATCCTTGGATACTTAATATTGATGATACTTTGTGGAAAGTATATTTAGATGGCAATAATTCGTTAGTTTATAGGATAATGCAAGAGGAAAGCAAGTGGTCAGAGGAAAAAATTATTGATGTAGAAGTAATTAAATTTACAATATGTGTAGAAAGTGAAATAATTCATATAATATATTTAAATAAAAATAATGAGATGAAATATTGTACAAACAAAGAGGAAAAATGGTTTGGAAAAGTACTTTATATTGTAGAAAAAAATGAATTGAATATAGAGAGTTTAAAAACAGCAATTTTAAATGGCAGGATGCATTTATTCTATTTGCTTGTAGCTCCGGGAGAAAGCAAGCATGGAATTTTAAAACACTGTATATGGAATGGTACCAGGACAGATATTTATACTGTTCAACATATAGTTCTTTCAGACAAGGTTGAAGAATATTATGAAGTGGTTGTGGAAAAAAATAAATATATTCATGCTTTTTTCCTTTCAGACAGAGGAAATGAGATATCGTTGAATTACTGCAGATATGATGACTCATGGTCGACAGCCCAGAGACTCTATGGGCTGCAGGGTAATAATATATTGTTTAGAGTACTGTATATAAATAGTGGATTTGAAATAATCAACAAGAGCAGGGATGGAGTAATATATTCTCTGGACCATGTTCATATTGAAGATAACATAGACATGAAGGAATATAAAATATATAAAGGTGAAGCAGATCCGGTAGAACCTGTTCTATTTTATGCAAAAAACAGCATTTATACCTGCTGGAAAGAGAAAAACAGTATATTTTGTTCCAACTACAAGATGGGCAAATGGAGCATACCTGTTTGTCTCAACAAGGGAAATGAAATGCAGCTTGGAATATTCAATTTTATACAGGGAGCTGCCGGTGAAGTAGCTAATATGATTTATGGCGCTGAAAATGCCAGAGATGATACAACACATGTATTTTCACATGAAGAATTATGGGAGAACTTTGTAAGAAAACAAAAGAATAGGGAAAACAGCAGTATAAATATAAGACAGGAAGATGAAAGCATTGAGGAAATACAGGAAAAGTTTAAAAACATATTTTATGAAAACAGTATTTTAAAAGAAAAGATAGATTCCTTCAGCAGTTATATGCAGAAGAAAAAACAGATTACAGACGAATATAAAAATAAAATTGCAAAAATCATTGAGCAAAAAAAGAGGCTGGAGGAAAATTGTAAATTCTTTATGGAGGTCAAGGATAATATACAAAGAGAACTCAATCAGGTAAAACACAAGTTGGAAAGCAAGGAGAAAGCTGAGAAGAGTACTAAATATAAACTTGAAGAAAAAGATAGAAGCAACAGGGAATTGAAAGACAGGCTTGATTCTCTTATAGAAGAAAATATGAGACTTAGAGAGGAATTGAATTTGGAGAAAAGCAGGCCGCTGTTGAGAAAGTTGTTTGGAAAAAAGGACAATGATATATAATAATCTGTATAAAACTCTGATTGATTGATCGGAGTTTTATATTTTATAAGGCCAGATGTTGCATCAGCACTTGAAAATATAGAAATTTCAGTCTAATATTAAGTATTACATGGATATTTTATTAGGAGGGAAAAACATGCGTTCCAGGATAGAGAAGGATTTGCTTGGGGAAAGAAAAATATCTGATTTAAACTATTTTGGTATAAATACACTTAGGGCCCTGGAAAATTTTGATTTACAAGGTAAGATCAATAATGTAAATTTAATAAGGGAAATTGCACTTATAAAAAAAGCTGCAGCCATAGTCAATAGGAATTTGAATAATATATCGGATAAAAAAGCAGCTGCAATAATTAAGGCCAGTGAAGAAGCTGCAGCCGGGAAATTTGACGGACAATTCAAATTAAGTGCCTTTCAAGGCGGGGCTGGAACGTCCACAAATATGAATGTAAACGAAGTTATTGCCAATAGGGCAATAGAGCTGCTGGGAGGTAAAAAAGGCGACTATAGTTTGGTCCATCCACTTAATGACGTTAATATGTCGCAATCTACCAATGACGTCTATCCAACTGCACTTAGAATTGCAGCTATAAGGGCTATAAGAAAATTGAGCAGTTCCCTGGCTGATCTTCAGAATGAACTGCAAATTAAGGAAAATGAATTTTCAGATATATTGAAACTGGGCAGAACTGAGTTGATGGATGCACTTCCGATGATGGCAGGACAGGGATTCGGAGCTTATTCCAGGGCAATATCAAGGGATAGATGGAGAATCTACAAGGTGGAGGAAAGACTCAGAGAAGTAAATATAGGCGGTACTGCAATAGGTACTGGATTTAATGCTTCAAATAAATTTATATATGAAATAACAGATGTGCTCCAGGATTTGACCGGGCTTGGAATTGCAAGATCCGACTATCCAATGGATATTACCCAAAATTGTGATGTTTTTGTGGAAGTATCCGGATTGCTAAAATCACTTGCGGTCAATCTCATGAAAATTTCAAGTGATCTGAGAATTTTAAATTCAGGACCGAAAGGTGGAATTGGGGAGGTTATTCTTCCGGAGGTTCAGGCAGGTTCTACTATAATGCCCGGGAAGGTCAACCCTGTTATAGCTGAAATGGTTGCACAGGTCAGCATGAGAGTCATATCGAATGATGCAGCCATAACCATGGCAGCTGGATCAGGACAGCTTGAATTAAATGCATTTGTTCCTTTAATAGCTGAATGCCTTTTGGAATCACTTGAGCTTCTTGAAAGGGCAGTAGTGATATTTGGAGAAAAGTGCATTAAAAGTATCAATATAAATGAAGAGAATTGTAGAAAAAATATAGAGGCTTCTACAGCTGCAGCTGCAGCTCTCGTGCATTATATTGGATATGACAGGACAAGTGAACTGGCAAAAAAGGCTTTGAAGGACAATAGATCCATAAAAGATATTCTGTATGAAATGGACATATTGCCAAGGGATAAAATTGATGAGATATTAAATCCGTATCAGCTTACCAAACCGGGTATACCTGGTAAATATGAATAATGGAGGTGCAGTGATGGGATTGAACGAAACACCGCGTTCAGTTAGGACGCATATAGCAATCTTCGGGAAAAGGAACGCTGGGAAATCAAGCGTTATAAATGCCATAACTGAGCAGAATGCAGCTATTGTATCAGACGTTAAGGGAACTACTACAGATCCTGTTTATAAGTCTATGGAAATCCTTCCAATAGGGCCCTGTGTAATAATAGATACTGCCGGTCTTGATGATACTGGTGAATTGGGGCAGCTTAGAAGACAAAAAACAATGAAAGTTCTGAATGAGGCAGACATATCCATAGTTGTAGTGGATTCGACTGTTGGAATAACAGATTATGATGAATACATAATAAATGATATAAAGGAAAAGAAAATTCCAATTGTAATTGTATTGAATAAAGCGGATTTATCAGATGCAGGAAGTGATGAAGTTCAGAGTATAGAAAAAAAATTTGGAAGCCCTGTAATAAAAGTATCTGCAGTTACAGGTAGTGGAATAAGAGAACTGAAGGGTGAAATCATAAAAGTACTGCCTGAAAGCAGTGATAAATTCAAGATAATTGGAGACCTGATAAATCCAGGAGATTTTGTGGTCCTGGTTACCCCTATAGATAAAGCGGCTCCTAAAGGAAGACTTATACTTCCACAGCAGCAGACAATAAGAGATGTTCTTGAAAGTGATGCCATGGCTGTAATTACAAAGGAATACGAGTTGAGAGATACCCTCGATAACTTGTCCAAGAAACCCAAAATAGTTGTAACGGATTCCCAGGTATTTCTAAAAGTTGCTGCTGATACACCTAAAGATATATTGATGACGTCATTTTCAATATTGTTTGCAAGGTATAAGGGAAATCTAGTAGAGCTTGTAAAAGGGGTCAAGGCCATAGGTAAATTAAAAGATGGGGATAAGATCCTGATAGCAGAGGGGTGTACCCATCACAGACAGTCAGATGACATAGGAACAGTCAAAATACCAAGATGGATAAGGCAGGCTACCGGGAAGAAAATAGACTTTGAATATTCTTCAGGAGTTTCTTTTAAAGATGACATAAGAAAATATGCTCTTGTAGTTCACTGCGGTGGATGTATGCTGAACAGGTCAGCCATGCTCTACAGGATCAATTCGGCTAAAAAGTTTAAAGTCCCAATAGTCAATTATGGTATACTTATTGCATATGTACAGGGCATATTGGATAGGGCACTAAAACCATTCCCGCTGGCAAATATGGTATGGAAAGAAGAAAATTAGAAGAACAGGGCCTGTTGAAATGAAATTTTCAACAGGTCTCTATATAAAGAATATACTTCCTCTGTCTATGAGTTTCCCTTTCCTCAAGAATACAGGCTTCATATTGTGTTTTTTTAGAAAAGCAAGCATTTTTTCACCATAGGAATAATAGCTCAAGTCTCCAAAAAATACTACACAATCGTCAAAGGAGCCGCAGCATCCCCCTATAAAGCCATAATCGAAGTTAGGAAGTAAAATATCTCCATAGGGGATTTGCAGCAAATTGACATTCTCCTCTAAAAGTGCAGTATAAATACCGGTATCACTTGTAACAACTGCATTTTTACCGATTATTGCCGAGGAACATTTTGTATAGCCCTGGTTTACATTTATAAGCTTTTTATTTTTTATATTATTTAATAATACATGATCTGTATATTTTAAATTGTGGACGAATAATTCTGGAAGATCAAGTGCGTTCAAAATTATGTCCTCTGGATATCTATCTGTAAGTTTGCATTCGGATAAAAGCACATCTATGCCTATATTTTCTAACTTTTTTATAAAACTTTTATCAATATTTCGGTGAACTACAGCAGTATGTTTGTCTATAAAATGCAGAAGCATATCCGGATGACCGCAGACTTCGCCGTAGAGCTCTCTGCATGGCGGGCATATTATAATTTCTGCTCCAAGTTTGATCAAATTTTCTTTTTCTTCAATGCTTGTTCTAAAATCAATAATTGCGTATTTCATGTTAATTCTCCTTTTATGTTTGTAAATATTATAAGCTTGCAGGCTAAACTTGTCGATATTTGACAATCAAATTTTGAATATAGATTTTGTTTAGATGCATACTATTTGAGAAGGGAGTGTGAAAAATGCCGCTGTTAATTTTAGTTTATAAGGCTGAAAAAGAAAATATAATAAATGGAATAAGAGCTATGAGAGAATATTTTAAAGGTAAAAATATAAATATAGGTATATCTGAAAAGATGGAATCCGATACTCACTTCCTAAAGATATTTTCCGATAGTGAATTAAATGAAAGGCTTAAAAATATATTCAATATTTATATAGCTGATATACTGTACAGTATAATGGTAGATGAATTCTACAAAAAGGACATGGACAATTTTTTAAGTGAGACCTATTTTTTCTTGAATACCGGGGAGATTGAGTGGATAAAAAAAGAAAGTATTAATTGTATTAAAGGAAACATATCAATTATAGATGAAAATTCTGTCTATTGTATAAATAAAAAAAATGACATAATTGAAAAGATAATAAGATGTATAGATGAAAACAACAATATAAACGTAGAAGGATTTGTTACCTTCAGAATGAAGAATATACTGGATGATTTTGAAAGTATAGTGGATAAAGTGGTAGAAAAGTACATGGTTGAAAAAGAATATGATGAGTTTATAAAGCTTCTTAAGTATTTTGTGGAAATACAGGAAAGCAAAATAGATTATCTGGATATAGTTATACAAGATAGTGGAAATTATATTATAAGAGACGAAAATGGCGCTGATATAACAAATAAATTGTTCAACGAGCTGGATGAATGCAGAAACAATAATGCTGCAACTTCTGAAGATATGCTCATAAGTACTCTTATAACCAATGCCCCTGAGCGTATAAGCATACATTCCATTGAGAATTGCAGAAATGAAGAGCTTATAGATACAATACAGAAAGTGTTTACTGACAGGGTAAAGCTTTTTAATAAATGTAATGTATAATAGAATTTTTTATATTGACATATTTGATCAATAATAATAAAATAAGTACCATAAGCAAAGGTAATGACAAGGAAAAGTAGATAAAACATTGTCTCAAGAGATAAAAACTTGTTAGCTGAGAGGTTTTTTAGACGATGTTTATTGAAAAACCACCTTTGAACCGGATACTGAATATGGTATCACATATTTATCCATTATTAAGTATTTCCGTTAACCGGCGTTAAAGGTACAGAGATAACAGTATAAGTGTATGTATCGATCTATATAACTATACAATTATTTGTATGCTTTACGGTTAACTTGGGTGGAAACACGGCAGACAGCTCGTCCCATGATTTATGGGAGGGGCTTTTTTAATTTTAAAATTATTAATATCGTTGCTATATATTTTGTAGGAGGAGGAAAATAATGATAAAAGTATCTTTGAAAAATGGAAAAGTAATTGAAGTTGAGAGCGGATCTACTATATCGGATGTAGCATCTAAAATAAGTATTTCCCTCGGGAAAAAGGCGGTAGGTGCCAAGTTGAATGGAAAAGTTGCAGAACTCATGGAAGAAGTGAGGGAAGATTGCAGGGTTGAAATACTTACATTTGAAGATGAGGAAGGAAAGAAGATAGTATGGCATACTGGATCCCATATACTTGCACAGGCAGTCAAAAGGTTATATCCGGATGTAAAATTAGCCATAGGTCCTGCCATAGACAATGGATTTTATTATGACCTGGATGCAGATTTTTCATTTACGCCGGAGCTTCTTGAAAAAATTGAGTCAGAAATGAACAAAATAATAAAACAAAATGAGAAGCTTGAAAAATTTGAGTTGCCAAGACCTGAAGCCATAAAATTAATGGAAGAGGCTGGAGAACCCTATAAAGTTGAATTGATTAAGGATCTTCCAGAAGATGAGGTAATAACTTTCTATAGACAGGGAGACTTTGTAGATCTCTGTGCAGGTCCCCATGTACCTTCAACAGGCAGGGTAAAGGTAGTAAAACTTCTTTCAATTGCAGGGGCCTACTGGAGAGGAAATGAGAACAATAAAATGCTCCAGAGAATATATGGAATTGTCTTTGAAAAGAAAAGCGAACTGCAGGATTATTTGAAAATGATAGAAGAAGCCAAAAAGAGAGATCATAGAAAACTTGGGAAAGAACTTGATTTATTCAGCATACATGAGGAAGGCCCCGGATTTCCTTTCTTCCATCCAAAGGGAATGGTTATAAGAAATACCCTTCAGGAGTTCTGGAGGGAAGTTCATAGGAAAGCAGGGTATGATGAGATAATGACTCCGATCATATTGAATGAGGAATTGTGGCACAAGTCAGGACACTGGGATCATTATAAAGAAAATATGTATTTTACTAAAATAGATGATGAGGATTATGCTATAAAGCCAATGAACTGTCCAGGTTCAATACTTGTATATAAGAGTAAAATGCATTCCTACAAGGATTTTCCTATAAGATATGGTGAAATGGGAATTGTTCACAGACACGAGAAATCAGGAGCACTTCACGGACTTATGAGAGTGAGATGTTTTACCCAGGATGATGCACATATATTCGTAACTAGGGATATGATTAAAGAGGAGCTTTTGAATGTAATAAAACTTATAGATAATTTTTACAAGGTATTTGGATTTGAGTATTTTGTGGAACTGTCCACAAGACCGGAGAATTCCATGGGAAGTGATGAAGACTGGAATACTGCAACAGAGGGCTTGAAGTCTGCATTGGAGGCAGCAGGACTGGATTACAAGGTGAATGAAGGAGATGGAGCTTTCTATGGACCTAAGATAGACTTCCATTTAAGAGATTCAATAGGAAGAACATGGCAGTGTGGAACAGTTCAGCTGGATTTCCAGATGCCATCATGTTTTGACTTGACCTATGTAGGACCGGATGGGGAAAAACACAGACCAGTCATGCTCCACAGAGTTGTATTTGGATCTATAGAGAGGTTCATAGGAATATTGATAGAAAACTATGCAGGAGCTTTTCCCGTATGGCTTGCACCGGTTCAGGTTGAAGTTATGAATATAACTGACTCACAAATTGATTATGTGAATAAAATAGTAGAGGAATTAAAGGAAAGGGACATTAGAGTGGAGTCCGATGTAAGAAATGAAAAAATAGGATATAAAATAAGGGAAGCTCAGATGCAAAAAGTACCATATATGATTATAATTGGAGAAAAAGAAGTAAGAGAAGGAAACATATCCGTTAGAAGTAGAAAAGAAGGGGATATAGGAAGCATGCCGCTTGATGAATTCATTTCCAGAATCAAACATCAGATAGCTGAAAAATCAAGGGATATATAAAAAAATTATAGCAGCATATATTGACAACAGTGGATATGTATATTATACTGAATCATGTTGAGTTTAAAGAAGAAACCAGCCGTTTCTCACCTTACGACATTGCCGATAGGGTTATCAGGAATTTCAATATAGGATTTTAACATCTTTTTTCTATTGAAGTATAAGAGACGGCATATGCTGTCTCTTTTTTATATGTGTGATTGATTTATTAGGGGGTGAAAATTATTAATAAAGATTTTCTTGTAAATGAAAAAATAAGAGAAAAAAAGGTAAGAGTTATTGGAAATGACGGACATCAATTCGGCATTATATCTTTGGATGAAGCTCTTGGGTTTGCAGAAAAAAGTGAACTTGACCTGGTATTGATAGCTCCGGATGCAAAGCCGCCTGTCTGTAAGATAATGAACTATGGCAAATTTCTTTATGAGCAGACAAAGAAGGAGAGGGAATCCCGAAAAAAACAGAAAGTTACGGCACTAAAAGAAGTGAGACTCAGTCCTACTATTGAAGAACATGATATTTCCATTAAATCCAATAATGCAAGAAAGTTCTTGCTGTCAGGAGATAAAGTTAAAGTTACGATAAGGTTCAGAGGAAGAGAAGCAGAGTATTCATTTACTGGAAGAAAGATATTAAATAATTTTTATTCTAAACTTGAAGATGCCTGTACAATAGAAAAAAAGGCAAAACTTGAAGGAAGAAATATGATAATGGTTTTATCACCTAAAAAAGCATAATTGAATCGAGAGGAGGAATTGCTATGCCAAAAATGAAAACTAAGAAGAGTGCAGCAAAGAGATTTAAGGTTACAGGGACTGGAAAGCTTAAAAGGGCAAAGGCTTACAAAAGTCATAAGTTAACTGCTAAGACTTCAAAGGTCAAGAGAAATCTTAGGAAAACAGGATATGTTGCAGGAGCTCAGGAAAAGAATATGAAGGATTTACTACCTTATTTATAATCGGGAATTCTAGAAGGAGGTTAAAAAATGGCAAGAGTGAAAAGAGCTGTGAATGCTCGTAAATATCATAAAAAAGTATTAAAATTGGCTAAAGGCTATTACGGCGGAAGAAGCAAACTGTTTAAAACTGCCAACGAGTCTGTTATAAGGGCACTTAGAAATGCATATGTAGGAAGAAAGTCGAAAAAGAGAGATTTTAGAAAGCTTTGGATAGCACGAATAAATGCTGCAGCAAGATTAAATGGGCTTTCATATTCAAGGTTTATAAATGGAATAAAGACTGCGGGAATAGATATGAATAGAAAGATGCTTTCAGAAATAGCAATAAATGATCCAAAAGCATTTACTGAACTGGTTGAGATAGCCAAGAAACAATTAACTGCATAAATAAGATTGTATTTACATAAGAGTGTAGGGTTTCTACACTCTTTTGAATTAGTATATTACAAATAGAAGTTCAGGTGAATTTATTGGATATTATAAAGAGCAGGGATAATTTCAGGATTAAAGAAGTCAGAAAACTAAAGAATAGAAAATACAGGAATCAAAAAGGTGAATTTATAGTAGAAGGATTCAGATTTGTAGAAGAGGCGGTCAAGTCCAGATTCAATATTTTAATGATTTTTGTAGAAGAGGATTCGAAGGATAAATGGAGAGAATATATGGACAGCAGAAATATGGATATAGATGTTGTCGGAAGGATGTATTATACTTCCCATGATGTATTTAAAACCATAAGCAATACAGAAACTTCACAAGGTATAATTGCCGTAGTTCAAAATAACAATTTAAATATCATAAAGAAGGATGGCTTCTATGTACTTGCGGATAAAATTCAGGACCCCGGGAATATGGGAACTATAATAAGAAGTGCCCATGCATCTGGAGCATCAGGCATAATATTGACTAGGGGAACTGTAGATGTATATAATGAAAAGACACTCAGATCTACCATGGGCTCCGTATTTTACATACCAATATTGATAGATTATGATTTGGAGATTACAAGGTCGTTGAAAGAAGACGGGTTTCAAGTTGTAGCCAGTGAACTTGATGCCAATGTGAATTTTTACAATGTAGACTTAAAAGGGAAAATAATACTGGCTGTGGGAAATGAAGGAAATGGACTAAGTGATGATATAAAAAACATGGCAGACATAAAAGTTAAAATACCAATGCCGGGAAATGCTGAATCACTAAATGCCTCTGTGGCTGCATCCGTTATGATGTTTGAAGTTGTAAGACAGAAATTAAATTGACTTTTAAATATTGACATTGCAATAGGATAATTGTAATATTTACAATATGCAATAAATTATATACTGTACTTTGATGGAAAGAGTAGAAGTATGATTATTTACAGAGAGAGAAAATTTTAGTTGAGAGTTTTCTTAAAGTACATCCTGCTTTGAAGTTCATTCTGGAGTTCCAATTGTGAATATACAGTAGCGGTTGGCGGGTAAAATCGTTAAATTTGACAAGTGGATATTTATTATATCAATTTGGGTGGTAACGCGGATACGGAGTTCGTCCCTTTATAGAGGATGGACTCCTTTTTATTTTAACGAGTTTTATATGTTGTTATATTGAAGGAGAGGATATTTTGATAAAGGAAAAGTTACAGAAGATAAAAGAAGAGGCCATCAGGGAACTTAAAGACATAAAAGATAATACGGATGTAAACAGTATAAGAGTGAAATACCTTGGGAAAAAGGGAGAACTTACCCATATATTGAGAGGTATGAAATCACTTTCACCAGAAGAAAGACCTTTGGTGGGCAAATTGGCAAATGAAGTGAGAAAAAACCTTGAAGATGCCATAGAAGGAGCTTCACACAGGATAAAGAATGCAGAGAAAGAAGTTAAATTGGGAAATGAAACAATTGATATAACCATGCCTGGAAAAAAACAGATTATAGGTAAAAGACACCCTCTCGAACAGACTCTGGAGGATATGAAGCAGATATTTATTTCAATGGGATTTACTATAGAGGAGGGTCCGGAGGTAGAACTTGATTACTACAATTTTGAAGCACTTAACATACCGAAGAATCATCCGGCAAGAGGTGAACAGGATACTTTCTATATAAATGACAACATAGTTCTCAGAACACAGACTTCTCCAATCCAGATAAGAACTATGGAAAAACAAAAACCTCCTATAAAAATGATATCTCCAGGAAAGGTCTATCGTTCAGATGCAGTGGATGCTACGCATTCACCAATATTTTATCAGATGGAAGGACTTGTAGTTGACAGGGGAATAACTTTTTCAGACTTGAAGGGGACTCTGGAACTGTTTGCAAAGAAGATGTTCGGTGAAGGAATAAATACAAAATTCAGACCACACCATTTTCCATTTACAGAACCTTCTGCAGAAATGGATGCAACATGCTTTGTGTGTGGAGGAAAAGGATGCAGGGTTTGCAAGGGTGAAGGCTGGATAGAGCTTTTAGGATGTGGAATGGTACATCCGCAGGTACTTAGAAACTGCGGTATAGATCCGGAAGTGTACAGCGGTTTTGCCTTCGGCATGGGTGTGGACAGAATGGTTATGCTGAAATATGGCATAGATGATATAAGAAATATGTATGAAAGCGATATGAGATTTTTAAATCAATTTTAGGAGGAAATTATTTATGAAAGTTCCAGTAAGATGGTTGAAGGATTATGTAAATGTTGATATTCCAGCTAAAGAATTAGGAGATAAACTTACCTTGAGCGGATCAAAAGTGGAGGAGGTCATAACTACGGGAGATGAAATAAATAGCGTAGTTACCGGTAAAATCATAAAGATAGAGAAACATCCCGATGCAGATAAGTTATTTGTGTGCAGTGTTGATATAGGAAAAGAGGAACCTATTCAGATAGTTACAGCTGCCACCAACATGAAGGAGCAGGATATAGTGCCTGTGGCACTGCATGGTTCCACCATACACGGCGGCGTGAAGATAAAAAAGGGAAAACTTAGAGGTATTATGTCAAACGGAATGTTCTGTTCCGAAGAGGAACTTGGCATAGCTGGAGATAAGCCGGTATATGGACTTATGATACTTCCAGGATCTACACCTATTGGCAGTGACATAAAGTCGGTTCTTGACTTGGACAGCAGTGTAATAGATTTTGAAATAACATCCAACAGACCGGATTGTCTGAGTGTTATGGGAATAGCAAGGGAAACAGCTGCAATACTAAATGGAAAATATAGAGCTCCGGATATGTCATATAGGGAATGTCGGGACGAAGACATTAAAGATAAATTGAAAGTTGAAGTGGAAGATGAACTTTGCAGAAGATACATAGCAAAAATAATAAGAAATGTAAAAATAGCTCAATCACCGGGCTGGATGCAGAAAAGACTTTTAGAATCGGGAGTAAGACCTATAAACAATATAGTTGATATAACCAATTTCGTAATGCTTGAGCTTGGTCAGCCCATGCATGCTTATGATTTAAGGAATGTAGGATCAAGGACCATAGTTGTAAGAAGGGCCGGAGACGGTGAAAAGTTTACTACTTTGGACGGAGAAGAGAGAGAACTTGACAGAAATGTACTTACAATAAGGGATGGAGAAAGAGCAATAGGTCTTGCCGGAATAATGGGAGGACTTAACTCGGAAATAAAAGATGATACCAGAGACATAGTATTTGAATGTGCAAATTTTGATGGTACCAATATAAGAATTTCAGCACAGAAACTTTCACTTAGAACAGAAGCTTCATCCAGATTTGAGAAGGACCTGGATCCAAACCTGGCTGAAATTGCCATGAACAGGGCATGTCATCTGGTAGAAAAACTCGGTGCAGGAGAAATTATAGAAGGAAGTATTGATATTTATAATAAAAAGATTGAGCCTCATTATTTAGAGGTGGATTCATGCTGGATCAATAAATTTCTTGGAATAGACATATCAGCAGAACAAATGGCTCAATATCTTGACAGACTTGAATTAAAAGCGGAAATAAATAGTAGTATGCTGAAAATTCATGTTCCTACATTTAGAAGTGATATTAATATAAAAGAAGATGTAGCTGAAGAAGTGGCAAGAATATATGGATACGATAAAATACCATCTACTATAATAGATAGTGTAAATACCAGGGGTGGAAAAAGTGAAAAGCAGAAATTGGATGACAAGATTATAGACATACTTATTGCAAGTGGTTTGAATCAGTCTATAAGTTATTCTTTTTTCAGCAGGAAATCTTTTGATAAAATATGCCTTGATGAAGACAGTCAACTGAGGAAAGTAGTGACTATAAGAAATCCATTGGGTGAAGATTACAGTGTAATGAGAACTACTACAATTCCACCTATGATGGAGGCTCTTGGCAGAAACTATTCACGAAATAATAAATCTGCACGACTATTTGAAATTGGAAGAATATACATACCCAAAGATGATATGAACAAACTTCCAGATGAAAAAAATATGGTAACTGCAGGCATGTATGGAAATGTGGATTATTTTGATTTAAAAGGTGTTGTAGAAAATATTCTGTCATCTTTTCAAATAAAAGATTTTTCATTAAAGAGAGAGAGCAGCAATCCCACATTTCATCCAGGCAGGACTGCAAATCTCTATATAAAAAATAAATTTATAGGGGTTTTCGGAGAAGTACATCCAAATGTTGTTGAAAACTATGGAATTGAAGACAGATGCTATATATTTGAGTTGAACCTGGACTTGATTTATAGATATTCAAATTCCGATAAAAAGTATAGACCGCTTCCTAAATTCCCGGCTGTTTCAAGGGATATAGCCGTACTTGTGGATAAAGACGTACTTGTAGAGGATGTAGAAAATATAATTAGACATCAGGGAGGCAAAATGGTTGAGAATATAAAATTATTTGATGTGTATACTGGAAAACAAATAGAAAGAGGAAAAAAGTCCATAGCGTATTCCATATCTTACAGGCTTGAAAATAGAACTTTAACGGATTCAGAGGTAAACAAGGTTCATGACAGAATATTGAAAAATCTTGAGAACAAGCTTGGAGCAAAATTGAGATAGATAAATTGACAGACTGGCCTTGTCATTGAGTATTTAAATTCAATGACAAAGTCATTTCAAGAAAACCAATACAGGAATTTTTTACCATTAAATTTAATTAGCGGTTTAATATGTGAGGAATTTGTGATAAAATAGTTTTATATTGAAAACAGCAGTATCTGAGAGGGTGTTCAAATGAATGTAGTGACAGTTGTCATAAATGGCATAGAGTATAACTTAAAAGGTGACGAACAGGAAGAATATCTACACACATTGGCCAGTTATGTTGACAAAAAAGTAAAAAGTGTGCTGGAAATCAACAATAAATTAAGCACTTCCTCAGCGGCTATACTGTCGGCGGTGAATGTAGCTGATGATATGTTTAAAATGAGAGAATCCAATAAAAAGCTGGAAAAGGAATCTGAACAGTTTAAAAAAATTCAGAAAGTATATGAAGAAGAGATAGCTTCTCTAAAGAAGCAAATTCAATATAAGGAAGAATATAATGCAGAACTTCAGCAAAAATTGAAAGATTACGAGCAAAGTGGGTATTCCAAGAAAAAAGCTGAAGAAAAGGATAATGAAGTTCAAAAGTTGAAAGAGGAAATAGATATAACCAATGAAGCTGCAAAGGAGTATTTAAAAGAAAATGAGGAAATTAAATCTGAAAATAGGGAGTATAAATTTAAAGTTCAATCCCTTAAATATAAAATAATGGATCTCCAACATAAACTGGAACAAAATCAAATAAGTCTGGCAAAGGAAAGAAGCAGAAAGAATCCTCTTTTAAATGATAAATCAAATTAGAAACCGAACTAAATAGAAAGTTTTAGTTCGGTTTCTTTGTGTGGATATTTTCTGCATGCTGCATATAATAAAATAATATATCAAGTAAACTCAGGAGTAGTATGGTGGTAAATATATTATTTTGCATAAGGGAGGATTATGATAGAAATTTTGCAGGTGATTCAATGCAGTTTATCAAAACTATAAAATACCTTGAAAAAAAAGGCATAAAGGTGGATATAAATACAGGAATGATACAGGATTATTCCAAGTATGATATTATCCATTTATTCAATCTTACAAGAATAAGGGATACGTATAGTTATTATAAAAAGGCAAGATGCTTTGGAAAAAAGATAGTGTTATCACCTGTATACTGGAATCTAATAAAGTATTATAAGTTTATTCATGATGAACACGATATAGAATTGTGGAACAGGGGAAACACCAAGAGAAAGAGTATACTTCAGGGCTGTGATATGGTATATCCAAACAGTGAGCTTGAAGGAAAAGCAATATGTAAGGATTTCAATATGGATGTACCATATACAGTCGTTTATAATGGAGTTGAAACCGGGAATAGTGATATTGTAAAGTTTGACTTTAGAAAAAAGTACAGTTTGGAAAACTATATACTCTGTGCAGCTAGAATATGCAGCAGGAAGAATCAGCTTGCATTGTGCAGGGCGGCGCAGTATTTGAAATATGAACTGGTACTTGTGGGAAATATAAATGACAAGGCATATTTTAGAAAATGTATGAATTATAGAAATGTAAAATATCTTGGATTTATGGATAAATATAATCTATATAATGCATATAGATGTGCGAAGGTCCATATACTCCCAAGTTTTGTGGAAACTCCGGGGCTTTCATCACTTGAAGCCGCTTCTCTGGGATGTAACATAGTGTCGACTCTGGAGGGGAGCAGTAAGGAATATTTTAAAGATAAATGTATCTATTGCGATCCCTACAGTGAAGTGAGTATAAGAAAATCACTTGAAAATGCCTTGAATATGGCTGAAAGGGGCGGAGAATCCAAGGAATTAAAAGAATACGTGAATTTAAATTACAATTGGGAAAAATGTATAGATAAATTATATAGAAGCTATGAGATTTTATTAAGTTAGACCAGGTGATATTTATGGCAACTTTTATTCAAATGCCTACAGTTCCATATAATAGAATGTATCAGAGACCACAGCAGATAATGAGAAAATTGAGTGAGAGAGGACATACTGTATATTATATGGACAATATAAGGGAAAACTATATCATAAGAATAAATAAAAAATTATATGAGATTGGAGCGAATTACAGTATAGACACAAATCGGTTGGAGAGACCGATAATATTATGGTGTTCTCATCCGGAGAATGTAACCAGGATAGATAATCTATATCATGATTATATAATATTTGACATAATAGATGATTATTCCTACGAGTTTGAAAGCTGGAATGTATATTTAAAGGATATGTTGAAAGCTGCAAATATCATATTTGCCACTTCTGAAGAACTCTACAATAAATTTTTGACAGAATGTCATAAAATATACATGATAAAAAACGGACTGGATATAGAAAACTTTTCACCGGATAAAAAGAGCATTCCTGCAGATTTGCCATCAGGGAAAAAGATTGTGGGATATGTGGGGGCTGTTGCCGGCTGGATAGACTGGGAATTGATAAAATATATATCTGGAGGCAATTATAATATTGTTTTCATCGGTCCCAAAATTGGCAGTATAGATTTGGAGTTCAATAAAAATAATGTGTATTTTTTAGGAGAGAAAAAATACTGGCAGCTTCCATTTTATATAAGTAATTTTAATTGCTGTATTATACCTTTTAAAGTAAATAAAATGACCAACAGCTGTGATCCTATAAAGTTATATGAGTATATGGCATTGGGGAAACCTGTAGTAAGTACTGCCATACATGAAATAATAAAACTAGGGAATCTATGTTATGTATCTAGAAACTTTACAGAATTTATTATAAATCTGAATAAAGCGATTAATGATATCGATATGGAAACAGCCATTGCAAGGAGAAGGTTTTCAATAAATAACAGCTGGGATGAAAGGGTTGATCTGGTAATTAAGAAATTAAAAGATGACAATATATTATGACAAGCTACCGCATACTTGTTATTTTAAGACAGGGTAGCCCGAACGTAATCCGATTATAAAATTCCAATATTGTTGAAATACTTTCTATTGAATTTGATTTTTTCGTCTTCCGGTATAAATGCTGCTGCCATTTCATTGTGTTCATATGCCAGTTTATGATTACCAATGATATCATAACATACACATAATTGAAGGTGGGGAATCCATGTCCAATATGCATCATTGAAAAACCCGAGGCTGTCTTTGGGTTTTTCCACTTTCAGGGCCATGTCATACCAGAAAATTGCCTGTGCAATTTTGCTTTCTTTGAAAAACGATAAGCCTAATCTGCAGCATCCTTCAGCTCTGGGATTGTCATATTCAAAGCTCTTGAATATATAATTTCTTGCCTTTAAAAATTCTCCTGTCTTCTCGTAATAATCAAATATTTTATTACATACATTTATATTGTCTTCATACCAACCCATGTTTGAATTTAGAAATTTAGTATAGTATTCAACTGCCTCCTCATATCTGTTGTGGTCATAGAGTTCATTTCCATAATAAAGTATGTCTCTTAAAGAAAAATCCACACCTTGTTTTAACTTATTTTCATATATTTCAATATTTCTCTTAGGTTTATACTCCATCTTTCTATGGGTTATACTTATACTGCTGTTGATTATATTTCCGTATACTTTGAGATATTCATGAACAAACCCTAGCCATCTGAAATTTTTTTCTCTTTTTATCAATCTATTTCTCCTGTAACTCAAAGTTATATTTCCGTATTTGTCAAATCCAACATTATACTTCATTGTTACAGAATCCACAGAGTGATCCAAAGTATCTTTCAATGCGCTGAATTTTTTTATGTCTTCAGGAAGAAGAATATCATCTGCATCCATCCATAATATATATTCCTTGGTTGCTTTGCTGAAAGAAAAGTTTCTTGCAGCAGAAAAATCGTCTACCCATTTAAAATCATATATTTTATTGGTAAACTTTTTACATATATTTATTGAATTATCAGAAGAACCTGTATCTACAATTATTATCTCATCTACTATGTCTTTGATTGAATCAAGGCATCTTTCTATTACTTTTTCTTCGTTTTTGATTATCATACATAAACTTATAGTTATAAAATTTGGCAAAAAATCATCTCCTCGTTTAAAATCTTTATGTATAATAGGATAAGAACAAAATAATTGATAGAAGGACTGCTTAAGCAGTCCTTCTAAAAATGGTGTATTAGGAAATTCCAACACCTGCACTGGCGTAACCTGCAACGGTATTAATGAGACTAAGTCCTGATGCCGTTGCTGAGAATACCAGTAATAGTCGGGTACCTGCAGTTACAGAAATTGATAATCCTTCAGTCAATCCACTGCTCGTATTGCCTATAGATACTAAACCAGACAGTGCCGGAGATAAAGTTGCAACAGCACCCGGAATTGCAGTGAAACTATTGTCAGGAGCAGTCGATTGATATAACTGTGCTGTAATAGTTGTTGTTGAACCTATAAGAGATAATGCTGCACTTGTACTGAAATATGCTGCTATTGAGGTTATAACTCCATCACGGGGAACTGAAAATGCCATATTAATCAATGTCCCTGCAGCTCCAGTCAAATCAATTGTTCCACCTGTGACGTTTATATTAGTAGCAGAGTTTCCGAATCCCAGAACGCTTGCTGTACCAATTAATCCACCAGCAACAGTAGTCAGCACGACAGGACTTCCAGATGCAAATGGAATTATAGCACCAGCACCATCAGCACCGGCAGGGCCAGTAGGACCAGTAGGGCCTATAGGACCTTGAGGGCCGGTAGCACCTGGATTGCCTTGAATACCTTGAGGACCTTGAGGACCGACAGGACCTTGAGGACCAGTAGGGCCAGTAGGGCCGACAGAACCTTGGGCACCAGTAGCACCTTGAGGACCAGCAGGGCCTTGAGCGCCAGTAGGACCGGTAGGGCCAGCAGGACCTTGAGGGCCTTGAGGACCCTGATCACCGGCAGGACCCTGGGCACCAGTAGGACCAACAGGACCCTGAGGACCTTCTACACCTTGAGGACCAGTAGGACCGGCAGGACCAACAGAACCTTGGGCACCAGTAGGACCGGCAGGACCAGCAGGACCCTGGGCACCAGTAGCACCGTTGGCACCGGTAGGGCCAGTGGCACCTGTATTACCCTGAATACCCTGAGGACCCTGAGGACCTTCTACACCCTGTGCACCAGTAGGACCAGTAGGGCCGGCAGGACCAACAGGACCTTCTACACCTTGAGGACCGGTAGCACCAGCAGGACCGACAGGACCTTGAGAACCTTCAGGACCCTGGGCACCAGTAGCACCCTGAGGACCAGCAGGACCTTGAGGGCCAGTAGCACCGTTGGCACCGGCAGGACCCTGTGCACCAGCAGGACCTTGAGGGCCTTGAGGACCGGTAGGACCTACGGCACCATCAGCACCGGCAGGACCCTGTGCACCAGTAGGACCAGCAGGACCCTGAGGACCGGTAGCACCATCGGCACCGGTATTACCCTGGATACCTTCTGGACCTTGAGGACCCTGGGCACCAGTAGGACCGACAGGACCTTGAGGACCGGTAGCACCGTTGGCACCAGCAGGGCCCTGAGGACCAGTAGGGCCTTGAAGACCTTGAGGACCGGTAGCACCGTTGGCACCGGCAGGGCCCTGAGCACCAGTAGGACCGACAGGACCTTGAGGGCCGGTAGCACCGTTGGCACCAGCAGGACCCTGTGCACCAGTAGGACCTATAGGACCTTGAGGGCCGGTAGCACCGTTGGCACCAGCAGGACCCTGAGCACCAGTAGGACCGACAGGACCTTGAGGGCCAGTAGCACCGTTGGCACCAGCAGGACCCTGTGCACCAGTAGGACCAACAGGGCCTTGAGGACCGGTAGCACCGTTGGCGCCGGCAGGACCCTGGGCACCGGTAGGACCTATAGGACCAGCAGGGCCTTGAAGACCTTGAGCGCCAGTAGGACCGACAGGACCCTGAGGACCTTGAGCACCAGTAGGGCCTATAGGTCCGGCAGGACCTTGAGGACCAGTAGGTCCAGTTGGACATATAGGGCAAGGTGGAGGGCAAGGCGGTGGACAAGGCGATCCGCAATCATATTCGATTGACAGATAAGGAGGGTTTTGACCTCTGCTGCTGTCATATCCTATTATTGTATTCACAATATTTTCTATTCCTATTAAGGTTAGTCCATTATTTTCAATAGTGTGGTTGTACCATCCTCTAACCAACTCAGTAATATCTATTTGTATATAATTACATAAATCACCATCTGTAATTATTGTAGATCCATAAGGAGTTTGAAATACATTTGGTTTGTTATTCCACGTAACTGTATTTTCACTAAAGTCATTTAAATTTCTATATGCAGTCACGTATTGAGGCTGAAGGTTGCAATCTGGCGTGTTTTTTCCATTTACATAGAGATTTAAAACGGCATTTTTTATTGTACATCCAGATGGAATTGAACCTGGAATGTTGAATTTTAACAGGGATCTATACGCATCTGCATGTCCGCAGTTTTGGGTATATTGCCCGGTATATAAGGATGATGATGAGACAAAATTGGTATTTGAGAAAAACTCTGCTACATACACATCATCCGTTGGATAAGCTGTATAAAAAGCCATAGATTTACCTCCTCACTTTCGAGTATTATTCTGTTGTAATGAATGTTTTAAGTTTTATTTGTGGTTCAATTATAATATATGGATTCCTATTAAACTTGGTTACATGTTTTACAGGAATACAGACATAAAGATGAATATAATCAGAGGATTCAGTACTGAAAGTGTATTTCAATACCAAATCCTCTGATTTACAGACGAAAATATGGAATATCTCATTGTTTTGAGACAATCCATATAATAATTTAATATTAATGTATAGATAGGCAACTTGGTTTAAAGCTGTATATCTATATTTTTAGTTGCAGGAGCATCCGCAGGTTACTATTGCTCCAAGTGTTGAATTGTTCAGTGAAAGTGTACCAAGGGCAACAGTTGTTGTTGCTACTACCGTATAGGTACAGCATCCGTCAAAACATGAATCATCACAATCGCAGACAAAGAATGAAAAAGTATCATTGCCTATTGCTATAGGACCGTAGCTCCATGTTGGACCTATAGGAACTGGATTCATCTGACCAGTGCATTGTTTGAATACTTGAAATCTCAAAATACCGGCACCTGCAACGGTTCCTATGAGATTGGTGGCAAATTCAAGTTTTACACATGGATTTGATATTTTTGAAGTATTCAAATTCAGGGAAGCAACAGTAAAACTATCTCCAATTGATACAAGAGGTACTACAGTTGAAGTAGGACAGCTACATTTAATTATTGGCTGACAGCTTTTTTCTTCTTTTTGTTCTACCTTGCAGGGATTTACAGCGCAAGGATTATAATTATTATCGTAGCAATTGCCATTTGATAATGAATTCATAAATAAAATCCTCCTTAAATATACATATAAATTAGAGTAAAAAATAGTTTGTTATCAATTTTGTCATTGACTCCTAATACAATATATGAGTCTTGATAAAAAAGGTGATGATAAATGCATTTCCAGCTGGTTTTTTGATAATTACTTTGATTGTGTCAAAGATTACTATATAATTAGTATTGTGCAAGGAGATGAAGTGGAGATGAAAAAAATAGAGCTTTTGGCACCTGCAGGTAATCTTGAAAGTGTGTATGCGGCAGTTCAATCTGGAGCAAATGCTGTTTATCTTGGAGGAAGTAGATTTTCGGCCAGGGCATATGCGGACAATTTTGATGATGAAATTATGAAAAAAACAGTTGATTACTGCCATCTGTATGACGTAAAGATATATGTTACAGTAAATACAATTATAAAGGAAAAGGAAATTAAAGATGCGGTTTCATATGCAGGGTTTCTATATGATGTAGGAGTTGATGCACTTATAGTTCAGGACATAGGATTTGCAGTTCTTGTAAAAAAATATTTTCCAAACTTTAAACTTCATGCATCAACCCAGATGACGGTACATAATTTAGAAACCGCCCTTTTTTTAGAAAGCATAGGGTTTGACAGAATAGTTCTATCAAGAGAGTTGTCCTTAAAAGAAATAGAATCTATATCGAAAATACTTAATATGGATATTGAAGTGTTTGTTCATGGTGCACTCTGTGTATGCTATTCTGGACAATGCCTTATGAGCAGCATGATAGGCGGAAGAAGTGGAAACAGGGGGAAATGTGCCCAGCCCTGCAGACTGCCATATAGCATAGTTAAAGAAATGGATGATTCTTCAAAAAAAGGCTATCTTTTAAGCCCAAAGGATATGTGCACTATTGAAAATATAGGAGATATATTGAGAACTGGGGCATGTTCTTTAAAGATTGAGGGAAGGATGAAAAGACCTGAATATGTAGCAGGTGTCGTCAGGGAATATAGAAAAGCTATAGATAGCTTCCTGAATGACGGTATTGAAAAAATTCCGAAAACTGAAAGTATAAGGAAGCTTCTTCAACTGTTTAACAGGGAAGGATTTACAAAAGCCTACTTGCTCAAAAATACTGGCAGAGACATGATGTCCTATTCATTTCCAAGAAATACGGGAATTCAAATTGGAGAAGTTAAAAGTGATATGACAATTATTTTAAAAGAGGATATATTCATAGGTGATGGAATCAGAAACGGGAGAAGTGGTTTCAATATATGTAAAATAATCAAGAATGGAAAGGAAGTAGATGAGGCTAAAAAAGGTGACCATGTAAAACTTTTCCCATCAGATTACAGATATGGTGATATAATATATAGGACTTCGGATTCTGCTCAGATGAGAGAGCTTCAGTCTGTGTATAAAAATCCATATGGGAAAAAAATAGACTTGAATCTGAGAGTTAAATTTGAATTGGGAAATCCCATTGAACTTACAGCCAATTATGATGAACATGATTTTGTTGTAAAAGGGGAAGTTGTGGAAAGAGCACTAAAAAGACCTCTTAGCAAAGAAAGAATTTGCAGCAGTCTTTTAAAAACCGGGAATACTGTATTTGAATTTGGCAATATAGAATTTACAGATTATGAAGAAGGATTTTTACCTGTAGCTTCCCTGAATGCTGTCAGAAGGAAGCTTACAGATGAAATTGAAAAATACATATTATCTAAAAATAGATGTCGTGTTGAGAATACCAAATATGCAAATTGGGATATAGGCAGGAGTAGAGAACTTGAGTTACCTGAAAATATGGTTTTTGTATCAAATAGAGAACAGCTTAAAGCAGTATTGGAATCGAATTTGCATTGTATATGTATAAATCCATTTCAGCGCAATTGTCAAATTAGGCTGGGTGATATAGAAAAAAAGGTATATATAATGATTCCAAACATAGTAAAAGAGGAATTTAATTATATATGTAAATTTGTACAGGATAATCTACATATGATACAGGGAATAGTTACATCTAATTTAGGCATAATAAGTAAATTTGGAGGAAAGCTGAATATAATAGGTGATTATAAACTTAATATATTCAACAGCGAGGCTCTTGCTTTCTATAATAAATTGACCTGTGGAAACTGTCTGAGTGTAGAATTGAGCAAAGATGAGATAAAGAATATACTTGGACATATAAAGTCAGGATGTCAGCTCATGGTGTATGGAAGAATACAGCTGATGGTAAGTGAATACTGCGTTATAGGAAGTACCTTTGGCGGCAAAACTGCCTGCAGAGAATGCAATAGTTCCTGCAGATATGGAAACTATTATCTTGTAGACAGAAAAAATAAAGAGTTTCCACTGAGAACGGATAAGTTTTGCAGGGGATATGTATACAACAGTGTACCATTGAATTTATTGCAAAATATTAAAGAACTTAAAAACATAGGAGTAAACAGCTTTAGAATGGATTTTATAGATGAAAGCTATGAGAAGACCAAGGAAGTATTGAATGCCTTTGTTCAAGAGAAATGGGAAAAGGATTTTTCAAGGTTTACACGTGGTCACTATAAAAGAGGGATAGATTAGGAAAGGAGTTTTACGAGGCAAGATGAACGATAAATCTCTAAAGGTTTTGGAATTTGATAAAGTAAAAAACAAATTAAAAAAATATACAAGTACCGATGCAGCAAAGGATATAGTGGATGATTTAAGGCCCTATGATAACATATATGAAGCAAGGCAGCATTTGGAGGAAACTGGGGAAGCATTCAGGCTTCTTATAGAAAAAGGTTTACCTCCATTTGAAGGAGTTTATGATGCAAGAAATGCTATAGTGATGGCCAAAAAGGGTTCCATGCTCATGGCAGTTCAGATTTTGAGAATAGGTGCTGTTTTAAGGGCTTCACGTAGATTTAAGAAATATGTAAGTCATAAAGAGGATGAAGAAACTTTCAAGATAATAGAAGATATCTGCTCCGGGATAACAGAGTTGAAGTTTCTGGAAGATAAAATATTCATGTCCATAGAAAGTGAAGATACAATTTATGACAAGGCCAGTTCTAAATTGTACAATATAAGAAGGGCATTGAGAGATAAGAATTCTTCTGTAAGGGATAAGGTAAATTCTCTTGTTAGAAGTTATTCTCAATACCTTCAGGATGCACTCTATACTGTAAGAGGAGATAGATATGTACTCCCTGTAAAAGCGGAATATAAATTAATGGTACCAGGTCTAGTTCATGATCAAAGCTCAAGCGGGGCCACGTTATATATAGAACCTATGGGACTTGTAAATCTAAATAATGAAATAAAAGAATTGATGATGGAAGAAAATGCTGAAATAGAGAGGATACTCGCAGAATTATCGGGACAGATATACGGCAGTATATCTGCAGTTGAGATTAATGCGGATATATTGTGGGAACTGGACTTTATTTTTGCAAAGGCCAGATTTGCAAGTGACTTTAACTATACGATACCGGAAATAAATGATGAAGGTATAATGGATATAATACAGGCGAAACATCCTCTTATAGACGGAAAAGTTGCAGTGCCCATGGATTTTTATATGGGAAGGGATTTTAGGTCCTTGATAATAACAGGTCCCAATACAGGTGGAAAAACTGTTACATTAAAAACCGTAGGACTTGTACACATCATGGCATTAAGCGGACTTATGATACCTGCCAGGGAAAATTCCACTGTAGGATTTTTCAAGGAGATTTTTGCAGATATTGGAGATGAACAGAGTATTGAACAGAATCTTTCTACCTTTTCATCTCATATGACAAATACAGTAAACATAATAGATAAGGCAGACAGCAGTTCCCTTGTGCTCTTTGATGAACTGGGTGCAGGTACTGATCCTACGGAGGGAGCGGCACTTGCTGTAGCAATACTGGAGAACTTGAAGGGGAAAAGAGCAAGTATTGTTGCCACAACCCATTACAGTGAACTGAAAGTATATGCATTGAGAACTGATAGGGTAGAGAATGCATCTGTGGAGTTTGATGTAGAAACATTGAGACCTACCTATAGACTTATAATAGGAATACCTGGAAAATCAAATGCTTTTGAAATATCCAGAAGACTCGGGCTTCCAGATTATATAATAGAAGATGCAAGACAAAATATATCCAGTGAAGCTCTTAGATTTGAAGATCTCATTCAGAGTCTCCAGAGCAAAAATCTGAAGGCCGAGAAGTATTATAGGGAGGCTGAAAATTTAAGAGCCGAAGCGCTTCACATTAAGGAACAGTATGAGAATAAATTCCACAAATTAAAAGATTCGAGAGAGAAGACAATTATAGAGGCTCATAGAGAGGCAAAGAATATAATAAGAGAGGCAAAAGAAGAAGCTGACGCTATCCTAAGGGAAATGCACCAGCTTGAAGAAATGGGATACAACAGTGATGCAAGACAGAAACTGGAACAACAAAGAAGAAAACTTGGTGAAAAATTAAATAATGCAGAGAATAAATTGTATATAGACAAGGTTAATGATGGTGAAAATATTAAAAATGTAAAAGAGGGACAGGAGGTGTTTCTTCCATCTCTAAATCAGAATGTAATAGTGATCAATCCTCCAGATAATAAAGGTGAAGTTCAGGTTCAGGCAGGCATAATGAAAATAAGTGTAAAAATGAAGGATCTAAGAAAAATAAAAGGTGAATCAAAAAAGGAAAAGAAAAAAAAGAAGAAAGAGGTAAATCTTAATCTGAGGACTGTTCCGGTGTCCATAGATTTGAGGGGAATGGATTCTATTGAGGCAACCTATACAACTGATAAATATCTGGATGATGCATATATGAGCGGGCTCAAGGAAGTAACTATAATACATGGAAAAGGTACGGGAGTACTTAGGAATTCCATAAATGATATGTTAAAACGCCATTCTCATGTGGAAAATTACAGACTCGGGGAATATGGCGAGGGAGGAACAGGTGTCACAGTAGTTGAGCTCAAATAGATGCAATTATAAATATCAGGAGGTAAATATGCTTGCAGTAAGTGCGTGTCTTTGCGGGATAAATACAAGGTA
The DNA here is from genome assembly GCF_022482905.1 of Clostridium sp. Classification (NCBI taxonomy): domain Bacteria; kingdom Bacillati; phylum Bacillota; class Clostridia; order Eubacteriales; family Clostridiaceae; genus Clostridium; species Clostridium sp. The sequence continues at coordinate 193,055 of NZ_JAKVOI010000001.1, forward strand.
TGATGGAGGTAATAGCCTGAATGGGAGGATCCTAAAGTTAATGGAGTCCGGCATAGTTGTTCCATTTTGTCCAGAACAGCTTGGAGGGTTGGGTACGCCAAGACTTCCATGCGAGATATACGGTGGAGACGGCAGTGATGTAATAGACGGCAGTGCCATCATAATAAATCAGAAGAAACAGAATTTAACTGACAAGTTTCTAAAAGGAGCACATGAATCCATAAAGGTATGTAAAATGTGCAATATAAAAACGGCCGTATTAAAATCAAGGAGTCCGTCCTGCGGTTTTGGAGAGATATATGACGGCAGTTTTACAGGAAGTAAGATAAGCGGAAACGGGGTTACAGCGGAGATATTCAGAAGAAATGACATAAAGGTTTTCACAGAAGAGGAAATAGATGACAATTACAGCTTAATTGTCATCTGAAGAATCAACTACTTTTATATACTCCACTTCGGGATCTTCTGTTCCCTGTACGTAAAGGCCTGTGCTTTTGAGCTGACCTATATAGTCTACTATATCCCTTGTTATTTCCTCACCGGGACAGAGGACAGGAATTCCAGGTGGATAGGCCATTAGAAATTCACCGCTTATCATGCCAATGCTGCTTTTTAAAGGTACGGATTTTCTCTTGGAATTGAAAGCTTCTCTTGGAATTTTCAGCTGTCTTGGAATATCCGGAATATCCAGAAAATCAGATTTCACATGATTGCTTCCAGCATATTCAATGCTTATTTCTTTTAAAGCCTTTATGAGAATATCCATATTCTTTTTAGTATCACCGAAAGAACCTACGGCAAGCACATTGTATATATCTGACAGCTCCATCTGAATATTGTACTTATTTGAAAGGATCATATCCAGGTCATATCCGGTAATACCAAGATCCCTGCAGGTTATAGTTATTTTGGTTGGATCGAGGGAAAATACACCGCTGTTTCCAATTATCTCTTTGCCAAAGCAATAAAATCCTGGAATCTTGTTTATTTCGTATCTTGCGTAGTTTGATAGATCTATGGCTTTATCCAGCAGCTGTTTTCCATCTATGGCTATCTGACGCCTTGCACAATCCAATGAGGCCATCAGTATATATGATGGAGAAGTGGTTTGAAGAAGTGATAGAATCTGTTGAACTCTGTGTACATCAACCAGTCTGGAGTTTACATGCAGCAGGGAAGCCTGAGTCATGGCACCGATTATTTTGTGGGTGCTTTGACAGCATATATCACTTCCAGCTTCTATGGAGGATAGCGGCAGTCTATCATTGAAGGCCAGATGAGGACCATGGGCCTCATCTACTATTAAAGGGATATTATAGCTGTGAACTATATCGGCTATTTTTTTTATATCCGCTGCCACGCCGTAATAAGTTGGATTTATAATTAAAACAGCCTTTGCATCTTTGTTTTGAGAGAGTGTTCTGGAAACTGTTTCCGGAGTTACACCATGTGCAATACCAAGCCTTTTGTCAAGTTCAGGTGACATATATACTGGTATGGCTCCGCTCAGTATTATACCTGCAGTTACTGACTTGTGAACGTTTCTGGGTATTATTATTTTGTCGCCGGAATTTACAACAGACATTATCATTGCCTGGATAGCACCGGAAGTACCATGAATTGAAAAGAAGGCGGCATCTGATCCGTAAGCATCTGCAGCCAGTTCCTGTGCCTTTTTTATAGGGCCTGTTGGATGATGGAGGCTGTCAACTAGCTTAAAAACTGTAACATCTATTTTAAACGGATTTTCTCCAAGAAAGTTTTTAAATTCAGTATCTGCACCAGCACCTTTCTTGTGGCCTGGTACATGAAATGGTATTATGTCTCTGTTTACATATTCCATTAATGCATCAAATAGGGGAGTTTCATTTTGATCTAATCTATACACCCTTGTATAGCACCTTCTTCCATAAGAATACCTCTTAACTCTTGAAATTAAAGGGTTTACTGTATTTAATAAAAACTAATATTATTATATGTTAATTGTTTTATAAATTCAACAAGTATAGTATAATTAAAGTTATTAACTGTTAAATATTTCATAAATAATTATAGGTGGATATTGAAAAGAATTAACTTCTTTATAGTCTAATATAAATTAACGGGAGGTATGAATATGTATAAAGAAAAGTATGAAGAATGGTTGAATTCCAATTTTATCGATGAAAAAGCAAAATCTGAATTGAAAAACATAAAGGATGAAAAGGAAATAGAAGATAGATTTTATAAGGATCTGGAATTTGGAACAGGTGGACTTAGAGGGATAATGGCTGTGGGCAGCAACAGAATTAACGTATATACTGTGGGAAAGGCAACACAGGGATTGTCTGATTATCTTGCAGGTAAATATGGAAATAAAGAAAATATATCAGTGTGCATAGGGTATGATTCCAGATTGAATTCAAGTCAATTTGCTGAAACTGCCGCTCTAAATTTGTGTGCAAATGGTATAAAGGTGAATATCTTTGAATCACTGAGACCAACACCGATGTTGTCATATGCAGTTAGAGAACTTGGAAGCAAGGCTGGAATAGTCATAACTGCGTCGCATAATCCCAAAGAATATAATGGATACAAGGTATATGGAGAGGATGGGGGTCAGATTACAGATACTAATGCAAGGAAAATATTGGCTTGTATTGAGGACATCGACGATTTTTCGAAAATCAAAACTATGGATATAAATACTGCAAAGAGCAGAGGACTGTTAAATATAATAGGAGAAGAAATTGACAGATCCTATATAAGTAGAGTAAAGGAACTTGGAATAAGAAACGATCTTATAAAATCCAGAGCAAAAGAACTTGATATAATATATACACCGATTCATGGAAGTGGTAACATACCTGTAAGAAGGACATTGAGGGAACTTGGCTACGAAAAAGTAAATGTTGTAAAGGAACAGGAGCAGCCGGATGGGAATTTTCCTACAGCACAGTATCCAAATCCAGAGGATTCCAAAGTATTTAACATAGCGCTTGACATGGCTAAACGAATAAAGCCCGATATAATATTTGGAACTGATCCTGACTGTGATAGAATTGGAGTTGTGGTAAAGAATACTGAAGGTGAGTATAAAATACTGACTGGAAATCAGGTGGGAATTCTTCTGACTCACTATATAATATCATCTCTAAAAGAATTCGGCAGGCTGCCTGAAAACGGGGCAGTGGTAAAAACCATTGTTACAACTGATGCAGTTTTCAAAATAGCGGAAGATTATGGAGTAGAAATAGTAGAAGTACTTACGGGATTCAAGTATATAGGTGAAAAGATAAAAGAATTTAACGAAAATGGCAATAAAAAATTTATATTTGGATTTGAAGAGAGCTATGGATATCTGGCGGGGGATTTTGTAAGAGATAAGGATGCTGTAATTGCGGCCACTTTAATATGTGAGATGGCACTGTACTACAAGACAAAGAATAAGACACTTTATGAAGCACTTATGGATTTATATAAAAAGTATGGATTTTACAGGGAAAAACTTGTATCCATAGAGCTTAAGGGGAAAGAAGGACATGAAGAAATTGAAAAGGTTATGCAGTATCTGAGACATTCAATGAAGAATCATCTTGAAAATGTGAAAATAGTGAAGAAACTGGATTATAAACTAGGGGTGGAGAAAGATTTAGTCAATATAACGGAAAAGCATATAACATTACCTAAGTCGGATGTACTCAAGTTTATTTTTGAGGATAAATCATGGTTTGTTGTAAGACCGTCTGGTACAGAGCCTAAAATAAAAATTTATCTCTCTGTAATAGGTGACAGTCTGATGGATTCTGATAACAAAATTCAGGCCCTGCAGAAAAAAGTAAACAGGATACTTGATGATGCACGTAATTGTTAAAATATAAATTTAAGACACAGGTGAAGTTCATGAATATAAAAGCACGTTTAAAAGATAAATTATCCAATATATTGTTTTTAGAAATAGATGAAACTATGCTGGAGAAAATTTTTAAAGTTGAATTTGAAGAACAGATATATCTTCCTGTAAAGGCTGACAACATAATTGAGAGTGTTAAATCTAAAAATGACATGGAAAAAATTCCTGCTGGATTTTTTATAGAGGGTATGTTTTATGTAATGGGAACTGATGGAAATTTTAAGTTTAATCATTATTATATTGATATACTGAAAAAAGCTCCAGACAGCGTTAAATTTATAAAAGGTAAAATAGCAAGGGGCATAAAAAACGGTAAATATGAAGATGCATATATACTGTTCAAGGGATTGTTGAATATTGATAATTCAACAGAAATATATGATAAACTTATAATAACGGTAGATTATTTAAGAAGGGAAGACAGTGCTTACAAGGAGGAGGAACTGGAAATCCTTGAAAATGCAGAGAGCATAGAAAATTATGCTCTTCCCTATTTTTACCATGCAGTAATCGAAAAGGAGAACGATGATTATGAAAAAGCCCTCTTTTATATAAACAGTTATATATCAAAGGGTGGAGAGGAGACTATTGATATTACTGATTTTAAGGAATCTGTAAAATCAATAGTTGATTTTGACAGAGCCAGGGAAATTCTAAATGAAAATCCCGAAGAAGCTTTGAAAATATTGCTGCCTCTTATAGATGTGCTTGGGGATCATCCCTCCATTTACTACTATGTAGCAGTAGGTTACAGAATGCTTCAAAATTATGAGAAGGCTGTATATTACCTCAATGAAGCACTTAGTATAAACAGCAGTATGGTTGAAATAATTAATGAAATGGGAATAAATTATGCATCCATGGGAGATTATAAAACTGCGGTCTCATATCTTAGAAAAGCATTTGAAGCAACTAAGTCTGTAGAGATATGTACTAATCTTATAATGTGCTATCTGAATCTTGGGGATTTGGACAATGCAGCAATACATTTGGATATTGCAAAAAAATTGGATCCAAAGGATGAGATAGTTATTCAGTTGGAGGATATAATAAAAAAGAATAGATTTTAGTATTGTGAAAGGAGATTTTAATATTGAGAGTAAAAAAAGCTATAATACCAGCAGCAGGACTTGGGACAAGATTTCTGCCGGCAACCAAGGCGCAACCGAAGGAAATGCTGCCTATAGTCGATAAACCTACAATACAGTATATTATAGAAGAAGCTGTTGCTTCGGGAATAGAGGAGATCTTAATAATTACGGGAAGAAATAAGAGGGCTATAGAGGATCACTTCGATAAATCAGTTGAACTTGAAAAAGAACTTGAAAGTCATGATAAAAAGGAGCTTCTAAGTTTAGTTCGGAAAATATCAAATATGGCAGATATATATTACATAAGGCAGAAGGAACCAAGAGGGTTGGGTCATGCCATAAGTTGTGCTGAAACTTTTGTGGGAAAGGAACCTTTTGCAGTAATGCTTGGAGATGATGTGGTAGACAGTAAGGTACCATGTCTTAGACAGCTTATAGACTGTTATGATGAATACAAGACTTCCATAATAGGTGTTCAGGAAGTACCGGAAGAAGAAGTTTATAAATATGGAATAGTAAAAGGAATGTATATAGAAGATAGGGTCTATAAAGTAAAAGGACTCGTTGAAAAACCTAAAGTAAAAGAGGCACCTTCCAATATAGCAATATTGGGAAGATATATAATAACTCCGGCAATATTCAAGATATTAAAGGATACGGTGCCTGGAAAAGGTGGGGAGATTCAACTTACAGATGCCCTCAGAAGTCTGGTTAAAGTGGAAGCTATGTATGCCTATAATTTTGAAGGAAGAAGGTATGATGTAGGTGACAAATTAGGCTTTCTGCAGGCTACAGTAGAGTATGCCTTGAAGAGAGATGAGCTTAGGAAGCCTTTTATGAAATATCTTCTTGGTTTGAGAGATACTGAACTGTTCAAAAAGGCAACTGATGAGATAATAGATGAATCTGGTAAAAATAAGTTTACAAATTCATAAATAAAATATGTTGAATAATTTCTACTATGATGTAAAATAGAAAAAGAGAGTTTTTTCTAAAACTTTTGCAAAAAACTTTAGGAAGTGTTGATATGCAGAAAGACAGAAAACTTGTTATATACGATATAGTTTTGCTGGTTGCCTCATTGTATTTTGCCATGCTTTTGAGGTTTGACTTTAGTATACCTTTTGAATACATAGGATTTCTAAAGCTTTCATTAATTCCGGTAATAGCTATAACACTCGTATTTAATAAGTTTTTTAAATTGTATAATAGAATATGGAAGTATGCCTCTATAGAGGAACTAATGTCTATAATATATTCAATTTCACTTTCAAATGTTGTATTTATAATTTACAGTCATTTTGTGAACTTTAGATTTCTAGACAATAGGTATTTTAGATTTCCTTTTTCTGTTCATATAATTTTTTGGATGTTATCCGTAGTTACACTAGGTGGAGTCAGATTTTTAATAAGAGTAGTCGATCAAGGCAAGGGAGAAGGAGAAGTAAACAGAAGATGCAAGAAACTATTGATAATAGGGGCAGGTGATGCGTCTTCAATATTGATAAAGGAGATAAAAAGACACAATAACCTGAATTATGATATAGTGGGACTCATTGATGATGATGTCTCCAAGAAGAAGAAGTTTATAAGCGGAGTTGAAGTACTTGGCGGAAGAAATGATATTGTAGATATCTGTAAAAAAGAGAAAATAGAGGAAATAATAATTGCAATTCCATCCGCCGACATAGATGCTAAAAAAGATATTATAAATATATGCAAAAACACAGAATGCAAATTGAAAACACTGCCCGGTATATATGAGATTGTAGATGGAAGGGTGAACATAAGCAAATTAAGGGATGTAAACATAGAGGATTTGCTTGGAAGAGAAGAGGTAAGGTTGGATAACAGCAACATAAACAAATACATAAAGGACAAGGTAATATTGGTAACCGGAGGTGGTGGTTCCATTGGTTCGGAATTATGCAGACAGATAGCACGGTTCAATCCAAGAAAATTGTTGATACTTGATATATATGAAAATAATGTCTACAGTGTTCAAATGGAATTGAACTACAATCATCCAGAATTAAACAAGGAGGTTATAATAGCATCCATAAGGGACATTGATAGAATGAGAGATATATTTTCACAGTACAGCCCGGATGTTGTTTTTCATGCTGCTGCCCATAAGCATGTTCCACTCATGGAGCTGAATCCGAAAGAAGCCATAAAGAACAATATACTAGGCACCTATAATGTACTTAAGTGCTGCAATGAATTTAAAGTTAAAAAATTTGTCCAGATAAGTACGGACAAGGCCGTTAATCCTACAAATATTATGGGTGCTACCAAGAGATTTTGTGAAATTATGGTTCAAGCTTTTAATGGAATAAGCAGTACTGAATATGTTGCTGTAAGATTTGGAAATGTTCTTGGGAGCAACGGATCTGTTATACCGTTATTCAAGAAACAGATAGCCCATGGAGGACCGGTTACTGTTACTCATCCTGATATAAACAGATTTTTTATGACCATACCTGAAGCTGCCCAGTTGGTTATACAGGCAGGAGCCATAGCCCATGGAGGTGAAATATTTGTTCTGGATATGGGCAAACCTGTTAAAATAGTTGACCTTGCCAGGGATTTGATAACACTTTCAGGATATAAGCCTGATGTTGATATCAAAATAGAGTATACTGGATTAAGGCCTGGAGAAAAACTATATGAGGAACCTCTTATGAATGAAATAGCCCTTACATCAACGGGACATAATAAGATATTTGTGGAAAAACCAGATAATGTAGGTATCAAATTTGTAGAGGAATCCATCTTACAATTTGAAAAAGCTGTCAATGACAACAGAGAGAATATATTCAAGCTCATGGAGCAGAAAGTAACGACTTATAAAAGAAAAAAAAGTGAAGAAGAATCTGCATAGCAGGCAGGGAGGAAATATGAAGATCCTGATAATTTCACATATGTATCCTTCGAGCTTTAACCGCATGTCTGGAATATTTGTACACCGACAGGCTGAAGCTCTTGTGAAAAATGGATGTGAAGTAAAGGTTGTGAGTCCAGTACCATGGACACCTTTTCCAATTAAATATATGAATAAAAAGTGGAAAGCTTATTCTGATATACCATTAAAAGCTATAATTGGATCTATAGAAGTCTATTATCCGAGATATCTGGAATTTCCACATGGGATTTTGTTTCATAAATCAGGCTGGCTTATGGGAAAGTGTATATTTAGAACTTTAAAAAAGATATACAGCAATTTCAGATTTGATATAATACACTCCAATGTTGCGCTGCCAGATGGTTATAGTGCAATGATCGCAAATAGGAAATTTAATGTTCCGCACGTTGTTACCATACATGGACAGGATTTTCAAAATACAATAGCTAGAAACGATAAATGTAAACGAGCAGTATTTGAGGTTTTAAATACGGCGGATAGAATAATAACGGTAAGCAGTAAACTCAAGAATATAGTTAAGGGTGAGAAATTCTATAACAAGATAAAAGTGATAAACAATGGAGTGGATTTGAGTTCTGATTTCTGCAATTCTGAAAAAATGTATAGGAAAGCACACAGAAATTTAATAAAGATTTTGAGTGTATCAAATTTGAAGAAGACAAAGGGCATACATATTAATTTAAAGGCAATAGGAAAATTAAAGGATAAATATAGTAATATCCAATATGATATAATAGGAAATGGAGATTTTGAAGGACCTCTTAGAAAATTGGTCAGGAAATTAAATTTAGAAGACAAAGTAAATTTTTTAGGCAGAATGGAACATGAAAAGGTGATAAAATGCATTTCAGATTATGATATCTTTTCCCTGCCAAGTTATAATGAAGGGTTTGGAGTGGCATACATAGAAGCCATGTCCAGGGGAATACCTGTTATAGGTGTAAAAGGTGAAGGTATAGAAGATGCAATAACGAATGGATATAATGGATTTCTGGTTGACAGAGAAGATGTGGATAGCCTGCATAGTATCCTGGAAAAATTGATTAAAGATGAGGATACTAGAGTTAGAGTGGGATTGAATGGGAAGAATACAGTGGAGAAGTATTTTACCTGGGATGAAAATGCAAAAAAGGTTATAAAGCTATATGAAGAAATTACATAAACTATAAAACTCAGGAGGAAAGAAATGTTGCAATTAAAAGATGAATTGATATTGAAATTAAATAATAGAACTGCCAAGCTTGGAGTGGTAGGTCTGGGGTATGTAGGGCTTCCACTTGCAGTTGAAAAGGCAAAAGTAGGCTTTGATGTCATAGGGTTCGATGTACAGGACAAGAAGGTAAAAATGGTAAATGAAGGACATAATTACATAGGTGATGTAGTTGATTCTGACCTGTCCAAACTTGTTGAGGCAGGAAAACTCAGAGCAACTACTGATTTTGAATTTGTTTCAGATGTGGATGCAGTTACAATATCTGTCCCTACTCCCCTTGATTTATACAAACAGCCTGATTTGTCATATGTAGTAAATTCAACTAAAAGCGTGGCGAAATATCTTCACAGGGGAATGCTTGTAGTACTTGAAAGTACAACGTATCCCGGGACAACGGAAGAAGTGCTGAAACCAATACTTGAAGAAAGCGGCCTGAAATGCGGAGAGGATTTTTTCCTTGCATTTTCACCTGAAAGAGTTGATCCGGGCAATAAAGAATATAAGACAAAAAATACACCTAAGGTAGTTGGCGGTTGTACACCTGAATGCACGGAGGTTGCAGCGGCTCTTTACAGAAGTGTACTCAATAGTGATGTGTTTACGGTATCCTCACCGGCAGTAGCTGAAATGGAGAAGATACTTGAGAATACATTCAGAAATATAAATATAGGACTTATAAATGAATTGGCAATACTGTGCAGCAGGATGGGAATAGACATATGGGAAGTAATAGAAGCAGCAAAGACAAAACCATATGGATTTATGCCATTTTATCCGGGACCTGGTTTGGGAGGACATTGCATACCACTTGATCCATTCTATCTTTCGTGGAAGGCAAAGGAGTATGATTTTCATACAAAACTCATAGAAACCTCCGGTGATATAAATGATTCAATGCCTATGTTCGTAGTGGATAATGCCATGAAACTTTTGAACAAATATGAAAAAAAGGCCATGAATGGAGCAAAGGTACTTCTTCTCGGAGTAGCTTACAAAAATGATATAGATGATATGAGAGAGTCACCTGCCCTAAAGGTAATAGAACATCTTGAAGAAAATGGAGCTGACATTATAATAAATGATCCATATGTACCTGAGTTCAAACATAAAGGTAAAAAATACCATAGTATTGACTGGAAGGAAGTTATAGATGAAAGCGATATAGTAATAATAACTACAAATCACAGCTGCTATGACTATGAGCAGATTGTAGAGAGGGCAAAGCTTGTATACGATACTAGAAATGCTACAAAAGATGTTAAGAACAACAGGGATAAAATTCATAAATTATAAGAAAGAGGTGCCTTTATGAAAAAATTAAAATTTGCCATTATAGGGTGTGGAAGGATTTCTTATAAACATGTGGAGGCTTTGATAAACAACAGACAGGAAGCTGAACTTGTTTGCACATGTGATATAATACGTGAAAAGGCTGAGGAAAAGAAAAAAGAATATATAGATAAACTTGGAGAAAATATTGAAGTAAAAGTATATACAGATTATAAGAAGATGATTGACAGTGAAAAAATAGATGTAGTTACTATAGCTACAGAAAGTGGATATCATCCCCAAATAGCCATATACTGCATGAATAAAAACAAACATGTAATAGTTGAAAAACCTATGGCTCTTTCTATTAATGATGCGGATGATATGATAAAGTGTTCAAAGCAAAATAATGTTAAGCTTTGTATAAGTCATCAAAACAGATTCAACAAGCCAATCCAGAAATTGAGAAAGGCTATTGATGATAACAGATTCGGAAATCTGATAAATGGAACTGCAAGGATACTCTGGAACAGAAATATGAGTTATTATAAACAGGCACCCTGGAGAGGTACGTGGAAACTGGATGGTGGAACATTGATGAATCAGTGTATACACGATATAGATCTTCTTCAGTGGATGATGGGCGGTGAAATAGACAGTGTTTATGCACAATGTGATACTTTCCTCAGGGATATAGAGGCAGAGGATTTTGGGGCTGTAATCATAAGATTTAAAAATGGTTCCATAGGCATAGTCGAAGGAAGTGCCTGTGTATATCCTAAAAATCTTGAGGAAACCTTGAGCATATTTGGAGAAAAAGGTGCAGTCTGCATAGGAGGACTTGCAGTAAATAAAATAGAAACATGGCGTTTTGAAGATAATAAGGACAGTGAAGATGAAATATTGAAGGAGCAGGAAGGCGATCCAGATACCGTTTATGGTTTCGGACATATACCTCTATTCAAAAATATGATTGATGCTGTAAATAATGATACAGAACCATTGATTAATGGAGAAGAAGGTAAAAAGGGAATGTCTATAATTCTTGCAGCCTATAAATCCAGGCTTACAGGTTTGCCTGTTAAATTTCCGTTCAAGGATTTTTCAACTATGGATATGGTAAATATAGATAAAATACATAAGTAAATATTTGTGTATTCTTTTAAGAGGAGAAAGAAAATGGATAGATGTTTTATATCGCAAAAATCAGTCGTAGGAAAGAATGTCACTTTTGGGTATTTTGTAGTTGTGGAAGATGATGCAGTTATAGGTGATAATTGTATAATATCAAATAATGTAGTCATACACAGGGGAACGACCATAGGCAGTGATGTAAGAATTGATGACAATGCAATAATAGGAAAACAGCCAATGAGAGCTGCAAACAGTATATTCAAGGATGACGGTAAGCCTATGAAACCGGCTGTTATAGAAAATGGATGCCTTATAGGAGCGTCTGCCATAGTGTATGCAGGATCACATATAAATGAAAAATCCCTAGTTGCGGATTTAGCTGTAATCAGGGAAAATGTGACTATAGGTCAGAAAACCATAATTGGCAAGGGAGCTACAATTGAAAATTACTGCAGTATAGGATGTAATTGTAAAATTCAGACTAATGCCTATATAACGGCTTATTCAACAATAGAAGACTATGTTTTTATAGCTCCGTGTGTCGTAACTTCCAATGATAATTATGCAGCAAGGTCTAAAAAGAGATTCGGCAATTTCAAAGGCATTACGGTAAAAAATGGAGGAAGAATAGGAGCGGGGGCTGTTGTATTGCCCGGGAAAACAATAGAGGAAGATGGGTTTGCAGCAGCGGGAAGTCTGGTTACAAAAGATGTTGAAAAAGAAAATATAGTTGCGGGTAATCCGGCAAGATATTTCAGGAAGGTACCGGAAGATCAACTTTTAAAAAATCAGTAGTTATATTTATTTAATCTATGAGGTGTATCTATGATAATATGCATGCTTACATCAGGACATGATGTATTTGACAATAGAATTTATTATAAGGAAATTCTATCTTTGAAAAGGAAATATGAAAAAATATATCTCGTGGCACCCGGAAATAAGGACTTTGTGACAGAGGACGGTATAATAGTAAGATGTTTTCCTAAAAGGAAAAACTGGTGTGATAGAAGAATACCGATGCAGAATATTTTCGACATAGCATGCAAAATAAAAGCGGATGTATATCATGCCCATGAACCGGATTCATTTCAGGTTGCTACAAAACTCAAAAGAGAGCTTGGATCAAAGATAATATATGATTCACATGAATATTATCCTGAAGCTTTCTCTGAACATTTTAAATTTGGCAAATCACTGGTACAAAAAATTATTTACCTGTATGAAAAAAAAATTGCAAAACAGGCAGATTGTATAATTACTGTAAATGATATTCTAGTGGATAAGTTCAAAAAATACAATAAAAATGTACGGCTGATACCTAACTATCCGGTTCTAAAAGATGAATACTTCTGCAAGATCCAGCATACAAAGCCTACATTTGTATATGTAGGTGGACTTAGAGCTGACAGGGGAATATTTAAAATATTGGAAGCCATAGATAAAATAAAAGATAAAAATTTTAAATATATGTTCATAGGTCCATTTGAGACTGCAGAGTTCGAATCAAAATGCAGGAAATTTGTAAGAAGTAATCTGGGAAAAGTTGATATTTTATTTACTGGAAAGATTCCACATGCTGAAGTATTTAATTACCTTGGATTGTCTGATGTGGGATTTGTACTTTTACAGCCGTATAACTGGAGATATGTTAACTCTGAGCCCATAAAGCTATTTGAATATATGGGAAGTAAAACTGCTGTTATAGGAAGTGATTTCCCGATGATAAAAAACATATTGGATAAGTCAAACAGTGGAATATTGGTTAACCCAGATTCTGAATTGGAAATTTCAAATGCCATATTGGAATTGGGCGAAGACATAAAAAAAGCACGAGTTATGGGAGAAAATGGATATAAAGAAGTGATGAAAAACTACAACTGGGGTGTATGTGAAAAAGATTTATTGGATGCATATAGTGAGATGGAATAATGTATTTTGGAGGAACTATGGGTGAAGCAAAAAAGAACATTGGCAGTATAGCTAAGTACAGTATGATTATAACTGTTCTTCTGGTAATAAGTAAACTTACAGGACTTTTAAGAGAATTTATAGTGGCTATACAATTAGGAGCAACGGCTGAATCTGACATATTTAAAACTGCAAGTACAATGCCGCAAGTATTTTTTAGTGCGGTAGCAGCTGCACTTGTAACCACTTTTATACCTGTCTTTTCTGATATAAAAAATAACCATGAAAGGGCAGATGAATTTTTTAACAATGTATTGAATATAATTATTCTTTTATGTACAGTTTTATCCGTTGTAGCTATACTGGTTTCACCCCAACTTGTAAAGTTGTTTGCTGGAGGATTTCAAGGCGATAATTTTACGACAACCGTAAAGCTTACCCAAATACTTATGCCATCTATAATATTTTTAGGAATAAGTGGATTATATACAGGATATCTGCAGTCATATGATAAATTTGTTCAACCTGCTCTGACGGGAATTGCTGCAAATATAGCCATAATAATAGGACTGGTAATATTCTATAGGTATTATGGACTTATGGCAGCTATACTCTCAGTATTTGTAGGGGCTGTAACACAGGCGATAACTCAGAGACCATTTATGGGCAAAAGATACAGATATAGATTTATTATAAATTTTAAGGATAAAAGTGTAAGAAAAATGATGATTTTGGCTGTTCCTATACTTGTGAGCAGTGCAGTTTCCCAAATAAATTTGATGGTAGCAAGAAACTTTGCTTCATATTTGGTAAATGGGAGTATTTCTGTTATAGATTATGCAAGTAAATTTAGTACTATAATAAATCAAGTATTTGTTGTGTCCATAACTACAGTATTGTATCCAAAATTGACTGAAAAATTTGCACTTAATGATATAAAAGAATTTAAAGACCTGTTTGTAAAGTCGGTGAATATAGTCATGCTGGTATCCATTCCACTTATATTCGGTCTTGCTGTTCTAAGTGAACCTGTAGTAAAGTTGTTACTTGAACATGGAAGGTTCAACAGCAATGCAACTGTTGTGACAGCAGTCTGCCTTAAATATTTGGCATTTTCAGCATTTGGATATTCTCTTATGGATATACTTGGAAAAGTATTTTTTGCAATGAAAAATACAGTAATACCTATGATAAATGGTTTTATACTGGTAGGAGTTAATATTGTATTTATTTTGATTTTAGGACCAATTATGAAGGTGAATGGGATAGCTTTGGCAACTACATTATCGGTAACTATATTGGCATTGATTCTTTTTATAGAAATTAGGAAAAAATTAAAAGGTATAAGCTATAGAGTTATCTTTATAGGTTTTATAAAAATGACATTGTCAGGAGTCGTAATGGCGGCAGCTGTATTCATGTGTTGTAGGTTGTTAAACATGATTTTGCCATCGAATAACATATTTTTGACCTTGAATATAGTAGCAAGTACTATACTGGGAGTAATAGTTTATATAGTTATGTTAATTGTTCTAAAAGTGGAAGAATTAAGAGAATTGATTAAACTAAAAACTAAGAAACATAAGTGAGGAATTCAAATGGAAAACAGGAAATCAAAGTGTATATTATATGGCATTATAGTGGTAATATTGATTTTTGCATCTTCTGTATATAGAATTAAATTTTACAAGAGTTATATTGGTGATAAGCAAAGTCTCCCGCAGGAATTGAAAGACAAGACTATAGTCAGGCTGTGGATGAAAAAGAGTGTTATATCTCCAACTAGATCATATCAGATACAGAAGTTTAATAAGGAAAATAAGAACAATGTGTATATAATGCTCGAAGAATACAAAGAAGATTATTATAATGCGTTAAAAACAACTCTTGCCACAAAAAAGTATGCTCCGGATATTTTTGAATATGGTTTTACAGATCTTATGAAAAATAATGAAATAGCAGATTTGAATGACATAGGATTCAATACGCAAAGTGTGGATGATTCAAATATAGTAAGGTATAAAGGGATACCTCTCGGCGTGAAGTTGATGGAAACCAACTCTAAAATGATATGGAATAAAGAAATATTTAAAGAATCGGGAATTGATCCAAACAAACCGCCGTCTACATATGACGAGTTATTGGAATACTCATTAAAAATAAAGAAGAGATTTCCTAACATTACTCCATTTGCCTTCCCATTGCAGCAATATGATGATATGAAGGTATCTATTGGTGAACCGAGTGTAAATTCAGGAGATATATATACTACGTTCTGGAATTACAAAAAAGGTGCTTATGATTTTGGTAGTGCTAAAAGTATACTGGATATATATAATAAGATGTATAGTATGAATTTAATAGAAAAAGATTTTGATCAGAAAAGCAAAAATCAAATGAGGTCGGAGTTTTATCGTGGTGATATAGCTATGATGATAAGCACTTATGAGGACAAGGGATATTTTTCAAATATAGTACCACTAAATTTTCAAATTGGAATAAAAGATATAATACAGACAGGCAAAAATAAAAATATATATTATTATATTGAAAATAGTAATTTTTTAGTTGCGAATAAATGGTCAGTAAATGACAAAAAGAAAAAAGAGGCTATAAAGGAAGTCTACGATTATATGGTAAGTAATGATATTAACAAGGAAGTGCTTGAAACTAGAAATGCACTACCTTTAAATGTTGACAGCAAGCAGGTAAAGAATGATATTTACAGTGAATACAATGATACAAGCAAGTTTCATAATGAACAATATGATCCTACTATTTTTTTGAGTAGAGATTCCAGTTATGAAATAGGATTGGTTGTAGATGCTATAAAGGGTAAGAGATCAGTTGATTCAGCAATCCAGGGGTTAGATGGAAAATATAAATACTACTATGATTTTGCAGTAGACAAGGAAAATTTTGATTTTAACTATTATAAAAAGTAAAGTTTAAATGATTGGAGAAGTGTCATAAATGCATGAAAAAATATATAAATATCTAAAGCAATATAGCAAGATTGTATTAATATCAATAGTAGTTTCTGCCGTATTTAGTTTGATATTATCAAGAAAAATAGGTATGAAGACGTCAATTATGTTTTTTGCGGCACTTTTTTGTCTGATTATAAATATTTATCTTATATTTGTTGATAGAAAAAAATCCATCCTTTTATTTTTATTGCTATTGCCGATATATACAACTGTTAGACGTGTGTGTTATTTTGACATACTATTTATTAAAGTTACTTTTGAAACAATTTACATAAGTATTTTGTCAATAATCAGCTTTAAGGATATTACTTGCAGTATGACTAATTTGTTTAAAGCTAGAGAAAATTTATCTTTTAAATTTATTCTTATGACAATGATATTTTTGGCGTTTTGTATAAACAGTGCATTTTATTCATGGAATATACTAACTGGCTTAAGTAAAGTATATATAGGAGTATTAATGCCTGTAATGCTTATGATATGTTTTATCACATATTTTAGGAAAGAAGATAAGTACGCTGTATATTATGTCTTAATTTCAGCAATTGATTTTAGCTGCCTATATGGATTTGTACAGCTTTTTGCAAGGGGAATATCCATGTCTGCTATAAGGTCAAGTAAAATATATCTTACTTTTGGATATAATAATGTAAATATATTTGCAGGTATATTGATTTCAATATTGCCGCTTCTTGTAGAAATGATATTGTATAAGAAGAATAAAAAATTTGAAAAACTATTTTTGTATTCCTCATTTATTCTTTATTCCATATCTGCATTGATTACATTCAGCAGGGGAGCATGGCTCTGTTATATAGAAGTAATATTCTTGTCTTTATGCAGTAAGAAATATAGAAAGATATTTATAATATTGTTGATACCTGCGGTTTTTATTGCTAAGCCTGCATTTAATTATATAATAGACAGAGGAACAAGTACTACATTTTTTAATAACGAGTCCTCAGTTGCAAGAATTCAATCTATATTTACTGATTTGCTTATCATGAGGAATTATCCATTTGGCATAGGAGGAGGAAACTTTGCTGAAGCATACAAGACTTTTAGTCTCCAGGGATATTTATCAATGCCTGAAAGTATAAGATTTAAGTCTAATGCAGCTCAATATACTCTTGAACATGCACATAATTTACTCCTTCAGATAGGGGTCGAGTTTGGAGTAGTGGCAGCTGTTGTATTTATTATGATTATCATAAATAGGTTGAGGATGTGTTTGAAAAATATTGAATATAATAGGGGAATATTTAATTGTATTTTAATATATTCCATATTTTCACTGATAACAGGTAATGAGTTTGATCATAAAGGTGTGATTACAGGAACTCTTATAATATTTGTAGTATTTGGCATAGCACAGCTGCCTTTCAAAGAACAAAGCAATAATAAATTGGATTCTACAATGGGGGGAAATTAAGTATGATTAAACATCAAGATTTAACAGTTTCTATAGTAATTCCCTGCCGGAATGAAAAAAATTATATAAGAAAATGTCTTGATTCATTTGTAGTACAAACGTATAGAAAAGATCTATATGAAGTTCTGGTGTGTGATGGGATATCTGATGACGGTACTAGAGATATAGTTGAGCGGTATAAAAACCTGTATAGCAATATAAAACTCATAGACAATAAAGGATTATCAGCTCCAAGAGGAATGAATGAAGGGATTAAAAGTAGTAAGTCAGATGTTATAATAATCTTTGGTGCACATGCCTATGCCGATGAGAAATTCATAGAAGAGAATATAGCCGCACTTGTATCGCATGAAGTTGGATGTGTAGGTGGGCCAATTGAAACAATAAATGAAGATGACAAAGGATATGCCATTTCTATGGCTATGAGTTCACCTTTTGGAGTTGGAAATGCGTTATTTAGATATGCAAAGGAAGAAGTTTATGTGGATACCGTAGCTTTTGGCTGTTATAGCAGAGAAGTATTGGATCATATAGGATATTTTGATGAAGAACTTGTTAGGAATCAGGATGATGAATTAAATTTCAGACTGGTTAAAAATCACTATAAAATTTTACTGTCACCTAGAATAAAGTCTTATTATTACAGCAGATCCTCATTGAAGAAACTATGGAAACAGTATTATCAGTATGGATTCTGGAAGGTAAGGGTGATGCAAAAACATGGGGGAATTGCATCTATAAGGCACATAGTACCGGCAGTTTTTGTTATTACAAATATTCTAGGAATAGTTTTGGGTATATTCTATAAGTGGATATTATACTTATGGATATTAGAAGTAATTTTATATCTAATTGGAGATGTTGTTTTTTCCCTTAAACTCATAAAAAGTAACAGAAAAATATGGAAATATATATTTTTTATCTTCCCAATATTGCACATAAGCTATGGAGTAGGATTTATAAATGGAATTTTTAATTTCTATATTTTTAAGTCCAAGAAGACTGTTCAAAATAATACTAAGATGTCCAGATAATTATTTAAAGAAGAGGTAACCAATATGAATATTGGAAATAAATTAATTAGTATTTTATTATATGTTTACATATTATTTCAGCCGATTCTGCCAAGTAAGTATAAAATAGGGAAAATTCCCTTTAACGGGGATTTAATACTGGCTTTGATAATATTGGTTTATATCTTTTCAATTATTGTATTTAGTAGTTCGAGGAAAAGATTTATAGATGGTATAAAAGATTTTTTTAAAAGCTATATAAGCATATTCATATTTGCTTTAATCCTAATAATGTTCATGTCTATATCTTATGCTGCTGATAAAAAGGTAGCATTGTCAGAGACTGTAAGATTTTCAACATATATAATACTTTTCTTTATTATAAAATATGAATTAAACAGCAGAAGAATAGTTGATATGATATTGAAGTTATATATATTTACTATTTCTGTGGTTGGAGTAATAGGGTTATTTGAAGGTATAGTAGGTATAGGCTTTATTCAAAGAAGTCAGCATGGTATAAGGGATAGAGTTATGTCTACCATGGAAAATTCAAATAATTTAGGAGCTGTGATGGTTATTGCAATTTTCCCCGTAGTAATGCTGGCTCTGAATGAAAGAAATAGAAGGAGAAAAGTCATTTTTTCATTTTTGGCATTATTGTTTTTAGTGAATATTGTTATAAGCTTTTCAAGAAATGCCTGGCTGGGATTTGTTATTGGATGTTTGATGCTTGCATTGACTTACAACTGGAAAATTATTCTAACGCTTGCGGGTCTTGGCGGGATATCCATATTTGTACCCGCCATATCAAATAGATTAGCTGAATTTACAGATGCCAGTCAGAATTTATCCAGAATAAAGTTATGGGATATAGCAATTTTTATGATAAAGGATCATCCTATAAGAGGGGTAGGAAATGGAAATTACAGGGTTTTATACGATAAATATAAATTATTACTAAAGAAAAAAATAGAGTATTATCCATCAAATAATTTTCATCCACACAATATACTTCTTAAAATACAATCAGAGCTAGGTATATTTGGAACATTTACATTTGTTGGTGTGATGATATTTATTGTTTTAAGGATTATTAAGTTCAATAAAAATATAAAAGATAAATTTTATACACCATTTTTTAAGGGATTTTTAGCTTCTTTAATTGCATTTATAAGTATGAATTGCATAGATAATTTTTTTTCAGCACCTAAGGTAATAGCCTTCTTTTGGATATTAATAGCATGTTCTGAAGCTGTATTGTATAGGCAGAAGCCTGGAGGTGGTCTATATTATTAGGGTACTACATGTAATATCAGGAAATGATAATGGAGGCGGCGGGAAACATGTATTGAATATATGTTCAAATGATATGGACAATATGCAGTGCCATATGCTGTGTATAGGGAAGGGCCCTCTATATGACGAAGCTTTGAATAATAATATAGATGTATTCAGTTTAACCTTCAATGAAATAGTACGGGAAAAATTGAAAAGCATAGTTGAGTCAAAAAAGATTGACATAATCAATTTTCATGGAGCAAAATCAAACTTTTTATATCTTTTACTTGGGAAAAGTATAAAAAAGCCCTGTGCAGTTACGATACATAGTGATTATAGATATGATTTTTTGAACAGCACACTAAAAAAATATTTTTACACACCTTTGAGTATAATGGGACTTAGGAGATTTAAAAACTATATATGTGTGTCAAATTATCTGAAAATGTTACTTGAGGAAAAAAAATTTATTGGGGACAAGTACGTGGTGAATAATGGAGTGAATTTCAATTCTGTAAGGATAACTACGCCTAAAGAAGCTTTAAGGGCTCAATTCAATTTGGATGAACATGATTTTGTATATGTTATGATAGCCAGGATGCACCCTGTTAAAAATCATAAAAAGCTTATAGAGGCATTTTATATGCTGCAAGGACAGTTTCAGGATACTAAATTGCTTCTAGTAGGAGATGGTGAATTGAAAGAGAGCCTGAGCAGTCTTGCAGAAAATTTGAAGCTTACGGATAAAGTTATATTTGCAGGATTTAGAAATAATCCTCTGGATTTTATAAATGCTTCAGATATAAGTATTCTTACTTCCTTTAATGAAGGCGGTGCACCGCCTCTGGCAATACTGGAAAGTGCCCTGATAAAAAAGCCCGTCATATGTTCTGATGTAGGGGATATGCGTTCTGTAATCAGTGGCAAAAGTGGTTATCTGGTAAATCCAAAAAATAAACAGGATATATTCAGTAAAATGAAGGAAGCCTATTTAAATAGAAATAATTTGTGCAATATGGGACAGAATTTATATAAGGACATGTCAGATAAATTTTCAATGCATAGATTCTGGAAGAACTATTATTATGCATATTTGCATATTTTAAGTGGAGTGAAATAAATGAAAAGTTCTTTTATAGTGATGACCCTTATAATAGCTGGCAAGGTACTTGCACTTATAAGAGATTCCCTGATAGCGGCAAAATTTGGTGCAACCTATATTTCGGATATATACAATTTTTCAATAGGAATGGTAAATCTTCTGATTACTGTGAGCTATGGACTTACAACCACTTTCATACCGCTTAATGCAGAATATATAGAGACGGGAGATTTAAAAAAGAGAAACAAATTTGTAAATAATATTATTACTATAGCTTCTATTTTTACGATGATTGTAACTGTATTGCTCATTGTATTTGCAAAGCAGATAATATATATTTTTGGCCATGGATTTACTTCTAATGGTGTTGTATTTGGAACATCTGTTCAAATAACGAGGATTATGCTTGTGTCTCTCATATTTGTTACACTGCAGAGTGTAGCAGCAGGTGTTCTTCAATCCCACAAGCAATTTTATGAGCCGGCTGCAATGGCATTTGTATCCAATCTGGTTTATATAATCTATCTTGTATTCCTTACATCAAAATATGGTATACAGGGTTTTGCAGTTGCTATTGTAATAGGATTTCTGGCTCAATTTCTGATAAACATGCCTAAATACAGGAAGCTTGGATATAAGTATGTTCCCGTACTAAATCTAAGGGATAAAAACACAGTTAGAATGTTTAGGCTCATGCTGCCAATTGTAATAAGTACTTCGGTAATTCAGCTGAATGTGTTTGTAAATAGAGCTTTTGCAACTAATATATATTTTGGAGCAACGACCATACTTGATTTTTCCAACAAGATAAATACTCTTGCCTATGAAGTCTTTGCAATTGGGATTGCCATGATTGTATATCCAACTTTATCCGAGCTGGCAGCTAAAGGAGAGATTGTTGAATATAAAAAGACAATATCAAAGGCACTGACAATAATAATGATAATAATGGTTCCTGCAGCTACAGCAATAGGAATACTGAGAGAGCCTCTGGTGTACATAATTTTTAAAAGAGGGGCTTTTACGGATGAAGCTGCACGATTGACCGCTAATGCACTGTTGTTCTATTGTCCGGCAATGATTGCCTATGGAATACGTGATATTTTAAATAAAGCATTTTATTCTTTAAAAGATGCCAGAACTCCAATGATAAATAGTTTTTTAGGCATAATGATAAACATAATCATAAATATATTCATAGTAAAATATATGAAGGTGTCAGGGCTTACATTAGCCACTACGATATCTGCTGTTCTAACTACAGTAATGATGTTGTGGAATTTGAACAAGAGAACGGGCGGGATAAATGTAAAATGTATATTTGTAAATTTTATTAAAATATCTATTGCATCCGGGATAATGGCCTTGATTATATTTATAATCAATAGAATAAGCAGTCATGTGTTTGTGGGTACAATGCAGGCGAGTTTTGCATCAATAGTATTCTCCTTTTTTATTGGAACGGCTGTGTATGCAGTATGTCTCTATGTACTTAGAATCAGTGGTTACAAAGATATCATGAAATTAGTTAAGAATAGGATACTTAGCAGATAGAAGAAGGTGTTTTTTATTAATAGAGAACGTATTTTACAGATGGATATAATCAGATCAGTGGCTATACTTGCTGTAATAGGTATACATGTTTCTGGAGCTGTGCTGGGTTCGAATCCTTCACCGCTGGGTTATAATATTACATTTGTATTTAATCAGATCTGCAGATTTTCTGTTCCTGCATTTATATTTATTTCCGGAATGGGGTTAAGTATATCCTATAGAAGAGAAGAAAGCTATTTCCATTTTTTAGTAAAGAGATTCAAGAAGATTTTACCACAGTATTTTGTATGGTGTTTGATTTATATATTTGCAGTGACCAGGAACTTCAATATACGACAGGACATAAATTACATTATATACGGAAAGGTGTTTTATCATTTATACTTTATACCATTGATAGTAGAATTATATATTGTATTCCCGTGGATATACAGGTTTATAGATAAAAGATGGTTTTTACTGTTTAGTTTTGCAGTTAGCACATCTGTTATTATATATACATATTATTTTATAGATGTGACACCTGATATGTGGTTTTGGAATAAAAAAAATTTATTGTACTGGTTGTTTTATTTTTGCCTGGGAGGATATATAGGAAAGCATAGAAAGAACATACTTCCCAAAATAGAAAAATATAAATATGTTACATTGACAGGAATTTTGATTTCTACAGTTTATGTTCTATATCCACTTGCTCATTCTATTGAAAATATAAAAAATTTAGAACACGTAGTAACTTTTCAAAGGCCATCAATTGTAATATATAGTGTTTTATTAATATTGTTTATACTGGGACTAAACTTGAAAAATAGATTAATTATTGGCACAATAGAATATATATCAAGAAGAACTTATAGTATTTATTTATGCCATGCTCTGGTACTGTTTTTATGTATTAAGAATATAACAAATTTTTATTCAGCTAACAGCTTGCATTTTGAGCTGGCAGCATATTTGATTACTTTCTTTGGGGCGTTGCTTATAACTGAACTGAAAAAATTTCTATGATTTTAAAAACTAAATTGGGAGGAGCTTCTTATGAAGGCTGAGGACATAAAAATTGATATTGATAGAGATATAAAGAGGAGAAAAATTCAATTTGTGATAAAGAGGATATTTGATTTCATTTTTGCACTTGTTGGTTTAATACTTTTGAGTCCTGTTTTTCTTGCAATTGCACTTTGGATAAAGAAGGATTCCAGAGGACCTGTTGTATTCAAACAGGTGAGAGTGGGGAAAAACGGTACGAATTTTACAATATATAAGTTTAGAACAATGATAGTAAATGCAGAGAAAAAAAGGGAACTGGATATAGATGCTGAAAATTTAGAGAATTTTGTATTTCAAAGCAGAAATGACAGTAGAATTACAAAATCAGGGGCATTTTTACGGAAGACAAGTCTTGATGAAATTCCACAGCTTCTAAATGTACTTTTAGGAAATATGAGCCTTGTAGGCCCGAGACCTGAGATACCAGATGTAGTTAAATTGTATCCTGAGGCTTACAGTCGAAGACTACTTGTAACACCGGGAATAACAGGATTGGCCCAAGTAAGCGGACGTGGAGAAATAGAGCTGGGGAAAACCGTGTATTATGATTTAACCTATATAAAAAATTTTTCACTTATTTTGGATCTCAAGATAATTTTAAAAACATTCTCTTCTGTATTCAAAAGCGAAGGAGCGTTTTGAAAACTATGGTTGATAGCATGTTTACAAATATACTGGGGTACAATGTGTTCAAGGGAACAAAAGAGCAGCTTTTAAATTATATAGAACAATTTGAAAAAGTAAATATAGTATCAGGTAATCCGGAAGTACTTTATAATGGAATTAATAATATAGAGCTTTTAGGATTCTTTAAAAAAAAGTATTCAATTATAATACCGGATGGAGTGGGAACTGTACTGGCATCCAGATTATTGAAGAACCCGGTTTCAGAAAAAATTGCAGGAATAGATATAATGAAGGATATTATCCAAAAATGTGAAAGAGAAAATAGGTCGGTATATCTGCTGGGAGCCAAACAGGACGTTCTTGAAAACTGCATAAAGAATTTAACAAAGGTTTACAAGAATCTGAATATAGCTGGAAGTCATAATGGATATTTTGATCTAAAAAATTGCGGCCATATTTTAGAAGATATAAAAATAAAAAAACCATATGCCGTCTTCGTGGCAATGGGGTCACCAAGACAGGATATATTTATAAGCAACAATATAGAAAGACTTCCAGGTGTCGTATTTATGGGTGTTGGAGGAAGTTTTGATGTATTTTCAGGTAAAGTTAAAAGAGCACCGGAAGTCATGATAAAATTCGGCCTTGAATGGCTTTTCAGGGTAATTAAAGAGCCGTGGAGGCTGAAAAGGCTGATTTATATTCCTAAATTTTTATTGAAAGTGATACAGTATAAAAGAAAACACTAAATCTCCTTTTTTAACATATCCTTGAAGTTGATTTGTCCCAATTCATCCAGCAGATTGTTTTGAACTCTGGATAGGGCCTGATTTACCACACAATATGATCCATGTTCCATGTTGCAGTTTTTCGGATTGTCAAGACATCTGTTTATATATATCGGACCGTCTATGGCTTCAATAACATCCTTTAAGGTTATGTTTTCCGGTATTCTATTGAGAGAATAACCGCCGTTGACACCTCTGTAGGATTTTATAATACCACAGAGGGTCAGTTTTCTAAGCAGCTTTAATAGAAATCTGAGAGGTATTCCCTGATCTTTGGATATGGACTTAGCCTCAATTTTCTCGCCATATCCCAATTTTGACAAATAAAGTATAACCCTGAAACCATAATCTGCTTCCTGTGTAATTCTCATAATATCTCCCCAAATAATAATTATACTATTTCTTTTAAATTAATTATAACTAAATAGATGGATAATATAAAGTAGAATTATTAAAGTATTTGTGCTTTTTACAGGCTTTAATGATTTTAAGGTAATTTATCAAGGCTTTCAAGTATAAATCCTTTTTCTTTCCAACTCTGAATTACTGAATCCAATATTTCGGAATTTGTCCTGGAAACTGCGTGAAGTAGAACTATTTCGCCGTTATGAGTCCTGTTGAGTATTTTTTCTTTGGCAAAT
Organism: Clostridium sp.; assembly: GCF_022482905.1. Classification (NCBI taxonomy): domain Bacteria; kingdom Bacillati; phylum Bacillota; class Clostridia; order Eubacteriales; family Clostridiaceae; genus Clostridium; species Clostridium sp. The sequence goes on from NZ_JAKVOI010000001.1 coordinate 218,969, forward strand.
TCCGGCGAGGGCTGATTTTGTCTATTCCAATCATTATATGCAAAACTCCAGAATATAGTTTTATAGCCTAGTTTTTTTGTATAGAATAAAGACAGTTCACTGTATTTTCCCATTGGAGGTCTAAAAAATTTGGGCATTTCTTTACCTGTAACATTTTTATAGGCTTCTTCAGTTATAGTAAATTCTTTTTCAAAATCATCTGGATTCTTTGCACGCTCTGCCATTGAGGGATGTTTTGCAGTATGGTTGCACACTAGATGACCTTCATCCATCATTCTTTTTACAAGATCAGGATTGTCTTTTATATAGGGTGTTGTTACGAAAAATGCAGCTTTTACATTATTTTTCTTTAGTATATCCAATATTTTGACCGTATATCCATTTTCATATCCTTCATCAAAAGTAAGATATATTGTTTTTTTTGAAATATCACCTAAATAGTAGGCAGAATATTTGTTTATTAGGTTAGTTATTTCAGGAGGTTCTTCAGATGGCAAGCCATCTTTTCTAGGCTTGAAAAACCAGTTTTTTTCGGTTTTGTCCAGTTTGGATATATCCAATCCTTTTAAGATACCGGAGGTTTCAGCAGGTTCATTGCCCATTGCTGGATTATATGATGCAGCGGCTTTGGTCATATGTGGATAAATCAACATTAAGAGCGCAGATATTAAAAAAAAGCAAATTAAATTCTTTTTCACTTACTATCACCTTCCATGAATATTATATATTTATGGTGTACATGATAAGATGATTTATACTGGTAATTTATAATAGAAATAGATTGGATTTTCATAAATATTGTTTAAAAATATGATACATGGTAAAAATATCTAATAAGATGACTAATAAAAAATTAATAAAAAAGAAGGAAAATTATTCCACATGGAGAATAGTATTCTAGAGTACTTAATTTTATAACAATAACGGAGAGGGGGTAAAATTGTCTTACTCGGACTGCACGCCTTATGTGTGTATACTAAAATTTACTACAGGCAAAGTAGTATGATTTTAGTCATACAGCAGTACGCCATTGTAGCTGATGTATGGGAAATTAAAGTTGAGTTTAACTTGACGCTGCAATCATGACATGGCCTGTTGAGTAATGATTTCAGTAGAGTTTGATAGATTATGAATTTAAAATTTGAAATTAAAGATAATAAGCTTATAGTTCATATGATTGGAGAACTTGATCATCATAGTGCTGAAGAAGTTAGAAACAAAATTGACGATAGAATCGACAGGGATAATTTGAATAAGATTATACTGGATTTTTCCTGCGTGACTTTTATGGACAGTTCAGGAATAGGTGTAGTCATTGGAAGATATAAAAAGCTTAATCTAAAAAATGGAAGCATATGCATTGTAAATGCAACTGATTCTGTTAGAAGAGTATTTGAGTTATCAGGTATGTTTAAAATAATAAGGGTATATGACAGCATTGAGCAGGCTATTGAGAATATTTAATGGGGGGATAAAAACATGTACGATAACAGTATGAAAATAGAGTTTATTAGCAAGTCACAGAATGAAAGTTTTGCAAGAGTAGCAGTAGCAGCCTTTGCATCGCAGCTGGATCCTACTGTGGATGAACTGACGGATGTAAAAACTGCAGTATCAGAAGCAGTTACGAACTCTATTATTCATGGTTATGAAAACAAAGAAGGTATTGTAACAATCAGAGCTTATATAAATGGTAGGAAACTTAAGTTGATAGTAGAAGATGCTGGAGTTGGAATAGAGGATGTTAATCTTGCAATGCAGCCACTCTATACTTCCAGACCTGATCTTGAGAGATCTGGAATGGGATTTACAGTTATGGAAACTTTTATGGATTCTCTTCAAATACATTCTGAAAAGAACAAGGGGACAAGAGTTACGATGGAAAAAGTTTTTAAATCATTAAGTTAGGTGAATAATATGAGTGAAGAAGCTGTAAAAATATCAGATTATGATTATAATGACAATTTAAAACTTATAAAATCTGCAAGAAAAGGCGATAAGAACTCATTGAATAAATTGGTTGAAGTTAATCTCCCATTGGTTACGGCAATAAGCAAAAAATTCTTGAATAGGGGATATGAGTATGAAGATATATTCCAAATTGGCTGTATGGGACTTATGAAGGCAATTAACAATTTCGATGAAAAATACAACGTGAAATTTTCAACATATGCAGTACCAATGATAATGGGGGAAATAAAGAGGTTTTTAAGAGATGACGGCATGATAAAAGTCAGTAGAAGTGTTAAAAATACTGCAAAAAAGCTGCACTATGACAAGGAAAAGCTCATTAAGAAGCTAAACAGAGAGCCCACTGTAGAAGAACTGTCAGAGTACTCGGGAATAGAAGTAGAGGATTTGATATTTGCATCTGAGTCGGCAAATAATATGCAGTATTTATATGATACAATTCACCAGGATGATGGTGCACCGGTGCTGTTAATAGATAAGTTGAGTGAAAATCCAAATGAAGACGTGGAAATGGTGGATAGAATAGCTTTAAAAGAGACTTTGAAAAATCTCGATGTAAAATCCAGACAAATTATCATGCTGAGATATTTTAAAGACAAAACCCAGGTTCAGGTTGCAAAGATGCTGGGTATAAATCAGGTTCAGGTATCAAGAATTGAAAAAAGAGTATTAAAAACAATGAGGGATATTTTGAAGGAATAATATATGAACCTATTGCATATTTTCTGCAATAGGTTCATATATAACAGATATCTATTTTATATGGTCAAAATTTTCTTCTGTTTGCTGCGTCGTTCCGGGTTCTGTATTTTCAATGTCATTTTTATCATCAGTATTGTTATTTCCTCCGGGAAGTACATTCTTATTGTCGATAGGATTGTTGTCATTGTCATCCGTATCATTTGTAGCGCCATTTTTCAATGTTTTGTCATCAGTATCGGTATTTCCAAATGTGGAACTGCCCTTGAACCATGAATGAGGCAAATTGCATGTTTCTGTTGGGACGGTGCCCCTTAAAAACAATTCAGTGTATACTTTATTGCCAGTAGGATCCAGGTAGGAAAGCGGAGAAGGAAGTTTGCCCGATTCAGAACATATCTTGGCAGTTTCAACTCCAGAGGGCATAGGTATATCTTTTGGTAAAAGTCCATTGTGAAATGGTTCCATTATGGCAGCCCATAGTGCGGCAGCTGAATTACTATTTAAGGAACCAGGCAATGTTGAATTATTATCTTTGCCTATCCAGACTGCAGCTGAATAGTAAGGAGTTAGGCCCGAAAACCATAGATTTTTATTATAACTTGAAGTACCGGTTTTACCGCGAACCTGCATATTTCCAAAATTAGCATTGGCACCGGTTCCTTCCTGACTTACAGGACCTTTTAGAAGATCGTACATTATATAGGCCGTAGATGCTGGCAGTACTCTTTTGGTTTTTGTCTTGGACTCCAGAATTACTTTGCCGGATCTGTCTGTCACTTTTGTGTAAAGCCTTGGAGAAGTGTAAATACCATTATTCCCAAATACTCCATAGGCAGCGGCCATCTGCAATGTATTGGTACCATGATGGAGCTCGCCCAGGGAAAGTGCAGATATGCTTGATCTGTCATCATTATCTATGCTGATTCCAAATTTTTCAGCATAGGAAGCACCTGTATCGAGTCCAATCTTGTCTTCTATTTTTGAAGCTATGGTGTTTATGGATTTGGTAAGCGCCATTCTCAAGGTCATATCACTGCCTGTAACTGCAGAATCATCCTGCGGATAATATGGACTGCCGTTTGAATTATATTTTTGTGCAGTGTCATAGGACCAGTTTGCATCTTTCAAAACTGAGCCTGCTGTATATTTTTTTGTATTTATAGCAGGACTGTATACAGTTAGAGGCTTTATACTTGATCCTGGAGGTCTCAGGTAATTTTCAGATGCTGCCCTGTTAAATGACATAGCTGGCTGCATACCTCTTCCACCTACAAGTGATTTTACTTCTCCGGTATGATAATTTATGACTACAGCAGAGGCTTGAGGCTGCAGTATACCATTCTTGTCACTGTATGAACCGCTGCTGAACACAGGACTGTTTGTCAGAATATCTTCTGTCTTTTTTTGAAGCTCCTTATCCATGGTAGTGTAGATCTTTAAACCGCCATAGGTTAGCAGTTGATTCACTTGGGAATCACTGTATTTGTACTTTAACTTGAGGTCATTTTTTACCTGCTGGATGGCAGGCATTGAAAACCATTCATTTTCCAATCTATTGTTTGGTTCGCTATAGGGCTTTATAACAAGCTTGCCATTTGATATATCCTGTATGGCAGCTGTATATTGATTTTGAGTTATGTAATTGTTATCATACATTTTTTTCAGAACACTTTTTGTCCTATCCAGATAAATGGAGGGATTTTTTTTAGCCGAATTTGAGTAGGGATAGTATACGGATGGGCTTTGAGGTATTCCAGCAATAAAAGCAGACTCAATTAAATTCAATGAACTTACTGATTTACCGAAATATGCCTGGGAAGCAGATTCAACTCCAAAAGATTTTCCACCTAGGAATATTGTATTCATATATGCTTCAAGTATCTGATCCTTGGTTAAAAGTTTCTCGAGTTTTATTGACATGTACATTTCCTGTAATTTTCTTTTGAAACTCACATCCCTTGAAAGATATATATCCCTGACCAGCTGCTGGGTTATAGTAGATGCACCCTGAAGTCCAGGTTTGTTTGTTATCTTATTCTTTATATCGATGAAAATTACACCAAATATTCTTTTTATATCTATGCCGTTGTGCTTATAGAATCGTTCATCTTCGATGCTTACAAATGCATTCTTTAAATTATCAGGGATATTGCTGAAAGGTACAACAGTTCTATGCTCGGTACTTACCACTACATCCATGAAGTTTCCCTTATCGTCATATAATATGGAAGGTTCATTCAAGTTCAAAACTTGATTTACATTTAAATTGGGGGAATTTTTAATAATGGCAAGGCCAACTCCTACGCCAACTACGGATGCCAGTAAGAAAATACATATCAATATAGTAAATATGATTTTTAAAGCTTTATACCGAGACTTCTTATGTCTCTTTACCATAATTGTCCTCCTTATTAAAATCATATGCAAATTTACTGATTATATAAATTATAAATTATTATATCATAAATAAAAGTATTAATGAAATGAATGTACCCAACTTCAATACTAACATATATTTATGTTTATTATTTGTTAAGTATCTTGACTTGACGGATTAAATGTGACATACTTATAATAATTAATAATAAAAATTTACTAATATATTTTATTGATTGGAGGAATTAAATTGGATAAGTATGTGTGTAGTGCATGTGGGTATGTATATGATCCAGCTGTAGGTGACCCTGACAATGGAATTAAGGAAGGTACATCATTCAATGATTTGCCTGATGATTGGGTATGTCCAGTCTGTGGCGTTTCAAAAGACGAATTTGAAAAAGAAAATTAGAAATTTCATTGGGAAAGAATAGAAATATATTCTTTCCCTTTAAATTTGATTGTAAAATATGCAGGAATTAATTCATACAGAAAAATTTCTATTGTATTTTTGTTATAATATATTATATAATATATAGAAATTATTATAATATTCATATGCTTCAATTCAGAATTTACCGGGGAAAATTACTGTTTTGAATTGTTCATTATTATATTATATAATGGGGGCTCAATAAAAGATGGAAAAAACAATATTGGAATATCAGCAAGTCTTTAATAAAGCAGTTGAAAAATTTAAAAAAGCTGATGCTGTGTTAGCTGTCATGGTATTTGGAAGTATGGTTACAGGCGATCTGTGGTCCGAATCCGACATTGATTTTTTAATCATATGTGATTGTGATGAACAGGATCTGAAGAATATATACACGGAGGAAAACGGTATTCCGGTTCATGTCAAGCTCATGAGTAAGAATAAGTTTCTCCAGCTTAATGAAGAGAATATAAAAGGTGGATTCATGCACAGGATAATATCGTCTTCGAGGCTTGTATTTTCTAAAGATATGGAAGTTACTTCAAGATATGATGTTGGAAGATATTATCCCGATGTGGACAGGGAAAAATGGAGTATGGTGTATTTTGGAAATACGCTTGACAGCATATCTGTATGTAAAAAGTACCTGCAAAATGATGGGGTTTATACTGCATATTCCGCGGCTGTAAAATCAGTAGAAGAATTTTCAAAATTATATGTTAACTCCATGGGATATATGATAAGTAAAGATGCTATTACTGTAGCCGCAAATTTGAATAATAAATTCAAAGAATGTGTAGATAACCTGTTTTTTAATAATGATAGGGGTAAAAATTTAGAGAAAATTATAAATGAGACTGTTGCCTACTTGAACAAGTATGTAGATGATAATATAATAAGATTTGTGAATGTGCTTATAAATTATATGAGAGAAAAGGATGATTTTTTAAGTTCGGAAGAAATAAAAACCTGTGATCTATTTAAAGAATATCCGATACATATGGAAGAAATACTCAATAAGCTTTGGCAGAAGAATATTATAAAAAAGGAAAAAAGAGATTACACACTTAAGGATGGAACTATATTGTTTAAGGAAAATATATATTTTCTTTAAAGCTGTTTTGCATATACATTTTATATTGGAGTGGCAGTTATGAATAAGTACTTTATAGAGCTGGGTGATGAAGGAGTAGTCAAGTATAAGACTATAGAAAAGCATATAAAAAAATTAATAGACTCAAATAAAATAAAAGATGGAGAAAAGCTGCCGTCTATACGTAAACTTGCAGAATTTTTAAAAGTTAACAATATAACTATAATAAATACATACAAAAAGCTTCAGAGTGAAGGATATGCCTTTCAAAAAATGGGAAGCGGTACTTATGCAAAGAGGAGAGAAATAAATAGAAATTTTAGGAAGGAATATTCAAATGTACTAAAAAAAATATCAAGTAACGGATGCAATGAATATCTGGATTTTACGGGGGAAATGCCAAATGGAGATTTCTTTCCCGTAAGATCTTTCAAGAATGTTATAGATGAGGTATTGGAAAGAGATGGAGCCAGGGCACTTATTTATCAGGAAATTCTGGGATACAGTGGACTTAGAGAGAGCATAAGCAGTGTTTTCTGGAATGATAGGATAGATAGTGATGATATATTGATAGTATCGGGAGCCCAGCAGGGAATAGACATTATTTCAAAAGCTATAATAAATACGAATGATAGCGTGGTCATAGAAAAACCTACCTACAGCGGTGCACTGTCAGTCTTTAAATGGAGAAGGGCCGATATAATTGACATACCAATGGACAAAGATGGAATAGACATAGACAGATTTGAGAAGATTTTGAAAAAAAGTAATATAAAATGCTATTATACCATGAGCTATTTTCAAAATCCAACAGGTATAAGCTGCAGTTATGAAAAAAAGATGAAGATATTAAATTTGGCGGAAATATATGATTTCTATATAATAGAAGATGATTATCTTTCCGAGCTCATCTATGATAGAAATATAAAGTACAATAGCTACAAGAGTATGGATACAAATGACAGGGTTATATATATAAAGAGTTTTTCAAAAATATTTTTGCCTGGTATAAGACTGGGATATCTGATACCTCCCAAAAGATTTAGGGAAAGTATTCAAAATTGCAAGGTGAACACTGATATAGCCACTTCAAGTCTTATGCAGAGAGCGCTCGACCTATATATTAGAAAAGGCTTCTGGAGAGAATATATAAACAAGCTGAATTTTGTGTATGCCAAAAGATACGAATATACAAAAAAGTGCCTTTTTAAATATTTAAAAGATAAAGTAGTGTTTGAAGATCCAGGAGGTGGTCTTCACTTTTATATTGAGATTTTAAAAAGTATGCCTGTGGATTCAATAGCCATTTTTAAATATGCAATGAAAAAAAATGTTTTGATAACACCAGGTACCTTATTTTATAAAGATCCTTTGAAAGGCAGTAAATATTTCAGATTGAGTTTTTCACAGGTTGAAGAAAAAGATATAGATAGAGGTATCAATATTGTAGCTGATATTGTTGATTACTTTGGATAAACTATTAGATATATTGGGGGTGATGCTTTTGTCTTTAAATTGCATGCTGAATATTGATTGGAACAAAATTGACGATTACAGCCAGGAGCAGATAACTTATTTTTTGTATCTGGAAGGTAAAAGCATAAATTCTATTTGCAAAATAAGAAATTTAAGTAAAGAAATAATTGAAACTCAAATAATAGATGGTAAAATAAAGTATGGAATTCTCGCAAAGAGTAAAAACGTGAAGGAACTTTTTAAAACTATATCCATGTCTGGAAAATCTGATAAGATATATGTACTTGAGAATTTAAACGGACTCAATAAAAATAAGCTTGTAGAATTTATAAAATCCAATTATACTAGTATGAGGACAGGGGATAAGGAAAATGCCATATGGATATTGGGAGAACTTAAAATCAAGGAAGCTGTCGATGTTTTAATCAAGGGCATAGTGCACAAGCACGTAAATATAAGAAGGATGGCAGTTTCTGCTCTTGGAAAATTAGGCGATAAATCCGGAGAAAGTGCACTTATAAGGGCTTTGGAGGACGATAATCCCCAGGTTGTCATGTATGCCATAAAAGCACTGATAAAAATAAAGAGCAGCAGGGCAGTGGAAAAGGTCAGGAATATAGAAGACAGCAGCTGTAAATTGTATGTAAAAAATTCGGCTAAAGAATATTTAAATAGTGTTGAAAGCTTTTAAAAGAGGTGGATAGCCATGGGTTATTTTACAATTAAAGAAGAGGGCCGTGATAGGTTTGAGGAACAGAAATCTATATTTATAGGTAATGCGAAAAGAGTTTATACTGAAACAGAAGCCAGGAAATTTATAAGTGAAGTTAAAAATCATGCAAAGGAAGCAAAACATAATGTATATGCTTATGTTATAGGAGAAAATATGGGTATACAGAGATACAGCGATGATGGAGAACCTCAGGGAACTGCAGGACCTCCGGTTCTTGATGTAATAAAAAAGAATAAGATAACAAATGTAGCATTGGTAGTTACAAGATATTTTGGAGGTATTCTGCTTGGACGGGGTGGACTGTTTAGAGCATATTCAAGATCTGCATCGAGAACTATAGAGAAATCGAAAGTAGTTGAAAAGGTTCTGGGAGTAGAACTGAATATAATAATAAACTATGAAAATTTGGACAAGGTTAAATATGCTTTTGAAAAGAATCTCTGGTATATTGAGGATATAAAATATTCCGATAAAGTCAATATATTGATGTACTATGAGGCTGAAAACAGTGATAAGGTTATCAATAAAATAATAGAAATCACAAGTGGAAAATGCCAGGTTATAGTCGGAGATGAAGAGTATTATTTCAAAATAGAAAATAGGTTGTATAGGGAATAGATTATAAAAATTTGAGATTTCAAATATTTATGTGATATAATATTTAATGTTTTTATATATAGTAATTTAGGAGGGAATTATATGTCAGGACATTCAAAATGGCATAACATACAGGCAAAAAAAGGTAAAATAGATGCAAAAAGAGGTAAAATATTTACTAAAATAGGTAAGGAAATTGCAATTGCTGCAAAAGACGGCTCCAATCCAGATACGAATTCAAAATTGAGAGATGTCATAGCAAAGGCAAAATCAAATAATATGCCACAGGATACAATAACTAGAGCAATAAAAAAAGGTTCCGGAGAAATGGAAGGAATAAATTATGAAGAGATAATCTATGAAGGCTATGGTCCTGGCGGTGTAGCTGTAATAGTCAAGGCGCTGACTGACAATAAAAATAGAACTGCAGGTAATGTAAGAACTGCATTTACCAGAAGCGGCGGTAATCTTGGAGCTAATGGCTGCGTAGGTTGGATGTTCAATACTAAGGGACAGATAATAATAGAGAGAACTGAAGATATGGACGAAGACGATATAATGATGAAGGTGCTGGATGCCGGAGCTGAGGATTTTGATGCACAGGATGAGGTATTTGAGATAACTACTTCCATAGATGAATTTGCAAAAGTGAGAGACGCTCTCCAGAATGAGGGTTTTAAATTCATTTCGGCTGACATCAATATGATACCGGACAACTTAACGGCTGTTGATATGGAAACTGCTGAAAAGGTACAGAAGCTTATAGATAAACTTGAAGATGATGATGATGTTCAAGATGTCTATCACAATGCAGACTTTCCCGATGAATTTGAGGAATAGCTGATTTTAATATAATCTATATAATTTTAGGCCATTTTCAATAATAGATGATTTTTAGTATCTACAGGTTGGATATGGTCTTTTATTCTTACAATGTTCTTCCGAAAGGAGTGAAAATATGGACTTGAAAGAAATTGTCAAGTATTCTGGATTTACTCAAAAAGCATTTTGCTATTACAACAAAGACGTGATAAAAATGTTTCAGGAATATTTAAAAGACATAGAAGAGAGTACTTCGGAATTAGAAAGATTTGATGAAGTTCTGGAGAAGTGTAAAAAAATTATATATTCAGATCATACTGATATAAAAATAGCCGCGGAAAATATGCAGATACTGACGATAACTTATAATATGCATGAAAGAAAAAAAGATGGCTGTATAAAGAAGGAACTTTGTAGAATTTTCCCGGGCTTTTTCGGGAAATATGTTTACCTCATTTTTTCAGATTATTTTATGGAAGCTGTGGATACTAGGCAAAAACAAGCTTCATGGGAAAATATTGTTTCAATTCTCGACGAAATTGAGTATCCGGATGAAAGTCAAAACATAGAAAAATTTATTCAAGAAAACAGTGTAAACTGGAAAGTTGTAGAAAAGTTTATTCAGTGCAGCAAAAGGAGAATTGGATCAAAACATAATGCAAGTATTTATGATTACCCTAATATATTGAATTATTTTCAGGTTACAGAAAAAGATGTTGAGTTCTGTGATAAATTGTTTGGTTATATAAATTCAAAAAATCAAATAGACTATATGAAAAATCTAGCATCCTTGATAGATTCGGATTTGAGAGTACTCAGTGAAAAGTACAGGAATACTAAAAAGAATGTCGACAATATGCTTGAATTCAAAGTTCCAGATGCAATTGAAAAGGGCAGGGGCGTAATAAATATGCCCGAAATGACATTTGCCGTATGTGAATATAGAAGGTTTCTGCCTTTTGGAAATATGGACAGTCTAATATACAGGTTCAAACTTAGGGTTGATGAAATTGGTGATGTTGTGGGTCCCGAAAATATATACTTAATTAAAGGTATTGATTCCATACCTAAATACAAGAAATCCAAAATGAGTATTTTTGAATTTGGTTTTTCATTTTTGGTTGGAGTAAGGATTGGAGGTACAGAAAAACATATTCCTGAAGATATAAAAGTAATTACAATACCGGCCCATAAATATGCATGGTATACTTCCTCCGGCAGTCCAAACGTAAAGGATTTAATTGTAGAGGATTTATCCACTATAAACTTTATTGATAATAAGTATAGATTGTCAAATTTCCCTATCATGCAGTTGTATAATGAAAAACAGCTTGGAAAGAAGTCAGGCAGGCTTGTATTTAACAGTTATATACCAATTGAATAAAAAATATATATGAATGTATATTTTTAGTAAACAGTGTCCATAATATTTATTGAGGAGGGATATTATGGATACGATAAAATTACGTAAAACTTTGTTGGCAATTTCAACTATACTGGTTTTTGCATTAAGCTGTTATATATGTATAACCAAGATTAAAGACTACAATGCAAAAAAAGATGCATATCAGTTTAATACAAAAGAATATAATGCTGTAAATGCAAATTCTGATCCGGATTATACTGTTTCCAGTAAAGGCAACTTGATATTTAAGATACAATATGATAAAAGCGGAGATATTCAAATAGAAAAAGAGGAATCTGCAAAAAAACTGTCCGGAAGTACTAAAAACGAGGTTGAGAATTTCTATAAAAAGTCCGGATATGAAGTTGACAGCTTCAGTCCTCTTGAAGTAGTGCTTGTCAAGAAAGTAGATAAATATGCACCTAATAAATATGTAGTTGGAATAAAGAATGGATTTATAGCTATATACAAAACAGACAAAAGCGGGAATATGTTTATAGAAGATTCGAAGCGAGATATAACTGACATAAAGACAAGCAGATTAAAGGATAAGGATATAGAACTTCTTACAAAAGGAGATAAGTATTTTCAGTGTGATACACGTGAAGATGCTGAATCGCGCCTCGAAGACTATGAATAGTAGTCTCGAGGTCGTTTTTTTATCCACTTGAATAAAAACTTTTAAAATGATAAAGTATTATATGTTATCAATATTTTAGGGGGAAGTTTTCATTGTATGAATATATAATTGGAATATACAGGGGAATAAACAGAGACTATATAATAGTGGAAAACAATGGAATAGGATACAGGATAAATACATCCGGCAGCACCATTGCCAACCTTCCTAAAATAGGTGACGATATAATGGTATATGTAATGCAAATAGTCAGGGAGGATTTTATTGGACTATATGGATTCCTAACAAAAGAAGAACTTTCAATGTTCAACCTACTTTTGGGAGTAAATGGAATAGGAGCCAGGGCGGCTCTGTCACTTCTTTCCATAACCAGTGTAAATAATTTAAAATATTCTATAGTCATAGGTGACGAGAAAACTATAATCAGGGCTCCGGGTGTGGGCAAGAAAACCGCTCAGAGAATTATACTGGAGTTAAAAGATAAAATGGACTCAAAAGAGATAGATGGAAGAGATGGATATTCGACCTTTGAAAAAGAAAACTCTGAGAATAATATTTCAGAGGCACTTGAGGCACTTGTTTCACTTGGATATTCCGAGAAGGAGGCATCCAGGGCACTTCATTCGATAGACAGGAATAGTTCGGTGGAGGATATAATAAAAGAGGCTCTTAAATTTTTAATGGGTTAGGTTAGGTGAGGATATATGGAAAATAGAATTGTTACACCTTCTGCTTTAGAGGGGGAAAATGAATATAGTTTAAGACCTAAAAAACTCAAAGAATATATAGGACAAGAAAATGTAAAGGACAAATTAAAAATATTCATACAGGCAGCGCAAAATAGGAAGGAAGCATTGGATCATGTCCTGATCTATGGACCACCGGGACTAGGAAAGACAACACTTGCCAATATAATAGCAAATGAAATGGGCGGTAATCTGAAAGTTACATCAGGACCGGCCATAGAAAGGGCGGGGGATCTGGCAGCCATACTTACCAATCTCAATGATATGGATGTGCTGTTTATAGATGAAATACACAGATTGAACAGGAGCGTGGAGGAAATATTATATCCGGCTATGGAGGATTATGCTATTGACATAGTAATAGGCAAAGGGGCTTCATCCAGATCCATAAGGTTGGATCTGTCAAGTTTTACCCTGATAGGAGCAACTACAAGGGTTGGCCTTCTTACATCCCCGCTCAGGGACAGATTTGGTATGCTGTGTCCAATGCAGTTCTATAGTGAGAGTGAACTAAGCGAAATTATACTGAGATCTGCAGATATACTCAATGTTAAAATAGATATGGAAGCAGCAAGAGAGATAGGGAGGAGATCCAGGGGTACACCGCGAATTGCTAACAGGCTGCTGAAAAGAGTAAGGGATTATTCCGAAGTAAAGGGAAATGGAATTGTAGATCTTGATACAAGCAAGGCGGCTCTTCAACTTCTTGAAGTTGACAGTGAAGGGTTTGACAGTATAGATAATAAAATACTTACTGCAATAATAGACAACTTTCAGGGAGGTCCTGTAGGATTGGAAACTCTTGCGTATTTCATAGGAGAAGAATTGGATACTATAGAAGATGTATACGAACCATATCTGCTTCAAAAAGGATTTATAATAAGAACTCCAAGGGGAAGAATGGCATCGGACAGCGCCTATGAACATCTGCATAGATCAAGAAATAGAATTTAGCATATAGAATTTTATGAACTTAATGAAACGGAGTGAACCAATTGAAAATTACAGATTTTGATTTTTATCTCCCTCAGGAGTTGATTGCACAGCATCCTCTGAAACAGAGAGACGAAGCCAGACTTATGGTTCTTGATAAAGAAAATGGAAAAGTTGAACATAAGCTGTTTAGGGAAATAATAGATTATCTAAATCCGGGTGATTGTCTTGTATTAAATGATACAAGGGTACTTCCGGCAAGATTGATAGGAACAAAAAGAGATACAGGTGGAAAGATGGAAATACTCCTCTTGAAGAGAACAGGGGATGATACCTGGGAAACTCTGGTCAAACCCGGCAAGAGGGCCAGAGTCGGAAGCAGATTCGATTTCGGGAATGGTGAATTGAAAGCTGAGGTATGCGAAATCAAGGAAGATGGAAACAGAATAGTCAAGTTTGAATATGAGGGCATATTCGAGGAAGTACTGGACAGGCTTGGACAGATGCCGCTTCCACCATACATAAAGGAGAAACTTGAAGACAAGGAGATGTACCAGACGGTATATTCAAGGGAAGAAGGATCGGCGGCAGCACCTACGGCAGGACTCCACTTTACAAAAGAGCTTCTCCGCGGGATAGAGGAGAAGGGAGTTGTAATTGCCTTTCTGACCCTTCATGTTGGACTTGGAACTTTTAGACCCGTCAAGGTTGAAAATATAGAAGATCATGATATGCATTCCGAATATTATTGTATTACAGAGGATACTGCAGACAAGATAAACACTGCAAGGCAAAATGGCCACAGCATAGTTGCAGTTGGAACTACATCATGCAGGACACTGGAAACTGTCGGGGATGAAAATGGAATGGTCAGGGAGCAGTCCGGCTGGACTGATATATTCATATATCCGGGATACAGGTATAAGGTTGTGGATAAACTTATAACGAACTTCCATCTTCCTGAATCCACGCTGATAATGCTTGTAAGTGCATTGTGTGGCAGGGAGAAGATATTGAATGCATATAAAATTGCCGTTGATGAAAAGTACAGATTTTTCAGTTTTGGAGATGCCATGTTCATAAAATAGAGAGGTGTTTTAATGTATAAATTGCTTAAGAGACAGGGAAATGCAAGGCGTGGCCAGCTCAGTACGGTGCATGGTACTGTTCAGACTCCAGTATTTATGAATGTAGGTACTCTTGCTGCAATAAAAGGTGCAGTTTCCGCAATGGATTTAAAAGAAATAGGATGCCAGGTAGAACTTTCAAATACATATCATCTCAGCTTGAGACCGGGAGATGAGGTGATCAAGAAACTTGGGGGTCTCCATAAATTCATGAACTGGGATAAGCCTGTCTTAACCGATTCCGGCGGATTTCAGGTGTTTTCCCTGGCAAAAATAAGGAAGATAGAAGAAGAAGGGGTTTATTTCAATTCACATATAGATGGAAGCAGGATATTCATGGGACCTGAAGAGAGTATGAGAATCCAGAGCAATCTGGCATCCACCATCGCCATGGCCTTTGATGAATGCATAGAGAATCCGGCACCGAGAGATTATGTGGAGAAATCAGTACACAGAACCACAAGATGGTTAAAAAGGTGTAAAATGGAGATGGACAGATTGAATTCACTCCCGGATACAATAAACAGGCATCAGATGCTGTTTGGAATAAATCAGGGTGGAACTTATGATGATATAAGGATAGAACATGCAAAGGCAATAAGTGACATTGATCTGGATGGATATGCCATAGGGGGGCTGGCGGTAGGAGAGAGTGCAGATGAAATGTACAGAATAATAGAGTGCGTTGTACCAAATCTGCCGCAGGATAAACCGATATATCTTATGGGTGTTGGAACACCGGAGAACATACTTGAAGCAGTGGAAAGAGGAGTGGATTTTTTTGATTGTGTAATGCCGTCAAGAAATGGAAGACACTCACATGTATTCACCAGCCGGGGAGAGTTGAATCTTTTAAATGCAAAATATCAGCTCGATGATATGCCCATTGACAGCAGCTGCAGCTGCCCGACGTGTAAAAATTACACGAGGGCATATATAAGACATTTGTTCAAGGCAAAGGAAATGCTTGCCATGAGGCTGTGTGTAATACATAATCTATACTTTTACAACAATTTGATGAAAGAAATTAGAGATGCCATTGATGGGGATTATTTCCCAAAATATAAAAAAGAGAAGCTTGAACAATGGAATAAAAATTTATAAGGAGGTATATGTGTGCAAAGTTTAGGAGCATTGTGGCCAATTATAATTGTGGTTATAGTTTGCTATCTTTTCATGTTTTTACCGGAAAGTAAAAGAAGAAAAAAGTATAATACCATGCTTAGCAATCTTAAGGTAAATGACGAGATACTTACAAAGGGAGGTATAATTGGAAAAGTTACCAACATACAGGAAAAAGAGATTACAATCCAGACAGGACCTGACAGAGTTAAATTGAAACTCAGCAAGTCAGGTATACTGAGTGTCCTGTCTAGTAGAGATAGTCAGGAAGTTTCCCAAAAAGAAGATAAATAATTATGGAATAAAGCATCTTCTGTCTACATAGATACTATTAGATGGGAGGTGTTTTAATTTGGAAAAATACAATGATTATATTCCAGCTGCAGAAGGTGTGCTTAGAAGCTTTATAATTACAGTACTTATGTTGTTGATATTTGCTGTAATCATGACTTTTGTAGAGGTAGATGAATACATGAGTTCTATTTTCTATATTGTCACCACTATTTTGAGTATAATGTATGGAGCAATATATGCCTCACAGAAAATAAGAAAAAAAGGGTGGTTTATAGGAATAGTAGTTGCACTTTTATATGTACTTATACTTTATGTAGTTTCTGTAATTTCAGGAAATTCTGCTGTTATTGGATACGATGGTATAAAAAGATTTGTACTCGCACTTTTAGTTGGAAGCATATCTGGTATGATAGGAGTAAACATGTAGTTCTGCCCTGGCTGCAAACTTTATTTTGATTATGATTTATGTTATAATCAAACAGAAATCTTTAGAAATGGGGGAAATAAATGAAACATATAAAAACTTTAAATAATACCAATATAAAGGACAGCTTGAAAAAACCAGGCTGTAAGGAATGTGCCAATTCATGCCAGTCAGCATGCAAGACTTCCTGTACAGTTGCCAATTTAGCATGTGAAAACTAGCATAGACTTAAGGCAGTAACAGATGTTACTGCCTTAAGTCTATATAATTATACAATAAGAAGAAATTATTTTAGGAGGAAAGAATTTTGGCTGATATTCATAAGTTTGTTCAAGGTGGGAATTATTATGTAGTGGATGTTAACTCCGGGGCGGTTCATCTTGTAGATGAACTAGTATATGATATTCTGGATGAGGATAGATTGAAAAATCTGGATGAAAGTATGGAGGCACTTGGGAATAAATATAAAGAGGGAGATATCACAGAGGCATATAATGAAATTCAGTCTCTTGTGAAAAATAAAGTACTTTATTCCGAAGACCTATATGAAGATGCTGCAGCACTACATGACAATACACCTTCTTTTATAAAGGCACTTTGCCTAAATATTGCCCATGACTGCAATTTAAGGTGCAAATACTGTTTTGCAGATGAAGGAGAGTACAAGGGTGAAAGAAAGCTCATGTCTCCCGAAATTGGGAAAAGATCAATAGATTTTGTTATAGAAAAATCAGGACCAAGAAAGAATATAGAAGTGGATTTATTTGGCGGCGAGCCCTTGATGGCTTTTGAAACAATAAAGGAAATTGTGGAATATGCAAAGGAACAGGAAAAAGTACATAATAAAAATATAAGATTTACGATGACTACAAATGCTACTTTGCTTAATGATGAAATAATGGAGTATCTCGATAAAAACATGGGTAATATTGTCCTCAGCATAGACGGAAGGAAGGAAGTAAATGACAGGGTAAGGGTAAGAGCTGACGGAAGCGGGTCTTTTGACTCAATACTGCCAAGGATAAAAAAGATGGTAAAAATGAGAGACAAGTCCAAGCAATATTATGCAAGAGGTACTTTTACACGGGAAAATGTTGATTTCTTTGAAGATATAAAGTTCCTTGCAGATCAGGGATTCGATGAGATATCCGTTGAACCTGTAGTGCTTCCTGAAAAGAATCCACTTTCAATTCGTGAAGAGGATCTGCCAACTATATTTGAGCAATATGATAAATTATATGAGGAAATGCTTTATAGAAACAAACACGGTCAGGCATTCAAGTTTTATCATTTCAACATAGATTTAAACGGGGGGCCATGTGTATATAAGAGAATATCCGGATGCGGTGCAGGACATGAGTACGTGGCAATAACTCCGGAAGGGGATATATATCCATGTCACCAGTTTGTGGGAAACAGGGACTTCAAAATGGGAAACTTAGAAAATTTTAACAATATAAATGAATCTATAAGCGGGAAGTTTAAAAATTCACATATATACAACAAGCCGGAATGCATGAAGTGCTGGGCCAGGTTCTACTGCAGCGGAGGATGCCAGGCAAACAATTACAACTTCAATGGCGATATAAGAACACCTTATTCACTTGGATGTAAAATGCAGAAGAAAAGAATTGAATGTGCTATTGCACTTAAGTCCAGCACCATGGAAAATTAAAACATATTGACGGCTAATTTTTTAAGTAATATAATTGCTAATGTATATACGTGAAATTAGAAGCAGGTGTTTATATACGAAGGAGGATAAAGATGAAATCTAGGGCAAAGAAAAGCACTAGGATAAGAAGCAGCATAATTTTGCTATTATGTCTTGTTTTAATAGGATTTTTGGCATATTCAGGTGCATATGGAGTTAATTTGGGAAGTTATAGGATTAAACCCTTTGGTGAAGTAATAAATAAGGGCCTTGATCTTCAGGGAGGTATTTCTGTTCTGGAAGAAATTCAGTCCAAGAATGTAGATCAGAAAACAGTGGATAGAACAGTGGATTTACTGTCTTTGAGGGTAAATAAACTGGGTGTAAGTGAAACGGTAGTAACAAAAGAGGGCAATAACAGGATAAGGATTGAGATACCTGGAAAGTTTGACGCCAAGGAAGTAGTGGATGGTGTTGCAAAGACAGGTGAACTTAAGTTTGAGGGACCGGACAAGAGCACCATATTGACAGGAAAAGATGTGAAGGATGCAAGCGCATATATAAATCAACAGACTAATCAACCATCAATAAGTCTTGAATTAAGTGATAATGGTACAAAAAAATTTGCAGATGCAACGAAAAAATATATGGGTAAAAAAATATCGATATATTTAGATGATGAACTTCTTACAGATCCAACGGTTGATGCACATATAACTGATGGTAAAGCTGAAATAAGCGGAAGTCAGACACTTGAAGAGGCTCAAAGAAAAGCAAACCTCATAAAGTCGGGAGCTCTTCCGGTTACTGTAAAGCCGGTGCAGGTTACAACTATAGGTGCATCCCTGGGTGCAAATGCGCTTCCACTTAGTATACTGGCAGGTAAAATTGGAATAGGACTTGTAATGATATTCATGATATTATATTACAGGCTTCCGGGACTGATTGCCGATATAGCTTTGACATTGTACATATATATAGTTCTGGCTGCATTTGTGAATGTAAATGTGACCCTGACACTTTCAGGTATAGCAGCATTTCTGCTTACCGTAGGTATGGCGGTGGATGCAAACATACTTATATTTGAGAGGACAAAGGAAGAACTTAAAAGCGGGAAATCAATAAAGGCGTCTATAAATATCGGGTTCAAAAGGGCCATGACTTCAATTCTTGATTCAAATATAACGTCGATTATATCAGGAATGGTACTTTACAGTATAGGAACGGGAGCTGTAAAAGGTTTTGCCCTTACACTCATAATAGGTGTTGTACTCAGTATGTTTACAGCTATAACAGTTACAAGAACTCTTATGAAGTTGGTAGCGGACATAGGCTTGTTTAGTCATAAGGCTACAATTGGAACATTTGGCGTTCATGACTTTAGAAGGGGGATAGCAAAATAATATGAATAACATATACAGGATTATAGAAAAAAGAAAAATATGGTTCACAATATCCCTTATAGTAATTGCAATAGGAATTTTCACCATGGCTACAAAAGGATTGGAGTATGGATTGGATTTTAAAGGTGGTACTGTAGTTGAGATAAATTTGGGCAAAGATTTCAACAAACATGATGTGGATAAGATAATTCAGAAGTATTCAAATGATTTTCAGTCAAACAAGGTGAACAGCAAATCCATATCTATAAAAAGTTCCAATCTCAGCAATGATGATGTAAGCAGTATAATAAAGAGTATAAAGAAGGAGTATCCTAAAAGTACACTTACAAATCAGGAGAATATAGGAGCGTCCATAGGAAAGGAAGCCAGGATAAATGCCATTAAGGCAGTAATTATAGCCATTGCGGCAATGTTCATATATATAGCAATAAGATTTGAATTCAGCTATGGAATGGCAGCCATTATAGGGCTTATCCACAACATACTCATAATGCTTTCCGTTTATGCAGTTGCAAGGGTATCCATAGATTCCAGCTTTATAGCAGCGGCACTTACAGTTATAGGTTATTCTGTGCATGATACCATAGTAGTTTTCGATAGAATAAGGGAAAATCACAATTACATGAGAAGAGAAGATCCGGAGCTTATAGCCGATGCAAGTGTGACACAGACTCTTGCCAGATCAATAAATACAGTTGTTACAGTTATTATAACCCTGACTTCTGTCTATATACTCGTACCTTCGGTTAGAAATTTTTCAGAACCTATACTTGTTGGAATTGTTTCAGGATGCTATTCTTCCATATGCATAGCAAGTCCATGCTGGGTACTTATAAAAAGGTACATGACTAAAAGAAAAAAATTGAAAACTGCTGTCGACAAAGCAAATTAGCTGTTAAAATATCTTTTCATATGTTAGAATAAAAGATCCAGAGTATATTGAAACTCTGGATTTTTTTATTGTACCAGATCTGCCCATACTGTATTTGTAAAAACCAGCAATATAATTTATAATAGAGTTGCTTTTGATAAATTTGGAGGATTTTATTATGGAGATACGACAATATAATACTAATAGTTTCAATTTTTTGGGTTTGGAAGATCCCTTCCTTTTAAGGAATATGGGTAAGGCTTTAAAGAGAATAATTAAAGCGGTAAATGACAGAGAAAAGATTGTTGTATATGGAAACTGCGATCTGGACGGGGTAACGGCTGTGTCGCTGCTGTTTCTTGTATTGAAATATCTGAATGCAGATGTGGAGTATTTCATCTCTGATGATATGAATGACAAGTTTAATATAAATTCTAGAATAATAAGGAATCATATAAAATTTTTGGGTGCAGAACTTATGATAACAACTGGATGCGGAAGCAAGTCCATATCACAGGTTGAATTGTGCAGGAGACTCGGTATAGATGTGATAATAACGGATTATCACTGCTGTTCCGATGTTTTACCTGAAGCTATTATTATAAATCCAAATCAAAAGTACTGTGAATATCCATTTAAGGATCTGACGGCAGTAGGGATGGCCTTCAAACTTTCACAGGCCATATCAATGTATTATCAGATGACCTGTATAAATAAATACCTCGATTTGGTTGTGCTGGGAACGCTTTCCAAGGGAATTCATGTGTCTGGAGAAAATAGGGAAATGGTGGATCAGGGAGTGTATCAACTAATGTATACAAATAATTATGGATTTAAAGCTCTGCTGAAGGTCCACAATATAAAAAAGATAAACAGAGAGAGCATATTCAAACTTTCAAATAGCATGACTCCCTCGGCAAATAAGAGCAACAGATATATAGACAATGCGAGAATAGCTGTAGAACTTTTTACAACTGAAAACATGGATAGGGCAGAGCAAATAGCCAAATACTTGAAAAATGAGATCTTGGAATAGTAATTTTTTGGCGGTTGTGATATTATAATATAATGAATTTTATAAAATGGGCTTTAGGGGGTATGGATTAGTGGACTTGAAGGATAAGATAAGGGTAATAGATGGATTTCCAAAGGCGGGTATAAGTTTTAAAGATGTTACTACAATTCTTAAAGATAAAAAAGCCTTTAAATGCAGCGTGGATAAAATAGCAGAGCATTTAAAAAGCAAAAATATTGACATAATTGTGGGACCGGAGGCAAGAGGTTTTTTGTTTGGAGCTCCAATAGCATATGCCATAGGAGCTGGTTTTGTACCTGTAAGGAAGGTCGGCAAACTTCCCTGTGAGACAGTAAAGACAACCTATGATCTGGAATACGGAAGTGATGAATTGGAAATGCATAAAGATGCAATTTCTCCAGGACAGAGAGTTGCACTGGTAGATGATCTGCTTGCAACGGGAGGAACTATGGCTTCCGTTGCAAGGTTGGTGGAAAAACTTGGAGGAGAGATAGTATCCATTGATTTTGTCATAGAACTGACAGATCTGGGGGGAAGAGAACGACTTGAACAATATGATGCTTTCTCACTGGTCAAGTATAATATATAATTTATTGGATATAAGTTTAAATTGAAAGTTTATTCCGTATATAATATAATATTAGTAAAAAATAATGGCTGGTTCGATAAACCAGCCATTGATTTTAGGGAGTATGAGTATGCTGGGAAAATTAATGGAGAAAATAGATAAAAATTGCAGCAATATAAACAAGGAAATGGTGAGAAAAGCATATTATTTTGCAGACAAGGCTCATAAAAAACAGAAAAGAGAATCCGGGGCTCCATACATAACTCATCCCATAGAAGTAGCCTGTATACTTGCCGACATGGGAATGGATACAGGTACTATAGTTGCTGGACTTCTACATGATGTGATAGAAGATACGGATTTTGACCATGATGATATAACAAGGGAGTTCAGCGGCGAAGTGGCAAACCTGGTGGAAGGGGTAACCAAACTTGGGCAGCTGGAGTACAAGACAAGGGAGGAGCAGCAGGCAGACAATGTGAGAAAAATGCTTCTTGCCATGGCAAAAGATATAAGGGTCATACTCATAAAGCTGGCGGACAGACTTCATAATATGAGAACCTTGAAATATATGCCGGTTGAAAAGCAGAAGGAAAAAT
The DNA here is from genome assembly GCF_022482905.1 of Clostridium sp. Lineage (NCBI taxonomy): Bacteria > Bacillati > Bacillota > Clostridia > Eubacteriales > Clostridiaceae > Clostridium > Clostridium sp. The sequence goes on from NZ_JAKVOI010000001.1 coordinate 241,994, forward strand.
CAAAGGAAACTTTAAACATATATGCACCATTGGCTCACAGGCTTGGAATGTCGAAGGTGAAATGGGAGCTGGAAGATCTTGCACTTAGATACATAAATCCAAATGAATATTATTTCATAGTAAGGAAGATCTCTGAAAAGAGAGCAGAGAGAGAAAGATACATAGAACAGATAATAGGCGAATTGAAGAACAGTCTCAATGATGCCGGTATAGCTTCAGACATAGAAGGGAGACCAAAGCACTTTTACAGTATATATAGAAAGATGGTCAATAAGAACAAGACCATAGATCAAATATTTGATCTGACGGCGGTCAGGGTTCTTGTAAATACAGTAAAGGACTGCTATGCAGTGCTTGGAATAGCACATACCATGTATAAACCAATACCGGGAAGATTCAAGGACTATATAGCAATGCCGAAGCCTAACATGTATCAGTCGCTTCATTCAACGGTAATCGGGCCACAGGGGAAACCGTTTGAAATCCAGATAAGAACCTTTGAAATGCATAAAACTGCCGAATATGGTATAGCTGCACACTGGAAATATAAAGAAGGTGTAAATGAAGAGGACAGCATAGATAAAAAACTTACATGGATCAGGGAGATGCTGGAGTGGCAGACTGAAACCTCGGATGCAGAAGAATTTATAGAGGGATTTAAAATAGATCTGTTCTCAGATGAGGTATTTGTATTTACCCCCAAGGGTATAGTTATAAATCTTCCATATGGAGCAACCCCCATAGATTTTGCATATAAAATACATACTGATATAGGAAACAGCTGTACAGGAGCAAAGGTAAACGGCAAGATGGTCCCCTTGGATTATAAATTGAAGACTGGAGAGATAGTTGAAATACTGGTGTCAAGTACTCCAAAAGGGCCAAGTATAGACTGGCTTAATGTAGTAAAGAGCAATCAGGCAAAGAGCAAGATAAAATCCTGGTATAAAAAGGCCAAGAAGGAAGAAAATATACTTAAGGGAAAAGAGTTTCTTGAGAGAGAGACTAAAAAGCAGGGCTGTAATTTTGGAGAAATAGCCAAAGGTGAAGCTGTAAATATTGTATTGAAGAAGTACAATATGGGTTCCATGGATGAGCTGTATGCAGCAGTTGGCATAGGGGCCTTGAATTTAAATACTGTAGTATCGAGATTTAAGGAAATTCATGATTCCATGTTGAAAAAGAATATAACCGATTGGAGAGCCATACAGGATCAACTCAAGAAATCAGATAACAAGTCTGCAAGGGCAAAGAAAAAATCCCCTGGAGTAATAGTAAAGGGTGAGAGCAACGTACTTGTAAGATTTGCAAAGTGCTGCAATCCAGTACCGGGAGATGCAATAGTAGGGTATATAACGAAAGGTAGAGGAGTATCCATTCATAGAAGTGACTGTAAAAATATAGATTATCTATTGAGAAACAAGGAAAATAAGGTCGTAGAGGTAAGCTGGGGAAAACCTAAGGGTGAAGAATACATTACGGAAATACAGATTAAAAGTGAAGATAGACCAAGACTTTTGAATGAATCCATAGAAATTATCGGTGACAGCAATACTTCACTGTATGCGGTGGATGCCAAGCCAGTGAAAAATGGTATAGCTCTTATAAAAATAAAGCTCAAAATCACGGATGTAAAAGATATTAGGGATATCATGAAAAAATTCAGGAAGATGAAAGGCGTATTGGAAGTATATAGAACAAATAGTTAGAGGTGGTAGTATGCGTGCGGTAGTTCAAAGAGTCAAAGAGTCAAGAGTAGAAGTGGACAATAAGATAATTGGCGAAATTGGAAGAGGACTCAACGTGCTTTTAGGTATATCCAGAGATGATGATATTTCAGATGTAACATACCTGAGAGACAAAATAGTAAATTTGAGAATATTTGAGGATGACGGAGGAAAATTGAATAGATCACTTATGGATATCGGCGGAGATCTTCTTTTGATCTCACAATTTACACTTTATGGTGATTGCAGAAAAGGGAGAAGACCGAGTTTCATAGAAGCCCTTTCAGGCCGAGAATCTGAGAAATTGTATAATAAATTTATAGAAGAGTGCAGGTCAGTAGTAAAAAAAGTTGAAACTGGAAAATTTGGTGCAGATATGATGGTACATATAGAGAATGATGGCCCTGTCACCATTCTTTTGGACAGCAAAAAAATTTTTTAGAACAAGTTGTAGATGGAGGAGGTATGTGTATGAAGATACAGAGAATGTCAGTTGGAATGTATGCGGCCAATTGTTATATAGTTTTAGATGAAAATTCAAATGAGTGTGCAGTGATCGATCCCGGCGGAGACTCCGAGGTTATAAAAAATGCCTTGAAAGCCATGAATGCCGGCAAAGTGAAATTTATACTTCTGACCCATGGGCATGCAGACCATACTGGTGCCGCCCTGGATATAAAGAATTCTTTCAATGCACCAATTTATTGCAATAAAGAAGATTACAATATGATGAAGCGTGGAACTTTCATGTATGGGAATGTGCATGACAGTGTTGACGAATTCCTGAAAGACGGGGATAAACTGACCTTTGGAGGTCTTGAAATAAAAGTTATATACACACCGGGGCATTCACCCGGCGGCGTGTGCTTTCTTGTAGATAATGTAGTATTTACGGGAGACACACTGTTTTCCGGCAGTATAGGCAGAACTGACATGGAAGGCGGAGATTTTGATACCCTGATAGATAGTATAAAGAATAGGCTGATGATTTTGCCTGACAATACGGTTGTACTGCCAGGACATGAGGGGGAAAGTTCCATAGGCAGAGAGAGAAATTCCAACCCTTTTCTATAGTAAAGCTGTGCATGGAAGGATTAATTGAAAAATGAACAGGGCAAATATATAATGGTTATTGATACAAAGAAATTAAACAGAGAGGAAGTAAATATTCATGGCTATTCAGTCACCTAAAGGTACTAAAGACGTACTGCCTAGTGAAATATATAAATGGCAATATTTAGAGAACAAGTTCCGCAGTATAGCGGCATCTTATGGACACAGGGAAATAAGAACCCCTGCATTTGAATACACTGAATTGTTTCAGAGAGGTGTGGGGGAAACTACGGATGTTGTACAGAAGGAGATGTATACTTTTGAGGACAGGGGCAATAGAAGCATCACACTGAAACCTGAGGGAACATCTCCTGCTGTAAGGGCGTTTGTTCAGGGAAATCTTTATAATGAAGCCCAACCTACAAAATTATTCTACTTCACCCCGGCATTTCGATATGAAAATGTCCAGAATGGAAGACTGAGGGAACATCATCAATTCGGGATAGAGGCATTTGGAGCAGAAGGACCTTCCATTGATGCTGAAGTCATAAGCATAGCAATGAGAGTTTATAAAGAGTTGGGTGTGAATGACATAGAACTCAATATAAACAGCATAGGCTGTGCAAAGTGCAGGAAAGAATACAATACTGCACTTAAAAAGTATCTTTCAGAGAGATATGACGAACTGTGTGATACATGCAAGACACGATTTGATAAAAATCCAATGAGGATACTGGATTGTAAAATAGACGGGAAAAAAGAAGTTGTAAAAAATGCACCCAGTATACTCGACTACATATGTGATGAATGCAGGGAACATTTTGAAGGCCTTAAAAAGTACTTGAAGGCACTCGGCATAGAATTCAAAGTAGACCCGCATATTGTAAGAGGACTTGACTACTATACCAAGACCGTGTTTGAAATAATAAACAATGACATGACCATATGTGCCGGAGGAAGGTATGACTATCTTATAGAAGAAGTAGGGGGGCCGTCTATACCTGCAATGGGTTTCGGAATGGGAATAGAGAGGACGCTTCTTACCCTTGAGGAAAATGGAATAGAAATACCAAAATCGCCTTATATAGATTTATATATAGGTTCTATTGGAGATACTGCAAAGATGGAATCACTCAAACTGGCAAATCTATTGAGAGAAAACAATCTGAGATGTGAATGCGACCATATGAATAGAAAAGTGAAGGCTGAAATGAAATATGCAAATAAAATAGATGCACGATTTACAGTTATAATAGGAGAAGATGAGATTAAATCCGGTATTGCAAAATTCAAGAGAATGGATGATGGACAGCAATACGAGTTGAAGCTGGATGATTTTGATGAAATAGTCAGCATAATTCAATAATATGTATAACAGGAGTTGAGTATAAATGGGAGAATCTTTAGAAGGTTTGAAAAGAACCTCTATGTGCGGTGTTCTCAGGGAAGAAAACATAGGAAATGAATTCACTGTAATGGGATGGGTTCAAAGGAAGAGAAACCTTGGCGGACTTATATTTATAGATTTAAGAGACAGAACCGGTATAATCCAGGCTGTTTTTGGAGAGAAAATAAATAATGAGGCATTTGAAAAGGCGGATACTGTAAAATCCGAATACTGTATTGCAATCAAGGGTACTCTGGTCAAAAGAGAATCGGTAAACAGGGAAATACCTACTGGAATGGTGGAACTGGAAGGTGAATACATAAAGATATTCTCCAAATCTGAAACTCCGCCTATATATATAAAAGAAGATCTGGATGCGGCAGAAAGCATAAGGCTGAAATACAGATACCTTGACCTGAGAAGGCCTGACATGCAGAAAATATTCAAAATAAGGCACAGGACAGCAAAGGTAATAAGAGATTTCATGGATGAGGAAGGATTTCTGGAAATAGAGACCCCCGTACTTACAAAGAGTACTCCAGAGGGAGCAAGGGACTATCTTGTACCAAGCAGAAACTATCCGGGAAAGTTCTATGCCCTTCCACAATCACCACAGCTTTTCAAGCAGCTTCTCATGGTGTCTGGATACGACAGGTACTTTCAGATTGCAAAGTGCTTTAGAGATGAGGATCTGAGGGCAAACAGACAGCCTGAATTTACACAGGTGGATATGGAACTCTCATTTGTGGAGGAAGAGGATATAATTGAGTTGAATGAAAGGCTCATAAAGAAGATATTCAGGGAAATTGCAGGAGTGGATGTAAAACTTCCTATTGAAAGAATGACCTATGAAACTGCAATGAACAAGTATGGAAGTGACAAACCTGATCTGAGGTTTGGAATGGAGATAAATGATATAACTGATGAAGTTCGAAACATGGATTTCATGGTATTTAAAAGTGCAATTGAATCAGGAGGTTCTGTAAGGGCCATCAAAGTAGAAAATTGTGTTTCCATGGGAAGAAAGCAGATAGATAAGCTTGTTGAATTTGTAAAGGACTATGGATTAAAAGGACTTGTATGGATAGCAAACAGGGAAGATGGTGTTAAATCTTCCATAAGTAAATTCCTGAACCAGGAGATTATAGATTCCATATTTTCCAGGATGAATGTCGATACAGGCGATCTGGTACTTGTGGCTGCGGACAGGAATAGTACGGTACTCCAGGGACTTGGGGCACTTAGAGTCCACATGGCAAAGCAGACCGGAATACTTGAGGGAAACAATGAATTCAGATTTGTATGGATAACAGAGTTCCCGCTTCTGTCATACAATGAGGATGAGAAGAGATATGAGGCGGAACACCATCCATTTACCATGCCCATGGATGAGGATATAAAGTATCTGGATACTGATCCTGGCAGGGTAAGGGCCAAGGCCTATGATATAGTGCTGAATGGAGAGGAAATGGGAGGCGGAAGTATAAGAATACACGATACGGAACTGCAGCAGAAGATGTTTGAAGTTCTGGGATTTACAGACAAATCTGCCTGGGAGAGATTTGGTTTTCTGCTTCAGGCATTTAAATACGGCCCGCCTCCACATGGAGGACTTGCATATGGATTTGACAGAATGGTAATGTTTTTGGCTGGAACGGACAATATAAAAGATGTCATTGCATTTCCTAAAAACCAGAATGCCTTCTGTCCTCTCACGGAAGCACCTAATATAGTAGATGAAATACAATTGAAGGATCTTGGTGTCCGTATAGATGAAAAATAAGAAAATATGTAGTATAATGATAATATAATTTTATATACAGCTGACAATTCCTGCTGTGTACGTAGGTTCGAGTTCATATTGACCGAACATATCTAGAAAGGGAACTTGACTCTTTTTGTGAAATGATACCTGGTGAATATCAGGAACAGGAAGCAAAAAGGCGGTACCCACCTGCTTGAAAGCGGGTTCAAATAACTTGGGCTTACGGCATGGCGGGGTTTGTTTTGCTGCGATTTTATTCCATGTGAACCCATATCAATTTCAAGGGAGATGGTTATAGATGGGTTATGCATATATTATTCTAACTGCAGTAATATTCAGTACCATGGAGATAACAGGAAAGTTGGCTGTGGGCTTGAATCCGATCCAACTGAATTTTTTGAGATTTGCCATAGGCGGACTGATATTACTTCCATCGGCAGTCAAAGCTATAAAGGCCAGGGGTATAAAACTGAAAAAAGATGATCTTTATTATTTCCTGGTAGCGGGATTTCTCTGTGTCGTAGTAAGCATGTCCTTCTTTCAGCTGGCTATTACTTACACAACGGCATCTACAGTTGCAATAATATTCAGTACTAATCCTGTGTTTACTGTACTGCTTGCATATATTGTATTGAAAGAGGAATTGAACAAGGGGACCATTATATCTATACTGTTGAGTCTTGTGGGAATCTTTTTCATATTGAATCCTTTTGGTACAAGTGGTGATGTGAAGGGAATAGTACTATCAATACTGGCAGCAGTTACTTTTTCCATGTACAGTGTACTCGGCAAAATGAGATCCGGGAAATATGGAAGTATAGCCTTGAATTGCATTACATTTTTAATTGGCGATGTTATTATGCTTGTAATTATATTGATATCCAAACTTTCCGCAATTAGAAGCATGATAAACCCTGATGGAAATTTGAATTTCATGTCCAATATACCTATTTTTGAAGGAATAAACGGGGATAATATAATTCCGCTGATATTTCTGGGAATTGTAGTAACCGGACTCGGGTATATGTTTTATTTTCTTGCAATGGATGCTACTTCTGCAACCAAAGCCTCAGTGGTATTCTTTATAAAACCTGCCCTGGCACCGATTCTTGCATTGATTATACTTGGAGAAAAAATACCACTTAATACCGTTGCAGGAATAGTGCTTATTTTGATAGGTTCCTACTTTTCACTTACAGCTAAAGGCAAGGTATATAAAAAACAGGAAGAAATTACAAATTGATACTGCTAAAGAATTTCCAGGATTCAATGGACGTATGAACCCTGGAAATTTGTAGTTACAGTCTGGACTGGAGTCCTTTTATCGATTCTTGAATTTCCTCTTTTGAAAGTCCTCCCTTTGTTAAATCAGAATCTTCTTTTGACAATAGGTCATTATAAAATTTAAGTGCTTCTTCTATACAGCTTCTACTGTATTTGGCTTCTTCCAGTATATAGTAAATTACATCTTCTGCCTTGTCATATCTGTTTGTTTCCGTGTAGTAGTTTCTGATTTTTTCTTCTAAAACAGTAGGAAGCTTATATTGAAAAACATTATCTATTAAAGGCTGTATATCCTTGAAGTATTCTTCCAGGTCGCAGTGTTCACTTCTGTTCATATACGCATCGAGGAATACATCCAGAGATTTCTGGTTTATGTAGAAGGCATCATTCAGCCTGCCCTGTTTTTCAAGTATAAACCCCTCCTCCTCCAGAAGTTTTGCAATCATTATGCATCTGTCCGTATTCTGTCTTCTGTTACTGCTTGCCATGTCTATAATATTTTCCGTAGTAAAGGAATTGAAGAATTCAAGGCCAAGTCGGAATACGTCCTTGAAGGCATCGCCTATTAATTTAACAGCAGCTTCATAGTCTTCATCATTTTTCTCTGCTTCTATATTATTCAAATAGTCCATAAACTTTTTTATCAATTCATTTGTAAGGCTTTGCTTGAGCATTTGTAAAGATCATCCTCCTATTTGTATCCATTATACAATAAATTCTTTGTATGCTGTATATTTTATAATTAATAATATCACAATATAAATGTATTGAATATAAATTTGTATTGTGATATTATTATATTACCACATATAGTTATGATAACTATATGTGGTAATATAATAATAAATTTTGGGAAGTGATTTATTTGGAAGGGGATTTGAAATTCTACACACGAGGAGAAGAAGTTGCCAATGCAGTAACGCACGGAATAGGTGCAGGTCTGTCGGTAGCCGCACTTGTACTTCTGATCGTATTTGCAGAGAATAAAGGAGACAAATGGTATGTACTGAGTTATACCATATACGGTATTTCTCTTCTTTTACTATACTTGGAATCCACATTATATCACAGTATAACAAACATGAAGGTAAAGAAACTGTTTAGAATATTTGACCATGCATCGATCTATCTGCTGATAGCAGGTACTTATACACCATTTACACTGACGGTATTGAGGCCTACAGTTGGATGGATCATATTCGGTATAGTGTGGACACTTGCTATCGCGGGAATAATAATGAAGGTTTTCTGGATAGGAAGGTTCAATGTGATTTCTACTCTGATATATATTGGAATGGGATGGATAATAATATTTGCCATGAAAAGGCTCATGATGCTCCTGCCAACTGCAGGAATAGTGCTGCTTTTTGCAGGGGGCATTATATATACTGCAGGAGCGGTGCTCTATTTGATTGACAGGATACCGTACAATCATGCCATATGGCACTTGTTCGTAATGGGCGGCAGTATATGTCATTTTCTCTGCATACTTCTATATCTTTTCCCCGCCAAATAAGCTGAATGGGTATTGTCCTGATGAATGTGGACGATACCTTTTCTATTGTTAAAAAAAGAAAAAGAGTATATACTAGTGTATATACATATAATAATGTTTTAGGAGTGTGGAGATGGATAAATCATTGTTGATTGAAGAGATAAATAGATTGAAAGCTGAAAGGGACGCCTGTATATTGGCACATAATTATCAGATACCTGATGTACAGGATATAGCGGATATAGTCGGAGATTCTTTTGCGCTCAGCAGGGCGGCTGCAGATCTGGATAACAAGGTGATAGTGTTCTGCGGTGTAAGGTTTATGGCGGAAAGCGCAAAAATTTTATCCCCGGATAAGATCGTACTTCTGCCAGCAGCCAATGCAGGCTGTCCACTGGCAGATTCTATAGATGAGAAACAACTTGAGAGGGAGAAAAAAAATTATCCCGATGCAAAGGTGGTATGCTATATAAATTCCTCAGCGGAGGTAAAGGCTGCCAGTGATATATGCTGCACCTCTTCAAATGCAGTAAAGGTTGTTGACAGCATTGATTCAGAGCAGGTAATTTTTGTACCGGATCAAAATCTGGCTTCATATGTGGCGGAAAAGGTGGAAAATAAAAAGATAATACCATGGCTGGGCAATTGCATTACCCATGTAAGAATAACAATGGAGGATGTTTTCAATATAAAAAGAGAACACCCGGAGGCCGAGATGCTGGTTCATCCCGAGGTTAGTGAAGAGATAAGGGCAGATGCCGACTTCGTGGGGAGTACTTCACAGATAATAGACTATGCCCAAAACTCAAAGTGCCAGGAGTTTATTATAGGAACGGAAATAGGAGTACTGCACAAGATGCAGAATGACAGCCCGCAGAAAAAATTTTATCTGCTCAGCAAAAGACTTGTATGCGAGAATATGAAGATGACATCCCTTTATGACGTTTACAGGTCACTGATGAATATGGATAATGAAGTCATTGTCCCCGAAGATGTAAGTACAAAGGCATTGAGCTCCCTTGACAGGATGCTATCCGTAAAATAAACACTATAAAGTTTGGAAGGTGATGTAAATTGAAAAGATATATGGCTCATTGCAGTGGTGCTCCCATAACCAGTGAGCAGTATTATGACATAATTATAATAGGAGCTGGAATATCCGGGCTCTATACGGCGCTTATGCTTCCAGAAAATTTTAAAATAGCAGTTCTAAGCAAAAAAGATTTATTTGATTCGGATTCCTGTCTGGCACAGGGAGGGATTGCGGCCAGTATAGAAGATGATGACAGAAAGCTTCACGTAGAAGATACCCTCGATGCAGGCTGCTACATAAATGATAAGGAAGCTGTGAATGTACTTGTGAACGAATCCGAAGATGCCATAGACAAGCTGTTGGGGATTGGAGTGGAGTTCGACAGGGACAGCAGTGGGAAATATTATAGATCTCTTGAAGGGAATCATTCCATTCCAAGAATACTTCATGTCAACGGTGATGCTACAGGTAAGGGGATAATGGATGTACTCATTAAAAGAGTTGAGGATGCTCCAAATATAAAGGTCATAACTGATATACTTGCCGTGGATATTGTAACGGATGAGAAAAAATTTACAGGGCTCACTGCATTCTGGAAAAACAGGTTTATCTATTTCCGGGCAGGAATTTGTGTCATGGCATCCGGTGGAATAGGACAGATATTTTCAAAAACCACCAATGTGGATGTGCTTACGGGAGATGGAATAGCAATGGCACTTAGGGCAGGGGTGGATTTGGACAATATGCAGTATGTGCAATTCCATCCAACTGCATTGTATTCCCGTAATACGGGAGACAGGTTGTTTTTAATATCAGAGGCAGTCAGGGGAGAAGGTGCGGTTCTCAGAAATGCATGCAAAGAAAGATTTATGGATCGTTATGACAGAAGAAAGGAACTGGCACCGAGGGATATAGTAGCCAGGGCGATAGAGGACCAGATGAAAAGGTACAATTCGGATTACATTTATCTGGATGCCACACTGTATGACAGAGATTTTCTCGAAAACAGGTTTAATACTATATATTCAAAATGCATGAGCAGGGGAATAGAAATGGATAAAGATTATGTCCCCGTAACCCCGGCACAGCATTATTTCATGGGCGGTATAAAAGTAGACTTGTACAGCAGGACAAATATTAAAAATCTCTATGCCGTTGGAGAATGTTCATGTACAGGCGTGCATGGCGCAAACAGACTTGCAAGCAATTCTCTTATGGAAGCACTTGTATTCGGTAAAAGGGCAGCAGAGGATATTTCAAATAAAATGGACACTGACAAAGATGAAAAGAGCAATAATTTTCATGCTGATGCAGCAGAGAAGAAAGTAAAAAATAGATCACAGGAAATAGACAGGAATGAAATTATACTTCTTAAAAAGAAGGTAAAGTATTGTATGGATGAAAATGCAGGCATAGTGAGAAAGCTTGACAGTCTTGAACAGGCGCTTTCAACTGTGAACAGTATCATGGATAAAATTGAAAATGCAGTATGTACGGATATGAAAAATTATATTGAGCTTTATAATATGTGTCAGGTGTCACGGTGTGTTATTTTATCTGCCATTGAAAGCAGGACTTCCATAGGCAGCAATTATGTGGAAGAATATTGCAAAAATCCGGTTTCCAAAAGTTGGGGTGGTATCAATTGAATTATTTAATATTGGATGAATTTATAAAAAGAGCCCTGGTTGAGGACATAGATTATGGTGACATTACTACAGACAGCCTATTTGGCGGGAATGAAATTTCAGAAGCCAGAATTATTTCCAAGGACAACGGTATTATTTCAGGGATTCATGCGGCAGAGAGAGTATTTCATATTGTGGATGGAAATATAGAATTTCAAATTGAAAAAGAAGATGGTGATTCTGCAGGGTATGGGGATATACTGGCAAATATAGGTGGAAGTTCAAAGTCCATATTGAAAGGGGAGAGAACCGCACTCAATATAATGCAGAGGATGTCCGGTATTGCCACGGCAACAAGGAACATGGTGAATCTTGTAAAGGATTTTGATACCAGGATAGTTGATACGAGGAAAACCCTCCCGGGCTTTAGAATGCTTGATAAATATTCGGTAACTGTGGGGGGAGGATATAACCACAGAATGAGTTTATCTGATTATGTAATGATTAAGGATAATCATATAAAGGCGGTAGGTTCAATAAAAAAAGCAGTTGAAACAGTGAAGGAGAAACTGCCTTTTACACACAAAATTGAAGTCGAGGTGGAGAATCTGGATCAACTGAAAGAAGCACTTTCTACGGCGGCAGATGTGATAATGCTTGACAATATGGACATAGAAACTATGAAGAAGGCTGTGGAATTAATTGATGGAAGATTTGTGGTGGAAGCTTCGGGAAATGTAAGTGAAAAAAATGTGGCTGATATTGCAGCTGCAGGAGTTGATATTATATCAATAGGCAGTCTGACCCACTCTGTTAAGGCATTTGATATCAGCCTTAAATTTAGATGATACTGTCTGGGGCTGCCGCACTAATTTTTTAGTGCGGCAGCCCTATTTAAATTAAATGGATATTTTGTTTTTATCAATGACTGCTATCAGCATAAAGGTTATGAAACATACTATCCACTCCATATATATTACATGGGGGAATATCCTGAAAGAAGGTACCAGCTGCCATAGAAACAGGACTATTATACCTGCCAGCGTGGTAAAAAATGCGGAACTCTTTCTGCAGAATCCAGGGGCAAACACGGTGAACAGAAATACAAGAGTGAAAGCGGTACAAAGGCTGAGACCAAGGGATATGGTCTTTAATATGCCAGACATGGACAGGGCCATGACAAAGGTAAGTATACCTATAACTACAACAAATAATTTGGTCATTACAATCAGTCTGTGACTATTTATTTTAGGATTCAGGAATTTTTTGTAGATGTCATTTGTAAATAATGTGGATGCACCCAGAAGCAGATTGCATGCTGTAGACACATCTGCAGCCCAGAGGGCTGCAAGAGTCAGCCCTGCTGCAAAAGGATTCAGTGACAATATCATTTTTGGGAGCGCCATGGTGGCACTTACATCGGGAAAAGTAGTTTTAGCCGCCATTCCGATTATGGAGCATAAAAAGCCTATTGGTATCATGAGAAAGCCGGCTATGATGAAGCCTCTTTTTGCCACCTTTGGATTTTTGGCTGCAAATGCCAGTTGTACAGGCCCTTGCATGGACATGACCTGGGTTGCCATAATCAGGAACCAGCTTATAATTATCCACATTCCGGTACCCTGAACGGGATTGAAATAAGGTACATTTTGCGGAAGCTGCAGTTTTATGTTCTCGAGGCCTCCTCCTGAAGCGATGGCAAGCAGGGTACATATGATAATACCTGTATATTTCAAAGGCACGTTGAACAGGTTGCATAATCCGGAAGACCACATTCCCCCTATGAAGGTTATCCCTATGAAAACACATGCACTTACGAGCATACCGGTTTTAATGGTAAATATTCCAGGAAGTAGAGAAGAAAGAATTGCACCTCCTGCTATGTACTGGAGTGATACGACTACAGTCAGAATAATTATCTGGCATATTACACAGATAAGTCTGCCCTTTTCATCATAAAATTTCCCAAAGAGTTCAGGTACTGTAGACACGTTGAATTCACGATACTTGCCGGCAATTCCAAGCCCCATTACTATTGCTGCAAAGCCCCAGGCCACATTATACCACCCTGCAGACAATCCGATATCATAGGCCTGTTCAGCCACCCCTATTGTAGATGCGCCACCAATGGCAAGACCTATAAGGGAACAGGTTACGAGAGGTGTTGTAAGCTGACGCCCGGCCAGTGTATAGCTTTCTCCTCCTTTTACAGCTCTTTTTCTTGCAAAGAAGCTTATTATGAAAAGCATTAATATGTAGATGATAATTATTATTAAAGATATGTTCATTTTATAATTCCCTCCTATTTTGTTTCTCACCTTTCAAAAATAATTAAAAAAAGACATAAAAAAAGTCCCCGATCAAGGGACGAAAAGTCGTGGTACCACCCTAGTTAAACAATAAAAATTGAAATAAAAAAAGTACCGATTCAAGGGACGAAATAATCGTGGTACCACCCTACTTTGGAAACAAACACTATTGTTTTTCTCTTACTATTAACGGGAGTCAGCCGGCACAGCCTACATAATCACATGATTCAGCCTGCAGTTCAGGAATGTATTTCATAAAGCAGGCCAGACAGTTTGCACCAAACACCGTCTCTCTTCGCAGCGTACTAAATTACTTCTTTCCATCTTTACTTTTATTTATATATAAGTTATTATAGTTTAAAATATTTGTGAAATCAAAGGATAAAATGCATGTCTACCGCTGATTAAGTCTATATTTCTGTGAATATGTAGATATTCCTTGTAATTGCTGGTCATGACATTATATTATGTTATAATGTTTCAATAAGCTGAAATTATTTTAACAACTGGTAGGTGGTATAGGTGAAAATTTCGTTTTTGGGAGGAGCCCGTGAAGTTGGGGGAAGCTGTATACTGTTGAATATATCAAACAAGAATATACTTCTTGATTGTGGAATAAGGCAGAGTTCTTCAAAGGATCCAATTCCCGACTTTAAAATCATCCAGGAAAGTGGTGGAGTAGATGCAATAATTATAAGCCATGCACACATGGATCACATAGGATGTCTTCCGATAATAAGCAAGGAATATCCTATGGCCAGGATATATGCAAATTTAATGACAAAGGACCTTATGAAGGTCTTGCTTTATGACAGCTTGAAAATAATGAACAACAGGGAAATGGAGATTCCGCTGTATGCGGAGAAAGATGTAAAGTCCATGCTGAACAGGGTGTTCCCGATAAACTACATGGTGGAATTTTCTATATTCGAACATATAAAGCTGTGCTTTTATGCAGCAGGGCATATAGCAGGTGCTTCATGCATATATTTAAAATCACCTGAGGGAACAGTGCTCTATTCGGGAGATTTCTCAATATTTTCACAGAGAACCGTAGATGGGCTGAAGCTGCCGAAGCTCAGACCGGACATAGGAATTTTTGAAACTACATATGGCGACAAACTTCATTCAAACAGAGAAGTGGAAGAGGAAAAACTTGTAGACATAGTGAATGAATGTATTGTGAAAGGCGGCAAAATGCTTATTCCGGCCTTTGCACTTGGAAGAGCACAGGAGATCATACTCATAATAAAAAGGGCCATGAATAAAGGCCTGATTAAAGGTGTAAAGGTATATGTAGATGGAATGATAAGAGATATAAATCGGGTTTATAAATTAAATCCCGTTTATCTTAAGAATTCACTGGGCAAAAAAATTTTCAGGGGGATAGAGCCCTTCTATGATGGCAATATAATTCCGGTGGAAAATAGAGATACAAGGGAAAAAATAATAGAAGGCAGGGAGAGCTGTGTCATAATTTCAAGTTCAGGTATGCTTACAGGGGGATTCAGCCAGTATTATGCGGAAAAACTGGCTCCACTTGAAAGCTCGTATATAGTTATAACCGGCTATCAGGATGAAGAATCTCCAGGAAGAAAGCTTCTGAATCTTCTGGAGGAAGAAGATAAAAAACTGGAATTGAACGGGAAGCTGATACCGGTGAGATGCAGTGTAAAAAAAGTAGGACTTTCGGCCCATGGCGATAAAGAAGAAATAAAATCCCTGATAAAGATGCTTTCACCGAGAAATATATTTATGGTTCATGGAGATGAGAAGGTAATTGAAAGCTTTTCAAAAGAAATTTCCTGTGAAGCAAGAGCCAGGGTATATTCCCCAAAGTGTGGGGAAAGTTATCATATAAATGTAAATAATCCCAGAAAGCAGCTGAGCAGACAGATAGCAAAGATTATGGGAGAAGAAGGTTCTTTAAGCAGGATGGATATGGAAAAACTCTGGAGATTTGTTGCCAGCAGCTATGGGCAAAAATTTTTTACTGCAGAGGAACTTGCTTTTATCTGGACAGGTGAGGAAAATTCGAGCAGTGATCTGGAAGTCATATCAAATTTTCAGCAGAAGCTGATGGAGTCCATTTATTTTGAAAATGATGTGAAAAGGCTGTTTATGTTTAAAGCAAAGCCAGAGCATGAGGTTGCTGAGCTTTTGAGGCCAAGGGAATTGAAGCCAAATGAACTGAATGATCTGGTGGATAAATACTTTGGAAGCTTCAAGTTTAAAAAGGCAGGTTTTATTTATGGGCAGAAGAAGGTGGTTTTGAACTTTGATTTTCCGATTGTTGTTGAAAAACGAATATATGATGTCATAAAGAAATTTAAAAATGATGTTGGATGGAATGTTGAAATTTCCAGTTCTGTAAATATAAATGAAGCTTCAAATATTATAAGCAGGATGCTGTATGGAGCCGATATAAGAAAGATTTCCTACAGACTGGATGAGAACAGGGTTGAGGTAAATCTGAATTCCAATTTTCATGTTGATAAAAAGGTTGTGGATGAGTTTGCCAAAAATACAGGGCTTCAGCTTATATTCAAATTTCCTGTTGAAACAATATGTGAAAAGATAACTACAGAGAGTGATAAAAGCTGCAGTCCCATGGAACAAAACAAGGCGTTGAATTTTATTGACAGAGAATTTGAAAGTAGGGAATTCAAACCCTATAGGAAAAGTATAAGGTCGGATGAAAGCGGAAAATATATAGAACTTAGTTTTATAACACCTGTGATAGGGAAAAAATATGAAAAATATATAGAAAGGCTTGAGGATAGTACGGGATGGAATATAAAAATATCAGACGGCATAAACCAGAATCAAATAATAAATGAGGTAAAGCTGCTCTGCGGTATTAAAAATATAGAGCTGAAAAAAAGTCCATCCTTCAACATGATTGATTCAACTGTAACCTTGAAATTGAAAAATTCAGAATCAGAAGAAAAAATTCAGTGGATAAAACAAAAAATTGAACACGATACAGGCTGCCCGGTAATAGTCGATTTATAATTATTTAAAAAATTTTAATTTGACTATACTGTATACTCAAAATGTGGGCTATTATTATACTCCCTGGTTTTATAATATATGACATAGGGTTTTAAAAATGCAATTTTATACTGCAAATTGATTTTATATGCTGTGAAAATAGTAAATTGTATATTTTTAATATTGCAATAGGTTTTCTGGATTGAAGGACAAACAAGTTGAATATAACGAAAAACTTTTGTACAATATAATAGGCATATCAAAAGAGATCTGTTTCGACTTTCAATAAGGTGAGGAGTGAAGTATATATGAAAAACATAGAAGATCTAGTGGTTAATAACATAAGAATACTTTCGGCGGAAATGGTTCAAAAAGCAAACTCGGGTCATCCGGGGTTTCCTATGGGTGCGGCTCCGGAAGCATATGCAATCTGGGGCAGAAACATGAAACATGATCCAAAGGACCCCAATTGGATTGGCAGAGATAGATTCGTACTTTCGGCAGGGCATGCTTCGGCAATGTTGTATTCACTGCTGCATCTGTTTGACTATGGCTTGACAATAGATGATTTAAAAGGTTTTCGCCAGTGGAACAGCAAGACACCAGGACATCCGGAGCATGGTCATACAGTAGGTGTTGAGACTACTACTGGACCTCTGGGACAGGGAGTTGGAAATGCTGTTGGAATGGCTGTTGCAGAGCAGTTTATGGCTGCCAAATTCAATAAACCTGGATTTAACATAATAGACAATTATACGTTCGTATTGACTGGTGACGGCTGTCTTATGGAAGGGGTTGCATTGGAGGCAATTTCCCTTGCGGGAAACCTGGGCCTCGGGAAGCTCATACTTGTATATGACTGCAACAATATAACTATAGAAGGAGATACAGATCTGGCGGTTTCGGAAGATGTTGCGAAAAAATTTGAAGCATGTGGATGGCAGGCATTAAAGGTTGAGGATGGAACCAGTGTGGATAAGATAGATTCAGCTATAAAGGAAGCCAAAGCTGAAGCAAGCAAACCAAGTGTAATAATAGTGAAAACTCAGATAGGATACGGATGTCCTGAAAAACAGGGTAAATCTTCAGCACACGGAGAGCCTCTGGGAGAAGAAAATTTGAAGGCTACAAAAAAATTTCTCGGATGGAATTACGACAGGGAATTCTATGTTCCTGACGAGGTAAGGGATTTCCTCGATGAAAAAATAGAGAAATTTGATGCTGAAAAGGATACATGGGATAAATTGAAAGCTGAATATGACAGGAAATACCCTGAACTTTCAGAGGAACTGAACAGATGGCTGAGTGGAAAGGCAGCAGTTGACCTGGATACTGAAAAAGATTTCTGGGAATTTGACAAGGTCATGGCAACAAGGGCCGCTTCTGGAAAGCTCATTAACAAACTTGACAAAATATTTCCAAACCTCATAGGAGGTTCAGCTGATCTGGCACCGTCCAACAAAACAAATATGAATGGAGAAGGGGATTTTTCCATAAAAGACAGGTCGGGAAGGAATCTTCACTTTGGAATAAGAGAACATGCCATGGCCTCAATAGCAAATGGAATAGCTTTATATGGCGGATTAAAGGTATTTGTAGCAACTTTCTTTGTATTTACGGATTATATGAAAGGTGCTATGAGACTGTCCGCTCTTATGAAACTGCCTGTAGTCTATGTCCTCACCCATGACAGCATTGGAGTAGGAGAAGACGGGCCGACTCATGAACCAGTTGAACAGCTGGCTGCCGTAAGGAGTATACCTAATATGACCGTTTTCAGACCTGCAGATTCAAAGGAGACGGCAGCAGCATGGGATTATGCCCTTACAAAAGCCGATGGGCCGACGTGTCTGGTTCTTACAAGGCAGAACCTTCCTCTATATGAGGAAACCGGTATTGAAGCTCTAAAGGGAGGGTACATACTGAAGGATTCCAAAAAGTCCATACCTGATATAATACTTATGGCTACGGGATCTGAGGTTGAACTTGTATACAAGGCATGGGATGAACTTGCTAAAAAAGGTATAGATGCAAGAGTAGTAAGCATACCTTCCTTTGAAATATTTGAAAAACAGAGTGAAGCCTATAAAGAAAGTGTCCTTCCAAAGCAGGTCAGAAAGAGACTGGCCGTAGAAGCTGCGACTTCCTTCGGCTGGCACAAATATGTGGGCATGGATGGAGAGGTTATATCAATAGATCACTTCGGAGCCTCTGCGCCGGCAAATATATTATTTAAAGAATTTGGATTTACAGTAGAAAATGTAGTGGATAGGGCAGTGAAAATTTTAAAATAAGCTGGATTATTCAGATAAATAGCCATAAGTTTGGTTTTGCTTATGGCTATTTATGTTATATACTAGTAACATAGGTAAAATAAAAATGTAGATTGCAGAAGATTTTCTGCATAAGAGTCTTCATGAAAAGGAGATGTTTAGATTTGATTAATTTTCATTACTCAATTCCTACTGAAATTTTTTTCGGGAAAGACCAGATAGGTGTCCTGGGAAAGAATATAAGGAAATATGGTTCCAAGGTTCTCCTGGTATATGGTGGAGGAAGTATCAAGAGAAACGGGATATATGATGCTGCAGTTAAGATTTTAAAAGAAAACAAAATAAAGTTCTGGGAGCTTTCCGGAGTGGATCCAAATCCACGAATATCCAGTGTAAGACAGGGAGTGCAGATATGCAGGGAAAACAGGATAGATTTTATACTGGCAATTGGCGGAGGAAGTGTAATTGACTGTTCAAAAGTAATATCGGCTGGATTTTACTACGGAGGAGATCCCTGGGACATAGTTACTGACCCGTCTAAAATAAAAAAGGCCCTGCCTGTTGGAAGCATATTGACTCTGGCTGCTACGGGTTCTGAAATGGACATATTTGCCGTAATTACAAACGAGGATACCAGGGAAAAACTAGGAACCAGAAGCCAGTGTATAATACCAAGATTCTCAATACTCGATCCAACTTATACGTTTACCGTATCAAAAAAACAGACGGCGGCGGGAACTGCTGATATAATGAGCCATATACTTGAAATATACTTCAACAATACAGAAGGTGCCTATCTTCAGGACAGAATGGCCGAAGCCCTTTTGAGCACTTGTATAAAGTATGGACCAATAGCACTTGAACATCCTGACAGCTATGAAGCAAGGGCAAACCTGATGTGGACTTCAAGTCTTGCCATAAATGGACTGCTGACTTACGGCAAGGTCAAGGGATGGAGCGTACATCCAATGGAGCATGAGCTGAGCGCATTTTATGATATTACACATGGTGTGGGATTGGCCATATTGACACCTTTTTGGATGGAATATGTGCTTGATGAAAATACTGTGGACAGTTTTGCCGGGTATGGTATCAACGTATGGAATATAGATGAGAATGAAGATAAATTTGCTGTAGCCAGAAGTGCCATAGAGAAAACGAGAGAATTCTTTAATCTCCTGGGACTTCCATCAAGACTGAGTGATTTGAACATAGGACAGGAAAACTTTGAAAAAATGGCTGAAGGAGCTACAAGAGCTGGAAAAATAGGTGAGTTCAAGCCTCTTTCCAAAGATGACGTCATAAATATATACAAGGCAGCACTGTAAATATATTTTCCCCTACTTTTGACAAGTAGGGGTTTATTATTATGTGATTATACTTATAATAATTATTGAGAGCATATAAATCAATTTTAGAAAGGTGTAAATTCAAATGATAATTACATGTGACAATTTACTGAAAAAATATAGGGACAATAAAACAGAAAAGATTGCAGACAGGGTGAAATTTGTAGGTATATTCCACAAGGATGTTTACAATATAACTGCACCGTTTATAAACAGGGGAAGAATTGTAATGGCAGGAAGGGTTGAGTCCAAAATGGGCAATGATTCCATGGTGTCATTTTTTGAAAAATACAAGGATGCCTGGTGTCATATAATAGAGTCGCCTGTCATGAATCTGGAAGATCCTTTTTTTACCAGGATAGGTGACGAGATGATAGTAGGCGGGGTTGAAGTTTTCAAGGATATAAATAATCCTTACAACTTGATATGGCGGACTATAATGTACAGAGGAAAGGATATTTTTCATCTGAAACTTTTCTTTGTAGGGCCGGATGGCATGAAGGACCTGCGTATAACTGAACTCAAGGATGGCAGTATAGGTGTATTGACACGCCCTCAGGGAGCAAAGGGAGGAAAGGGGAAAATAGGATTTATAAAAATAAGGAGACTGAGCGATCTGAGTATAGGGGTAATTGAAGATGCACCTATTCTGAATGACTTTTTCAGTGATGAGGAATGGGGTGGTATAAACAGTATTTATCCTATTGATGAAAACAATATAGGCCTTTTGGGGCATATAGCAAAATTTGATGAGTACGGTATGAAACACTATTACTGCATGACATTTGTTCTTGAGATAAACTCCATGAAATACAAGGATGTCCGTATAATTGCGGAGAGAGGGGATTTCCTGCCCGGACCAAGCAAAGATAAAGTTTTGTATGATGTAGTGTTTGGAGGCGGGCTTACCTTTGATGGTAAAAAGGCAGTGATTTATGCCGGAATAAGCGATATTGAGGCCCAGACACTTGAAATAGACAATCCGTTTTATGAGTATATGGGTGAAGACAAAAGTGGAGAATTGGAGACTTTCTAAATATTTCAATATTGTTATAGGAGGAGAAATGAGTATAAAGAGATATGGATTTAATCCTATTATAAAGGCCGGAGATGTTGAACCTTCGTGTAAAAATCTTAAGGTTGTAGGGGCATTCAATCCTGGAGCCGCCATATATAAAGATCAGATAATACTGGCATTTAGAACTGCTGAAGCAGTTGATAATCCGGATGATGATTTCTTCCGGGTACCGATTGTGGATTCCAGCACAAGTTGTCTGAAGACTGTGGATATAGACAAAAGTAACAGAGATTATGATTTTAGTGATTCACGTGTAATAAAAAATATAAAGAAGCCATATGATTTTGAATACCTCACATCTATTTCCCACATAAGACTTGCAAGGAGCGATGATGGTATAAATTTCGATGTAGACGAGAGACCATTTATTTTCCCGGAAAACAAGTATGAAAGTTTCGGAATAGAAGATCCAAGGATAACCAGGATAGACAGCAGCTACTATATTACCTACAGTGGTGTTTCCAAGTATGGAATAGTAGTTGGTCTGGCTGTTACAGAAGACTTCAAAAGCTATAGAAAACTGGGTAATATATTTAATACGGAGAACAAGGACGCGGTAATCTTTCCGGAAAAAATAGGGGGGAAGTACTTTGCACTGAACAGACCGGTATCCAGAAGTACCGGCAAACCTATGATCTGGATATCTGAATCCGACAATCTGATAAATTGGGGTAATCACAGGCTGCTGGCATGTACAAGGGAAAATTGCTGGGATTCACGGAAAATAGGGGCAGGTATGCCTCCCATAAGGACAGATGCCGGATGGCTGGAGCTGTACCACGGTGTAGATGAACATGAATGCTACTCAATGGGGGCTCTTCTGCTGGATCTGGATGATCCTTCAAAAGTTATCGGGCGAAGTGAGGAACCTGTTTTATATCCCTGTGAGGACTATGAGACAGAGGGCTTCTTTTCAGATGTGGTTTTCCCCTGTGGTGCTGTTGAAATTAGGGATAAGCTGTATATATACTATGGTATAGCAGACAGTTCCATCGGGCTGGTTACTGCGGATACGGGTGATATTCTGAATTCTATTGGAGTGGCCGGTGAACCACAACATGGTAAAAATATTTATTGAGTGGCTCTTTTCTTATATCCGGCGATGTGTAAAATAAAAGATAAAGGATAGTATAACAGTATTTAGCGGAGGAATTGATATGAAAATAGGAGTTATCATGGGGGGAATATCCTCGGAGAGAGAAGTATCACTGAATTCTGGAAGAGAGATAATGAGTTGTTTTGATAAAACAAAGTATGAAGTAGTTCCAATTGTTATAGACAAAGAAAGAGATATTATAGATAAAACAGCAGGTATAGACTTTGCATTTATAGCACTTCACGGGAAATTCGGAGAGGATGGAACGGTTCAATCCGTTCTGGAAACTCTGGATATACCTTATTCCGGATGTGGACCTCTTACAAGTTCCATCTGTATGGACAAGGATATGACAAAGAAGGTGCTGAAGAGTGCAGGAATTAAAACTGCAAGGTGGATGTGTGTCAAATCCACAGATGAAATAGATTATGATTATTTGGATGAGATTGGGTATCCACTGGTTGTGAAGCCAAATTCAGGTGGATCAAGTGTGGCGACAAATATAGTCAAAAATAAAGAGAATATGGAAGATGCAGTAAATCTCGGCTTGGAATATGATGAAGAGGTCATGATTGAGGAATATATAAAAGGCGACGAAATTACCTGCTGCATTTTAAATGGAAACACGCTGCCGTTGATTCAAATAAAACCAAAGACGGAATTCTTTGACTATGAGGCAAAATACACTGAAGGTGCTTCGGATGAAATAATTGTCCAGCTTGAGGAGAAACTCCAAGGTGAAATCGAGGAGATATCCCGCAAATGCTGGGATGTGTTGAAGTGCAGGGTATACGTAAGAGTTGATCTGATTGTAAAGGACAATATACCTTATGTACTTGAACTCAATACACTTTCGGGTATGACAAAGAACAGTCTGTTCCCGAAAAGTGCGAAAGCTGTAAATATGTCTTACAGCCAGCTCTTGGACAAAATAGTTGAATACTCCATGGAAGAAAATCACGGTAAGATGGATAATGAAAAAATATGTGCGCCAGCTGAATACTAAACAGACAAATGCAGCCCTGTATAGATGATTAATTAACATTTATACAGGGCATTTTCTGCTTGATATGTAAACTGTTGAGAAGAGCATTGACAACGAAAAATTGTGATGATATAATCACTTACATGAAAAAATGAATCAAGATAAACTTATCAAGAGAGGTGGAGGGATTGGCCCTGTGAAACCCGGCAACCAGTATTGTATACATTGGTGCTAACTCCTGCAGCGAAAGCTGAAAGATGAGAAAATCATTAAGGTTTCAAACCCGGGGGATTTTCTCGGGTTTTTATTTTGATTAAACTAATTTGAGGGGGAACTTTTATGAAAAACATCAAAAAGACACTGGCAATTATATTTTCTTCTGTATTTGTTTTGACAGCATTATCAGGATGCGGAAGCAGCAGTGCAGGAAATACCGGAAGTGATACGTCAAAAAGTGAAAAGAAGGAGATAACAATAGGTGCTACACCAAAGCCCCATGAGGAAATACTTGAGAAGGTAAAGCCTATACTCCAGAAAGAAGGATATGAGCTGAAAATAAAAGAGTTCACAGACTATGTAACGCCAAACAAGGCTCTGGCATCTGGAGAACTGGATGCAAACTTCTTTCAGCATATACCATATCTTGAAGACTACAACAAAAAAAATGGTACGGATTTGGTTCCCGTTGCAAAAGTTCATATCGAACCGATGGGGATATATTCCAACAAGATAAAGAATTTAAAGGATCTAAAGGATGGGGCTGAAGTTGCAATACCGAATGATGCTACAAATGGTTCCAGGGCACTTAAACTGCTGGCAAAGGAAGGACTTGTAAAAGTAAAGGATGGAGAGCTTATTTCCAAGCTTGATATAATGGAAAATAAGAAGAACCTGAAGGTTCAGGAACTGGATGCTCCACAGCTTCCTAGAGTACTGGGAGATGTAGATGCCGCAGTTATAAATACAAATTATGCACTTGAGGCAAACTTAAATCCTACAAAGGATGCACTTGCCATAGAATCAAAGGAATCACCTTATGCAAATATAATTGCAGTAAAGAAGGAAGACAAGGATAAGCCTTATGTAAAGGCTCTTGTGAAGGCTGTAAATTCACCTGAAATCAAGAAATTCATAGAGGATAATTACAAGGGAAGCATAATTCCTGCATTTTAGTATGCAGACAAATTGAAATTTTCACAGTAGAGGTGATGTATTGTAAAAAAAGCAGTACATCATCTTTATTTATATGTGGATTTATGTAAAAATATATATAGAGGTGAATTCACGGTTATGTTTTTTGATATGGAAATTGATGATAAAAGTCCTGTTTACATACAGATAAAGAATTATATAAAGAATATGATACTTAGAGGGATGGTGGCTTCAGGCGAAAAACTCCCATCCACAAGGGAAATGTCCTCAAGGCTGAAGGTCAGCAGGAATACAGTTATTTGCGCCTATGATTTTCTGAAGGATGAAGGACTAATATACATGAAAAAGGGCAGGGGAGCCTTTGTAGCCGATGTAAAAGTAAATTTTCAGGGCAGATGGAATGTGGACTGGGAAAAACGCATAAACAGCTATGCCAGAAAGTCGGAAGAACTGGATATAATCAAGAGCGAGATAAAATGGGAAAAGGGTATGATATCATTTAAAAGCATAGCCCCCGATGACAGATTATTTGATGTGGACAATTTCAAAAAGTCATTTCTGAACTGCATATCAAGGGAAGGTGGAAGGATATTGAACTACGGGTATGCACAGGGATACAGACCGCTTATTGAATATCTTTTGAAGTACATGGAGAATAAAGGCATAGACGTGTCCCAAAAAGACATACTGGTGACAAATGGATTTACGGAGGGATTTGACATTGTACTGTCATGTCTTGCAGAGGAAGGTGACAGTATATTATGTGAAAATCCGACACACAATACAGCTATAAAGATTATGAAATTGCATAAATTAAATATAACGGGCATAAAAATGAACAAGGATGGAGCAGACCTTGACAATCTGGAAAAAAATCTCGGGAGTGATAAATTCAAGATGGCTTATTTAATACCTTCTTATCATAATCCTACGGGAATAGTCATGCCTCCGGATAAGAGGGCAAAGTTATATAATATTTTCAAAAAATATGATGTTCCCATAATTGAGGATGGCTTCAATGAGGAATTGAGATATTTGAGTGACCATGTATCGCCGATTGCCGCACTGGGCGGAAGTGGAAATAGTGTAATTTATATAGGTAGTTTTTCGAAAATACTTTTTCCGGGATTGAGGATAGGATGGATACTTGCAGACAGGGAACTTGTAGGATATCTTGAAAGTGCAAAAAGAAGCAGGAACATACACACCTCTTTTCTGGATCAGGCTGTATTCTACGATTATCTTAAAGAGGGAAATTTTGAAAAGTATATCAAAAAAGCACGAAAATTTTATAAGGACAAATATGAATTGGCTATAAGACTTGCAAAAAAATATATTCCTTATGATAAAATATATGGAGAGGGAGGACTGCATATATTTTTGAAAATTGAAAATGTGGACTCGCGGCAGCTCCTGGAAAGGTGCTGCAGACGTCAGGTAATATTTACTCCGGGAGATCTGTTCTATGTTGATGACGAAGGCAAGAATACATTCAGACTTGGATTTTCGAGAACTAGTGATGAGGATATAGAAAGAGGATTCAGGATAATAGGAGAAGAGGTCAAAAAAATAAAATCTATTTAGGAGGAATATTTGTGAGAATATTAGGCAAGAAGATGCTGTATAAGGGAAACTGGATATCCTTGAATGAGATAACCTACAGGGGGAAAAACGAGGAAAGATTCAAGTGGGAAAGTGTAGAGAGGACCAATTTTGTAAATACCGTAGTAATGGTGGCAAGGCTGGTTCCATCTGGCAGATATATACTTATAAAGCAGTACAGGCCGGTTATAGACAATTATGTAATTGGATTCCCGGCAGGACTTATGGAAGATGAGGATATAGAAAAAAATGCCCTTAGAGAATTGAAGGAAGAAACCGGCTATACGGGAGAAGTAAAATCAATAAGTCCAATGCTGTACTCAAATGCAGCCCTCCTTTCGGATACGGTAAGGCTGGTAAATGTGGATATAGATGAAAAGCTGCCTGAAAATATAAAACCAAAACAGGAACTGGAGGAAACTGAAGATATAGAAGTAATACTGGTTGAAAAAGACAGGATATCGGATTTTGTACTGGAGCAGCAGAAAAAAGGATTGGCAATTGGACTGGGATGCTGGTATGTATTCTGCGGACTTAAAAGAGACTAGACAGATGGACAGGTCAATGATAAAGGGTTTAATTATAATGTGCAGTATAATAAGTGCCTGTGGAATCATAGTGGTAATAATTGTATTGGTTACATTGTTCTCAGACAAAAAGTAAATAATAAAATTCTGGATGGAAGGTGTTGCATTTGAAAGACTGGCTTGTTAAGAAGGACAACTATGCGGCCGAAAATGACTCTGACGGATTTATAGATAAAAGTATATTTTCCATTTTAAAGGTGCTTTCGCTGATAAAGAGAAGAGATAAGTTGAAAACCGGATTTATGTACAGGATAAATCCGGCAGCAAAACTTGTGCTTATGTTTTTAAATATAATATTTCTGTCGCTTTCACGAAACCCACTATATATTGCGGCAGTAGACATATATTTTCTGCTGCTGCTGAGTTTTCTGGATGCAGAGGAAATAAAAAGTATATTTGCTTTGAGTCTTATAATGCCTCTGTTTACTTTCATAATGCTTATACCCTCGATGTTGATGGGAAATATGCTAAACAGCATTATGCTCATATTCAAGATATTTGGGACAATAATGATTGTAAACATTTTTTCCCGCACTACAAAATGGAGTCATGTCACAAGGTCACTTAAGGTATTTTTTATACCGGACATATTTATTCTTGTATTTGATATAACCTTGAAATACATCTACATACTGGGCCAATTTGCACTGGACATGTTCTATTCTCTCAAGCTCAAATCAATAGGGAAAAACAACAGCAAGTATTCAGTTGTAAGTGGAATAATGGGAGGACTGTTTTTAAAGTCAAATGAGATGGGGGCTGAAATGTATTCTGCCATGGAATGCAGGGGCTTTACAGGAGAATACATTTGCTTTTCAAAATTCAAATTTACCTTTTCAGACTTTCTTTACTGTGCGGGAAGTATGTTGATTATGATATTGTATTTTTACATGAGATAAAGGAGCAGCTTATTATGATAGAAATTAAAAATGTATGTTTTAGGTATGGAGACAGGGAAGTAATCAAAGATGCAAACATAAATATCCAGGAAGGCGAATCTGTGGCCCTCATAGGAGCCAATGGGAGTGGAAAGTCCACATTTTTGAAGCTGTTGAATGGCATAATATTTCCAGACAGCGGCAGCTACTATTTTGACAATGTAAACATATCCAAAAAGCAGATGGAAAACGGCAGGTATTCCAGAACGTTTCACAAAAAAATAGGATTCGTGTTCCAGAATTCAGATGCCCAGCTCTTCTGTCCTACAGTCTACGAAGAAGTTGCCTTCGGGCCGAGGCAGATGGGCATGGATGAAGTGAAAGTCAAGGAAAGGGTTGAAGACTGTCTTGAGCTCATGAACATAGCCGGACTTAAACACAGACAGCCCTACAATTTAAGCGGTGGGGAAAAGAAGAGGGCTGCAATAGCTTCCGTTCTTGCACTCAATCCTGATGTACTGACCCTTGATGAACCGATGAACGGTATAGATCCCAAAGGAAAGAGATTCTTGAGAGAACTTTTTATGGAACTGAACCAGGCGGGAAAAACTATAATATGTTCCACACATGATTTTGAATACATAGATGGAGTTTTCAAAAGGGCCGTTGTATTTTCCGAGGACCACAAGATAGTAAGAGATGATACATATGAAAGTGTGATAAATGACGACAGGTTTCTTATGGAAAATAATATAAAGTAAAAATTTTGGATATGTTGACATGATACAGATGTTGTAATATACTCGTCTTATAAAAAAGAATATGAATGATTTCAGGTGCCTTGTTCAAGGTGAAAAGGGAATGCGGTTGGATTCCGCAGCAGCCCCCGCTACTGTAATTGATGACAAGTCCTTATTATGCCACTTTTAATTGAGGAAGGCTGAGGATGTGTATGATTCATAAGTCAGGAGACCTGCCTGATATTTATTTCAAGCAAACTTTCGGAGGGAGAGTTCTTTATAATATTGTGCGGATGTATCTCATCTTTATAATAGGAGCAGAAACTGATTTTAAAGTTTGCTGTTCTTATTTTGTTTTTAGGAGGATTGTTATGGCCAAGATCATGATTCAGGGAACGGGATCATCGGTAGGAAAGAGTATAATTGTTACGGCTCTCTGCAGAATATTCAAGCAGGACGGCTTTAGTGTATGCCCGTTCAAATCGCAGAATATGTCACTGAATTCCTATATAACTCTTGACGGGAGGGAAATGGGAAGGGCACAGGTACTGCAGGCCTATGCATGTGGACTGGAACCGGAAGCGTATATGAATCCCATACTTTTGAAGCCCACTTCAGACAAAAAGAGCCAGATAGTTGTGAATGGGGAGGTATACTGCAACGCAACAGCGGTAGAGTATCAGGACATGAAATTGAATTTCAGGGATATGCTTGAATCTCAATTTTCAGATATTGAGAAGAAGTTTGACATAATTGTCATGGAAGGAGCGGGAAGCCCTGCAGAGATAAATCTGAGGGAACGGGATATTGTAAATATGGGAATGGCTGAAATCGCAGATGCATCTGTAATTCTCACAGGTGACATAGACAGAGGTGGAGTATTTGCATCCCTTGCAGGTACCATGCTGCTTTTAAAAGAAAATGAAAGGTCCAGAGTAAAGGCTACTGTAATAAACAAGTTCAGGGGTGATGTAGACATACTAAGACCCGGAATTGACATGCTTCAGGATATAATAAAAATACCATGTGTGGGAGTAGTCCCATACTTCAATTTGAATCTGGAGGATGAGGACAGTGCCATTTCCTTCAATAAATATAATACGGCAGCAATAGATATAGCAGTTGTGAAACTTCCGCATATATCCAATTTTACTGATATGGATGCCTTCAAGAATGAAGATGACGTATCTGTAAGATTTATTTCATCACCAGGTGAATTCGGAAATCCGGATATACTTATTGTGCCGGGAAGTAAAAATACAATAGACGACTTGATAAAATTGAGAGAATCAGGTCTTGAGCATTCCATAAAGGATTACAGCAAAAGAGGAATTGTAATTGGAATCTGCGGAGGATACCAGATGCTGGGAAATTCAGTAAAAGACCCATATGGTGTTGAAAGCAGTGCAGGAGAAACAAGAGGGATGGAACTCCTGGATATAGATACTATACTCGAGGGAAAAAAGGTAACCACCAGGGTTGATGCCAGAAGAGGAGATATTCATGTATATGGATATGAAATACACATGGGAGTCTGCAAATATGGAGACAATACAAGGCCGTTGTTCAGGATGGAAAATAAAAATGACGGAGCTGTAAGTCAAACAGGAAACGTAATGGGTACATATATTCATGGAGTATTTGATTCGGCGGATTTCAGGCAGTACATACTGAATAGGATACGGGAAAAGAAGGGGATCTCTCCAAAAAAATCATTGGATTACAGAGATTATAGAAACAGCCAGCTTGACAGACTTGCGGACATAGTCAGAAAAAACATGGATATAAAAGCCGTATATGATATTATGGGAATTTGACAGTTGGAGGAGTATTTTATGGAGTTGTCTTTGATACAGTTCAATTTTATAGATGTTGTTATTGCTGTAATCCTGGATTGGATAATAGGTGATCCACTGTGGTTTCCCCATCCTGTAGTATTTATGGGAAAGCTCATAGGCTTTCTTGAGAACAGGGCAAGAGCAAAGTGCATTACAAACAGAGGTATGAAATATTTTGGCGGGTTTATAGTGCTTGTTCTAGTATCGTCAAGTTTTCTCTTACCTTTTGTAATTCTCTTTATTTTTAGGAACAATGTTATTCTCTTCAATCTCATAAATATACTTTTCCTGTGTACCTGCCTTTCTGCAAGATGTCTTGATAAAGAGGCAAGCAAGGTGTATACTTCCCTTAAATATTCAGGTATAGAAGATGCGCGAAAAAAATTGTCCGGCATAGTCGGAAGGGATACAAAAAATCTGGATGAAGGACAGGTGACGAGGGCGGCTGTTGAAACCGTAGCTGAAAATACATCGGATGGAGTAGTTGCACCGCTTTTTTACGGCATTATTTTTGGTTCGCCCCTTTCCATGGCGTATAAAGCTGTGAACACAATGGATTCCATGCTGGGCTATATGAATGAAAATTATAGATACATAGGATTTTTCCCTGCAAAGGTGGATGACTTTTTTAATTTGATACCTGCAAGACTTACAGGCTTTTTAATGTGCATCATGTCCCCGCTTGTTGGAGGGAACATTTTGGATACCTTTAAAATAATGCTGCGTGACAGGAAAAACCACAAAAGCCCGAATTGTGCATATCCTGAAGCTGCAGCTGCCGGAGTCATGGGAGTACAGCTGGGAGGTACAAATGTATATTTTGGAGAAGTATTTTACAAGCCCCGTATTGGGGATAAGAGGAGAGAGCTCAATGCCGATCACATAAAGGGTGTCATAAGGCTCATGTATTTTTCCGAAATGGGTGCTGTCCTGATTGCTGCTGCAATCTATACAATTTTGATGGGATGTGTTGGGTAATGGATTTGGAACATGGTGGGGATATATACACGGAGGGGATTTTCAAAGGAAGGAAATTACTTGATTTCAGCTCCAATATAAATCCTTTGGGTGTACCTGCGAGCTTCAAAGAAAATATAGAGGAAGCTGTGAAACTTGCAGATGTATATCCAGATATAAAGTATAGAAAATTGAAGGAAAATATAAAAGATTATCTTGAAAGCTATGATTCCTGTTTCAGCAAGTGCGGGTGTGGAACTGTCGGGGAAAATTTACGGGACAGAATAAGTATAGTTCCTGGAAACGGGGCTTCGGAAATACTGGATCTTGCCCTTGGTCATTTTAAAAGTGTTTGTATAGTAGTACCTTCTTTTATAGAATACGAAAAGAGTGCATTGAAATGGAATTGTAATATAGTTTATTCAAGACTGAAGCCGGATATGAATTTTGACTATGAGGACATTAAAAAGAAGATTAGAAATGTTGATTCTCTCATAATAGGAAATCCAAACAATCCTAATGGGCAGATCATAGACAAGAAAAGATTTTACAGTATAGTGGAGTATTGTGAAAAAAATGGAAAGACTATAATTATAGATGAGGCTTTTATTGAGTTTGCAGGTGATTCACGGTACAGCTTTTTAAATGAAACTGGAAAATACAGATGTATTCTCATAGTCAGGGCGCTTACAAAGTTTTTTGCACTTCCTGGTGTAAGGTTTGGTTACGGTATTTCCTCAGACAGTAATTTGGTGATTGATATTGAAAAAGGCCAGAATCCATGGAATATAAACTGTTTTGCGGAAATTGCAGCAAAGTATGTACTTAGAGACAGTGAGTATATTGGCAGATCACTTGAATGGATAGCTTCGGAAAGAAAATTCATGAAAGAGAATCTTGAGAGGGCAGGTATAATTGAAAAAGTATATGATACATTTTCAAATTTTGTACTGTGCAGATTATCCAGTGGTGTAAATTCAGCTTGTGTATATGAGATGTGTCTAAAAGAAGGTGCTGTCATAAGGAAATGCGAAAATTACAGGGGACTGGGTGAAAACTACATAAGACTTGCCATAAAAGACAGGCATAAAAATGAAAAGATGCTTCACATAATAGAGAATTTATAAATGAGGGAGTGCAGTTGAGTTGATTGAAAAACAGTTCGTTACGCTTCTGTCCGAAAAAATTAATGTGCTTATAGTAGGTGGAGGAAGGGCTGCAGCTATAAAGCTGAAAACTTTTATACGAGGTAAATGCAATGTTATGGTTGTAGCACCGGCTTTTTCAGATTATTTCAAGAAGTTCGGCAGCAGTTTGAAACTGAATATAATATGTGGAGAATATGATAAGAAATATATATACGATAGACATATTGTAGTAATTGCTACAGATGATTCTAAATTGAATTCAGCTATAAGACGGGATTGTGAAGATTTATTCAAATTGTATATAGATGTCTCAAATCCGCCTATGGGGAATTGCATTATGCCCTGCCAGAGAAATACCCAAAATATATACTTTGGAGTAAATACTGAAGGTATATCCCCTCTCACATCTGTTTTTATAGCTGATATCATGAAAAAGAATATTTCCAGGTATGATGATTTTGTAGATTTTGCATCAGGCGTTAGAAACAGCCTTCCCGATGGTGTTGAGAGAAGGAAGATAATGAGCTTCATATGCTCGGAGGATTTCTATTTTTTCTACAGAAAGAACAAAGCACGCATTATAATAGACATGTTTTACAAAAATTAACGGAGTGATGATATTTTGAAATACAGGATTGCAACTAGAAAAAGCAGGCTTGCACAGATGCAGGCGGATATAGTAATAAGGCTTCTCATGGAAAAATGCGGTGCCTCGGGCAGGAAAGTTCTCATGGAAACTACAGGTGACAGGAGACTTGACATTGTATTGAATAAGATAGGTGGGAAGGGCCTTTTTATAAAGGAGATAGAGAGGGCACTTCTTGAAGGAAGGTCAGATGCTGCAGTTCACAGCATGAAGGATGTGCCCTTTGACGTGTCCCATGAGTTTGAAATGGCGGCGGTCTGCGAAAGGGAAGATGTAAGGGATGTTTTTGTGTCAAATTCAGGAGCCCATTTTGAAGATTTAAGACCGGGTTCCAAAATTGGTACCAGCAGCATGAGAAGGTCGGAACAGATTAAAAAGCTTAGAGGGGATTTATGTATAGTTCCAATAAGAGGAAATGTGCAGACGAGAATAAAAAAGATGAAGGAAGAAAATCTTCAGGGTATAATTCTTGCATCTGCCGGAGTTAAAAGGCTTGGACTTGATGATATTATAACGGATTATTTTAGTGTAGAGGATATTGTTCCAGCCATAGGCCAGGGTGCACTGGGAGTTGAGATAAAAAGAGAATACAGTGATGCGTATGTCTTCAGAAAAATAGATGACAGGGAAACAAGAATATGTGTTGAAGCGGAGAGAAGCTTTATGAGAACTCTGAATGGAGACTGTCACTCTGCCATAGGAGCTTATGCAAGAATTGAAGGCAAATGCATGGACATCATAGGAATGTATGAGATTGAGGATAGAGTTTTAAAGAGTCATATAAGCGGCAGCAAATCAGATTATATGGAACTTGGAAGGAAACTTGCATTGAATATGCTGGGGGAGTGATAAAAGTGAAAAAAGGCAAGGTGTATATAATAGGGGCAGGTCCAGGAAACGAGGAGCTTCTGACTTTGAAAGCAGTAAAAAAGTTGAAGGAGTGCAATCTGGTCATGTATGACAGGCTTGCAGGAGCAGGTGTATTGAACTATTTAAATGAAGACTGCCGGATATACTACTGTGGAAAAGAACCGGGCTGTCATTACAGGAAACAGGAAGAAATAAATGAAATGCTTGTAAAGTTTGCAGAGGAAGGATATATAGTTGGACGAATCAAAGGCGGTGATCCCTACATATTTGGAAGAGGAGGGGAAGAAGTACTGGCTCTTTCCAGAGAAAAAATTGATTTTGAAGTCATACCGGGGATAACTTCTTTTATATCCGTATTGAATTATGCAGGCATACCTGTCACACATAGAAATGTGGCACAGAGTTTTCATGTATTTACGGGGAAGGCCGCTGAGAATCTTCATATAGACTGGAGGGCTGCAGCGGCTGTGGGGGGGACACTTGTATTTATGATGGCATTTTCCAGCCTCGGCGAAATAGCAAATAGATTGATTGAGAATGGAATGAATGAAAACACTGTCTGTGCGGTTGTAATGGAAGGCACTACAGCCAGGCAGAGAAAGGTAATTTCCAATCTAAAAGAAGTATATCATGATGCCTTGGAGGCAGAACTTCATTCACCCTGCATTTTTGTAGTTGGAGAAGTGGTGAAATTCAGCAGTACATTCAGCTGGTACGAGGAAAAACCGCTTTTCGGCAGGAATATATGTATTACAAGATCAAAATCGCAGTCCGGGGAAATGAAAGGCAAACTCATGGATCTTGGCGCACAGGTTACCGAGATACATTCCATTAGAATAAAATCCACAAATGACAACATGGTTGAATATATAGACAGACTGCCTCTCTATGATTATATAGTATTTACAAGTGTAAATGGAGTAAACAGTTTTTTTGAACTGCTTTTGAGAAAAAATTATGATGTAAGGAATATAAAAGCTGTATTTGCCGCCATCGGGCCTGCTACGGAAAGAGAAATAAGAAGAAGGGGAATCATACCTGAAATAGTTGCCGAAAAATTTGTAGCAGAGAGATTATATGACAAATTAAAAAATTTTATAAGTCCGGGAAACAGAATCTTTCTGCCCCGTTCCAAAAATTCAAGACCATATTTATCACAGGTGCTCAAAAAATATGGATGCGCTGTCGATGAATGTTCTGTTTATGAAACGCTCTGTGGAGATCTCAATGATCCTCACTGTTTTGATGATGTGGATACGGTTGTATTTACAAGCCCCACTACCGTAAGAAATATGATGGAGCTTGTAGGTATTGAAGCCATAAGGGAGAAGTATATTATAGCCATAGGCCCCATAACGGGAAAGGAACTTAAGAAAAACAATCTAAAATATACGATGTCAGAGACCTACACTGAAGATGGAATTATAAAAAAGCTGAGAGAAAAGAGGAGAATGTGAAATGTTTAGAAGACATAGAAGGCTGAGAAAAAATGCTGTTATAAGAGATATGGTAAGGGAAACAGTACTTGATAAAAATGACTTCATATACCCCATATTTGTTGTTGAAGGTGAAAATGTAAAGAAGGAGATACCGTCACTTTACAACAACTATCACTATTCCATAGACAGACTGGATGAGATAGTATCTGATATGCATAGTGCAGGGGTGAAAAGTGTAATACTCTTTGGAATTCCGGACCACAAGGATGAAGTAGGATCTTCAGCCTATGATAAGGATGGAATAATACAGAGGGCAATAAGAAAATTGAGGGAGCTGGATTCCGAACTCTTCATAATCACGGATGTATGCATGTGCGAATATACGGATCATGGTCACTGCGGAATAGTACACAATCACGAGGTGGATAATGATGAAACAATAAAGTATATAGCGAAGACAGCTCTTTCCCATGCAGAAGCAGGAGCTGACATGGTAGCTCCTTCAGATATGATGGACGGCAGGGTACAGGAGATAAGAAAGGCTCTGGATGAAAATGGATATAAGGATGTATCAATAATGGCCTACAGTGCAAAATACTGTTCTGCCTTCTATGGGCCATTCAGAGATGCGGCAGATTCCGCCCCTAAGTTCGGAAACAGGAGAGGATATCAGATGGATCCCGGTAACATAAGGGAAGCCATGCTTGAGATAGAGGACGATATAAAGGAGGGAGCGGATATAATAATGGTAAAACCTGCACTCCCGTATCTCGACGTTATAAGATGGGCCAGGGACAGGTTTGATGTTCCCGTTGCAGCCTATAATGTAAGTGGAGAATTTGCAATGGTAAAAGCTGCTGCAAAGGAAGGGCTGATAGATGAAAAGGCAGTGGCAAAGGAAATGCTTACCTCCATAAAGAGGTCGGGTGCCAAAATGATAATTACCTATTATGCACTGGATATATGCAGATGGCTTGAAGAGGACAGATAGAGGGTACACTATGAAAAGTATAATAATATCTTCAGACAGCAGCGGCAGCGGCAAGACTACGGTGACTCTCGGACTCATGGGCGCTCTTGTAAAATCGGGATTTAAGATCCAGGGGTACAAGGTGGGACCTGATTATATAGATACCGCTTTTCACGAGAAGGTTACAGGAAGTGAATCCAGAAATCTGGATATCTTTCTTATGGGGGAAGACGGAGTAAGGGATTCCTATATGAGGGGAAAAGGTGATCTTGGAATAGTAGAGGGGGCCATGGGAATATATGATGGAAAGGGAATTGACACTGCATATTCAACTTATCATGTGTCCAGGGTACTCAATCTTCCAATTATACTTGCCATGAGCCCAAAGGGGGCAAGTACCACGATCTGTGCACAGATAAATGGGATTGCAGAATTTGGCCCTGCCAGTATAGCCGGTGTTATATTCAACAGTATAACGGAAAGTTATTATAGACTTCTTAAAGCAGCAGTGGAAAAAAACTGCGCACTTCAGGTATTTGGATATATACCCAAGGATGATAGGATATCCCTTGAAAGCAGACATCTCGGACTGGTTCAGAGTATAGAAATTGACAATCTTGATGAAAAACTTGATATATTGAGTGAACTTGTACTTAAAAATGTTGATATAGAAAAGCTTCTGAGATGCTTCAAAGAAGTAAATTATAAGAATGATGGCTTTCATTTGAGTTCTCTTGGATTAAAAATTGCAGTAGCATGTGACAAAGCTTTTCAATTTTATTACAAGGAAAATCTGGAACTTCTTGAGGAGGCGGGGAGGCTTGTGTTTTTCAGTCCCATAAAGGACAAAAAATTGCCGGATGACATTGATTTTCTATACATAGGTGGGGGGTATCCAGAAGTGTTTGCAGCTGAACTGTCCCAGAATAAAAGTATGCTGCTGGATATAAGAAAAAAGCTTGATTCAGGACTCAGGTGCTATGCGGAATGCGGCGGACTCATGTACCTTATGGATGCATTGCAGGGGACAGGAGGAGAAATATTAGACACCGTCGGCTTTTTTCACGGAAAAGCTTTTATGACGCACAGGCTCCAGAATTTTGGATATGCGACTATAGAAGTAGCTGAGGATAATTCAATATTAAAAAGAGGAATGAAAATGAACTGTCATGAATTCCATAGATCCCGTATTGAATCACAGGAAGATAAAATATACGAGGTTACAAAGCAGAGGTATGATGGAAGTATCAAGCGGTGGAAATGTGGATATTTAAAAAAGAACGTACTGGCTTCCTATGCACATATTCATTTTTTTACAAATATGAAGTTCATAACAAGCTTGTTGAATATCAAACACATGGAGGTATAATATGAAATTATTGAAGAATACTTTAAGCAGTATAAATGGCAGAGATGAGGAAGAAGTAAAAAGTGCATGGAAAAGAATCGACAATTTGACAAAACCAATAGGCAGTCTTGGAGAACTTGAAGAGATAAGTGCAAAAGTGGCAGGTATCAGAGGAAATTTTCCGGATAAAATAAAGAAAAAAAATATAGTTATAATGTGTTCCGACAATGGGGTGTGGGAGGAAGGCATAGGCAGCTGCAATCAGGATCTTACGGTAAGCGTGACCAATAATTTTACAAGGGGCATTACGGGTGTATGCATACTTTCTGATTTTTACGGTTCAGACAGGACTGTAGTGGATATAGGCATAAAGGTTGATATGGACAATCCGCAGGTTATAAACAGGAAGATAAATTATGGGACAAGAAATATGGCAAAAGAAGCTGCCATGACAAGGGAAGAAGCAGTAAGAGCCATAGAGGTGGGAATTGAAATGGTAGACCAACTGGCAGAAAAAGGGTATGACCTTTTGGGAACCGGGGAAATGGGTGTATGCAATACCGCCACAAGTTCTGCAGTACTCAGTGTCCTTTCAGGTATTTCTCCGAATATTGTAGTAGGCAGGGGATCTGGAATAACGGATGAGCAGCTTTCCCGTAAACTGGAGGCGGTAAAAAGGGCCATAGATATAAATAAACCTGACCCTGATGATGTAATAGATGTACTCTCAAAGGTTGGTGGATTTGATATATGCGGACTATGCGGATGCTTTCTCGGAGCGGCAAAAAACAGGATACCCATAGTAATTGACGGACTTATATCTTCGGTTGCTGCACTGTGTGCTGCAAGATTGAAAAGCTGTGCCAGGGACTTCATGTTTCCATCACATCTTTCCGCAGAACCTGGAGCAGGCTATGTCATGAAGGAACTGGGACTTACACCCATGCTGAATTTGAATATGAGGCTTGGAGAAGGGTCAGGATGTCCTCTTGCCTTCAGTATAATAGAGGCTTCAATTTATGCCATGAACAATATGGTGGACTTTGAAGACTCGAGAATAGATAGAGGACAGCTTGTAGATATAAGGGAGAAGAAGGGCGGCTGCAATTTATGAAGGATTATGTAAAAGTGCCTATGGATATTGAGAAGAAAAGCTTTGAGATAATAGGAAGAGAAATGGGATCACACAGCTTCTCGGAAAATGAACTCTCCATAGTAAAGAGAGTTATACATACCACTGCAGATTTTAAATACAAGGATATACTTTATATAAGACATAATGCCATAGATAAGGCCCTGGATCTTTTGAGTTCGGGTACCATGATCTATACGGATACCAACATGGCACTGGCGGGAATAAACAAGAATGCACTTGAAAAATTGAACTGCAGTGCTGAATGTTTTGTGGGTAGAGCTGATGTGGCATCAGCTGCGAAAGAAAAGGGGATAACCCGATCCATGGCAGCAGTTGAAATGGCGGCACGTCAGGGAGTGGAGTTCTTTGTATTCGGAAATGCACCTACTGCACTTTTTACTTTGAAGGAACTCACCATGAAAAATATAGCCCATCCCAAATTCATAGTAGGTGTTCCTGTAGGTTTTGTAGGTGCAGAGGATGCAAAACGCGAGATAGAGGAGCTGGATATCCCAATGATAACCGTAAGGGGGAGAAAGGGAGGAAGCAATGTGGCGGCAGCTATAGTCAATGCTCTTATGTATATTATAACACGCCGGTGAGGTGAGCGTATGTTTGATATGTATGTGGACTGTGATGGAAAAAAGTTGAGATGCGGATATACTACAGGCTCCTGTGCGGCAGCAGCGGCAAAAGCTGCTGTAAGCATGCTTTATTTCAATCACTGTTCGGATGAAACAAGAATTGATACTCCAAAGGGAATAGAGCTTCTGATACCTGTGTGCAAGGTAAACAAGAGGGAAAATTATGTTGAATGCTGTGTTATAAAAGATGCAGGTGATGATCCCGATATAACCGACGGCATTGAAATATGGGCACGGGCAGTCAGGTTAAAGAAAGGATATAAGCTGAAAGGCGGAATTGGAGTTGGAGTTGTTCAGGGAGAGGGATTATATGTGAAGGTGGGCGAGCCCGCCATAAATCCTGTTCCGAGAAAAATGATCGAGAAGGAAGTAAAGGAAATACTGCCGGAAAATTCAGGAGTTGAAATAACTGTATTTGTTCCAGAGGGAGAGAAAATAGCCGGAAGCACCTTCAATCCCAGATTGAATATAATAGGGGGGATATCAATACTTGGAACAACTGGAATAGTCACGCCCATGTCTGAGGAGGCACTTGTAGAGTCCATAGAAATTGATATAAACCAGAAGGTTGCAAATGGATACAGGGATGTAATACTGCTTTTTGGAGATATGGGCAGGGATATGGCACATGCACTGAAGCTGGATGAAAATAGGATGGTTATAATGTCGAACTATGTTGGAAAGGCACTTACAATATGCATGAACAAAGGAGTAAAGCACGTTGTGATTGTGGGACATATAGGCAAAATGTGCAAAATAGCGTCGGGGTGTTTCAATACCCACAGCAGGGTATGTGATGCGAGACTTGAGACCATGGCACTGGAGCTTGCACTTATGGGGAGAAGTGCTGAACTTGTCAGGAAAGTATACGACCAGAAGACTACTGAAGGTGCAGTCAACCTCCTGGGAGACGGATATGGGGAACTGTATTCGAGGATAGGTGAAAAAATATCTCAAAAAATATATGAATACACCCATAATGCGGTTGGTGCGGACATCATAATGTATTCCATGAAACGGGGGATACTGTATGATTCTATGAATAAACATGGAAGGAATGTTGTGAAATGAGCAGGGTTTTTATAGTGGGAATTGGTCCCGGAAGCAGGGATTATATAATCCACGAGGCAGTTGATACCATGAGAAGATCAGATGTGATTCTGGGCTTTGAAAGGGCCATAGACAGTTTGAAGTTCATTGATACACCTAAAGTAAAGGTTGGAAAACTCAATGATATAATTGACATTATAAATTCAAAGAAGTATGGAACTGTTTCAGTTGCAGCATCGGGAGATCCGCTATTTTATGGAATAACCGGATATATCGAGAAAAATTACAGTGGAGATATAGAGGTTGTACCTGGTATAAGTTCCTTCCAGTACATGATGTCAAAATTGAAAAAGAACTGGCAGGGTGCCTATCTTGGAAGTGTACACGGCAAAGATGATGACATTTTGAAAGCTGCCGCTTCAACTGGAATTTCAATATGGCTTACAGATAAAAACAATTCTCCGGACAGGATATGCAGTGTTCTAGCTGAAAATAATATGAGATGTATGGTATATGTAGGGGAAAATCTTTCATATGGTGACGAAAGCATAATATATGGTACACCGGACAAGTTAAAAAACATGAAATTCGGTGTATTGTCAGTTGTAGTAATAGAAAATCTGGATATCAGGGAGGGTTTTCAACCATGTATATAAAGGATGAAGATTTTATAAGAGGAAATTGTCCCATGACCAAGGAAGAAATCAGGACGATAAGTATTTCCAAACTGGATATAAAGCCTGAATCCAGAATGCTGGACATAGGTGCAGGTACAGGATCTGTAAGTATTCAGATGGCTAAATTGTGCTTTAATGGTGAAGTCATTGCAGTAGAAAAAAATCCGGAAGCACTGGAATTGATACATAAAAACATGGAGAAATTTCACACATATAATCTTAATATTTTACATGGAGAAGCATTGGAGGCTGAAAAACATGTTGAACCTTATTTTGACGGCATATTTGTAGGGGGAAGCGGTGGAAATATAAAAGAGATAATAAAATGTTATGGAAACAAATTAAAGTACAATGGAAAGATGGTGCTTAATTTTATAACCCTTAAAAATCTCAACAGTGCTGTTGAAATGCTTGAATCCATGGATTACGATCTGGAATGTATACAGATTTCTGTAAACAGAATACATGGTAAAAGTCTTATGATATCCTCAAACAACAGTATATTTATCGTGACTGCATCAAAAATCAATTGATATAGGGAGCTTGGGTACAGCAGTTTTGAACGTAACTGCGGAAAGGAAATAAATGAAGATTGCGGTAATCAGTATCACGAGGGCAGGAAACAGTATATTTGAAAAGCTAAAGGCACATTTCAACGTGGAGTTATATTCAAAGGACACTATTGATAATTTTAATCTCCAAAGCATTTCCAAAACGGCTGTGGAAAATTACAGGGCGGTAATATTCATAAGCTCCACGGGAATTGCAGTGAGAGCCATATGCAAATATATAAAGTCAAAGGTGGAAGACCCGGCTGTTGTTGTAATAGACAGTTGTGGAAAGTTCGTAATCAGCCTTCTGTCAGGACACCTTGGTGGAGCAAATGCCCTCACAGAAAATATAGCATCAGTACTTGGTGCAGTACCTGTAATAACTACTGCCACGGATAATATGGGATTGTCTGCACCGGACAGTATTGCTGTACACAATGACCTCGTAATAGATAATCTGGAAACGGCAAAATACATATCGGCACTTCTGGTGGAGGGGAAAAAGGTTGCATTTATTGATCAGAAGAACATTATAAAGTGTCCTGAAGGCTATGTTGAAAGCATGAATGGTTCCTGTGGTGCCGTAGTTGTAACGGATAATTTGAAATTGGATTTTGATGCGGAGGGGAACTTCAAACTGCTTAAACTCATAAGAAAAGATATAGTTCTGGGTATAGGATGCAGAAAAAATTTTACATCCGGGCTTATGCAAAATACAGTGCTTGAAATTCTTGAAAGCAGGAACATAGATATAAGAGCAGTTGCTGCAGTAGCCACTGTAGACTTAAAAGCAAAGGAGAAGGCAATACTGGATTTAAAAGATTTTCTGGGATGCGGACTTGACATATTTTCACGGGAGGAAATACGTCAAGTGCAGTGTAAATTTGAAGGAAGCGATTTTGTAGAAAAGACCATAGGCGTAAGAGGAGTGTGTCAGCCCTGTGCCTGGCTGTCAGGAGCAGTAAGCCTGACCGGAAAGATAAAGTGCGGCGGCATGACTTTGTGTATAGGAAGGAGAGCTTAGATTTGGGAAAACTGTATGTAATAGGCATAGGGCCTGGAAGTGTGGAAAATATGACACTGAGGGCTGTAAATGCTTTAAAGAAGAGTGAAATTGTAATTGGATATACAAAATATCTGGAAATGATTTCTGAACTGATTGAGGGCAAAAAGATATTTTCCACCGGGATGAGGGGGGAGATAGAAAGATGCAGAAAGGCAGTTCAATTGGCAGAGAATAAAATTGTGTCCATAGTGAGTACCGGCGATTCAGGGGTTTACGGAATGGCTGGACTTGTCCTTGAACTTGGCAAGTGTGACAATATTGAGATAATACCTGGAGTAACGGCATCTCTTGCCGCTGCATCGCTTGTGGGTGCACCTCTCATGCATGACAGCTGCAGCATAAGCCTGAGTGATCTTATGACACCTTATGATGTTATAAAAGGAAGGGTTGAGTTTGCTGCAAAAGGTGATTTTGTAATATCACTCTATAATCCCAAAAGCAAGGGAAGGCCCTTTTATCTTTCAGAGTGTATGGGTATTATAAAAAAATACAGGGATTCAAGTACACCTGTAGCCATTGTAAAAAATGCACTCAGGGAAGGACAGAATGTTGTAATTACTGAACTTGGGAAGTTTTCAGATGAATCAGTGGACATGATGAGCATCGTTATAATCGGAAGCAGCAGCAGCTATATCAAAAAAGGTAAATTTATAACCCCACGTGGATATAATATTAATTGAAGAGGGAGAAAATTATGGTAGAAAATGAAAGGGGAATACTCATAGTCAGCTTCGGCACAAGTATTCCGAAAATATTGAAATCATGCATAGAAAGTACTGAAAATTCTATAAAAAATGCATTCAAGAGCTATGAGGTGAGAAGAGCATTTACGTCGCATATGATAATTGACAAACTCAAGAAGGATTATAATTTAAGTATAGATACAGTGGAAGAAGCACTTGAGGAGATGGAGCTTGACGGCTTCAGGGAGGTATATATCCAACCGCTGCACATAATTCCAGGAGATGAATATGACAAACTGGTTGCAAGTTCGTGTAAATACAGCAGCAGATTTGAAAGTCTTGTTATAGGTAGGCCTGTATTGTATAGACAAAATGATTACAGAATAGCTGTAAAGGCACTAAGAACCCAAATCCAGAAATACTGCAGCCACGGCAGTGCAATAATTTTAATGGGCCATGGATCAAGTCATCCTATAAATGCCAGTTATTCCATGCTTCAATATATGCTGAGGGATGAGGGAATAAATAATGCATATATAGCTACCGTTGAGGGATATCCTGCTCTGGAAAATGTGATTCCACAGCTTGAAGCGAAAAATGTAGAAAAAGTTATGCTGATGCCATTCATGCTCGTAGCTGGGAATCATGCGTTTGAAGATATGGCAGGCAGTTTGCCTGATTCATGGAAAAATATACTTGAGAGAGAAGGTTTTGATGTGAAATGCTATATGCATGGGCTTGGAGAAAATCCGTGCTTTCACAGTATATATATACAGCATTTGAAGGATTCCATAAATGGAAATCCACTTATGAAGGAAGATAGTTATCCTGAGGCTGCAATAGACAGTATAAGAGGGAATGAAAAATGATAGGGCTTATTCTCGGGACATCTGAAGGAAGGGAGATCCTTTCTTTACTCAACAAAGTTACAGATGATATATTTGTATCTACTGCCACTGAATACGGAGGAAGTATATTGAAAAACTACAGGTATAAATACCTGAATTCCACACCTCTTGACTGCAGTGGATTTATCGGAGCTATTGAAAAAAACAACATAGAGCTGATTGTTGATGCGTCACATCCATATGCTGTTGATGTGACTGAAAATTCAATTGAGGCCTGCAGAAAACTTGGTATAGAATATATAAGATATGAGAGACCTTCGTGCATGGAGAAGTTTAAAAATATAAGCAGTGTCATAAGTGTAGGAAGCTACGGCGAATTATATGAAAAAATCAAATCTCTTGAGGGAACAATACTCAACACTACCGGGAGCAGAAATCTGGAGGTGATCATGTCCATGAACCTGAAAAACAGGATAATTCATAGAGTGCTTCCCCAGTCAGGGGTAATTGCAAAGTGTCAAAAATGCGGTGTAAAGGTTGAAGACATAATTGCTATTAAAGGACCAATTGGCAGGGAGTTGAACTGTGCCTT
The DNA here is from genome assembly GCF_022482905.1 of Clostridium sp. NCBI lineage: Bacteria > Bacillati > Bacillota > Clostridia > Eubacteriales > Clostridiaceae > Clostridium > Clostridium sp. The sequence goes on from NZ_JAKVOI010000001.1 coordinate 286,871, forward strand.
TATAAAGAATTACGATGCAAGGGCCATGATACTTAAAGACAGTGGAAGACAGGGTGGAACTTATGATAAAATAAGAGCATGTATTGACTGTGGAATATATGCTTTTATACTTGAAAGAAAAAAAATGAAGTATGATATTGTTTTTTATGATATAGTAAAGTTAGTGGATTATATAGAAAAAAAATATATTTTCAGGAGATAATTATGGAAATTACAGCTTTTTATCCTGGAAGTTTTGGTGAAATAATTCAGGGAAGGTCAGAAAACGGAGATGTATTGCTATCTTTTCCTGTAAATACATATAGCAGTGTGAAATTATTTGAATCCAGCAAAAGTAAAAAATTCATTCCAAGCTGGTCAAAAAAATCCTATATGTTTGTGAGAAATTTATTAAAGGCTTGGAACTATGAAAAATATTATTCAAATCTATATCTGGATATCAATTCAATGATACCAAGGGCAAAAGGTATGGCAAGCAGTACAGCAGATCTTTGTGCAGTTTACAGCTGTATGATCAAAATGTTCCATAGGGAATATAATGAAGATGAACTCGTAAAGCAATGTATAAATATAGAGCCTACTGACAGTATAATATTTGGGGAAATGACGCTTTTTGACTATAAAACAGGATTATACAGGGAAACTCTTGGAGATTATTTTAAATTCAATATACTGGTATTTCAAGGTGAAGGTATAGTTGACACTGTTGAATTCAATCATGATGCTTCAAAGCAGCCAATTATAGTTGATGATTTGATAGAGCCACTGAGGAGGGCCGTATACGATAGAAATCTGGAGCAGCTTCTGAAGGTATCCACGGAAAGTATACTGAGGAATCAAAGTAGATTATGTTATGATTTTTTGGAACCGGTTCTTAAAATATGTGAGCAGGCAGGTGGGCTTGGGATAATAGGAGCTCACAGTGGGAATGTACTCGGCATTGTTTTCGATGATATGGAGAAATTGAAGTTTGTAGAGAAAAGTACATATATTGACAAATTAAAGATATATGATCTATGTGCAATTGACAAATTTAAAAATTATATTATATAGAGGAGGGAAATTATTTGGGCAGAGGATATATTCAAGTTTATACTGGTAATGGAAAGGGCAAGACTACAGCAGCTCTTGGTTTGTGCCTGAGAGCAGTATGTGCAGGGAAAAATGTATATTTTGGACAGTTTGTAAAGGGAATGGACTACAGTGAGTTGAAAGTACCCTATTTAATACCTGATTTCACTATAGAGCAGTTTGGAAGGGATGCTTTTATAAATGGTGATCCAACTGATAAAGATATAAAAATGGCCAGGCAGGGGCTGAAGAAAATAAAGGAAGTACTATGCTCCGGAGAGTATGATATAGTTGTTCTGGATGAAATAAATATAGCATTATACTATAAATTGATTAGTGTAGATGAATTGCTTCATGTTTTGGATATAAGGAATTCTGAAGTGGAAGTAATTATCACCGGAAGATATGCAGATCCGAAAATAATAGAAAAAGCTGATCTTGTAACTGAAATGAAAGAAATCAAACATTATTACAATGAAGGGGTAAAAGCAAGAACTGGTATTGAAAACTAGTATAGAGCATATCTCTAAGTGTTCCAAATTATGGTTTGTTTAAATAACATGATCTATAATTTGGAAATAAGTAATTATCTGAATATTTAGTTATATGATAAAAGAGCATTCATAAGATAATGTGAGATATGGGGATAAATGACGAAGTTAATTCATAATTGAGATAAAAACAGCCTGTATCATAAATTAACCTGCAATTATTTAAATTGACCTTATTGTGTATATGTAATAGAATTTATTTGCAGTGAAAAATGTAAATAGTTTTTGGAGGTAATATCAATATGAAAAATATGAATGAAAAGTTATTTAGAATATTGATAGTTACGGCAGGAAGTATATTTTATTCCATTGGAGTAAATATGTTTGTTATACCGCATAGATTTTTAAGTGGGGGAGTTGCAGGTGTTGCAATTATAGCCCAATATTTGACGGGAATACCTTCGGGGTATTTTATTATAGCTATAAATATACCTATATTTATAATAGGATTTAAATTCGTAGATCTGGAATTTGGTATATTTAGTTTCATAGGAATGATATCCATGTCCATGGCATTGATATTTACAAAAGAAGTATCGGGATTGTACTATTTGCAAGATCCTCTTTTGTCGGCTCTTTGTAGTGGGATTCTTACTGGAATTGGTTCGGGGATGATATTCAAATGCAGGGCATCGCAGGGAGGAACAGATATAATAGCAGTAGCTATAAAGAAAAGATATGGAATTTCATTAGGCAGAATTACTTTTATAATAAATGCTGTAATAGTTTCAACAGGAATATTTATAGGAAGCCTTGAGACAGCAATATATACTTTAATATCGATGTATATGTATTCTGTAGTAGTTGACAAGGCAATCCAGGGACTTGACAGGGAGAAAATACTGTTCGTAATAACACAGGACAGTGAAGAGGTAGAAAAGGCCATACTTCAGAAACTCGGCAGAGGGGTTACCTGTCTTTACGGAGAAGGAGCTTATACTGGAGATAAGAAAAAAATAATATATTCAATAATGAATTCAAGACAGGCGGAGGAGGCCAAGGGTTTTATATCAAATATAGATTCTCATGCTGTCATGTCTATCATGGATACAAGTGAAGTCAGAGGCAAAGGTTTCAAACCTGCAGTATTTTAGTTGTTAAATTTTTATATAAGTCGTAAGGGCTTATTTTTTTTATCTAAAATGTGTATATTATATAAAATTTGGATTTGGGTATTTACATGAATAAAAAAATAATATATAATTGAGAATGAAAATCAATATTAATAAATATTGAGACTTTAGTATAAAATATCATCTGGATGTAGAAAATAATATACTGGATATAAATTGAATATTGTTAAAGGGGTCTTGATGTTCATGGAGAATATGATTATAGAAAAATATATGACCAAAATAAAAAGTCTGGAAGAAAAAGAATATCTTTTCGGAGTAATATCGTATGGCATCGCACCTACGTTATCAAGGAATAAACCATCTTCAATAATTACATTGAGAAGAGATAATGGAAGATTGAATGTACTTTGGGAAAAATACAGATATATTTTTTTGGAAGAATATAAGATCAACTTTCTTGAACTCAAGAAAAATGAGTATTCGTCTGTTATATTGTTCTATTATCCAGATGAGATTGAATCCGTCCTTTACGAGGGAAAAAATATGGATTTTTTGAGTAGGTTTGGGTACAGAAGGGAATTTGATTTAATACAAAATCTATTCATTTTAAAGGAAAGATTCAAAAATATATGTCCCCATGAAATTGGAGTATTTTTGGGATATCCCTTGAATGATGTAATATGTTTTATGGAACAATCTGAAAGGCAGTGCCTCATGTGCGGGTACTGGAAAGTATATGATGATGTTGACAGGGCTAAGCAGGTATTTGTGAATTATGACAGGGCAAGATATAATATAGCCAAGAGTGTAATGCAGGGAATTGTTCCATCAAGGATTATGAACATTCTTGAAACTGTTCCATATCATTGATTCTATGAATAATTATATAAAAGGAGGCGTTTTATGAGTATTTTAGTTGTAGGAGGAGACAGACTTGGAAATATAAAAGATAAATTGAATCAGAAGGGATTTGATGAGATAGGTCATGTCACAGGAAGGAAAAAGGGAGACAGAAAGATAAAAATTCCACAGAATACGGATCTTGTATTGGTACTTACAGATTTTATAGGTCATAACATGGCCGAAATCATAAAAGAGGAGTCAAGAAAAAATAATGTTTCAGTTATTTTTTCAAGACGGTCATGGGCGTGTATGCACAAGAACATAGAAGAATATATGAATCAACATTAATAAACCTTTTTATTTCTGATTTTATTTCAGAAATATTTTTTTGCAAATAATAACTAGAATGAGAACAGCCACAGATACAAGAGCAATTGTCCCTCCGGGAGCACTGTTTATGTAATAGGATAGAAATAATCCACCTATAATATCTATAAATCCAAATAGCACGGAAAAAATTAAGGTTGATTTAAAACCTCTATGTAGTTGAATCGCAGCTGCAGCAGGCATGGCTATCATGGATGAAATCACAAGTATTCCAAGTATGCGTATGGATACTGATACAGTAGCACTTACAAGCAGTGAAAAAAGGTAGTTTATGGATTTTACATTTATACCTGCTATTTTTGCACCTACTTCATCAAATGTTATGTACAGTAATTTGTTGTAAAATAGCGATAAAATTATTAATGAAATTATGCTTAAGATAAATACGGTGTACAATTCAGATTTTGAAACAGTAAGTATACTTCCGAACAGATAAGAATTTACATTTGCATTAGCCTTTCCGGTACTTATGAGTACAATTGCAAGTCCAACAGAAAATGTTAAAACTATTACCAGTATAAGTTCAGCATATTTTTCATAATAACTTCTTAGAAATTCTATTACAAGTCCGGCTGCAGAAGTAAATATGAAAGCAATCACTATAGGATTCAAACCAAATACAAGTCCTAAAGCTACTCCTGCGAAAGAGGAGTGAGATAATGAATCACCCATCATTGAATATCTTTTTAAAACTAGGAATACACCAACTGCAGGGCATAGTATGGAAATGAGTATGCCTGCGATTAAGGCATTTTGCATAAATCCGTATTCAAGCATTTGCGTCCTCCAATGTTAATTTTCTATATTCAGAAATAGTATATATGCTACACTCCCCATTTTTCATAGTACATATATGAGTGGAATTTTCTATGGCTGCCTTTAAGTTGTGTTCTACTGCCAGTACAGTTATATGATGTTTTTTATTTAAATGTTTTATTAATGAGTATATTTCAATCTGACTTTTGAAATCTATTCCCGTAGACGGCTCATCAAATATCAGGAGTTCAGGAGTTCCCATAAGGGCTCTTGCTATGAATATCTTTTGCATCTGTCCTCCAGATAGATTTCCTATCAAATTTTTTTTGAATTGAGACATGCCTACGTAATTAAGGCATTTATCTATACAGGCGGAATTCTTTATTTTTAAAGACTTCATATGGCTTTTTAATATTTCGTAGACAGTAATAGGAAACTGGGAGTTGAAACTTTCGAGCCTTTGAGGAACATAACCTACTTTATCTGTATCCAATTTTATTTTCCCACTTACAGGTATAAGAAGTCCAAGCATAAGCTTTATTAAGGTTGTCTTTGCACTGCCGTTTTCACCTAATATGGACGTGTAGCTACCGTGATTTATATTTAAATTGAGATTTTCAATCAGGTATGGCGATGAACCATTGTAGGAAAAAGTTAAATTTTGTATCGTAATCATAAAGAAGTTCCTCCAAAATTCATGTGAATTAAAAAATACATTAATATTATATATCTATATGCAATTCATTTGCAACAATAATAATAAAAAACTTTTAAATTTAGTATTGACGAGTGTATATAATCGATATATAATATTAAATGTCGGTTTTATTATGAGGTCCCTTGGTCAAGTGGTTAAGACGTCACCCTCTCACGGTGAAATCAGGAGTTCGATCCTCCTAGGGACTACCAGTTGAGTAATACGAGTGATTTGAAGGTTTTCAAGACACTCGTATTTTTTAGTTTCCCACATTTTTCCCACATAAGTTTTAGGTGGCTATAGAAAAATACAAATTCATATAATATCATTTAGCTTTTCAACAGCATTAATTTTTTGCTTTGGCATTACGTGAGTGTAAATATCAGCTGTTGTTTTTATATTGCTGTGTCCTAATAAAGCCTGGACTGTTTTTAATGGTGTTCCAGCTTCAAATAATTTTGTCGCATAAGTATGCCGTAAACAATGAAATTTTTTATGTTCTATATTTGCTTTTATCAATAAGTTTTTATAACTTCTAAATAGATTTTTAGCATCTGTGGGTTTTCCAAGTGCAGTAGCGAAAACAAGGTTGTTGTCTTCATAAGAATCACCTGATTTTATTTTCTCTAGTTTTTGCGCTAATTGATGTTGCTTTAAAATTGGAATCAATTTAGATGGAATAGGTACGATCCTATTACTAGATTCAGTTTTAGGTTTTTGGATTAAAGTCTTAGTTTGTCTTGTATCGTCTGATTCAATTACTTTTACTCTCTTTATAGTTTTATTTACAGTGATCTCCATATTATTAATGTCAATATCATCCCATGTTAAAGCTAAAAGCTCACCTTGCCTTAAGCCTGTAGCCAATGCAGTTAGGACTAGACATTTTAATCTACTTGTTGCTAAAGTTTTTTTCAAACGATATATTTCATCATTTGTAAATATTTTTATTTCTTCTTTGATTATATTAGCGGTACCAGGGATAAATATTTTTTTACCCACGCAAGGACTTTTTATTATATAACCTTCATCTACAGAGTAGTTTAAAAATTGTTTTAGAAGTTTATTTATATTTTTTATTAAATTACTGCTTTTACCTTTCTTGTATAATTGGTTATAATATCGCTGTATTTGAATACTTTTTAATTCACAAATTTTCAGTACTCCAATTTTACTATCCTTAATATAGTTCCTATAAAGTCCCTCATATTTTTCAAATGAAGAGGATTTAATTTTTTGCTTTATTATTTCAAATAACCATAAATGCATAAGCTGATTTAAAGTTATATTTTGAGAATTTATTTTAATGCCACTGTTTAAATCATTTAAATATTGATTTTTAAGTTTTTCAGCCTCTTTTTTACTTTTACCATAAAACTCTTTTCTAATTAACTTACCGGTTGAGTCTCTACCAATAGAAACAGAAATCCTATAATATTCAATTCCATTTTTAGTACAATTTGTCTTTGTGGCCATATTAAAACCTCCTTAATATGATTCTTTTTCTATAAAATATAAAACGCTTTCTGTCTCCATAATATTAAAATTAGAAATGTCTTTATCGGTAAGTTGCCTGAAAGCATCCAGCATAACCCTTGTTGGCGGAAATCCATTTCTAATAGAACCACTTATATGCAATTTGCCACAAGATGTTATGCAATAAAAAATATTATAATCATTCATTTTATAAATTACTATTTTCTTGAATGAACCGTATTTATTCATGAGATCCACGGTATCTTTATTTTTCTCTGTCACATCTATTAATTTTGATATTATACTCCCTCCTAAATTCAGAACGCCAGTTCTTTATATATTAAAAAAATATATAGGAGACTGAACTCCTATTAATAAATAATATTTTATACTGGCCTGCGTTTTAATACGGTAATATCAACTTCATGCCTTCCTAAGATTTCCTTTACGGCATCTATGTTTTCATTTATGCTTTTTATATCGCCTTGGATATATGCTATGTCATTGCTTATCTTATCTCTTTCAGCTTTGGAAACTTCTGAACTATGTTCCAACGCCCTTAGTATTTGCGTATTTTCATTTAGTTGAGATTTTATAGGCTCAAGTTTTGTATCTAATAGCTCGGCTATAGCTTTTAAATCATCTTTATCCATGAATATCATTCCTCTCTATAATTTAGTATAATCCGTATTTGGTAAATTTATACTATGTTGTTTTTTAAGAAGCTATTGATGATGAATTAATGTCATGTTCCATTTTTAAGCTCTGTCTATATTCAGCTGCTTCAGCAATCTTAGTAAATTCAACTACCGCATTGAAATTTTTCTTTACTTCTTCTTCAATTTCTTTTAGGGAAACTTTAAAAAATTCTTTTCTAGTATTTATTCTATTAACACGTCTATCGTCAAACTTTTTATGTAGAGCATTTTCTAACGAGGGAGCATCCTCACTAAAAATCATGGCATGTACATCAAATTTAAAAGGAACTGAGGCATCTCCTAATTCTCTAACTCTTTCATCCGGATTTAATCGTCTGGTCATTCCAATTTTATATATATTTTCTCCAAAAGATCCTATATTAGAGATTATGTACACGTAGCCGGCACGGGTATTTTTCTCTCTATTAGCTATATCTTCTTTATCTTTTCCTAATTGATTTAATGACATTGTAAGTGCATTTAATTTATCTAGTAATTTAGACTTTTCATCTTGGTTAGCTGTAGATAATTGCTCATTGATATCTTTAATAGCATTTTGAAAATGATGTTCTTCTTTTTCAATTTTCTTTTTAGCGTTTTCTATTTCCTTAAGGGCTTTAGCTTCTTCACGCATTCGTTCACGTATTTCTAATTGTTCTTCTTTTTCTTCCTGTTTTTTAATTTCATATTCATAAGCAAGTTCTAACTCTTCAATTTTTAGATTTAAGTATTCAGGCTCTATTGACACCCTCATTCTTTCTCCTAATTTGTTTAAAGTTTCAAATGATTTATTAATTCTTTTCTTCATGCTTTCAACATTGCTAAATTTTACTTTTGATATGGCAGCTTCACATTCATTGTTAAAAGAACGTAATATAAGTTTTATATTGTCATTAGTCATTGCCTTGCCTTTTGAAACACTATCTTCTACTATCCATCCATCATAAAAAGATATAGCTGTTTTATCTTTTACCATTTGTTTTTGTGAAGCCCTTATTTCATTAAGTTTAGCTTTAAAGGCCGTAGAACTGGTTAAGTTATATTGTGGAGTATATAATCCAACTGATTGAAATAAAAGTTCATTATCTAGTATAATTAAATCTTTTTGTTTCTCCTCTAGCTCGTGAGCAATTTCCTTCTTTTTAATGGATAGTTCTTTTTGCCTTTCTTGTAACTCATTTTCAATTTCCTCTTTTTTAGTAACTAATTCTTTAGCAAGTTTAATAGATTCATTATTTTTATTGATTAATGCTTTTTGTTCAGCTAGTGTTGAATTTAATTCATGGACATTTGATAACAATTCTTCATTTTGTTTTAATAATGATTCGTTATCAGAAGAAAGTTTACTATTCTCACTTTTATTTTTATTAAATTGTTCTGTGATAGTATTTAACTCTTCATTTATATTTTTTAGTTTTTCTTTTGAGTTGTTAATTTCAATATTAATTTTTTCCAGTTCTTCTTTTTTACCAGTTAATGATTCACTCTTTAATTCTTCGATTTGTGAAAATAAGGATTTTTGATCTTCCTTAATTAACTTATCCTTTTTTATGCTTAAAATTAGTAGGACAATTCCTGTGATTCCCGGTATTATAAAGAACCAGAAAGCAAACATTATTGCAATAAACCAAGTCTGTAAATACCACTTCTTTTTCATAAATAAGTGCCTCCATTATAATGAACTTTATTCAGAAATATGATAATAATATTATCTATGTTTCCTTTTCATTTTTAGTTCCTTTTTGTCTAATTTCCCTTTAAGTTCACGGCTTCTTTTAGTTTTTAATTCAATTGCATAATCTAATGATTTTATGTATTCTTTTTTAGCCTTAATTTCATTATCTAATTTGGCCAGTTTGATTTTTAGATTAAGATATTTAATTTCTTCTTTATTAGACATTAGTTTTTTTAATTCAGCTTTTAGGCTTGACATTTCCTTTTCTAAGGCTAAAAGTTTTTCCTTATTAAATAAATCCATATAGTTCTCCCAATTTCTTAAACTTATATTTAATGTTTCTATTGTTTAATTACTTCAGGAAACAATGCTATTAAATTAATCAAAGATATTCAATTTAAAAATAGTTGAATTAAAACTTCATATGGAATGCCTGTATAAGCAGATATTTGTTTTAATGTCATACCTTGTAGTTCAGTCTCATCAAATTTTACTCCAGATAATTTAAAGGCAAAATAATTAGCTTGCTTTTCTATTTTACCTTTGTTGCAGAAAGTGAATGCAGCACATAATAAGTTTGTATTGCACAAGGCATGTCCCAATTCATGAGATATAATGAACTTTTCTAATATTTCATTTAAGTCATTTCTTATAAATATTATTTCACTATTTTCTAAATCTCTACAGTAAAACGCATCCTTGTTTCTTAAAAGTATGTTATTTGGTTCAAGCTTTACAATTTTAATCCCCAAGTAATCACAAAGCTCATAAGGATCATTCGTTCCGTATGTTTCAAGCAATCCAGCTATTATATTATCAATCCATTCCATATAGGCTTCATCCCCCAAAGTAATTCTTACTTTTTATATTTATATCCTAATAGTTTTAATTGATGTAATAATTCATTGGCAAAGTCCATGATTTCTTCATCACCCATTTTTTCAGGTTCAAAACCGCCGTACCCAGCAATAGCAGGTTGTTTTAATATAAATTCCATAGCTTCCTGTGGAGTTTTGAATTCAAAATCCTCTTTATCTATATTAGTATTGGAATTCGTTTTGCTATCTGTGAGACCAAGTAAATAATCTAAAGAAACATTAAAATATTCTGCTATTTTTTTCTTAATAGAGTCACTGGGAATTCTTTTTCCAGATTCATATTGGGATAATGTTGTATTGCTTATATTGAGTATTTTAGCCATTTCTAATTGACTTATAGTTTTTTCTTCACGCAATCTTTTTATCCTGTTACCTAATATATTATTTTCCATTTATTATTTTCCTTTCACAATTAGTGAATTTAGGTTTATTATAACAAATAAATTAGTAAAATATATTATTTTTCACAAAATGAAAATAAAGTGTTGACTTTTGCAAAATGTGAAAGTATAATATAAATATAGATTTTGCTTATTGTGAAATAAGGAGGCGATTAAAATAAACAATAGAATGAAATTTTATAGGCAAAAGAGTAACTTAACTCAAGAACAGATAGCCAAAAAGTTAGGTATATCAGTAAGTGCCTACAATATGATAGAAAATGGTAATAGAGGAATATCTTTATTAAGAGCAAAACAGCTAGAAAAAGTATTCAATGTTTCTATAGATGAAATTTTTTTTGATAATAACTTTCACAATAAGCAAAATAGGGAAGCAAAGGAGGTAGTGTAATCCCATAAAATAATTCTACTAGCAAAAGGAAGTGAAATAAATGGCAAGAAAAGCTACGAAAGCAGCAGACAACATATATTATAAGGCACGAATGGAAGCGGCTGCTACAAATGACAAACTCAATAGTAGAGAAGGGGCTGCTGAAATAATAGGAATTGATAGAACCAGGCTTGCAAGAATAGAACTTGATAGTATTTGTGCTTATCCAGAGGAAGTCTTGATGATGTCTGATGCATACAATGCTCCAGAATTGAACAATTATTTTTGTTGTGAGCAATGCCCTATAGGGAAACATACCGTGCCACATCTTGAATTAACAGATATAGGCTATCTTGCAATTCAGATATCAGTTTCATTAAAAAATCCTGAATTCATGATAGATAGGTTGATGGAAATTGTGCAAGACGGAATAATATCTAAAAATGAAAAGCCAGAACTCAAAAGTATAGTTGGAAAATTAGATGGATTTTCTGAAAAAGTACAGTCATTAAAACTTTGGGCACAGAAAAATTTGAAGTAAGGAGGGATTATTTGTGGAGATGTCGGCAGTAGATCAAGGTTTTAAATCAGCAATTAAAGATGCAATCAAGGAAGCACTGAGTGAAGTCATGCGTGAAAAAGGAAATGAAGCAAAGGCAACCATGACAATAGATAATTGCGTTAAATACAGTGGCATTGGACGTGACAAAATTATGGAGTTGGCTCATAATCCTAACTCAGACTTCCCAAGATTTAAAGTCGGCACTAAGTGCCTTATAAATAAAAAGTTGCTGGATGAATGGCTGGATAAAATTTCAAAGGAAAAAAGAGTTTTGTGAGGAGGGATGGAGAGTGAGTAATTTAATTACAAAGCAGGTCAATTTTCAGAATGTGAACATGATGGCATGTAAAACAGATGAAAAAGTATTTGCCGGGATAAGGAGCATATGTGATGGACTGGGTATTGCATATAACGGCCAGATGGAAAGAATTAATCGTGATGATGTGCTGCCAGAGGGGGTTCGTAAAATACGCATACCCACATCTAGTGGAGAACAGGAAACTAACATGCTAGATATTGAGTATTTACCATTTTTCTTAGTAGGCATTAAAAGCTCCATGTGTAAAGAAGAAATAAGACCCCAATTGAAAGAGTTCAAGCTCAAGGCAAAAGACGTACTGGCAGAGGCATTCGTAAAGTCTAAATCGGAAAGCAACATGAAAATAGTATCTATGCTTCATGAAGAAATAGGACAGCTTATAAATGTTACCACTGATGTTCAGAGCAGGGTATCAAAGCTTGAGGAAGAGGACTACATCAAGCCATTTCAGAAAAAGGCACTTATAAATGCCAGGACCAGTAAGGTATTTGAGATAACAGGAGGTAAACAAAGTGATGCTTATAAAGATAAAAGTTTCAGAAGCAAGGTTTACCAGGACATATTCAGGAATATCAAAAATATTTATAACGTCAATGAATATGATGCAATACCAAAGCAGAAGTTCAGCGAAGCTTTGAAACTTATAAATGAGTATCAATTGCCACTACAGCTTAAATATGAACTTGAAAAGATAAACAATCAGATAAAAATGTCAGAGGAGGCGGTAATATAGTGACTCCATGGTACAGAGAATCAATAAGCAGCAGGAAATTTAAAGCCGGGCTGAAAGAAGCAGCACCATTTGCATTAACTATGGCGAGAGTTGCACTTGGGGTTGAACTTAAAAAGGGAGACAAGGTTAAAAGTAAGTTTGATGCGATAAGCAAGGAAATTGAGAGGAGGAAGAAAATTGAAAGCAAAGTATAAAGTTGGAGAAAAAGTAAGATTTGAATACAAGAATAATGATACAAGAGTTGGAGTTATAAAGAAAATCAAGAAAGGATTAGTTAACTATAAATATTTAATTACAGTTCAATATCCAGATATTATGCTGAACCAAGGCGCAGATAATGGTGTCCACACATATTTCTATTGGACAAAAGAGAACAAAATAATTGAAAAACTGGTTCCTGGCTATAAGGGATATTGTTAGAAAGGGTGAAGAAAAGTGTTGAAGGTAATAATTCCAGAGGACAACGCCGAACTGGATAAACAGATTGAAGCATTGGAATATGCAATACAGCATGACACTAATGAGAAAGACAGATGTATCCACTTGGCAGCATATGACAGGCTGGTTAAGGAAAATTTGAGGAGGATGAGAAGATGAATAAAGGAATCAAGTCATTAGAAAAAATATGTAAACCGGTGGTTGATTATCTTAAAGACAATTATAACCCGCATTGTGCGGTAGTTATTACGGACAATCAAATCAGATTGGTAGAGGATAAAATAGGTATACCAGTAGAAAGGGTTGAGAACAATGATTAAATACACACTAAAACAGATGTTAGAGAAGCTTGAGAGAAATCACAGTTTGAAGTTTGAATATCTCGGAGATGAAGACCACGGTATTGAAAACGGTGCTGTTATTCATCTAACCGAAGACGGATATGTTGTGGATAATTTCGGACATTCTATACTATCATGTTTCAATTTAGGAAGCAGATTCAGGTTAGTAAATGAGCCTGTAGACAGAATGACAGCTTTTAGGGCATTTTATGAAGGTAAAAGTATTTGTTGTGAATATAAAGATACAAGGCGTTGTTACAAGCCCAAAGAAAAGCTCATGTTAGAAGATAATGATAGATTTGCAATTTCAGTTTTGGAAATTCTATATGGCAAGTGGTTCATAAGGGAGGGAGAACAATGAATGGATATCTGCAATGCTTGATAGACCAATATGAAGGCAAGGCAAGAAAAGCTTTGGGAGGGGCAGAAAGAACAGTATACAGAGAGGTTCTGAATGATTTACTGAAGTTCAAAGAGTACGTGGAAAAGCCGGAGGAAGAAACTACTAATAAAGATATACCAAGGAAACATATTATTGTTGATTTTGCTGGACCAATAAAAGATCTAGGAGAATATCTTAAAAACTTTAGAGGTAAGACTACAGAAGAATTCTTGAAGGAATTTATGAAAGAAGGTGAATAAGATGGATGATTTAAGATTTAAAATACTTGAAGTTAAAAAGAATCCAGATGTAACAGTTATAAGGGCACAATGCACAAAAGATCACGAAAGTGTCACAGCTAGTATACCTACTATGGGTATAACTGATAGGGACTTTATAAAAAGAGCATTGAAAAATAGATATTTAAATGAAATTTCAGAACAACTGCAGGAAGGTGAAACAATATAAAATGCCCTCGGCAAAGGGCAAATTAAATTAATCATTAGTTCCATTTTACATTGGAACGGGAGAAAAATCAAATATGGGAGGTTGGAATATGAGTAATAAGCAAGATGCCTCTGCACTAAAAATTGTTAAAAAGGTAAATGAAAAATATCTTGGCTTTATAAAGAAAGAAGGTACTATGGCACTTACCAAGGGTAAAGATTATGAAAAAGGGTATATTGATGCGCTAATCAAGCAAAATAAATTTATAAAAGATTTTATAAATGAAATTTCAGGAGGTTTGATTTTATGAGCAAATTGTATGAAATAAGTGAGAGATACAGAAACATTCAGGAGCTTTTGGACAATCCGGAGCTCCATGATGAAGATATAAAAAAGGCACTTGACAGTATAGGAGAGGAATTCGACACAAAGGCAGAAAATGTGGCCAAGGTCATAAGTTCCATGTCTGCGGATGCAGAGGGAATCAAAAAGGAAATTGAAAGGCTTCAGGAGAGAAAAAAGGCTGTGGAAAACAGGGTAAAAGGATTGAAGGGCTATATCTACGAGCAGATGCAGGCCACAGGAAAGAAGAAAATCAAAGGTACATTGTTTACCTTGGCAATTCAGAAGAACGCTCCCAGTGTAAATGTAGTAGATGAAGATGTGGTACCGGAGCAATACAAGATACCTCAGCCTTCAAAGTTGGACAAGAAGGCAATACTTGAGGATCTGAAGCAGGACAAGAAGATAAACGGTGTTGAGATAAAGCAGGGTACAAGTTTGAGAATCAGATAGGGGGAAAATTTATTATGGAAAATACATTGATGAAATCACAGAATCAAGTGGTAAGTTTACTGGACAGCGTTGAAATAGGCGAAGTAAGGAATACATTAGGTAAGATAGCACAGTTTCAGTCAATCGTACAGAAGACTCTGAAGAATGGACATGACTATGGTGAGATAGGAGGAGTAACCAAACCAACTCTACTTAAACCAGGTGCAGAGAAAATACTTATGTTAATGGGACTTACAAGTGAGTATGACATAATCGAAAAAATCGAGGACTATGACAAGGGCGTATTTGCCTACACCATAAAATGCATATTGAGAAAGAACGGTCAGAAGATAACCGAAGGGGTTGGGAGCTGCAACTCCAAAGAGGATAAATATCGCTGGAGATGGGCCAGGGAAGATGATTTACCTATAGGCATAGATAAAGATACTGTAAAAAGTAAAACTGATAACTGGGGCCATGTAAAGTACAAAATTGAAAATGACGATATATGCAGCCAGGCAAACACAATACTTAAGATGGCAAAGAAAAGGGCGCAGATAGATGCAACTCTTACAGTAGCCAGCCTTTCGGAGATATTCACTCAGGATATTGAGGATATGGAACAGTTCCAGGAAAGAGAAAATGTGGAGAACATGAAGGCTGATGAAGTGGTAAATATAGTAGTTAGGTTTGGAAAACATAAAGGTAAGACGTTGGGACAGATAATGAGTACAGCGCCGGACTATATAAAATGGCTTGCTCAAAATGGAAAGGATGCGGCCATGAGAAAAGCATGTTCCATGATATTAAGTTCTAATACAAATACAAAACCTGACAAGCAAGACAAGCAGCAGGAGGAAATGGACATGTACGAGGGCACACCGTTTGCGGATGGTAATACGGAGCTTTAAGGAGTATTGAGCTATGGGAGAAGGTGATTACATTGGCTAGACCTCAAAAAGAAGGATTGGAATATTTCCCTCTGGATGTAGATATGGATCAAGATGATAAAGTTGCACTTATAGAAGCTCAACATGGACTGGTTGGTTTCGGTGTAATAATCAAATTATTAATGAAGATTTATAAACACGGTTACTTCTATGAGTGGACTGAAAAACAGCAATTACTCTTTTCAAAAAGGGTTAATGTCGACATTAACCAGATTAATGTAATCATTAATGATTGTATAAAGTGGGAATTATTTGATAAGAATGTCTTTGAAACCTATAAGGTACTTACCTCCAAGGGTATTCAGAAAAGGTATATGGAGGCGGTAGGCAGGAGACAGAAGGTAAAAATATACAAAAAATACCTGCTTTTGGATGATGAAACCATTAATGTATACAAAAACTTAGTTATTGTTAACATTAACTCTGATAATGAGGTAGTTAATGCAGACATTAATCCCCAAAGTAAAGTAAAGGAAAGTAAAGTAAAGAAGAGTAAAAGAGAGAGTAGAGAAAAAGAAGTTTCCGACAACGGAAACTCTCTCTCGGAAAAAGCAACGGAACTTTGTATGTATTACGAGGAGCTAAAACCAGGTGAAAGTATAACTGCACATCTAGCAGCTTTAAGGGCCTTCATAGGGACCTATGGATATGCACGTGCAAGGGAGGCGCTCAAGGTGACGGTGTGCAATAAAAACAGATTCATCAAGGGATACATGGAGACGGTACTGAAAAACTGGATTGCTGAGAAAAAGGAGGTTGAGGATGGTGGAAGCACTGAACAGGATACTGGGCCAGGTTCATATGACTTCTCAAGTGCCGGCGAATAACCATACGTATAAGTGCCCTTTATGCCATGACACCGGATGGATAGAGACAGATGCCGGATACAAAAGGTGCAGCTGTTACGAAAAAGAGCATGTGTTGAGGCTCTGGAAAAGTTTCGGGGTAAATCCTGCCACGGTAAAGACCCTGGATGATTACAAGCCTTATGATGATTTGACAAGAGAAGCCAAGAGAAAGGCCATAGCTTATATACGTGATTTTGAAAACATCAGGGATACAGAGAAAAACAGTTTCGGGCTCTTCGGACAACCGGGAGCAGGGAAAAGCCATATAGTCATTGCCATAGGTGCGGAACTCTTGAATAAAAAGAATCCTGTCCAGGTAGTGTATATGCCTTACCTTGAAGCCATGAGGCAGCTTAAGGCAAACGTCAATGATGATGAATACTACCTGAAGCTTTTAGGCAGGTATCAGAGAGCAAAGGTGCTCATAATAGACGATCTGTTCAAGGACAAGGTTACAAATGGACAGCTGATAAAGGACAGGTACGGGAACAAAGCTAAATTAAGCGATACCGACATAAAGCACATAATGCCAATTATAAATTACAGGTACTTGAACCGTTTGCCGACGATCATAAGCACCGAATGCACATTAGGCATACTTACGGAACTCGGAGATGCACTTGCAGGAAGGATACTTGAGTCGTGTGAGGGGAATATGACGGTGTTCAGGGGAGCCAAGTACAATTACAGAATGAGAAAATTTATTAAAAATTGAGGAGGGAAAAAGGTGAGATTGGTAATATCGCTTGAGAAAAAAGCAAGAATCAGTGTGGATGTGAGAAACGGAGAGGAAGTATTCAGGGATCTATCTGGCCATTTGTTAAACAAGGCAGTAGGAGAAAACAAAAGTCCCTATGCACCTGGACATGTTAGCGTCAAACCACATAAGGACTTGCAGAATACAGCTCCAGGTATTCCTGAAAGCTTTAGGGAAAATTTTCTTGAAGCAGTGGAAAAGAAAATAGAACCGCAGGAAGGACCAACAGAAGAAAGACGTGAGGATACTCAAGGTGAGAAGGAAGTAGGACCTATTCACAAGACACTTGTTATAACAAAATGCAAGCAATGCGGGAAAATATCAATAATTCCACTGCAGATTCAAAACGGAAAAGCGCTGGTTCATGGCGGCCTTGTATGTAAAAACTGCGGCAGTGAACTTGATGTAAGTGACCTGCATTATGGGAAAGCTGAATGTGCTGATTGTGGGCACTCAATATTTTTTTATGCGGCAGGTAACGAAGATTTGGAGATAAACTGTAAAAATTGCGGTAGCCCTTTAGATTTACTCTATAACGAGAATAAAAAGGAGTTTAGAAGTGCAAATTTATTTGGAATCAAGGGAGGAAAATAGAATGAAATCAACAGGAATTGTAAGAAAAGTAGACGAGTTAGGGAGAATCGTAATACCAATGGAGCTTAGAAAAACCATGGGCATTCAGGAAGGTACACCACTGGAGATATATAAAGACGAGGATCAGATAATACTCAAGAAATACAGCCCGGCGTGCGTATTCTGCGGGGAAGCAAGGGACGTAGTGAAGTGGAAAGGCAAGAATATATGCAAGAAATGCATGGATGAACTCAGAGGGAGGTAGGAGGATCGAATGTTAACACATTTTAGCTTGTTTACAGGGATAGGAGGTATAGATCTTGCGGCGGAATGGGCTGGATTCAAGACAATTGGCCAATGTGAATTTGCCGATTATCCAACCAAAGTACTTGAAAAACATTGGCCAGATGTGCCGAAATGGAGGGATGTAAGAGATGTCACAGCTGAGTCTGTTAGAGAAAAAGGAATACGAGACATCACGGTTTTATCAGCAGGATTTCCGTGCCAGCCTCACAGCGTTGCAGGAAAGCATAAGGCATCTGGCGATGAACGTAATTTGTGGCCTGAAACAGCAGAAAGGATTCGCATTCTTAAACCAAAATGGTTCCTGGGTGAAAATGTACCAGGGCTACTGTCAAGTGAGGATGGACGGTTCTTTGGAGGAATTCTCAGGGACATGGCCAAGATGGGGTACAGTGTCGGATGGTGCTGCTATGGAGCAAACAGAGTTGGAGCTCCACACAAAAGGGAAAGGATATTCATTATTGCCTACTCCAACAGCAACGGACTTCAAAGGGTGGAGGACTCCGGAAGCATCAAAGAAAGCAGGGAGAACGGCAAAAAACAATTTGAGAGATTTTATAAGGAATTTTTATGCGACTCCTACAGCGTCCCAGAATTTCAAGCCTATACGGGCATTGACACCGTCAGAAAAAAACGGGACTCATGGGAAGGTACTTCCAGGAAGTATAGGAGAAAAGCATCCAGAACTTATTGGGAGATATCCGAATCCCCGGTTCTTGGAGTGGATGATGGGATTCCCAACAGGGTGGACAGAAGTATAGCTTTGGGAAATACAGTGGTACCGCAGCAAGTATATCCCATATTGAAAGCTGTTGCAGATGCTGAAAATTTGATAAATAGCAGGTGATTAAATGAATTACAAATCTAAATATTCAACAGTATTCGAGTGTCCACATTGTGGCCACAAAAATAAAATGCCTTGTAACTTTTGTGCCAAGTGTGGAAAGAAATTGATTGAAGATAGATGCTTGCATTGCTGGAGAAACAGCAAGAAAGTTGTGAAAAGCACTGCTAAAAGCTGTGATGAATGCAACATAAATAAATTTTCTCCTGCAGGATTTCACATGTAGAGAGGTGAGGGCAACATGAGAAGTAAATACAATGCCAAGAAAATCATTGCGGATGGCATAACCTTTGATAGTAAAGATGAAGCAAAATACTATGAATACCTTAAACATCTTAAAGCATATGGGATGATAGAAAACTTTGAGTTACAGCCTAAGTTTACACTGATACCAAAGTTCAAATATAAGGGCAAAACAGAAAGAGCTGCCACATATACGTTAGATTTTTTAGTGTATAACCTTGATGGCACGGAGACTTATATTGACGTGAAGGGATATGGCACACAGCAGGGAGAGTTCAAATTCAAGCTATTGAAATCACTGCATCCGGACATGGACTTTAGGTGGGTAGCAATGTCATTAAAATATGGAGATAGATATGGATGGATTGAATATAGTGATCTTCAGAAAAAGAGAAGGGAGAATAAAAGAAAATGAAAAAAGTGAATGAAAAGGTTGATTTATCAAAGAAGGTTTTAGCTGTAAACATAGATAGTCCGGTATTCCAACCCGTTATTGATAGCTTGAATGAGCAAATAATTGAAGTTATAAAGAAAGTCTATAATGGAGAATTTGAAAGTGGAGATATAGCTTTAAAACTTACATTGTCAACTCCTACAGAATACAAGCAATTCCCTGCTGAAAATGACATTGGAGAACCTACCGTTGAGGAATATAAATATAAGGCGCTTCAATTTAACCATAGTATAACCACTACACTAAAGAAAGTAGATAAAGAGAATGGTAGGTATTGGGGAGAGAAGGAACTTAAAAAAGATGATTTTGGGAATTTTATTGAGGCACCTATAGAAGATCCACAATTAAGCATGTTTGACAAAGCTAATTGTTAGGGGGAATAGACAATGTTGATGCAGGAGTTCTACAGACAGAGAATTGCCATGCTAGAAAATGAAATTGAGAAAGCTGAGTTTGATGGAGATTTCAAGAAAGTTGCCAAGCTGATGGGAGAAAAGTCCAGGTGGGAAGATAGGGCAAGGAAGGATGGAGTTGAGATAGATGCTTGATACTGCGACGGTAACATTATCGTATAAGGAATTCAAAGAACTGCTGGATAAGGTAGAAAAGGCAGATAGAATATTGCAAGAGCATGACACAAAAGAATCTGAGTTGGATTTAAGCTTTGAGAGATATATGGCATTTAAAACTATATTGAGGAATGAACACGATCCAGATATTCCTTCATATGAGCAGTGGAAAAAGGAATTGATAGATGCACATAGAGATGGATTTGTTTAGATTAATGTGGAAGAAGGGCAAAAATGGAAGATTATAAATATTCTTTAGATATCATGAGGCAGGAACTAAAAAGCAAGTGGATTTGTCCAGAGATTAAATATGCTTTTAAGACAAGTGTGGAAGCTTTGGAAAAGCAGATACCTCAGAGTCCAACTCACTTGACAGCCGATAAGGATATTAAAATTGGAAGCTTTGTATTTCACAAGGGTGCCAAGATTTATAGCTGTAAGTGTAGAGAATGGGTAGGGTACAAGGATCCATTTTGTAAACATTGTGGACAAAGATTAAAGTGGGATTAGTTAGCAAAATTACTACCAAAACAAAAGCCAAGGATTTCACTCCTTGGCGCAATGTTATTTGGTATAGGAACTATGAAAGAAACTAAACACTGGGGATTTATCATCTCCATGTGAATAGTATGTGCAGAAATCAAATAATTATACATGGAAAATCTTAAAAAGTAGGTGGTGAAATGACAAATATAATTGTGGTACCGTATAAAAATTTCAAAGAGAAAATCAGGATAACCAAGAGATTCGAGAGAAAATACCACATAGAGGATTTGGCAGAAGATGCAGTGTGCGGCGTTTTGTATATGGAGAGGAAGTTGCTAAATGAATGAACTAACTTGTAGAGAAAAGGCTATTTTGACATACCAGATTTGGCAGAAAAGGAAGGCTAAGAAAGCGAAAAAGAAGGAGAATATGATATTTGAAGTTGTGGACATGGCTGTAAACAGGTGCAGGAAGATGAACCATTCTGTTAAGTAGGGAGGGAAGGTATGCAGGAATTAAACAGGATTGATAGTTTGAAGCTTGCTTTGAGATACAGCACTTCAGAGAAGCACAGGAAGTCATTACAGAAGAGGATAGCTGAAATCGAGAATAAAAGAAAATGTGATGTGCAGCAAAGTTTTTTATAGACATAAGTAATAAATAGGTGGGAGGCTGATAGTATGGAGAATAAGATAGATTATGAGGAAGCTGTAAAAATCGGAGTAAGAGAAGGAATAAAATATATAAAGGAGCAGGAGTATTACAAGACCAAAAGAAGATATGACAGGAGGTTAAGGAATACCAGGCTGCTTCTTAAACATTACAGAGATTTAAAAGTTCATAATGGGCTTGCAGATAGTTCTATTAATAGAATTCATGATAAAAATGCAATAGATGTATTAGATGAAATAGATCCTATAGATGATGAGGAACAGTACGCACAAGCTTTGACAAGAACTAAAATAAGAACTTCAATCATAATCGGACATATAAATAAGGCGATGAAATATTATGAGGCCATATGTAAAAATGATGGCAATGTAAAAGAGAGAAGATTTAATATTATTAAATATATTTATATAGATCCAGTTGAGGACAATATACCTCCTACCTATGAAGAAACATCAGAACATTTTAACCTTAATGTCAGAACAGTAGGAAGGGATGTGAGAAGTGCTATTGAGGATTTGAGCATATTATTTTTTGGAATAGACGGAATAAAACTATAGAAAAATGTCCTTGTCAAAATGCTATCAAACTCAATAATAGAGCCAAAGTAATAAAAATTTCAGGCATAAAAAGTGTCCTTTTTAGTGTCCTTGACGTGCCTTTTATAATATTGTAATCTGATATTGTGTAAAGTTGTAACTTTTGATAAGTCTATGGCTCCAGGATAAAATGGGGCCACCAATACGGGAAACCGTAAATAAAATAAATTCCTATATATTGTGTATCGGCACCTGACGTATTGTTGGGTGTCATTATATTTAACCTGTGGTTAATATGTTCTTAACAGCACAAAGATAAAATAATAATCGAAGTTGTAATTCAGATAAGTTTAATATAATAGTTCCCTATACACAAATAAGCATTTTGAGCCAGCCCCTCAGGTGCTTATTTTGTTACAAATAATTAATGGATATGACATTAAATTGCAATAAATGACCTGTAAAATGATAAATATAGTAAGAGATATCTTAAAAATAATAGTCCCCCTATTATTTGAATAAGAAAGTGTCTGCGGTTGCAGGGCACGATAAACTTAAGTGCAACCACCACTGGACAATAATTTTATATGTCTCCTTTAAATAAGCATCCGTTATTTTGGGTGCTTATTTTGCGTGGAGAAAAGTTTGGAGTGATAAACTTGAAACGTGATGATGAATATTATACAAAGCTGTATTACAGTGATTTTGAAGAATATTGCAGGAAGTGTCCTAATAGGAAAGAGAGAAGGATATGTTCCTGCAGGTGTAAGAGTAGTATTTGTAGATATGTTCTGGAATGAAGGTGAGGATATTGAGCCATCCTGAAATCATAAAAATTGGTGGGATAGATTATAATATTAGATTGGTTGATACATGTGACGAAGACGATCTAAACATTGACGGTAAAATAATTTTTGACAAACAAGAAATTAGAATTAAAAAAGGGTTAGAAAAGCAGTATGGAGAAAGCATTCTATTACATGAAATAATACATGGTATATTTGAATTTTGTGGATGGGAGCAGAATGAGGAGAATGTAACAAGGTTGTCAAATGCTTTATATCAGGTATTGAGGGACAATAATATTTTTAAATAAAGGTGGCTGGCTAGACTATTTAATATATATTATTTTTCTTTACGTACACCTTTAAAAGGTTTAGAACTTGAAGTTTTGTTATTTTTAAATCTACCAGTTTTTGAGTCTCTTTCAACCCAAGAATCAGTTTTAGAATTATGAGTTTGTGAACGCTGCTTTACTGCACCTTTACGGTATCCATCACCTGTATTGCCAGCCATAGTAACCATCTCCAATAATAGTCAACCACCTTCTAATACCAATATTCAACATTTTATGTTAAATTCCTGCTAATTTGGGAGGAATTTTGGAGATTACGGCGAATATATGGGGTATTAAGGAGGGATGAATTTGAGTAGAAATAAAAGAACTGCCAATATAAATTGGATAACTATAGGTATATATTTAACAATAATCATATTGATTTCTTTAATTATATATGGATTACTTTTTTTAAACTTTCCACCATCTCCAAATGGTACATCAAATACAGACTGGCTTCAATTTTGGGGAAGTTATATAGGGGGAGTTATTGGAGGAATGACTACTCTAGGTGGTGTATACTATACACTAAAACATCAAGATAATGATAAAGATGATAATGAGGATTTTCAATCAGAAATGAAGAGATTAGAAGTTATACCGTGTTTAGATAATCAATCATTAGAAGATCACTCATTTAGTAGAGATTATAATTTGCCATCAGGATATTTAATTTTTTATGATTCTACTATGGATAATCGATTTACAGAAGGAGTTTGTTTTATAAATAGAATTGAAACGCAATTTATGGATCAAATTATAGATGTTTTTAAGTTAAAAATTACTAATATAGGATTAGGTCCATGCATAGGAGTTAAAATAGATTTTTATAGAGATGATAAATTAATTCTGGAGAATATTCAGCCGCAATTTGGAATGGCTGTTGGAGCTTCAAATATTATTGCACTTACATTTATTGAGTATCCTATAGGCAAATATAAACTTGTATTTACAACAAACGATGTATATATGAAAAATAGTTATAAACAAGAGCTTGAATTTGAATACATGAGTAGATACAATGAGGATAATAATGAAGACGAATATGGAGTAGCTGTTAATGCCATTACGAAGCCTTCTTAACGGTTAATGTAAGATTAATTTTAATAAAAATATAGATTTTAAATTTAGGAGAGATTATTAGGCAATGAATAAAATCAAAAAATTTATTAGAAAAAATAAATGTCTGTCAATTGGTGCCATAATTTCTTTCTGTATAATCTTTTTATATAGATTAACTGATTCATGCCCAGATATATTGTGGGGATTGGGTGACTTTATATTTAAACTATCTTCAGATTTAGGATTAGCATATTTTGGTAGCTTTATTTTTTATATAATTCAAGTTTATATACCAAGAGAGGATGAATTATATAAGATTAATCAATGTATAAAAATACCTATTGATGAAATAATAAATGGTACTAAAAGAATAACGATAGAATTGGACTTGAATAAGAAATTTTGTGATATATCTGATGAGTCAACAATATATACTGGTAAAAACGTAATAAAAGAAGAGTATTTTAATTATATATTTAGATATATTGAAGAAATAAATATAAATTCACAAAGTGTATTTGTGTTAGCAAAATTTTTAGATAGTGATTTAATTCTGGCGCTTAATGGGATAGTTAATTCAAAATATTTTTATTATTTTAGGCAACAATACGATAATAGATATGATAAAAGTTGTCGATCACTTTATATCAAAACATACAAAAATGAAATGATCGAGTGTTACAAAAATGTAATAATACTTGAGAATTATGCAAGAAAAAATAGCTTTAAAATAGATAGAAAATAAAAGTAATAAATCAAAAAGTACTCTGTTATGAGTGCTTTATGTATAGCTTTAAGTTTTACATATTCAAAACAAACAAGGCAACTAGCAACGAGGTGGTGATGGATGAATGAAGCAAGAGCGCCGGATGTAAAGGAGCAGGCTAAATATGATTATTTAAATGGGATGAAATATAAAGATTTAGCAGAAAAATATAATGTTAGTTTAAATACGATAAAGTCCTGGGTAAAAAGATATAATTGGTCTAAGGAGAAAAAAGAAAGGGGTGCACACAAAAATAAAAAGGGTGCACCCTATAATAATAAAAATGCGAAAGGTCATGGAGCTCCAGCAAAGAACAAAAACGCTGAAACGCATGGCTTTTTTTCTAAGATTTTTCCACCTGAAACAATAGATATAGTGGAGGATATTATGGTTAAAGATCCATTGGATATGCTGTGGGAAAATATAATAATTCAGTATACGGCCATAGCAAGGTCCCAGAGAATTATGGATGTTACTGAAAAATCAGAAATGATTAAGGAACTCAAAAGATCCAAGGTCAAGACCAAGGACAGAAGTACACAGAAAACTTCCACCAATGAATCAGAGAAGGAGTATGAATATGAGTTTCAATTTGCTTGGGATAGACAGGCTACATTCTTGAAAGCACAGAGTAGAGCTATGTCTGAATTAAGAAGTCTTATCAAGCAGTATGATGAAATGCTTCACAATAATTGGGATAAGGCTACAGAGGAGCAGAAACTTAGGATTGAGAAACTCAGAGTTGAAGTAGATAAAGTCAAGAATCCTGACAAAGATAAGCCTATAGAAATTATGATAAAGAGAAAAAGTGATGAATAATGCTTATAGAAAAAGAAGTAAATCCAAGCTTTGAAGATTTTATTTTTAACTGGGATTATAAATTCTATTTTTTAGTTGGAGGTTATGGATCGTCAAAGAGTTATCATGTGGCCTTAAAATTGATCCTGAAACTGCTCCAAGAGAAAAGAACTGCACTTGTAGTAAGAGAAGTATTTGATACTATAAGGGACAGTTGTTATTCCCTTTTAGAGGAAATAGTAATTGATATGGGCCTTGATGATAGAATCAAGTTCACAGCTTCGCCAATGCAGGTTAAATTCCCCAATGGGTCTAAGATAATATTTAAGGGAATGGATAAACCTTCAAAGCTTAAGTCTATAAATAATGTTTCCATAGTATGGATAGAGGAATGTTCAGAGGTAAAATATGCAGGATTTAAGGAACTTCTAGGCCGTTTGAGGCATCCAAGCCTATCATTGCATATGATACTTTCAACCAATCCTGTATCGAAAGATAATTGGACATACAAGCATTTTTTTAAAGATGAAAAGAAGAAAATATTCACACTTGATGATGAGGAACTCTATAAAAAAAGAATAGTTGTAAGAAGCAACACATATTATCATCATTCACTTGCAGATGATAATTTATTTTTGCCCAAAAGCTATATACAGCAGCTTGATGAACTGAAAACATATGACCCTGATTTATACAGAATAGCCAGGAGAGGCAGATTTGGGGTAAATGGCAGGAGAGTACTTCCACAATTTGAAGTTGCTCCACATTATGCAGTGCTTCAAGCTATAGGTAATATAAAAAATCCAATCAGGAGAGTTGGCATGGATTTTGGTTTTGAAACTTCATACAATGCTATTGTAAGAACGTGTATTGATGATGATAAAAAGATACTTTATATCTACTGGGAGTATTATAAAAATCAAATGACAGACGATAGAACTGCAATTGAGATAGCGGAATTTAAAGACACCCAGGAACAAATAAATGCGGATTCAGCTGAACCTAAGACAATTAAATATTATAGACAGCAGGGTTTTAATATTAGAGGAGCTAAAAAATTTCAAGGCTCTAGGCTTCAGAATACTAAGAAGGTAAAGAGGTTTAAAAAAATAATTTGTTCCTCAAATTGCACCAATACTATAGCAGAGCTTAAAGATTTAACCTATGCTGTAGACAAGAATGAAGAGATTATAGAGGATGAATTTAATATTGATCCACATACATTTTCAGCTATATGGTATGGCCTTGATGGGTATGAGGTTGCTGATATAAAAGAGAAAAAATACGCAGACAGTGTTTACAACAAAGGCAAGGGTGTTGTTAAAAATGCACCTGTAGATCCTTATGGAAGGAAAGGAGGCGTGGTGTTCTAGTGGAAAGCAGCGAAGAAAGACAGGCTAAATCAATAAGAGATACATTGTTGAATCTACCCGGTAATGAGTTAGAGGAAAGAATAAGAGTAAGAAAAGACTATATTTTTTATAAAGGCAAATCCATAGATTTGGGAATGGCTAAACATGTACCAATATTATATGGGCAAAATTGGCCGGTGGATGATAACTGTGATTACAAGCCCACACAGGATATAAGGAATAAGATCAAACCGCTACTCCGGAAGCAGGCACGCTGGATGTTTGGGGTAAGGCCTACTTTAAAATTCAAACCCGACAATAAAGAAGACAGAGAAAAGTGTGAAGAACTTAGAAAATTTATTGAGGATGTATTGGATGATAACTCCTTCTGGCCGACA
The DNA here is from genome assembly GCF_022482905.1 of Clostridium sp. Lineage (NCBI taxonomy): Bacteria > Bacillati > Bacillota > Clostridia > Eubacteriales > Clostridiaceae > Clostridium > Clostridium sp. Next base: position 314,474 of record NZ_JAKVOI010000001.1, read on the forward strand.
ACTAAAAAGGCATTTTTAGAGTCATCGGTTAAAAAAAGAGTTTTGCTTAGGGTAGAAGCAAACCCTAATTCTCCACTGGTCATTAAATATGAATCAATAGAGAATTTCTATTACAAGGAGAAAAACGGGAAGCTTTTGTATGTTGTGTTCTTTGAAGAAGATGAGGAGAATGTATATAAAGAGTCCGATACAGAGAAGTTCTATTACCTCCATACTTATTATTACAAATTTACAGAAGGTGGGGAAAAGCAGGCATGGTATAAAAAAGAAACATATAAGAATTCAGATCTTCAGGAGAATATGACAATAGAAGTTGATACTGGATTTTCAACTATTCCATGCTGGTTGATAAAAAATGGCGGAGAATTAAATAATTCGTTTGGTGAATCTGATGTAGAGGAATTAATGGATATACAGAATCAATACAACAGGACTGTTAGTGATTTCAGGGATGCATTGAGATTTCAGATGTTTGGTGCTGAAGTTGTTATTGATGGAAATGAAGATGATGTCAACAAATTTACAATAGCTCCTGGTGCACTTCATGCAGTAAAGACAAATAATAGTGCATCCGATAACGGCAAACAGGCGGTAGTTCAAAGGATGGAGTATACAATGGGTAACAATGCAGCTGTTGAAGCCTATCTTGAAAGGGCTGAAGCAGATATGAATTTTACTATGGATATGCCCAAATTGAAGGATCTGAACAATATTCCAAGCGCAAAGGCTATGGGATATCTTTATAATGATTTGATTTCCAGGTGTGAAGAAAAATGGAATGATTGGACTCCGGCTTTTTTAGGACTTTTTGAATTTATAAAGGAAGTTGGGGAAGTGTGTTATCTGGGAAAGTATGATAAATCATGGAATCAATTGAAGTATAGTACCTTGTTTGAGCATAACTATCCTCTGCCGAGTGATGATGAAGCAAAGAAAACGCTGGCAATGAGTGAAGTCGATAGTGGAGTAAGATCTCACCAGTCTTACATCAAGGATTACTCAGACACAGAAAATGCCGAGGATGAATGGAATGAAATACTTAAAGAGAAATCACAGTTGACTAATTCAGAGGATTCATTTACTGAAGGTCTGAACAGTGAATTAAACAATGGCGTTGATAACAATTTGAATATTGGTGAATAATTATGAATGAATATGAAAAGATGATTCTTGATGCTAGAAAACAATTTGCATCCTTGAACTTTGAACAGGAAAAAGAACTTTTTAATATTTACAAAGATGTTGGAAACAAGCTGATTGGTGAAATTTTAAGTATGCCTCAATCCAGAACCAGGTACCATAAAATAGAGCAATATAAAATAATTAATGAATACAGGACAGAGCTTTATTATAATCTCAATAAAACAATTAAAAATAATGTATACAAAAGTTCTGATATACAGAAAGGTGTGCAGCTTAGTTTTGTAGACATTATTTCACCTGATAAAGCTACCAATGAAGCTCTGAAAAGGACTATAACAAAGGTATCAAGCAATGCGGTAAAACAGCTTATATCAGGCAGTTATTACAAGGATGGCAAGACTTTAAGTAAGAGGCTTTGGAATATAACAGGCGACAATGGCAGTAAAATAGATAAAATCATAAAGACCAATATTGCCAAAGGAGCCAATGTTAAAGAACTTGCAGCAGAGCTTGACAAATATGTTAATCCGAAGAACAGGATAACAGCTAAAAGTTTCAAGGCAGGAATCACCAATAAAGTATCTTACCAAGCTCAAAGGCTGGCGAGGACCTCAATTACACATGCCCAAACTGAGACCTTAATACAAAATGCAATAAGAAATCCATTTTGTAAAGGACTCAAGTGGAATTTAAGCCCCAGCCATTTTATGCGCATGCATGGCAGAAGGGATATATGTGACGAATATAACAGGAAGGTGTTTGCACCAGAGGATTTGCCACTGCAGCATCCTAATTGTTTATGCTATATGACAGAAGTGATTGAGGAATTAGACAAGTGTGTTGAAACCATGAAGGATTGGAGTAAAGATAGGGCCAATCCGGGAATTAAGTCTAATATAGATAATTGGGTTCAAAGCGAAAAGTACCCAGGTGTTGAAGCTAAGGGAAGTTATGACTCCCAAACTGGCAAAATCAATATTCAGGTTCGAGAGGTTAAATCTAATGTTAATAATGTCAATGCTGCGGAATTAGAAAAAATACAAAATTATAAACCTCCGTTAGCTAAAAGGCACAGGCTTCAATCAATAGGTAAAAATTCTAATCCAAAGGATAAGACTACAATAATACTTCCATATGTTGATTACAACAAGGATATTGAAGATATAAAGAAAGGATTGTATAATAAAGTAAATGATACTTTTGAAGTCAATGGAAGGGTATATGGTTGCCATAGTAACAGGTTCTATCCAATAAGTGGTGATGGATTTGTAACATTAGATAGAAATGAATATAAAGTATTAATTAAAATGAAAACAGAAAGTAAAAACCCGAGACTTAAAGAATTTTTAATAAGAATGGGAGCCACAGAAGAAATGATTCAAAAAATATCAAGTATTTTGAAGGTAGGTGAAGAAGACAATGGATACTAGAGAGCTTTTTAGTAAAAGAAAATTAACGGATGATGAATTGATAAGAGCAGCAGTAAAAGTATTAAAAGTTGAAACTAAAGATGTGTTAATAGTTAATGAAGTTAATGACTGGTTAAAAAGAGATAAGCAATCCGTTGTTTTCGAGTATACTGGATTCCTTGATAAAGAAGATACAGATGATTATATTGGATATTACTATTATAGTATTTATTTCTATAAAGATAAATTTTTAGGTAAACTAAAGCAACTAGAAAAAGAATTTAATACAGAAGTTATTGTTACCATTTAAAAGCACTTACTAAAAGAAAATAGTGAGTGCTTTTATTATATCCAAAATTAAGGAGGTAGAAATGAAAGATTATTTAATCTGGTTGAATGGTGGAAATAGCCTAGGCGGTACTGCAGAAGAAAATGAATTGATAAAGCTCAAAGAAAACTATAAAAAGGCTGAAAGCGGAAAACAGGCTGATAATTATGTATGTTATGAACTTAAAGATACAGATGGAGTCACTTATGTAAATTTATTTAATATACAGGCTATAGCAATTACCGAGTGTACTGGGAATAAAGATATTGGTTTTTCACCGTATAAATCTGCAAGAGAGGCTGAAATATATTATGGGCCTCAAATAAATACCAATAAGTGTGTAAGAGAGTTTGCTAAACGATTAAAAGACGCACTTGAAACAACAAGAATAAATAATTAAGATTTTATAAATCCATTTGGAAACAAGGAGGATTGGGCAAATGGGGAAGTATAAAAAGAAGCCAGTTGTAATTGAAGCCGTACAATTTCTAGACACAGCAGAGAGCTTGGATAAATTAAGTGATTTTATGGGGCAAATGAGAGTAAGTTATAAGAATCCAGATAAACCGGTAATTCCAATATCTACATTAGAAGGTACCATGTATGCCAGTGTTGGGGACTACATTATAAAAGGTGTAAATGGTGAATTCTATCCATGCAAGCAGGATATATTCAAGAAGACATATGAATCTCCGTCTATTACTGTAAATGATATCGCTGAAAATGATGATATACTAAATACCTTAAATGAGATGAACAGCTTACATAGCGAAATTTTTAATGATATTACGAAAATATATTTCCATTATGACATTAGCAATAGGCATCTGGGTGGACTTGTTCAAATTATAAAAGATGGTGAAGAGAAGAACATAACTTTATCCGGGGAAGATGCAGAAGAATTAACTGTAAGGTTGTGTACAGAATTTGGTGTACCATGGGAAACAATCAGTGAATTTGACATGACTTTAGAATCAGATACAATACCAATTTTTAATATTAAATTATATCCAATCAGAGTAAAACCTTAGAAATAAGGCTTTTTATTTTGTAAAAAGTGAGGAGGAACTGAAATGGCAAAATTAAAGGAAATCATAGGGGAAGCCCTATATAATCAGCTTCCAGCTGATAAGCAGAAAGAATATGAAAACAAGGATTATGAAGACATATCTGGCGGAGCTTATATCCCTAAAGATAAATTTGAACAGGTAAACGGGCAGGCTAAAGAATACAAAAAGCAAGTGTCAGAAAGGGATACTCAAATTACCAAACTTAAGGATGAATTTAAAGATACTGAGGGTTTAAAGGAAAAAGTTGAAAAACTGGAATCAGATAATAAAACTCAAAAAGAAACATATGAAAAACAGCTGGGAGATATTGCTTTTAATAATGCTTTAGAAAAAGGCTTAGGTGCCTATAGCGTTAAGGATAAGAAGTTAGTTATGGCACTTATTGATAAGGATAAGCTTAAGGTTGATGGAGATAACATCATAGGACTAAAAGAACAAATAGAGCCACTCCAGAAGTCACATGAGTATTTGTTTGAGAAAGAAATCAATGGAACAGGATCATTCGATACTGGAGGTGGCTCAGATGGGAATAAACCAGTAAAAAGCAATTTTGCAACGGAGTTGGGTAAGAAGAAAGCTGAAATTTTAAAGGCCAAAGGGCTGGAGGATTTCGCTAAATAATAAAAAGGAGATGTGAAAAGTAATGAGACAATCAAGCTATACAATTGGTGCAAAACAAAATAAATTGAGATTAATTGCAGGGGATCATTTTATATCACTTCCATTAAAGGTTAGAAAAGGTGATGTGGCCACGTTACTTGATACCAATGAAGTATTAACAGCAGGTACTCTGATAACTAAAGATGGAAAGCCAGTTACATCAACTACTACAACTACAGATGTATGGGGAGTCGTGTATCAGGATGTAAGCTTCAAAGGTTCCATGTCACCTACGGCAAATGCTGATGATGCTACGGAAGTAGTGCCGGTGTTTGTCCATGGTGCCTTATATGAATCAGCAGTTAAATTCAATGCAGATGAAGCTATAAAGGAAATTGAAAAATCTGCTTTGAAATTAATTATTTTTGGAGAATAGAAGGAGGAATTTGACTAATGAATTTAAGCGATTATATAAGTTCAAAGAATATTGCACTTTACATTAAAGAACTGCCGGCAGAATCTACAGTCGACAAAGTATTGTTTCCGGATAAAAAAGTAACCGGCACAAAACTTGAAATGGCAAAAGGGGCTAAGAAAAAGGCAGTTGCACTTAGAATGAGTACCTTTGATGCAGCAACCAAGATGAGGGCGTTAAGTGCAGACTTGAATGTCAAATCTACTGAAATACCTTTCTTTAAAGAGGGCATGGGTATTGACGAGACAACAAGAAGAGATCTGCAGAATGCGATTGGAGCTAACAATGAAAACTTTGTAAATGCATTACTAGGCCAAGTATTTGAGAATTATTCAAACCTGATAGATGGTGCAAATATAACTGCCAAGAAAATGAGAGCCAGTGTAATTCAAAATGGAGTGTTAAATTTTACTTCAAAAGATGGTGATATAGTAGTTGATTATGGCGTTCCTGAGAATCACAGGGAAGTTTTAACTGCTGATGATAAATGGACAAATCCTGATGCCGATATAGTGGGTGATGTAAAAGCATTTCAGAAAGCTATAACAGATGACCATTATGCAAAACCAACAGTGCTGCTTTTAACAGAGAAGACGTTTGACAGTACATTTTTAATAAACACTGTAATTACCAACCACATTAAGAACAGTAATCTGAATACCTCCCTAATTTTATCACAGGCTAATTACGTACAATTTGCCAAGGAAGTTCTTGGATTGACGGTTATTTTTCTAGAGGATACTACTTACAATCCAGAGGAGGGTGCAGATGCAATTCCATATTATGCAGATGGGAAGATAACTCTTATGAGTGGAACAACCCTCGGAAACACTGTCTATGGGACAACACCGGAGGAATTTGACAAGCAGTCGGGATCATCCAAGCTGGATACTTATATAGTTGATACGGGAATTGCAGTTACAACAATGGTAAAAGAAGATCCAGTAACAGTAGATACAAAGGTATCTGTAATGCCTATAGTCAGCTTTGACAGGGCAGATGAGGTATTCTTTGCAACAGTATATTAATTAGAGTAGTCAAATGAGGCTGCTCTTTAATTCTATTAAGAAAGGATGGTTTAAGAAATGGCTAAAAAAGATACAAGTACCACAGAGAAGACATTCAAGGCAAAGGCAAGACAATTTATCAAATATAATGGTGAGTATTTAAAAGAAGGACAGGAATTTGATGTTAAAGAATCTGATGTAACAGAATTAGGCAGATATGCCGATATAGAAATTCCAAAGGAAGCTGAAACTCCTCCGGTTAATCCAGCCGGTAAAGAAGGAGAAGGAGTAAAGGCAGGTGTATAGTTATGACATTTACACCTTTGGAAATATTGAAAGTAAATCTTAATGAAAGCCAGTATCCAATATTTTCAGATGAAGAACTTCAAAATCTGCTTGAGGTTAATGATAATAATGTTCTCAAAGCAAGCTGGAGAGGCTGCTTGATGAAGGCAAATACAGACAAAAGCATAAAAGTGGGTTCTGTAGAAATAGAAAACGCAGATCCGGATTATTGGAATAATTTAGCCGGTATTTATGAAGCTGACTATTTAGAGGAAAAAGCCGAACTTAATCCAATTGTAGATACAGGATATAAAACTTCCATGAGAAGGGCGGATGGTTGCTGATGGCCAGGATAAATCCGAACAAAATTATAAATGCAATCAACAAAGCAATAGCTGTGAATCCCACTGATATAACATTTACTATGACTGTAAAAAAAGAGGTGGATGGTGCCTTTGAAAATGAAACTGTTGATAAGACTATAATGGTGTTGATTTATATTGGTACCAGCACTAATTCAGTAAATATTAGTATAAATTCAGGTGTTCAAGGTATTTCATATACCAGCAGGTATAAAATGATTGCAGATAAGGATGCAGGATTGGATGTTAAACCAACACAGTCAATTAAATTTACAAGTAATGGTGACAAATTCGAGATAAAAGCTGTATATCCTATAATAATGAGTGATACAATCTGCGGATATGAATGTGACCTGGATCGTATAGATTAACTCATGCAAGGATGTGATTTTATGGGAACAAAGATTAATGATTTTATAGAACATAAATTAAATGGGATGCAGGGATTGCTTGACAATAAGATAAGACCATTATTGGTTAATGAAGCCAAATCAAAGGCTTATTGGAAGGATAGAAGTGGAGATGCTAGAAGAGGTTTGAAAGGTGGAGTGGAAGTTGAAGGCAGAAAATATACCTTATACTTGGCTCACAGCGAAGAATATGGACAATGGTTGGAGGAAGGTACTGGAATATATGGACCAATGCATAGACCTATAGTGCCGGTAAATAAAAAAGTTCTGAGTTGGCTTGATGAAGATGGAAAAAGGCATTTTGCTAAGAAAGTAAAAGGAATGAAACCTATGTCAATTCTAAGAGATACTCTGGAAAAGAATAAAAATAATGTAGCCAATGAAATAATCAGGTATTGGAGTGAATAGATATGAGGTCAGGAATAAGGCAAAAATTAATAGACAGCATCCCAGAACTTAATAATAAATGTTATGAACCAAATGTCCCGACAAAAGATACTCCAAAACCCTATGCAGTAGTATTACAGGGTGATGATACTGATAATGGAGAGGTAGTTGGATTCAAGAGGACCATAGAAGTATGGCTGTATGAAGAGAGGACTACTTTTAAGAATCTTGATTCATTAAGTGACAAAGTCATAAAAGCATTGGATATGCAGGTTATAGAAGATGCAAAGACAAATGAGACATTTACCTGTATATTTGGTGGAACCATAGGGCAGGATACTGTGGATCTGGAATGGGATGCCATAGCAAGGGGCTTGAAGTTTACTGTTATAGCACTGCATGAAGATGACGAATCTCCAGTAGATCCATGGATTGAAGCTGTATCCAGTTATATAACCAGTCTTACAAGCTTGCAAGTATATACGGACTACTGGAGGAAGAACTTTGCTGTGCCGTCTGTGCTTTGTAGGATACTAAAGGTTGAACCCGCACCGGCAACGTTTGGGGCTAATAAAATATTGAAGACCATACGGTGCCACTTTATAACTAGAAACAAGGGCGAAGCCAACAACTATATTTCTACTGTAGAAAATGAACTGATCCAGGATACAAAAATACCTTTGGATATAGCTGATAGAAGATATCTGACAATATCTAGCATAAGAGAAGATAGAGAAGCAGATCCACTTACAGTGGGTCAACTCAGTGTGGATTTTTTTAGATTGGAAAGCATTAAGAGAAAAAATATTCCTGTCATGAATAAAATCTCTGGCAGGGGAACGATAAAGGAGTGATAATATGGCAGATGTAAAATATCCTGTTGAAGATTTGATTGAAAACAGCAAGGCACTTACCGGCCACAGCAAAGAGGCGGCAGTTGGTGCTTTATTTAATTGCAAGGAGAAGGAACTTACAAAGAGTGACTTTAAAAAGTTGATAGATACATTTCTAAAAAGGAAGGTGAAGTAATATGGGTACAGGAACATGGAGCGAAACACAAAAACCAAGCATACCTGGAATGTACAACAGGTTTATGTGGGCAGCAGAAAATACACTGGCACAGGGCACTAACGGTATTGTTGCCATGCCGGTTAAATCCAATTGGGGACCAGTTGGAGAGGCTGTCTCTGTTGCAAGCCTTACTGATCTTAAAAACAAATTTGGTTCAAACATGAACTTGACAGCGTACAGACTTGGAAGATTGATACTTTTGGGACAGCCGAAGGAATTACTTCTGTATAGATTGGCAGATGAAAATGCAAAGGTTGCAAGCATTGTTTTAAAAGATGATGATGGTAAGGATGCTATAAAGCTTGAAACCTTATATCCTACAACAAGGGCTTTTAACATATCTGTAAAACCAAACATAGTAGACGAATCAATGCTTGATATAACTCTTTATGAAGGTACTGAGCAGATACATGTATTCAAAGTCTCAGGAAGTATTGATGATATTATAAATGCCATAAACAGCAATGAGGAAAATGTATGGATAAAAGCTTCTAAAGTAGAATCTGGAACATCAGAATCAGGAACGTCGGAGCCTGTAACCGGATCGGCAACAACTGGCCAAACTGTTGTGGGTAAATAAAAAAGGAGTGATGTCTAAATGGCTTATGAAAAACAGACGTGGGGAACCTATGAATGGGATAATTCAAAAAGTGATGAAGAAAATCTGACTGCAGCAGAAGCAGCAAACGCCCTTATTACAAAGGAAAAGTTGGATCATATAGAAGATGGCATTTTAAACAACGCTGGTACAGCCGGTGTCAGAGGAAATACAATACGAATAACAAGTGCAGATCCAGGGGCTACTGAAGGATTTATAAATGGAGATTTAACAATAAATGGTGTATCATTTCACCTATTTGAATTTACAGATGGAGCATGGGTGGATAAAGGTTCTTTGAAAGGTGATACTGGTGAAGCAGGACCGGCAGGAGCCAAAGGAGATAAGGGAGACAAAGGCGATACTGGTGCAACAGGAGCACATGTAACAGCTATTGCATTGACGGCGGATGCAGAAGGGAAGATAACTGGCGGTACAGCTACATTGAGCGACGACAGTACGGTTGAGATTACGGTAACGACAGCATCGTAAGTAAAATTTAAAGTAAAGGAGAGTTTATTATGGCAGAAATAGCTAGTATAGTAAATCAGCCACTTACAGGTGGGAACAATGGTACTGACAATATAACCAATGAGGATTATATGAATGCCATGTCCGCCTTTGAGGGCTATAAAATAGACGGATTTACCCTGGACGGTGTAAGTGATGCGGCACTTCAAGCAGCAGCTCAAGCGTGGGTGGACAAGAATAAAACCAATGGTGCAAATATATTATGCTTTATGGGTGCAGCAAAAGATACTGACATAGATTTGGTAAATACCCAGTCAAAAGCATTTAATGATGAGGCTATTACAAACGTAGGAACCAGTGGAATCTATGAAGGTATTGAATATTCACCTGGAGAGGTTGCTTGTTATATAGTGGGGCTTGCTGTAAGCAAGGGGATAAAGGAAAGTATTTGCAATGCCAGCACTATATTTGAAGATGTAAGCCCCAAGTTGAGCAGGACGCAGGTTGAAGCAGCACTTGCAGCAGGTACGCTTGTGCTCGTCAACGAGCAGCAGAATGTAATAGTTGTAGATGATGTTAATACATTAAAGAAAATTAGTGAAGGGCAGAGCGAAGCCATGGGGTATATAAGGGCAGTTAAATTCCTGTATACCGTAGATGCAGATACAAGTGCAAAGAGAAGCGACTTTATAGGATTGAACAATGATGATTCAGGGCAAAAAGTTGTTATATCTGCTTTGAAGAAATACTTTGAGACATTACAGGGTGACGGAGTTATAGGAGATTTTGCCGTCGAAATAGACAAAGAACTTCAGGCAAATGCAAAGTCAGATGAGTTCTATTGGAAGTGGAACGCTGTTTATATCAATATCATGAAAAAAATATTCGGTACGGGATATGTACAATAGGAGGGATAAAGTATGCCTTTAGATGCAAGCAGAATTGTAGATGGCTCTTTTGGTAGAGTTTATAAAGATGGAGTTGAGCAGACACAGGTTCAGGAATGCACTGCGGATGTTGATTTAGATGTAAAAGAAGTTAATGTTCTTGGGGACCGTTGGACAAGACATAAGGGAGGGACCTTAAAAGGTTCAGGAACTATAAAAGGCTATAAGGTAACAAGTGATATGATAAGAAACGGATTCAAAAGGTTTGAATTGATTACTCAGCTGGATGATCCTGAAGCATATGGTGCTGAATCAGTAAGATTAATGAATTGCATGACAAGCAAATTGCAATTGGTAAATCTTAAAGCCAATGACCTTATAGATGAGGAAACTCCATTTACTTTTGAAGGATATGAGCTTTTAGACTTTATAGAAGCAGATTAAGTAAAGTCCACTGGATGAATAAATCTGGTGGACTTGTTTTATAAAAATATAAAAATTAATAATTGGGAGGATTTTAAAATGAATACAGAAAGAATTGAAAATATGAGTGATGATGAAGCAATAGAAACTCTTTTAGGTGTGGGTAAATTGCCAACAAAAACGGTTGTTATACCGAGGTTGGGAATACCTGTTAAGATTCAAGCGCTTACAGGTAAACAGATAATACAGATAAGGAAGAACAATACGCGTAAAGTTAAAATAGAAGGTACGCGTCTTAAAGAAGATAAACTTGATGATGACAATTTTAACGCCGGAATAATTGAGAGAGCTACACTCTCCCCGAAATGGAACGATCCTAAGTTACTGGATAAATTTAAATCCAGCAGTGGTAAAGACGTTATTAAAAGGCTTCTTCTTGCAGGAGAAATGGATTCTCTTGAAGAACAGATATTCGATTTAAGTGGATACAATGATGGAATTGAGGATATAGAAGATATAAAAAACTCATCAAGTCCAGATACAGACTTAGATTAATAAATTTCCTGTGGGTAAGGCATCATTTAAAATTCAGGGAATTTTATGAAATGCCACCCGAAGAACAAAAGTTGTATCTGGCCAGTGCCGAACTTGAGAAGGAAGCAGAGGAAAAGTTAAGGAAGAAATGATAACGGGGGAGGAGGTGGAATAGTTGGCTGAAAGAGAAATATATCACTTGGACCTGGTCATTGACATCAAAGGTGATTCTGAAACGAGGAAAAAATTAAGTGCCATGGACAGGTATTTCGAGCAGACACAGAAGAAGGCAAGAATACTTGATAAAATGTCTGCATCACCCAGTGTAAAAATAACTGACAGGGCCACCAGCAGGATTGAAAAAATAAATTCATCTTTGAACAGAATAAATAAAATGGTAGCCTCCCCTACTATAAAAATCAAGGATAAGATATCTGGTGAATTAAGCATAATAAGGGGAGGAATAAACAAGACAATAGCAGCGGCCACGTCACTTGAGGGTGCACTTTTGGGTGTTGGCGGTGCCTGGGCAGGAGTAATAAAGCCAATGCAAATAGCTGGAGATTTTGAGCAGACACAGATGGCTTTTACAACAATGTTGAAAAGTGCACAAAAGGCAAATTCATTTTTATCTCAGGCCCAAAACATGGCAAATAAGACACCTTTTGAGTTTCCACAATTAGCTGATGCAAGTAAGAAGATGCTTGCTTTTGGATGGAACGTTAAGAGCATACTTCCTGATTTAACAACAATAGGAGATGCTGCTTCCGGATTGGGATTAGGTGCTGACGGGATAAATCAGATTACTCTAGCTCTTGGACAGATGAAAGCAAAAGGTAGAGTACAAGGTGACGAGATGCTTCAATTAACGGAAGCTGGCATACCTGCCACTAAAATACTCCAGGAGCAACTTGGATTGACTGCAAAACAGGTTGCCAATATAGGTGATGCAGGGATAAGTTCAGATAAGGCCATACGTGCACTGCTCACAGGTATGAATAAGAGATTCGGTGGAATGATGCAGAACCAGGCTAAAACTGCACTTGGTCTTATGTCCACATTGAAGGATACCTTTGAAAACAAATTGATGAATCCATGGGGACAAGGATTATGGAGTGGAATAAAGCCCGGATTAACAAAAGTCACTGACTGGTTGGACAAAAATGATAAGAAAGTTACTGAACTTGGTAATTTGTTTAAAAAAGCAGGACATAACGTAAGTTCATTCATAGGTGGAGGACTTGAAAGTGCACAGCGAAGACTGGACAGATTGATGAACAGCAGCCAGTGGAAGAATGCTGATCTTGGGGGAAAGATAACTCTTACATGGGATAAAGTGATTGCCGAACCATTCTCAAGTTGGTGGAATGGATCTGGCAGACCGAAGATAAACAAGGTTGCAGGAGGTATTGGATCTGCCATTGGTGGGACCATAGGCGGAGGGATTACTTCCTTCCTTGATGCACTTGGGGGCAAGGATAGCAGTAAGACCGGTGGTGCAGGTACAACAGCAGGTACAGCCTTTACGAATGGTTTCCTGCAGGCTTTTGATACTGGCAAGATAGTAGATAAATTGATATCCTCTTTTAAAAACGCCAATTTGAATGCTTTAAAAGATCCTAGTGGTAGTAATGTTGCCAAGGCTGGAATAATGGACTATATACTGTTTAGTTCCCTTGGGGGTGCAGCACTTTTAAAAGGTGGATTTAAGCTTGGCAAGGGTGCATTTAAATTCGGTAAATGGGCTTTTGGGAAAGAAGGAACTAAAACTGCTGAAAGTGCTGCCGAAAAAATGGCAGGAAGTGCAGGATCGGCTGCCCAAAAGGCTTCTAAAGCACGCAAAGGTTCAACCAGACCTTTTTCAAAGGAGATTGATGAGCTAAAGTCTAATATTGCAAATGCTAAAAAAGGAGTTGAAACTGCAGGTAAAAATGTAAATGATAAATCAAAAGCATATGCTACTGCCAGACAAGCATTTAAGGAAGCAAGAAATACTAAAACTTCTTCTGAACTTACCAATGCTGCAAAAGCCTTTAGAAAAGCTGCGGATACATCAAACGCAGCTGAAAAGTTGAGAAAGTCGACACAGAGCGAATTAAACAAGTCCATAAAAGATTATAAGAACCTTATGGCAAAAGTAGCAAATGTAAAAAATAGTGGTGCCTCAGTTCCGAAATCATTGTCAAAACAAGCAGATGAAGCCAGGGCAAGAATAGATAGCGTACGAGAAAAAGCTAAAAGTGCAGGGCAAAATGCAGCAAGAAAAAAAGAAACATATAGCAAAGCCAGGGATACATTTAAGGCTGCTAGAAGTGTTGGCAATGATTCTAATTTAAAGAAGACAACGTCTGATTTTAGAAAAGCCGTTAACGAATCCCAAAATGCGGAAAAAGCAAGAAAAGAAGCCCAAGAGAAGTTAAATAAGACCATAAAAGAGTATAATGATTTTATAAAAAAATCAAAAAATACAGCTAAAGAAGCTATTCCTAAAGCAGTAGAAAATTCAAGCAGGGCATCAAAATTCTTTAAGTTTGCAGGCAAGGGTATAAAAGGCATTCCTATTGTTGGAGGAGCACTTACTCTTGCAGGAGCAGGGCTTGATATATTAACATCTTCCGACAAGAAAAGGGGTGCTTTTGGTGCTGCCGGCAATATTGCAGGTGGACTTGCTGGAGCAAAGGCAGGTGCTGCCGTTGGCTCTATATTTGGTCCCGTAGGAACTGGAGTTGGTGGAATAGCGGGAGGTATAGCAGGTTCAATCGGTGGAGAAAAGGCTTTAGACTGGATCTATGATAAAACAGGACCCGCCACTAAATATCTACAGGATAAGTTTGGTGATGCTAAGAAATCTATTGAGAATAAATGGTCAAATACTAAAACTTGGTTTGGAACAAATGTCGGGACTCCTCTTAAAAACGGGGCAATAAACACTATAAATTTCACCGTTGGAGTTTTTTCAATGGGTAAGGAGGCTGTGCAAAGGAAATGGGCTCCAGTTGGTAGATGGCTTGATTCTAATGTATTTACACCTATAAAGGGGTATGCTTCTCAAGCCGGAGCATGGATCGCCCAGAAATTCGGTTCAGCTAAATCGTGGGCTCAATCTCACTGGTCAAGTTTTTCAGGGTGGTGGAGTACTAATGTTGGAACTCCAGTTAGCAACGCTGCTTCAAGAGCTGGAGCATGGATTGGACAAAGATTCGGTGCTGCCAAGGATGCGGCTCATACTGCATGGACAGGTTTCTCCGGCTGGTGGAGTAAGAATATTGGAGAGCCTACGAAAAGTGTTGCAACTGACGTAGGAAAATGGATAGGTGATAAACTTAGTGGCGCTAGAAAATCGGTAGAAACAGTATGGTCTGATTTTTCAAGTTGGTTTAAGGAGCATATAGGCGGACCTGCTTATGCACTATTAGAAAAAATTATGACAAAAGGGGAACAAACGACGGGATTAACTCCTTCTAATAGTAGGAAAAACGGTAAAAACCATGCTAATGGGGGTATCGTAACGGGTCCAGAATTCAGCCTTATTGGAGAAGCTGGATATGAAGCTATAATCCCACTTTCACCTAATAGAAGAAACCGAGGACTGCAGTTATGGCAACAGGCAGGGAAAATGCTTGGTGTAAGAATGTTTGCCAACGGTGGCATTGTTGGTGGTTCTACTGGTGGAGCAAAAGTTGCAAAAGCTACTGCAAATGTGTCAACTTCCATAGCTTTAGGAGACAATGCTTTATCTCAGTTTAAGCAGTATGGCAACAAGATAAATACCAATTTAAGCACAGGGATAGATCAGACAAGGCAGATACCAAATAACTCCATAAACAAGGTTGCTGCTACGTCAAAGGGAATTTTAAATAATTTTGCACAGAAGGGACATATCTATGGAATTGCAGTAAATAATGATATAGCAGCAGGTATACGATCCAATATGGGTAATGTCACAGGCATGGTTAAAACTCTTACAGACAAGGTAATAACACAGTTCAAGAATGGTTTTGGAATACATTCTCCAAGCAGGGTGTTCTATAAATTAGCACAGTATATTCCACAAGGATTTATAAATGGATTGACTTCCAAGGACATGGGAGGATTTATAAAGAATTGGATTGGTGATATAACATCTACAGCAGGCGGTGCTATGAGTGGCAATGTATCCGGATGGTTGAGTTCTGCATTAGCTATAACGGGTACTCCCATGAACTGGTTATCTGGATTGTTGAGGCTGGTGCAGGCTGAAAGTGGTGGAAATCCAATGGCTGTAAATCCGCAAGCTGTTAATGGAGAACATGCCACTGGATTGTTACAGACATTAGGTTCTACGTTCAGGCAGTATGCAGTAAAGGGATTGGATAACATCTTGAATCCTATTGCAAACGCAGCAGCAGCCATAAACTATATAAAATCTACTTATGGGAGTGTGTATAATACACCACTGTTCAAGGGCGGAAGCTATGTAGGTTATGCAACTGGCACAGACAACGCAAAACCAGGACTTGCCAGAATAAATGAAAGAGGATGGGAGTTTGTGGACTTTACCGGAGGAGAGAAAGTACTTAATCATAATAAATCTGTAAACCTCATGGAGAAGACAGCAAATTCAATAAAAAGGGTAAGAAATGCCATGATGGCACTGGCAAGAAGAGATACCAAGAGCGAAAGCGTTCCAGAAGATAACTCTAATCCAATGTATTATACCTCACAGCCGCAGATGGCTGTATCTGGTGGATATGGTGATGTTAATGTAGATGTCCAAAATAACTTCAGCGATAGCACAGATGTAGACGGGATAGTAGAAAAGGCAACTGTGGAATTTGCTAGAAAGTTAAAGGCAGCCTTGCTGAATAAGAAAAAATAAGGAGTGAAATTGATGAGTAATCAAAATCCAAGAAATGAGATTAAGGCTTTAAATAGAAAAATAGCAGAGCTTGAAGGTCAAGTTCAAACTCTGCAAGATTCTAAAAAAAGAGAACGAGAATTAAGCGTTGAAAAATCATGGTATTGTACAGCTAAACACTTTAAAAGTTTACTGGAAGATGCAAAGTATTGTCGTATTGCTGATTTTGGAAAGCCATGTCAAGATTGCAAGTATAATTTTGGACTTAATGGTAAGTTAAGATGTGACATGAATTATGCATATGAGAGATTTCGTGTTCTGACAATAGCAACAGGCATACGTTTTGGTCCTTGGAGTAAAGAAAAATAAATTACTCTGGATTTTCAGGTGCATTTTTTACAATAGGACATAATTTTTCACTACAGGAATTTCGTGCTTTATATTCACAATGATTAACGCCTTTTTTGTAGCCGTTTAATCCTGTAGTAATAATATGATGGTAAGTAATGTCAACAAAATATTCACAATCTTGTTCAGGACAATATCCATAAACAGGAACTATATAGTCCATAATTTATCACCTCCTTACAGGTGATAATTCTACAAATATTATAAAGTTCCCTTTATTGGCAAATTATGATATAATTTTATTAACATTTTGTGAATAGGGGGAAGGTTATGTTTAAAAAGATATCAATTATTATAGGCACGTTATTAATATCACTTGCTTTTGTTGGGTGCGCTCCAAAGGGTGATCCGTCACAAGTATTGAATGATTATTATGATAATATAAAAAATGGAGACGCTAAAGCAGCCTATAATACTTTAGCAGATGCAAGCAAAAAGAATTTTAAAAAGGATGATTTTGTTAAGTGGGTTAATGCTCAAAGTGAAGTGTATACTTTTAAAGGTGCAAAACTAGATAAAGGCAATGAATATAAAGATAAAAAGCTAGATGGTATTGTATATAAAAATGCGGTTGAATTTAACGTAGTGGATACTAGCCATGATAATTATAATGATAAAAATACAACAGCAAAATATAAAAGATATGTTGTAAATGATAATGGAAAGTGGAAAGTATACAGAGAGAAAGAAAATGGTAAAGATGTATTAGCAGGTTCCGTGATTGATTTAGCTTCAATGTATGCAGAAGGCAAAGGAAAGAGTATAGATTTAAACCAAGCTGCATCCATACTAAACGAATCAGTTAAGACAAATCCTAATTATAGTCCGACTTATTATGCGTTATCATCTGTTTATTGTAATTTAGAGAGATATGACGAATCAATTAATGCTGCGAATAAGTATTTAAATAATGTAAAAGATGAAAAAAATAAATCAGATACGTATAATATCTTAGGGATAGATTATAAAGGTAAAAAAGATTATGCAAAGGCAAAAAAATACTTCAGCCAAGCTATACAACTAAATCCCAATAATCAATATGCTAAAACTAACTTGCAACAGTTAAGTCAGGAAGAAGAACTTAACAGTTTATTTCAAAACTGATTTTACCAAAAAAAGAATCACTTAGGTGGTTCTTTTTTAGTGGAAAATACACCCGATTTTGAGAGTGAGTGTATGTATTAGTTGTCTCTATTTTTAGATATTTTAAATAGTTCAAATTCAACTAAGCTTTTTAATTTTTCACCTAAATTTTTAAATTCATCATCAGACAAGTTTAATTTTGTAAAGTCTTTGTTTGTGTAATAGCAGATAGTAGCAATTGCCTCATAAAATGCACCTGGATGTAAGATTGTAGATTTTGCAAAAAAGCCTCCTGGTATTTGGATATATTCTTCATCCTTTTTAGTGTTTATATATGGATAGAACTGATTAATAAAATCTTTATCATCATCTAACAACGCCAATGTTAAATCTTCTTTTGAGATTTTTTCATTTAAAAAAAATTTTTTTAAAAATTGAGCTTGATAATTATTTGCATCTTTATTGTTATATATAACTGTTGTAAAAGTATCTAAGGCAATCCATTTAGCAATTTGTTCATCTGTATAACCAATAGATTTAGCTATTCTTTGGATTTCGTCATAACTTGCATCGTTGGTATTTTTAAGTAATGAGTTTAATCTATTTATAGAAATGTTTGTATCTTTAGATATTTGTTCTAAACTGGTACCATTTGATATAAGATGTTTTAAAACTTTTTTAGTAATAGTGTCTCTTTCTCCAGCTAAGTCATTAATAGTAACATTAAGTGCTTTAGCCATTTTATTTAATGTCTCTATGCTAGGTTTTCTATTATTATTTTCATATCTAGTTATAGTGACAGGAGTAACCCCAATTTTTTCGGCTAACTGTTTTTGCGTTAAATTTTTGGATTCTCTTATTTTTTTTATTTTTGTACCAATATCCATTTTACAAGTCGCCTCACAATATCAGTATTTATTGTATATGTTTTATATACAATATAATATTTATTATATATGTTTTATATCCAAAATGGAATATATTTATGTATTCTTTAAAAAAAAGTACCAATTCAGTATTGACAATATACCATTATGGATATACAATATAAACATAAAATACCAATATGGTACGAAAATAGAATAGGAGGAAGATATATGGAAGTAAAAATAGCTAGGATAAGAAAAGGGCTTACGCAAAAACAGTTAAGAGAAAAAGTAAATATTTCTCCAAACAAATTAGTTCAAATTGAACATGGTAATTATTCTAGTGTTACTTTTGAGCAAATGAAAAAAATTGCAAAGGCACTCGGGACAGATGCAGTAAAATTATTTTTCAATAATGATAGTCGTAAAGAAAATTAAAAACCCGTCTGTTACTGCAAATAACAAACGGGTTGCCGAATAGGCTTTATAATACAATCACTATAAGTATTATAGCTTATTCCGGTAATAAAATCAAAGGAGAGTTATAATATGAATAATTTGGTAAGGTTTTTTCAGAATGATATGTTCAATTTGGCTGTGAAGTTGGAAAATGGGGAATGGGTATTTGATACTGAAAGAGTTGCTAAGTGCTTAGGTATAACTACCGTTGCCAAAAGTGGCAACGCATGTGTTAGATGGTCAAGGGTAAATGAATATTTAAAGCCTTCTACCAAAAGTGGTGGAAATGATAATTCGCCACTTGTGGCGAAAGGAGATTTCATTCCAGAACCTGCGGTGTACAAGTTAGCATTTAAGGCTAGTAATGAAGTAGCAGAGAAATTCCAAAATTGGTTGGCTACAGATGTTTTACCACAATTAAGGCAAACGGGTAAATATGAAACTGGCAATGTAGTAGATTTTGATAAAAAATTGGATAAGCTAAAGCTGGAAAAAGAAGGTTTAAAACTTGCAGTAAATATATTAAAGCCAAGCAAGGTATCAACTATAAAAATGCTTAAGGCTTTCAATGAATCTCAGGGGTTATCTGTTGATTATTTACCTGAATATGTAGATGAGGAAACTGGAAAATCTGCTACAGAGTTGCTGAAAAAATTTAATTTGCCGTATACAGCACGGAAATTCAACAAAATTATGATGGACAAGGGGTTCTTAGAAGAGAGAACTAGGAAATCAACTAATAAACAAGGGTATAAAAGATATAAGGTATTAACTGAAAAAGGATTGAAATATGGTAAGAATGTTATTTCTTCACGAGGAACAGAAAATGAAACACAGCCGTTATATTATGAAAGCACCTTTATGGAATTGGCAAATTCTTTAAGCCTTCTCCAGGAGGTGATGTAACATGGAAAAGTGGACTAACATTAATGAAAAGCAGATTTTAACAAAAGAATTTAGTGGTAAAAGAGTAGTGACATTTAAAGACGTAGATTTAGTTCATGAAAGAGTAAATGGTACAGCAAGTAGAAATTTTAGATCTAATAAGGAACATTTTATTGAAAATGAAGACTTTTATATTATAAATATAACTAACGACGAAATTCGTCGCCAGTTCGGTGTAAAGAAAAATGCCGGAAGACAACTTATTCTATTAACAGAAACAGGGTACTTAATGTTAGTAAAATCTTTTACTGATGATTTAGCATGGAAGGTTCAAAGAGAACTAGTTAATGTTTATTTCAATGTTCATCATCTAAAAGTAGAACAATCAAAGCTTCAGGAGCCATATAAACTGACTAAGAAATTTTATAATGGCAATCCAGTAATGGTATTGAAGGACTTGGAATTCCTTATAGGAACTTCAGTTCATACTATTGGCTATATTCTTAAAAGTAATAATCAATTTACTATAGGAGTGGACTATTTTCTACTGGAAGGCAAGGAGCTTAAAAATTTCAAGAAAAATAATGATGTTTCTAAATTAATAGGTTCACTGATTGTTATTCCCAAACAAGGAGTTGATAAATTGTTGAACTTGCTGTTACTTAAACCCGCAGGGGAATTAAGAGAAACATTTGAAAGATACTTTGAGTTAGAGAAGCCAGTACCACAAGGTAAGAACAAAGTACCAGTTTTGGAACAGCTTCAAGCTTGCAAGTTTATCGCTGATGATCTTAAAGTGGGGGAGGCAGTAAAAATGTCTATATATAGGATGGTTTGTGAGAAAAATGGAATCGGCACTGCTGTTGTGGACAAGATAGAACACAGAAAAAAGCTTGATAAAGAAGTCAAAGAAATCACCATGAAATATGGAGTGTACTTACTAGAACATTTTACAACGCATGAAATAATAGACATGAAAAATCAATGGGTTTATGATAATAATGTTAAATCAGAGAAAGTTAAAAGTTATATGCTAAAATTGTTTGACATCATTATTAAAATATCAACGAAAACAAAGAGAACGGCTTAAAATAGAGCACTTACTTTTATAGTAGGTGCTTTTCTTATGCTTAAAAAGAAGGTGATACCATGAATTCTACAGCACTTACGGAGGCCGTCAAGTTGCTAAATGAATTTACAACCATGATTGTACCTAATTATGATGTCTACCTTACGAATACAGCAGACAATGACACTTTCCATTTCCCTGTGAATCCATTCAACTATTCCATGGACCACGATAAAAAATATAACACCGTTGAAATAGTTGATGTAGGAGAGACTGATGTACCGGACAAAGGGACAAAAATACAGAAGATATCTTTTGATACCATATTCCCAAGAGAGTATGATTCCTACTGCAGGTATCAAGATATTCCGAGTCCCAAAAGTGTTATGGAGAAATTGAAGAAATGGCAGGAACAAGCACAGCCACTTAGATTAATTATCGACGGTGTGGGGCTGAATGAATTGGTCATAATCGACGCCATGCCGGAAAAAGAGGAACCTGGAGAAATAGGTGACAAATATATAACCATGAACTTCAGGACCTACAAGGAAGTTAAGGTTGAATTATATAATCCAAAAGCCAATTCTTCTACACTAAAAAATAACAGAACTCCAACAGCTACCACAAAAGGTACTTATGTTGTAAAAAAAGGTGACAATCTCTGGAACATAGCAAAGAAATATTATGGTAATGGAGCAAAATGGACAACTATATATACTAAAAATAAATCTGTTGTAGGCTCAAATGAAAACTTTATACTTCCTGGACAAAAGTTGGTGATACCATGAATATAATTTTGAATGAAAAATATGAACTGAAGAATGTAAATGAGGGAATAACCTTGCAGGAAAGCCTTGACAGCATTGCCTACAGTGCCACCATAATTCTTCTGGATACTGACGAATTGAGAAAACTGAACATAAAGAAAAAGGACAGGTTAAGGATAGTTGACATACATGCTGAAAAGAATCAGCCCACAAATTTATTTGATGGTGTTGTGTGGGAAGTTGTAAGAAGCAGGAAAAACAGGACACTTACAATAACGGGAAGGGAGAGGACTGTATTTATGGAAGAATCCGAAGATGATTTTCTGCTTCCTGCAGGACAGACTGCAACACAGAGGATAACAAAGTATGCCAAGGACTGGAATATACCTATAGCAAGTCTTATTGACACCAAAATAAAGCTTGAAAAGGCACAGCAGGGTGGACAAAAATTACTTGACCGTATAGATGCGGATCTTAGAGAAACTGCACAAAAAGGCGGTAACCTTTATAAAATAAGGATGCTCGACAAATTAAATATCATCCAGCTCGGCAGCAATAAAAATATATGGAAACTTGAAACTGTCGCTGATGATATTGAAACTACAAGCAGCCTTGAGAGTGCAGTTACAAGGGTCAAGGTTCTCGGCCAGGACAAGGATGATGGAAAAGCCACTCCGGTTATAGGTACTTATTCAAAAGACACCGACAAATACGGTACTCTGCAGAAAATCCTCCAGGATGAAAAAGTTACAAATGCCACCCAGGCAAAAGCCAAGGCTGCAAATATGTTTAGCGACGGTAAGGAAGTTATCCATATAACCTGCAACAAGGATGTAAATACCATAAGATCCGGTGATGCAATAATGGTGGATGGCGTTATATGGTATGTCATGGATATTACCCACAGCATGAATATACCTTATACAATGGACATAAATACAGGCACGCCACTGTATATAAGGAGGGCTTTTTACAATGAATAGTGAGAATGAAATGGCCGATCTGGTTAGTGTTATACATGGAAACAGTAGAGAAATTGCCGGAAAAGTAGTGAACAATACTGGATTCAGTATGGCACTTGGTACCATAACTCAATCTGGCCTTGTACTTGACAATTTTAAATATGAAATAACCAATTATATGGTGCTCGACTATCTGGCAATGGATAAGGACTATTTTACCGGAACTGATGTAGCCGGAGGAGAATACAGCCATTCACACAGGGTAAAAACCCCGGATGGATTGAAGCCTTTGAATGTAGGTGACAGAGTGATTGTGGCCACAATAGGGGCACAGAATATAGTTGTGGGGAGAGTGAGGTCAAATGCCTGATTTATTTCCTTCTGATGTGAATTATTCTGACGATCCATTAGAAGACACATCCGGTAGTGATACTGAATACAAAGGCTCTTATAAATTTGACTTTGACAAGGGTGAGTTTGTAAAGAACCCTGACGGGACAATAAAGAAATGCAATGATATAGAGGCATATAAACAGTGGTGCCAGCTTGCAATGTTAACTCCCAGAGGGCTGCTTGGATACAGTGATCTGTTCGGGCATGAACTGAATACTCTGGCAGGCACCCAATATTCTAAGGGTGCTGTAGAACTTGAGGTTAAAAGAATGACAATGGAGGCTCTTATGGTGCATCCAAGAACCAAAGATGTTACTAATTTCAGCTTTGCATGGCAGAACAGTGGGGAGCTGTACTATCAATATACTGTTGTTACTGTAGATAATGTTTCTCTTAATTTGAACAATACTACGAAAGTGTGGTGATTAAATGGATGATTTACAAATACCTGATTTTTTAAATGAAGATGCGGATACAATACATGAAAGAATGCTTGAAAAAGCGCCCAAAGATATAAATACTATCGAGGGAGATTTTTTCTGGAACAATACAAGGCCTGTAGCCGAAGAAATAGCAGCAACAAAACAACTTCAGCTTGCACAAATACTGAGACTTGCATTTGTACAGTACAGCAGTAAGCCATATCTTGATTTGATAGGAGGACCTCTTGGCATTACAGGAAATGCTGCTACCAGTTCACATGATACTCTAAAAATTGAAGGAGTACCGGGAACTGTGCTTCAAAAGGGCAAAGTTGCGGGAACGCCAAGCAGTGATGATGTAGAAAGTATAGAATTTGAGTTTCAAGAGACAAAAACCATAGATGATACTGGGGTAGTTGATATAGAGGTACAGTGTACGCAGCCGGGTACTATAGGAAATGTTAAGGCTGGCAGTGTAACACTTATGATAACTCCTATTAATGGAATTAAGAGTGTGACCAATGAGAAAAATTTTACAAATGGTACTGATGAGGAAGATGATGAACATTATAGACAGAGAATTTTAGAACAGATGCAAGCACCTGCAACTAGTGGAAATAAGACACAGTATAAAATATGGGCCAAGGAAGTTGATGGAGTTGGAGATGCAAAAGTATTCCCACTCTGGAATGGAAATGGAACTGTGAAAGTAGTAATTGTGAATGCAAATAAGAGGGCAGCAGACCAGGCATTAGTTCAAGAAGTTAAAGACTATATAGATCCACAGCCTGAAGCACACGGAGAAGGGCAGGCACCAATTGGGGCAACCTTGACAGTCGTATCCGCCACAGAAAAGGCAATAGATGTAACTGCCAAAGTAGTTCTTGCAGGTGGTTATACAATACAACAAGTGCAGGATAATTTTAATACAAACATGCAAAAATATTTGAGTGATCAGGCTTTTAACTCCACCTATATAAGTTATGCCAAAGTTGGAGGTATTCTATTAAGCACAGGTGGAATTGTGGATTATAATAGTTTAACTTTAAATGGTGGAACTGTAAATGTGGCACTGACAGATGAGGAAATACCTGTTGCCGGCACTATAAGTTTAGGGGTGTGATAAATGGCATATCCACAGGAAATAGATAAATTCACAGAAAAACTAAATAAACTTGATAATAACACCTATGTGATTGAGGAAAAGGTTGAGATTGTAAATGGTGTATATGAAGGTGAACTGGAACATGATAATATCAGCTTGCCTTCTATTAATGTATACACAGGAAGCAAACTTACAGGTCAGAAGATAGAAAATGTTATAGTGTCTACTCCAAGCCTTACACCATGGAAGAATACAATCAAGATATTTTCCACCGTATCTCCGGTTTATATAACCTACCAGACACAGGGGGATACTGTAGAGGCGGAGGATATAAACAAGGCTCAGGACAGTATCGTGAACACCCAGACCGAGGTTGATAGGTACAAAACTTCCAATGACAACAGGGTTACTGATGCCGAAAATAGGATTTCAACTGTGGAGAATAACAAAGCTGAAAAAACTTATGTGGATACCGAACTTAACAAAAGATATCTGAAGACTGAAACCTATAGCAAGACCGAGACAGACCAGAGAATACAGATGGTGGTGGATGCAGCACCTGAAGCACTGGACACCCTGAAAGAAATTGCAGAGTCTCTGAATAATGACCCTGATTTTGCAGCTACAATTACAACTGCACTTTCTAAAAAAGTGGATAAAGTAGATGGAAAACAGCTTTCTACAGAGGATTACACCACTACTGAAAAACAGAAATTAGCAGGGATAGAGGATGGAGCAAACAAGTATGTTCATCCTACCACGCACCCAGCGTCAATGATTACAGGATTATCAAAAGTTGCTACGAGTAATAATTATAATGACCTGAATAATAAGCCTAGTATACCAACGGCTCTTCCAGCAGATGGAGGTACTAGTTCATTTTTAGGTAATGCAGTTAATGTTGATAATTATAATGCACTGAATCCTTCAGTGATAGCTCAAGGCAATATAACGCCCATAAAAGCTCCAAACACAGCAAATGCACCTTGGAATAATACTACAGCAGGTTTATTGATTCAAAGCAATGATTCGGACAGCTTTCATATAATCATATTTAAAAGTGGTGGTGATGGATGGGCGTATCGTTCTTATTATAAAGGTACATGGTCAGACTGGAAGATATGGTCAACTTTTAGTGGAAGTTATAATGATCTGAGCAATAAACCAAGCATTCCGGCAAAAGTATCCCAATTGGTTAATGATAGTAAGTTTGTAACTCAAACAGACTTAGGAAATGCTGGCTATGGTGATATGCTGAAAAGTGTCTATGACAAAGATAATGACGGTGTAGTAGATAAGGCTGCAGGTATAAATAGGAAAGATATAACGGGGCAGACAGTAGATTTGAATAATATTACTTTAGAAGATGGGGTATTGAATAGGTATTATATAGAAACGTCTAATGGAGGATCGGCGAATATTTCAAATATGCCTGTAACTGACAACCCGTTTATTTTAGATGTAGAGTTAATTCGGTGGATAAGTTCTAGTGATTATATAACAAAACAAACTTTTGTGTCTACGGGCACTAAACGTAAATATGAAAGATTTTATAGTACTGGTTCTGGATGGAGTAGTTGGTCGACGGTATTAACCTCAACCAAGAAATGTACATGGAATGATCTCAAGGGGGTGTGATGTATGTATGGTAATCAAAAGTATGGGACTGTTGGGTATTCTCAAGAACAGCAGATATCACCTGAAGACATCAATCCGTATAAACCTGACTTGTTGAAATACATTACACCACTACTGCATGAGGTACCTGAATTTAAAGCCTGGAATGAATCCTGTGGTTATGAACTTGGCCTTCTAAAATTAGATGGAGAACAATTATTAAAACAGCTCTTTGTAGATACTGCCACATGGGGGCTTATATATTGGGAGAATCAATATGGCATCCCCATTGACTTAAACAAAAGCTACGAAGATAGGCGAGAAGTCATAAAGGCAAAACTTAGAGGCTCAGGTACAACAACGGTTCAGATGATAAAGAATACTGCCGAGGCCTTTAGTGGCGGTGAATGTAATGTAATTCAACATCCTGAAAACTACAGCTTTACAGTACAGTTTATAGGTATAAAAGGGATTCCAAAGAACATGGAAGCTTTTAAACAAATGCTTGAGGACATTAAGCCGGCACACCTGGCATATGACTTCAAATACACATATACAATTTGGAATTTTTTGAAAGACAAGAATCTTACATGGGGTCAGGCCAGGACCAAAACGTGGGACAATCTGAAAGTTTATGATGGATAGGAGGAGAAGATATGAAGACAACAGCAAATTACGGTCTTAAAAAGCCGGAAGGTACAGATGTAGTTGATATACAGAATTTCAATGACAATGCTGATATTATTGATGCTGAATTAAAGACAAGGGCTTTAGTGACAGACATTCCAAGCAGTCTTCCAGCAAATGGAGGCAATTCTGCAACAGCTACCAAATTAGCTACAGCTAGAAAAATAAATGGAGTTGCTTTTGATGGTTCTGAAGATATAACAGTTACTGCTAATCCAAACGCACATACACATACAAAATCACAAATAACGGATTTTCCTTCAAGTTTACCCGCCAATGGGGGAAATGCAACAACAGTAAACAATCACACGGCAAGTGGAACACCAGCAACTGCAGAAAAAACTGATATCGTAAAAATGATAAATGAGCTTTTTACAAATGTCAATAATGGGAAAAACAGCGTTTATTCCGCCATTGTTGACAAGGGTACAACACCAGCCAGTAAAGATTTTGCAGACTTGGTGGCAGGAATAAGCGCAATTAACACAGGTAAGAAGTGGGCCAGTGGGACAACCTCAGCTGGCAGCCAAACCAGTTTTGAATATGCTGATGGTTCTGATACCGGTTCAGCTTATCCTTTAAAACTACCTATAACATTTGAGCCTTCTCTTGTTTTAGCTGTGAGTCATGTAGCTTCTTATTATGTAGCAGTATATAGCAATATTTATGATGGCTATTATTCAAAGACTGCTAAGGTTATCCAATACATTGGCAGTAGTAGCCATGATAAAATGGTTGCTAATTATAAAGGAGATGTAAGCCCTGCTGGTTTGACAAGTGGCGGATTTACAATTCCAGCGATAGGATCTAGCTGGGTGTATAATTGGATAGCAATAGAATAAGGAGGTTTTATAAATGAAACAAATAGGAAGAAGAATATACTATGATAAAGCAACGGGAAATGTTTTATTGGATACTGGAGAAATGCAGGGTTCTGATGGAGCTTTAAAAGAAACTACAGTTGATCAAGATTTTGAATCTTATACAGTGTTGTCTGAAAGGAATGCAGATACTGTTGGAGTAATACAATTGGAATATGGAGACTTATCGGATAAATTTAGTACGTGTACAGGCTATTATGTAGATATAACTAAAAGCCCAATAGATAAAGCGGCTATAGTTTTTACTTTTACAACACCAGAAGCGAGTTTGGAACAGGTTGAACAGGTTAAAATAAATGAGCTTAGCCAAGATTGCCAGAGCGCTATTGTTGGAGGATTCCACAGCACAGCGTATCAAAACGTAGACAAAGTCTACGATAGCGCTCTTGAAGATCAATCCAACATAACGGGGAATGCACTTAGTGCTGTATCTAAAGTCGCAAATGTCCCGGGATGTGAAAATGACAAGTTCTACTACCATGCACGTGGAGAAGAATTCGTGGAATGGCAGGCAAGTGAATGTCTGCAGCTTGCTAGAGATTTCAAGGTATTTAAGGAACAACAGCTCATAAAAAACAAGCAATTGCAGGCTTATGTGGATAACTTAGAAACTGTAGAGGAGGTACAAAAAGTAACATGGGATACAGTTATTCCAACTTAAAGAAAGATATTGTTTTAATAATTATAATGGGGACTATATACATGGCATTGGAGGGCATATGGCGTGGATGGACACATATAAGTATGCTTGTAGTTGGAGGTATATCTGCTTTTCTAATAGGCAAGCTAAACGAGCATCCAGCCTTTTATAACAGAAAGATGTGGGAACAATGTTCTATAGGAACTGGTATAGTCTTGGCACTAGAATTTACAAGCGGTATGATCCTAAATGTGTGGCTGAAACTTGGTATATGGGACTACAGCAATACGTGGGGTAATTTATATGGGCAGATATGCCTGCCGTATGCAGTACTGTGGTTTATGCTGGTGCCATTTTGTATATATGTGGATGACTATCTGCGGTATAGGATCTTTGGAGAAGATGAACCTGTAGGATTGATAGAAAATTATAAGGATTTATTTATGAACAAATAGAATACAGGGCAAAATAGGAGCTAGAAATAGCTTTTTTATTTTGCCTTTTTAAGGAGGCTAGAGATGAACAAGCATCTATTTAATACTATAGTGGCGGGGGTAGGCAGCATGTTAACGTACTTCTTTGGTGGGTGGGATACGTGTTTAATAGTCTTGGTCGCATTTATGGTACTGGACTATGCCACTGGTCTTTTAAGTGCGTGGATACAATGCAAGGTGAATTCTAAAGTAGGATATAAAGGTATTGCAAAGAAAGCTTCTATACTTGTGGTGCTTATTGTTGCGGTACTTCTGGACAGACTTCTTAATAGTGGAATATGGGTTTTCCGTACCCTTGTGGCCTATTTTTATATAGCCAACGAGGGTATTTCTATTTTAGAAAACTGCGGGAAATGTGGACTTCCACTACCGCAAAAGCTGGTTAGAGCATTGGAACAATTAAAAGCAAAATAATAATATATTAAATAAGGGAGGGGATTCCATGATAAAAGGTGTTGATATAAGTAATTTAAACGGTAATGTAAATATGAACATACTGAAGAATGCAGGATACCAATTTGTTTTTATACGTGCCACAGAGGGTACTTCAGGGGCAGGTTCAAGGGATGAAAAATACCATACCAATATAGCAAATGCAAAGAAAGCAGGGTTACTTACTGGCGCATATCATTTTTCACATTCTTGTACTAAAGCCAAAGAGCTGACCGAGATAGCCAATTTCCTTGATTTCATAAAGGGTACGAATCCGGATATCGTTATACTGGATGCAGAAAACAGCTGCACCGGGGATATGACAGACTTATGCATAGATTTCTTGGACAAAGCTTCTGCGGTGGCACAGCCTTTGTTCTATGCAAATCCGAGTTGGATAAAGGCACACTTAAATTCCAAAATAACAAAGTTCCCGTTGTGGGTAGCAAACTATGGTGTAAGTAAGCCAAGTTTTACATTGTGGCCTTATTTTACAGCCTGGCAGCATACGGACAAGGGACAGATATCTGGCATAAGTGGGTACGTGGATCTCAACTATATGGATGATAATTTCTTTAGTGTTGTAAAAAATAAGACAACCAATGTAGCCCCAAAAGTTACAAGTGCTATAAAGAAATACGATACAAGTATACCTGAAGGAGATAACATTTTTAGGGTTCCTGGAACCAAAGCGTATATTGAGCAGACTACAGATGGCAGAATTGCGATCCATTTAGATAGGGGAAATTATGTAGCTATAGGACAGGGCTTCATAGATGCCTATTGGAATGACAACAAAGGTAAGTCTGGACATAAGAGGTTGAGCAATTAACGGAGAGTTTAAAAGGCTCTCTATTTTTTCTATTTTTTTATAAAAAATTTTATGGAGGTAAATAAAAAATGATAAATGTAAATGATATTGTAGCAGTAGGTGGCATTCTAGTAGGCGTAATTGGTGCAATTTTTGGATTGGTACCATATCTAAAGAAAAGGAAAATCAATACGGAAGAAATACTCGGCACTGCGGGAAACGTACTTGAAGCTACAGAACCAATCATCCAAGTGGCCAAGGGAATTCCAGCTTTGAAGCCTGCAGCAACACTGGTAGATTGGATCGAGCAAAAGGCGGTGGCCGGAGTGAAAGCAGCTGAACAACTGGCCCACGCTGGAAGTTTGACTAGCAACGAAGAGAAATTCAAATCAGCACAGCAAACCGTATATGATGCACTTAAAGAAATAGGTATAACTCCTACAGATAATCAAAAGAAGCTCATTGATGATTTTATCCAGGAAGCAGTCAATGACCTTGGACATTCTATTCCTACAGAAGCAGAAAAGAACGCACAGATTGCCAAGACACAGCAGGATCTGGCAGCTGTCCAGAATGAAAATACACAACTGAAACAGACCATTGCTAGTATTCAGAGTACAGTCGGAACAGCAACAGCTCAATAAAAGAAATCCCCTAAGGTTATATAATAGTACTTTAGGGGATTTTAAATATAAATAAAGTATAAAATTATAAGGAACCTTTTATTACTTTTAAATTTGACCTTATACCTAGATTTATATTACTAGATTCATTTTCAATTAAGGATATATGTGTCAACTCATATATTTCTTTATTTGGCAGATAACCAACAAAATTTTTAAAATCACTTTTTTGGATGATGTTATTATCTAATAATAAATTAATACTTTTAGAAAATAATGTAGGTTGTTCTGATTTTAAAGTATCATCAAGAGGTTCAACTTTTCTCCATTTCTTT
This sequence comes from Clostridium sp., assembly GCF_022482905.1. NCBI lineage: Bacteria > Bacillati > Bacillota > Clostridia > Eubacteriales > Clostridiaceae > Clostridium > Clostridium sp. Next base: position 345,710 of record NZ_JAKVOI010000001.1, read on the forward strand.
GCTGAAATTTGTTTTCTTAGATACAGGGCTTGATTTGGAGTAAATATGGTTAACTCCTCACATCTATATATTATAGCTGCAAGAGAAACCTTCCATCTAGATTTTAAATCTAGTAAATGCCCTAAAGATAATGACATAACTTCATTTGGAAAACTGCTTTCAGGTAATAAAAAGCTTGATGCAAATTTATTAGCTTCCTTTTCAATTTTTTTAAGTTCGCCTTTATTTTTTTCTAAATCGATGCTACTAATGTTATTATGAAGGAGAATATGCCCTAATTCATGTGCTAAATTAAATCTGTTACGAACAGCTGAAGCATTATCTTCTAAAAATATAAATGGACGACCATTTTTGATTATTGAACACGCATCAATCTTTCTATTGCTGGTATTAACATTTTCCAATTTCATTTTTGATACTACAATACCGTTTTTTTCTAATAAAAGCATAACATTAGAAATAGGGCCATTACTTAATCCCCAATGTTTTCTTGCTAGTTGGGCTATTTTATCTATATCAGTATCATTTAAGCTATCTTTAGATAGATAATTATCTATGTTAGGTAAATTTACAGCAGGAAAATTAATATAATTACTTAACATTGTAAAAATTCTATATGACCAAATATTCCTTATATCAACCATTGCCCTTAAGTCTGCAGTTGCAGATGCAAGACTTCTGAAAAATGTTACGCCTTGTGATTGTGGACTTTCAATATCATCTTTAAAAGTAAAAAATTCATTTGAAAAATTTAGTGCCTTAGCGATTTTACTTAGGCTTTCATAAGATGGATTTCTATCACCCATTTCATATTTTGATATAGATTGTTTACTTATACCTGATAGATTTGAAAGTTCAGACATTGTTAAACCTCTTGCCATTCTTGCCTCAGTTAATTTTTTAGGTATAACAGTCTTCAACTTAAATATCCCCTTTCACAAACTTTTTAAAATTTTTTATGTCGACATTAGGGTCGTCAATCTGTTCTTCTTTAGGATATAAGGGTTTTATATATGGTATTGAAATTAAAGGAATATTATATATCCACTTGGAACATTTTACATTTGGAAATCCAATGTGCATAGATTTAGGATATTCAAAAGAATTATTTAATTTTTCATGTGTTATTATTACAAAAAATTTTTTAGTATCAATAGGAGTATAATCTTTTAAAAAAGATATTTGCCCATTGTTTAAAGATCTATTTTGTCTGAAAATAGCCGATCTAGGTATTGAATATTCTTTATTTAATTGACTTATCGTAATAATACATTTTTGAGATTCAAGTTCAATATGATGGCAATTCTTTTTGTGGTTTAATTTTATCGAATATTTAAATGGTAGTAAATTCTTATTTATGGCTTTTATGAACTCATATTGAACTGCCAAGTTAAGAATAAATGGAAGTATATCTTTGCCTAAATCATTTTGGTACATTTCATCATCTTTTTTAATTAAATTTACTAATGAATATCCCTTATAAATTGATGTAGAAATCCTTTGTTTGATTTTATTGGGAAATTCATAATTCATAAGTTGAATAGCATTTTCTTTATCATCTATATAATTCAAAAATATCACCTCTGTATACAAAATTACTTGTATACAATCTTACCATTATAATGTATTTTTGTCTACATAAAAGATATAAATTTAATATTCGTATACAAGTACTATATCAATTAGAAAGCTTTTTAATATATTCCTTAGAATAATACCGTAAATAATGCCATATAGTTTTAATAAAATCGACAACCTTTGAACCTTGTTTAGAAGAAATATTTTTATAAAAATTATAATTAGAAATGGCAATAAAAAAAATTAGTGATACACTTAAATAAGTTTCATTTGTATTAATGGGGCTTTTAATAATATTAAATTTTAAAAGTTCTGGTTGAAGTACTATTAATAATGATATTAAACCTGATGCATATATTATTGTAAAATGAATCCACTCAAACCATGCTTCAAATTGTGAATGCCTTTTTAATTTTAAAAAAATTAAACTTATTATATATGTGCAAATAAAGGCAATTAATGAAGATACAACGATAAAAATAATAAAAAATGATATATCGTCTTTCTTATAATAATTAGAAATTATTGTTAAACTAATACAAAGTATGATTCCATATAACATTAAAAACAAAAGTGGCAATAGAAGTAATTTAAGTAGGAAATTACTTATTTTATTAGACATTTTATCAACTCCATTTAGATAATTTTAAATTTGGGGTATTTTCTATCTTGCTAAATAATCGTTTCTTTTTCATAGATGCTTAAGTGTTTTTATATAAATTTTGGGGATACTATATATTCTACCTTGAAACAGAACAAATGTTCTTATATAATAGTATTATCTGGAACATAGGAGGTAGTGTATGAATAGTTTTATAGGATGGATAGGTGGCAAAAAGTTATTGAGGAAGGAAATAGTCAAACGCTTTCCTGAAAGCTTTAATAGATACATAGAAGTATTCGGAGGAGCAGCATAGGTATTGTTCTCAAAGGATAAACTGGCCAACACGGAAATCTACAACGATATAAACGGAGATTTGGTCAATTTATTCAGGTGCGTGAAATTTCACTGTGGAGAGCTACAGAGAGAATTATCATTTATGTTGAATTCAAGGGAGTTGTTTTATGATTTCGCAAGCCAGTACAATACTAGAGGCATGACTGACATCCAAAGGGCAGCACGTTTCTTTATGCTGATAAAGACAAGCTATGGAAGCGATCATAAGTCTTACGGTTGCATAAAGAGAAATGTAAATGCCATGGTTCAGTATCTTACTGATATTCAGGACAGACTCTGTGATGTAGTGATTGAGAATAAAGATTTTGAGAATTTGCTAAAGGTCTATGACAAAGAGGATGCACTTATATATTTAGATCCCCCGTACTATGGTACTGAAAGATACTATCAGGCACAATTTTCAAAGGAGGACCACATGAGATTACATGAGGTGCTCAGAAATATAAAAGGGAAATTTATCCTCTCATATAATGATTGTGAATTTGTAAGAGATTTATACAAAGATTTCAATATAGATGAGGTTCAGAGAAATCATAATCTTGTTGGGAAGTACAAGGGTAGGGAGCACAGGTATAGTGAGCTGATTATTAGAAATTATTGATGAATTGGTAAAGCCTGTTGAATTTTGACAGGCTTTATTTTTATTGTCAATACTTGTCCTTTTTAGCAAAAAGTTTTAAAATAAAATAAAAGAAACCATCTGACTATCAATCAATAATGGTTTCTTAAAACTAAATGTGTTTCATTGAATATACCTCTATTATATCATATATTCTCTGAAATGCTAATGTTATAATGGAGGCGTATAGGCAATGAATTTTCAAGATATAGTTGATTATTCTGAAATTATAGAAAAAGAAATTAAAAATATAAATGAAATAATAAATAAATTGCGAAATTGCATGAAATTACATCAAAATTGGTACAATTCTTTATTAAATGTATTATTAAATTTTAATGTATCAGGAACGAATGCAGTAAGTAGTGCCAATAATTTAAAGAATAATGTTAAAAAACAATATGATAATCTTAAACAAAATTTAATACAAATTGATTTTATGAATATGTGGCTCATATTAGAAAAACTTAATATAAATAATAATGATAATAAATTTAATGTAATAGTAAAATTAAACGAATTTATAAAATGTATGAAAGATGGATATTTAAAAATTCATTCTTTTATAAGTAGTACTAATAGTACTTCGCAAATTTATATGGACACAATATATGTTGTTAATTCTATGATTTATAAGTATGATGAAATTATAAGAGAGATAAATAACTTAACATTAATTAATGAATCACTTAATGTAAGTGACGAGCCAAGCAATTTATCCATAAGGTTATTAAATGAAAATAATAATTTAAATGATACAGTTGATTCACTAAAGATTATAGAAGATATATATAGTATAGTAGGTTCTATTATGAAAATTTCAAGCGAAGAACATCCACTTAAATATAATCGAATTGAATCTGGGACTATGCTAGCTCAACTGGTCGGAGATGGTACAGCGATCCTAATTGTCGGACGAGTTATAAAATTTTCTTATACAATATATAAAGAACAATTCAGTTGGGATGCGAGACAAAGAAAAGCATTAGGAGATATAAAAGTTCGTGGTGAATATTTAAAGCTAATAAGAGAGGAAGCTAAAATAGATAAAGAACCAGATAATTCTAAATTGCAAACTCAATTACAACGCTTAGAAGAATTAAACAATAAATTATTTCAAGATAATCCTTCAATAATTTTAAATGGCGAAAAGATAGGAATATCTGAATTAAAAAACAATAAAATAGCAGATGATTTTTTTTTGAAAGAAAATATAAATAAAATTCAAGATAATAATTCAAATAATGAAAAATAATTATTTCCCATTTGTTAATATACTTCATGGAGATCCATACTACGATAGAACAAATGTAGAAGAATATTTTAATACAGGAGCAGAGGCACAAGCTGTAGACTATAGGCCAATAAAAAGATAAAGAAAAGCTCTGGTGAAAAATCCAGGGCTTAGTTTTTAAATGCTTTGATGTGAGATGAAATTTATAAGAACTTTTGCAATTTAGCAAAAGTTACATTGTATAACAGTTATATTTAGAAAGGGATAATGTAAATGAAAAAAAGACAAAGAGTGCCGATTAAGCCAAGCCAGAAAAAAGGCTACTTGAAAAAAATGCTTATGCATGTTGCGTCTGTAAAGAAAGAGGTATAGGCCTTAATTTTCACCATTTAGATGAAGATCCATCAAATAACAGTGATGATAACATTGCTGTATTATGTGTTAAAGAACATGACAATCACCATAGGCCTAAGGTGTATGAAAGTATAAATCACTTAGAGTTATCAACTGATGAACTAAGCAAGAAAAAGGATAGTTGGGAAAATTTTGTTTCAGAGGCGAAGAAAGAACATCCTAAAGTATTGGCACTTGTAACTGCTTATGGTACACAAGAGAGCATTGTAGGTATGAAAATAGTATTTCAATGGGTAGACGGAAAGATAGAATTTGAAAGGAAATATCAACTTTTAGATGCTCCAATGGATATCTTGTTAGATAAAATGATTGATGAAGTAGTATGGATTGGTAAAAATATCAAATTACATTTAATTAATAAGGCAGTGCCAATCGAATATTGTCCTAATTGTGGAGAAGGAGTAATGAGTAGAATACTTGATAAAAATATGGCAATTAAAGAAACTGCGCCTGACTGGGAAACAGAATCACTTTGTACCATTTATATTAATCCACAAAACCCTTCGCTGGCTTATACAATTTTTTATAAAGGTACTGTTCTTTATAAAGCGGGTATTCATAAATGTGGAAATAATCTTCAATTTATGGACAATAAACATGAAGAATTGTATCCTCTATTTAAATATAAAATTAGAACTCAAGTAGTGAGACTATTAGTTGATAAATTACATGATTGGAATATTCAAAGAGCTATTGTTGGAACGGGTAATCCAGATGATCCAAATATTATAAGTATATTACATTTACCTAATATTTGGGAAGGAAGAAAGACAAATAAGCATAAAGTTAATAAAAATGATTAAAATATCATATTACTCAGATGATTTTATAACACTTTTATTTTTAATTTTTATCGTAATACAAATAATAGTATAAAAAGCCTTGGAGGGATCCAGGGCTTTTTAAAACATACATTAAATAAATATTCTTCCCGCATTTTTCCCACACAAGTTTTAAATAGATGTAAACACCTATATAATTGTATAGTGATAAAACATAGTCATATCAACTGTTGTAGAACATCACATATTTTTATAATAAAGTCTTAGTGAAATCAGGAGTTCGATCCTCCTAGGGACTACCACAAAGAAAAGAATGGCTTAACTTTAATGGTTAAGGTATTCTTATTTTTTATTTTTAAGGATTATTATTGAAGACTTTACACCATAGTTTTTATATTGCTTAATAAGTCTATTGATTTTTCCTTTTCTTTCTTTAAAACATGAGTATAAATATTGGCAGTTATTTCAATGCTGCTATGTCCTAAAAGCATTGATACAGTTTTTAAGGGTATATCATTTTCAAATTGTTTGGTAGCATACGTGTGTCTTAAAGCATGAAATTTTTTATGAAGTATATTTAATTCTCTTAAAAATTTTGCCCATGTTTTATCTAGATTTCCTGCATTAATTAAATTCCCCTACTGACTTAAAAATATATAATCTAAATAATCCGTGGTGTAACTATCACCGGCTTTTAATTTTTCCGACTTTTTAATTTTAATTGCACTTTTTATTATTTTTATAAGTGATTCTGGAAGTGGGATTGTCCTTTTTTGATTTCTCCACGCCTCATACTTGTTGCCAGAGAAAATAAAGCAATGAATAATATTTAATATATTGTGAACTAATTGCAGGAAGAGTTTTGGAGAAATCCAGGACTCTTTAATTTTGCCATCAAAGAAAAATATGGTAAAATTAAAATATAAGGATGAATTTTATAAATTAGGAGAGGTATTAATGTTATATTTAAATTATTTAAGTGGAATAATTATGATTATTGTCGGAGGTGTATGTAAGGTATATCCACCTAAGCATATAAATCATTCTTTAGGTTATAGAACACCATTTGCAATGAAAAATATTAATACATGGAATGAAGCAAACGAATTTGCTGGCATGGTTCTTGTGTGTGTCGGAATAATATCTTTATTGATAACTACATTTTTCATTGCACTGGGTGAAGTTAATAACAGCACACCAGCAAAAATATCTGTTATTTTGCTTATAATTTCTATACCATACACAGAAATTCATCTAAGAAAAGTGTTTAATAAAGATGGAATAAAAAAACTATAATTAGTGTATTTAATAGGGAGATGATTATATTAAAAAGGAAAGATTGTTTGGAATAATAAATTCTATGGTCATATTGCTGGTATTCTTTATAGGATTCCAAATCATGAAATTAAAAGGTAACATAATCAATTATATTATACTGTCGATAATAATTGGATGCATATTATACTTATATCCTAAATTATTTGATAAAAATTAATTTTAGAATTTCTTGGAGAAATACATTATGAAAATAAAAAAGAAACTGCCGATTAAAATAGCAATTATAATTGCTTCAGCTTTTACTGTTTTGTTTGCACTATTATCTATTAAAAATAGCAGTAACTATTTATTCCGCATTTTAGCCCAAGGGAGTCTATGTTTAACAATATTTTTAAGTGGCATTAATTATTTTAGTTACCAAAAGCAAAAAGTATTAGGAATCTTTCTGTGGATTGTTTCTGCATTTATTCTGTTTGTAATTGTTGATATCATAATTATATCGGTTAATATTTAAGGTATATAAATTATAATAGCAGTTTATTTATTAATCAATTTCCTCAATTTAGAAAGGAGATTTTTACATGCCACAAATTAACTACACAGTCAGTATTACCATTGTTAATTTTGTAATATTAGTTATAATTTTAATGGAATTATACAAAGCTATAAGAGGTATTAGAAATTTTGTTAACAGAAACAAAGAATTAAATAAAAAGGTAGATGCTATTTTAAGTAAGGTGGAAGATAAAGAAAACAAAGAACATGCCACAAAATAAAATATATAAGATTTTAACTGTAGGTGCTACTATTTGTAGTACTGTGTTTTTAATACTTAAAATCAAGAAGGTGTTATTAGATTCCAATGGTGTTAAGCCAAACAAAAACCAGTTCAACGTTCTGGTTACTGTGGAGACTACGCAAAAAAGTATGAATACTCAAACTCCAATAGATCAGGCGGCGCAAGAAACTCCGGCAAAGCCAGTTCAATAGAAACAATTTTAACCCCTAGATCATTAATTTGGTCTAGGGGTTATTTTTAGTCCATAAAAATATTTTAGCTGTACAAATAGTTCAAAAGCCTTAACGACCGTTATTGATAGCAAAAAATATTAACAGTAATATTCTGATAACGATAACACTAGTAACAATTCTTGTAAGTAAATTTCCCTTTGTTATTTTACTTGGATCGCCTGTCTGTGAATGGTTTATTGAAACAGCAAAATTAGCCATTGGATTTTTTCTATATTCTTCTATTTTGAGTTTATCTTCTTTATCCATGATTCTACCTCCATCATGTAATGAGCTGACGAATATTATATAATATTGTTTAATTTATATTAATTATCATATTTAAATAGGATTTAGCAGGAATATACATATTATTGTAGAATAATTAACTATAAATATTTTGTTGTGATATTAATTAAAAAGGGGATCTATTTATGTATAAAAAAGTTACAAGCAAACTTTTAATAGTATTCGTTACAACAATTTTATTATTTACAATGTCAGGATGTTCAGATTTATCAACTTCCAATAGTAAAGGCGCAATTGATCAAACAACTCAAAGTTTTACTGCCGAAAAAGCTGAATCAGCTGAATCTGATACCAGCCAATATCCAATAAAACTTGAAAAAGCCAAAGTCACTCATCACACAGACGGAGATACGATAGGTGTAACTTTAGAAAACGGCCAGTATGAAAAAGTAAGACTTATTGGTGTAAATACGCCTGAAAGTACGACTAAACATGAACAATACGGAGAACAGGCTTCCAACTACACAAAATCCCAGTTGTATGGGAAAACCGTGTATCTTGAGAGTGATGCAGGAAATACGGATAGTTATGGAAGACTTCTAAGGTATGTATGGCTTTTTCCGCCTGCGGAGATAAGCGAAAGCGAAATCAGGGCCAAAATGTTCAATGCCATACTTGCATATAATGGATATGCGGAACAGATGACAATTCAGCCAAATGCAAAATATGCTGATTATTTTAGAAGGTTCTGTGCTGAGGCAAGAGAAAACAGCAGGGGACTATGGGCAATAAACCCTAACGGCACTACTAAGGGTGACGGAATAAGTGCTCCTTCAAGTTCTGCATCAAGCAGCTCTAGTAGTAGCTATAAACCAAGCAGTAGCAGTTCTTATGGGTCCTCAAGTAGTTCAGGATCGTCTTCATCTAGTCAAGGAAGTACAGCACCGGCAGCACCTTCAAACGGGAAGATAAAGGGAAATATCAATTCTAAAGGTGAAAAGATATACCATTTACCTGGAGACCCGTATTATAACAGAACAAATCCTGAAGCATGGTTTAATACAGAAGCAGAAGCACAAGCTGCAGGTTATAGACCAATTAAAAGATAAAGAAAAGCTCTGGAGACTATCCAGGGCTTATAAATTTACAACAAAGTTTTAGAAATGATGTAATGTATATAGATCTTAAAATAAATAAATCTGATTAGCAGGAAGAAGTCGATTAGTGTCGAATATTAATATCATGAATAAAAATTTATTTTAAGGAGAATTCTTATGGTAGGAGAAGGAAGCTTAGAAGCTTATTTACAAATTATGCCTGTACTTAAAGATATATTGCTTGAAGATATAGCGGTAGCTGTTGCGGATACTACAAAATTTTTATATTATAGGCCAGGAGATACTTTAGATATAAAAATAAATGTAGGTAGTAGAATACCAGGTGATATTATGCTATATAAAACGATTAAGGAGGGCAAATCATATAATGCAATAGTCCCTAGAGAGGTATTTGGAATTTCATTTAAAGAAATTTCATATCCCATAAAGAATTCTGAGGGTAATGTTGTAGGCGGTATAGGAATAGGTAGAAGTCTAGATGAGCAATTTAAGGTTGAAGAATCAGCAGATAATTTATTTTCTTCCCTTGAAGAAACTAGTGCGAGTATTCAAGAAATTAATTCAGGAGCAGAAAAGTTGCTCAATATGATAGACAATTTGGTACAAATTACAGAACAGACGGAGAAAGAGATATCGGAGAGTAATGAAATAATAAGCATGATAGGTAATATTGCTTCCCAATCAAATTTACTGGGCCTTAATGCCGCAATAGAGGCAACTAGAGCAGGCGAACAAGGTAAGGGTTTTACGGTTGTTTCAAATGAAATGAGAAAGCTGGCTAAGTCAAGCAGCGAATCGTCAAACAAAATTTCAGAAATATTATTGGAAATGAATAAAAATATAAATAATATTTTTAAGATAGTAAATCAAGTTCAGTCAGTTTCAGAAAGCCAATCAGCTGCAACTGAACAGATAACAGCTACATTAGAGGAAATTACTAAAAATGCTCAAACTATGAGTGATATTGCGAGGATAAAATAGAAGCTGCTACTTAAAGCTTATTTTTGTTGCGTTTTTATTTTACAAAGAGAAAGGCCAGGGAGTAAAATCCCTGGTAAAAATGAAATTATAGAAATTATTGGGGGATGTTAGTAGTATGCACAGAAATCAGATTAGTATACATGGACAATTCCCCATCCTCCTTATATTTTAAATTTTTGTACAAGTTCATTTAATTTTTGTGCAAGTTCTGATTGATTCTGTGCGGTTAAAGCCACTTGACCTACAGCTTGGGTGTTTTCATCAATACCTTCTTGTATTTGTGACGCATTTTCAGAGGTTTTCTGCTGGCTGTCAGATATATGCTGCATTGCTTCGCTGACCTGGGTTATTGTAGCGGCCAATTCTTCAGACATTGAAGCTATTTCTTCAGATAAATTTTTTATGAAATCAGCATCTTTATAATATTGATTGCTCATGTCTTTGAATGACTTAAATTGTGGACCTACCTGCTCATTGATAAATACTAAAATTTCGTTACTGCTGTCAGATAAATTTTTGAATGCATCATTTACTTTTTCGATAGTATCTTGAATTGACGATACTGCCGTTGCGGAATCTTCTGCAAGTTTTCTTACCTCTTCAGCAACCACTGCAAATCCTTTACCCTGTTCACCGGCTCTTGCAGCTTCGATAGCTGCATTTAATGCAAGTAAATTTGTCTGTTCTGCTATTCCTGCGATAGTATGAGCCATAACTTTTATATTTTCAACTATCTTGCCATCTTCAATAGACTTTAATATTTTGGCTTTTTTATCTTTATATATTTTTTGGGAATTTTGTATTGCAGAAATTCCTTTTTGCTGTGCAAGCACAGCATTTTTCTTAGATTTATTCGAATTATTATTTCCATCTGCAGCTTTTTGTGATAATTCATTCACATTTGCATTGATTTCCTCTACAGATGCGGTTATTTCTTCTAAAGACGAGGTGGATTCCTCCATTCCTGATGTTATCACCTTTACAGAATTGTCCATATTATCTGCCTTTGCAGATAATTCTTCAGCCGTTGCAGACAACTGTTCACTGGCACTCCCCATATTTTCGGAGCTTTCCATTATAGACTTTAGAAGATGTATTATATTTTCCTGTGCAGTATTTAAGGAAATGCCTGTCTGACCAAATTCATCAGAACGGGTTATTGTTATGTTGGTTGAAAAATCAAATTTCTCCAGCCTTCCTGCAAAATTTTTTATCTTTAAAAGGGGGTTGTGTATATTCTTTGCTATAATCAATCCTAAAATTACAGATATAATGAAACTGATTATAACTAATATTATTATAAGTCTTAAGGAAAGATTGTATTTGGAAATGCTTGAATTGTAATCATTCTGTGCAAATTTCGAATTTTTGTCTATAAGTTGATCTATTACTGTGAAAAGATCATCTCTGGACTTTGCAGCAGATTGGGATTCTCTTATTGCATTATTATAATCTCCCTTTTGGATTAATAATATATAATTTTTTATAGATGTTTTCCAAATTTTATTATACTCGTTAAATTGATTTATTAAATCTTTGTTTTTGCCTTTTGATGAAGCTGAATAATTTGATATATGTGCATCGACCTGTTCTATGTTTTTGTTGATGCTGTTGATGGAGCTGTCTAATTGGGAATTGTTTTTGTTATTCATTATGTTGAGCAAATCACCGCGTATTTCCATAAAGCTTGTTTTAATGTCCTTTAATTCATTTGTTTCTTTTAGATTTATGTTGTAGATATTTTCTACATTCTTTTGAACTGTTTTTATTATATTAAGTGATACAATACCAACTATACAAGTCAATATTGCTACACTTATAAAAGACAGTATCAATTTTTTAAAGATATTCATCCTACTAAATAATAGTTTCATTAGATTTCCTCCTCTTAGTGTAAAATTGTTATAACATTTTTTCTATTGTAGTTTTTTGGACGTATTTAAATATTACAATTTTGATAAATTGGATAATTTATGAAGTACAAGTTCTCCTTGTGATATCTAATGGTATATTAAAGGAGTCATCACATTTAATTTGATGAATAGCTTTTATATGTAGAACATTTTTTTTATAAAAATTAAAACAAACTTTATATTTGTATATATTATTTACATTTTTATATATATACAAATTTATATCCTGAATATCAGCTATATTTATGTTATTTAAAGAATCAAATTCGTCAGATTTAAATATATATTCAGAAGTCATTTTTCTTAACGTTCCATATATTGAATATGATCTTTTCGGTACTCTTATTGTAAGAGTACCCAATTCAATTTCATTATCAAGATTGTATATATTTTTGTCTTTAGATCTTGTCAATACTTTTATTGCAGTATCTACGATTTTACTGTCAAATTGTTTGTTAGCACAATGAAGAAGTTCTGTAATTACAAAATCAAAACTTCTAGGAGTATTATAGCTTCTAACAGAAGACATTGCGTCTATGGCATCGGCAACAGAAATTATTTTACTTTCCAGTGGAATTTGGCTGCCTTTAAGATTGTCTGGATATCCAGTCCCGTCTATTCTTTCATGGTGGTACTTGATATATATGGCTATATCAGGATATATATTTTTTAATAAGTTATAACCATATGTACTATGCTTTTTTAATATATCATATTCATTTTTTGTCAGTTTACCCGGTTTGTTTAAAATATTTCTATTTATATATAGTTTACCTATGTCATGAAGCAGTGCTGCAAAATAGATTTTTTTTATTGAATTATGATTTAATTTTAATTGCAGGGCTATTTTCCTTGAAATATCAGCTACATTATATGGATGGAAAACTAAAAGAGGTTCTTTTTCTTTAAGTATTTTTGTCATCATATTTACAAGATCAAATATAAACTCAATTTTTTTATAGTAAATATACTGTATTTTATAAGAATTTATAATAGAATACATGATATATTTGAAAGTTTCTTTATGAACAAAGTTAGTATTAATATGATGAGTGGTGCTTAATGAACATAAATATATAAATATTATTGAATCATTTTTATTTTCCATGGGTATAAATAGTTCTTCTTTTGCATTTTTAAAAAAAATAGAAGGACCTGTATTGTCATCTTTTTTTATAAAAATAATTTCTTTGTAATTATATAATTGTTTTAATTTTTTTTCGTAAAATTTATTTGTATTCATTTTCGGCAGACTAGACAGTGATTTGAAGGCAGTATTTTCTATGTCTAAAATTTTATCCAGTGTTATAGAATTTGTAGCTATATTAAAATTAAAAATTGATAATACATTGCAGTTAAAGTAGTTCTTTATATCTTTTAGTAAGGTACCAATCAGAGTTTTATTAAATATAGATTTGCAAGATTCAGTAATTTTAATCACCTCCATATATATGATGAAACAATTCTATTATTTTGTTTCATTATAATTATTGTTAAAGTATTTATATACAAAGGATTACAAAAAAATTATTTCTAAATACAGTTAAAAAGCAAAAAAAATAATGAAACATTTTTTGTAATTAACTTAATAAAAATTACATTTGGAGGTATAGTTTACATGACAGTTGAACCAATAAGAAATAAGAAAAAAATAAAACAGATTTATTATTATTTAAAAGGTAAAGATTTAAAATATGGATTAATGTTAAAATTTGGGCTAAATACAGGGCTTAGAATAAGTGACATATTGCCACTAAAGATTAGAGACATTTTTACTATTACATGGGAGTATAAAGATTATCTCATACTAAAAGAGAAAAAAACTGGAAAAGAGAAGAAAATTAAATTAAATAATGCAATTAGAAAGGAAATAGACAATTATATAAAACAGGAAAACGTTACTTTGGAATCATACTTATTTCCAAGTCGTAAGGGTGGGCATATAAAGAGAATTCAGGCTTATAGAGTACTAAAAGAAGGAGCTAATGTTTGTGGAATTGAAAATTTTGGAACACATAGTTTAAGAAAAACATGGGGTTATTGGACATACAAGGTATCTAAATATAATATAGGATTAATAATGGATACATTTAATCATAGTTCACAACGTATAACACTTCGATATATAGGAATAAACCAAGATCAAAAAGATAAATTATATTCTATTGTGCAATTTTAATATATAATGTAAATTTGTGTTAAAAATTTGCACTATATATATAGACATATAAAATTTTATATGTTATATATATAAATGAAACAAAATAATAGAATTGTTTCATTTGTATGGGCATTTATGATGAATTAATTATCATAATGACAATATTATAACCTATAATTAAATTTTTATTTGAAAACATTTTAAGTATCTTTGATTTAAAGTAATAGTTATTCACGGGAGGAAAAGTTCCAGATAAATCTGGACCAGTCTCTTTTTTAAATAGAAAATATAAAGAACTGCTTTTATTTTAATCTGCTAAAGTTGTGGTATGCTGTTGATAGGTGGAGGTAATGTATGAAAGAAAAAAATAATATAAAATTGAACCAAGAAACTAAGAAGAATATGATTAATAAAATAAAAAGTTATTTTTTAAATGAAAGGGAGGAAGAGCTAGGGGATTTAGCTGCAGGGCTAATTTTAGAATTTATTATAGATGAATTGAGCATGGAATTTTATAATCAGGGAGTTTATGATTCATACAAATATATGAATGAAAGAGTCGAAGATTTGTTATCAATACAAAAAAACATTATATAACTAAACAAAACCTTCAGCCTAAAATCTAGCTGAAGGTATAATTATATATTAATTCATTAATGGTTGGGGCAAATAGTTTGATTTTTAACATTTTCACAACCTATTTTTTCTCAAGTGCTATTTTAAAGTTTTTTTCCTTATTATTTTCTTCACCTTTGATTACCAAGTACAGCTTTGTGACTTTTTCAAAATAAGGACTTTCAAAGTCAGAAGTTTCTTCGCAGAAATTAGAATTGTCATCTTTACGACTTCCTCTAGCACCACACTTATACTTACTTCCATTGTCATCTTCAAGATATACACTTTTAATATTCATATCAACTGGAACTAAAAATTTAGCATTTGCTACAGTAGGATATACATTCACATAGTCTATTTTTATAACCGAATTTATATCTTTACTAATATCTTTTATATAGTTAATTTCCCCGGCATTTTTCAATTTGTCATCAACCTTTATATTGACCTGCCAATTTCCATTAACAATTTTAGGAGCCTTATGAGATAATTTTTCAAAAAAATTCATTCTCTTATAAATGTGTGGAGTTATGGTATTGTCATAAAAATCATAAAATTTAATAGTAATACTATCAGGCAGTTTTGATATTTTGGTTTTATTAGTGCTAAAGTGAAAAATTCCTTTTTTTATCCTTGAATTTTTAAAGCTTCCCTTAGCTACATCCATATAATAAATGGAACTATATACAGCATCACTGTGACTTCCATCAAACAGTATTCTACCGTTGTTATCTAGAATTTGTAGTGAATCACACATTAAATCATCCCAATCATTATATCTACTATCAGCTTTTACACTATACCCAATAAGAAGTTCATTTCCACTCATAGTAAACTGATCTATAGTTATTGTAATTCCTTTGTCTGCAGCTGATTGAGAAAAATCTTTTTTATTTTTAACAGAATCCTGAACAAATCCATTTTGTATTGCATTATCGATGCCCTTGTCTCTAAAATTGCCAAGTAAGTTTCTTACTTCTTTTGATGCATTATTTATATAATTGGCAAAAACAGGTGATGTTTTATTCAAAAATATAAATAAAACGAGTATAATTGACAGAGAGGCTGTAACTTTAAAACAGGTTTTTTTATGCCTATTTTTTGCCCTTTTTATAGCTCTGTCTATAACAAAATCAACTTCTTCTGGAATTTCTATAGACTCCAGATGATTTTTAAAAAATTTTTTATTATAATTCATCTTCTCTATTCCTCCAATTCAATTCTTAATTGTTTTAGAGCCTTATGAATATAAGTCTTTACTGTTCCAATAGGGTAGTTCATAATATCGGCTATCTGTTTAACAGTTAAATCATTGAAATACCTGAGTATTATTATCATTTTAAATTTGCCTTCCAGGGTATCAATAGCCTTATATAAATCCAATATTTCTTCTCTATTATCAACTGACTTATATTCTTTAGTTCTATCAACAGTTCTTCCGAAAAATATCAATCTTTTTCTCTTATTTATATAGTTAATAGAGCTGTTTATGAGTATTCTCATTATCCAGGTATTAAAGTATTTTTTCTGCTTTAGTTTTTTTATAGATGTATAAGCTTTATATACGGTATCGTCTAATATCTCCAATGAATCATGTTTATTCTTTGTATAAAAATATGCTGTTTTATATAGAGTTTCCTTGTTCATTTTTATAAGCTCGCAAAAAGCATTTTCATCACCACTTTTTGCTTTGACAACCAGCTCCTCAGTGTTCATAAAATAATCCTCCAAGCAAGATATAGTATTATTACCAGTAATAACTTGTCATCTATTAGACATTTGAAATCATCATTTCGTTTTACTTATTTTCTAATTTTATATTTAAAATCCATATTACACCACATACTGAACTGAAACACATGTTCATAATGCATTGTGGTACACTTATAGTATTATAGATCATGGGAGGTTTGAAATGGAAAAGATGGATATGGGTATAAAGAATGTTATTTGGATTCCTATTGCTGTTGTCATTTTGATTATAGCTGTAGTTGTTATAGGTATGTTTTTCACTAAACATAAGTGAGTATTTGCTGGATGTCATTTATTTAACTGGGAGTTAATATATTCTTAACAGCATAAAGCTAAAATAATAGCTAAGGTTACTCCCTGGATAAAATTTAACATAGTAGTTCCCTATAAACAATTTCAAAATACACTCTATCAAACAACATTCAATAAAATAAGCATTTCGAGCCAGCCACTCGGATGCTTATTTTTGTAAAAGTTTGGACAATAAGTTTGAAATAAGCGTGATTAAAAACACAGTCAAAGCTCCAGAACCGATTTCGGGAAGGCATCATTAATTATTATGCACACGATTTAAAAAGCAGATTGTAAAATCAGGGAAAAATGAAGATGGGTAATAGTGTAATATTATTAATTACATTATAATAATTATTAATACAAGAATATTAGGGAGATAATTAATATGATTAGCAAGAATGAACCACCTCCAAATTATATGAGCAAGTATTATTATGAATATTATGCAAAGGTTGTACTTGAAGAACTTTATCCGGAAGAATTTACAAATCTGAAAAAGGGAGAAAGACCGGATTTGCAAAACGATGATAAAAAGTGGGGAGTAGAAGTTACTACGGCAATAGGTGTAGAAAAAGGAACGGCAGAAAGTTTATATATGAGAATATATCGAAATCTGGAACAAGAGGTAGAAAAAGATCTAAAGAGGAATATTTTACGAGAAAAAGCTGATGGAGATTCGTTTGATTTAATACTACGTGCTTTTAATAAAAAATTAAATAAACTGAATGGATATAAGTACTTTAGACGAAACGGCTTATTCATTTTTTCAGATATTTATGCAGATGATGAAATGATAATGAAAGTTGTTCATGATATGAAGCAGCTTCAGAAAAATATTAGTAAAAAGTTTTATGAAGTTTTTGTATTAGTTCCAGGAAAATGTTATTGCTTAAACTTATATACAGGCAGGTATAAAACACATCCAATTGAATCTGAAACTCAAACAATTCATGCTATTAAGGCAGGCAAACTTGTTGAAAAATATGGAAAAACAAAATAATTGAGTGCTTTTTATTTAACATGCAGTTAATATTACCTTAACAGTATAAAGTTAAAATAAAATTGAAACTTGGATAAAAATTTAATAAAATAGTTCCCTATACACAAATTAAGCATTTGGAATAAGCCCTCCGGATGCTTAATTTGTGTATTATTCATGGAATCAAGTATTTTGTTACAAACAATTAATAAATATGACATTAAGCTGTAACAAATAACTTATAGAATAATAAGTGTCCTAAGGAAATACCTTAGCGAAATTGAAAATAATAGATTTATATACATGAAAAGTAATGGTAATTACCAGACTGGTGCCTGTGGTTGCAGGACACAATAAACTTAAGTGCAACCACCAAAAATATTATTTAATGGATTCCCTTTCAAAATTGTAATAATAGAAAGGGTTTATTTAATTTATATCAAAATGGAATTTACTTTAGTGTTTCAAAGGAATATCCTTGAGATTTAAAGTATTCTATGATAGCGGGCAAGGCTTGTACAGTAGTAACTTTTGCAGGAGCATCATGCATGAGTACAACCAAATGGTCGTAAATAGCATATTTTTTTGTCTTATAAATTAAATTTTCAACAGATACATTATTATGTTCTGCATCACCACTTAAATCATTCCAGTCTACATAATGATAACCATTTTTTATAACTTCTTCTCTAAAAGGTTTTAACCTGTCCCCAAAAGAACCACCTGGAAATCTTACCAGTTTTAAATTATAATTTTCTCCTAAAATCGATGATAATACAGATTGACACTTGTAAATTTCTTGCATAAATATCTTTGGATTAGAATATATGTAACTCATATCGTGGGAATAAGTATGATTCCCAACTGCATGCCCCTGTGCAACTTCTTTTTTTACAAGTTCCGGATTTTGTTCTGCATTTTTTCCTATTAAAAAAAATGTAGCTTTTACATCATATTGTTTTAATGTATCCAATATTTTAGGGGTATTATTGGTAGATGGGCCATCGTCGAAGGTTAAATAAACCACCTTTTTGCCATCTTTTTTATAAGGATCAAAGTTACTTGAATCCACATTATTTTCTATATTGCTTGAAGACTTATTATCGGCTGAATCATTTGAATCCGCTGTATTTTCTTCCGTGCCTGAGGATTCTTTATTAATTGGATTAGTTGTATCCTCTAGTTTATTTGTTGATTCGTCTGAGAGTTTCTTGCTGCTAGAATTATCTGAGGTTGTACTATTTTCCGCTTTGTTTATGGATTCATTTTCCTTTGTTATTGATGTACAACCAGTAAGGCCAATGGAAAATAAAAGTAAAACTAGAATTGAAACAAGTACTGTATTTTTTCTTTTTTTGATGTTGACATTCATAATATATCATCCCTTCACCAATTATACCAATACATATTATACAACGTACAAAGTATAAAAACTACTAAATTTTGATTAAAAACTATTAATTTTTACAAACAATTAATAAATATGACATTAAGCTGTAATGAATAACTTATAAAATAAATTTTAAATGCTCACAAAATTTATTTATAGGAATAACATGTAGATATGAGTACTAAATTTTGGAGGAATTTTGTGGGTTGTTATGTTGAAGTAGAACCTTGTGTAAAAATTTACGTTGAGGACATTAATCCTTCAGGTAATAAAATTATAGTGTTTTTACATGGTTGGCCTGGAAGTCATGATTTATATGAATACCAATTCAATATACTTCCTAAACATGGATACAGATGTATTGGTATAGATCAAAGAGGATTTGGTAAATCTGACAGACCTTTTACAGGATATAATTATAATACACTGTCGGATGATGTTAGACAGGTGATAGAGGCATTACAGCTGAAAAATTTTATGTTAGCGGGACATTCTACAGGAGGGGCTATTGCTGTAAAGTATATGTCAAGACATAGAGGATATGGTGTGTCAAAGCTTGCTCTTTTTGCAGCCGCGGCACCTAGTCTTATTAAGCGTCCTGATTTTCCGTATGGGATTGATAGGAAAACTGTAACTGACATTATTAATCAAACATATGCAGATAGGCCTGAAATGCTTAATGATTTTGGCAATATATTCTTTTTCCAGCATATAACTGAACCTTTTGCCGATTGGTTCCTAAATTTAGGATTGCAGGCAGCAGGCTGGTCAACTATTGCAGTATCAGAAATGTGGATAAGGGAAGAGTTATTTGATGATTTGTCATCAATAAGTGTTCCAACTTTAATTCTACATGGAATCCATGATAAGGTTGTACCTTTTGAATTGGGGCAAATACAAAACAAGTACATTAAAAATTCAAAGCTTATACCATTCAAATATAGTGGACATGGATTATTTTATGACGAGAAAGACAAATTTAACAGGGAATTAATGAAATTCTAAATAAATACTACTAAATTAATAATTTACCTGTAGTTAATATCATCTTAACAATGTAAAGCTAAAATATAATTGAAGTTGAAATCCAATAAGTTTATCATAATAGTTCCCTATAACAAAGTAAGCATTTTGAGCCAGCCCCTCGAGTGCTTATTTTGTTTATTAAGATACTAAAGGGCTCTGGAGAAAGTACAGAGCCCTTTAGGAAGAATGGATTAACACATTACAATAATTTTATAGGGGATGGTTTGAGCAGGAATACTTCTTGTAGTAGGACCATAAATTACTATTAAATTGTGATTTGCAGGATTTTTATCAAACGGCTGTCCATTTTGAATCAATATTTGAGTGCTGTGTGATATGTTCAATTTCAGCATATTGTCCTCACTTACTAATTCATTGTTAAAATAATCTACCTTTATATTTCTAGATGGAAAATTTTTAGCTATTACAATTGCCCTGAATTGTGGTGGAAAAATTAGTGGGACAGGTGCACAGGCATCATAAAAGCCGGTTATTATATCCCCTGTTTTTATGATTTCATGTTCTACAAAATAGGTAAGTGGTGATATTACAAAATTTACTGTGGCTCTATGATCATCCTGTACAGACATTAATTTGTAACAGCCATTCTGATCAGAGGTTTCATTTATTAAAAAGTTACTGATTATAGTAACAATGCCATGGAAACTTTGAAAATTTATCATATTCTTCCTCGTTATTATTTAAATTAATATTCATTATAAATTATGAGAATTTGACTGTTTAAGTTACAAAAAGATACATACAGGATTTAAATGAAAAATTCTTTACTAAATTATTTCAATATGTTATTATGTTTTATGGTAACACAGTTGAAACAATATGCTGGGGTGTAGCACAGGTGGTAGTGCGCAAGTTTCGGGAACTTGAGGTCGCAGGTTCAAGTCCTGTCACTCCAACCAGAATAGCAAATAAAAGAGACTGGAATTAACTTTTACTACAAGCTAATTCCAGTCTCTGTATAATTTCGCGAACTAATCATTGACAATATCAACTTTAAGGGAATTTTCTACATACAAACTATCAGTATCTAATTTTCCATTCTCAATTTTAAATTCAGCCATTCTATGTATGGTAGTGTCTCCATACATAGGGACATTTTCCTCACTTTCCAGGATATATTTCATGTTATTGTTCAAAGGATTTATAAATTTATGAATTGACCAGATTCTACAATAGTTTTTAGTGTTTTTAGTTTGTATTATGTTGGTTTCATTTTTATCGCTATTGTAGGTAAAAGTGTGCTCGCTATCCCATATTTTTATTTCCATAATAATTCTCCTCTCAAAATTTAATATTAACATATATATATTATTGCATAATAAATTATATGTAAATCTTAATATGCATGTAAAAACTTTATAAATTGCCATACTTGTATTATAGCAGGTAGTTGATAATATTTGTAGATATATTATAATATATTCTTTTAAAATGTATGATTCGGTTAAAAATATGTTACTATAATAATAGAAATTTTGTAGAAATTTCTTATCTTTAAAATTAACGTGGTTTAATATCATATCTATTTAAAAAATAAGTTATTTATTGTACAATATTGAAAGATATAATTATTTAGAAAGGAAAATTCACGTATGAGGGAAAAAAAATCTTCAGGCAAAATCAGGAAACCTATATGGAAAATTATTTTATTGTTTTTTGCCTTTGAATTCGTATTCACAGTGATGACAGCCCCATTTCTTATATTTCGCGGACCCTTTAAGAATGTTACAAGAACAGTAGTTGGCGCAGCTATGACTACCTTGAGCCACCAGTATATTGCAAAAATATTTTTGTCTGATACAGAAATAAAACAGATACTTGGTCAAAATGAAATAGACAGTACAAAACAGCAAAATTTAGGCCTTTCTAAATTCAGCAATAATCATGACAGCAGTATAGAAAGAGATGATATAAGCTATGGTAAAAAGTTCAAGGGATATATGCTCATAATTCATGATCCTACAAGAGTAAAGGTCGGATATAGCAAAAAATTGGGAGTGGCAGGAGAGTTAACAAGCAGCATTGCGAAAGATAGAGATGCCGTAGCGGCAGTAAATGGCGGCGGATTTACAGATAGTTCCTCCGAGGACAGCGAGTGGACAGGCACTGGGGGGAAGCCTATTGGATTACTTATGAGTGAGGGTAAAATTATATACAATGATATAAGCAATCCTGATTCAAAGCATGAAATCATGGGTATTACAGAAGAAGGACAACTTATAGTTGGATATCACAGCATAAATGATATAAAAAAGCTTAATGTAAAAGAAGCAATATCATTTGGCCCGGCACTGGTTATAAATGGAGATGGAACTATAAAATCCGGTGATGGCAACTGGGGAATAGCCCCGAGAACTGCAATAGGACAGAGAAAAGATGGAGCAATATTGTTTCTTGTCATAGATGGGAGACAGAGTAAAAGCATAGGAGCTTCCCTTAAAGATATACAGGACATAATGCTGCAATATGGTGCTATAAATGCTACAAATCTGGATGGAGGATCTTCATCTACAATGTATTATGAAGGTCAGGTTATCAATAATCCATGTGATCCACTAGGTGAAAGGTCGGTTCCTTCTGCCGTTTATGTAGAGCAGTAAAAGCCAGAGATGATTAATTAAAAGGGAGTTGTGACATGAAAGTTTTTAGAAGAATTGTAATATGGGCTCTTATATCGCTGACAATACAATTTGCCGGATTGTTCTACATAGATAGGTATTTCTTATCTTCCAATACTGGGATTAAGGCAAAAAAGGTTATAAGAAGTGAACCTAAAAAGTCAGATATTGCAGTAAGTATACCCGATAATGCAAAAAATATAAGTCCGTCTTTTGATGGAAGGTATGTTGCCTATTATGATGGAAATATACTTGATATTGTAGATACGGAAACAGGCTATAAAAAGCAGGTCAAATTTGAAGATGGAGTTAAAATGTCATTTTATAAATGGCTGCCGGATAGAAATAGGATGCTCATAGTAGAGAAGCAAAATTCTTATGATGGTGCCAACTTTAGACTGGAATATTTTGAGGTTGATAAAAATATAAAAGAAAATATAAAGACGCTGGAAGGATTTAATACAAATACTGAAGTTGATGATATAAAGGAGTCCCCACTTACAAATGTAATATATATGAGGATGCAAAGCGCAGGCAGAAGAACCAGCATATACAGAATCAATATAATGAATGAAATGCAGAAAGTAAAAACAAATTCGTATATGATAGGTGATATTGAAATATTGTCATTAAAGGATAAGCTTATATATGAGGACAGTATATATAATAAAATTTATATAACAGGGGAAGATAGATCCATCGACATAGAAGAAGTTGAAAATCCCGTACTGTTAGGGGTGGATAATAGTGACAGAGTGTATATAGGGAGTTTGAAGGATGATAAAATTTCAGAGATACACTATGGAAATGCAGCTGAAGATATAAGTAGTTATCAAAATATAAATTTAGGAGAAGCTGCTGACAAAAATGATATACATATATCTTCTTCTGGAAATATATATGTGAATGATAATTTAAGAGGGGTAGTTAAGGATATTACAAGCGGAAAAGAATATATATATCATGGAAAATTTATACAGATGTATAACAGAGGTATTATTTCTGTAAGTGATGGAAAATTATCCAAAACTTTGGTAGACTAGATAGTAAGGAAATATGTAAAGGAAAGAAGTGAATTGTTTGAATACATACATATTAAGTAAGATACTAATCATACCGGGAATACTGATAGGTCTTACTTTCCATGAATATGCCCATGCACTTGTTGCAGACAGGTTGGGTGACAAGACACCCAAGTTTCAGGGAAGACTGACTTTGAACCCATTTGTGCATATAGATTTGATTGGCTTTATAATGATATTGATAGTAGGATTTGGCTGGGCTAAACCTGTTGAAACCAATCCAAATGCGTATAGAAACAGGAATAGGGATGATCTGAAGGTTTCAGCGGCAGGTCCAATTGCAAATCTTCTGGTTGCATTTATAGTTGCAATGCTTTATGTAATATTCTACAGGTTTGCCTTTACAAATAATGTTATGCCTATTTCAGTAGCCAATATAATTGCAAAAATACTTTTATATGCTGTCAGTATAAATTGCATGCTTTTCGTATTCAATTTGATACCCATACCTGGATTGGATGGTTTTCATATATTGCGGGATCTATTTCCTTCGCTGTATTATAAAGTATCGGATAAGATCTACAGATATCAGATCATAATACTGATTGCATTTGTTGCAACTCCAATAGCTAATTATGTTGTTGGTATTCCATCTTCGCTTTTATATTACAGGTTTATGAAAATAGCTTCTTCACTATTAGGCTAGTGAAGAAGCTATTTTTCAATTTCTTTGAATATACTTCGTACTCCCTGTCCCCAATTTTTATCTTCTGCATATTTTCTTCCTATCCACAGAAAAGGATCAGTATTTTTAGGCATGTCTTTGGATAGGTTTATTATGGTTCTGGCGGCTATTTTGGAGGAATCACTTATATTTGTATTGTATTCCTGCCAGCTGTGAAATACATTAAATGGATTGTTGGCAATTTTGGACGCATATTTTTCACTCTGGGGCACAAAATTTTGTTCCTGTCCAGTTATGGCAAAAAGTAAAATCGGATTCAGGTTGTACTCTTTGGCTGTATTTAATATAGTTGAAAAGTAAGGTTCCTTTACTAAAATAGAATTGCGATTTGCCAAAAATGCTTTTAACTTGCTTGTTCTGATTGGTCTGTACTTTATATAATAAGGCAAATTCGCATTTGGATATTTATCATTTGAGTATGTATATAATTTTTCAATATAATACATTGGAAATGTTAGATCATCTGCAGGACTACTTTTTGGAAGAACTTGTCCATTTACATATACAGTATAAAGAATCATGGAAAATACGATCACAGCTGCTGTAGCTGCTTTTTTCCACCTGGCAGTAGTGTAGTGCCTTATATTTTTACTTTTGGAGGTAACTTCAGAGACAGGTATAATTCTGTTCATATTGTAATCAACTTTTGAAATAGAATCAGTAACTGAAAAATGTTCTTTATTACCTTTTCTGTTTTTTATATATTGCTTCAGACTGTTTTTTTGAACTTCATTTTTTACGTTTGAATTCAACCAGTGCATAAGCTCATCAATAAAATTTTGATTCAAGTTTCCCGCTGAAATACATGAGTTAAAGATATCATACATAAAAATTGAATCCCTATTGTTAAAAATTGTATCTTTCAATGTGTAAAATTTTATTTTATTTCTCTCAGATATATTGAACTCGCCAAGCTTGTCATCCAGAATATGGTGTATGGTATTGGAAAGTATAGCGGCTTTGCCTGATGCAGTATAATCCGGGTATTTTTCATCTATATATTTTTTTAGTATAAGTATATCGTTTTTATTGAGTATCTTTTTATCTTTCAATTCATCTATAAAATAATACATAATTCACAACCCACACAAATAATATAATCTTATATTTATCGCCGACTTTTTGGAAAACTTTAAAGCTATTTGTCGATTGAAATACTGTAAATTGAAAGCTGGACTAAATTTAAGGTATATGATAAAGTTATAACATATTTTATCAGCACAAAGGGGAAATCTACATGAGACTTAGAAAAAAGTGGTGGGCCAGGCCGGAAATGGAAGTCAGTAATTTGTCTGTAATGAATCCGGGGAACTATAAAGGAAAATGGATGGAGCAATTTGAAAATAAGAATCCCATATATCTTGAACTTGGATGCGGAAGAGGAAAATTTCTATGTGAACAGGCTCAGAATAATATTGATATAAACTATATAGGAATTGACCTTAAAGATGAAGTACTTATATATACACTTAGGAAAATTCAACAGAAGGAATTAAAAAATGTACGGGTAATACCCATGAATATAACCGGAATTGGGGATATTTTTGATACAAATGAGATAAGCAGGATATACATAAATTTCTGTAATCCATGGCCCAAGAAGAGACATAACAAAAGAAGGCTGACTCATACTAGATTTTTAACAGTCTATAAAAAATTCTTGAAAAAGGGAAGCGAAATATGGTTTAAAACTGATGATGTGGAACTCTTTAATGAATCCCAGGAATATTTTAAAGAAAACGGGTTTGCCATAGAGTACTTGACCTATGATCTTCATAATAGCAATTTCCACGGAAATATAACTACGGAATACGAAGAGAAGTTCACCTCAATTGGAATGCAGACCATGTTTTTGATATCGAAGATGCTTTGAAATTATTCTTAAAAGTACTGCGGATATAATTATTATACTCAATATCAGTATGGCTGAGTGATAGAAGAATTCTTGAGGTAACATGTTTATAACAGGATCAATTTTAGGGTCAAATATCCAGTAATCGTTTCTAAAGAATATTTTATGAAACAGATTGAATAAATCGTCAAAATTTATAATAAATGAGATTGAAGAAATTGCCGCAAACAAAAGGAGAATGTGGTAAGTCTGTTTTATAAACATAAGATTTTCAAGCTTTATGCTGGCGTATATGCCTACAAAACTAATGATGCCTGTAATGGGTATGAGTATATTCATATAATTGAAGATGTGTTTTACTTCTTGAAAATGAATTTGTCCATATTTTGAATAAGGTATTGAAGGAAGTTTGAATTCCTGATATTTTGGATTTGATATGTATTTGATTATATAATCATAATTTTCCAGTATTTTATTTTTACTGAAACCTGAGTGCTGTTCTATATCTAAATTTTTAATCTCAAAATGGTATAGAGGTTTGAATATGATAACTAATTTTGTGGATGTGCAGATAACAAATATGGCAAAAGTTAGAGAAAACAATAATTTAATTAATTTGAAACTATGTATATACATTGCTTGTACAACCCCTCATTATAACAGTTTGATAATATGTATTATTATAATATATATTTACTATATATACTATGTTTTTATAAACTTAATTTATAAATGAAAAAAGATATGGAAGTGAAATCAGAAGGAAGTATGGTAAAAGCACAGTAGAGAAATTCAATAAAAAATTGCTCAATAGGAAATGAGAATGCAGGCAGTCTGATTTAAGGATTGCTTATGTTTTTTTATAGAATAAATGTATATTTGTGATAAAATATATTATATAAATATCAATGAATTATAGGGGAGAGGCACATTGATGAAGAAATTAACGCTGCAAGATCTGGAATCAAAACTTTGGTCGTGTGCAGATATCTTGCGAGGGGAACTGTCTGCTGCACAATATATGGATTATATATTTGGGCTGCTGTTCCTGAAAAGGTTGAATGATCAATTTAAGTGGGAGAGGAAAATTAGATACAAAGAATTTAAAAAGCGAAAAATAGCGGAAGAAGAAATAATGAAATTTTTAAATGATCCTTCAGTATATGAAACTTTTTATATACCGGAGCAGGCAAGGTGGGATAATTTAAGAAATCTAAGTTTAAATATAGGTTCCGAACTTGACAGGGCACTCAGAGTAATTGAGGATGAACCAAAAAATAGTGAAATTTCTGGAGTCCTAACTATTTTAAATTATAATGACAGAGAAAGAGTTCCGGATAAAAAGCTGAGTCAGCTATTGCATGTATTCGATAGCATGAATCTTTCAAACGAATATCTGGAGTCGGAGGATATACTTGGAGATGCCTATCAATACCTTATAAAGAAATTTGCAGACGAGGGAGGAGCCAAGGGGGGAGAATTCTATACCCCAACTGAAGTAGTCAAAGTAATGGTGAACCTATTGAAACCTGAGGAGGGAGATAAAATCTATGATCCTACCTGCGGCTCCGGTGGTATGCTTATCCAAAGTATAGAATACATAAAAGAACAGGGTGAAAATTATAAAAATGTTTATTTGTATGGTCAGGAGATAAATCTTTCTACTTGGGCAATTTGCAAGATGAATATGCTCCTTCATGGTGTAAAAGAGGCCGATATCCAGAAGGGTGATACCATAAGAGATCCGAAACATACTGAAGGCGGAGTTTTGAAGAGCTTTGACAAGGTCATTGCAAATCCTCCTTTTTCATTGAAAAACTGGGGATTGGAAGAGGCAGGTGCTGATCAGTATTATAGATTTTCATATGGAATGCCGCCAAAATCTTATGGTGACATGGCCTTTGTGTCCCATATGGTGGCAAGTTTGAATACTAATGGCAGAATGGCATCTGTAGTACCCAACGGTGTGCTGTTCAGAGGGGGAGCTGAGAACAAAATAAGGGAAAATTTTTTAAAGGATGACTTGATAGAAGCTGTCATAGAGCTTCCACAAAATATATTCTATGGTACAGGTATTCCTGCAGCTGTTCTTGTTATAAACAAGAACAAGGAAGAAAAGAGAAAAAACAAGGTTCTATTTATAGATGCGAGTCAAAACTTTATAAAGGATGGAAACAAGAATAAATTAAGAGATGAAGATATTAGGAAAATAACAGAAACTTTTGATGAATATAGAGATGTTGAAAAGTACTCAGGCATAGTTGATATGGATATTATAAAGGAAAATGACTACAATCTGAATATAAGCAGATATGTGGATACTACTGAACCGGAACCGGAGGTAGATATTGATCTGGTGCTGGAAGATATAAGAGAGTTGAAAATGGATATGGTTGATACAGAGTACAAACTCAATTGGTATCTGGAAGAAATGGGCTTTGACACCATTTAGAACGGCAGGTGGTTCAAATGAAAATACCAAAAAATTGGAATATATACAGACTGGAAGATTTAGGGAAAACCTATCCAGGGCTTTCAGGAAAAACCAAGGACGATTTTGGAGAGGGCAAGCCATATATACCATATAAGAATATATTTAACAATGGTAAAGTGGATACCAATTATATGCAATATGTAAATATCTCAGATGATGAAAAACAGCACCCTGTCAAATATGGAGACATTTTTTTTACAGTGTCCTCGGAAATCCCGGACGAAGCGGGAATGAGTTCAGCTCTTCTGAATGATATAAAAGGCGAAGTGTATCTCAATAGCTTCTGCATTGGATACAGATTAAATGATTTTAAAATACTTTATCCAGGTTATGCAGCATATTTGTTTAGAGAAAAGCATGTAAGAACGATGATGACAAGGCTGGCCCAGGGTTCAACTAGATTTAATCTGTCTAAAGATTCTGTTTTGAAGTTGAAAATAGCACTTCCTCCACTGAAAGAGCAGAGAAAAATAACTTCCATTCTGTCTTCTGTAGATTCTGAAATTGAAATTATTGATAAGCTTATAAATAAAATGAAAAAGCTTAAAAATGGATTGATTTACAAACTTATTTTGAAAGGTATAGGTCATAAAAAATTCAAAATGAGCGAATTTGGAGAAATACCCCAGGAGTGGGAGATAAAAAAATTAGGAGATATATGCAATTTCAAACAGGGATTTCAAATTTCGCGAAGTCATCAAATAAGTGAGAAAAGAAAGGGATATGTAAGATATTTATATATAACCGATTTTTTCTCTGACAGGAATAAATTATACATTAAAGATAATAAAAGATTTTATCATATTGACTATAAAGACATAGTTGTAGTCAATACAGGGAATACCTGCGGGAAAGTCTTTAGAGGTGAAAGCGGAGTTTTAAGCAATAATATGTTTAAGATATTCAGTAACAGGGACATTTTGGATAGAAATTATATGTGGTATTATTTAAACAGCCCCATTTACTGGAAACAGTTGAATAAATATTTCAATAGCGCCGGTCAACCTCATGTTGGACATAAAAATATGTCGGAGTTGAAAATAGCCCTGCCTGATATGAAGGAGCAGAGGAAAATAGCTTCTATTCTGTCATCTGTGGATGGAGAGATAAATAAATACTTGATGAAAAAACAGAAATTTCAGAAGTTGAAGAAAGGCTTTATGCAGCAGCTTCTAACTGGAAAGATAAGAGTTAAAGCTTGAATGGAAAAGGAGGTATAGAGTATGGAAAATTTAAAATGTATTATGTTTGATTGTATGGAAACCTTGATAGACATGACTGAGCTTCCTGACAAAAAGGACTATGCGCTGTGGGCTTTTGAAGGCTCAGGATGTGAAGAATATTTTAAAGATTTTGCTGAATTCTATGAGGACTACAAGGCTGCAGGGGAAAGCATTTTGGCCAAAATACCTGAATACAAAGAGTATGGTTTTAAAGAGCAATATGAGTATATTGCCAGAAAAAAGGGAATTAACCTCAAAACAGAAACGAAAATGGTGGAACTGCTCTTAAACAATTTCCTTAAAAATTACAGAAAAAGGTGCTATGTTGACAAAAATGTCAAAGATGTTCTCGAATATTTAAACGGCAGATATAAGTTGGGTGTAGTTTCAAACTTTAAAGTAAAGGGGGCTATAAGGGATCTCCTTGAATATACAGGTATAAAAAGTTACTTTGAGTTTGTAATAAATTCTGCAGAAGAAGGATGGAGTAAGCCGCACCCCAGAATATATACGAATGCAGTAAAAACATCTGGCTTTGTTTTTGACGAAATAGTATTTATAGGGGATGATTTTGTAAATGATTATCTGGGACCCCGAAGGATGGGAATTAATAGCATATTTTTCGACAAAAAAAGATGTGCTCCTGAAGATTGCAGTAAGATAAATGAATTTTTAGAACTCAAAAATATATTATAAAGGAGTATGTATGGAAAACATATTGTTTTATTTTGTAATCTATGCTTTTGGAGGATGGTGTTTGGAGGTTGCCTATGCTGCAGTTAATACGGGAACTTTTGTAAACAGAGGATTCTTGAATGGACCTGTCTGTCCAATATATGGTATTGGAGCAGTGATGGTAATAGATTTTTTGACACCTTTTAAGGATGATTTGATTGTGCTGTTTGCTGCATCGGTAATTGTTACTTCTTTTCTTGAATATATTACGGGATGGATTCTTGAAAAACTCTTTAATGACAAGTGGTGGGATTATTCCCAATATCCGTTTAATATAAAAGGCTATATATGCCTCAAGTTTTCACTGGCGTGGGGCACCGGCTGTATTTTGATTATGAAGGTTATTCATCCTGTAATTGTGGAATTTGTCAAATTTATTCCACTGCTTTTAGGTGACGTTCTTCTGTCATGTCTGGCAATCATATTTATTATTGATATTATATCAACAGTTGATACTGTAATGAAACTTAACTTTAGATTGAGGAAGATACATGAGATATCCGGAAAAATAAAAGAAAAATCAAATTCACTTGGAGAGAAAATATCTCATGAGACTATTGAACTCAAGTCAAAATATGAATATCAGGCAGTGGGTCTTAGGAAAAAGTATTCTGAGCTGTCCGAGGATGCAATAGAAATTAAGGAAAAATATGAAAATGAACTTTCTGAATTAAGACAAAGATACGAAAATAAATTATCCGAGATAAGAGAAAAATATGAGAAAGAGTTAGTTGAGCTTAAAGAAACATATAAGAAGCTGACTGGAAGGAAAAATCATCTTCACAGGAGAATTATAAGGGCATTCCCTGATATTAAATCCAACAAGTATTTTGAAGCTTTGAATGAATTGAAGAAAAATGTAACTAAGAAATAGGTGGGATTGTTTAGTTCCCGCCTATTTTTTAATTATTCTTTAATGGCATATACCATAAACATTGTTGAATCCGATCCATATTTTTTATTGCCTTTGAGGAGCTTAGGAATTTTTTGTGTATCAGCATATACCCGCTTGCTGATGTCTGTGTTGATAGTTATTTTATTGATACCATTTTTTATAAGTATGTCCACATCCCATTGTGGTCTTGTAAAATTACATATATAGAGTTTTGCTGCGAAATTATTGCGCTGACGAATTAACTCTTCACTTTGCAGTCTGCGATTGTATGAACTGCAACACCAGTTTTGCATTTCCATGTAGTTTTCACCAGATTTTTCTGCTAGATTGAAATCATGTCCGTAATTGGCATCGAAGTTCATTATTTTACCTCCAGGAGCAAGAACACGGCACCATTCTTCATAAGCCCTTTTAGGGTCTGGCAATGTCCATGTAACATTTCTTGATATTATAAAATCAAAACTCTCATCTTCAAATTGTAGATTTTGAGCATCCATTTCAATAAATTTTATATTGTTGTAACCAAGATTTTTTGAATTAGCTACTGCATTATTAATCATGTTCCGGGAATAATCTATTCCTGTTACTTCAAAGCCAAGATCACACAATAAAAATGAATAAAAACCAGCACCTGTTCCTACATCCAATGCACGAAGTCCACTACCATCTGAAATTGCTTCACTGATTATATCTGTCCAAATTTTACGCTGAAATCCTTCCAGATCTTTAATACGACATGAACTGAATTCATCGGCACGTTTTGACCAATAATCATTGATTTCTTTTTGTAAATTCATATATTTCATCCCTTTATCAAAAATTTGCAGTTTACTCAGCAGGGGGTTCGTCGTTGATAATTTTGTTAGCTTCTTCATTTGAAAGATCATAATCGAAAAATGTCTTGTAAAAGTATCTGGTTTCTTTAATTATATCTATATTTGAAAACTTATCTGGATATAGAGTCTTTGCAGCCCATTGTACCTGTAATGCTTCCTCTGCACTGTATCTATCCCAGTAAAAAGCACCAAATGGATTAAAGTATATCCTTTTAGATTTTACCGCACTTGTTTTCTGCAGTACAGGATCCTTTATTAAATTGTCCATAACTTTTTTACCGCTGTTTACCTTCATTAAAGTATTACTACCTAATATAATGACATCAGGATTCCATTTTAATATTTGTTCCATAGATATTTTTTTATTATTCCCTTTTATGTCCTTAGCTGCATTCACTCCACCGGACACCTTTATCCAATTGTCAATTATTGTATCACTGCCATCTACAATAAGTGGTGATATTGAGGTTATGTGGAGAACCTTAGGCTTTTTATCTTCTGGTAGTTTGGATGTTATGCTGTTTATCATGTTAAGTTTGCCGTCCAAATATGAATTATATTTTTCTGCTCTCTTTTTTGCACTGTCACCTAGAACTTCTCCTGTAAGATCAACACATTTTTTTAAACCGTTGAAATCAGTAAAATTTAATTGTACAGCTGGAATGCCCAATTGTGACATTTTATTTGCATTTTTTTCATTTACAGGTATAAATACAACATCGGGTTTTGTCTTCATAAGTGCTTCTGTATTTGGGGTGCTGTCTTTGTTAAATGTTGTTGTTGCATTATTCATTTGAGGATTTACCTTATATAGCCATGGTGCCATTTTTTGTGTTAGAACAGTTGCAACAATTTTATCTCCTCCTCCAAGCATTGCTACAATTGCATTATGGGCCTGCCAGGCATCCGCCACTCTTTTTACATTTACGGGTACCTCTACCTTTTCACCTGCAGTATCAGTAACAATTTTTGTCTGTATTTTTTTCTCCTCTGTTTTTTGTGAAGTCGAATTGTTACTACATCCAGATAATAAGAAAATTGTTGCAAAAACGATAGAAATACTGCATTTTAAAAATTTTTTCATGGTCATGCATCTCCTTATTTTTATATAACTTTGTAATATAAATGGCTATAAGTTATTAATATGTTACATAAAATCTATTTATATTAACGTTTTATATAGTTATGACTTATTTTATCAATAATATATTAAAAAATCAATACAATAATTGGCACTTTAGCATTTATTATAGACCTTGCAAAGTTACAAAATTGTAAGACGGCATTTTATTTTGTAAGGCAGCAGACATGGAGCTGAAGATGAAATTCACCTATAATTTAGATAGATAGGAGGGAAAGTATAAAATGGAGATATTGAAGGTGGAAAACTTAACTAAGGTATATGGGAAAGGTGAAAACAAGGTAGAAGCATTGAAAAACATAAATTTATCCGTAAACAAGGGAGAATTTGCAGCAATTGTAGGTGCTTCAGGTTCAGGCAAGAGCACGCTTCTGCATCTTCTTGGAGGCCTTGACAGACCTACTGCAGGCAAAGTGATAATTGAAGGAGAAAATATTTATGATTACAAGGAGAACAGACTTGCTGTATTCAGACGGAGAAAAATAGGATTTGTGTTTCAATTCTTCAATCTGATACCTGTTCTGGATGTAGAAGAAAATATATCACTTCCGGCACTTCTTGACAATGACAGGGTGGATGGAGAGTATCTGGGCGAAATCATAAAATTGCTGGGGCTTGAGGAAAGAAAAAACCATCTTCCATCAGAACTGTCGGGAGGTCAGCAGCAGAGAGTGTCTATTGGAAGAGCTCTTTTGAACAAACCTTCCATAGTTCTTGCAGATGAACCCACGGGAAATCTTGACAGCAAGAATTCCAAAGAGGTAATTGAACTTTTGAAATATACAGCTAAAAAATACAATCAAACCCTTGTACTGATTACCCATGATATAAACATAGCGTCTATGGCGGACAGGGTATTTACCATTGAAGATGGACATATAATTTCGGATAAACATCTGCAAAATGACTAGATAAAGAAGGAGGTGATTAATATGATTACAACTTACAGGAAACTTACAGGAAAATATCTCAGCTCAAATAAAAAGAGAAGCATACTCACTATTATAGGGATAGTACTGTCTGCTGCACTCATATGCACAATAGGTTTTTTTATCGTGAGCATGCAGAATGCTGAAATTGAAAGTGTAAAGAGTAAGTATGGCTCCTGGCATGTTTCCTATACAGCTCCAGATAAAGAGCTTGCTGCAAAAGTCACCGGAAATCCCAAGGTTTCACGCAGTGGTTTTTATCAGCAGGGTGAGAATATAAAGATAAATGAGGAGGTAAGTGTGAGCTCTGTTACAGCTTCGGACAGCGCTCTGGAACTTCTTCCCTATAAGATAAAGACAGGGAGATTTCCACAAAATGACCATGAGGCAGCTGTGGAAAACTGGGTGCTCAGGTATGTGAAAAAAGATGCAAAATTAGGTGACAGGATAAAATTAAATGGCAGGGAGTATACCCTGGCTGGAATACTCCAGGACAATGTAAGCAGTCAAGTTAATAAGACAGGTATTTTTTTATCCAGGGACAACAATATTGACAGACATAAATCAGTACTGCTCGCGGAGATAAGTCCAAAGACAAATTTGAAAAGGGCAGTTTCAGAGCTGGATGGTCTGCCAAAAAGCAAAACAGTAAAGGCTGGCGGTAGAACTGCTGCTTCTGTTGTAAATAATTCTCCCCTCATAGATATACAAGGTGGAGGAGACGGCAAATCAGGATTGTCCGGGCTATATTCTACAGTGGCAATTGTGGTAGGAATAGTGCTTGTCGCAGCAATTGCGGTAATATACAATTCTTTTCAGATAAGTGTAGTGGAGAGAATGAGACAGTTCGGTCTCCTGAGGGCAATAGGCGCCACTCCGGCACAGATAAGGAAAATAGTACTCAGGGAGGCATCGGTACTTTCACTCATAGGTGTGCCACTGGGAATCCTCTGTGGTATCATAGCTATTTTCGCCATAAATTTTATATTCAGGATAATTGGTAAAGATATGGTTTCTGTGGCGATAAAAGTATCCATATCACCTGAAGTCATGCTTATAAGTGCTGCGGTTTCAATAGCAGCCATATATATATCTGCGCTGCTGCCAGCACTTTTTGCAGGGAGAATTTCTCCACTGTCTGCCATAAGCGGAAGAACAGCCATTGTAAAGGAAAAAATAAAAAGAAGGAAAAACATGATTGTAAACAGGCTGTTTAAATTTGAAGGAAATATGGCCTACAAAAATATAAAGAGGAACAGGAAGAGATACAGGATAACTGTATTTTCCATAGCAATAAGCGTAGTGCTTTTTGTAACCTTCAAATCCTTTATGGATATGACCTTGAATTTATCAGGTAGTGTCAACGAGTCCAAGAACATACACTTTTCACTTCAGTCAAATGGAAAGAACAGTTTTATAAAGGATAAGATAATAGAAGATATAGATGGCTTGAATTCGGTAAGTAAAATATACAAAATGTACAATGAGTACAATTTTGTCCAATTTATAGATGGAAGCAGGGAAATAGAGGCGGTAAAATCTATAGATGGAATATACGGCAAAGCCGCGGAGGTGAAAGGTGAAAAAAAGATACCCATGAATGGAGTTGTCACTGTATACGATGAAAATGCCCTTGAGGCTTCGAAAAAGTATCTGCAGTCCGGAAGTATAGACGTGGATAAATTAAATGGGGAAAATGGTGTTATTCTGGTAAACAAGAATGTGGTGTACAATAAAAGGGAAAAGAAAAGCTATGTCGGTCCGGTGGCGAATATAAAAGCAGGGGATGAGATAGAACTTAAATACAGCGGAGAGACGAGGACTACTTCAATAGACGATGGAAATATTACAAATAGTTATAGAGAAGCAGCCAAAAACGGCGGTGATATCAAAAAAGTAAAAGTGTTGGCAGTTCTAAAAGATGAACCTTTTGATTTGTATGGACAGAATGGACTCAAGCTTATAACTACCGGGGAAGTGGCAGAGAAACTTACGGGAATAAATGACATAAGGCCAGTGGCACTGAATATTGCCATCAAAGATGTTAAAAATGAAAACAGTGCAAAAGACCAGATAGAAAATATTATAAAGTCAGATCCATCACTGAGTGTGATAAATTACCTTGATAAAAACAGAAGTACCAGATCGGTGATTTTAATGATTGAAATACTGGTATATGGATTTGTAGTGGTGGTGTCACTGATAGGAAGCGTGAACATCATAAACACTCTCACAACAAATATAATACTGAGGAGAAGGGAATTTGCCATTTTAAAGGCAATAGGTCTTACCCAAAAGGGACTGAAGAAGATGATAGTGCTGGAAGGCTTCCTATATGCGGTTATTGGAAGCATATACGGCGCTATAATAGCCTGCGGTCTTTCCTATATGATGTACAGGGGAACGGTGAGTGTTAGAGAATTCAGCTGGCAGATTCCCTGGAGCGGAATAGCCATTGCAGCTGCTGCAGCTGTGGCCATAGGATATCTTTCCGTGCTTTCACCTCTTTCCAGAATAAACAGGGAAAATCTGATTGATACAATAAGAGAAGATTATTAGCAATTTACAGTGTATGATCCACAATTTATGTTGGATTGTGCACTGTTTGTAATTTTGTTGAAGCAATGTTGATAAACGTACATTGCAATGCTAAACTATAAATAAATATAGAAAAAATCCAGGGGTGAAAGTAATGTACAAACTGCTTTTGGTTGAAGATGACAGTGCTCTTGCAGTGGGAATAGAGTTCACTTTGAAGGACGAAGGATATGAGGTTCTTACAGTTTCAACAGTTGAAGATTCAAAGAGAATATTGGAAAATTATAAATTTCACCTTGTTATTCTGGATATAAACCTGCCGGATGGAAGTGGATATGATTTGTGCAAGTATATAAGGAACAAAAGTGATATACCTATAATATTTCTAACTGCTCTTGATGAAGAGGTAAATATAGTTCTTGGACTTGAGATAGGTGGAGATGATTATATAACAAAACCATTTGGAGTAAAAGAATTCTTGTCGAGAATAAAGGTAATCTTGAGGCGGAATTATAAAAGTGCACCGGCAGAAGATAAATTTAAAAGTGGAGATATAGCTGCAGATACTTCCAATGCTTCCATAGTCAAGCACGGCAAAAAAATTATACTTACAGCACAGGAATACAGGCTCTTGTTGATATTTCTGAACAACCCTGGGGTTGTCATGAAAAGAAAAGAAATATTGAATAAACTGATTGAAGGTGAAGAGGTGTTTTTTGATGAAAATACTCTTTCAGTTTATATAAGAAGAATCAGGGAAAAGATAGAAGATAATCCCAAGGAGCCGGAATATATAGTAACTCAAAGAGGATTTGGGTACATGTGGAGTAAACATGTCATTAAGGAGTAATTTCATATGAAAAGATATTTTATTAATCCGGAGCTTAAAAAAAGTTCCGCAATTATTTTACTTTTAAATCTTATATTTTTTACTGGTATGCTTTTAACTGTAAAAATGTATTATGACAGTTTAAGAAGAGATTATATAAAGACTTTTGGAACTGTTGTTGCCGAAGTGAGTAAAAGTAACCCGGAAATCATAAAAGAAATAATGCCTGCTATTGTAAAGGGAGTAGATGATAAAGATGAACAATCTGGAATGCTCATGCTAGAACAGTATGGTATCACTGAAGATTTGGAAAATGGACTTTTCCCATATATCAATAAAACCTATGCAAAATATAAATTTTTTGTATTCATTCAAATATTTACTGTAACAGCTGTGCTGTTTGTGCTTAATTATATTCACCATGGATATTTTTATGAGAGAATAAGAAGATTCAATATCGGTGCGAAAAAAATACTGCAGGGTGATTATGATATATCAATGCCAGAAGATAGAGAAGGTGATTTTTCAAAGCTTTCAACCTCGTTTAATTCAATGAGGGAAATAATAAGAAATAATTTCGATGAATTAAAAAAGGAGAAGACTTTTCTAGTCAATCTGCTTTCAGATATATCCCACCAGCTAAAAACACCTCTTTCCTCAATGATAGTCTACAATGATATTCTTTTGAATAAACATGTTTCAAAAGAACAGTCGGATGTTTTTTTGCTCAACAGCAGAAATCAAATGTACAGAATGAATTGGCTTATTAAAAGTTTATTGAGACTTGCAAGACTTGATGCCGGGGCAATTCAGTTCAATATGGAGCTGCAGAGCCTAAATGAAACTGTAATGTATTCACTTGAAGCTCTTGATGAGAAGATAGAAAATACGGGAGTGAAAGTCAATGTTAATCAAAAAAATGAAGTCATTTTTTCCCATGACAGGGAGTGGATTTGTGAGGCGCTTATGAATGTTCTGAAGAATTGCATCGAACATGTGAGAGAAGATGGAATTATAAATATAACTATTATGGAAAATCCAATATATAGACGGATTGCAATATCCGATAATGGTGAAGGTATACCAGAAGCTGATCTGCCAAATATATTCAAGAGATTTTACAGAGCCAGGAATTCCAAAGACAAAGAATCAATAGGAATAGGTCTGGCACTGGCAAAATCCATAGTAGAATCCCACAACGGGATTATTGTTGCAAACAGTATTCTAGGAAAAGGAAGTACATTCACCATTACATTTCTGAAATACTAAAGTTGTATATTATGGTTCAAATAACCAGGCTTTTGATATAAAGGTTCTTTTCTTTTCGCAGATCAAGGAAACCATTTTCATTAAATAGCAGTGGATTTGTCAAATCGTTGATATTTATTTGAAGTATTTTGTAGGTCTGATTATTATTCAGAATAACATTTTCACCAATATAATAGTCTATTATATGATTTAAAAATGTAGTTGTGTATTTACAATCCAATTTTCCGAGACTTTCATTCTGCAGTACCTTTAAGGCTTCAAAAGGGCCGGCGATACTTTTATAGTAATTTTCAGAGTTTGCTTCATCGAATAAGTCGGCAATAGCTATTATTCTGGCAAATTTATGTATTTTATCCTCTTTTATGCCAAGAGGATATCCAGATCCATCCATTCTTTCATGATGCATCAGTATTCCATAAGCTATAGAATTGCTCAAGTACGGAATTTTTTTGACAAGATTGTATCCTATAGTAGGATGTGTCTTGAATATTTTGTATCCCTCAGAGCCAAAATTGTATTCTTCAGCCAATATATGTTTATCTAGTTTGACTTTACCAAAATCATGTAGTATTGCAGAATAAGTCAGTAGATTTATTTCTTTATCATCAAGGCCTATCCATCTTCCAAGTATACTGCTTATAGCTGCTACATTGATGCTGTGTCTATAGATAGTATCGTTTCCACTTCCATAAAATACTATATTCCTGACAACAATTCCAGTTGAACTGAACTCTTCCTGTATTTTTTCTGTGAATTGTCTTATATCTTCTATTTCAGGAACTCTAAGATTGGATACTTTATAGAATACATCTTTTAAATTAGAAGACAATTCATTGAAGGTGTCTTGAAGTTCCTGCACTGTTTCTGTATTGACGATTAAAGGTTCGGAATTGTATTCAACATAAACATCTACATTATTTACAATGTAGTTTTGTTTCAATCTATCTATTATGGATTTTGTGATGGAAATGTCCTTGGCCAGCAGTATCTTGTTTTGGTAAATAATATCGCCAGCAGATACCATTCCAGGTCTCAACTCGTCAATTCTTAATACTTTCTTTTTTAATGGCATATGCTTCACCCCGTAAATAACTAAATTAGAAATATATAGCAAGTACTTATATTATCGTGTGTTATATATACATCTAAATACATTTTATATCAATATTTTGTATTATAAGGACAAAAATTAAAAAAACTGCAGAAAAATACACTGGATTTTACTGCAGCTTTCAACAAGCTAATTTTTAAAACTGTGAATTGGAGCAGGAATTCTGCCTCCTCTATTTATAAAGGCCTGACTGGAGAATCTACTTACAGGCATTATAGGGGCCTTGCCGAGAAGCCCGCCAAAATTGGCTTCATCACCAACGGATTTTCCATACACAGGAATAACCCTTACGGCAGTTGTCTTGTTGTTTATCATTCCGATAGCAGCTTCATCTGCAATTATACCGGATATAGTGGCTTCCGGTGTATCTCCAGGAATTCCTATCATGTCAAGACCTACAGAACATACACAGGTCATGGCTTCCAGTTTTTCCAGATTCAATGAACCTGTATTTACAGCACTTATCATTCCCTCATCCTCGCTTACAGGTATAAAAGCGCCGCTTAGACCGCCGACCTGGGAAGCTGCCATTATACCTCCCTTTTTAACAGCATCATTTAAAAGGGCAAGTGCAGCGGTTGTTCCCGGACATCCACAGCTTTCAAGGCCTATTTCTTCAAGAACTCTTGCTACACTGTCACCTACGGCAGGTGTCGGTGCAAGGGATAAATCCACTATCCCGAAGGGTACATTCAATCTGCTTGAAGCTTCCTGCGCTACCAGCTGACCCATTCTGGTTATTTTAAATGCGGTTTTCTTTATAGTTTCGGCAACTACGTTGAAGCTTTCACCTTTTATTTCTTCAAGGGCACATTTGACAACGCCAGGTCCACTCACGCCTACGTTGATTATTGCTTCAGCTTCACCTACACCGTGGAAGGCACCTGCCATAAAAGGATTGTCTTCCACTGCATTCGCAAATATTACAAGCTTGGCACATCCTATACTTTCATTTTCCCTTGTTAGATAGGCAGCCTTTT
Organism: Clostridium sp.; assembly: GCF_022482905.1. NCBI lineage: Bacteria > Bacillati > Bacillota > Clostridia > Eubacteriales > Clostridiaceae > Clostridium > Clostridium sp. The sequence continues at coordinate 387,297 of NZ_JAKVOI010000001.1, forward strand.
TTACTATGCTTCCCATATGTTTTACTGCATCCATGTTTATGCCGGATTTCGTACTTCCTACATTTACAGATGAGCATACCTTCTCAGTCACAGCGAGAGCTTCTGGTATTGAATCTATAAGAATTCTGTCACCCTTTGAATAGCCTTTATGTACAAGGGATGAAAAACCACCGATAAAATCTATTCCAAGAGTATGGGTAGCTTTATCAAGGGTTTTTGCAAATTCTACGTAATCGGAATCCGAACTTGCCTGGGCAATAAGTGAAATAGGTGTAACAGACACTCTTTTATGTATTATTGGTATGCCATATTCTGTTTCTATGTCATTTGCAGTCTTGACTAGATTTTCAGCATATTTGGTTATTTTGTCATATATTTTGGTCCTGCATTTTGTACCATCGCTGTCTATGCAGTCCAGAAGTGATATGCCCATGGTGATTGTCCTGATGTCAAGATTTTCCCGCTCGATCATATTTATTGTTTCCATTATATTCTTAAAATTAATCATTAAAACACCCTCTATATTTAATATTGTAAATGATATTATATTTCGTGCATGGATGTGAATATATCTTCACGCTGTATTTTAATTGAAACTTTGATTTCATCAGCTTTTTGTGTAAGGATATCTTTTAATGAATTGAAGTTTACCTTCATATTGGATATGTCTACAAGCATTATCATTGTGAAGTAACCCTTTATCAAAGTCTGGTTTATGTCCAGAATGTTTATGCTGTTTTCAGATAGTATTGATGTTATTTCATGTATTATTCCAACCTTATCCTTCCCAAGTACAGTTATAAAAGCCTTCATTTTTACCGCTCCCTTTTCATATTGATATATCATTTGAAGAAAAATAAAAGAGACTAAATGACTAGTCTCCGGGAAATCAAATTTGAATGGGAATTAAAATTCATCCCAATAGAATCCCTGTCCTTTTACCTGAGAGTTTCACTAGAAACAATTGCTAGTTTTCCCCTTCGGCGCTCCAAATAGAGTCTCTCCAGAGGTACGTCAGATAATAGTCTTTATAAATTCAATTATCTTCATCCGATATTAAAATTATAAGAAAAATTATAGCATATTGTTAAAATCAAAGCAAATAAAAAAAGCTGCAGTATTCAAGCAGCTTTCCTCTTTCTATTTTGCTTCTCTGGCAGCTTTCAGGATTTCATCGTAATCTGGATAATCCGTTACCTCGGGAATATAATTCACATATGTTACTTTATTGCTGCTGTCAACTACAAAAGCAGCTCTCGCCAGGAGTCCAAGATCCACAATATAAGTTCCAAAGTTCTTGCCGAAACTTCTATCCTTGTAATCTGATGCTGTAAGTACATTTTTTATTCCATTTGCTGCGCACCAACGTTTCTGTGCAAAAGGCAAGTCCATGGATATCGTATATACTGTAACACCAGGTATCTGAGAACTTTTTTCATTGAAAGTCCTGGTTTCCAAATCACAAACGGGAGTGTCTATGGATGGAACTGTTAAAAAAATTCTGACGCCATTTGTGTCCTTCAATGATATAGGATCCAGATTATTATCTATTATGGTGAAGTCAGGTACGGTATCACCTACTTTAATAATATTTCCAGATAGTTTTACAGGTTTTCCCTGAAATTTTAATTCCATATAAATCCCTCCAATAAAATATATTGTTTAATAATTATTATCTTTTATATTTATTATAATACCACAATTATATAAAATATGCAATTAATTTTCTTTTACCACTGTTTAAACATATTGGCAATTTAGTGTATAATTTATGATGAATTATTTACTATGGAATCACTAAGGAGTGAACTCAATTGGAGAATTTAGGCGGTAAAGTAGCAGTAGTAACAGGGGCATCCAGAGGCATAGGAAAATCTATAGCAGTCAATCTGGCGAGATGTGGTGCAAATGTGGTCGTAAATTATAAAAGCAGCAGAAGCGAAGCAGAGCAAACATTGAGTGAAATAAAGAAATACGGAAGCACAGGTTTAGTGGTCCAAAGTGATATAAGTATGTATGAAGATGCCAGAAAATTGATGGACCGTACAGTCGAATACATGGGCAGGATTGATATACTTGTAAATAATGCAGGAGTATCCGATATAGGAGTTTTTGTAGATATGGTGGAAGAACAGTGGAATAAAATAATAGATGTCGATCTTAAAGGAGTACTCAATTGCACGCACTGTGCATTGAAGTACATGATCCCGAAAAAAAATGGGAATATAGTGAATATATCTTCTATATGGGGCAATGCTGGAGCTTCCTGTGAAGCTGTCTATTCAGCAGCTAAAGGTGCTGTAAATTCATTTACAAAATCAATTGCAAAAGAAATGGCCCTGTCAAATATAAGAATAAATGCCGTGGCACCTGGTGTAATTGATACACGTATGAACGGCTGGCTCGGCAATCAGGAAAAACAGGATCTAATAGATGAAATACCGGCAGGCAGATTTGGGAAAACCGATGATATAGGAAGCGTTGTAGCTTTTTTATGCAGCGAATCCTCCAGATATATAACGGGACAGGTAATAACTGTAGACGGGGGTATGCTTTAAACATTATAAAACTTTATTGTCAATGTAATTAAAATATATATCAATAATGATAAAAATTGTTCGATAATTAACAAGGGTATTTAAGCTGTTACAAAAATTATTAATATAGGATGAGTTGACATGAGTAAAGTTATAATATTGGATGATATGGCGTATATAAGGTACAGGATCAGAGATACGTTGGAAAATATGGGACTGGATGTGTGTGAGTCAAATAATTCCTTCGATTTTTTCAACAAGTTGTCCGACAATAAAGATGATATAAGTCTTATAATATTGGAAGTGGGACTTGGCAGCGAGGATGGATTTGAGGTACTTAAAAAAATTAAGGCCAGGGAATTGAATATTCCCGTTATGGTACTTACCAAACTGAATACAAGAGATGCATTTATAAAATGCATAAAAGAAGGTACTTCCGAATATATTTTAAAGCCCTTCAATAACAAGGTACTGACTGAAAGAATAAGAAAACTTGTTAAAGCCTTTGATACCAACAGTGATTGTGGCGAAATAAAATATTTGAATTTTCAGCAGTATATCACAAGACAGATAGAAAGAGCCAAGATTGAAAATACCAGATTGTCAGTTATGATGTCAAGTTTGGTTAAACTGAATGTGAAAAAGACAGATGAAAAAATAGAAGTTAAGGACAGCTATCTAGTTTTAATGGATATTCTCTACGAAAAGCTGAAACAATTTTTTAAAACCCCGGATTTATTTGAAAAATACGGACTTTCCACATTTATTGCAGTTCTTCCGAAGTGCAATACGAATATGGCAAAATACAGAATAAGCAATATAGAAGTTTTATACGATAATATTAAAAGCCAGGATTCCAATTATTCTCAATATCATCTTGTGAGTGAATCGGTTACCTTTCCGGAGGATGGTTTGAATAAGGATGAGCTTCTTAATAAGCTTGCCGTTAAAATCAAGAATAAAATCAATGAATAAGAAAAGACAAACCTAGGTTTGTCTTTTCTTATTGCTATAATTTTTTATAGTAATTTTATATAATCTGAGTGGACATATCCAGTAGTTGATCCTACAGATACTTTGTACCATAATCCACTTGTACCAAGAATGGTTACATTAGTTCCATTTGACAGCGAAGAAATTACACGACCCGTCCAGGGACTGAGCCTTAAATTTAATGATGAAGAAGGATCTTTCAAAGTTACCTTGCCTGACTTTTCCGAGCTTGAACTGCCGCTTGAAGCTGCAGCTGCCTGTGAAGCAGACACATAACTTGATGAAACATAGCCGGTTTTACCATTTACGCTGACTTCGTACCAGCCACTGCTTGTACCTATTATGTTCAATTTGGTGGCGTTTGAAAGAACACCTATAATGGAGCCATTAGGCGAATTCCTCAAGTTCAATACTGAAGAAGCATTGCTCAATTTTACATACCCGATTTTTGAGGATGCTGTGGTGCTGCTTCCAGAACCCTGTCCAACTGATGGACTGAGAGCATTCCCGATCTTTATATAATCGGCGCTCACATATCCATAAGTGGAATTGAACTTGATTTTATACCAATTTCCTACTATTCCAACGATTTGAACAGATTGTCCAGATTTTAAACTCCCGATTACTCCGAAAGAAGTGCCTGCCCCGCTTCTTACATTCAATGAGTTAGATACATTTACGATTCCCGATTTTGAAGTTGCCTGGACAATAGGCGTAGAAGTATTGGAAGAGGATGAACTGCCTGATCCAACGTATATGTATCCTTTTAAGAATAAATTGCCCCTATCCTGCATCTGAGCCTTTGACATGGCTTTTACGCTTCCATCATAAGCACCTCTGACGTTGAAATTACCTTCATTGAGGTATACAGTATTTCCTTCAACCTGCTCTACAAAACCAACATGTCCATAACCCTTTGAACCTCCGCTCCATACTGCAATTGAATTTGCCTGTGGCTCGGTTCCGTAGGAATATACTCCATCTCTTGCATTGGCATACCACCAGTCAATAGCATTCCCATAGAATTCCGAAGGTAATGTAATGCCAAGTTTCTCAATAACCCTTCCATATGTAAACCAGGTACACTGACCAGTATATCCACATTTTGCAAAAATATTTCCTTCACTTGTATATGCACTGCTTTGAGTGTTTGGTATAATTCCAGCAGCTTGGACATTATTGTACACTAGAGGATTGATACTCATGAGAGATGCCGAAATAAAGAATGAAAACACCAGCTTTTTAGATCTGTTCATGACTTACCTCCTGTTTATAATATAATTATATTATCGTTTGTATTAAAAAATAGTTTAATACAATTATACTATTTTTTTAAATTATATTCCATAAAATAATATAAGTGCAGATTTGGTATTTTACACAAATCTGCACTTTCTTATTTTTTCAACTAATAGCCGACTGCTGCACGTTGTCCGGGATGAGTATATCCACCGGGATATACTGAAATATGCCCCGGAAAACTGCCTGGTCTGTGTCTGAAATTTGGTATGCTGCTGATATTGCCGGTACTGGTTGAATTGGTAGTTGCTGTAAATGATTCGCCGTCTGTTCCTATTTCAGAAGGATATATTGCGATGTTTCCGTTTCCTGATACCATGGCAACGGGATGGACTTCATTGCTGGAATCATTCAGCGAATTTCCATTGGCTTTGGCCGATTGGTACTTTACCGTATCCGTATTTGCCAGAGGCAGCAGCTGGTTGTATTGATTTGATGGATCTTCACTTATCCACTCTGCCGATGTGCCAATCCCCTGTTCATAGGAAGAATCAAGGGTGGTGGATATGGTTTTGCCAATTGTTTCTCCTTCAGGTGTAGTTGCAGTAAAGGTCAAATTCCATGTAGAATCCGAGGTCTTGGATATGGTGACGCTGATAGTGGAACCGATTGGTATGCTCATTATATTCTGAGAGGCATCCGGAAGCTTTTCCCAAAATACATTTGCAACAGGTTGTCCATCTTCTATTTCTTCGATAGTTCCCATTTGAAGAAGATCTTCAGAATTTACTCCTCCCAGGCCTATCCACTGTGCAGCTAAAGCATTTTGTTGATTGGCTGAAATATTAGGGACTGTCCAATTTCCAGAAACACTTGTATAGGCATCACTTTGAGAAGCAGGTGTGACTATATATCCAGCCCAGTTACCTGATTTTTCGGCGTTGGCGGGAAGATTCACGGTATTTATGGTACTATTGGACTGATTTTGGTGAACTGACTGACCTATATGCCGGGAATGATAATTTGACAGTATATAGTTATTATCGGCAGTACTGCTGGATTGTTCCGCTGCAATTACAGATCCAGATATTCCTCCCAATGCCATAAATAGTGCCAGAACCAGTATCTGAAGCTTTTTTAAAATACTTTTCATTTTGATTTATCCCCCTCTCTTAATGTTGATACTTATGCATATTTTCCTGCTTTTATATTACAAAATCATGATGAAAATATTACTATACTGTGAACTTTTTTTATGTGATGGTTTATTTGGGAAAAGTCTATTTATGATATAATAAGTTTTAAGCATAACTTTATGAGTATAACGTTGAAAGAGTTGATTTTATGGCCTGCAATGAAAATGAGATAAAAATATCTGTAAGAAATCTTGTGGAGTTTGTATTCAGGTACGGGGATCTGGACAATAGATTTACAAGCAGTGCAAGAGCTGTTGAAGGTACAAGGGTGCATCAGGAACTGCAGAAACAATACAAAAGCAGAATGAAGGAGAAGGACGGCATACAGCAGTATGATTCTGAAGTATTGTTGAAATATAAAATACAATACCGGAGCTTTAAATTTTTCATAGAAGGTCGTGCGGACGGCGTAATAGTGCAGGATGACTGTACTATCATAGATGAAATAAAAACAGTTGCAATACCTCTGGATACTATAGATGAAAATTATAATCCTCTGCATTTTGCTCAGGCCAAATGTTATGGGTACATATATTCCATTCAGAACAACTTGGAAGACATATACATTCAGCTGACCTACTACAATATAGATGACAATAAAGTCAAATTTATTAAAAAAGAGTTTCGTATAGGTGAATTAAAGGGTTTCTTTGAGGATGTTCTGGAAAGGTATTATAAATGGGCGGAATTTAAGAACAAATGGAATGAAATGAAAAATTCTTCAATTGAAAAACTCAAATTTCCATTTGGAGGATACAGGAAGGGGCAGAGAGATCTGGCGGTTGCAGTATACGGAACCATAAGGGATGGAAGAAGATTGTTTGCAAAGGCACCTACCGGCACGGGAAAGACAATTTCCGTACTTTTCCCTTCAATAAAAGCTATGGGACAGGAAATTGTGTCCAGAATATTTTATTTGACTGCAAAAACCATTACGAGGACTGCAGCAGAGAATACAATCAGGATATTGACTGAAAATGGGCTGAAATTGAAAACACTTACGCTTACGGCAAAGGAAAAAATGTGTTTTAAAGATGAAGTGACCTGTAATCCGGAAAAATGTGAATTCGCAAAAGGGCATTATGATAGAGTAAATGAAGCTATATTTGATATCATAAACAGGGCAGATTTGATAACAAGAGATAAAATAATAGAATATTCCAGGAACTTTAAGGTTTGTCCCTTTGAATTTTCCCTGGATCTGGCATTGTTCTGCGACTGTATAATATGCGACTACAATTATGCATTTGACCCGGAAGTTTATCTCAGAAGATTTTTTGATGACAGTGCAAGCAATTATATACTGCTGATCGACGAGGCACATAATCTTGTGGATAGATCAAGGGAGATGTTCTCCGCGGAGATTCATAAAAAACCATTTCTGGATATAAAAAAGTTCATCAAGGGTGACATTAAAAGCTTGAAGGCGTTAAATAAGATAAATTCCTATATGCTCAAATTAAAAAAGGGTTTTGAGGATATATATGTTCAAAAGGATAAACTTGTTGAATTATATTTCATGTTGAAAGATTTTTTGCAGAGAATTGAAAAATGGATAGTTCAGCATCCTGAAAGTGAAGGGTATGAACAGATCCTGGAACTTTATTTTGCTGTAAATTCTTTTATAAAAATAGGTGAGAGCTATAATTCGAGTTTTGTTACATATATGGAAAATATGCCCACGGATATAAAAATAAAGGTATTGTGTCTTGACTCGGCTTCACTTTTAGATGAAAGGATGGAAGGAGCACGTGCCGCAATACTTTTCTCAGCTACACTGTCACCCATTGGATATTTCAAGGAAATGCTTGGCGGAAGGGATGGTGATTACAATATAACTATTCCTTCACCTTTTGATATACAGAACAGAACAATCCTGATAGCAAATAATGTGAGTACGGTTTATAGAAAAAGGGGAAAAAGTTATCTTCCCATTGTAAGGTATATAAATGAAATGATATCCATGAAAGTCGGGAACTATATGGTATTCTTTCCATCATATTGCTATATGGAAAAAGTATATGAATTATTTACAGATGAATATCCGGATGTAGGAACTGTAATTCAAAAATCGGGCATGGATGAAGATGAAAGGGATGAATTCCTCATGAATTTTACTGAAAAAAATGGAGAATCTTTTGTAGCTTTTGCAGTGCTTGGTGGAATATTTTCCGAGGGAATTGACCTTAAGAAAGACAGACTTATAGGAACTATAATTGTGGGGGTTGGAGTTCCGGGGATATGTTTTGAAAGAAATATAATAATGAAGTATTTCAACAGAAAAAATGGACTTGGATATGAATATGCCTATATGTATCCGGGAATGAACAAGGTGCTACAGGCTGCAGGAAGGGTAATAAGAACTGAAGAGGACAGAGGAGTTATATTCCTGATAGACAACAGATTTCTTACAAGAGAGTACAAAAGCCTGTTTCCGAAGGAGTGGTATCCCAATAATATTGTAAATTCTACAGGCTGCGTCAAAAGTGTACTCAGTGGATTCTGGAACAGTGTATAATATCATTATAAATGAAAGGCGGAATTGGTATGAATGGTTTTTACGGATTGATAGGAGAAAAGCTGGGACACAGTTTTTCTCCTTTGATAAACAGCATGGTGCTTAAAAAAATAGGCTTGGAAGGAAATTACAACCTGTTTGAAGTTGAAAGGCCAAATATAGAAAAGGCTTTAGAAGGATTGAAGGTTTTGGGATGCAGGGGAAGCAACGTGACTATACCCTACAAGGTTGAGGTCATGAAATATCTGGATGAAATATCGGAGGAAGCTGAGAATATAGGTGCAGTAAATACCATAAAGTTCTGCAATGATACATTGAGAGGTTATAATACCGACTATTATGGTTTTGGAATGACCTTGAAAAAGTATGGAATAGGTGTCAAGGGCAAAAATGTGGTTATACTTGGAATTGGAGGAGCTTCCAGGGCTGTTGAAAGATATATTCTGGACAATGGTGCTGCGGACATAGTATATGTAAGCAGGAATCCAGCAAAGAATATAGGACGTGGATTTGAAATCATATCCTACGATGAACTCAAAAATATAAAAGACAGCGATATTATAATAAATTGTACACCCTGTGGAATGTATCCGAATGTAAACAACTGTCCTGTGGACAACGAAATTCTCGGTAGATTCGGTGCTGCTGTTGATTTGATATACAATCCTGAAAATACTTTGTTTCTCAAAAATGGAAAAGAGATGGGATTGAAGACAGTAAATGGCCTATATATGCTGATAGCACAGAATGCAGCGTCACAGAGAATCTGGCATGATATGGACATATCTTTGGAAATTGTAGATCGAGTGTATGATGAATTTGGAAAGCTGGATATATAGGGGGATTTTTATGGAGAACACAGGCAAAAATATAGTGCTTATAGGTATGCCGGGCAGTGGTAAAACCTTGATTGGCAGTAAAATATCCCTCAAACTCAATAAAAAATTTGTGGATCTGGATGAATATATTGAAAACAAAGAAGGATGTCCAGTTACAGAAATTTTTGAGAAGGGAGAAAATTATTTTAGACTGCTTGAGTCACGTGCAGCAGAAGAAGTCAGTGCCGAAGACAACATTATAATATCAACTGGTGGAGGTATTATAAAAAATTTTGTCAATATAATTAATTTAAAGAAAAAAGGGGTTATAATTTTTATAGATAGACCTATTCAAAATATAATAGGTGATGTGAATATAGAGAGCAGACCTCTTTTAAAAGATGGTGTTGATGCATTAAAAAAAATTTACAGGGAAAGATATGACATCTATAAAAAATACTGCGATTTTAAGGTAAATAATACAGGAAGTATTGATGAGACAGTTGATGCTATAATCATGATTTTTAACAGGGCAGGTGATATTAATGAATAAAATCATCAATGTCAGGAATACAATAATAGGAGAAGGTATGCCTAAAATCTGTGTACCCATGGTAGGAAAAAGTGTGAATGAACTCATGAATGAAGCAGAACTTCTAAAAAGTATTGATTTTGATATCATTGAGTGGCGGGTGGATTTTTTTGAGAGTGTAAAGAAAATAAACGAAGTGGAAGGTACACTCCGCAAAATTAGAGATATACTTCCTGAGATACCTATGATTTTTACATTTCGGAGTATAGATGAAGGCGGACAGATAGAAGCAAGTAAAGAATTTTATGTGGAGCTTAACGAAAAAATTATTCGAACAGGACTCGTAGATATTATTGATATCGAGCTTTTTAATGACGAAGATGATATAAGAAAGTTAATTCATACAGCCCATATGAATTCTGTATTTGTTATTATTTCCAATCATGATTTAAAAAAAACACCGTCAAAAGAGGAGATAATATATCGTCTTTGCAGAGAACAGAAGCTTGGTGGAGATATTATTAAAATTGCAGTAATGCCAAATTGTACTAGAGATATAATTAATTTGCTGGATGCTTCACAAATTGTAAAAGAAAAATATGCCAGGGCGCCTGTTGTAACCATGTCAATGGGTGGGAAAGGTGTTATAACCAGATTGTCAGGTGAGATCTTCGGGTCGGATATTACATTTGCAGCTGTAAAAAAAGCTTCTGCACCCGGACAGATTTATATAGAAGATGTGCGTAAAACAATCCAATTGCTGCATAATAATCTAAATTAGACAAATACTGGTTAAAATGTTAAAATGACAGCAAAGCTCTTGTATATTTTATGGAAGGTTGTTTATGAAAAGAATAAAAAGTATTATAATTGAATTGGCAGTTATAGTTGTTATATTTTCTATTGTCACTCTTGCCGATTTAGTTGATATCCAAATAAAGAATTCATCGCAGCATTTAAAAAATATACAGGACATGGAATCTGTGATAGACCAGAATAGAAAACAGATACATGAACTGGAGAATGATATAATGAAAATAAACAAGCAGATTTCAACTTTGAAAAAGGATATTGATAATTCTTCAGATGACAGAGACAAATTAAATGCCAGGATCATTGAATACAATAATAAATTGAAACAGCGCAATGAAAAACTGAAAATCTACAATGAAAAGGTCAATGAATACTCCAGGGATTATAACAGCTATAAAAACAGTCAGGGTATTATAAACGGAATCAAATATTTTTTTAAATAGAGAACGGGTGATGAAGTGAAAAAAAGGGACGGAGTTTATCCATTTTTATTTTTGGTATTTGGAATAATACTGATTACACTGATTTCAGGATTGTCAATAAAAAGCTATGTCAGAAACAGCCAGGATAAAAGTAAGGTTTCCGTGAATTCAAATAATCAGTACAACAATAAAATATTCTTTATCAAACCGGCTTATGATCCAAAGGATACGTCTGTAAAGATATTCAAGGAAAAAAGAATCCTGGAGCTGTATGGTGACAATAAATTGGTTGGAAGATTTAAGATAAGTCTTGGAAGACAGGTCAGCGGGGCAAAGGAAAGAGAAGGAGACAACAGGACTCCTGAGGGAAGCTATTATGTATGTTATATAAATGCAAACAGCAAATATAAATATTTTTTCGGAATAAGCTATCCAAATATAGAGGATGCCCAAAATGGATTGAACAAAAATGTCATAGATGAAATTACCTACAATAAAATCAAGATGGCAATTGATGAAGGCAGAACACCTCCTTGGCATACACCTCTTGGAGGCGAAATCGGAATTCATGGAGGAGGTACGCAGTCTGACTGGACTTATGGATGTATTGCTATGTCAGATAAAGATATAGATATAGTAAAAGATTATATAAAATTAAAGACAGAAATATATATCTATAGATAAATAAGTCAAAAAATGCTTTGAAAAGTTTGAAATAAGTGTTATACTATAGATACTTGATATAGTACTGATTATCATTATTGATTCAAACAGACCATTCATATGTTTGAATTTTATATTTTAAATAAAAACCACCCCGCAGGGGTGAGGGGGTTATTATGGATTGCTGTATGAACGAAGATAAAAAGAAAGCAATACAGGCATTGAAAACGTCAAAGGGTCAGATTGATGGAATCATCAAAATGATAGAAGAAGGGAGATACTGCATAGATATATCAAACCAGATAATAGCCGCACAAGCACTTTTAAAAAGGGCAAATTTAATGATACTCAGGCAGCACCTTGATAACTGCGTAAAAGATGCCTTTTTAAACAACAAGGGAGAAGAAAAAGTCGATGAAATAATGAATTTACTGAAAAAACTTTTGGACTGATCAATTTTGTAAAAAGGAGGTACAAAAATTGGAGGATAAAACTTTAGCAATAGAGGGTATGACATGTGCAGCGTGCGCAAAGGCAGTAGAAAAGGCGGCACTTAGGGTCGAGGGAGTAAACGAGGCGAATGTAAACATTGCTACTGAAAAGTTAAGAATAAAATTTGATCCTCAAAAGGCAAAGATTTCAGATGTAAAAAAATCCATACAGAAGTCGGGCTACAGAGCACTTGAAGAATCTCAAAAAGAAGATAGTGACAGGGAAAGAAAACAGAGGGAAATAAATGGACTTAAAAGCAGGTTTATAATGTCTGTGGTGTTTGCAGTACCGCTCCTTATTATAGCTATGGTACCTATGATTATTGAAAAGATGGGTGGAATGCTTCCTCCTCCCATAGATCCTATGAATCATCCTGGAGTTTATGGACTTATTCAACTTGCCCTGGTAATTCCTGTAATGGTAGTTGGACACAGGTATTTTTCGGTAGGTTTTAAATCTTTATTCAGGCGGACACCCAATATGGATTCACTTATAGCAATAGGAACTTCTGCAGCATTTTTATACAGTACGGTTTCTGTAATAAGGACACTGGCATCCGGAATTGAGTATCACATGTATTTTGAGTCTGCTGGAGTAATACTTACTTTAATAACTCTTGGGAAATATTTTGAGGCTGTAGCAAAGGGTAAAACTTCCGAGGCAATAAAGAAGCTCATGGAGCTTGCACCTAAAACTGCCAAAGTAATCAGGAATGAAATGGAAGTTGAAATACCAATTGATGAAGTAAAAGTTGGAGATACAGTGGCAGTCAGACCAGGAAAAAAGATTCCTGTAGATGGAAGAATAGTTGAAGGATTCACATCCATTGATGAATCCATGATTACAGGAGAGAGTATCCCGGCAGAAAAAGCTGTAGGTGACAAAGTGATTGGTGCAAGTATAAATAAAAATGGATTTATAAAATATGAAGCAACTCAGATAGGCAAGGACACTGTACTGGCACAGATAATAAAGCTTGTTGAAGAAGCACAGGAGTCCAAAGCTCCCATACAGAAGATGGCTGATATGATATCCGGTTATTTTGTACCAGTAGTTATAACACTTGCAGTTGTATCATCTGCTTTGTGGCTGCTGTACGGCGAGTCATTTGTATTTGCGGTAACTATATTCATATCGGTACTTGTAATTGCATGCCCTTGTGCCCTTGGGCTGGCTACTCCTACAGCCATTATGGTGGGCACTGGAAAAGGGGCAGAGTACGGCGTACTTATAAAAAGTGGCGTGGCACTGGAGTCTGCCCATAAAATTCAGACGGTAGTGCTGGATAAAACAGGTACGATAACTGATGGAAAACCGAAGGCTACAGATATAATCGCAGCTGAAAATGTGGATGAAAGCTATCTTCTCAAAATTGCTGCCTCCTGTGAAAAAGCATCGGAACATCCACTGGCTGAGGCTATTGTAAAAGAAGCACAGCTAAGAAAAATAGAATTTCTGGAAGTTGATTCATTTAATGCTGTACCTGGACATGGTATCAAATCCGCTGTTGACGGTAAAAATATTATCTTAGGGAATGGAAAGTTCATGAGGGAAAACGACGTGGATTTAAATGATATGGAAAATAAATCACATCAATTGGCATCTCAGGGAAAGACACCTATGTACATTGCCTCAGACAACAAGCTTCTGGGAATAATAGCAGTTGCAGATACAGTTAAGAAGAACAGTAAAAAGGCCATAGAGAAACTTCATTCCATGGGAATTGAAGTTGCAATGATAACAGGAGACAACAAAAAGACAGCAGATGCAATAGCCAAACAGGTTGGAGTTGATAGAGTCCTTGCAGAGGTACTTCCTGAGGACAAGGCAAATGAAGTGAAAAAACTTCAGGCAGAGGGCAGAAAAGTTGCCATGGTGGGAGATGGAATAAATGATGCTCCTGCACTTGCACAGGCGGATATAGGTATGGCAATAGGCTCAGGTACGGATGTTGCCATTGAATCGGCGGATATAGTGCTTATTAAAAGTGATCTCATGGATGCTGTTACTGCAATAGACCTGAGCAAGAAGACAATAAAGAATATAAGGGAAAATCTTTTCTGGGCATTTGGATACAACACTTTGGGAATACCGGTTGCCATGGGAGTACTTTTCATATTCGGAGGACCACTTCTCAATCCGATGATAGCAGCTCTTGCCATGAGTTTCAGTTCAGTTTCAGTACTTTTAAACGCACTCAGGTTGAAAAGATATAAACCTGAAATATTAGTTGGCTGATAATCTTTATTTAAATATAAATTATATAATAAAAAATAGGAGGAATATCATCATGTTTTTCAAAGATAAGATAAAAAAGACATTGCACGTAGAAGGGATGACCTGCCAGCACTGTGTACATCACGTCAAGGAAGCATTGGAATCCATAGATGGAGTTTCAAGTGCAAAAGTTGATCTGGGCAGCAAGACTGCCGTTATAAAATCTTCCGGTGAAATAGAAGACGATGCTATAAAGAAGGCTGTGGAAGATGCAGGTTATGAAGTATCAAGTATAGAATAATCAGTACATGAAGGTATGAGGCTGTTTCAAAATCGGTTAACTGGTTTTGAAGCAGCTTCATTCTTTTTCAGAGTTATTGACAAGTATACTTTCTGGGATTATACTTATAGCATAATATATGTTCATATGTTCATACGTTTATATAAAACAACTAATATAGATTAAGGGGGGATTGTTATGGATGGTACAGCTGAAGTAAACTTGAAAAATACCCAAAATCGTGAAAAAGATCTTAAAAAATGGGTATTTATATTGGAAGGTCTTGACTGCGCGCATTGTGCCGCAAAGATAGAGGACAAGGTTAATAATATGCCTGAAATAAAAGGAGCTTCTCTGGATTTCCTGTCAAAAAAACTCAAGTTTGAAATTTATGATGAAAGCAGAATTGAAAGAACTATAGAAACTATAAAATCAATAGTCAATAAAATAGAACCGGAAGTAAAAATTGTATACGAATCGGAGAAAGACTTAAAAAACCCAAGAAGTGGAGAAAAAAGTTCAAAAGCTGAAAAGATAATTTTTTTAATAGCTGTCTCAATTTATATTGTCTGCACAATTTTTAAATTTTCATACTGGGTTGAATTTGGTCTATATGTTGCAAGTTATATTATAATAGGAAAAGATGTTTTAATTAAGGCTGGAAAGAATATTTCAAACGGTCAGGTATTTGACGAAAATTTTCTCATGTGTATTGCTAGCATTGGGGCTTTTTCAATTGGAGAATTTCCGGAAGCTGTGGCTGTTATGTTATTTTACAGGATAGGAGAATATTTTCAGGATAGGGCGGTGGACAAGTCCAGAAAATCAATAGCTGATCTGATGGACATAAAACCTGATTTTGCAAATTTAAAAACTGAGGATGGCATAAAAAAGGTTGATCCCGATTATGTAAATATAGGAGAGCTTATTATAGTTAAGCCTGGAGAAAAAATTCCACTGGATGGGGAGATAGTAGAAGGAAATTCCATGCTTGATACATCAGCTCTGACAGGTGAATCAGTTCCTAGAGAAGTTGTATGTGGGGATATAGTTCTTGGAGGATATATAAATAAAAATGGGGTTTTGACTGTAAAAGTAAACAAGAAATTTGGACAATCTACAGTAGCCAAGATACTTGATCTGGTTCAGAATGCCAGCAGCAAGAAGTCTCCAACAGAAAATTTCATTACAAAGTTCGCAAGATATTATACTCCCATAGTAGTTGCTTTTGCAGCAGCCCTGGCAGTAATACCACCTATGCTTATGCAGGATGAAAGTTTTTCAAAATGGCTTTACAGGGCACTTGTATTTCTGGTAGTATCCTGTCCTTGTGCGCTTGTCATATCAGTACCACTTGGATTTTTTGGCGGGATAGGAGGAGCTTCAAAAAATGGAATTCTTGTAAAGGGCGGAAACTATCTGGAGGCCTTGAGCAATGTGGATACGGTAGTATTTGACAAGACAGGCACTCTTACAAAAGGAATGTTTAAAGTTACGGACATTAAATCATTTAACGGATATGAAAATCAGGATGTTCTAAAATATGCGGCTTTTGCGGAAGCCTATTCTAATCATCCTATAGCCGTATCAATATTGAAGGAATATAACAAGAATGTAGATAAGGATGTAATTGAAAATTACACTGAAATATCAGGAAAAGGAATCAGGTCAATCATAGGTGGAAAAGAAATACTTGCCGGCAATTCAGGACTTATGGATGATGAAAAAATACAATACAGTAAGACGGAAAATTTTGGAACTACTGTCCATATAGCTGTTGACAAAGTCTATACAGGTTTTATATTGATATCAGATGAAATAAAGGAGGACTCGAAATCGGCAGTCAGATCCTTGAAGAACATCGGAATAAAAAACACAATAATGCTTACTGGTGATAATAAGATAATAGGAGAGAAAATAGCAAATGAGTTGGGAATTGATGAAGTTTACACTGAATTACTGCCTGATCAAAAGGTTGAAAAATTGGAGTATATAGATCGTCAAAAAGAAAGCAACAAAAAACTTGCCTATGTTGGAGATGGAATAAATGATGCACCGGTACTTGCAAGGTCGGATGTGGGAATTGCAATGGGAGGCATAGGCTCAGATGCTGCAATTGAGGCCGCAGATGTGGTTATCATGACGGATGAGCCGTCGAAGATAACTATAGCCATTAAGATAGCCAGAAGAACTAAAAATATAGTATCACAGAATATTGTATTTGCACTTGGTGTAAAAGCCGTAATTTTAGTTTTAGGGGCTCTGGGCATAGCAAATATGTGGATGGCGGTTTTTGGTGATGTAGGAGTTGCACTTATAGCAGTGATGAACTCTATGAGGGCCATGAAAGTTGTAGTTTAATAGTTGAGGATGTTTGCTGATTTGTTTAAGGTTTACATTATTTTAAAGGCAATATACTAAAAAATAGTACAGGATTTAACACTGTACTATTTTTAGTATAAAACTATTAAAAATAACTAAAAAACATGTTGATACAGATTTAAAAATATTGTATAATAGTCTCGTAGAGAAGTTAATCGCCCACAATCTTATAATTAAATATTTGACTATGCCTGTTGATTTTTTATTCAATGGGTATATTTTTTTATAATATTTTGATTCAACTATATCAATAAAAGAATTGTGATATACTAAATATAAAAATATAGTATACAATACTTTAAAAATATATTATAATTAATTTAGTATAACATTATTATTAGATAAGTTTATTAAATCAATTATGTGGGGAGAAATGGCATGATGATTAATAGTTTGAATAGTGATTTGATTGAAAAAGATTTAAGGTATTTAAAACTTCTTTCCAAAGAATATCCTACAATATCCAGTGCAAGTACGGAAATTATAAATCTTCAGGCAATATTGAATTTACCAAAAGCGACGGAACACTTCATAAGTGACATACATGGTGAATACGAATCATTTACACATGTGCTCAGAAATGCTTCGGGGGTAATAAAGAGAAAGATAGATGATGTTTTTTTAGATACACTTACAGTCAGACAGAAATCTGAGCTGGCAACCATTATATACTATCCTGAAGAAAAACTTCGGATCATTAAAGATAAAGGGGAAAATTCGGACGAATGGTATTCTAAAACATTGTATAAACTTATACAATTATGTAAAAATGTATGTTCCAAGTATACACGCTCGAAAGTCAGAAAGGCGCTTCCCGGAGATTTTGCATATATAATAGAGGAGCTTCTTCATGAACAAGGGGATAAAATAGATAAAAAAGCTTATTACAGTGAGATAATAAGAACTATAATAAATATACAAAGGGCAGATCAGTTTATTATAGCTATTTCAAAAGTAATACGGGATCTTGTAGTGGATAGGCTCCATATTGTAGGTGATATATATGATAGGGGACCTGGAGCCGAGATAATAATGGATGCACTTATGCGTCATCATTCTGTTGATGTACAGTGGGGAAACCACGATGTACTGTGGATGGGGGCTGCTTGTGGATGTCAGGCATGTGTGGCAAATGTACTGAGGATATCGTTAAGATATGCAAATCTCAATACAATTGAAGAAGGATATGGTATAAACATACTGCCTCTTGCTACATTTTCAATGGAGTTTTATGGAGACGATCCATGCAAAGACTTTATACCAAGGACTTTGGACAAGAGTATAAACAGTAAGGATATGATTTTGTTTGCCAGAATGCACAAGGCCATAACTATTATACAGTTTAAGCTTGAAGGTAATATAATAAAAAATCATCCTGAATTCAATATGAAAAACAGGCTGCTGCTTGATAAAATAGACATAAAAAATAAGCAGGTGGAAGTAGATGGCAAAATTTATGAAATAAATGATACAAACTTTCCTACTGTAGATTGGAAAGACCCATATAAATTGACGGATAGAGAGGCATGTCTTATAAAAAAACTTACACGCTCATTTGTGAATAGTGAAAAATTACAGAGGCATATAAGATTCTTATATAAAAAGGGAAGTATGTATCTTGTATATAATTCAAATGTAATGTATCACGGGTGTATACCTTTAAACAGGGA
This sequence comes from Clostridium sp., assembly GCF_022482905.1. Lineage (NCBI taxonomy): Bacteria > Bacillati > Bacillota > Clostridia > Eubacteriales > Clostridiaceae > Clostridium > Clostridium sp. Next base: position 406,069 of record NZ_JAKVOI010000001.1, read on the forward strand.
CGGAAGCTTTAAAAAAGTCAATATAGGTGGAGTTTGCTGCAGTGGGAAAAGTTTTTTAGACAAGTGTGATGAAATTGTAAGAAATGCATATTTTGAAGAAGGTAGTATAAAAAAAATTAATATGGACATGATGTGGTATATGTGGTGTGGAGAGGATTCACCTCTTTTTGGAAAAGAAAAAATGACCACCTTTGAAAGATATTTCATAGATGATAAAACTACACATCATGAAGAAAAAATTTTTTATTACAAATATAGAGACAATGAGGATGTCTGCAAAAACATACTTGAAGAATTTGGACTTTCACCTGAGCATTCCCATATTATAAATGGACATATACCTGTAAAAACAAAAGATGGTGAAAGTGCGATCAAGGCAAATGGAAAACTTCTTGTAATTGACGGCGGGTTTTGTAAAGCGTACCAGCCTCAAACAGGTATAGCAGGCTATACCTTGATTTATAATTCATATGGATTCATGTTGACTTCCCATGAACCATTTACTTCAATTAAAGATGCAGTACAAAATGATAAAGATATAATATCGTCAACCAGGATACTGGAACATGTTGTAAATAGAAAGCGAGTTGCAGATTCGGATATAGGAAGGGAATTAAAAAAACAGGTTTCAGATTTAGAGAGGCTTCTGATTGCATATAGAAAAGGTTATATTGAAGAAGTCAGAAAATAGGATGTCACTGCATTAAAGCAGAGATGAAAATATTTTGCAAAAGGCTTCAAAACCCCTTACTAGAGGTGGCAGGGTATTAAAATAATCTTCTGTCACCTTTTTACTGTTCATGATATCTTGAAAAAACAGGTTTTCCAGCTCCTCTGTAGATTCCTCATCATAAATTACGGCATTTATTTCATAGTTCAATTCGTAGCTGCGAATATCCATGTTTGCAGTACCTATGGTGCATAATTTCCCGTCTATACTGGTCGTTTTGGCATGAATAAAGGATTTGCTGTCATAGAAATAAATTTTTACTCCATTTTTTATTAGATCTTCAAGATATGTTCTGGAAGCATAGTAGACAAGTACATGATCGTACTTTCCAGGAAATACTATGCGTACATCTATTCCGCTCAATGAGGCAACTTTTAAAGCATTCAATATGCTTTCAGTAGGGATGAAGTAGGGGGTTGTTATATAAATATGATTTTCGGCCATACTTATCATTTTAAGTACTGCTTGTTCAATAGCCGGGAATTCAGAATCAGGTCCGCTTTTTACAAGCTGCATAAGTTTGCCGCCTTGATTTTTTACAGAGGAAATAGGTGGAAAAAACTCTTCGAAGTTTCCGTCGTAAAAAAAGTATTCTCTGTTTGCAGCTTTTATAGTTGCAAAATCATCTATAAAAACGGCTTGAAGACCGTAGGTAAAATCCCCTTTTACCATGAGGTGTGTGTCTCTCCAATATCCGAATCTGCTTTTACCAAGGTATTCATCGCCTATGTTGATGCCGCCGACAAAGCCAACATATCCGTCAATAACCACGATTTTTCGGTGGTTTCTATAATTTATCTGGGTATTTATGTTTTTTAAAATAGGAGCTAAAAAATACGAGTATTGAACTACATCTACACCGGCTTTTTTCAGGTCGTTTATGTACTTTTCTCCTAATTTTATACATCCTACCCTGTCAAGTATGAGTCTTACATCTATACCCTCACAGCTTTTCTTTATTAGAATTTTTTTGATTTTCCTGCCTATAGTATCATTTTTGATAATGTAATATTCCATGTGGATATGATGTTTTGCTTTTAAAAGTTCTTCCTTTAAATATTCAAACTTTTCCATTCCGTTCTTAAATATTTTCACATTATTGTTTACAAATAGTGGGGATTCGCTATTTCTGGACAGTAATTCAATCAGGGGTCTGTAGGTATCGTCTTTTACACGCTTTATTGCTTCATCTATGAGCTTTTCTATATTTATATTTGTTTCATCATGCAGTTTGTGCCTTTTCCAGTTCCTCCCTAAGAATATGTAAGCTATTAATCCTACAAGTGGTAGAACTATGAGAACTGCAAGCCAGGCAATTGTCTTTTCGGGATTTTTCCTTTCAAGTACAATTACCACAACTGATACCAGTATATTTATTAGCATAATTGCAAATAGACCGTATTTCATCTGTATTACCTCCAGAATGAAGTTTATTGAAGTTTATTATATCATCTTTTCATAAATTTAGGATAATTATAATAAAATAGAATTAAAGAAACTGCATAAAATTTTAACATGTATTAAGTAATAATTAATATTTTGTAAAACATATATATTGTGATCCTAAAATGTGATAATTATAAGTGAAATTAGCTTGAACCTATGTTATAATAGAAATAAATCAATGAATCTTTAAGATATCTCTATATAATTTAAAAAATTAGGAGGCGACCTATTGCTGAAATGCGAGATTTGTGGTAAACTAGCTGATAAACATCACATAGTTTATAGAAGTCAAGGCGGAGTTGATTTTCCGTTAAATTTCAAATACCTTTGTCCAGAACATCATAGGGGAAAGACGGGACCTCACAAAAATAGGAAGGTTGATTTAGAGTACAAGCTTGAAATGCAAGATAAACTTGAAAATATATTATGTAAGGAGTTCTATACTCTAGATGAATTGGTAAAATTACTGGAGATAAATAAAGGTATGTTAAAAAGGCTTCTCAGAGAATATAAATTATATAAAGAAGGTTATAAGAGTTCAGACGTAATATTTAGACTGATGGGAAGAAAGAAATACACGAAATATATGCTTGAAGAATATTATGATTTTATAGCAAGACTTTAGCAGCATTTTGAAAATATAATATTGATTTATGATAAGTAATGTAAATGACAAGTGAAGACAGACTAGACACTTGTCATTTATTGTAAATTAATATGTTTCTATTATTAAAATTTATTAGGTTAGGTAAAGGGGGCTGTTAATTATGAAGGAGAACATACTCATATTACTGACACTGGACGAAATAAGCAATATTACAAAAGGATTAAAAATTGCAGTTAATTCTGTATCTCAAGGTGATACGGAAATAGATGATAAGCTGGAGAGTAATATAGAAGACGTATTAAAGAAGTTAATGCATGTTGAGGCTGAATGTTCTAGATAACGAAAACTTCATGTTGTAATATTAGGTTTAGAACTCTTGAATTAGGGAAGTATATGCTTCCCTAATTTTAAGGGTTATATTAAAATTTACTGTTTATTCTTGTTATTCCTTAAGGTGTAAACAATAATAAAAATATGAATATAGAGAGGATGATATTATGAATATAGCATTTTTTCTTACACCTAAGAAAGATGTAGTTTATGAGAGTCCGGATTCTACCATGATGCACATATTAAAAAAAATGGAGACATATAGGTACACAGCTATTCCTCTTGTAGACAAATTTGGAAAGTACAAGGGAACGATTACAGAAGGTGATCTTCTCTGGAAATTGAAAAATTCTCCTCATCTTACGTTTGAAAATACTGATAGAGTTTTATTGAAAAATATAGAGAGAAATATAAACAACAGGCCGGTTCATATAAATTCAGATATGAAAGATCTTATATCTCTTGCAGAAAACCAGAACTTTGTTCCTGTGTTGGACGACAATGAGATATTTATAGGAATTATAAAGAGAAGTGATATAATAAACTACTGCTATAGGGAAATGTTGACTGCTCATGAAAAAGTTTTAACAGCAAATCCATGATTTTATATTGACAACCTACAATTTAAGTGATATCATGTAAACAATCCTTTGACAGGGAAGAGTAGTTATATGACTTAGTTCAAGAGAGTTTAGAATGGTGGAATCTAAATACGATAGCATATAGTGAATGGACCCTAGAGGAGTAAAACGAAATCTGAAGAGAGTAGTAGTTACCGTAAGCCATACGTTATAATGGAGAAGACATGTTAGTGTCTGATTGAGAGATGCCTTTAAAGCATAACTTAGGTGGTACCGCGGATAATCCGTCCTATTTGTAGGGGCGGCTTTTTTATTTGCAAAAATTTACAGGTGGTGTTCATTATGCTATGAAAGTATAAAAGAAATAATTTTATTTGCAATAGTTAGTATATTTTTAATTTAGTGAGAATTATATTTGTAGTTTGAAGGAGAGTGTTATCATGAATTTGAAAAAGATGATTATAAATTCTATATTACTTGCCATAGGTGCTATACTGCATCAAATTGTACCGCCAATTCTGTTTGGAATGAAGCCTGATATTTCACTTGCAATGTTGTTTATAATAATTATATTTAACAGAGAATACAAGACATGTCTTGCTGCAGGTATTGTAGCAGGAATTTTAGCTGCAGCAACTACTACTTTCCCGGGTGGACAATTTGCCAATGTAATAGACAAGTTTATTACAGTAAATGTAATGTTTGCAATTTTGAAGCCGCTTAGAGATAGAATAAACGACCAGGTGAAAGTTATAATTATTACTGCATTAGGAACGATAGTGAGTGGATCTGCTTTCCTAACTGTTGTATTGTTTACAGTAGGATTGAACGGAAGTTTTATTATGTTTTTCCTGTCTGTAGTTTTACCGGCAGCACTTGTAAATACCATAGTAGCAGTTTGTCTGTTTAATATTATAAATGTTGCTGTAAAAAGAGGTGCAATAAAACAGGCATAATCATAATTATTAAAAAATGATTATAAATCTAATAATTTACTTAAATTCATATAATTTTATAGTTTATAAATCTTAAAAGTGCACAAACTCTATATACAACAATTAGTAAAACTTAAATTTAAAATCTGTCGAATTAAAGGAGGAATTAATTATGGCACGAACAGGAAACAAAGTATTAGTTCCAGAAGCAAAGGCAGGTCTGGATAGATTTAAGACGGAGGCTGCAAGGGAAGTCGGTGTTACTTTAAAAGATGGCTATAATGGAGATATAACATCTCGAGAAGCCGGATCTATAGGCGGACAGATGGTTAAAAAGATGATAGAGGCTTATGAAAATACTTTAAAGTAATGCTGAAAGAAAACTGGATGGCTGTAGTGTCATCCGGTTTTTTCTTTCATATAAGTATGAACTGGAGGTAAAATTATAAATGCCAGAAAAATATTGGCCGGAAACCATAATACTATGGGGAGCAGGAGCTACAAAATATTTGGGACTTCATACCACAAATGGGTTAATGAAAATAATTTTTAAAATTATAAATAACGATTTCTCCTTTTTAGGAGATAAAGATGGAAGATTACAGAAGGCCTTTAAAAAATTAGTGACGGAAGAACTTGTATATAATAAAAAACTTTCTGAAATATATGATTTGGAGGCATTGGCAGTCATATTGAATACAAATCCAGGATTTAGCATGAATGAACTTTTTACAATGATTGACCAACTCATAGGAAATAACATGGGCTTTAATGCATTTGTTGACAATAAGACAGAGTTTTTGAGGGTCGAAAGAATAAAATCTGCAAGAAGATGCCTTATGCTGCTTATTGAAGAACTCGAAAGAATTAGCGTACAAAATGAGCAGGGATGTTTTGACAGAGAAAAAATTGAGCCATATTATGAATTCTCAAAAGTGCTGTCCAAACTCATGGTGGAGGAGGGAAAAGAATTTGATAGAAGAGGCTATAAGAGGAATACAAGAAGATTTTATATGTATTCCTATGGAGTAATATCCTTCAATTGGGATCCAACCCTGCTCTGGAATTTGTATAATGCACAAAGAGAGGAGAATAAAAAAGAAATAAAATTACAGGATAATTTGAATCTAAAATTATCAAGTGATTTTGGAATCCAGATAGCCTCTTCTGCAAGAGAAAACAATGATTCCGAAATATGGTATACGCCAGATGAGTCCAAATGCAGGATAGTCAATGACTACAAATATCCTTCAAGAGTGCTGCGAATGGGGAAAATATTGTTTCCACATGGTATGTTTGGTTCAAGGATTTGTCCAGAATGTGGTAAATCCATAATAAATTTTTCCGATAATTTTAATAGATTGTCAACAGAAATTTTTGGACCTTCCCTGATACACGAATTGCAAATAGCATGGGAATATAAGACGGAAAAAGAAAAGAGATATAAAAGGGGAGCGATAGAGTGCCCATATTGTGGACAGATAACTTATCCTTATGATATGCCTATTATAATGCAGACACTGGCAGGTAAGGATAGTATAACGCCGCTATGTGAGATAAAAACCGAGATGGGACTGCTTATGAAAAATGCAAAGCACATAGTGTTTGCGGGGTACAGTCTCCCTATGGATGACATAATGGTAAAAACCTTTTTTATGTCTTCGATATCGGGAAATGACAAGAAAAAACTGAAATGTACTGTCGTAAACTATGACTCTGAGTATGACGAAAACTGCAAGTGGTTGGAAGGAGTAAAAATAACAGATTATATAAATAGGAAAGCCGGCACATCCACTGCTAGATGTATAAAGAGCATATGTGACGTATTCAGCGTGGAGAATATAAGAGTATCGCTGGAGGGTATACCTGATGTATTCATGAAAAACGGGACTTGCAGCAGAGATGCCGTAATAGATCTGCTGTACCCGGAGAAATACTTTAGAGAAGGATTCCCTATAGAAAGATAACATATTGTTAAATTTAAAACAATATTATATTGAAAAAATAATATTATGTGATAAAATAAAATTGTCAGTATTTGATTTAAAACTGAACTAAATTTTATAAAAGGAGGATTCCGCATTTATATCCTTATGGGAATGACAGCGGAAAAAATTATGGAAAGACAAATAAGAACTTGGTCAAAGATCAGTGTAAGACAGTTGGCTATAATAGGCATGTTGTCGGCAATTTCAATTGTTCTTGGTGTAACGAGGCTCGGGTTTATACCAATTCCACCTGTAAATGCAACTATAATGCATATACCTGTTATAATAGGAGCGATTCTGGAAGGACCATTGGTGGGTGGATTTGTAGGACTTATATTTGGTATATTCAGTATTATACAATCGATTACGGCGCCAACGGTAGTTTCATTTGCATTTATAAATCCACTGGTATCGGTACTGCCAAGGGTGCTTATAGGAATAATATCCTATTACATCTATTCTGCTATAAGAATAAACAACAAGTTTATTCCAACAGCAATTGCTGCTTTGGCAGGATCTCTTACTAATACTATTGGAGTTTTGGGTGCTATTTTTATCATATATCTGGCTCCTTATGCAAAAGCATTGAACTTGAGCATACCTGCTGCAAAAAAAGGAATACTTACGGTGGGAGTAATAAATGGAATCCCAGAAGCGGCGCTATCTGTTGTTATTACAGTAGCTGTTGTAGGGGCTGTAAATAAAATGAGACATAAATAATATAAATGATAAATGAAGTCCTGAGTACATATGCTTGGGGCTTTTGAATTTGAGCTGGTTAAAGGGGTGTAATTTATGAATGAAATTTCTTTTACAAGTATAGATGGAATAAGAATAGGAAATGCTCAAAGCTTGAAGGGACAGACTGGATGCACTGTTGTAATATGTGAAAATGGTGCAACCGCTGGGGTAGATGTAAGGGGAGGCTCGCCTGGTACACGTGAAACTGATCTTCTGAATCCCGTAAATTTTGTTGATAAAATTCATGCAGTTGTTCTTTCAGGGGGAAGTGCTTTTGGACTTGATGCCGCAAGTGGTGTGATGCAGTATCTTGAAGAGAAGGATGTAGGGTTTGATGTAAAGGTTACAAAAGTTCCCATAGTGTGCAGCGCGGTATTGTTTGATCTGAATATAGGAGACTATAAAATAAGACCTGATAAAGTTATGGGATACAATGCATGTAGGAGCTCTGAACTCAATATATGTGAAAATGGAAATGTAGGAGCCGGAACGGGAGCTACTATAGGCAAGATACTGGGACCAGAGCATTCAATGAAAGGTGGACTTGGAACTTTTGCTGTCCAGGCAGGAAATTTGAAAGTCGGTGCGGCAGTTGCAGTTAACTGTCTTGGTGATATAGTAGATCCGCATACAGGCAATATAATAGCTGGTGCGCTGAAAAAAAATGGTAGATGCTTTGCGGACAGCGAAAAAATTATGCTTGGGCAATATTCTGAAAAGAAAAATTTATTCAGTGGGAATACAACTATAGGTGTTGTGGCAACCAATGGAAGATTTACAAAATCAGAAATGAACAAGGTGGCTTCAATGGCCCATGATGGATATGCCAGAACCATGAGACCGGCTCATTCAATGTTTGACGGAGATACTATTTTTACTATGTCTACAGGAAATGTAGAAGCTGATATGAGTGTGGTTGGATTTCTTGCTGCGAAAGTTGTTGAAAAAGCAATAATAATGGCGATTAAAAGTGCAGAGTCAGTAAATGGATATAAATCTTATAATGAATTACAGTAAAATTCCATTGTAATAATATAATAAATAAAGTCTATTTTATATAATTTATTTATGGTAAAATAAAAGAAAATAATAGTTCGATATCTTAATTGTGCGCCATAAGAGATAAATTATTCCTGGGAAGGTAAATTCTGTAGCAAATATGGAATTAATTATAAATATTGGATATAGGATTCATAAGTCCCTGTAAAATTTGTAAAGGATTTTAACAAAATTTAAGAACTTTAAAAATTGAAATAAAATATAAAATAGATGATAGTTGGTGTAAAATATGAAGCTAGGATTTTCAAAAGTTATAAGTTTATCTGAGCTTAAAGCTCTGATTAGGAGTTTTTATAAATTAACAGGTATAATGTGTTTGATAAGATACAATGGAAAAAATTTGAGTGTATTTTCAAATAAAAATTTACTTGCTAATTTTAGGTTCAGTAATTATGATAAAAATATAATTGATCAAATCAAAAATCATAATAAATATGGGTTGTTCAAGAGTAAGAGCGGCCTTATGTATGTAGGTATACCGGTATATATTGAAGCTGAACTGGAATGTCTCATTTTTACTACACCAATATTTTATAAGACACCTGATATGAAATATCTTAACGATGAAATAATTATATCAAAGCTGGAAAAAGAGAAAGTGCTGAACTGCATACATAATATACCATTATTTGAGAATGAAAAAATTATGGAAATGATAAAATTTCTCTATAACATGGTGAATATTGTAAAAGAAATCACACCTGCAGATGAAGTTAATTATGATAGAGTTTACGGTAAGCTGCACAAAAATACAGAAAAATTCATGGAAGAATACAATAGTGTAAAGAGAAAAGCATATTATGATGAACTTACCAATTTGCCAAACTGGAATTATTTAAAGGAAAGAATTGAAAAATATATATTACTTAATCCTGATAATAAATTTGCATTATTTCACATAGATTTGGATAATTTCAAAAATATAAATGATATATTTGGATACAAATACGGGGATAGGCTTTTGAAGAAGATTGGAAGTATTATAAAAGAGATATACAATAAAAATGCAATAGTTGCAAGAAAGTATGGCAATGAGTTCCTTGTTTTTAAATTGGAAGTAGATTTAGAGGACCTTGATAGGGAAGTTCAGGAATTGCTTAGTATCCTGAGTGGTTTATGGAACCTGGATGGGACTGAAGTACTCACGTCGGTAAGTATAGGTATAAGTATATATCCAGATGGCAGTAATAATGCAATGGGTTTGATAAGAAGTGCGGATATAGCATTAAACAAAGCCAAGTTAAGTGGAAAAAATTCCTATAGAGTATTTGAAAAATCCATGTATGATGAAATTCTGAGAAAAAGTGAAATGGAGAAAGAAATCAGGAAGGCAATAAAAAATGGAGAATTTCTATTGTATTATCAGCCTCAGGTGGATGTAACAAGTAATAAAGTTGTAAGTTTTGAAGCATTGATTAGATGGAATAGTTCCAGGCTGGGTTGGATAAGACCTGATCAATTTATAGGACTGGCGGAAGAAACAGGACTTATAGTTCCCATAGGAGAGTGGGTTTTCAGAGAAGCCTGTATTCAGAATGTACTGTGGAAAAGTGAAGGATATGATTTTGATTTTATATCTGTAAATGTTTCAACAGTTCAGCTTAAAAATAGTAATTTTATTGATATGGTTGAGAAAACACTTGAGGAAACTGGAGTTGATCCGGAATCCATTGAGATTGAAATAACCGAGAGTGTTGCTATGGAGTCTCTGGAAGAGAATATTAGGGTAATAAATAGGTTGAAAGGCATGAATATAAGAATTGCACTAGATGATTTTGGAAGTGGATATTCTTCCTTAAATTATTTAAAGAGTATACCTATAAATACCATTAAAATCGATAAAACCTTCATAGATGGGATATGTGAAGACTCATATGAAAGTATAATAACGGAACAGATAATAAATCTTGCCCATAGAATGAAGCTTGACGTCATAGCCGAGGGAGTAGAATTTAAAGATCAGTTTATACTGCTGAAGATGAAGAAATGCAATAAAATTCAAGGCTATTATTTTGGAAAGCCAATGCCTGCAGAAGATATTGAAGGCATATTGTGTGATAAAGGTGATTTAAACTGATATATAAAATTACGGGTTTTAAAGATGTTTTAAAACCCGTTTAACAAGTTACTTTGTGCTCCCTACTCCAAAATCTGTATTGTTCCACAATATTTCTATGTTTTTTTCTTTTTCTAAAAAGTGAAAGTATCCGTGGAACCATTCTATTAAATTTTCATCCCTTTTTATATTTGTAGAATTTTCTACAAATATATTTATGCATCCATATTCAAAATATTTAAGTAAATATTCAATATCCTGCTTTATCATATCTTTTGTTTGTCCCTGTATTCCAACTAGAAGGCAGATGGATTTGAAATAACGGGAAACTTCCAATGGATTTGAAAATATGGCATTTTTATTTAAGACTTTGTTTCTGAAATTGCTGTCAAAGGTTTCAATCCCACACTTGAATATAATTGGTATTTCAAAAAAATCCTTCATTTCATGAAGTCGGTGTCTATATAGCCAGTGGCTTTCAAAAAATAGCTTATTTATTTTTTTATATGAGATCAGTGACTTTATATCCTCTAAAGTTGGCTTTGGAATTTCAAAACAGCTGCCGGAGTTTATAATTTCAAGGACCCCGTATTTACCTGTGACTTTTTTTAAAACGGATTTATTCAAAGAAATATCTTTTGTAATATCTTTATCGTTGTCATTTATATAGTCACAGAATGAACATTTCCCCCATATGCAGGGAGAGGATTTTAAAAGTACGATTTCTCTTTGGTTTTTTTTATCTATTGTACTGTAGCGTATCACCTGAACTCCTCCTTATATAGTGCAAAAAATTAACAAATATTTAGGGCTTTATTAAGAAATAATTATTAGAATTAGTAATATAATATAAAATGTTAGGGTGATTAAAATGTTTGTAGATATATTCATTAAGAGGACGCAATTTATAAAATATGTTATTTCGGGAATCATAAATACAATTATAACATTAGTAGCATACAATATACTTATTAATTTTGGAATTCACTATATAGCGGCAAACATTGCAGGATATTTTTTGGGGGTTATAAATGGATTTGTATTAGATAGAAAATGGGTATTTAAATCCAATGGGAAAATTGGATTTCTGTTTGCAAAATTTATAAGCGTAAATATTATATCCCTTATGCTCAGCAGCATACTATTATTTGTTCTAGTGAATAACTTTAGTTTAAATAAAACGGCGGCTCAGTTTATATCCACTATCATTACAGGACTAATTAATTATACATTGAATAGATTCTGGACATTTTGTTGAACTTTTATATTGAGCTTATCAGCTGTTTTTCACGTATAAAAATCTATTGACTTTATCAATTCTCTGGAGTAAAATCTATAAATGTGAAATATATGAATTTTTTTGGGGTGTAGCCAAGTGGTAAGGCAATGGACTTTGACTCCATCATTCGTAGGTCCGAATCCTGCCATCCCAGCCAAAGATGGTTCACTAGCTCAGTTGGTAGAGCACATGACTTTTAATCATGTTGTCCGGGGTTCGATTCCCCGGTGAGCCACCAGTATCTTTCAAACTAACTATATATGCAGGTGTGGCGGAATTGGCAGACGCACTAGACTTAGGATCTAGCGCTTTACGGCGTGGGGGTTCGACTCCCTTCACCTGCACCATTATTATTCGGATATGCTGAAGTTTTATTTTTATATTTGATTAGGATTAGATTCAAGTCTAATTCTTTATTTATATAAAAAATATTATTGGATTGTTAATAAAATCATAATGAAAGGAAAAGATGAATTTATGGATTTAGATAGAATATTTTTTTCAAAGTTTCTGAAGAATTTATTTTCAGATACGGTTAAAGTCAAATACTGGGATGGCACTGAAGAAAACTTTGGTGAAGGTCAGGAAAAGTTTACAATAATATTTAATGAAAAGATCCCCAAGAAGGAACTTTTAGGAGATCCCTTTATGACTCTTGGAGAAGGATATATGGACAATAGGCTTGATTTTAAGGGGAATATTAGAGAAATACTTGAATCAGTTTACAAAAACAGGGGAAGCTTTCTGAACAATGCAGGTATGTTTTCAAAATTATACAAGGTAATTCCCAATACGCTTAAAAGAAGTAAAGAAGATATACAGTATCATTATGATGTTGGAAATGATTTTTACAGCATATGGCTGGATAAGACAATGACCTATTCCTGTGCCTATTTTAAGAATGAAAATGATTCTCTATACCAGGCCCAGATCAATAAGGTTCAGCATATACTTAAAAAATTAAATTTGAAAAAAGGTCAGAGACTTCTGGATATAGGATGCGGGTGGGGCGAGCTTATATTGTCCGCTGCAAAACAGTATGGTGTTAAAGCACTTGGAATAACTTTAAGTGAAGAACAGTATAGAAAGGTAAAAGACAGAATAAAAGAAAATAATCTTGAAGGAATAGTAGATGTTAAACTTGCAGATTATAGAGAAATTACAGGAAAAACAGATAAATTTGACAGAATAGTAAGCGTAGGTATGATTGAACATGTGGGAAGAAAAAATTTGCCTTCCTACATGGAAGCGGTAAAAGCAATGCTTGTGGAAGGCGGAATTTCGCTTTTGCATTGTATTACAGCTCAGACGGAATCAGAACCAAATCAGTGGATAAAAAAGTATATTTTCCCTGGAGGATATATACCTTCTATAAGGGAACTTGTAAGTTTAATGGCAGATAATGATCTTCATCTCATAGATGCTGAAAGTTTAAGACTTCACTATTATTTGACACTTAAATGCTGGGCGGAGAATTTTGAAAACAATCTGGATGAAATAAGAAAAATAAAGGATGAAAGATTTATAAGAATGTGGGATTTGTATTTGAATGCCTGTGCAGCTTCTTTTCACTATGGAGTAATAGATATCCATCAATTTGTATTTACAAATGGATTGAACAATGAAATCCCTATCACAAGAAAATATCTTTATGAAGACTAAAATAATTTAAATTGGGATCTTTGAACAAGGAGATGAGCCTTTGTGAGTAGGAATAAAAAAAGATTGATTGCCAGTATAACTATCTTTATTGTAATATTATTGGCTGGTGTAATGTATTATAATAATTATAGGAATAATTCAAGTAAAAATGATATTGGCATTAAGGATAATAATAGTAAAAATATTACAAAGACTTCAGAAGAGAAAACTGCTCCTAAAGCTCAAAAGCTTCAAAAGGACAATCATTCAGGTAAAGGTGAGAGGAGCAATGGCAATTCAACTGCAGCAATTACCGGAGATAATGCAGTAAAACTGGTTAGAAATCGTGTGAAAAGCGATGAACCAAATGCCAGCTTTACCTTTGACCATATTGAAACAAAAGATAATGTAGAATACTATGTCGTACATGCCTTTGACAGTATGGAAGATCACGGGGCTACAACCGGATGGTATTATGTTGATAAATCCACTGGCAAGGTTTATGAATATGATTTGGTCAGCAATAAACTTATTTCGATACCCTGAAATGATATTCCGGGGTATTTTCAGTAATAGGCATGAATTTATAGCCCAGTGATTTATAGTGTTCAATTATTTTTGGAAGTGCATTACATGTGTTTTGATTATTACCACTGCAGTGAGCCAGTAAAAATACTCTATTGGGATTTATGCATTTTTCAGTGCCTTGATTATAGAGTTTATTTACTGGTGTATTGTGGTCAAGTCCATCTGACAGGCATATGTTCCAGTCAAATATTTTGTATCCAAGACAATGCAATTTATTAAAAAGGTCTTCATCCATATGTCCTTTGCTTCCAGAGGGAAATCTTATTATTCTTGGAGAAAAACCCAAAATATTTTTTATGGATTTTGCACTTTCATTCATTTCATTTATAAATGAGTCGGAGTTTTTGTATATTTTAGCGTAATCGTGCGTAAAAGTATGCAATCCAATACTATGTCCTTCATTTTTCATTCTTTTTAAAATAGTCTCTCTCCCATCCAATTTATAACCTATTACGAAAAAGGTAGCTTTTACGTTTTGAGATTTTAAAATATCAAGTATTTCATTTGTGACATCATCACTTGGGCCATCATCAAATGTTAGATATATTAAATTTTGAGAAGTTCTATTTTCATATTTTGCAGTAACTTTTTGTGGAGAAAATAGTATCATTAAAGTGAGTGTCACAATTATAGCATAGGATATAATGTTTTTGAGTTTCATTTTGAAGATCTCCTTTTATGAATTTGCTGCTATACCTTAGTATTGCACATATTGTTTATTTTATTAAATAGATTTTGTTATGGTATTGCAGTTGTGATATTATATTCTAGTATAAAACTATAATTAGGTTTAATTACATGAGGAGTGAATAATTTTGGAAGTTTATTTTGACAATAGTGCCACCACCAGACCATATAATGAAGTTATAGAAATTATGTCATATATCATGAAAAATTACTATGGGAATCCGTCTTCTGCATATTCACTTGGAATACAAGCTGAACACAAGATAAATGAATGCAGGAATATAATAGCAGGTACATTGAATTGCAGCAGAGATGAAATAATATTTACTTCTGGCGGGAGTGAGAGCAATAATTTTTTGATTAGGGGTTTTGCAAACAGAGGGAATCATATCATAACAACTGAGATAGAGCATCCAAGTATTTTAAACACATGCAAATATCTCCAAAATTGTGGGGTTAGAGTAACATATTTGGGCGTAGACAAGTATGGAAAAATAGATATTGAGGAACTGCTGGATAATATAAACAAGGATACGGTAATTGTAAGTGTAATGCATACCAACAACGAAACCGGAATCATACAGGATATAGAAAAAATAGGAAATGCAATAAAAGGTAAAAGCAGCAGAGTGAAGTTTCACGTAGATGCAGTTCAGGCATATGGAAAGTATAAAATAGATGTAAAAAAGTCAAATATTGATTTGCTGTCCATAAGCGGGCATAAGATACACGGACCCAGGGGAATTGGAATTGCATATGTAAGAAATGGACTCAGGCCGAGGCCTCTCATATATGGGGGAGGGCAGGAAAAAAACTTTAGATCAGGAACGGAGAATCTGTCGGCTATTGCCGGACTGGCAAGGGCGGCAGAAATAATATATGGAAAATATGAAAATAATTTTAATGAGGTAACTGGACTAAAAGATTATTTTATAAGTGAATTGAAAAAGTTGCCTGATGTAAAGATAAACAGTGAAGGTGATTTTTACTCACCATATGTTTTGAATGTATCTTTTATGGGAGTCAAAGGAGAGGTACTGCTGCATATGCTTGAGGACAATAATATATTTGTTTCTACAGGTTCTGCATGTTCGGCTAAAAAAAGCGGAAACAGTCATGTACTTGGGGCGCTTGGGATGGAGAATGAAGAAGCAAGAGGGGCAATAAGGTTCAGCTTTAGTGAGTTTAATACAAAAGAGGAAGTTGACTATACGATGGATGCACTTTATAAATCTTTGAAGTTTTTAAGGAGAATCAAGATATGAGAAAACTGCTGCTGGTCAAATATGCACCGGAAATTTTTTTGAAGGGATTAAACAAGGGAAAGTTTGAAAAGAAACTTGCAGACAATATAAAAAATGTCATGGGAGGTATTGAATACTATTTTGTAAAAGATCAGGGAAGATGGTTTATAGAATGCAGCAATCTGGAAGAAGCTATAAAAAGATTGAAAAAAGTATTTGGCATATCCGAGATATGTATAGCCTATGAAATTGATCCTGATATGGAAAGCATAGAGAAAATGGCACTTTCAAGTGCACTTAAATGCAGGGGAAATACATTTAAGGTTGTTACCAAGAGGGCTGACAAAAAGTTCCCGATGACTTCCATGGAAGTGAGCAGGGAAGTAGGAGCATACATACTGGAAAATTCGGAAGGACTTTCAGTTGATGTTAAAAGTCCTGATTTTTTCGTGAACATAGAGATAAGAGACAATGCCTATGTATATTCAGAGAGAATAAAGGCTGAAGGCGGTATGCCGTATGGAACAAATGGAAGTACAATGCTTATGCTCTCAGGAGGAATTGATTCTCCTGTTGCAGGTTATATGATGGCAAGAAGAGGAGTCAAACTTAATTGTGTATATTTCCACAGTCATCCATATACAAGTGAAAGGGCAAAGGAAAAGGTAAAGGATCTGTCCAATGTGTTAAAGGAATATACTGGCAGTGTGAATCTGTATGTTGTTCCATTTACGGATATACAGATGGAGATTATTGAGAAATGCAGGGAAGATGAGCTTACAATCATAATGAGAAGATTTATGATGAGAATAGCATGCAGTCTTGCCGAAAAATATGATGTGGATTCTGTAACTACAGGAGAAAGTATCGGTCAGGTGGCAAGTCAGACCATGGATGGACTGATAGTCAGCAATGATGTGGCAGACAGACCGGTTTTCAGACCGCTTATAGCAATGGACAAGATTGATATAATGGATATTGCAAGGGAAATAGGTACTTATGATATTTCTATATTACCATATGAAGACTGCTGTACCATATTTGTACCTAAACATCCAAAGACCAAACCTAGAGTTGATGAAATAAGGAAGGCGGAAGGTGTGCTTGAAATTGATACACTTGTCCAAAAAGCTATTGAGGGGACGGAACTTTTCAATTGATTTTGTATATGGATACAAAAATAAGGATATAGGGTTCAATCTATATCCTTATTTCGTTATAACTAACGAAAAACAATATATAGGGGGGTAGTGTGAACAAAATAGGATGTATGGAAAATCCTATCTTCATTTAATTCAAATAATACTAGCGAATAATTAATATTATTTGATATAAACTATTATAAGATATTAATGATAATAAATCAATACTTTCCGTAAAAATATAAAAAATGAGCCTAGGCTCATTTTTTAATCACATATGGAATTTATTGTATCCAGCAGTATGTTCAAGCCAAATTCAAGCTCATCCTTTGATATAACAAGCGGCGGGAGCAGTCTTATTACGTTGGGACCGGCTGTTAACACGAGAAGACCCTTTTCAAGAACTTTCTTTTGAACTTCGGAGGCTTTATCCGAGATTATCTGTATTCCTACCATAAGACCTATTCCTCTGACTTCCACGATGTTTTTGGAATTGGACTTTTCAAAAAATTGTTTTATAAAAAGACCTTTCTGTGATACTTCATCTAAAAATCCGGAACTTGTAAGTTTGTCAACTACACAGTTTGCACCGGCAGTACTTACTAGATTACCTCCAAAAGTTGAGCCATGGTCACCAGGTACAAAAGTATTTTCCAATTTTTCATTGCAGAGTACTGCACCAATTGGAAGACCACCTGCAAGACCTTTTGCTGTGGAAACTATATCCGGTTCTACATTATAATTTTTATAGCCGAATATTTTACCTGTTCTGCCCATGCCGCACTGAACTTCATCGAATATAACCAATATATCTTTTTCCCTGCTTATTTCAAAGACCTTGTTTATAAAGTCAGAGGAGAGGGGATTTACTCCACCTTCACCTTGTATAGCTTCCAGCATTATGGCGCAGACGGAGGTATCAATGGTTTCTTTTAGAGAGTTTATATTTGCATCTACATATTTGAAACCGTCAGGAAAAGGTCCGAAATATTTGTGGAATTTTTCCTGACCGGTAGCCTTCAGGGTAGTCAAGGTTCTGCCGTGAAAACTCTTATTGAGAGTTATTATAGTTTCACGCCCGCTGCCATATTTCAGGTAGCTGTATTTTCTTGCGAGCTTTATGGCACATTCATTGGCTTCAGCTCCCGAATTGCAGAAAAATACTTTGCTCATGCCACAGGCTTCAGTAAGTTTTTTAGCCAATGTCAAAGAGGGTATGTTCAAGAATATATTTGAAGTGTGGGCCAGAGTCCTGACCTGATCTGTTACAGCCTTGACCCAGTCTTCATTTCCATAACCAAGTGATGAAACTCCAATTCCAGATGTAAAGTCCAGGTATTCATTGTTTTCAGTATCATAGAGATTACAGCCTTTTCCATGTGTGAATACTATAGGAAGCTGACCGTAAGTATCCATAAGATATTTTTTTGAATAAGATAAATAATCCATATAAATTTCCTCCTAATAAATCATAGTACCTATACCTTGTTTTGAAAAAAGTTCGAGAAGAAGGCAGTGGGGTATTCTTCCATCAATAATGTGTGCTCTTCTTACGCCGGATTTGATTGCCCCTATGCAGCAATTTAGTTTAGGTATCATTCCGCCTTTTATAATATTATCTTTGTAGAGTGTTTTTGCTTCATCAAGATTTAATTTTGATATTAAGCTGGATGTATCGTCTACATCCTTCATTACACCGGGTACATCCGTAAGAAGTATTAATTTTTCTGCTTTCAGGGCGGATGCAATTTTAAAGGCACAGGTGTCTGCGTTTATATTGTATGTTTCCGAGTTGTCTCCAAGAGCTACACTACTTATTACAGGTATATATCCATTGTTTATTGAATCTTCAATTATTTCCGTATTTATGCTTGTAATCTCGCCTACATAACCAAGATCTTCTTTACCTAAAAGCTTTTTGGCCTTTATCATAGAACCATCTATGCCACACAGGCCTATGGCTTTTCCGTTATTGGTTTCAATAAGACTGACAAGATCTTTGTTTACTTTTCCACATAGTACCATCTGAACTATGTTCATTGTCTCTTCATCTGTGTACCTCAATCCATTTATGAATCTGCTTTCCTTGTTCAATTTTTTAAGGTAGGATGAGATGAGCGGCCCGCCACCATGTACAACTACAAGATTTATTCCAACGCATTTCATAAGTATCAAGTCATTTATGACGTATTCTTTTAGTTCCTCATTTATCATGGCATTTCCGCCGTACTTCACCACCAGTGTCTTGCCCCTGTATTTTTGTATATAAGGCAGTGATTCGGCAAGAACTCCTGCTATTTCATTGTGATCCAAAGTTGTGTTCCTCCTTTAGAAGTTATTATTTTTTAATTTCAGGATCTGTAACTTCCGTTTATTTTTACATAGTCATAGGTCAAATCACAGCCCCAGCAGGAAACAACACAGGAACCAGAATTCATATTTACGAGTATCAAAACTTCATCTTCAGACAATACGGATTTTGCGGTATCCTCTGAAAAATCTGTAGGGTAGCCATTGCTGAATACATCTATTTTTCCACTTGAACTCTCTATTGACAGTTCAATTTTGTTTACATTAAAATCCACACCTGCATATCCAAGGGCATCCAGAATTCTTCCCCAGTTGGCGTCACAGCCGAACATGGCGGTTTTTACAAGATTGGAGCATATTACTGACTTGGCCAATATTTCTGCACTATTTTCATCAGGTGCATTTGTTACCTTGCATTCAACCAGTTTTGTAGCACCTTCACCATCTTTTGCCATCATCTTTGCAAGGTGGATGGTTACTGCACTCAGGGCTTCTGAAAATATATAATAGTCGTCATCCTCTTTTTCTATGACAGGATTTTCAGCCAGCCCATTTGCTATTATGAGAGCCATATCGTTTGTGGAAGTGTCCCTGTCTACTGAAATTCTGTTGAAACTTATTTTGACAGACTCTCTCAAGGCTTTGTCCAAAAGCTGCGGTGATATATTTGCATCTGTGGTAATGAATGCAAGCATAGTTGCCATATTTGGATGTATCATTCCAGAACCCTTTGTCATGGCACCTATTGTTACAGTTTTCTCATGCAGTTTGAAGGTAGTGGATATTGTTTTGGCAACGGTGTCCGTAGTCATTATTGCAGCAGAGGCATCCATATAGCCGCTTTTGCTTAAAGAATTTACAAGCGGGGAAACAGCTTTCTGTACGGCTGATATATCAAGCTGTACACCTATGACGCCGGTGGATGCCACGAGTACGTCGTCTGGGTTTAAATCGAGAAGCTGGGCACAAAGGCTGCACATCTTTTCTGCATTGTCAATACCTTTGTCACCTGTACAGGTATTTGCATTCCCGCTGTTTGCAACTATAGCCTGAGATTTGTGATCGCTTAAATGTTTCATAGTCACAAGTACAGGAGCACCTTTTACCTTGTTCTGTGTATAAACACCTGCAGAATTGCACATTTTTTCTGAATAAATTAAGGCCAGATCTTTATTATCTGCAGATTTGAGACCTGCACTTACCCCGGAAGCCTTGAATCCTTTTGGTGAAGTGACTCCGCCTTTTTCGATTTTGAAATTCATATCAGATTATCCTCCTTTTGAGTATTAAAATATAGATGGCACAGCACTTAAACCATCAGTTTCATCGAGTCCCGAAGCTATATTCATGTTCTGAATACCCTGACCTGCCGATCCTTTTATCATATTGTCTATACAGGATATCAGTATCAGTTTCCCGTTTTCTTCATCATAGTGAAGTGAAATCTGACAATAATTCGAAAGTCTTACATTGTTTATCTTTGCAGATTCTCCAAGGGGAAGCACATTTACAAAAGGTTCGTTGCTGTAAAAGCTGGAGTATTCTTCATGAAGCTTTTTCATGTCAACATCTCTCTTGGGCGTGGTATATATGGTAGATAAAATTCCACGATTTATCGGAAGAAGATGAGGAGTAAATGTGAGCTTTACTTCATTATTTGAAATAGAATTCAAAGTTTCTTCTATTTCAGGAGTATGTCTATGCTTTGCTATTTTGTATGCACTTAGATTTTCATTGCAGTTGTTAAACAGCGAAGGCTCACTCAATCCTCTTCCACGTCCGGTAACTCCGGATTTGGAATCTGAAATTATTCCCGTTTCCTCTATTATATCATTAGAAATAAGGGGAAGGAGAGCAAGTTCGATTGAAGTAGCAAAACATCCAGGATTTCCTATAAGCTTTGCAGTTCTTATTTTTTCCCTGTTGAGTTCAGGAAGACCATATACGGACTGGCTATGTAGGTCGGGTATTTCAAAATCTTTTCCATACCATTTTTTATAGGTAAGTCCATCTTTGAATCTGAAATCGGCCCCCATGTCTATACATAATCTATCCTTGTCCAATATTTTCTGTGCTATATTTTCACTTAAACCGTTTGGTAGAGCTATAAAGACAACGTCACTTTTTTCTATTACAGCTTCACTGTCTTCACATATCAATTCATTCAAATTATAGAAATTCGGATATATGTCCGAAAATTTTTTTCCTTTATAGCTGACGGATGATATAGATGATATTCTGACCTTACTATGATTTGATAAAAGTCTTATAAGTTCAGCTCCTACATAACCCGTACCGCCTATTATTCCAACCTGCAGCGATTTAATTACCCCCTCTGACAAAACTATTTATAATAGTTATTATTATAAAACTTTATGAATAATTATGCAATAATATCTATAAAAAACTTGAAAAATTTTTATGGATATTAGCCTAAACATTATAAATTATTCGCAAAGCTGTTTACCTGAGTCATACATAATAATTAATGCATAAGTATACATAATTGTGTGTGCAGCTTTTAATATACATGTAATTATAGTTGAATGTCCTATTATGTTTTGTATATAATTATTTACAGTATATATTAAATAATTATACAAGTTGGTAATCAAAGGAGATAATATGAATAAAAAGGATTTGTCAAATATAAGGAAGGAATTTAAGATTGAAAGTTATGCACTTCCTATTAAAGAGGTGTACAGCGTATATTTGAAAAAGGATAATGGAGCTATAATAACCAAAGAACTTGTACCTTTTGGAATGATGGATATTGAAACAAGGGAGCTCTATTTGAAGAATTTTAAAAAGGTGCTTACGGGTACCATAGATTCAAAAATATTTGAACTCGATTTTATGAAAAAAGAAATTAATGAAACACAGAGTGTACTGTATAATGCACTGAGCAGCGGAAGCAGCATACCAGAATTTGCAGATTGGATAGTAGATAGAATTGCAAAAAATTTCAATTATGATACGGATATAGTGATCAATTTCATCAAGGCTCAATATTATAGGGGAAATGGGAAAAAAACTTCCGGGGAAGAGGGGATTGAAGAAGCTATAGAAGCTGTGGAATTCATACTCTGCAGTATAAATAAAGTGGATGTCCCTAAAAAGGTTTTGAAGTTTGATTATTCGGAGATGAAATTCAAAGCAAATTCGGCCCTGGATGTAACTGTAAATTTGAATTCTCCGCTTGATGGATTCATGTTTCCAAGCTTTAGTTCAGGATATGTGGATGTTAACAAGCTGGTCTACTATTCACATAAATCCAGGGAGTTGAATAAGACTTTTGTGGAGGACATTCTTGGCTGTGTTATTAAACCAACATCAGAGGAAGAAAAGGAAAGCTTTAATGCTATAATTCAAACTGCAGTAGAAAATAAAATTAAACCTCAGGTAATGCAGAAAATATATGAGAATATGAATGAAAAACTTCAGGAATCGGAAGATGAGGATGAAGAAGCTAAAGTTGACATGAGGGAAATTTCAAATATACTGGAACAGAGCGGAGTTGAAAACAGGGAACTTGTAAAGAGTGCATTTGAAGAAGTATGTGGAGGCAACTATGAATTCAAAGTAAAAAATGTAGTGCCTGATTTTGAAAGCAGATCCGTGAAAATAGAGAATGACAATATAAATATAACAATAACCCCTGGAAAGTTGAACTCCGTAAGGCAGATAAGAGACAAAGAGGGAAGGAAATGCCTCCTTATAGTATTAAATGAAGATGTAACTATAAATGGCTTGAGTATCCAAACTGAAAATGGAGATTTTGAATAAATTATCTAATATTGTTGATTATCTGTTAAATAAATAGTAGAATGTAAATAGAAATAATTCTGAGCATTTAAGTCTGATATAATTTTATAACTAAGACTTAAATTTTTTTGATATCAAATAAGAGTTAAATACTCGGATATAGAGGAGAGGTACAATGGATAATAAGCTGCTAAAAATAAATAATCTTAAAACAAAGGTTGGAGAAACTGAAATATTGAAGGGCTTGAATCTGGAGATTGGAAAAGGAGAGGTTCATGCAATAATGGGACCGAATGGTGCAGGAAAATCCACGCTTGTAAATACTATAATGGGTCATCCAAAATATTCCATATCCAGTGGGGATATATTATTTGAAGGAAAGTCCATAAATGATCTAAAGGTTGATGAAAGGGCAAGACTTGGTATATTCATGTCATTTCAGTATCCGGAAGAGATACAGGGAATAACAGTTGAAAATTTTCTTCGTACTGCAAAATCTGCTGTTAGTGGAAAAAAGAGCGGAATACTGGCTTTTAGAAGATTGCTGAAGGAAAAATTGAAACTTTTAAAAATAGATGAAAGCTATTCAAAGAGATATTTGAATGTGGGATTTTCAGGAGGAGAAAAGAAAAAAAATGAGATTCTCCAGATGGCCGTACTTGAACCAAAGCTTGCAATGCTGGATGAAACTGATTCAGGACTTGACGTAGATGCCGTAAGAATAGTATCGGAAGGTGTAAGCAAACTCAGAACGGAAGAAAATTCGGTGCTTATAATTACACATCACAACAGCATTCTGGAATATCTCAAACCTGATTATGTTCACATACTTGTAAATGGAAAAATAGTCAAGACGGGCGATAGTTCCCTGGCAGAAGAGATAGAGAAGAATGGATATGATGCATTCAAGGCTTTGGCTTAATATAGTACTTGAAAATGGAGGTGTTCTTTGTTGGAAAAAAATAAAACTTATATAGAAGATGTGCGAAGAAGTATCTACGATATAAAAAACAAGGATAATTACAGCTATAAAAGTGACAGCGGACTTACAAAAGACATAATAGAAAAAATATCCGAAGAAAAAAATGATCCTGACTGGATGAGGGAGTTCAGGCTCAAATCCCTTGAAATATACGATAAAACGCCTATGCCTTCCTGGGGACCTGATTTAAAAGACCTGGACATGGACAATATAGTTACTTACGTAAGACCAGATACGAGCATGAAACATGACTGGAAGGATGTGCCCGAGGATATAAAACAGACTTTTGACCTGCTTGGGATTCCGAAAGCTGAGCATGAATCACTTGCAGGAGTCGGTGCACAGTATGATTCGGAGGTCGTTTATCACAATGTGAGTGATGAACTTAGAAAACAGGGCGTACTTTATATGGATATGGAGACAGCCATAAGGGATTATGAGGATCTGGTAAGGCCTCATTTCATGAAGCTTGTACCACCAACTGACCATAAATTTGTGGCACTTCATGGAGCCGTCTGGTCAGGAGGTTCATTTGTATATGTTCCTGCAGGTGTCCAGGTTGATATCCCGATCCAGTCATATTTCAGGTTGAATGCACCGGGGGCAGGACAATTTGAACATACACTTATAATAGTAGAAAAGGGAGCAAAGATTCATTATATAGAAGGATGTTCAGCACCTAAGTACTATGTGAACAATCTTCATGCAGGATGTGTTGAATGCTATATAGGAGAAGGCGCTACTTTAAAATACAGTACTATAGAGAACTGGTCCAGGAATATGTACAATTTGAATACAAAGAGAGCTGTTGTGGATAAAAATGGACGTATAGAATGGGTGACAGGATCTTTCGGCTCCAAGGTTTCAATGCTCTATCCAATGAGTATATTGAGGGGAGAAGGAGCAAAATGTGAATTTACAGGTATAACTTTTGCAGGAGCAGGACAATATCTGGATACAGGTTCAAAAGTAGTTCATGCAGCTCCCAACACTACATCTACAGTAAATTCAAAGTCAATATCCAAGGATGGTGGAGTTTCAATTTACAGGGGACTTCTGAGTTCCACAAGCGATGCGGTGCATTCAAAGTCAAGTGTATCCTGTGAATCACTTATGCTTGACAGTAAGTCCAGATCGGATACAGTGCCTATTGTAAGTGTTGCAAACAATAATGTAGATATAGGACATGAAGCGAAGATAGGAAGAATAAGTGATGATGCAATCTTCTATCTCATGAGCAGGGGACTTACAGAGGAAGAAGCAAGGGGAATGATAGTAACGGGGTTTGTTGAACCTGTTGCAAAAGAACTTCCACTTGAGTATGCTGTGGAGATGAACAATCTTATTAAACTGGAACTAAAGGGAACCATAGGATAGGAGGTATAATATTATGGACATAAAAGATAATTTCAGAGAAAAAAAAGATATAATTTCAACTTTTGAAAATAAAAATGATTTTAGACTAAACCAGGCCTATGTTCCTACATGGAGATATCTTGGATTAAATGATTTCCATATTGAAAATTATGAGCTTCCCGAGATAGAATCGTATAAACTGGATTATATGAATTTCAAGCCTGAAAATTTTGAGGGAATTACTGTGGTTCCTACAAAGGATGCTGTCAGACATGAATGCCTGTGTGGACATTCAAGTTTCAAGAATGCATCTTCCGTATCGAAGGATTTTGTAAGACTTGCGGAGAACGGATTTAATTCGGGCATATTTGTAAAAGTCCCGGAAAACAAGGTTGTGGATTCATATATAAGGCTTAATTTTAATTTGAATGATGATAACCCGACGGTTATAGACAATAATATTATTACAGCAGAACCAAACAGCAGAATTACATTATTGGTGGATTATTCTACACAGGGCGGCAGGACAAAGGCATTCCACAATGGATTGACCAGGGTGATTGCAAAAGCTGGCTCAGAAGTAAATGTCATAAAAATTCAGAGGATGAATGATTTGTCCACGCATTTTGATTCAAATATGGCAGTAGTTGAATCCGGTGCAAGAGTGAACTGGGTTACAATAGAAATTGGAAGTGGTACAAATGTTACAAACTACAATTCCGATTTGAATGGAGACCACAGCAGTGCAGATATATACTCGGCCTATCTTGTGGATGGAGACAGAAAACAGGATCTTTACTATACTACAAATCATTTTGGCAGAGAAAGTACCAGCAACATGGTCATAGAAGGTGTTCTGAAAGACAGGGCAAGGAAAGTATTCAAGGGAAATATAGATTTCAGGAGAGGTTCTTCCAAATCAAAGGGAGCACAGGCTGAAGAGGTTCTTCTTTTAGATCCTACGGTTAAAACTGACAGTGTTCCAATACTCCTGTGCCAGGAAGAGGATGTGGATGGACAGCATGCTGCAAGTGTGGGAAAGATAGATGAAAATCAGCTCTTTTATCTCATGAGCAGAGGACTTGATTATAGTGAAGCGGAAAAACTTGTTATAGAGGCCAGATTCAGTCCGATTTTTGATAGAGTGCCGGCAGATGATTTAAAAAATTTCTTGTCTGAAGAACTTAGAAGGAGGCTCGTAAGATGAGTAATACAAATGTAGAAATTAAAAAAATAGATGTAGAAAAAATAAGAAAGGATTTTCCGATACTTTCCATAAAAGTAAATGGAAAAGATCTGGTCTATTTTGATAACGGGGCAACAACTCAAAAGCCAGTTCCTGTTATGAATGCTGTGAGAAATTATAATGAAAAGTTGAATGGAAATCCCCACAGAGGAGCGCATTATCTGGGAGTTACATCTACTAAAGCCTATGAACAGGCACGCGAGAAGGTGAGAAAATTCATAGGTGCTGAGAAGGCATCACAGATAATTTTTACAAGGAATGCTACGGAATCACTTAATCTGATAGCATATAGCTATGGGCTGAATTTTATAAATGAAGGTGATGAAATAGTAATAGCTGTTTCCGAGCACCACAGTAATATACTTCCATGGCAGATGGTGTCAAAAGTCAAAGGTGCGGTATTGAAGTACATGTATACTGACGATGACGGCAAAATTACCGAGGAGGAATATAAAAATAAGATCACAGACAGAACGAAGATAGTGGCAGTTGCACAGATGTCAAATGTACTTGGGACCAAACACCCCGTGAAGCAGATTGCAAAGTATGCCCATGAAAAAGGTGCTGTAGTTGTAATAGATGGAGCCCAGAGTGTACCGCATATGAAGGTCGATGTAAAGGACATTGATGCAGACTTCTTTGTTTTTTCAGGACACAAGATGCTTTCCTCCATGGGAATAGGGGTACTTTATGCAAAGGAAAAGCTGCTTGAAGAAATGCCTCCATTTTTAAGAGGTGGAGACATGATAGAGTATGTTACAGAACAGGATGCCACTTTTGCGGAGCTCCCATTCAAATTTGAAGCAGGGACGCAGAATGTAGAAGGAGCGGTATCACTTGGAGCAGCTGCTGATTATTTGAATTCCGTAGGACTTGACAATATAGAAGCTTATGAAAAAGAGCTTACAAAATATGCCCTTGATAAACTTTCAGATATAGATTACGTTACAGTTTATGGACCGGGGAATGTGGAGGATAGAGGAGGAATTATATCCTTCAATATAAAAGGTGTGCATCCACATGATGTTGCAACTGTCCTGAACAGTTATGGAGTAGCAGTAAGATCCGGACATCATTGTGCACAGCCCCTGATGAAATATCTTGGAATTCAGGCTTCTTCAAGAGCAAGTTTTTATTTTTACAATACTTATGAGGAAATAGACAGATTTATAGAAGGAGTCAAGAATGTAAGGAAGTGGTTGGGCTATGGACGATCTTAGTCTCATATATTCAGAAATAATAACAGAACACAATCAGGATACTACAAATAAAAGGGAAATAAAAGATCCCGATCTGAAGGAAAGAGGACACAATCCGAGCTGTGGAGATGATATAACTCTTTCCATGAAATTCAAGGGGGATGTTATAGATGATGTAGCATATCAGGGAAGTGGATGTGCCATATCACAGGCATCTACGTCCATGATGATAGATCTCATAAAAGGGAAAACTATTGATGAGGCCATGGAGTATGTAAAGACCTTTATTGGAATGATAAAAAAGGAAATTACAGATGATGACGAGCTTGAAAAACTTGAGGATGCCATAGCACTCAAGAATATATCGATGATGCCTGCAAGGGTAAAATGTGCAGTGCTTGCATGGCATACTCTGGAAGAAGCTATAAAAAAAAGAAATACGAAAAAGTAAACACGGGCTGTTAAAATTGAAGGTATTCAGTTTTAACAGCCTTTTGTCTAAAATTTTTATGCCGTGCTGTAATATATGTGGATAATATAGTACAATTAATATGATCATCAAACTAGTATCAGGAGGTATTGTAATGGACAAGAAATGGGAAAATGTAAAAAATGGTACAGATATCAGGGGTGTCGTAATAGAAAATGATGAGAGGGATGTAAATCTTACATATGATATGATTTCTACCATAGCCAGATCATTTGCAGTATTGCTGTCATCCAAAAAAAATAGAAAGCTGGCAGACTTGAGGATATCCATAGGAATGGACTCAAGGATAACCAGCAGCAAAATAAAAGAAATAATGTCCAGGGAAATTTCAGGGCTTGGCTGCAGTGTAATTGACTGTGGACTTTGTTCGACACCTGCAATGTTTATGAGTACTGTGCTTGATGGCTGCAAGGTGGATGGTGCAGTTGAGATAACCGCAAGTCACCTCCCGTATTATTATAATGGACTGAAATTTTTTACAGAGAATGGTGGCTTTGAGAGCAGTGATATAACAGAACTGCTTGCCATTTCAGATAGTGGAGAACTTCCAGAACAAACTGAGGAAGGGGAAATAGAAGAAAGAGCTTTAATGGATGATTACAGCAGATTTTTAATAAATAAGATAATAGATGGAATAGATGACAAAGTTAACAGAATACAGCCGCTCAAAGGATTCAGGATAGTTGTAGATGCCGGGAATGGCGCGGGAGGATTTTTTGTAGAAAAGGTTTTAAACAAACTTGGAGCAGATACGGTTGGGAGTCAGTTTATCGAACCGGACGGCAGATTCCCCAATCATATACCTAATCCTGAAAAAAAGGAGGCAATGGATTCTATAAAGGATGCAGTACTTAAAAATTCTGCAGACCTTGGTATTATTTTTGATGCGGATGTAGACAGGGCTGCAGTAGTAGACAGCAGGGGCGGAGAGATAAACAGGAATGCACTTATTGCACTTGCATCGGCTATTGTACTTGAGGAACATCCGGGTTCCATAATAGTTACAGATTCAGTTACAAGCAATGGACTTAAGAAGTTTATTGAATCACATGGTGGAATTCACCACAGGTTCAAAAGAGGATATAGAAATGTCATAAATGAGGCTATAAGATTCAACAAGGAAGACAAAGAGTGTTATTTTGCCATTGAAACTTCAGGACATGCAGCATTAAAGGAAAATTATTTTCTGGATGATGGCGCCTATCTTGTTTCAAAAATACTCGTAAAGATGGCAAGATTGAAAAATGAAGAAGGAAAAACACTTACGGACCTCATTTCAGACTTGGAAGTTCCACGTGAAAGTGTGGAATACAGGATAAAAATCAAATGCGATGAATTTAAAAAATATGGAGCAGGGGTATTGGAAGATCTTAGAGCATTTGTGGACAGTGTAGATGGATGGAGTATTGAACCAAAGAATTATGAAGGTGTAAGGGTAAACTGCAATGATTCAAGTGGCTCCGGATGGTTTCTCCTTAGATTGTCACTTCATGAAGCTGTTATGCCGTTGAATATAGAATCTGACAAGGATGGTGGTACATTGTTCATAGCATCCAGGCTGGTGGAGTTTCTAAAGAAGTATGACAAACTTGATTTTTCAAGTGTGAAATAGATATTGCAGGGGATTCCTAAAAATATATGATTAGGAATCCTCATTTTTCAAGAAGTCTGAAAATTGCATTTGAAGTTTCTCTTTGTCGTTTTGATTCATAAAAGAGGCAGTTATGCCGTTCTTTATAGTCTTTTTTATGTCAGCCACAGTAAAGTTCTGATATTTTACAAGAAACTTGAATTCATCAATTATATTTGTATTGGAAACAGTAGTATTATCTGTATTTACAGTTACAAAGAGTCCATTATCCAAATATGTTTTTATGGGATGGGATTCATAGGAGGAAACTGCAGA
Source organism: Clostridium sp. (assembly GCF_022482905.1). NCBI lineage: Bacteria > Bacillati > Bacillota > Clostridia > Eubacteriales > Clostridiaceae > Clostridium > Clostridium sp. The sequence goes on from NZ_JAKVOI010000001.1 coordinate 436,377, forward strand.
TGTATTTACATTGCTTGTAATGCACATTTCCAGGGGAATATTATGATTTTTCAAGTACTCAACTACGGAGCTGTCTTTAAAGGCAAATATTCCATGTCCTATTCTTTCGGCATCCAGGAGCTGTATGGATTTTATTATATTTTCAGGTTTTCCTGTTTCACCTGCATGTACGGTCCGGTGAAGCCCATAATACCTGGCCATTTCAAAGGCTTTTCTGTGTATTTCGGGAGGAAAATCCTCCTCGTTGCCGGCAAGATCTATTGCGGCAACTCCCATACCAGCAAAATCTTTTGCAATATTCACCAATCTAATGCTTTCTTCCGGAGGTTCATGGCGCATGGCACACAAAATCAAGGCAGACAAGATCCCATATTTTTTAAAACCGTATTGCATTGCTTCAAGTGCTGCCTTTATAACATCATGTGCAGATAAGTTCCTTGTATGGTTGAAGGGAGCAAATCTTATTTCAATATATTTTATATTGAGTTTTTCCGAATCTTCCAGAAGTTCCAGTGTAGTTCTGTATATATTTTCGTAGCTCTGCATGACTTTTATAGGTATGTCGAATTTGTCCAGGTATTCTTTTAAAGAAGAACATTTTCCGCATACGCCTGTATATGATGTCAATTTGTGCATATCATAAGTTGGAAGTTTAATATTGTCTTTTTCTGCAATGTCTATCATTGTAGAAGGTCTTATACTTCCATCCAGATGACAGTGCAGATCAGTTTTGGGAATATCCAGAAGAAATTTATCCAAATTCATTATATTTCCTCCAATGGTTATATTTTAATATAAATTATAGTTGAAATAATGAATAATAACAATGTAGCTACAATGATATTTTCATGAAATGCATCTTTGATGCCCAGTCTTTTTCATAGGGAATATTCAAGACATCCGGAGTATGCTGGGATATAAGAGGATAACTGTAGTGAAATGAAGTTATGATTGCAGAATGCTGTATTTTGCCACTGATGTTTTCATAAAATATAAGATCACCTGGTTCAAGCATTGATATGGAATTGATTTCTTCTCCTTTAATACCATATAATTTTTCTGCATGGTTTATTTTAAGATACCAGTAGAGAGATCCGGCCACAGCCCAGGAAACTGAAGAGGCATTTTGATTGTACCACCACTGATTTCTGCCTGAAAAAATCAGTGGTGCACCTCCGGCTCTCAGACACTGGGATGTGAAATTTGTGCAGTCACCACCGTTGCTGCCCTGAACGGCAAAATATCTATAAGAAGAATTTGGAACTACGGCGTAGTTTACAGCATAGTTTACCGCCTTGATTCTGTTGTAGGATGAAATACTTCTATAATGCATAATTTCTCCTCAATTATTAATTCTGTTATTAATGTATGATTGCATTTAAATAGTTATTCGGCAATATCTGTAAAAGTTTTATCATCACGAGAGGAGCTCTTTTTACTGCTCAACAAAATGGAAGTTATAATGCTGGTTGTCAATATTATGAATATGATTGCAAGGGAAGCTATTACAGAAACATTTATATGGAAAAAGGTAATGGAAAGTTTGATTCCGGTAAACATCAATATACAGGCAACTCCGTATTTTACATAGGCGAATTTGTTGTGGAGTTTTTCAAGTAAAAAGTACATGTTCCTCAGTCCTAATATTGCAAATATATTGGAAGTATATACTATAAAGGGATCGGTAGTTATAGAAAATATAGCGGGTATTGAATCTATGGCAAAAATTATATCTGAAGCTTCTATTAATATCAGTATTGCAAAAAGTGGAGTTGCATAGAGTACTTTATTTTTTCGTGTAAAAAATTTCTGACCATCCAGCTCTTCTGAAACAGGAATGATTTTGTCCAGTAGCCGAATTATTCTGCTTCGCTTGAAATTAACTACAATATCATTTTTAATCATCATTTTTATGCCACTTATTATCAATAGTATTCCAAATATATACAGCATCCAGTGAAATTTGTTGATGACAGTAACTCCTAGAATTATAAATATAAGTCTTAATATTACTGCGCCAATGATTCCATAGGTGAGTATTCTTTTTTGGTATTCAGGCTTTACAGCAAAACATTCGAATATTATTAAAAATAAGAAGAGATTGTCCAAACTAAGACTTTGTTCAATAACGTATCCTCCAAGGAAAGACAGGGCCTTTTCCTGCCCCATGAAAATATAAATTCCGATGTTGAATACAATAGCCAGTCCTATCCAGAAACTTAAATGCAGCAGCGATTTTTTTGTAGACATAAATTTACCTCCAAAACTTAAGATTGATAAAGATTATTATGGTAATTATAATAACATAAATATTGCATTGCATCAAGTTATTAATATTGTTTTTAATAGATATATTTTGCTTATAAACAGTTATTTAATACTACATATGATATGCAAGATTATTGATTTATTGTGATATAATATTACAAGGTGATATTATGGACAGGAATAAACTACTTAAAATATTTAACAGTCAGATAAGTGGAAAGAATCATAGTAAGGGAATTAGGGTATTTAACGGTGATCTTGTTTCTTCCGTAGATATTCAAAATAAAGATGGACTTATCTATATAAAAGGAAATGTGATTTCAGAAAATCTTTTTAATGAGTATAAAACTCAGATTGAAATAGATGCTCAAGATAAGAATGTAGTTTCAACCTACTGCAGCTGTAAGGATTATGAAAATAATGAATTCAGCAAGGGCAATTATTGCTGTAAACATTTGATAGCTACATTTTATAAAGCTGTGGATGATCTTGTGAAGAATCCTCTTTTTAATAACTGTAATCCGGTAGTTGAAAATACTGTTGGATTTCGCAGTCAGTCAGATATTCTATCAGTGCTTTTGGGTGGAAAAGAAGACAGGGAAGAAATAAAAATAGAGGTATATGTGAGCAGAAATCAGTGGGAAAACAAGTTGTCAGCTGAGTTTAAAATAGGTCTTGGCTCTATGAATTCAGGCAGCCTGTATGTTTTAAAGGATATAAATCAATTTCTGATTTCAATATACAATAATATACCTGTAATCTACGGAAAAAACTTTACACTTAATATGAATGAAAACAAATTGAGTGTAAAGGATAAAATACTTGTTGATTTTATCCAGACTCTGAAGGTTGTGGAAGGAAGTTATACATACCGCAGCAAGATAAGAAAGTCAAATATAGATGGAAAATACATACATATACCTGATTATCTGGTGAGAGAATTCTTCCGTATAGTAAAAGGACATAAAGTCTATCTTGATGAAGGATTTCTATATAGATGTGTGGAAACTGAAATAGTCGAAGACAATCCTCCTGTAGAGTTTGATTTGAAAAGCATAAATGAAAATTATGTGCTTAAAGTGGAAAATGGAATTCCTCTCCCGCTGGATTCAAGGAACACTGTGCTTTTTTACGGTTCGACCATATATATTCCGGATGCGGAATATTGTATAAGATTCAGGGCTTACATTTCCGTATTTAATAATGCAGATTCGGTTGTATTCCCTTCTTCTGAAGCTGAAACCGTACTTAAAAAACTGATACCGCAACTTAACCTGCTTTCAGACAATGTGAAATTGTCAAAGCCCATAATGGATAAGATAGTAGATGAAAAATGTGAATTTAAATTTTACTTTGATAAAAAGAGTAAAAATATAATACTTACAGTAAAGGTAAAATATGCAACTTTTGAATTCAATATATTTCAGGACTGCAGGGAGAAAATTGTATATAGAGAAGCCAGAAGAGAACTGGAAGTTGTAAGACTGCTGATAGCATTGGGATTTGAAAGAAGACAGGATGAATTTTATTTTTTGAGGGAGGATGACTACATATTTAATTTTTTTAAAAGTCAGATACAGAAACTTCAAGATATTGGAGAAGTATTTTATTCTGAGAATTTTAGAGGAATTAGGTCCATTGGAAACCAAAGTCTAAGTGCAAGTATTAAAAGTGGAAAATATGACTACTTTGAAATGAAATTTAAAATAGGAAGTATATCACCTAAGGAGACCTCCTCTATATTGAAAGCTTTCAGGGATAATCTCAAATACTACAAGTTGAAAAATGGAGAGTACCTTGACCTGGAACAGCTGGAACTGAAAAAGTTTTTGAAACTGCTTGATTCAGTAGCTCCTAAAAATATAAGCGACAATTGCATAGAAATACCAAGGAATAAAGCCATTTATGTAAATGAGTGTATAGATCAGGGCAAAATGAGATATATAAGCGGAAAGTCAGAACTGGAAAGAATAAAAAACAGGTTGAAAAATATAAACACTCTGGAGTTTGAGAAACCGAAAAATTTACAGGGGGATTTCAGGGAATATCAGAAAATAGGTTACAATTGGTTTAAGACACTGGACTATCTTGGGTTTGGCGGAATATTGGGTGATGAAATGGGACTTGGAAAAACCTTTCAGACCATTGCTTTTCTGATGTCCAATACAGGAGGCAGATCGTTAATTGTAGTTCCAACCTCTCTTGTATATAACTGGGTAAATGAATTTGAAAAGTTTGCTCCGGATATGAGAATAGCGGCAGTTAATGGAATAAAAAAAGAGAGAATGAAACTCATAGACCATATGAGTGAGTATGATGTTTTTATAACTACATATAATCTTCTGAAGAGGGATATGGATGTATATAAAGACATTGAGTTTGACTATTGTATCCTGGATGAAGCCCAGTACATAAAAAATTCCCATTCCGAAAATTCAAGAAGTGTAAAAAAGATAAAATCCAGAAGAAGATTTGCGCTTACAGGTACTCCGGTGGAAAATTCAGTTATGGAACTCTGGTCCATATTTGATTTTATAATGCCTGGATATCTTTATGATGAGAAGAGATTCAGTGTAAGGTATTACAAGAGATTTAAAGAAGAACCTGTAGTTATAGAGGACCTCAACAGACTTGTAAAGCCATTTATTCTCCGTAGAAGGAAAAAAGATGTTATAAGGGAGCTGCCTGATAAAATAGAAAGGACCATTATGGTAGATATGGGTGACAGGCAGAAAAAGGTATATGGAACTTATGCCGGACATGTTCTTGATCTTGTGGAAAAAAAGGTAAAGGACAATGAATTCAAAAACAGTAAAATTGAGATACTTGCATATATTACAAAACTCAGACAGCTGTGTCTTGATCCGTCAATAGTAATGGAAAATTACAGTGGTGGAAATGCGAAAATGGAGGTACTGCTTGAATTGATTGAACAGGGAGTGGATGAAGGACATAAAATACTTGTATTTTCACAGTTTACATCTGTTTTAAAAAATATCTGCAGTAAAATAAATGGCGAAGGGATAGAGTACAGCTATCTGGATGGTTCAATACCATCAAAGAATAGAATCGTGATGGTTGAAAACTTCAATTCGGGTAATGTACCGGTATTCCTGATAAGTCTAAAAGCAGGTGGAACGGGGCTGAATCTTACGTCTGCAGATATAGTGATCCATTTTGATCCCTGGTGGAATCCTGCCGTAGAAGAACAGGCTACGGACAGGGCTCACAGGATAGGACAGGAGCATGTAGTGGAGGTTATAAAGCTTGTGGCAAGAGGAACTATAGAGGAAAAAATTGTATTTCTCCAGCAGGACAAGAAAAAACTCATAGACAGCTTGCTGGGAGATGAACTATCCGGCAGTCATGGAATTTCCTCACTGTCGGAACAGGAAATAGTAGGTCTGTTTAGATAGATGAATTTACTCTTAAAAATTTTTGCCCTTATATATCGAATAAGATATAAAAAAGGATACTAGAAATATGATAAACATTGTGATTACAATACCAGCAGTAATTATGTTATCTGGAAGACTGCCTAAATAATTTGTGATGTGTTTAACGTTTTGTATTTTCCCAATGGTGGTGAATGCAAAGAATATGACAAGAAATAGACCTATAGCTGCATATCTTGTGGCAGCATAACCGTATTTGAAGTATACTGGCAGGACGGAACAGCTTAAAAGTAGGACACCTGCAAAACTTCCCAATATATATTCTAAAGTCATTTTGCCGGATAGTTGTATTATGTACAAGGATTGCATAAGGTTTGGAAGTATAAATGCTGAAAGTATACCCAAAAGTCCGAATATCAATATGGATATATATTTTGACATAACTATGGTAATTCTATTTATAGGAAGACTGTTAAGCATGACATTTGCTTTTTCATCTTTATAGAAAGTTCCAGTTACGAGTGCATATGCGGAAAAATTGGATATAAATGCAAACATGAGAGAGGGATCATCCTTGAAATTAATACTTGTTAATAATGAAACAAGTATAATTATTATAAAAGTTTTTTTCTGTATCAATATATCCTTTAAAATCAAATTAATCATTGTTTTTACCTCCATTTACCGTATATACCAGGATATCGTCCAGGCTTGCTTTTTCAAAAAGTACTTCTCCTTTAGAAAAATTTTTGATGCTCTCCATATTTTTTGTAAGTGCTTCAAAACCAAAGGAGTTTTCTTTTATACTTATGAGATAGTTTTTGATATCAGATGTCAGCAGGCTTTTATTTCCTTTTACAATTTTATAATTGTCGAGAATGCTATCTTTGGTATCTGAAAAAACTATTTTGCCTGAATTTAGAAATGTTATATAGTCTGCTATTTTTTCCAAATCAGCGGTTATATGGGTGGAAAACAATACGGACTTGTTTTCATCCTGTATTATTGAATATAGGATGTCGAGCATTTCATTTCTGAATACTGGATCAAGGCCTGAAGTAGGTTCATCCATTATTATGAGTTCTGGATTATGTGAAAGTGCAATTGCAAGAGAATATTTCATTTTCATGCCCTTTGAAAGTTGTTTTATCTTTTCCCTTACAGGAAGGTTGAAATCGGCCATGTATTTATTGAAAATATCATTGTCCCAATCTTTATAAAAACGCCTTATTATGTTTTTCATTTCAACTAAAGTCAGGTCGTCATAAAAACAGTTTTCATCGTATACAAAGCCTATTTTCTGTTTTATTTGTCTCTCATGACTTATGTTGTCCATATTAAAAACCTTGATGGATCCTGAGTTTTTCTTTACAAGATTCATTATAAGCTTTATAGTAGTACTTTTCCCAGCACCATTTGGACCTATAAGTCCCATGATATATCCTCTTGGGAGATTAAAACTTATATTGTCGAGAATAAATCCTCCATAAGTTTTACTCAGATTTTTTATTTCCAGAATGTTATTCATTATCTTCCCCCTTGCTTTATATATTGTCGTATAAAATATCAATCATTTCTTTTAATTGTTCTTTTTTTAATCCTATTATTTTACTCTCTTCTATGGCTTCAATAAGTTTGTCTTCAATGGATTTGATTTTTTTCTCTCTTAAGAATTCCCTGTTCTGTGATGATACATAAGAACCTTTTCCCGGCACGGTTTCAATGAATCCTTCTTTTTCCAGCTCCTCATAGGCTCTCTTTGTAGTTATTACACTTATTTTCAGTTCTTTTGCAAGATTTCTTATAGAAGGAAGAAGTTCACCCTCTGATAGAACTTCTTTTATAATATTATCTTTTATCTGTCTTGTAATTTGTTCATATATTGGATCCTTTGATATATTGGAAATAATTATGTTCATGATTGCTGCTCCTTTTAAAAGATCGCACATACTGTATATAATTGATTATATACAGTATAAACACTAATAAAATTTTTGTCAATATAAAAAACTTGAAATGCATGTAATGCACTTCAAGTCTTTACAATCCCAAACTAGTCCATGGATTCCATTATGCTGACTAAAGTTTCTTTTGAAATATTTCCCTGAATTACGTATTGTATATTGTTCTTATTCAATGCCACTCTTAATTCACTGCAATTTTCAACCCAGGAGGAATAGGCTTGAGCACCATTTATATATAATTTTTCACCAACATTATTGTTAAAATTGATATTCCTGTCCTGCAGTATAGTAAAGTGCTGATCTTTGTAGGCATAATTCATTTTTACAAATTTTTCATTGTCATTATCAGGTATATTTATATTTACAAGCTTGAATCCATCAGGTATATGAGATGGTTTAGCAACCTTATGACCAAAGCTGTTCTCAACAGAATTCATATTCATAAGGTGAGGAGAAACTGATGAAATGGAAGCAGAAGTGTTTTTCTGTACGTTATTGTTCTCTTCAGAAGTATTCTTTTCAAGAGAAGCCTGATTGGAAGAAACATCTCCATCCGCTTGTTTTTTGCCTTCAGAATCAGTAGATACAATCTCAGATTGAATATCCTTCGGTGCTATCTTATTTTCTGTTTTGTCTTTTGCAGAAGGAACGTTATTTACTGGATTCAATATATCATTAATTTTTGTGTCTGCACTTGATTTGTCATTTATATCAGTAGTATGTTTAGTATCTTTTAAGTCTTTAGATGCTTTATCAGCATTTTGCGTATTCTCTTTATTATTATAAGCATACTTGTCATCCTTTAAAGCAGTATTATTCAAAGACGGATTGATAATTGAATTCTTTATTAAATTCCCCAGGTTTTCCAGTTGCCTTTCTGTGGCAGATATATTCAAACTGTATTTTTTATCTATTTTATCAGGAAAAAGATAGCTATAGCCTGTAGTGGCAAAAGCCATAAATGCAGCACATATACCGGCAACATAAGCAGGTCGTATTCTCATTTTGTTTTGCTTTTTACATCTACTTAAAGTTTCTTGTTTTAGTTCATCTGTCATATGTATATCTTTCAAAGATGAATTAACTATATCTCTAAAAAATTTTATATTATCCTTCATATTCAATAGTACCACCTATATTATATTTTAATAAATCCCTTGCCCTGTAAAGTCTACTTCTCACAGTTCCCTCCGGTATTTTTAAAGTCTGGCTTATCTCTGGTGTAGATAATTCATTATAATAATATAAAAGTATAACTTCCTTATATTTCTTAGGTAAATCCATAACCTTTTTTAACAAATCCTCATATTCTATATTTTTAATTGCCTTACTATCTATATCAATGGAATTTTCTCTTATATTCAGCACTCCGTATTCTGGGTCCTGAAATCTCAGCACCCGTTTAATCCATGAACTTCTGAGGACATCCCTGCAGGTATTTATGGTTATAGCCAGTATCCAGGTTTTTTCACTACTTTGTCCATTAAATTTGTGAAAGTTTTTGTAGACTTTTATAAATACTTCCTGAAATACATCTTCGGCTAAGTGCCTATCCTTGAGATATACGAAGGCTGTTCGGAGTACATCATTACCATAGGAATTCATCAATCTTTCCAATTCGTTGTCCAAGTTATTCTCCTTTCCATATATTAGACGAAATATATTGACGTTCTGCTTCTTGTTATCTCCATAAACTTAGTTATATTATAATACATTTTTATTGCTTTAGGAAACTAAGTGATAATATTAAAATATTATGAATTTTTATTTGACTTTCATAAGCTTATATAGTAAACTTTTACATGACAGTCAAAACAATTTTGTAAATGTTTACTACATGAGTTGGAAACTATGATGAATTCCCTTAATTTGGGCACCTAGGGAGTTAGGAGTTAGTGGTGCAACCTGCCAACAATTAAATTAAATTTAATTGTTGGTTTTTTGTATTTTAAAATGCTAAGTTAAATCAAATTGACATAAAAAGGGGGAAATTAAATGAACAAAAATGGTGATTTACATGCTGACAGCCTTAAGAAAAGCTTTTTTAAATCATATCTGATTTTTTTTGCACTGATAGTCTTTTCAATTATTGTTATATCTGCAATAGCATTTTTTAGTTCCAAAAGTGCCCTCACAAAGTTAGGAGAAACAGCTCTCAACAATAAGGTACAGATGGGACTGGCTATGATGGAGAGCCTGGAAAATCAGGTTGATGCCGGTAAAATCAGCAGAAATGATGCACAGGAACTTTTTAGAACAAAGATGCTGAATGCAAAAGGCAAGGATGGTAAGACAAGAAATTTGAACTCAAAATTGGAAATGAATGTACAGGCATACATGTATGCCATTGATAAAAACGGGAAGGAAATGATGCACCCTTTTAAAGAAGGTGAAAATATTTCAAATATTAAGGATGGAAGTGGTAACAGCGTTGTAAAACTAATAATTGATGAAGGAAATAATCCTAAAAACAATGGTATAATACATTTTCAATGGAAAAACCCGGGAGAAAAATCTACAAGAGCAAAAATGGATGCCGTAGCTTATTTTCAGCCCTGGGGCTGGTATGTAAATGTAGGATGTTATGAATCGGATTTTTATAAGCCCGTTTATAAAATATTAAGGTTTATAATTATAGTTTCATTGGTTTTGATGGCTGCTTCCATGTTTTTTATAATGAGTATTATGAAGAAAAAAATAGAACCATTACAAAATATAGTACAATCCATGGAATGGGTATCTAAAGGAAACATGCAGGTTAAGGTGGATGTAAAAAACAGTGATGAAATGGGGTATATAGGAAATATATTTAATAGGATGACTCTAAATATCAGAGATATACTTGTGAAAATAAAGCAGATAACTGAAGTGCTGGATCATAAAGTTGAAGCTATAAATTCATCTTCAGATATTGCATCCCAAAATTCAAATAATGTAAAAGAGGCAATGGATCAAATATCTTCTGCTATAAATAATTCTGCTAAGGATATGCAGGAAAGTTTTAATAGTATTAAATTTTTATCAGAAAATATAGATGAAGTTAGAAATAGTAGTGTTGCTATGAAAGATGAGGCAGCATCTGCCACAAGCTTGAATTCAAGAATTGTAGAGGTACTTGCCGACCTGGAAGATAAAAGTTCACAGAGCATAGCTTCATCAAAGGATATAAATGATAAAATTGAGAAACTGCTTGGCAAGTCAAATGAAATATCCGGTATAGTAAATGTTATAGAAAATATATCAAATGAAATAAATTTATTGTCTTTAAATGCATCAATAGAATCAGCAAGGGCAGGAGAAGCCGGCAGAGGCTTTTCAGTAGTGTCCGAGCAGATTAAAAAATTGTCAAACGATACGTCGGACTCTGTTAGTAAAATACGCAGTCTTATTGACGATCTTATTTCTACAATAAATACCTCAGCAGATAGTGTGAAGGAATCCGGAACTGTTGCCGAATCTCAGATAGCGACTATAAATGAGACGAAAAATACTTTAAATAAAGTGTCATCTTTTATACAAAAAATACCTGAAATAATTAAGAAGAATGTGGATAAAATAGATGATGTTCACAAAAATGCGGATGTTGTAACCTCATCTATGGATTTGGTAGTTTCTGCAACTGAAGAAATATCCGCATCTTCTGAAGAAATAAATGCATCGACTTCAGAAGTAAGCCAGAATGTTGGGCATATAAGAAATCTTTCTGATGAATTGAGGGATTTTTCAAATGAATTGAACTCGAAGTTGTCCCATTTTAAATTGTAGTAACATTTTTTGATGATTATGTATAATATAAAATAAACGTAAGAAAGTAAAATTTATACTTGATTAAATTTTATATATGTAGTATTATAAATTTGATTTAAGTGAGATAATAATGAATTGCAATGATGAGAAGAGTAAATTATTATTTGCCTATTAGAGAGGATTTCCCATGGATGGAAGGAAATCTTAGTCAATAATGATTGAAGTGCATCTTTGAGCTCTGAATTGAAGCCTAGTAGACTTCAGCGTGTATGCCCGTTAGAGCATTGAGGTATGATTGTACCAAAAAAAGAGTTGTCTTATTTTAATGGATTTATTTCCTTTATTTGAGATAAACAGAGTGGAACCGCGGAAGTAATCTTCTGCCTCTGAATTGAGGCAGAAGATTTTTTACTTTTTGGAATCCGAAATCCCGAAAGTAAAATTAGAATTTATTATAAAAGTATTTATGGGAGGAATAATTATGAATTCTGTAGGATATTTTGATTCAATTGCAGATAAGTGGAATGTAATAAGAGAGGAGTATTTTGAAGATAAATTAAAGTATATAGCACTTTCGCAATTTGATATAAAAGATAAGATCTGTGCAGATCTAGGGTGCGGAACAGGTTTTATATCTCAGGCACTCTCTATAGATGCAAAGCTGGTATTTTCTATCGATAATTCAAGAAACATGTTGAGGCAGCTTCATAATGAGACTCTGGAAAAAGGTATTAAAAATATATATCCTATAAAAGGAAGCATATCGGATTTGCCTCTCTTTGATGAATCAATTGATGCTGTTTTTATAAATATGGCACTGCATCATGTAGTAGATGCAGAGAAGGCCGTAAGGGAAATGTACAGAGTACTCAAAAAAGATGGAGTATTTGTAATATGTGATGTTGAAGAACACAATGGGGAATGGGCAAGAACTGAAATGCATGATGAGTGGTTGGGATTCTCTCATTCACTTATAAGAGGATGGGCAGAAAAAGCTGGATTTTCAGATGTGCAGGTAAAGAGTACAGGACTCAAATGCAAAGGATATTCAAGTAAAGGTGAGTGCACAGAACCAGGAATATTTATGGCAAGAGGCATACGAAAGGAGAAATAAAATGAATATTGAATCTTTATTAATACACGGTGGAATAGATGGGGATAAAAATACTGGTGCAGTTAGTGTGCCTATATATCAAACCTCAACGTACAAGCAAAAGGGATTAGGTGAAAACGAAGGGTATGAGTATTCAAGAACTGGGAATCCAACTAGAGAAGCTGTTGAAAAACTTATAGCCGATATTGAAAATGGACATGCAGGATTTGCTTTTTCTTCCGGCATGGCCGCCATATCGGCGGTATTGATGTTATTTAAAAGTGGAGACAAAATAATTATATCTGACAACGTCTATGGTGGAACTTACAGGGTACTGGACAAGATATTTAAAAATTTTAATCTGGAATTCGAACTTGTAGATACAAGTAATATCGAGGCTGTTGAGAACAGCATTACAGAAGATGTCAAGGCAATTTATATCGAGACACCGACCAATCCTCTCATGACAATAACAGATATAAAAAAGATATCGGAACTTGCAAAGAAAAAAAATATATTGACAATTGTAGATAATACTTTTATGACACCATATCTTCAAAGGCCCATAGAACTTGGGGCGGATATAGTAATTCACAGTGCAACTAAATATCTTGGAGGGCACAGTGATCTAGTTGCTGGACTTGCTGTAGTGAATAGTCAGGAACTGGCGGAAAGACTCCACTTTATACAGAATTCTACAGGTGGAATATTAAACCCTTTTGACAGCTGGCTTTTAATAAGGGGTATAAAGACATTATCGGTCAGAATGGACAGACATGAACAAAATGCAGAATATATATCTGAGCTGTTGAGCAAGAATCCATCTATTGAAAAGATATATTACCCTGGACTTGAAAATCATATAGGTCATGGTATTCAGAAAGTTCAGGCCAGTGGATATGGAGCAATAATTTCATTTGTGCTGAAGAATGATGTGAATATAAACACATTTTTTAAGAGCTTGAAATTGATAACCTTTGGTGAGAGTCTCGGGGGAGTTGAATCCTTGGTATGTCATCCTGCCACAATGACACATGCAGCCATACCTTCTGAAATAAGGCAAAAAGTTGGAATCGTGGATAATCTAGTTAGATTATCAGTTGGGATAGAAAGCAAAGAAGATCTTATAAAAGATTTAAATAATGCAATAGAAGTATCGAAATAAACATTTTGGAGGTATATTTTAATGAATTTCTACAATGATATAAAGGAAATGATAGGGAATACTCCTGTATTAAAAATAAATAGATTTAAACTTAAAGATGGTGTAAATATATTTGCAAAACTTGAGAACTTCAATCCGGGAGGTAGTGTAAAGGACAGAATAGGAAGTTATATGATAGAACAGGCAGAAAAAAGGGGAAAATTGAAAAAAGGATCTTCTATAATAGAAGCTACGGCGGGAAATACAGGGCTTGGAATTGCACTTGGTGCACTCAATAAAGGTTATAGGGTAATTTTTGTGGTTCCTGAAAAGTTTTCAATTGAAAAACAGGTTCTCATGAAGGCTCTTGGGGCAGAAATAATCCATACACCGGAAGAAAAGGGAATGAGAGGTGCTATAGAAAAATCCAGGGAACTGCTGGAGAAAATACCGGATTCCATTTCTCTTGGACAATTTGAAAATAAAGATAATCCTGAGGCACATTATATTTTTACGGGACCTGAGATATACAGACAGCTGGATGGTAAAATAGATTATTTTTTGGCTGGAGCAGGAAGCGGAGGAACTTTTACAGGAGTAGTAAAATATTTAAAAGAAAAAAATAAAAATACAAAGGCAATTCTTGCAGATCCAAAAGGCTCAAAACTAGGTGGCGGCGAAGAAGAAAAATACAGTATAGAAGGAATAGGAAATGATTTTATACCGGATACCATGGATATGAATCTTGTGGATGATGTAATAAAAGTAACTGACGATGAAGCTTTTACCACGGTTAGAGAGCTGGCAAAAAAAGAGGGGATTATTGTAGGATCTTCTTCTGGAGCAGCACTGGCGGCAGCATTAAAGCTGGCCAAAAATATAGATAAGGGAAATATAGTTACCATATTTCCGGATAGAGGGGACAGGTATTTCAGCAAAAATTTGTACCTTTCTGCAGTATAAAAGGGATATTAATTTCATTGAACACAAAGATCCACTTGTGAATATATTGGTTAATGGTAGTAAATAAAAAGGGGTTGCCATTTTGAATATATATGTGGTGGTAAGGGGAGATTCCATATGGTCTATAGCACAAAAATTTGGAGTAAGTGCTCAAAGTATAATAGCGGCAAATGATTTAAACCCTTCTCAAAGCCTGGTCATAGGTCAGACACTTGTAATTCCAGGCAGGGAAATGACATATACTGTGAGGGAAGGAGATTCACTCTGGAGTATAGCCGATAGGTTTGGAATTTCTCTACAGAATATAATATTGACCAACAATATTTTAAATCCGGAAGAGATCTATCCGGGAATGACACTTACAATTCCAGCACAAGCTAGAAATTATGGATTTATAGAAACAAACGCCTTTATACAGCCTGCGAATCCTGAAAGAGATAGTAATTTAGTAAGTGGTGTTGCAAGGTATTTAACTTATTTGACTGCTTTTAGCCATCATGTTACCAGCAGCGGGGGAATTACTCCTTTAAATGATGATGCAGCAATAAGTGCAGGAATGGATTTTAGAACTGCACCGCTTTTATCCGTAACCAATATATCAGGGGATAATTTTGATACGGATCTGATACACAACATATTGAATAATCAGTCTCTCCAAGATAATTTAATTGACAATATAGTTTCTGCACTTCAGGCTAAATCATATTCGGGGATTATTATAGATTTTGAAAGAATTCCACCAGAGGACAGGGAGAAGTACAATGATTTTCTGAGACAGCTGGTGGCAAGGCTTCATCCCATGGGATATGTTGTGGGAACAGCACTTGCACCTAAAACCTATGATATAACCACAGGTTCATGGCATGGAGCTCATGATTATAGGGCACATGGTGAAATAGTAGATTTTGTAGTCATAATGACTTACGAATGGGGGTGGTCAGGAGGGCCACCTATGGCAGTAGCACCACTTAATGAAGTAAGAAAAGTGATTGACTATGCAGTAAGTGTAATACCACGTAATAAAATATTCATGGGAGTTCCTCTTTATGGTTATGATTGGACGCTGCCTTATATACCGGGGGGAGAATTTGCAGAAGTTATTGGAAATCAGGAGGCAATAGATAGAGCAAGAAGATTTGGAGCGGAGATAAAATATGATGAAACATCAAAGTCTCCATATTACAATTATATAGATGAAGAGAGAAGAGAACATGTGGTGTGGTTTGAAGATGCAAGAAGTGTTTCTGAAAAGTACAAACTTGCCAGTGAATATGGATTGAGGGGAGTAAGTTACTGGGCTCTTGGACGACCATTTCCCCAAAATTGGCAAGTGCTTGACAATATGTTCTTTATAGAGAAGGTTATCAATTAGAGTATTAAAAAAACTTATTTTTTAATGACACGGTATTGTCACAATATGGGTTTATTATTAAATATACTAAGAGAAAACTTAGTGAGTTTCCCTATACACAAAATAAGTGCAGGAGCAAAAAGCCTGCACTTATTTTGTGTTGATTTGCTTTATAGAGCATTATACATAAAATATCACAGAACATTATATAGCAGGGCACGATAAATTGTGATATTTTATGATAAGAATAAGTTATTGTATGCTTTAAGAAGTACAATTGAAAGGGAATCCTAATTAGGTACAAAATTTGCTGATTAAAAAACTTAGAGGTGATTTTAAATGATCGATAAACTTATTTCTATAATACAGGATGAGGATAAAAAAAATCCTTTCACTGATGAACAGATTTCAAAAATGCTTGGAATATCGAGAGAAAAGGTTAATGAACTAAGACAGCAGTCAAATATACCAAGTTATTTAGAAAGGAGAGATGAAGTCTTATTAAAAGCCATAAATTCAATAGTATCTGTAGATAAAGACATCTCCTACAGAAAATTATGTGTGAAATTAAACAATCAGGGGTTTAAAATATCTACATTTGGATTAAATAAATATAGAGATTATATTGAAAATATAAAGGGTAATATGACAAATCACAACAAAAAAACAAAAAAATATATAAACAAAAAAGCAAACGGTTGTTTTAATAATATTATAGGTAATAATGGCAGCTTGAATCATGTAATAAAACTTGCAGAAGCAGCCGTTATGTATCCTAAAAACGGACTGCATACTTTAATAGTTGGCAATACAGGGGTAGGTAAAAGTCAATTAGTTGAACAGATGAATTTTTTTGCTAGAAAGATCAGAAAAAAAGATATACCTTTTGTAGTGTTCAATTGTGCCGATTATGGTGATAATCCACAATTGCTTGTATCACAGCTATTTGGATATAAAAAAGGAAGCTTTACAGGAGCAGATTCTGATAAAGAGGGACTCATAGAGAAGGCAGATGGGGGTATGCTGTTTTTAGATGAAATACATAGATTGCCACCAAAAGGACAGGAAATACTTTTTAGAGTTATAGATAAGGGTGAATTTAATAGACTAGGTGAGACAGATGTAATAAGAAAAGTAAATGTGATGATAATAGGAGCAACAACTGAAAATATAGAATCAAATTTGTTAAATACATTTAGGAGAAGAATTCCGGTTCTCGTAGAAATACCTAATTTAGAAGAAAGACCTGTAATCGAAAGGATGCAACTTATAAACAAATTTTTCAGACTTGAGGCTCAAAGAATAAATAAGGAGATGCTTGTATCCGGAGAAATTATAAGGAGTCTTCTATTTTATAGATGTCCGGGCAATATAGGACAATTGAAATCAGATATACAGGTTATATGTGCGAGATCGTTTCTAAATTTTATAGCTAATAACTATGATAAAGTAAATGTTTTGATAGATGATCTTCCATCACACATAAAAAAGCAGATATCATATATATATGAGAAATCAATAGACTTCAATATGGTGAATATAAAAGATATGAATATCTGTGATGATGATAACATAATAGATGATGATGAAAATAGTATATTTAAGTACAATATATATGATTTTATTGAAAAAAGAATAGAGGAACTTAAAAGTGATGGAAAATCCATGGAAGATGTTAGAAATATACTATCGGAAGATCTTGAAGAAAAGGTTGGGAATTATGCTAACGACATAGTCAATAGATATTCTGGTATGTCCAAGCAATTGCTGGAAGATATAGTTGGAAAGGAGACGATAGACATAGTAGATGATATAAAAAAAGTGCTGCTGCCTGAAATGGAAAATTTTGACTCATCAATTTATAATGTATTGTGTCTTCATATAAGCTCTGCAATAGAAAGATTGAGAACGGGAAAAAATATAGTAAATCCCAGACTACATACCATAAAAGTAAAATATGGCAGGGAATTTAAAATGGCACTGAAGGTAATAAAAATGATAAATATGAAATTAAAAATGAATTTCCCGGAGGATGAGGCTGGATTTATAGCCTTATATTTAAATAAATTTCTGAATAAAGAGGAAGGTACAAGTGAAAGTAAAGTTGGGGTTATTGTAGTTACACATGGAGAGGTATCAAAAGCTATGCTTGAAATTTCCAGGTCCATAATAGGAATAGAACATGGAGAAGCTATAACTATGTCCCTTGATGAAAAGCCTGAGGATGTATATATTGAGGCAAGAAATATGGTAAAGAGAATAAATACAGGTAAGGGTGTATTGCTTTTGGTAGATATGGGTTCACTAATAACTTTTGGAGACATTATAACCAAAGAACTTGGAATACCAACAAGAATAATTTCACGAGTAGATACTTTAATGGTACTGGAGGCTCTTAGAAAATCGGTTCAGAGTACGGCTACTTTAGATTCGGTGTTTAATTCATTATTGGATCTGGAAAAAATACTTCCAAGAAGTTTTAGAAACAATAATGTTACAGATGTTAATATAAAAGAAAAAGTTATAATTACTACATGTGTTACCGGAATAGGAACTGCAATAAAAATAAAGGAAATGATATTACATAAGCTTAAAGAAATAGGCTGTCAAGATTTAGAAATAATTCCTTTAGGACTTATTGAGGAAAATGGAAGCCTATTGGAGAAGATAAAAAATATAAGAGTAAGAAAAGAAGTTATAGCAGTAGTAGGAACTGTAAATCCGGAAATTCCAGATATTTTTTTCGTATCACTTGAAGAGTTCTTAAAAGGTGAAAAAATGGAATTGTTTATTAATTTAATCAACAATAAAAAAGCTCCCGCAAATTCAGAAATTCGGTTAAAAGATATGTTTCATGCAAGTATTGTGAGAGTTTTTCATTCTATGAGTTCGAAGGAAGAAATTATAAGTATAATGACGAGATTAATGGAAAAGGCAGGATTTGTATCACGTGATTTTTATGAAAATATACTTGACAGGGAGGATCTTGGAAGTTCATGTATAGGGGATGGTGTGGCGATACCGCATGGAAGTTATGATAAAAGTATAATTAACCCAGCAATAGGAGTGGCTATAATTAAAAATCCAATGGAATGGGATGAAGAAAATAATGTAAGTGTTTTGTTCATATTGGCTTTGACTACTGCTCATAAAAAATTATTCTTGGAACTATATAAAGTAATAAAAAATAGTGATTTGATAGTTAAAATAAGAGACATGGATGATAGAAAGTTAATCACCAACACAATATTAGAATATATAAAGCAAAATTATATTATACAGAGTATGTAACAGAATATAGAAATTTAGTAGTATTAATTAAAATACATGAGTGCTATAGATAGTAATATTTCCTATGTAAACGTATTGAAATAGCGGCTTTGAGCTAGTCCGTATGGTTTGGCAAGCTAATTGCTTTATAAAATAATGAAAACGTTAATAAGACTTCGGGTAGCTTTGGAGAGGAGAATATAACCATGATAGAAAATATAAAAGAATATCTAAGAAAGGATTTAATAATAAATAAATTAGAAGCTAAAACCAATGAGAATGTATTTAAAGCAGCTTTTGATTTGTTGTATTCTAAGAATTTTGTAAAAGATTCATTTCTAAATGGATTAGTTAAAAGAGAAAAGGTATTTCCTACAGGACTTAGAGTTGGAAAGTACAATGTAGCTATACCACATACAGATGCGGTACATGTACTGAATCCTGCAATTGCAATGATAACCTTAAAAGATCCAGTTAAATTTAAGTGTATGGATGGAGACGGGGATGTAGATGTAAAAATTGTATTTACTATGGCATTGAATAAACCACATAGTCAAATTCTGATGCTTCAGCAGTTAATGAATTTAATTCAAAACCAAAAAATGATGAAAAGTATACTCGAAAAAGATGATGTAGACAGTATTTACAAAATATTGACAAATATGTCAATTAAAAATAATTAAAAGATATTTAATTCTTGCAGAAATTTTGCAAGAAGTTTAAATAAATATATATTAAGAAAGGATATGAAAATTATGTCAGGTGAAAAAGGAAAACTTGTTTTAGTTGCTTGTGGTACAGGTATAGCTACTTCAACGGTTGTTTGTGAGAGAGTTGAAAAGCTAATTAAGGATAATAAGCTAAACGCAAGAGTTATCCAGTGCAAGATAGCAGAAGTTGCAGGTTATGAAGACCAGGCAGATCTATTGGTCACTACTACCATAGTTCCTAGAAAATATAAGATGCCAGTAATAAAGGGAATGAATTATCTTACAAATATAAATACAGAAAAAATTGATAAACAAATTATTGATATATTAGAAGCATAAAAAGCACATAAGTTATCTTTTCTAACTTTCAGCTAAAACAGAGATAACTTATGCGTAATATTGTTAACAAATTAATTATAGCATATTCAATGGATTAATAGTTTTAAATATAATGTTTTACAAAAAAAGGGAAAGAAGGGGATTAATATGTTAATATCTGCAGTGAAGTATATTATAAACTTAGGGCCAACAGTTATGCTTCCTATAATACTTACTATAATAGGAATAATATTTGGACAAGGTATAAAGAAAGCGTTTAAATCCGGTATAACTATAGGAATTGGCTTTGTTGGTATCAATCTGGTAATCGGTTTACTTACAGGTGCAGGAGGATTGGGAGAAGCAGCACAGAAAATGGTATCAAACTTCGGACTGCACCTGAGTATTATAGACGTAGGATGGCCGGCAGCAGCAGCAATAGCCTGGGCATCACCTATAGCGGCAATTATGATACCAATTGCCATGTTAGTCAATTTGGGAATGCTGGTTACAAAGCTTACAAATGTATTGGATGTTGATATTTGGAATTATTGGCACTTCACAGCAGCAGGAGCTACGGTGTACGTTTTGACGGGCGGAAATTGGATATTTGCCATTTTAGCGGCAATATTGTATGAAATAGCAGTTTTGAAAATTGCTGATAAAACTGCTCCAATGGTTCAAGATTTTTTTGGACTTGAAGGAGTTTCACTGCCGACAGGCTCCACTGCAGCATGTGGACTTATAGGTATTCCAATAGTTAAATTAGTTGCCAAGATACCTGGAATTACAAAATTACATGCAGATCCTGAAAGCATTCAGAAGAAATTTGGTGTATTTGGTGAACCTATGATGCTTGGATTAGTATTAGGAATAATTATAGGTGCACTTGCAGGTTATGATATTGGTGGAATATTTAAGATGGGTATTTCTATGGGTGCTGTTATGCTGCTTATGCCGCGTATGGTAAAAATACTTATGGAAGGTTTAATCCCATTGTCAGAGTCAGTTAAGAACTTTCTTCAGAAGAGAAATCTTGGAGAAGGAAGAGATATAACTATAGGGTTGGATGCGGCTGTTTCAGTTGGACATCCAGCAGTAATGGCTACAGCACTGGTACTTGTTCCTATAACTATATTTTTAGCAGTTATTCTACCGGGAAATCAGGTTCTTCCATTTGGGGATCTTGCAACTATATGCTTCTATGTAGCGTTTATAGTAGGATCAGCTAAAGGCAATATAGTTCATTCTGTCATATCAGGAACCATAGTTATGGCATTTGTACTTCTTATGGCAACCAATATTGCGCCATTCCATACGATGATGGCACAACAGGCACATTTTACCATGCCTAAAGGAACGTCCACTATTTCGAGTCTGGATCTTGGAGGAAACTTCCTCAATTGGATAGTAGTAAAGATATTTCAGTTAATATAGATTTAATTTAAATATGGAGGTAATACTATGAAAATTATAACAGTTATTGGATCAGGACAAATGGCATCTGCACTATCTTTCCCGGCAGTTGAGAATGGAAACAAGGTAAGATTGGTTGGCAGTCCATTGGATAGAGAGATAATAGATACATTAAGGGATACAGCATTTCATTCTACATTAAAGCGTCAGTTGCCTGAAACAGGAATTGAATACTATCAAATTGATGATGTGAATAAGGCACTGGATGGAGCCGATGTTGTGATATGCGGGGTTAGTAG
The DNA here is from genome assembly GCF_022482905.1 of Clostridium sp. NCBI lineage: Bacteria > Bacillati > Bacillota > Clostridia > Eubacteriales > Clostridiaceae > Clostridium > Clostridium sp. The sequence goes on from NZ_JAKVOI010000001.1 coordinate 458,315, forward strand.
CTTTGGAGTTGATTGGTTTGCAGAAAATATACTGCCTATTATACCTGAAGATATTCCCGTTCTTTCGATAACAAAAGGAATGATTGACCAGAAAGATGGAAATTTGACTAGTTATCCACAATATTTTAAAAGCAGGCTTGTTTCCAATAAAAAGCTTTCCATTAATGCCATAGGTGGTCCATGTACTAGCTATGAACTTGCCGATAAAGATCATTCTGCTGTTACATTTTGTGGGGAGAATATAGATACTCTTAGAATGCTTAAAGGATTGCTTGAAACTTCATATTATCACATCAGTCTGTCTAGGGATGTTGCAGGTGTTGAGTGTGCAGTTGCACTTAAAAATGCTTATGCACTTGGAGTATCATTCGCCATTGGGTTAGCCGTTGGACGCGATGGTTCAGGAATAGAGCACTATAATTCACAGGCTGGACTTTTTGGACAGGGTGTAAAAGAAATGAAGCATCTTCTTAAGATAGTAGGTGGTGGAGAAGAAAACATTGTCTTATCTGCCGGTGACCTTTATGTAACTGTATTTGGTGGACGTACTCGTAAAATTGGAACTCTACTTGGACGGGGCTTTTCCATGGAAGAAGCTATGAACCAATTACAGGGAGTAACTCTTGAATCAATAGTAATTGCCACCCGTACAGCACGTGCAGTTAGGAAGCTTGCAGAAAGAGGAGTTGTTAGGCTTAGTGATTTTCCATTGCTAATACACATTGACAATGTTATAAACCATGGTGCTGCAGCAGCTGATATCCCATGGGCAGATTTTGAAACGGAAACAGTATAGTGTTAAGCATTTTTACAAGCAGGAGCAGAAATGCTCTTGCTGTTGCAGTGCAGATAGATAAAGCCGAAGGAGGGTAAGAAATGAAGGATTTAGCAAGCTTTAGTGTAGAAGAAATGACCGGACTTGAGTACAAGTGTTCATGCGGCAGGACTCACAGGGTGGAAATAGATGATATAAAGGTGGGCAGTGGTGTCATAGATGAACTCCCAAATATAATAAAGGATTATGAAGGAAGAAGAATATTTATTGTAGAGGATGTCCATACCTTTGAAGTGGCAGGGAGAAAAGTTGAAAAGCTGTTAAAGGACAAATTTAAAGTAAGCAGGTATTTATTTGACAAGGAACACCTGATACCCGATGAGACAGCCCTTGGAAGGCTGCTCCTTGAAATACCGAAGGATACGGAGCTTGTTGTTGCAGTAGGTTCAGGGGTTATCAACGATGTTTCAAGATTTTTGAGCTACAAGGTGGGGATACCCTATGTAATTGTTGGCACGGCACCCTCCATGGACGGATATGCTTCAGTAGTTTCGCCTCTCATATGCGACAGCGTGAAGGTTACCTATGATGCAGCATATCCAAGGGCCATAATTGGGGACACAGATATAATGAAGGAGGCGCCCATGCAGATGCTCCAGGCGGGACTCGGAGATATTCTCGGCAAATACACTGCACTTGCAGACTGGCATATTGCAAATGTATTAAATGGAGAATACCTCTGCAGTGAGGTGGAAAATCTGGTCATGACCTCTCTTAAAAAATGCGAGGAGGCTGCCTCCGGCCTGACAGGCAGGAAGGCTGAAACTGTGAAGAATATAACGGATGCACTGATTATGTCCGGAATTGCCATTGGTATGGTGGGTGCATCAAGGCCGGCCTCCGGCGGAGAACATCAGCTTTCACACTGTTATGAAATGATTTTTATGAACAGGGGTGAAGAAGAAAAGTGGACTCACGGCAATACCGTAGGTGTGGGCGTTGGAATTGTGGCTTATGCATACAAATATGCAGCAGGAATTGACATCAATAAAGTACTTGAAAAAGGTGATTATCTGTATCTTGACAGAGACAAGTGGACGCAGAATATAAAAGATGTGTTCACAAGAAGTGCCGAAAACATCATTGAATTCAAACAGGACAGCATCAATTTTGAACCCGAAAAGAGAAAGGCTCAAATGGACAGGATACTTGAGAAATGGGAGGACATAAAAAAGATATGCAGTATCAACGTTCCGGAGCCGGAAAATATAATCGGAACCCTGAAAAAATGCGGTGCCGTATGGAATCCACGGGATATAGGAATAGACAGGGAACTGTTTATAAAAAGTTTTGCTGCTGCAAAGGACATGCGCAAGAGATACGGAATCTTTCAACTCCTTGAAGATATAGGCAAACTGGATGAGGCAGCCGGCTATGTAGCAGATATTTATTACAATTGAATTCTGTTTCAGAAACAGTCTGAATAAAAGGTTGTATTGAAAGGGGGAGATAGTATATATGACAGACAGGACGCAAGATATTTTGAAAAGAGTAAAATGCTTTATCCTCGATCTTGATGGAACTGTTTATCTCGGAGACAAAATACTGGAGGGTTCCATGGAATTTCTTGAAGAACTGACGAAGGACAATATCAAGTTCAAGTTTTTCACAAATAATTCTTCTAAAAATTCACAATTTTATGTAAACAAAATCAGGAAAATGGGGTATGAGCTAACGGACGACATGATGCTCACTTCAAATCAGGTAATAATAAATTATATAAAACAGAACATGGCGGACAGGAGGATATTTGTCCTTGGCAATGAATACCTGAAAGCCGATTTCAGGGAGGCAGGAATAAATCTTGCTGCAGATGATGCGGAGGTGGTTGTTGCGGGATTTGACACATCACTTGTATATGAAAATATATCCAGGGCCTGTGAATTTATAAGAAATGGAGCCGTATTTCTTGGAGTGAATCCCGATTTCAACTGCCCTACTGAAAATGGTTTCATACCGGACTGCGGTTCCATATGTGCAATGATTACAGCCTCAACAAGAAGAGTTCCTGAATTTTTCGGAAAGCCCTCCCGCCATACCTTGAAATATATTCTTGAAGACACAGGATTAAGGGAGGAGGAAATTGCCTTTGTAGGAGACAGGCTTTATACCGACATAGCCATTGGGAAGGGAAACAATTCTGTAACCATCCTCGTACTGTCGGGTGAAGCAAAGCTTCATGATCTGGATGATTCTGAAATACAGCCCACGCTTGTTTTTAATTCACTGGGTGATGTAAGAAATGTATTGAAACAAATTTATAAGTAATTAGTAAGAAATGGAGATGATCAGGTAAATAAATATTTAAAAGGATGAAAGCTTATGGGGGGAATAAAGAATGAAAGCATTGGTACTCAAGGGACCTGACGATATTTCACTGGAGGAAGTCGATAAACCTATATGTGGAGACAATGATGTGCTGCTCCATATCAAGGCTATAGGATTATGTGGTTCCGATATAAGGACGATTACTTTTGGACATTATAAAGTGAAATATCCACAGATAATTGGGCATGAGATAACCGGACAAGTTGTTGAAGCAGGCAAAAACGTAACAAAATTTAAAAATGGAGACAGACTATTTGTTTCACCAGTAGTACCTTGTCATGACTGCAGGCCTTGTAAACTTGGTCTGGACGGTTTATGTGATGATCTTGTTGTCATTGGTACTCAGATACAGGGAGACTATGCAGAATACATGCTTCTCACTGAAAAGATATTAAGCAAGGGGCTTCCACTGCTTATTCCGGATGATCTTTCCTATGAAGAAGCTGTCATGACCGAGCCGCTGTCATCAGTATATGCCTGCCAGGAAAATGTGAAGGTAACTTTGGGGGATACTGTAGCTATTATTGGAATGGGGCCGATAGGCAGCCTTCATACCGAACTGGCTAAAATAAGGGGGGCAAAAACAGTAATAGCAATTGAACAGTCTGAGAGCAGACTTGAAATGGCAAAGGAATTTGGAGCCGATTATCTTGTAAATTCAAGTAAAGATGACCCGGTTGCAAGAGTCAGAGAAATAACAGGCGGCTGGGGAGCAGAAAAGGTAATAGTGGCCTGCCCGTCAACGGATGCACAGAAACAGGCTGTATCAATGGCATGCAAGGCAGGTACGGTTGTATTCTTTGGAGGAGTTCCAAAAGGAAAATTGACTGAGATTGATACAAATGTTGTACATTATAATCAATTGTCATTGGTGGGGCATTATGGATATAGTAATTTGCAGGCCAGCAAGGCTTTTTCCCTTATAGCTTCCCATAGATTAAAGGCAGGCAGGTACGTGACTCACGAACTGTCGCTGGAAGATATAAGGAAGGGCATAGAGCTTACAAGATCAGGAGAAGCGATAAAAGTAGTATTAAAGCCATAAATATTTTATCTTTATAGATTATTAATAAATTGTAAATAAATATAAAAAACACCTCTAAATAGAAATAACTATTGTAACATTATATATAAGAGGTGTTTTTTATGTCTAAAACTCTTTTGAGTATAGATTGGGATTATTTCATTCCTATAAAAGAAAGTTGGAGTGGATCTTACATTGAAAATAAAAGGAATATTATGCTCATATGGTATAAGAGATATTTTGAAAGTAAAAGACATGGAAATAATATAGAAAAATCTATAAGAGTAGGTAACGAATTGTATAGGTTTATCTGCAATATGCGAAAATATTTTAAATTGAGAAAAAATATTAAAATGTATGTTTCTGATTCACACAAATTTTCCTATGATATAGCATTAAAAAACAAGTGTGAAAGTGTTATTAATGTTGATGCACATTCGGATTTGGGATATGGTGGCATTAAATCACTTGAATTTGAAGTTAATTGTGCAAACTGGCTTGGGAAATTGTTAAAGAACAATATTATAAAAAGTGCAAATATAATCTATAGTCCATATACAATGGAGTATAAAGAGGAATTTTCTGAAATAAACAACAAGTTTAATGTAAACTATACACAATTAGAACATATATCAGACATGAAAATAGAGGCAATTCACATATGTAGATCTGGAAGTTGGACACCACCGTGGCTTGATGATTTTTTTAATAAATTTATACATTCATTCAGTATACCTTATAAGACTATGGATTGTCCTCTAAGAAGCTGGCATCCGGAAAAACTTACTCTAGCCGATAGAATCTATATGTGCATTTAATTGAACTGCCAATATATGATATAATCTTTATTAAGTAGATTATAAAAACAGGTGATTAAAATGAAGATAGCAATTATTTCAGATATACATGGAAATTTGGAGGCATTGAAAAAAGGACTTCATGATATAGAAGATAAAAAGGTTGACACTATAATATGTCTTGGAGATCTTGTTGGATATGGTCCTTATCCTAATGAAGTTGTTGAACTTATACGAGAGAAACATATATTGAATATACTTGGAAACTATGATGCCGCAGTTTTAGAGGGAAAGTTCAATTATATAAGAGACAATGAGGCCAATAAATTTTGCATGCCCTGGGCGGCAAAACAATTGAAAGCTGAAAATAGAGAATATCTGGCGTCTGTACCAAGACAGCTGGTCGTTGAATTCAATGATAAAAAATTTAGATTTGTTCATGGAAGTACTAGAGCTATAAATGAGTATCTAACAGAAGGATCAAGACAGGCTGAAGAGGTAATGAAAAATTTGAATGAAGATGTTTTAATCTGTGCGCATACTCATATACCATATGAAAAAAATTATGGATCAAAAATACTTTTAAACGATGGAAGCATAGGAAAACCCAAAATAGGAAGGCCTAATGGAACTTATATGCTTGTTGATATATCTAAAAATAAGGTAAATAGCGAAATTATAGAATTTGCTTATGACTACAAAAAAACTGTAGATGTTATGGAGAAGAAGGGTATACACCATTCATGTATAGATAATATAAGAACCGGAATTGAATGAGGGGATTTTTGTGATAGAGAATTTTGTAGTAAAAAATTTGTATGGAAAAAATATAAGGGGAATCATAAACAGGCCGGAATGCAGCGAAAAAGTTCCATGCATCATATATTGCCACGGACTTTCAGGGAACAGAATGGAACACAATTTTATGTTCGTGAAAATAGAAAGAAGCCTGGAAAAGCTTAATATAGCATCTGTAAGATTTGATTTTACTGGAAGTGGGGAAAGTGATGGAGATTTTAAGAATATGACTTTATCCAGTGAAATTGAAGATTGTAAAAATGTACTTGAATTTGTCAAGAAGCTTGATTATATAGATCAGAACAATATAAATACTCTTGGATTTAGTATGGGAGCAGTTGTTTCACTTGTTTTATGCAGCAAGCACCGTGAGGAAATAAGAAATACAATATTTGTAAGCCCTGCAATGAATTTGTATGATATATTCATACGTGAGATAAGGGGAGAGAAACTTCAAAAATTTATGGAATACGGTCTATTTGATATTGATGGCAAGGTGATAGAAAAAAATGTAGTAGATGATATATTCAACTATAATTTTTATCAATGTGCAAAGAATGTTTGCCAAAATACACTTATAGTACATGGAGATGAAGATAAATCAGTACCACCAATATATTCTATAATTTTGAAAGATATAATTTCAGGAAAAACTCTACTCAAGCTTGTTAAAGGTTCCGATCATTGCTATGACAGCCCTGAATATATGAATAGTCTTGTAAATTATATAAGATGGTTTACAGAGAAATTTATAATTATAATATGATATTTTCCAACCTTTCTATTCTTGTGCAAGCGGGTGTTCTTTTAAATTATTTTAATTTACGTTGATATTTAGACGAAACTTGCTTGAATATTGTGTCATATCTTTTCCAAATTGAAGTTCTTCTAGATTTATTGTTGTACTTCCAGAATTTATAGCCTCAATGAGCCAGGATCTTTTTATATTGCTTTCTATTATATTTGATGGAGATGTGTTGATATTTATATCATATATTGTTTTTAATATACTGGTATTTAAATTCTGCCTGAGTATCCAATAAATAAGCCCCATCAACATGTTCTGTCAAAGACAGCTATATTTTATTTCTTTTTTTATGTTTATGGGTTTCGTTATTGTTGTCTTCATTTAATTTCAGAGCATCTACTTTGATTGTAAAAGGTAGGTATGTGTTGCTGGATAACTGTTTCCCCAAGGCTGATTTTACATTTTTGGTTATATAAAGGAAGTACTCGGTATAGTGTGAATAATTGACTGTAGGAGATACAGTTACAATATCATTTTGACATTTTAAGTTTGTGTTTATTATGTCGCATCATTGTTCATTGATATAGATTGTGGAAGTAGATTCAATTGAGACTGTACATAATAGGATTTCTGAGAGAGAAGAAGTTTACACAAAGTCTTCCATAGTTATGTACAGTACTTTCAAAAATTATGCAGGAAATAAAACTTATTATTACAATCCTCTAGAACGTGAATTTAGTGAACTTATAAGAAAAAATTTAATACATAAATTATGAAGCTTATTATGATAAGATGCCCATAAAATATGATTTTTCCATAAGTCCTCTTAACACAAAAAAGCTAAAGAAAAGAGTAGTCATTTATAAGGATTATGTTATAAAAGGATGGGATGGAGAATTTTTAGTTGAAGGTTCAAAGGAACTTATGGATATAGCTTATAATGCTGGAATTGGGTCAAAAAATTCTCAAGGTTTTGGATGCGTTGAAATAAAGAAGTAAGCTATTCTCTGACAGTTTACTCCTTGGGATTATAAATAAAACATTAAGTAAATTACTATGCAGAGAATTTTCTCATGTTTTTATATAATTATACTTAAAAATATTGTAGACATATTTTCCAACCTAATTTATGAATGAAGACAGCAAAAACCGTTGGTTTACAAAGCTTTATGCTGCTTTTTTATATTGATTTCGGAAAACTAAAAATGACTGGAAAATTTTCAGATGAACTCTTTATTTATGCGATTTTAAGGCATATAATAAAAATAAAGAATGGTTATTTTTCATAGGTTGAACCTTAACATAAGATGTATTTAAATAATTTAAGCAAGGCATGATTTGCTACAGGGGTTCTGGTTGAACCTTAACATAAGATGTATTTAAATGTAACTATCTGCTCCGGAAACATTGTTCCAGCTCAGGTTGAACCTTAACATAAGATGTATTTAAATTCTTTTTTTCTGGATTTAACCATATTAGGTATATAAGTTGAACCTTAACATAAGATGTATTTAAATAGTGTCATGCCTTCGACTTCTTCTATAGTAAGATAGTTGAACCTTAACATAAGATGTATTTAAATACATTTACTTTATCCTGTAACTTACCAATTATCTGGGTTGAACCTTAACATAAGATGTATTTAAATTTGACGATATGATAAATAAACACGGGTTGTGATTATGTTGAACCTTAACATAAGATGTATTTAAATTATTTGTATTTACTAACATTTTTATAATTCTTCTGCGTTGAACCTTAACATAAGATGTATTTAAATTATATAATCATCTACCTTTTAATATTGCTTCTAAAAGTTGAACCTTAACATAAGATGTATTTAAATCAATTACATCCGTTTCGCCTTTGAATTCATAATCTCGTTGAACCTTAACATAAGATGTATTTAAATGATAGTTTCACTTTTGCGTTATTTCTCCTTTCTAGGTTGAACCTTAACATAAGATGTATTTAAATTATAAAATATTGGTTGGTAAGTTTTTATTTGATATTGTTGAACCTTAACATAAGATGTATTTAAATAAAATGTGGAAGCCCTTTGCAAAATTATTGTACTAAGTTGAACCTTAACATAAGATGTATTTAAATGTATTTACTGCTGGTCCAGTGGTAGTTGCGGATATGTTGAACCTTAACATAAGATGTATTTAAATGAGGAGGAATGATGAAATGGAAACAAAAACAAAGAGTTGAACCTTAACATAAGATGTATTTAAATCCATCACGCATTCCTGTAGCTGCTGCAATAACGCAAGGTTGAACCTTAACATAAGATGTATTTAAATTCTTTAATAGCTTTTTTCTTAACCTCGAATTCATCTTTTTAAATATGGAAGCTTAGAGTTTAAATATTAGACTTGATAAGTCTGTAATGAATTGGAAAAAGGATCTTGTTTTGAAAAATAATTTAATTATAAGAGAAGCCCATAAAGATGATATTAATATGCTGATTGAGTTGTTGAGAGAACTTTTTTTAATTGAAGATAATTTTGTTTTTGATAATGGGAAACAAAAGCAGGGATTGGAAATGATGCTGGAAGATTCAAATAACAGGCGTATATTTGTGGCAGATTTAGATGGCAGAGTTGTAGGGATGATTTCAGGACAAATTTTGATCTCCACAGCTGAAAGAGCAGCATATGTTTTAGTAGAAGATGTAGTAGTTAACAGAGTTTATAGAAGGCAAGGTTATTGGAAGAGAACTTCTTTTGAACATACAAAATTGGGCAATTTTGAAGAAAGCAAAGAGGATACAGCTTTTGGCTGATAAATATAACACCCAGGCTATTGAATTTTATAGACATTTTAAGTTTGATAATACAAAACTTATATGTCTTGTGAAAAAAATATGATTTAAAGATATTTTAATTCAGGAAAGTATTTGAACGTATAAAATAACGAGTCAAACATTTAATAGATGGATCTGTCTATATATAGGATATAGGACAGATCATATTTTTTTAAAACAGTAGTAATTATTTAAACCTCCAATTGTTTCTTGTGCTTGGAAATAATACAAATAAAAATCAAAGCTGCTGCTGCATTGCAAAATAAAATTACAATGCCCATGGGAACAGATGTATTTTCTCCAGCTATCCCAACTAGTGGAGAGGCTATTGCACCCAAGGCAAAGGGCATGAATCCCAGTAGAGAAGAAGCACTGCCGGCTTCGTCACCTTTGGGTTCCATTGCCAGTGAACCTGTAGTTGTTGTAATGGTGCCGACGGAGGATATTACGATAAAAAGTGGAATTAGTATAGAAATTAATGGACCATTTATAATTGTCATACCAAACAGCACCAAACTTCCTAAAAGAGAAATAAACAATCCTACGCCCAAGATTTTATTGAGGGGAATTTTTTTTGCAAGATGTCCTGTGACCTGAGTCATAGTGACAATTCCCAATCCATTAATGGCAAAACATAAGCTGAATTGCTGGGCAGATAGACCGTAAATATCTTGAATGACAAATGGTGATGCCGAAATGTATCCGAACATTCCAGCTAGAATAAAGCCCTGAATAAAAGTGTATCCTATAAAAATCTCATCTTTAAAAAGATGGATTAATCCTACAAAGTTATTTCTCAAATTTCCAATTGAACGCATATTAATCGATAAACTTTCTTTTATACCTGCCCATACCATTATGCATAATAAAAGACCTAAAATTGCGAGTATGTAAAATATACCTTGCCAATTGACAAATTTAAGAAGCTGTGCACCTAGTACAGGTGAGATTATAGGTGCAATTCCATTTATCAGCATGAGCATTGAAAAAAATTGTACTAAAAGTTTCCCAGAATAAATGTCTCTTGCCATGGCTCTTGATATGACAATGCCGCCGGCTCCTGCAAGGCCTTGTAGAAGTCTCATCAAAATGAAAACATAAATTGATGAAGTTAAAGGACACAGCAAGGAGGAGAATGTAAAAATAATCAATGATAAAATTAGAGGTTTCCTTCTTCCTGTTTTATCACTTATAGGACCAATAATAATTTGTCCAATGGCCAGGCCAAGCAAACTGGTAGTCAAACTTAATTGAGTGATTGAAGTGGAAGCATTAAAAAATTTTGATACAGTTGGGAGAGATGGAATATATAAATCAGTTACAAGTGGTCCTAATCCAGCTAAAATTCCTAATATAACTGCGAGTTTAAAAAATTCTTTTTTCATTAGTTTCGTTCTCCTTTTTATTTGACCATTTAATTTTAACATAAAAAGTTATAATAATATAATAGAATTAAATTTAATTAGTACTATAAAGTCACTTGTGAAAATTGTAATGTTAATTGTTTTAAGATTAATGTAAAATTTTTTGAACTCTGGATAATTTGTTCATTTTTTGGTACAAAAGTCGATAATATATTAATCTATATTTTAAATTTAATAGTAGAAATGTAGATAATAGGTATAGGATCTCAATTATTAGTAACTGGTATTTTTTAAATTGGGAGGCGTTTAAGTTTAAATGGATACTTTTTTAGCAAGACAACCAATTATGGATAAATCAGGAAACATAATAGGATATGAAATTCTATTCAGGAGTAATGACAGGAGCAATAGATATAACTTTAGTGATGGGGATGAAGCCACTATTAAAGTAATACAAAATACTTTAATTAATATCGGAATGTACAAGATTGTTGGAAACAAAAAAGCTTTTATAAATTTTACAAAAAATGTTTTAAAATCAGATTTGTATTCTATTATTTCATTTAGAAATGTAGTAATAGAAATTCTGGAAAATGTAAACCCTATAGAAGAAATTATTGAGTCTTGTAAAATATTAAAAAGAAGTGGATTTACAATTGCACTGGATGATTTCGTATTTAATGATGAGTATGTTGAACTTATTGAATTAGTTGACATTATAAAAGTTGACTTTCTTATAACCAAGGGAGCCGAGAGAAAAAAAGTGATAAATACAGTAAAAAGTATAAATCCAAATTTAAAATTTCTAGCTGAAAAAGTTGAAACATTGAAAGATTTTGATGAGGCAGTATCACTAGGATATTCTTATTTCCAAGGATATTATTTTAGTGAACCACAAATAATAAAGGGTAAAAAAATACCTGTAAATAAAGTAATCTATTTAAATCTGCTGAAAGAATTGAATTCTAAAGAATTTTCTATAGAAAGCGTTGAAAATTTAATAAAAAAAGACGTTTCACTATCATATGATATATTAAAATTGATAAATTCTGCAAAGTATTTTTTTAAAGACAAGATTATTTCCATAAGACAAGCTATAACTCTATTAGGTGAGAGAGATATAAAAAAATGGATATATTTTGTGTGTATGAAGCCCATATGTAATGATAGGCCCTCAATAATTATGATTGAATCTCTGCTTAGAGCGGAATTTTCAGAGTTGTTGGCTAAGAAAAGTAAAAAATCATCTCAATATCAGTTTAATGCATATTTGACAGGAATTATGTCTCTCATGGATGTGATTTTACAAAAACCATTGTATGAGATATTGGATGAGCTGATGGTACCACAGGAAGTTAAATATGCATTGTTAGGTAGGAAAGAAAATTACTACAGTAAAATACTTGATATAGCTATTGCGTATCAAAGAGGAGAATGGGAAAGAAGTATAATCATGGCAGCTTATCTTGATCTTGATAAAGAGGATCTGGCTATTTCATATCTTAAAACTATCAAATGGTTGAATGAGGCTATCCCGGATTTATAAAGGATCTGTATATTTTATTAGTGGATTAAACTAAAGTCTATATGATCTTATATATTTATCTTCAAAAATAAAGAATATATGGGAAAATTTAAAAATAACACTTTATCTATGAGTTTTTAAGATATATAATAAAAATAAGAAGTAGTTATTTTATATAGGATAAACCTTAATATGAGATACTATAAATAACTTTATTAAGGCATTAAACAAACTGGATAAGGGACTGCTGCAATATGATGGGAAAAATGAACTTTTAAGGTATGGATTAATCCAGAGGTTTGAGTTTACATTTGAATTGGCATGGAAAACTTTGAAAGAGGTTTTCAAAGATGAAGGACTAATGGAATTAAACTCTCCCAAATCTGTACTGAAAGAAGCATTTTCGTCAGGATTAATTGAAAATGAAAAGTTATGGATAAATATGCTTAAGGACAGAAATTTTACATTATATATGTATAGTGAGAGTATTTCTATGGAAATCAGTGAAAATATAAAAGACAAATATGTGGATACCTTGAATAAGCTTAAAGATAAAATAGTTGAAAGAAGGAAGAAATATTCATAATATTGATATTATCTTTTATATAAGATAGGCAATTAAAATAATCAGTAGAAGTAGTTCTGGTTAAGAACCTAAGGCTGTTTAGTAATAGAAAGATGCATAAACTATTTTTAAAAATAAGGGAAATTATGTACTTATTTAGATTTAAATAAGAAGTTGAAATAGTTGGACCTCAACATTGAATGTATTTAAATACTTTACTTTAATAAAGCGTTTAATTGAGTTGAACCTCAACAAGTGTTGTAAAATATAAAAAATTGTATTTTGATAAATATTATATTATTCAACTTTACTTTAATAACATTTTTGAATTTATAATCATATAGTATTAATATAAAGAAAGCCTATGGAGGAATGAAAATGATCATATTTATATTGAATTTAATTTTTGCCTTTACTCTATGTATTGTAAATTCAATAGAAAATATAAACATAACATTTAAAAAATAATTTATGTTAATTTACAATAAAAATTTATATGAAAGATTCTGCAGTTTATAGAAATAATTTCCATTCATATTGTAAAAAAATAATATTTTGTGCAGGATTTTTCGCAAAAAAATCGAATGAATATTATATAAGTTAATTACTACTAATTATATAAAATACAATTAAATGGAGGCGGATTATGGAGGTACATGAGGTAAATGTTAAAGTGTATATTCTACAAAATATTACAGTAGAAGAAACTTTGGAAGATTTGAGTAAATTAATCGACAAATCTTTTTATAGGAATAAAGATTTAAAGAATTTTCATGAAGAGAATAAAATGAAAAATTATTGTTTTAACAGCCTGTATCCGTTGAATATGAAAACCAAAATATATGAAAAAGGGTGTATATATAATTTCCAATTGAGATGTATAGGTTTTAAATTAAGAGATCACTTTTTAAAATTTTTAGCAAATGAATATACATCAAGAGTAAAAGTGCTCATATGCCAAGACAAAGATATATATAAAAGACCTATAGATAGAATTTATAGTATAACTCCCCTGATGGTGAAAATGCCGGGCAGTGAAAAAATTATATATTGGAGAAATGGATATACTGAGGATGAATTTTTTGAATACATAAGGACAACCAGTATAAAAAAATATGAGGTTTTAACGGGAGAGTGCCTGGACAAAAATTTAAAATTGTTCAGCTATATGAAAATAGATAATAAAAAACCTATAGCAGTTGATTTCAAGAGGAAGAGAATTCTTGGGGATAAGGTAACTCTAAATGTTGAAACAAATAATGATGCTCAAAGTATTGCCTATATGCTTCTCGGGACAGGCCTAGCTGATATGTGCCCAAGAGGATATGGGTTCATGAATTACCAATATATCAGATAATTTGGAGGTGATTGTATTTGATAAATGAAATTTATGATGTATTTATCAGTGAATATGACAAATATGATAAATGTGGCAAAGATTTAGTTGCAGATAATTATATTCTTACTCCAGGAGATTATATAAAATTCACTTTAAAAAATACTTCAGGAGATTTGAAAATATTTCATGTAGATAAAGATACTGATAGAACAGAAGAAATTTATAAATACTTTGTAAATAGAGATTATTTAAGTGGTTTGAATGTAGATAAAGCTCTTGACCGTAAAAAAGTAATACATAGTAATAATATGTATAGCTTTTATGTGAAAAAGGAAAATCTTGATGAAATTAAGGGAAAATTGAATAATGAAATTATTGATGGCTATTATAGAGTACTAAAAAATCCTGAAACTAAATATAAAAAACCAAAAAGCATGGAGCTTTATTTACAAGTTGAGAAAAAGTATGGAAAACCGGATATAGAGTTGATAAATAAAATACAAAATTGGATAAAAGGAAATATATTTAAAATTTCGAAACGAGATGACGTTAAACTTGACAAAACATATATTAAGCTTTTTTATGACACAGATTTAGGCGAATATAAAAAGGAGAGTGAGAGATATTTTATACCTAATATTTATAATAAGACAGATTACAATGTAAAAATAAATAGTAAAATTTATGGACTGCCAGATTTCAATATGGGAATGAATTCTAAAAAACCTTACCTTGATAATAAGACAAGAAAATGCAGACTGCCGATGCTTGTGGATTCGCAGAAAATTTTTATGGAGAAAAAATTGTTTGATTATCTTATGAATTGTGCATCTGATGGTAAAAATTATATATATGCAGAACAGGATGAAATTGAAAGCAAGAAAAATAGAGAAAAAGATTTTAGGGGATATTTTCTTAGGCTCAATAAGGGAAAAGAAGTTGAAATTACCGACTGTGATTCCATAACCAATTATAAGTATAAGCTTAGGAAAGTTTTAAAAATTTCACCTATATTGAAAAATGGCATAGGTAAGGACTTTAAATTAATTAAGGGAAATTTGAACAATGTGGGAAGATTGAAGGATATTATTAATGAGGTATTTTTGAATAAATATCTGGAGAATAATTTGTTTACAGATGCAAAGAAAATAAAATTAAATGACAGCAAGGTAAAAGAGTCACTTTTAAAATATAGATATGGATTTTATACTTGGTTTTATAAAGGCGAAGAACTTCTCGTAAAAGATTTCTGGGATAAGATGAGTTTGGAACTTTTGTGCAATTCCATAAATCAAGGTACTATAAATAAGGCTGTAAATCAATTTAATTTAAGGCATGCATTGCTGGATTATTTTAGAGATGAAAATGGAGGGGATAAAATGGCGAATACCATTAAAGATGTTAGAAAATTTGTGGATGAAAAGATAAATATAAAAAAAGACATAGAGTACAAGGTAGAAATTGATGGTGACAGGGAATATTATTTTTGTATAGGACAGCTGCTGCAGTATTTCTACAGCTTAAATAAATCGAATAACAAGAATTATTCTTTTATAAATCCTATATTGAATGCTTCAGGTGACAAAGTTATAAAGGAAAAATTACGACGTCTATTTGTTAAATATGATTATGCAATTATACCTTCTGTGAAATTTAGAAATATGTATTATATGATTTTAGGTTATGAACCGGAAAAAGAAATAAATAAGGATCTTATAATAGCTGGCTTTTTGTGTCCTAATTTGATATATAAAAAATCTAAAGATGATTCTGATGGCAATGATAAAAAAAATGATAATATAAATGAGGAGGAAAATTAAATGAACAGAGTATATGGAGTAATTGGAATAAAATCAATTATGGCAAACTGGAATGCTGATTTCAGTGGATTCCCCAAAAGTATAAGTGACGGGTCAATATTTGGAAGCGACAAGGCTTTAAAGTACAGTATTAAAAAATATTGGGATGATTTAGGCGAGAAAATTCTTTATATGAAGTCATTTAAAACTGAAAAAGATAAAATGAGGCCAAGGTCCCTTGAAGAAAGATATAACCAGATTTTCAATACTAATCTCACAAAAAAAGATAAAAGTGAAGATGTAATTAAAAATCTTTTTTCTGCATTAGATGTGAAATCTTTTGGAACTACTTTTGCAGAAGAAGGAAACAATATATCCATAACTGGTGCAGTTCAAATTGGACAGGGATTCAATGTATATGGAGATTCTAGCACGGAAGAACAGCAGATATTATCCCCTTTCAGGAGCGACAGAAAGGTAAAGAATAATGAAGAAGCTAAAGAAGCCAATCAAAGTACCTTGGGTACAAAGATTGTAAGTGATGAAGCCCATTATCTTTACCCCTTTTATATAAATCCAATTTCTTATAAAGATTATGTGGATATGGGGCTTACACAAGGATATACTGAGGAAGATTATAGAAAATTTAAGGAAGGTGCTCTTGTAGGTGCTACAGCACTTAATACCAATTCAAAGGTAGGTTGTGAAAATGAATTTGGATTGTTTATAGAAACAGATGAGAAAACTTATCTTCCAAATTTAGCTCAGTTTAT
Source organism: Clostridium sp. (assembly GCF_022482905.1). Taxonomy (NCBI): domain Bacteria; kingdom Bacillati; phylum Bacillota; class Clostridia; order Eubacteriales; family Clostridiaceae; genus Clostridium; species Clostridium sp. The sequence goes on from NZ_JAKVOI010000001.1 coordinate 475,019, forward strand.
GAAATTTAGTAAGGATGAAAATGGGGAAAATACAATTACTTTTGCATCAGAATTAAATGAAATTTTACAGGAGATTAAAGAGGACATTAAAAAGATAGAGATTTATTATAATGACTATAAATTGAAATTAAACAATGTACCGGAAGGAGCTAAAAAAATTAATATTTTTACAAGAAAAGAGGTTTAGATAATGAAAGTAGTTAGGTTCAAGCTTTCTGGAAAAACTGCATTTTTTAAAAAGCCAGATGTGAATACTTACTATTATTTTACATATGGCAATATACATAAGATAGCCCTTCTCGGTATAATTGGAAGTGTGCTTGGACTTGGAGGCTATAATGTACAGAGCCGGGATTTTAAAAATAATATTTATCCTGAATTCTATGAAAAGCTTAAAGATTCTAAAATTGCAGTAGTACCTCTCAATACACATGGTTATATAACAAAAAAAGTTCAGACATTTAATAATTCTGTGGGATATGCGAGCTTGGAGGCTGGTGGAAATCTTGTGGTAAAGGAGCAGTGGCTGCAAAATCCTAAGTGGATGGTTTATGTTATAATAGACGAGATTACAAAAAAATTTGCAGATATGCTCATGCATAAAAAAGCTGTATTTTTGCCTTATCTAGGTAAAAACGATCATTTTGCTGATATTACTGAAGTTAAAAAGACAGAAATTTTAAAAACTGAAGATTACAATAAGATTGATAGCTTGTTTGAAAGTAAATATTTTCATATTAATAAGTATCCAAATGAAGAAGATGATACAGCATGGAAATATGCAGAATATCTTCCTGCTGAATTGGGAAGTAAATTGAATCAATATAAGTTTGAATATTTTGTGGCTACAAATATGGATGTAAAATCAAAGAAAAAGGATATAAGTGTATATAAAGATTTAGAAACAAAGTATAATTTATGCTTTTTTTGAGATTGAGGAGGAATTATTGTGTATTTTGATAGGGTAAAGCTTTTTGATTTTCAATTAAATGTAAATAATATATCAAATATGTATGCACATAGAGATAGAAATAATAAAAAGAGAAGGGAAAAACTTATCGATCATATAGATTTAACGTATAAATATATGAGATTTATCTGTAATGAAAAGAAACTCGATAATGTATTTAAAAACTTTCAAGATAAACTTTTTGCTGATAGAAGTTCGGATATAATTTTAATGTGGAGAGACATGGTAGCAAATACAGTATATATGCATGATGCTGGGAAAATAAATCCAGCTTTTCAATATGATAAAATGTTAAATCAGTTTTATGAAGATAATTCAGAAGGGGGATCAGAACATTCCCTTCTTGGAGCGTATATTTATGTAAGCTATTTTAACAGCAGGATAAATAGTATGGGCTTTGAAGAAAAAGATAAATTCTATTTAAAATATTTTATGTATTTGAATGGATACATAATATCAAAACATCATGGGTATCTTGATGATATGAAATATTATAAATTCGAATTAGAAAACTTTAAGGAAACTTATGATAAAGAAGAATACTATCCTGATTTAAATATGAAAACTTTAGGAGAATCAGCTATTTATAATTCTTTGAGTAGTTCAAAAATTTATATGAATGAATGTGTTCAAAAGAATAACAAATTGAATTTTGTTATATACATCTACTCAAAATTACTATTTTCCATCATTACAGCAGCGGATTATTATGCCACTTCTGAGTTTATGAATGGTGAGAAGATCAATGATCTTGGAATAATAGATGATGGCTTAAAAAGGAAGTTTGGCGAGGATGTAGACAGTTATAGTACGTTTAAAAGTATAGAAGCTTATAGGAAAAATCCTGTAAAGGATGGAAAATATACAAGCATAAATCAGCTCAGATCTGAGATAACCCTTGAAAGCGAGAAAACTTATAGAGATAACCAGGGTAAAAATATATATTATCTTGAAGCACCTACTGGCGGAGGCAAGACTATAACTTCTGTAAATCTTGCTAAATTGATGCTGAAGTCAAATAAAAACATAAATAAATTATTTTATATTTTTCCCTTCAATACACTGGTGGAACAGACAGAAAATGAATTGATGAAGATATTCAATAATGACAGCATGATAAAGGAAAACTTGGCAGTAATAAACTCAATAACGCCTATAAAAATAAAGGATGTAGATGAAGACTGCAGTGAGATAATTGATTTAAATACCGGGAAAAAGGTTGACTATAATAAGTCTTTTATAAACAGAATCTTCATAAATTATCCTTTTGTCATAACTACCCACGTAAAGCTGTTTGATTCCTTTTTTGGTACAAGCAGGGAAGAGGTTTTTCCACTTGTGAACTTGTGCAATTCAGTAATAATTCTAGATGAGATACAGAGTTATAAAAATTCCATATGGAAGGAAATAATAAATTTTTTAAGTGTGTATTCAGAAATATTGAATATTAAAATTATAATAATGTCTGCTACGCTGCCGCGATTAAATAAACTTGTAGACAGTGATGTGGGCAATTTTGTGTATTTGATAAAAGACAGAGATCATTATTTTAAAAATCCATTTTTCAAGGACAGGGTAAAGTTTGAAATGATTGATCTGGGAGAGGATGAAGATGAGGAATTTGAAAACCTGTTGAAAGATATAGAGTATGAAAGTAAAAGCAATGACAAGATATTGCTTGAATTCATATTCAAAAAAAGGGCAGATAGATTTTTTGATTATATAAAGTCTAATAAAAAATTTCCTCAAAATTGTAAACATGAAGTTGTAATAATTACTTCTGATGATAATAAAGCAGACAGAAACAGGGTCATAAAAAAGGCAAAAGAAAAAAATAAGAAAATAATTATAATAGCTACCCAGATTATTGAAGCCGGAGTTGATATAGATATGGATATTGGGTATAAAAACATATCTATTTTAGATGCAGAAGAGCAGTTTATGGGAAGAATAAACAGGTCATGTCTGAATATTGGCAGGGTAAAATTCTTTAAAATTGATGATTGCAAAATTATATATAAAAGAGATGTGAGAAAAGAGGAAGAACTTACGCTGGCCAGTGAGGAGATCCAGGAGTTGTTGAAAGAGAAAGATTTTGAGAAGTATTATGAAAAAGTCATAGCTAAAATCGAGGAAGCTAAGAGGGAATTAAATGACAATGGATATGATGCTTTTATTAAAATATTGAATGATGTTGATTTTAAAGAGATAAAAAAGCATATGCAGTTGATAGATGATAATCAGGATAAATATACTATATTTTTGTCTAGAAAAATAAAAGATGAAAAAAATAATGTAATTGATGGAAATCAAATCTGGGAAGAGTACAAATCCCTTATAATGGATAATAAGATGGATTATGCCGAGAAGAAAGTTAAGTTGTCGCAAGTGAATTCCAGGTTGAATTATTTTATATATAGAGTTAAAGAAATGCCGCAGGTATACAGTGATATGCTTGGAGATATATATTACATTTCAGATGGTGAGAAGTATATAAAAGACGGCAGGTTCAATCAGGAGATATTTATTGGACAAACTCCTGATGAGGCAAATTTGTTTATGTGATTATGAGGTGATTCAATATGAAAATAAATGGTACGCTTATAAATTATTATTTTCACTGCAAAAGGCAGTGCTGGCTTCATGGCAGCAGGATCAACATGGAGGACAATAGCGAGGATGTTCACATAGGAAAGATAACCCATGAATTAAAATCCGAAGGAAAAAAGAATGCAGAAATATCCATAGACAACGTGAAGATAGATAAGATCACAAAAGATTATCTGGTGGAGATAAAGAAATCCGATGCGGATGTAGAGGCGGTGAAGTGGCAGGTGTTGTTCTATCTCAGCCTGTTGAAAGGTAAGGGAATTAATAGAGAGGGAAAAATTGAATTCCAGGAGAAAAACAAGCAGGATAAAAAGATAATATATGTAAGTCTTACAGAGGAAAATGAAATGAAGCTAAAAGAGCTGAGTTCAAATATGGAAAAATTGTTTGAGGAGGACATGCCTCCTAAAGTCAAAAAAGTAAAAGGATGCAGGAAGTGTGCCTATTATGAATACTGTTATATTTAGAATAGATTGTAGGAGGGTGAAATTTCATGGCCAGCGGTACTAAATATTTGATGAGCATGGGTGAACTCAAGAGAAAAGACAATTCTGTTTTATTTCATAATGAAAAAGGAAATTTTTATTTGCCTATAGAATCCACAAGAGAAATATACTGCATGAATGAAATCACGGTAAACAGCAAGTTCCTTGATTTTGCTGCAAAGGCAGGGATGGTAATTCATTTTTTTAATTATTATGGATATTACAGCGGAAGCTTTTATCCTAAAGAAAGTCTTGTAAGCGGTAAAGTTACAATAAAGCAGGTAGAAGCTTTTTTGAATAATAGAAATGATATAGCGAAAGTATTTGTACAAGGTATAGCAGACAATATATGTGAAGTACTTTATCATTACTACAGGCATGATAAAAAAGAAGTATATGATACTGTTGAGTGGATGAGAAAAAAGGTTCCCCAATATATGAAAAATGATAATCTGGGTATAAAGCAGATATTGAGAATTGAAGGTGAGATATGGCAGAAATTTTATGAGAACTTCAAGTACATTCTTCCTAAGGATTTTATACTTAATAAAAGGGTGAAAAGGCCACCGGACAACCCCATAAATGCACTTATATCCTTTGGAAATTCCATCTTATATTCAAAGACCGTATCTCAAATTTACAACACCCATTTGAATCAGACCATAAGCTATCTACACGAGCCCTCTGAGGGTAGATTTTCCTTAAGCCTTGATCTGTCTGAAGTTTTCAAACCGGCTATAGTTTACAGGACAATTTTTGAACTTGTAAATACGAAACAGATTCAGGTGAGCAAGCATTTCGATAAAAAGTACAATTACTGTCTTTTAAACGAAGAAGGAAAGAAGATATTTGTACAAGCTATTGAACAGAGATTTGAAAGTGTTTTTGATCATAAAAAACTCAAGAGAAAGATAAGTTACAAGACAGCTATAAAATTGGATGGATACAAGCTTATAAAATATTTGGTGGAAGGTGAGGATTTTAGACCTTTTAGTTTAAAGAATATGATGTAAGAATTGGGGGGCAGTGCTTTATGGCGAAAAATTTTAATTTCAATTACGCCTTTGTATTTTATGATGTAAATGAAAAAAGGGTGAACAAAGTGTTTAAGGTATGTAAGAAATATTTTCACCATCATCAAAATTCTGTTTTTAGGGGAGCTATAACTCCTTCGAAATTGATAAAATTGAAAAGTGAATTGAACAAGATCGTGGAGGGAACAGATTTTGTAACAATAATAAAACTTATAAATGACAGTTGTTTTGATGAAGAAACTTTGGGAGTAAATGTAAATAATACCGAAAATCTGATACTATGATTTTTCCAACCAAGTTGAATTTTAAAAGTGTTTCAATGTTTTGAGTTGAAATAGATTGAGACACTTTTTACTCTATTTAAAAAAATCAAAGTGTTTGGGGAATTCTTTATTTGTACTGATTTATTTTTTATAATAAAAAAATAAGAAATGGTTATTTTGTACAATTCAATTTTAATATATGATACACCTCGATTAGCTTAATATTTTAATTTTAAACTTATTAGTATAAATTTAATTTTTAAATAAAATATACCAAAAAGGTATTGATTATTTCTGCTCATATGCTATAATAATAATTAATAAATAGCAGCTATCGATTAGAACTTATATTTTATAGCAGCCCACAGGCTGCTCATTTTTTTGTAGTAAGGTTTAATAATCATGTAAAAAAAGAAAAGTTAAAATTGCTATCATTTTGATGTCTATTTTTTCAATAGAGATTTCTTTACTATTATATTAGCTGTATATTCTATTGACATGTTGTTTCCTATTTGAATGTACTTTTACAAGTACATCATATCATAAATTATTTTTCCAACCTACATTACTATTGAATATTCTATAATTAATTGATATAAGTAAGTTTGTAGACATTTTTATTGCAGAAATAAAAAAATATCGTAGCAGGTTGGAAAGTTTTTATGAAATGCCTTTATTTTCAATATGTGTAGGGTTATAATAAAAATAAAGAATGGCTTTTTTACTGTGGTTGAACCTTAACATGAGATGTATTTAAATCCTTTAATCAAATAATCATTATCCTTTACAGTATACGTTGAACCTTAACATGAGATGTATTTAAATAAATTGTAGTAGTTAAAGCAATCAGCAGGTTTAGTGTTGAACCTTAACATGAGATGTATTTAAATTGCTTTTCTGGCAATCCATACATAACATCTTTCCATAGTTGAACCTTAACATGAGATGTATTTAAATAGCTTTGCGTATAAGGGTTTCAGCCTATTCTCTCTGGTTGAACCTTAACATGAGATGTATTTAAATTAGTATATATATCACCTACCCATTACATATCTTTGGTTGAACCTTAACATGAGATGTATTTAAATCACAATACCATATTCGGATCTGGTACATATAAGGAAGTTGAACCTTAACATGAGATGTATTTAAATAATGCAGTACAAACAAGCATGAGCATAAGAGGCATAGTTGAACCTTAACATGAGATGTATTTAAATTGGCTCTTTTTGCTAGTGCCCAAGCCATTTTTAAAGTTGAACCTTAACATGAGATGTATTTAAATATAAGAAAGGTAGGTGCTTATCTTGAAAATATGTATAGTTGAACCTTAACATGAGATGTATTTAAATCCTATTTAATTATACTAAAAAAGAGCACATTTAAGTAGTTGAACCTTAACATGAGATGTATTTAAATGATTTATATATATCATCTTTGGTATGATCCTCGCCTGTTGAACCTTAACATGAGATGTATTTAAATAATAGATGATGGAAGGCTATATGATGAAACATCCGTTGAACCTTAACATGAGATGTATTTAAATTATACTTTAGTATTAAAGCTTGTATCTGTATCATCTGTTGAACCTTAACATGAGATGTATTTAAATCCTGCTGTCACCGCGATCGTTGGTGCATCTGGCACGTTGAACCTTAACATGAGATGTATTTAAATTTAATTTACCTCCTGTGGGCTTTTAGGATTGTTTTGGTTGAACCTTAACATGAGATGTATTTAAATGCATCTACATCGGTTATTGGTGGCGTAAAAAAGGGTTGAACCTTAACATGAGATGTATTTAAATTTAAATCGAATAATTTAATAGAAAGTAGTTATAAATGTTGAACCTTAACATGAGATGTATTTAAATCCTATTTAATTATACTAAAAAAGAGCACATTTAAGTAGTTGAACCTTAACATGAGATGTATTTAAATGATTTATATATATCATCTTTGGTATGATCCTCGCCTGTTGAACCTTAACATGAGATGTATTTAAATAGCGTGGATAAACTTTAGAAGGTCAGAGATAGCTAGTTGAACCTTAACATGAGATGTATTTAAATTTTTGCAGGTCACCAGGATGTAACTAGTGAAGTTAACGTTGAACCTTAACATGAGATGTATTTAAATATTTTTAGAAGTAAGGTCTCAAATAGTTCCTGGAAGGTTGAACCTTAACATGAGATGTATTTAAATTATAATTTACATAGTAAGCACGCATTTCAATATAGTTGAACCTTAACATGAGATGTATTTAAATATCCCGCAGTATCGGGGATAGTATTTATAGGTATTTGTTGAACCTTAACATGAGATGTATTTAAATCTGTTGTAATTTAAGTCATAAGTGCTGTCGTTTATGTTGAACCTTAACATGAGATGTATTTAAATACTCGAATCCCTTTTTATCTGCCATAACCGCCTGGGTTGAACCTTAACATGAGATGTATTTAAATAGGATTTCTTTGCTACATGGGGTCCAGTATTGATTGGTTGAACCTTAACATGAGATGTATTTAAATCTCTTAGATATAATTACGCTTGTACTAAACTTTGGGTTGAACCTTAACATGAGATGTATTTAAATACTGCTGAATCTAAAGGCAGGGGACGTAATAGAGGAGTTGAACCTTAACATGAGATGTATTTAAATTAACAAGCCCTAACAATATTAAATATATATTTTTAGGTTGAACCTTAACATGAGATGTATTTAAATTACCCACATCTTCGGTAGTCTTTCCGTATTTATCCGGTTGAACCTTAACATGAGATGTATTTAAATAATTTAAGCAAGGCATGATTTGCTACAGGGGTTCTGTTGAACCTTAACATGAGATGTATTTAAATCGATATGTATTTGGTAGGTGATTGAATGAAAACTGTGTTGAACCTTAACATGAGATGTATTTAAATAAATAGGCTATAGAATAATTTGCACTTTTATTTTCGTTGAACCTTAACATGAGATGTATTTAAATTAGTGGGACATGAAAATGCTACACTTGAATTTTAGTTGAACCTTAACATGAGATGTATTTAAATGTTCTGATAGCACTTTTGTAGCTAGTGGTAATCTTAGGTTGAACCTTAACATGAGATGTATTTAAATAGGGTTAAGTCAAACATTAAAAAATTATTTTAAAAAGTTGAACCTTAACATGAGATGTATTTAAATTTTTCAGACCTTAGCACAAACTTCTGGATCTGCTTTGTTGAACCTTAACATGAGATGTATTTAAACAGAGGGATAAGGGCATCTGATTCACCCTTGGGGAATGTTGAACCTTAACATATGAGATGTATTTAAACGGATCTATTTCATTCCCTATAAAATCATCCTTTTCAGTTGAACCTCAACATGAGATGTATTTAAATGTAGAATCAGTATGCTGTCGTAGAATAATAAAGCAAGTTTAGAATTTATAGCTTTTGGAAGAAATCATAAACGATTCAAGTCAGTACAAGATATCTTTATGATATGTATACAACCTATATCAGTATACAATTTTCATTTATTTTATTGATATTAAAATCTCTTTAATATATATTTTTTCTTTAATTCTAGATTTGGATGAAAATAGCTTGAATCTTTTTGAATATAACAAGTGGATTTCTGAACTATTTTAAGGTTTATATTGGAATGTTTTAATTTATTTGGAATTTGCGTAATTTCTTCTTTTAAGATTTTTATAGAAGAGTTCATTGATTAAAATTATGTATAAATGGTGTAGTACGGTCAAGTGCTGTTTTAAGACTACTATTCTTGTAGAGTTTACGAGTACAAAAATAACGTAAGGAAGGGTTTCTCATATAGAAAAAGATCACAAGTTCCCATATCCGTCAGTATAGTTTTGCCAACAGTTACAGTATCTTATTGAAATGGAAACCCAGGCTACGAAGATTCTGATATTGAGGCAATAAACCATAATATTTTTTATAAGTTTGTGATGGTTGCTATTTTCGTTAAGCTGTAACGCCTTTAAGTCCAAATCTTGGCTTCATGAAAAGTAATTTTGGCTTTTGATAAACATTTATATTGTCAGTGACCTTTAGAGTTTTTAATACAAATAGTTTGATACCATTATATTCATAGATATTATACAGTTCTTTATCTCTTACTTCTGTTTCAAAAACTACCTTAATTTTGATAATTTTAACGTTATTGTGAACATTTCCACAATCACAGTCTACTGATGTATTTTTAACAGATGTTACGAAACATAAATTTCTGCCTTTAACATAATTTAAGGCTTTATCTTGAATTTTCAACATGATTGGACTCCCCCACTTGTATAGATAATGCATTTTAAATTATCTACAAATTAAATAATTATTTTCTACATATTGATAATACATAATTAATGTGTAGATCTTATGAAGATACTAAAATATGCTGCCCATGGATAAATAATTCTACTTTTAACTGTTATACCACGGGAGCATATCAAAATTTTTACAGTATTTCATATTTTATTTTTTCTAAACTTACTTTTTATAGAATTTTTTTATAGTATCGCACACAAAATCTATTTCTTTTTCAGTTATTTCAGGATAGATTGGAAGAGCTATGACTTCTTTTGAAAGTTTCTCAGCTACCGGGAAATCCCCTTTTTTATATCCAAGATAACTGAAGCACTTTTGAAGGTGAAGTGGTATTGGATAGTAGATGCTGTTGCCTATTTCATTTTCTTTTAAATATGCTGCTAATTCGTCGCGATTTTCTGCAAGTATATTAAATACATAATAAACTCCATGCTGATTTCCCTTTATTTTAGGAAATTTTATGTGCTGGCAGTCGGAAAGCCTTTCTTCATATAATTTTGCAGCAACAGCTCTCTTTTCTATTGCATTGTTGATGTATTTAAGTTTGACTAAAAGTATTGCAGCTTGAATAGTATCCAATCTTGAATTATAGCCTATGTAATCATAGTGATATTTTTTGGAGGCTCCATGTACTCTGAACATTTTAGCATGTTTTCCAAGTTCATCATCATTTGTGACTATCATTCCTGCATCACCATAGGAGCCCAGAGTTTTTGTAGGGAAAAATGAAAATATACCCATGTCTCCTATAGTACCGGAATGCCTGAATTCTGTACTATTTCCCTTCCATCTCATGCCGAAGGCTTCGGCTGCATCTTCAAGTACTTTTAAATTGTGCGATCTGGCTATTCCCATTATCTTATCCATATTGCACATTTGGGAAAACAGGTGTATGGGAAGTATTCCAGCGGTTTTGTCTGTAATTTTTTCTTCTATCCTGTCCGGGTCCATGCTGAAGCTATCTTCATCTATGTCTACAAATACAGGTTTTGCATTGTGTTTTGCAAGACAGGAAGCTGATGCAAGAAATGTAAAAGGAGAGGTTATTACTTCTTTTCCATCCTTGAAGCCAAGTATATCTGAAGCTATTACCAGGGCATCTGTACCTGATGCCACACCTACTGCGTATTTTGCCCCGGTATATTTTTTAACGGCATCCTCAAGGCTTGATACCTCGTTTCCAAGTATAAAATTTCCGCTCTCAAGTACTTTTGATATGGCATTGTCAAATTCCAATTTTTTTTCATGATATTCTCTTTGAGGACTGTAAAAATTAACTTTCATATATTAATCCACCTTATAATATTATTTTTTGATTTTTTCTACAACATCTATTAGATTTTCTATAACATACTCTGCATCCCCTTTTGAAAGTGTAGAATACATTGGAAGAGTTATTTCATTTTTATATTGCTCGTAGGCATTTGGATAATCTTTTATTGAATACCCAAAATTTTTATATGCAGTAAACATTGGAAGTGGTGTAAAGTGTACATTGGTTGCGATATCTCTGTCCGCCATGGCTTTTATAACTTCATTTCTGTCTTTCTCTTTAAAGTTTCTGAGCCTGAGCGTATATAGATGATATGAGGTTACAGTGTCATTTTGCCTTTCGAAAGGAATTATTGCCCAATCTTTGTCTTTCAACGCATCTGTATATACGTCGAATATCACTTTGCGCCTTTTCAGCATATTTTCATAACGGGAAAGCTGAACAAGACCTATTGCCGCATTTATATCTGTCATGTTGCATTTATATCCAGGGTATATTATATCATATTTCCATGCACCTGCTTTCATCTTTGAAAGTGCATCTTTTGACTGTCCGTGAAGGGACATCAATTTAAGATCCTTTGTCAGATCCTTTTTGCCAAGCAGTTCGTTGTCATTGAAAGTTACTGCGCCGCCTTCTGCCGTAGTTAAATTTTTTACTGCATGAAAGGAAAATACATGGGCATCCAGTTGTGATCCCACTTTTTTGCCTTTGTAGCTTGCACCGAATGCATGGGCGGAATCGGCTACAAGTAGTATGTCTTCACGTCCCTTTGCTCTGAGCACTTCGTGAATTTTATCATAATCAACAGGTACTCCGGCAATATCTACAGAGTATATAGCCTTTGTATTTGGTTTTATGGCATCATATAATTTATCTATGTCTATAAGGAAAGTATCTTTTTTCACATCCACGAAAGTAGGTTTTATTCCTCTATGAATGGATACACTTGCAGTGGCCGTATAGGTGTATGGTGTTGTTATAACATCATCGCCTTCTTTTATGTCAAATACCTGAAGGAGGAGTTCCAACCCGGCAGTTGCATTTCCAACTGCTACTGCATGATTTGCTTTACAGTACTCTGCCAGTTGTTTTTCAAATTCCGCAGTTTTAGGACCGGTAGTTATCCATCCCGATTTTAATACCTCTATTGCGGCATTTATTTCATCCTGTGTTATATCAGGCGGAGAAAATGAAATTTTTCTATTCATAAAAATCATATCCTTTCAATATTTAAAAATTAATATAATAGATTACGGATTGGCACTGAAGAATCCAGTGTCCTTAGTTACATATATCCAGCCATTTTTTATTATTTCAGAATGCAGAAAATCTGTCAAACTTTTGAGTTCATTCCTCGAAAATGTACTTTTTTTATTTCCGGGTATTGAAAATATATAGTCCATAAGAGCTGATTCATCGGTTATTTTCAGACTGTCTGGATATTTTTTCAGATTTATATTTTTAAACCATTTTTCCATCTTTTTCAGGCCGTTTTCAAGTTGAAAATTCTCTGTAAGGGTCCAGCTGTTAAAAGTAAGTTTTCTGGAATTAAATAAATTGATTATATCACGCATTTCCTTCATATGATTTTTCCCAACAGTAGAGGCATATATTGTCCCATGAGGTTTAAGCACCCTGCGTATTTCAGAAAATGCAGAATCTATATTCGAAATATGATAAAGCATGTTGTTTGCAATCACAATATCAAAACTAGCATCATCAAATGGAATTTTCTGTGCATCAACTACTCCGAAGATAAATTTCCCCAAATTTTTTTCTAGGTTTGTTTTAGCATCTTTTATCATACCTTTGGAAAAGTCAGTGAGAACTATTTCCCAGCCTTCTGGTATTCTGTCTAGATTTTTCTGCCACAGTTCACCATCACCGCAGCCAAGTTCCAATATGCTGGAATTTTCTCCAATGTTGAGCTGGTCAAAGAACCAGTGCATCCATCCTTCTTTATTTGTACTGAATAATTCATGAATTCTTATCCTTGCCCTTAAGTTGGAAGCATTTTCATATTGACTCATCCATTGTTGATCCGTGTTTATTACATTTATTATATTTATAAATTTATCCCAGTTCAATGTAGTGTTCGTATTCAGCATGGATATGGCTTCATCTATGGATTTTATTACTGTTTCCATATGATTTATCTTTTCTTTCATTATAGATCTCTGTATTTCCAGAGATTTTTTAAAGTCACTGTCTTCCATATCGTAATTTATTACTTTCTGTATTTCTTTTAGGGAGAGTCCTATAAATTTCAATGTTAAAATTTTTTGCAGTTTTCCAAAATCCGATTTACTGTATAATCTATGCCCAGACTTATTATAACCACATGGTTTCAATAGATTTATCCTGTCATAGTATCTCAAAGTTCTAAGAGTAACATTAGCTTTTTTTGAGAATTCTCCCGTGGTAAATATTGGAGATTTATTATTAACCATTTTACACCTCCCAGAATATATTAGCACATTACGTAATGTAATGCACAATAGCCTATTTAAGATCTTACTATAGCAAGTTTTCTATAAATTCGCTCAAAATTTGTCGGAAAATATTTTTAAAATATATTTTGGATCAGATAATTTATAAAAGGCAGCATATGCTGCCCAATCAAATCATTTAGTGTTTTATAACTGTTAAAAGCATTTTAAATTTTTCACGGGCTTCAAGTCCATGAGGAATATCAGAAGGCATAATTATTGTTTCACCAGCTTTAACATTAAAAACATTATTACCTATGGTAATTTCAGCTGTACCATCTAATATTTGAACCATGGCATCTCCTGAAGTTACATGAGTGCTGATGCCTTCACCTTTATCTAGTGAGAACAAAGTAATATTTGCAGAAGATATTTGAGCGATAGTCCTACTTATGACCTGACCTTCTTGATAAGATATTAAGTTATTTAAATCAAGTACTTTGGAAAAATCTATATTTTTAAATAAGCTATTCATATTTTTACCTCCTTGGATTTCTTAATATATAGTATAACCTCTTTATTGGTAAAGATATGTAACATGTGTTACCGTCTAGTAGATATTACACAAAATACGGAATTTTAATTAAATGAATTTAGAGTACATTTAAATATTGACTTACGAAACAAATATATTTACTCTATACGGTAGATACCATAATACAGCTTATGATAAAATTTACCCACAAAATTATTGTTAAGGGACCTCTTAGATTATTTTAAGGGGTTTTTCCTTTATTCATCATCCCCCATATTATAATAAGTTTTTATTATTTTATATACAATATGTTTGAAAAAATAAATCAGAAATTAACCACAAAATAGCATATAGTTTATCATAAAAACAAAGATAAATGGTTAAAATATGCCATAAATGTTTTGTGTAAATATTTGCAGTTAGTATTTTTCGGTTATATTGGGGATCGACAAATTACCAGTATGTCGGTATTATATATTAAGAATAATAAATATAAATTTCATTGAAGGGAATGTGAATTAAAATGAAAATTTCGGGTGTGATTTTTAATGTGCTAGGTATAATAGGTGTTATCTTGAGCAGCTATATGTATGGAGAAGTAAAATTAATTTCAATGACAGCATCCTTTGGGGCTTTGATATGTGGTATAGGTTTCATTCTGTCTTATGTTAATTTTATTAAATTAAGCAAATTGGACAATATAGTAGCTCATGATGGGGCAGGCCGAAAATATAAAAAGTCAAAGGCAGTATAAAACATCAATTAACACCTAAATTTTAATTATAGAGATCTACTTCAAAACCCTGGTTGAATTACAGGGTTTTATTTTTATTTAATTTTGGAAGTTCAACATATATTGTGTTTGGAATGAAAGAAATCTATAATAAAATTGTTGTATTTAATTTACAAAGCAGGAGGAATATCAAATGAATTTAAAAAGACTTGATAAAGTAATACAGCTTATGAAATTCAATAATATACCGCAGCTCATTGTATCTGATCCGGCATCTATATTTTACCTTACCGGGAAATGGATACATCCAGGAGAAAGACTGCTGGTTCTTTATTTTAATATAAGCGGAGATAATAAATTGTTTATAAATAAGCTATTTCCGTTGACTGAGGACATTGGTGTAAAAAAAGTATGGCTTGAAGATACAGATGATGGCGTAGAGATAATATCAAAATATATAGATAACAGCCAGCCGATAGGGGTAGATAAAAACTGGCCTTCTAAATTTTTAATTAGACTTATGGAATTAAAAACAGGAAGTTCCTTTGTAAATGCTTCCGAAATATTGGACGGCATAAGAATGTGCAAGGATGAAATGGAAAGGGAGCTCATGAGAGAGGCTTCTAAATTGAATGACATTGCCATGGGAAAGCTTGTAAAACTTGTTTCAGAAAAATATACTGAGAAAAAAATGGGAAGGCTTCTGGAAGATATATATGAAGAGATAGGGGCAGATGGATTTTCCTTTGATCCAATTATCGCCTATGGAGTGAATGGAGCCGATCCACATCATGAAACTGATAACTCCACGTTAAAAGAAGGAGACAGCATAACTCTGGATATTGGCTGTGTAAAAAATTCTTATTGCTCTGATATGACAAGAACAGTATTTTACAAATATGTGCCTGATGACAGCAGAAAAATTTACAATATTGTTTTAGAGGCAAATAAGAGAGGAATTGATGCAGTTAAACCGGGAGAAAGATTTTGTGACATAGATTCAGCCGTCCGGGATTATATAGAAAGTAAGGGCTATGGAAAATACTTTACACATAGGACAGGGCATTCCATAGGGATTGAATGTCATGAGCTTGGTGATGTGTCTGCCGTAAATACTGAAAGGGTGGAGCCTGGGATGATATTCTCAATTGAACCCGGTATTTATATTCCAGACAAGGTTGGAGTAAGGATAGAGGATCTTGTTATGGTTACAGAGGATGGCTGCAAGGTATTGAACAGATACAGCAAGGATATTATAATTGCGGAATAAGTGTAGGGCATATTTTGTTGCATATGATAATTAAATATTGTAATATATATAATGTATATAATTATACCATATTTTAAGGGGTTATCTTTTATGGATGTTGATTTTATAAATATAGTTAATTTTATTGCAATTTTCATGTGTATGGCAATATTGATCATTAGTGCAGTTCATGTATATGAAAATTGCAGAAAAGTATTTATAAGAAATATTATAGGAAATATTCTCATTCAGGCACTTGTATATTTTAAAAGGTTGTCTGTAGATCAATATGTGTGCTATGAAAAATATGGGACATGGAGATTTTGCGTGGAGCCCGATTCAAAATAATGTTCTCAAATACAAATTTTAAATAAAGGAGTTAGCACATGAACATTATTTTGAATTCTTTTACTGTGTTGCTGCAATATATATTTGGAATTACGGGAGACTGGGGTGTTTCGATAGTAGTTCTGACGATGATTATAAAATTTATACTTTCACCACTGTCTTTTAATCAGAAACTCAGCCTGTTAAAACAGCAAAAAATGGGTCGGCAAATAGAAAAACTAAAGTCCGAATACAAGTACAACAAGGAAAAAATGAAAGAAGAGATTCAAAAATGTTATAAAGATGGGGCAAAAAATATCTTGGGATGTCTTATTACATTCATACAGCTTCCTGTAATATGGGTACTGTATAGTACTGTAATAAATATGCCGGTTACTTCAAGTTCAATGCTTGTTCCATGGATTGCTTCCATAAAAATGAGTGACAGTTACTATATTGTACCTTTACTGTATTCAGCCGTATCCACTTTTCCGTTCCTCATAAATTATGTAGATTATTTTAATATATACAAACAAGTCCAATCGAATAGAGCAAGCATTTTGATTTCTGTATTTGTTGGTATTATGATAACTATTAAAGCACCTATAGCCATAGGCCTGTATTTTATAACTTCTAATATCTTTTCTTTTATAGAGGATGTAATTTTTAGGGCGTATGTGAGAAACAAGAATCTTGTTTAGGAATTAAAAGGGCATTTTCTGCTTAAGATGCCCTTTATTTTACTCAATCAATAATCGATACCTTTTATAATTTGCCAAACTGGATATAATAATAAATAAGTTAATAAAAAAGGAATGATTCTATGGGCGATAATAAAGTTGCTTCAAATTTTATAAAAAACATAGTTCTAGATGATTTGAAATCCGGAAAATATAAGAATATAATCACGAGATTTCCACCGGAACCCAATGGATATTTACATATAGGGCATGCAAAGTCAATAGTGCTGAATTTTGGATTAGCTGATGAATTTAATGGAAGAACCAATCTCCGTTTTGATGATACAAATCCTATAAAGGAAGATACGGAATTTGTAGAATCCATAGAGAAGGATGTAAAATGGCTTGGATATGAATGGGATGAGCTTCATTTTGCATCAAATTATTTTGATGAGATGTACAGACGTGCTTTGATTCTTATAAAAAAGGGAATGGCCTATGTCTGTGATTTGACTGCAGATGAAATAAGAAAATACAGGGGGACGCTTACAGAGCCTGGGAAAGAAAGTCCTTATAGAAATAGGACTGTAGATGAAAATTTGGAACTGTTCGAGAAGATGAAAAATGGAGAATTCAAGGATGGAGAAAAAGTGCTCAGGGCAAAAATAGATATGACCTCTCCGAACATTAATTTGAGAGATCCTGTAATTTACCGTATAGCCCATGCTTCCCACCAGAATACAGGCAACAAGTGGTGCATATATCCAATGTATGATTTTGCACATCCGCTTGAAGATGCAATTGAAGGCATAACACATTCAATATGTACGCTTGAATTTGAAGATCACAGGCCTCTATATGACTGGATAGTGCGTGAATGTGAAATGGAAAATGTACCAAAGCAGATAGAGTTTGCAAGGCTCAATATGACAAATACTGTTATGAGCAAGAGAAAACTCAAAAAGCTTGTAGATGAAAATTTCGTAGATGGCTGGGATGATCCTCGTATGCCCACAATTGCCGGGCTTAGAAGAAGGGGATTTACGCCTGAATCAATACGAAATTTTTGCAAGGCTATAGGAGTGTCGAAGGCAGGCAGTGTAGTTGATTCACAAATGCTTGACTACTTTTTAAGGGATGATCTTGAAAAAAAGGCACCTAGGACTATGGCTGTTTTAAGACCTCTAAAGGTTGTAATAACGAATTATCCAGAAGGGAAGACTGAAGAGTTCGAAGTTGAAAATAATCCTGATGATCCTTCAGCAGGAACGAGGAAGGTTCCTTTTTCAAGAGAGCTGTATATTGAACAGGAAGATTATATGGAGAACCCTCCTAAAAAATACTACAGGCTGTTTCCAGGAAATGAAGTTAGATTGAAGGGAGCTTATTTCATAAAGTGTATTGATCCCGTCAAGGATAATGGAGGAAACATTATAGAGCTCCACTGTACTTATGATCCTGCATCAAGGGGAGGAAACAGTCCGGACGGAAGAAAAGTAAGAGGAACTATTCACTGGGTAAATCTCAATACTGCGATTCCGGCAGAGATAAGATTATATGAGCCACTGATACTGGATGGTGGAGAAGAGGATAGTGATTCTTTTCTGGATAATGTAAATCAAAACTCACTTGAAATATTGAATGGATTTCTGGAACCAAATATGAAATCAGCAAAACCTGGACAAAAATTTCAATTTTTCAGACATGGATATTTCAATGTTGACAGTAAATTTACCAAAAATGGTAAACTGGTATTTAATAGAATTGTTTCACTGAAGAGTTCTTTTAAGATAAAAAAGTAGGAAAAGATGTAGATAAACCTGAATTAAAGGTTATCTACATCTTTTTATACACGTATACAGTATTTTTTAGCCATTTTTATGGGATGGTAGGATTTTTTTGCCTTTATGAGACCCTCAAGCCCCAAATCCTGTTCCCTGTTTATATATTTTACATCCTGAAGATAATTTTCCACGAAGGTTTTGTTTACGAATGTGTAAATCCCATTTACATTTGTAATTCCTTTTTCTATGTGTATTATTCCCATATCTGGATTTACTTTTTCACCTATTGTAAAGGCGGATATTTCATTGTCTACATATACTGCCATGGCTTCAAGATTGAGTTGTTTCATGTTGGATGATATCTCCTTTATACCCTCCAGTTCATAATACAGGTATTTATTGTCACTATTTTTCATGTCGTACCATAATTTGGCAGCCTTCATACAATCTTCTTTGACCCCTGGTTCAAAAAAATCCTTTGTAGCATAGTTGTAGGTTTTTATGAATTTGTTGTAGTGATTTTTTTTTGAGTGCAACTTTTTGCCTGACAATGTTGTCAGCTTCTGGGTATCATATAAATAGTCGAAATTATCTACATCCTCTTTTACAATAATGTTATTTCCATATATATCTTTTAAATCTTCTAAAAAACTTTCCTCTGCATCTCCAAATAAATATGGCATGTTATTTGATGATGAATACTCCTTGAGCAGTTCCACAACATTTTTGAGATTTTCTTTTGTATAACCTATAGGCTGCATAAAGTAATAATTTCCATCGAACCCCATTTTTCTGAGTACAAGTACGTCATCTATTACAGTGTAGCTTATATCACATGCCTTCCTCCAGATAAGAAGAGTTGTAAAGGAATATTCGCAGGTAGTAAAATTATAATCGTGTAGATAATTGTCAAAAAAACTTTTATCCTCCATAGTTAGTGGATTGAATTCTAGCATAAATATTCTCCTTGTCATTTCAATTTGTTAATAGGTTGATTGGATTGCCATTCATTTCTAAGAAGGCCATACAGATACATATCATATCTTTTGTTATCCCTATGTATAAATTCCCTGTAAGTTCCCTCCCTTTTAAATCCCACCTTTTCATATAATTTTATAGCTGGTGTGTTGTAGGATAATACAGTTAATTGTATTCTGTGAAGATTAAGTTCCTCAAATCCAAATTCAATAGTGAGACTCAGGGCCTCTCTACCTATACCGACTCCACGATATGATTCATTCCCTATGCCTATGTATATGGTAGCAACTCCATTGTTCCACAATATATTTTCAAAGCCTGTAACTCCTATGAATTCGCCATTTGAAGTGTTTCTTACAGCAAATATAAATTTATCGGGAGATTTTTTTACATCTTCTATCATAGGCTTTAATTCATATAGTGACATTGGAAAAGATGATATCATATCATAGTTTCTTAAAAATGATACGTCATTGTACCATGCTTCCAATATTTTCAGATCGTCTTCTCTAAAAGCGGTCAGTATGATTTTTGATCCTTTTAGTAAATTTTTTATCATAATATGCGCCACCCTGTGAAAACTAAAATTAATAAATAATAACTTTTATATAGATTATAACTTATGTATATGTAATAATTCAAATTAAATTGAAGAATTTTAACATTGATTTAAATTTTTGCTATGCTATAATATATATGTATCAACAATTTAATAGAACATATGGAGAGGTCATATTGATGATCTGAGAGTGGAATGTTATTCCTTATCCTCATAACCTGATTTGGGCAATGCCAACGTAGGGAGATAATATTTGCAAAATATATGGCAAGGTTGTTTTAAACACAAATTCTCCTGGAATTTGTGTTTTTATCTTTTAAAGTATATTTAAATCAGATTATGAGGAAACATTTTTTATATGTTTCCTTTTTGCTGTATTTTGTATCAAACTAAATCTATATAATTGAGAAAGGGGGAGTAAACTTTGATAGTAAATGGAGAAAAAATGGAATTCCAGGATGGAATAACAATTTCAGAGCTTTTGGAAGCCTTAAGTATTGATTCCAATAATGTAGCTGTGGAGGTGGATATGGAAATTGCAGAAAGAGGTCGGTTCGGGAATATAAAGTTGAACAGCAATTCAAATGTAGAGATAATACGCTTTGTAGCTGGAGGCTAATATATAGCTGAATATAATTATTTTAAAATAATTTATGGAGGTATTTTATGGATAAGTTGATTATTGGAGGAAAAGAACTCAGCAGCAGATTGTTTTTAGGAACAGGTAAATATTCTTCGGACGAGTTATTGCCGGATGTACTGAAAAGTGCAGAGACTAATGTGGTGACTACAGCACTTAGAAGAGTAGATATGCATTCCAACAGAGGAAACATTGTAGATTTTATAGGCAAGGAGTATATATTGCTTCCCAATACATCAGGGGCAAGGACAGCAGATGAAGTGGTGAGACTGGCCAAGCTTGGAAGAGCTGCAGGATGTGGAAACTGGATAAAGATAGAGGCAGTATCTGATAATAAATATCTTCTGCCGGACAATATTGAAACTATAAAAGCAACAGAGGAACTTGTCAAAGATGGATTTGTCGTACTCCCATATATAAATCCCGATCTTTCAGATGCAAAGAGACTTGTAAATGTGGGTGCAGCAGCAGTTATGCCTCTTGGCTCACCAATAGGATCAAACCGTGGAATAAGGACTAAAGAAATGATTAGAATACTTATAGATGAAATAGATATTCCTGTAATAGTAGATGCAGGCATAGGCAAACCTTCCGATGCAACTTTGGTTATGGAAATGGGAGCAGATGCCGTACTTGTAAATACAGCGATAGCTACATCAGAAAATCCCGTACTTATGGCAGAGGCCTTTAAATATGCAGTAAAAGCCGGAAGACAGGCATATATTGCAAAGTTAGGTGCTCAAAGAGACAGAGCTGAAGCTTCTTCTCCACTCACGGGATTTTTGAGATAGGGGGGAACATATTGGGAATTTATGAAGAAATAAAAAAATATGAGGATTTTGATTTTGACGGATTTTTTGAGAATGTTACTGACTCAAAAGTAGAAAATATACTTTTGAAAGATAGAATTTCACGGGAAGATTTTTTGGCACTTTTATCTCCAGCGGCAGAAAGGTATCTTGAACCCATGGCCAGAAAAGCTAGAGAGATAAGTATAAGGAATTTTGGAAAGAGTATAGTTTTGTATACACCTATGTATATTGCAAATTATTGTACAAATAAATGCATTTACTGCGGATACAATGTAGAGAACAAAATTGTACGAAAAAAGATGACCTATGAGGAAATTGAAAGAGAGGCCAAAGCAATATCACAAACGGGCCTGAAACATATAATACTGCTTACAGGTGAATCAAGGTATCATTGCCCTATGGAATACCTGAAAGAAGCTGTAAAAATACTCAAGAAATATTTTGCTTCCATATGTCTTGAAATATATCCTCTTGAGGAGGATGAGTACAGGGAGCTTGTAGAACTTGGTGCTGACAGTTTGACGGTATACCAGGAAACCTATAATGAAGATGTATATAAGACAGTGCATCTTGCAGGGAAGAAGAGAGACTATAGATATAGACTGGAGGCACTTGACAGGGGATGCAGGGCAGGAATACATTCTGTAGGAATGAGTGCACTTCTGGGACTTTACAAGTGGAGAAATGAAGTATTTCTGACAGGTGTTCATGCCGAGTATATTTCAAAGAATTATCCCTCCGTTGAAATAAGTATGTCTGTTCCAAGAATAAGACCTCATGCCGGAAGCCCAATCAAGATATATGAAGTAACTGACAAAAATTTAGTACAGGCTGCTATGGCATATAAGATATTTCTGCAGAGAGCGGGTATCAATATTACTACAAGAGAGGGAGCGGAAATGAGAAACAACCTTATTCCACTTGGAGTTACGAAAATGTCTGCAGGTGTCACTACCGAAGTTGGAGGACATTCATTGGATGATGAAGATAAAGGAGAAGGCCAGTTTATAATATCCGATAGCAGATCAGTTGATGAAATAAAGGATGAGATAGAGAAGCAGGGATACAATGCAGTATTCAAGGACTGGCAGTATTGTTAAATGAAAAATGAGGATATTTTTAAATTGAAGGGAAGCAAAAGGATAATTTCAATTACAAACAGACATCTTGTACCGGAAGGATGTCTATATAGTACGCTGGAAAAATGTGCCCGGCTTGGTACGGATGCCATAATGCTCAGGGAAAAAGACTTATGTTATGAAGAAATCATTGCAATGGGTAAAA
Source organism: Clostridium sp. (assembly GCF_022482905.1). Classification (NCBI taxonomy): domain Bacteria; kingdom Bacillati; phylum Bacillota; class Clostridia; order Eubacteriales; family Clostridiaceae; genus Clostridium; species Clostridium sp. The sequence continues at coordinate 498,004 of NZ_JAKVOI010000001.1, forward strand.
GTATTAAAGATATATGCGATAGATACAATAAAAGATTCATAATAAATGGAAGTGCAAGAGCAGCTTTGAATCTCAGGGCTTTTGCATTCCATACAGGATTTCAGATATTTAAATCCATGGAGGAAAATAGCAGGGAGATAGATACTCTGAAAAATAAAAATATAAAGATAGGAGTCTCAATCCACAGTGTCCGGGAAGCTGTAGAAGTTGAAAAGTCAGGGGCAGATTATATAATAGCCGGTAATATATTTGAAACCGGCTGTAAACCAGGCTTGGAAGGAAAAGGACTGGATTTTTTAAAAAAAGTAATTGAAGGTGTAGATATACCTGTAATTGCAATAGGAGGTATAGGGCCTTCCAATATTGAAGAAGTTCTTAATACTGGAGCTTATGGTGTTGCAATAATGTCATGTGCCATGCTGCTCTGATGTCTGTTGTAAAAATATACGAGGCTGTTAATGGCCTCGTATATTTTTATAATATCTATTTTATAAATTTCATGAGTTCCATGGGATTGTGGATAAGTACATTTGCACCATTTTCTAGCAATTCATCGGCACTTCTGAATCCCCAGGTAACACCTATGGCATACATTCCAGCGTTGTTTGCAGTTTTCATATCGACATCTGTATCCCCAAGGTAAAGGTATTTAGATGGCTCAATTTTGGATAGCCTTGCTATTTCAAGTGCCGAATAGGGATCAGGCTTATTAGGTACACCACCCCTTGAACCAAATACAAAGTCAAAACGCTTCAGCCCAAAAAATTTATCAATCATTAATTTAGTAAATTCATCCGGTTTATTTGACAAAACAGATATTTTCATATCTTTATTGTAGAGATTGTCAAGCAATTCCTCTATTTCAGCATAAGGCATTGTAAGTTCATGCCATTTTCTGCTGTATTGTTCTTTAAGTTGTGACAGGCATATCTCTACTAGTGATTCTTCGGGTTCTTCAAAGGGCAGCGTACGTCTTACGAGCTCTTTCATTCCGTTTCCTACAAAGTAATTATATTTCTCAATATCGTGAGTTGGAAAACCATGTTTTTCAAGTACAAAATTCATTGAGTTTGCAAGGTCGCCAAGTGTATTGAGAAGTGTGCCGTCAAGATCAAATATGATTCCAGAATAAATCATTTTAATTCCTCCAGTTATTCAGATAGCTCATTGAGTTTGTTAATTAATATAGTAAGATTGCTTATGGAAGCATTAAGTTCTTGAATCTGGGAAAGTTGATCCTTGAATGTATCTGAGGTGGAACTTATTCCACTGGATATATTATTTACCGATTTTTCTATTTCCTTAAGTATGGAGTTTATTTGGGATACAGACTCAGTACTTGAACTTGACAACTTTCGTATTTCATTTGCAACTACAGTAAACCCTTTTCCGTTTTCTCCTGCCCTTGAAGCCTCAATAGCTGCATTTAGGCCTAAAAGATTTGTCTTAGAAGCTATATTTTTAATAAAATCTAATACTTCATCTGTATTTTTAGTTTTTTCTGCAGCATCCTTGACTTCCGACAATATGTTTTCATTGGAATTTACCGATTTTTCTACATCAGAAGTTATAACTTCTGAAGCTTTTGAAATTCCCTGAATGGCTTTTGACAATATTTTAGAAGCCTCCAGAAATTTATAGTGACGTTCCATGCTTTTAACCAAAACTACACTGCCTATTATTTTATCATCCTCTTTTACTGGTATTCCTATGGCTTTTATTTCAACACCAAAGGTTTCCTTGGGAACTATTGTTACTATTGGTTTGCCGGCCTTTATGCATTCATAGGCAGCCCCTTTAGGTCTCAAAGGATCGCCGGGTTTTGCATTCATGTTTATATTTTCACTGTTTACTACCTTTATGAAGTTGGTAGTAGTTGACATAGTAAAGGCTATCTCATCGTCGAAAAAGTAGTGCATATAAGGGATTAGAATATCAAAAGCTTTTTGGAATGTGTTATTAATTTCAATAGTATTTTCCATTTTTTATACCGCCCCCGGATTAAAGCATAATTTAAAATATATGATTTACTAAATATAATTTTAAGTGCTGGAGAGGGATTTGTCCATAATTAATTTTTAGGTTGTTTTTGTATAAAAAGTCACATTTACTCCGCTGATTAATATTATAGAAGTATAGAACACATGATAAAAAATTAGTATACCTAGTAAATATTTAAGAAAACAAGGAGGGGTCTAGTATGTCACACAGATGTAATGATAACAGTTCAGCAAGAAAATGTGGATCTGGGAAAGAGGTATTGATAATAATAATCATACTGATACTATTCTGTGGTATTAGTTGTGGAGACTAATAAAAGAAAGTAACAATTCACCTGATTCACCAATATACTGAAATTGAACAAAAGATTAAAAATAAGTTAGCTTAATACAAGATGATAAGGAGGGGTCTTTATGTCACGTTCAAGTAGCTGCGGATCAGGTAGTGGATCCGGGAAAGAGGTATTGGTAATAATAATCATACTGATACTATTCTGCGGTATTAGCTGTGGAGACAGATACTAATACAAAAAGATAAATTTTATATGATTAACTTTTAAAGAGGGACAGATATGCCCCTCTTCTGTTTATAGAATATATACTTTAGAACAGGAGATTAAAAATCGAAGAACGATATATTGGATAATAAGGAGGGATTTTTATGTCATGCTGCAGACATAGGTGTCATAGACATAGGGACTGTGGATGTTTTGGAGGCAGTAATAAGTGTATAATAATATTGATATTGCTGATATGCTTCTGCGGATGCGGCAGAAGATTCTGTTAGATCTATACGATATTTTGATGATGAAATCAAGGGAAAATGAGGAATTCATTTTCCCTTTTCTAATAAAATAAATTATATATAGATTCTATGTCCTTTATGATTATCGTATTTTTTATCATTTCAATTAAATTGTCATTTTTCATATTTATAAGTTCTCTTGAAAGTGAAGGTCTCGGAACTCCAAGCTGACCGGCCAATTCCTTTTTTGTAATATTCAATTTTACTCTCAAGCTTTTTTGTGATTCATATTCTTCCAAAAGATATGCTGCAATTTTCTGCCTTAAAGTCTGATAGGACATGTTTTTTACTTTTTTATTCAGCATCAATATCTTGTCAGACAGAAGCGTCATAAAATTATTCAAAAAAATAGAGTGCATACTGCAGAGCTTTAATATACTCTCCTTTGATATAAACATTATATTTGAACTGGTTGAGGAAATTATGGTTGCAGGGTAGGTATTTCTATTTGAAAATATTATAACCTCACCAAATATATTGCCTTCGGATAAACTGCTCATGGTAATGATTTTACCAGATGCATACAGCTTTTGTACTTCAACGATTCCGCTAAGTATTATACCTATTTTTGAACAGCTGGAACCTTCTATGGCAATGACTTCATTTCTTGAATAGCTGTCAACAGTAAGGGGAAGCCCCGCCAGAAGATTTTCTATTTCACTGTCAGAAAAATTTTTCATCAATATGCATTTCTTCAATGGGTTTAACATTGTATCCATAGTATATACTCCAATATAGAAAATTTTTGATTGTTGTAACATTGGTTACCGATATCATATAATTATTCTATTATAATAAAAACATAAAATCAATATGAAGCTGAGGAGGAAATTATAATGATAAGAAAAATAGTTAATATAAATAAGGAAAAATGTAATGGATGTGGACTGTGTGTTAATGCCTGCCACGAAGGTGCAATAAAAATAGTTGATGGAAAAGCTGAACTCATAAGTGATGAGTATTGTGATGGATTGGGGGATTGCCTTCCTGAATGTCCTACAGGTGCAATAAATATAGTTGAAAGGGAAAGCAAGCCATATGATGAAGAAATGGTCATAAGCACGAAAAAGGAAAAGCTGCCCTGCGGGTGCCCTGGAACAGCGGCCAGAAAAATAAATAGAAAAACTGGTGTTAATTTGAAAGCTGATAATAAAATCGATAATGGAGTCAACGATGTAGAAAATAATGTATCTGAATTACAACAGTGGCCGGTTCAGTTGAAGCTTATAAACACAAAGGCTCCTTATTTGAAAAATGCGGATCTTTTGGTAGCTGCAGATTGCACTGCCTATGCCTATGGAGGGTTTCACAAGGACTTCATAAAAGGCCGTATTACAGTTATAGGATGTCCTAAATTAGATGATATATCCTATTATGAAGATAAACTTGCAGAGATAATTTCAAATAACGATTTAAAAAGTATAACTGTTGTAAGAATGGAAGTTCCGTGCTGCAGGGGAATTGTAAGTGCGGTGAAAAATGCAATGTTGAAGTCTCAGACAATAATTCCATATAGGGAAGTTGTTGTTTCAACTGATGGCAATATCATAAGCTAGGATGTTCGAATGTCCCATAAACTATAGGCTTATAATTGTTTACCATGATTCTGCCTCTGGCTATTACACAGTATAGATTCAATTTTTTGTCAAGAAGCAGTATATCAGCATCAAAGTTTTCTTTTATATGGCCCTTGTCTTTTAATTTTAAAAGACGGGCAGGTGAAGAAGTAAATGGTATAAGGGCAGTTTCCAGTGATGTATTTTTTTCAACCGATTCCCTTATAGCTTCCATGTCCGTAGTAGGAAGTCCTACAGTTAATTTTATCAGATTCCCATCATGGTCAAATATGGGCATGCTTCCTCCGGCATCGGAACTCATTGTTATATGGTAGGGAGAAATATTTTCTTTTAACATTGACATGTATAATTGTGATGCTGATATAGATGATGTTCCATCTTCATTTTTTATACCTGTAGTTATATCCACAAATCCACCTGCTTTGGCATAATCAATGGACTGTTTTACAAGCAGGGGATTTCTGTTCAAATGAGTTGGAAGAAGATTTTCCAAAGGAATTTCTGCACTGTCGATGAGGTCAAATAAAGGTTGAAGTCCACTTTTGTCATCTCCAACATGAAGATGGAGTATGCCGCATTTACTTGATAGAAGGCCGCCAGCACATGTTTCACTTGCAATGTGGGCTAGATTATGGCAGGAAGGATGGCTTCCTCTATAGTCGGATATGGCTATTTCGCCAGCACCTATTATTTTATCTATGAGAATTATGTCCCCTCTCACTGTGTTTGTCAGTGTTCTCGTAGGAACTTCATAACATCCTGTCCAGCAGTAAGTACTTATCCCTTCGGATTCAAGAGCCCTTGCTTTTGAAAGCAATCCACCCATATTTCTGGTAATGCCGTCTGTACCTAGAAGACCAACACAGGTTGTAATGCCGTTTGTAGTAAAACTGGTGAGGTTCATTTCAGGAGTCCTGTTTATAAAACCACCTTCACCGCCGGCACCGTTTATGTGAATATGGAGGTCGATAATACCTGGAACGGCAGTTAGGCCTTCACCATCAATAATGGTTATTTCGGGAAAATACCTGTCAGGCAAGTTTACTTTGGAGGATAAATAGGCTATTTTGTCATAACAGATAAGTATATTTTTCTTCCCTATGTACTCTGGGGAAAAAATTTCTATATTTTTAACAAGTAACATAAAGTATAACAACTCCTTTTAATTTACTATATCTATTAATAGAAATTTTATACTTATTATACTGTTTTAAATGTATCCATTAAGTGCCCTTATGGATATTTCACCGGATATTATGTGTTTTATTGACCCATCGGGATATTTTACTATAAGTTCGCCATTTTCTCCAATATCTATAGCTTTTGCGAAATATTCTTTTCCGTTGAATATTATCTTTATATCACGCCCGAGTACAGCGGAGTGTTCTTTACATATGCTTATGGATGATTTAATACTAAGATTTTCCTCAAATTCATTATAAAGATTTTCAAACTTGTTCATTATCAGTGCAAGAAGAAGTTTCCTGTCAATGGGAGAACCTGTTTCAATTTTCAGAGAAGAGGCCTTGTTTGATATGTCACCTTTGAAATCACATTTGTCAAGATTTACATTTACACCCATTCCCACAACCACGTAATTTACCATGTTGAGTTCACCGCTCATTTCCGTAAGTATTCCACATACTTTTTTGTGGTTTATGATTATGTCATTGGGCCATTTGACATATCCGTCTATTTCTAATTCATTTAAGGCCGTTATAACTGCAGCTGCAGCTATCTGGGTTATTTTAGGAACATTTACAGGAGCAGTTTGAGGTCTTAAAATTATGGAAAGCCATATACCCTTGTATTTTGGAGAAATCCAGGTTCGCCCCAGTCTTCCATGCCCTATAGTCTGTTCTTCCGAGACTACAACGGTTCCATGAGATTCACCTTTTTCTGCAAGTTCCTTTGCTTTCATGTTTGTAGAATTTATGCTGTCAAAATAGAAAAAATTTTTCCCGATACAATTTGTATGAAGATTACATTTTATTTCATCATAAGTAAGTATATCCGGAGAATACATAAGTTTGTATCCCTTTTTCGGAGAGGAATCTATCCTATACCCCTCATTTCTCAATATATTTATATATTTCCATATGGCTGTACGGCTTACTTTTAATTTTTCACTTATAAGCTGACCGGACAGAAAGGTGTCATTGTTTTCTCTCAGTAAATTTAATATCGATTCTTTCATAAAAACCATCCTTTTCTTGTATTGACTAATGGTATTATACTATAAATTAATTTCCTATTACAATTTTAGCTGAATATAGTTTATAATTTATTTAGAAGTTAATTCGGCAGGAGGTTTTATTATGTTGGATTTATGTTTGCTTGGCTGTGGAGGAAGTATGCCAACTCCGGATAGGTTCTTAACATCAGTGCTTGTTTCATATAATGGAAGAAAACTTCTTATAGACTGCGGAGAGGGAACACAGGTGAGTTTAAAAATAAACAAATTGGGATTCAAGTCCATAGATGCCATCTTGTTTACACACTTTCATGCAGATCATATTGCAGGCTTACCGGGACTTCTTCTGACAATAGCCAATTCCGGGAGAGAAGAACCACTGACCATGATAGGACCCCGCGGGCTATCAAAAGTAGTAAGTGGATTGAGGATAATAGCACCTAAGCTTCCCTATAAGATAAATTTAGTAGAACTCTTTGGAAGCAAAGAAAATTGTGAAAAAATAGGCAACTTTGACATAAATATATTACCTGTAGATCATGGAATAGAATGTTTTGCATATTCTATCTACATAAGGAGAAATAGAAAATTTGACAGAGAAAAAGCTGTGCTTAATAATGTCCCGATAAATTTGTGGAGCAGACTTCAAAAGGAAGAGTGCATAACATATAATGGTGTACTTTATAAAAGTGATATGGTTCTTGGGGAACCACGCAGAGGAATCAAGTTTTCATATTGTACGGATTCAAGACCGATTCCAGAGTTGATAGATTTTGTGAGAAATTCGGATTTATTTGTATGTGAAGGTACCTATGGTGACAATGGAAAATATGAGAAAGCTGTAGAATACAAGCATATGCTTTTTAGAGAATCGGCAGTACTTGCAAAAAAATCTCATGTAAAGGAATTATGGCTGACTCATTTCAGTCCGTCTATGGTAAATCCTGAAATCTATCTTGAAGATACAAGAAAAATATTTGAAAATACTGTTTTAGGTGAGAATGGAATGAAAAAAAATCTTAATTTTGAAGATGATGGTTATATTATGTTATAATTTACATTGATATTATTTTAACATAAATAAAGAATTTGGAGATGTGATGGAAATGAAAACATCCAGGAGGGGAATAATTGCTGCGGTAATGGTTGCCATGGTGCTTGCTGCCGTGGAGAATACTGTTGTTACTGTAGCTGTACCGACTATAGTAAAAGATTTAAATGGATTTCAGTCTGTGAGCTGGGTGTTTTCACTTTACCTTTTAACTGCTTCTATAACTACTCCGATCTATGGTAAATTGGCAGATCTTTATGGTAGAAAAGATACTCTTTCAATAGGAATAGGAATATTTTTGATAGGAAGTTTTCTGTGCGGTTTATCAACGAATATGTATGAATTGATGGTTTTTCGTGCAATTCAGGGAAGTGGTGCAGGAGCTATATATACGGTTACCTATACTATAATAGGGGATCAATTTTCTGTTTTTGAAAGGGCAAAAGTTCAGGGATGGCTGAGCAGTGCCTGGGGAATATCCAGCTTAATTGGGCCATTTGTAGGAGGAACTTTGATAGATGCGTTATCATGGCACTGGATTTTCTTTATCAACATGCCTTTTGGAATAATTTCAATAGTGCTGCTTCAGAAAAGCATTGTAGAGAATTTTGAAAGAAAAAAGGCAGCTGTGGATTATTGCGGAATAATATTTTTGACATCGGCGATTGTAGCACTACTTATGGTTTTCATGACAGACGATAAGAATTATGGAATTGAACTTTCGAGAATCATAGCTTGTGTAACAATTTTTACAGTATCAAGTGTGATGTTTTACAGAGCGGAAAAAAAGGCTGAGGAACCAATTATGCCCTTTGAGATATTCAGGGGCTCTAATATAACAATAAATACAATAAGCTTTATATCATCGGCAGTATTGATTGGAATAGGAGTATATATGTCAATATATGTGCAGAATGTACTTGGGTATAATGCTGCCGTAGCAGGACTTTCAATGTCTCCAATGTCTGTTACGTGGTTTCTGGTTACATTTTTTCTGGGAGATAAAATAGGCAAATATGGAGAGAAAGCCATAGTAGTGTTTAGCAGTTTTATTATAATTATGGGAACGGCTTGTTTGCTTACTCTTGGTATAAATTCTTCACTTCTGCTTGTGATGTCGTTTTCAGCAATACTTGGAATTGGTTTTGGACTGAATTTTACTATCCTAACCATAGCAATACAGGAGTCGGTGAATTATGACATGAAAGGTGCGGCTACAGCTTCAAATGCACTTATACGTAATTTAGGACAAACTATAGGAATCAGTATTTTTGGAAGTATTTTTAATTTTAGTATAGTGGAGAATTCATTGAATTCTGGAATTCATTCTGTATTTCTGGTCATGTGTGCTTTGGATGCCATAGTACTTGTTATATCGTTTACTTTATCCAGCGCTTTGAAAAAATTATAAAAACTTTGTTAAAACTTTCTCAAAAGGCTTGTATTAAATCTGCAATGGGGTGTATAATAAAGTCAAAGAAGTATTTCAACAATAATTGCAGCTTACAAAGCCCAAAATATATAGAGGAGTTGATTGGAATGAGTAAATATAAAGTTGGAGATGAATTAATAATAGTGACAAATCCTTCTGAAGATGCAAAGAAACTGGAGAATTTAACTAAGTTGAAGGTAAAAGACAATTTTGCTCAGATCTCATGGGGATTGAAGATAATAGATGTTCAGTATGATAAACCTAACGTTACGTTGACTTATCAGAATCTTTATGGTGATGTAAACAGGGTGTTTGCAGTGTGCACTGATGTAGCTAATTTTGATCATGAAAAAGTTCTTGAGAAAGCGTTGCTTAAAGCATTCCAGGCTGAAATCATAAATATAACGACAATCAAGAATGTAAAAAATAGCGAGAAATGCTGCGAATTATAAAATATAATTTTATGATTATGTATTGGGGGTAGATAAAGTCTATTCCCCTTTTTTATTTTATACTTGACATGAATCTGTTTTTAAATTAGAATAGTCAATAGAATTTAAGTAAAAAATACACTTTAAATTGGTCCTGTGAGGCCAGAAAGAGGTATAATATTATGTATATATATCTTTATATATTAAAGAAAATGAATAGTTTTTTATCTAATAATATAATTTAGGCAATAGGAAAATTAGTCCCAATGATTTTTCTATTGCCTTTTTTGTTTTTTATAGTCAGGTGTATTTTTACAGTAAAAATACAGGAGGTATATTTATGAAGGCAAAATTGATACTGGAAAATGGAGACAGTTTTGAAGGTGAGGCTTTTGGATACTTGCAGGATACGGTAGGTGAGGTCGTTTTTAATACTGGTATGACAGGTTATGAGGAAATACTTACAGATCCATCCTATTATGGACAGATTGTTACGATGACGTATCCTCTTATAGGAAACTATGGAATAAATTTAAGCGATGTGGAATCTGAGTCGCCAAAAGTAAAAGGGTTCATAGTAAGAGAAAATTGTAAACTATCAAGTAATTTTAGATCGGAACTGGAACTTGAGGATTATCTGAAATTGAACAAGATTGTCGGTATATGTGGAATTGACACTCGTGCCCTTACAAAATTATTGAGAAACAACGGTACCATGAAGGGTATTATAACAGTTAAAGATGTAAATTTCCCCATGGTTAAGGATGAGATAGCTTCTTTTTCAAACAGGGAGGCTGTATCAAAGGTTACGGCTAAAAATATATATTCCATAGAGGGAAAAAGAAAACACATTGCTATTTTGGATTTTGGAATAAAAAAAAGCATAATAAATAATTTTGTAGATAGAGGATTTAAAATTACTGTATTTCCTGCAGATACAGATGCCAAAACTGTACTTGGGATAGATCCGGATTTAATATTTCTGTCCAACGGGCCGGGAGATCCATGTGATTTAAAAGATGAAATAAAGAATATAAGGGAACTTGCAGTTAAGAAACCAACGGTTGGCATATGTCTTGGACATCAGCTCCTTGCACTTGCTTTTGGAGGAAGTACTGCAAAATTGAAATTTGGGCATAGAGGCTGTAACCATCCGGTAAAAGATCTCCAGAGCGGAAGAGTTCACATAACTTCTCAAAACCACGGTTACTATGTAAATAAACTTCCAGAAAATATGGAAACAACTCATATAAGCTTGAATGACGGCACTATAGAAGGTATGAGACACAAGGAACTGCCTGTATATTCCATACAGTTCCATCCGGAGGCAGCTCCGGGACCAGTAGACAATAACTATATATTTGATGAATTTGCCGGTTATGCATCTAAGGGAGGTATTAAACGTCATGCCATTAAATAAAAATATCAGAAAAGTACTTGTTATAGGATCAGGACCAATAATTATAGGTCAGGCTGCAGAATTCGACTATTCGGGAACACAGGCCTGCGAATCACTGAAAGAGGAGGGAATAGAAGTCGTACTCATAAACAGCAATCCTGCAACTATAATGACGGACAGGGAAGTTGCAGATAAGGTATATATTGAGCCTCTTACTGTGGAATTTGTAGAGAAGGTTATAGAAAAAGAAAGGCCGGATAGTATTCTGGCAGGAATGGGAGGACAGACTGCACTCAACCTTGCAGTCGAGCTGTATGAAAAAAAAGTACTTGAAAAATACAATGTAAATATCATAGGAACTTCCATACAATCTATAAAAAAGGGTGAGGACAGGGAACTTTTCAGAGATACCATGAATAAAATAAATCAACCTGTAGTGGAAAGTGACATAATAACTGATATAGAAAGTGGAAAGAAATTTGCCGAAAAGATAGGATATCCTGTTATAGTAAGACCTGCCTATACTCTTGGGGGAACAGGTGGAGGAATAGCCGAAAATGAGGAACGGCTGGAAGAAATACTTGAGTCGGGACTGGAGTTGAGTTCCATAGGTCAGGTGCTCCTTGAAAAGAGTATAAAGGGATGGAAGGAAATAGAATATGAGGTTATGAGGGACAGCTATGGGAACTGCATAACTGTATGCAATATGGAAAATATTGATCCTGTTGGAATACATACTGGTGACAGCATAGTCACGGCTCCGAGTCAGACACTGTCGGATAAGGAGTACCAGATGCTCAGAACTGCTTCAATAGATATAATAAATGAAGTTGGAATAGAGGGTGGATGCAATGTTCAGCTTGCATTGAATCCCGATTCCTTTCAATATGCAGTAATAGAAATAAATCCGAGAGTCAGCAGATCTTCTGCACTGGCATCAAAGGCAACGGGATATCCAATTGCGAAAGTTGCTGCAAAGATAGCACTTGGATACGGGTTGGATGAAATAGAAAATGCAGTAACTAAAAAAACCCTTGCATGTTTTGAACCGTCATTGGACTATGTTGTTGTCAAAATACCAAAATGGCCTTTTGACAAATTTCAGGGGGCGGACAGGGAACTTGGCACAAAGATGATGGCAACGGGTGAAATTATGGCTATAGGGAGCAATTTTGAAGCTGCATTTTTGAAGGGTATAAGGTCTCTCGAAATAGGGGCATATTCTCTGAACTACAAAAAATTCGAAAATCTTACCTTGGAGGAGTTGAAGAACAGAATAATTTATCCTGATGATGAGAGAATATTTGCACTCGCTGAAATAATTAGAAGGGGTTATAGAGTAGAAAAACTTTCAGAAATAACTGGAATAGATAAGTTCTTCATATATAAATTCAAGTGGATAATAGATCAGGAAGAAAAGTTGAAAAACGGCACCATAGACGATCTTGATAAAAAATACCTTCAAACACTGAAGAAAAAAGGATTCTCCGATAAGGGAATAGCTGACATGCTCAAAGTATCTCCGGACGAAGTATATAAATTGAGAACTATATGGAATATAAAACCGTCCTATAAAATGGTTGATACCTGTGGAGGAGAATTTGAAGCACTATCACCGTACTATTATTCAACTTATGATGAAAAAGATGAAGTTGATGTGTCCAACAATAAAAAAGTGCTTGTTATAGGTTCTGGACCAATAAGAATAGGTCAGGGTATAGAATTTGACTATGCTTCTGTCCATTGTATTAAGATACTTAGGAAATTGAATATTGAAACAATTATTGTAAACAATAATCCAGAGACTGTAAGTACAGATTTTGATATTTCAGATAAGCTCTACTTTGAACCGATAACAGAGGAAGAAGTACTCAATGTTGTGGAGAAAGAAAAACCTTATGGTGTAATACTTCAATTTGGTGGTGAGACTGCCATAAAGCTGGCAGAATTTTTGAAGGAGAAAAATATAGTAACCCTTGGTACTACAGCTGATCAGATAGATACTGCGGAAAACAGGGAAAAGTTTGATGACCTGCTTGAAAAGCTTGATATATCAAGACCTAAGGGAAAGGGAATCTGGTCTGTAGAGGAAGGCTTGAGGGAAGCTGAAAGGCTTGAATATCCTGTACTTGTAAGACCATCCTATGTACTTGGCGGACAGGGTATGGAAATAACTTATAATAAGGATGAACTGGCTTACTATTTATCTAGGGCGTTTTCAAAGGACAGAAAAAATCCAATATTGATAGATAAGTACCTTATGGGAAGAGAGATAGAAGTGGATGCCATATGTGACGGAGAAGATGTTTTGATACCGGGTATTATGGAACATCTGGAAAGGGCTGGAGTCCATTCGGGAGACAGTATAACTATGTATCCGAGTCCCAATATAAATTATGAGATGAAAGATAAAATACTTGATTATACTAAAAAACTGGCAATTGGAATAGGGATACATGGAATGATAAACATACAGTTTATAGAATATAAAAATAACCTTTATGTAATAGAAGTAAATCCGAGAGCATCCAGAACAGTACCTTATATAAGCAAGGTAAGCTGTGTTCCTATTGTGGATATAGCAACCAGGGTAATGCTTGGAGAAAAACTCAGGAATATGGAATATGGAACTGGTATTTTCAGAGAACCACATATTACGGCAGTAAAGGTACCTGTTTTTTCAACACAGAAATTACCTAATGTAGAAGTATCACTTGGACCTGAGATGAGGTCTACAGGAGAGGTGCTGGGCGTTGGAAGAAATCTTACGGAAGCTCTCTATAAAGGATTTGTAGCTGCAGAAATGTTTTCTGAAAGTAATTTCAATACTATACTTGCTACTATAAGCGATCATGACAAGCAGGAATTTTTGCCTATAGCACGGGAAATCGACAAGATGGGCGGGAAGTTTATTGCAACTAAAAATACAGCAAAGTTATTGAGGGACAATGGAATAGATGTTAAAGAAGTTAGAAAAATGAAGGAAGAAAGGCCTAATATAATAGATATTATAAAAAATGAGGAAGTAGATCTGGTGATAAATACTCCTACCAAGGGAAATGATTCTAAAAGAGATGGATTCCATATAAGGAGAGCCGCAATCGAGAGAAATATAGAAGTTATAACATCCCTTGATACATTCAAAGCCATGACCTATGTTAAAGGTAACAACTGGGCGGAAAAAGACATTGAAGTTTTTTCAGAATATGAGTAATGTATTAGTAAATTAAATACCTGTTCATTCATACAATATAGTAACAGCAATCGGAAAGGATAATTCTATGAGTAAAAAGGCTGGTTACTATATTCAATTGGACAATGAGGCTGAGAAACTATTGAGGAAAGGGCAATTTTTAGGAGCAGGTCATAATGGTATAGTATATTTACTCCCCGATAACAGGGTGATTAAGATTTTTAAAAGTAGCATTGTGTGCGAAAATGAATACAGCATATTGAAAAAAACTTCTAAAAGCATACATTTTCCCACTGTTTATTCTCATGGCTCCCACTATATTGTAAGAAGCTATGCAGAGGGTACAAGACTGGACTATTATATTAAAGAAAGAGGCTTGGACTATAATACGGCACACAGTATTGTAGAGCTTTTAAAGGAATTTAAGAAACTCAAGTTTACTAAATTGGACATAAGATGTAAAGATTTGTACTTAGATGAAAGTTTTTTTTTAAATGTTATTGATCCTAAGAATAATTATTCCAGAAGCTGTATTTATCCCAGGCACTTGATGAAGGGATTGAACAAATTAGGAGTACTTGGCAGCTTTTTGAATGTTGTACGTAAAGAGTATTCTGAAGTTTACGATGAGTGGAGTTTTAGAATAGAGAGATATTTGAAAAATGGAATAAAGTAGGAAAAGGGGGCAGATAATCTACAGGCTGCCTCTTAATTCTACTTTTATGTAAGAGGAGGATAAAATGGTTTTTCTGGCAGCAGCATTATATTATGAGGCGAAACCTTTTATAGACAGATTGAATTTAAAAAGGGATAATTCCATAAATAAATTCCAGGTATTTAAAAATGAAGATATTGTTCTTATAGTTACGGGAACTGGAAGTATAAATGCGGCATGTGCCTGTACATATTTGATTGGCAGATTTGATGCTGATAAATATGATACCTTCATAAATTTAGGAGTTTGTGGAAGTGTAAAGAAAAATATAAATATAGGAACAGCTGTGCTTATGAATAAAATAATAGATAGCGGAAATGACAGAGAATTTTATCCTGATATATTATTCAGCCATCCTTTTCTTGAAGGGTGTCTGGAAAGCTTCAACCAGTGTGTTAAAATAAATGACTCTATTAGAGGACAATTTGTAGATATGGAAGGAGCAGCCTTTTTTCAGGCTGTATCCATATTTATTCCTCCTCATAGAATTTCTTGTATTAAAGTTGTTTCCGACTATTTAAGTGATAAACTTATTACAAAGTATGACATTGAAAAACTAATGACGATAAATTCAGATATCATATGCAGATGGATTATTGAAATAAAGGATGGAATTTCACAACCCAATGATATTTTATCCGAAAAAGATATGGATTATATAAGTGAAATAATTGATAATTTAAAATTGTCAGTAACTATGCAGCATGAACTGAAAAAAATAGCTGAAAATTATAAACTTGTAAATGAAAATTTAATTCTTGCACTTGAACCTTTTTCACAAATTTACTGCAGGTCAAAACGGGAAGGGAAGATATATTTTGCGCAGCTTAAAAGACAACTTGAAACTTTCTAGTTTTTCTCATATTTATGTAGAAAGTAGAGCTCTTGAAAATAGAAATACAAAAAAGATATTATCCTATTTTAAGAGTTCAAAAATTATAGAGATAAATCACTACAAGGATGTGTTCTGCAGAAAAAATCAGGATTTTTCTGTTCAGAAACTTTCTCCGAATATAATACTTGCTGTAAAAGAAGGAAATCTGATTTACAAAGGTGCTGAAGTATGTGAGAATTTTGGAAATAAGTATTTTTACTATACATCAGCTGTTATGAATTGTATATATAATTGTGAATACTGTTATCTTCAGGGAATGTATCCATCTGCCAATATAGTTGTATTTGTGAATTTACAGGAAGTATTCCGGGAAGTTGAAGACAGCTTGAAAAAGCATCCTCTGTATTTGTGCATATCATATGATACAGATATTCTGGCACTTGAAAACATATTGGGATTTACTAGGCAATGGATAGAATTTACGAGAAATCATAAAAATCTGAGTATAGAGATAAGGACAAAAAGTGCAAATTTTAAAAGTATAGAAGATCTGCAGCCCTGTGAAAATGTGATACTTGCATGGACATTTTCACCTGAGAAAGTATCTGCAAAATACGAATCAAATGCACCAACTTTTGAATCAAGACTGATGGATGCCAAACTCGCGATTTCAAGAGGATGTAAGGTGAGAATTTGCTTTGATCCAATCTTATATGTTAGAAACTGGAGGAAATATTACTATGAATGTATAGAACGTGTTTTTGAGGCCATATCACCTTCTGCAATTGAGGATGTCAGTATTGGAGTATTTAGAATCTCAAAAGAGTATATGAAAAATATGAAAAAAGTAAACCTGCGATCTGAAATTTTAGCATATCCTTTTGAAAGTAAACATGGAGTGTGCACTTATTCCACGGAACACTGTATGGAAATCAAAAATTTTATTTATAATATTTTGGTTAAATATGTAGAAATAGAGAAGATATTTGTATAGAATGATTGTAAATTGTAAATTAAGCTGCTTTAATGGATGAATAATCAATGGTATAATATAAATTGTATCATTGATATTAGGATTAATTAAAGGAGTGATTACATGTCAAGAATTATTATCTCTACTGGAAAGTATGTGCAGGGCAATGGCGAATTGGCAAATATATATAACTATGTAAAAGATCTTGGAAATAATTTTTTTATAATAGCAAGTAAAAATGGTATAGGAAGAACGAAGCTGACTATAGAAAATAGTTTTAAGGAAAAAAATTGTTCATTGACATTTGAGACCTTTAATGGAGAATGTTCCAAAAATGAAATAGACAGGCTTTGCAAACGTTTAATTGAAGCTGGAAGCAATGTAGTTGTCGGCATAGGAGGAGGGAAAATATTTGATACCGCAAAAGCAGTAGCACATTTTTCAGGAATACCGGTTGTAATAGTTCCTACTATAGCAGCAACTGATGCACCATGTAGTGCCCTTTCAGTAATATATACAGATGACGGAATATTTAGCGAATATCTTTTCCTACCTAAAAATCCCGACGTTGTACTTGTTGATTCATCCATAATTTCAAAGGCTCCTGTAAGACTTTTAGTTGCAGGTATGGGAGATGCACTGGCTACATATTTTGAAGCTAGAGCCTGCGTTAATTCCGGGGTAGTTACTATGGCTGGAGGTAAAGCTACAAAAGCTGCTTTTGCCCTTTCAAAGTTATGCTATGATACGCTCCTTGAGGATGGGCTTAAAGCTAAAATATCGGTATCTAACAAGGTTGTCACTAAGGCACTTGAAAATATAATAGAGGCAAATACTTATTTAAGCGGAGTAGGATTTGAAAGCTGTGGACTTGCAGCTGCACATGCAGTTCACAATGGGTTTACTGCAATTAGGGAGAGCCATAGTCTATATCATGGAGAAAAAGTTGCCTTTGGAACATTGGTCCAGTTAATTCTTGAAAATAGTCCTTTAGAAGAGATAGAAAAGGTTATAAATTTCTGCCTGCAGGTTGGACTGCCGATTACACTGTCTGATCTGGGTATAGAGGAAATAAACAAGGATGATATGATGAAAGTAGCAGAATTATCATGTGCTGAAGGTGATACAATGCACAATATGCCTTTTGAAGTTACTGAAGAAGATGTGTATGCTGCGATATTATCTGCTGATAAGATGGGAAGATTGTATATATAATTTAAAATAAATTTTAAAGAACAGGATAAACTTAGGGAAAATTGAATTATCTCTAAACCTGTTCTTTAATTTATCTATCTATTATCAATTGTGTAATGATTTTTGCAAGTATGCTTTCTGCTCCGGTATTCAAATTTATTCTGGAATCCATTATTCCATCATAGCATCCGCCGGTCTGTTTATTGACAAGAGGTTTTCCAGATGAGTTATTACCAGTAAACCATTCGTAGCATAGTTCTGCTTTGAACTTGTATTCCTTTGTTCCGGTTATTTTATATACCTCATTGTATAAAAGAGATGTACTGCATGCTTCTACAGGCTGTTCATCAAATTCTGCCGGTGAGGGATCACCTTTTTTATACCATCCCCTGCAGCCTATGGGTTTAAAGTAACCATTTTTAAAATATATATTGTCCAGGAAATTAAGAGAATCCATTGCAGTTGAAAAACATTTTTCTCTCTTGTTTATAGTATAACTTCTCAATAAACTTAAGGGTATTATTGAATTACTATAAGTCAGCTCATCTTCACACCATTTCCACTGCCTGTCTGATTTTTTTTCAAATTCATCTATGATATCATCAGATATTTTATCTATATAATTTTCGATTTTTCCCTTGCTGATTGAGGGAAACATGTCTGTAGAGATATCGTGATTATGCAGAAAACTGTAAATCAGACATAAACCTATCAGTGTGTAGGCTTTGCCTCTTATATGAATTATTCCGTCGATGTTTGGAAGAGCTCTTTCTATCATCTCAATTGGTGCATATTTGATAGTATTGTGAAGGTATTCTGAGTTAATTGTAAAACCAAGACACCATAGACATCTTCCAAAACAGTCTTCTGATCCATTTTCTTCTAAAAAATGCCTGCTATAGTCCATAAAATTTCTAAAACCGCCATTTTTGTTTTGTGCATATATGAGAAATGACAAATACCTGAATATCAATTTTAAAAATTTCTGGCTTTTGTATCTTTCATACAACATGACAGCGGCAATTAAAGCTCTAGCATTATCATCTGTTGTATATCCGGAATTGGGATCTGGTATTGTAAAGGAGCTGTGCTGTATCATACCTGTATCGTCCGTCATTATGAGTAGAGGTTTGGAATCCGCTTCTACAAACATTATTACACCACCTGTTTAGCATATTGATTGTTCTTTATTATATTTGAAAATAAGTTGTTATACTTAGCTGCTATATTCGGCCATCTCATAGTTTTACCTATCTTTAACATATTTTTTTCGATAATAGACCTTCTAGCTGGATTATCCAGTAAAAATTCCACTGCACTGTAAAGTGAATCTGCATCTCTAAATTTTGCAAGAATACCGTTTTTATTTTTAAGCATCTCCCTGGCATATCTGTAGGGAGTTGATACTATTGCCTTTCCATAACCTGCCGCATAGGCAAGTGTCCCGCTTACTGATTGTTCTTCTCCAAGATAAGGTGTCATATATATGTCAGATATGCTTAAGTATTGTACTATTTCTTTTTTTGTAAGATATTTGTCAACAAATTTTATATTGTTTTCTATACCCAATTTTCTTACCATGTTTTTTAGATTTTCCCTGTAGCTCTCTCCAAAGTCCTTTTTTATGCAGGGATGGGTTTTACCTAGTATGAGATAAAGTACTTCGGGATGCTCTGCAGAAACTTTTCCAATGGCATCTATTGCATATTCAATTCCCTTTCCAGGGCTTAAAAGACCAAAGGTGCTTATTATCGATCTATTCTGGTATCCAAGAGTTTTCTTTAAACAGTCTATATCTGGTATTGCAATGTCCGGGACACCATGATGTATTACTTCTATCTTTTGTTCTGGTATGGAATATACATCCTCCAGAATTTTTGCAGAGTTTTTAGCCATGATTATTACCTTGCTGCCTTTTTCACCGAGTTTGCATATTATGGATTTTTGCTTCTGATTTGGCTTTGACAAGGTAGTATGCAAGGTGACTATAAAAGGAACATTTAGGTTTTCTATGAAATCAAGTACATAGTCACCTGTGTTACCACCGTATATGCCATATTCATGCTCTATTACAACTAAATCAACGTCTGAGTTGTTTATGTTTTCTGATATTTTCTTGTAATTATTCTTTTTAAATTGATCTATGCTGCATAATACGTCATGACCATAGTTGTAACTTTTATCATCTATAGCTATTATACTATAGGAATTTGAAGGATAGTTAATTCTCAAATTTTTTACCAGGTCTTCTGTAAAAGTTGCTATACCACATTGTCTTGGCGGATAAGTGCTTAGGAAGACTATATTCTTACCCATGTATTTCACTCCTTTAATTTTTATATTGCAAGTAAATCAGTATTATAATCATTTGTTACACAAGCCTTGTTTTCAATGCTGCAATGAGCTTTTACCTTGAAGTTTGAAGTTATTACCGTATTTCTCAAGGTTACATTTTTATCAACATTGACGTTATTCCACAATATACTTTTATATATTGTACAGCTTGAGGATATTAATGAATTATTACCTATAACTGTATAGGGACCTATATTGCAATTGCCACATATAGTTACATTGTCACCTATAAATACTGGACCGATTATGTTTGTGTCCGAGTCTATAGCTATATTTTTCCCTTTTATTATAAGATTATTTATTTTAAAATCGGGTTTTTTGCCTAAAATATTGTTGTAATGGCTGGAAAAAATATCAATGTGTGCCTGAAGATATTTTTTTAAGGTGCCTATGTCCAGCCAGTAGTCTGAATATTTGTATGCAGCCATTTTATAGCCTTTATTTAATAGGAGGGGATATGTATCCTTTTCAATGGATACTATTTCATTTTTAGGTATTTCGTTTAATACCTCCGGTTCAAAAATATATATGCCTGCATTTATCCACTTTGAATCAGTTTCACCTTTTTTAGGTTTTTCTTTAAATGCTTTTATGCAACTGTTATTGTCAAATTCTATAACCCCATATTGTGAAGGATCTTCAACTTCAGTCATGGCTATTGATATCTGAGCATTTTTTTCCCTATGATATTTTATAAATTTTTCATAAGGCATGTTTGATACTATATCAGAGTTTAGAACTATAAAAGTATCATCTAAAAACCTCTCGGAATTTTTTATGGCACCACCTGTACCAAGGGGTAGGTCTTCAGATATATAGTCTACTTTTATTCCCAGCTTTTCGCCATTTGCAATGCGATTTTTTATATAGTCAGATTTGTAACATGTGCTTATTATAACCTCATCTACTCCAGATTTTTTTAGGTCCAGTATGGTTTTTTCCAGAAGAGGTTTTCCCATAATAGGAACCATAGGTTTTGGAATACTGTCAGTCAAAGGTCTTAGTCTGGTACCTCTGCCACCTGCTAAAAGTAATGCTTTCATTGCAATTCCCCCTTGTGAAATATAAAATAATAATTTTTAATATAACAAAATAAATATAATAAAAATTATAGAAATTACAAAAATAGTATTCAATTATTTAATTTTGTCTTAAATTTTTTTAAAATCTTTTATTTTAGAAGATTAAAATTTCTAAGATAAACTTTAGCTGGATATCAAGCCTATTTATAGAATGATATCAGTTGAGAAATGTTTTTTAAGTTATGTATTGGATAGCAAATAAAAAACTTTTTTATGTTAGCACTCAACAATGATGATTGCTGATGAGTATATTTTAATTCATATTTTATGTAATGTCAACCTTTTTCCAAAAAAGACCAGATATGAAATGCATTATAGGTAATGTACAGCATAAATAGAAATTTAGGTAAAATTGATATATAATAGAATCGTAAATAAAAAATTAAGGGAGTGGAGTATTTGAAAAAGAAATTCGGTGTTATTTTAACAGCACTTATTTTAGTATTTTCAACATTTTTTATATCAGGTTGTTCAAATAGTTCAAGTCCATCAGGGAATAGTCAGGGCAAGCAACAGGTGTCCCAGAAGGATAGAATTAAAGTTGCAGCCTTAAAAGGACCTACTGGAATTGGAATGGTAAAACTCATGGAAGATGACAAGTCGAATTATGATATTTCCATGTATGATTCAGCAGATCAGGTAGTATCTAAAATTGTATCTGGTGATGTAGATATAGCGGCAGTACCTTCCAATCTGGCTGCAGTTTTGTATAACAAGACAAAAGGACAGGTGAAATTAGCAGGAATAAATACCCTTGGAGTATTGTACATAGTTGAAAATGGTAATTCGGTCAAGAATATAAATGACTTAAAGGGCAAAACAATATATTCCAGTGGCAAAGGTGCAGTACCGGAATTTGCGTTAAACTATATATTGAAAAAAAATGGGCTGGATCCTGAAAAAGATGTTAATGTAGTTTATAAGATGAGTCACAATGATGTGGCAGCAGCAGTTGCCGCAAAAAAGGCCAGTATAGCATTGCTGCCAGAACCATTTGTAACTACTGTAAAAATGAAGGACAAAGATTTGAACATACCTATAGATCTCACTAAGGAGTGGAATAAGGTATCTGGAAAGGACAGCAATCTTATTATGGGAACAGTTATATTTACAAAAAATTTTGCGGATAAAAATGGTAAGGCTGCCAATCAGTTCCTCAAAAAATACAAGGATTCTGTGGACTTTGTGAATAAAAATACAGCTGATGCAGCAAAAATTGTAGAAAAAAATGGGATAATTCCAAAGGCAAAAGTAGCGGAAATGGCTATACCAAGGTGTAATATAGTTTTTATAAGTGCTGATGAAGGAAAGAAATCCTTGAAAAATTTTTATAGTATATTGATGAATGATTATCCAAAGTCAATTGGAGGAAAATTGCCGGATGAAAATTTCTATTACACTTCAAACAAAAACAATTAAAAAATTAGGTATTTTTTTATTCTGGATTGTAATATGGGAGATAGTTTCTATTTTAGTAGGTAGTAATATATTACTGCCATCTCCCTTTCAAGTACTAAGGTCGCTGATGATTTTAATTGGAAAGATGTATTTCTGGAAAAGTATATTATATAGTTTGTTTAGAGTAATTTTGGGAATATGTGCTTCAATAGCCTTGGGAATTATTGTAGGAATAATTTCAGGAACCAACAAATTTGTGGAAGATCTTTTGCAGCCTCTGGTGGTTAGCATAAAGGCAACACCGGTAATGTCTATTATAATAATAGCTCTTGTCTGGTTCAGTTCTTCAAATGTAGTAATATTTACAGCAATATTGATATGCTTTCCTATGGTATATACAAATGTGCTCGAAGGAATAAAATCTGCAGATAAAAGTCTTATAGATATGGCAAGATTTTATAAAGTAAAAGAAAAACATATACTAAAAGATATATATTTGCCTGGAATAAAAAGTTATATTGTATCCGGAATACTTATGTGTCTCGGTATAGGATGGAAGGTTTCAGTTGCGGCTGAAGTATTGAGTACACCTAAATATTCCATAGGGATAAATCTTCTTGATGCAAAAACCATGCTTGAAACATCTGAATTATTTGCCTGGACATCTGTAGTAGTAGTGCTGAGCTTTGCATTTGAAGCTATATTCAAATATTTTGTCAGTAAACTCTCTTCATATAAGTCATGTGAATAGGTGGGGATGATATTTTGCAGGATAATAAACATGGTTATGAAGTTGTAATAAAAAATTTGTACAAGAACTATGAAAAAAACAACATCTTTTATGGACTTAACATGGAATTTATAAAGGGTAAAATCACAGTGGTGCTTGGGGCATCAGGTTGTGGAAAAACCACACTCCTGAATATAATATCAGGAATGGATAAAGATTACGAAGGAGATGTGGCTGTAAACAGCGGGAGTATGTCCTATGTATTTCAGGAAGACAGGCTAATAAAAAATTTAACAGTATATGAAAATGTCGCTTTTGTACTTAAATCCCATATTGGCAAGAAAGATATCAGCAGTATTGTTTTAAAATGTCTGGAAATGGTCCACATGGAACAATACAGAAACAAATTTCCAGAAGAATTGAGTGGAGGAATGAAAAGAAGGGTGGCTTTTGCAAGGGCCATTGCCTATAATGCAAGCTTGGTATTGTTGGATGAGCCATTTAAAGGGCTGGATACTGAATTAAAAGATGAGATTATGGATGAATTTCTCACAATACACCGACAGTCAAACAATACTGTGATAGTCGTAACACACGATAAATATGAGGCTGAAAAACTGGGTGACATCATTTATTCACTGTCATAATATTATAATTATATTGATTTGTTGGAAGTCAATGCCTGAATATTTTTTATAAGACGCTCTTTTTCATTTATGCGTTTTTGGGCATACGAAATATTACGCATCAGTTCTCTATTTTTACTGGCTAAAGAATTTATTTCTGTGTTCAGTGCATGGATATTTGCAATTTTTTTATTTATTATTGGCTGGTACATATTGTCGATAGCCTTTTTTCGTATGAAAAACATATTTATATTTTTTAATAATAATTGTGAAAATTTATTCATTTCTATCACCTATGTATAATTTTATACAAATATAAATAAAATTACAATACATGGAATCTGGTTTTAGGTAGGTAAATATTATGAATGGAATTGATGAGTTGTTTTCAAGGCTTATGAGAAGACATGATATGAGAAAAAGGAATAGGATATTGAATCTAGACAATGAAATAAAAGTGTTAAACAAGAAACTTAGAATACAGGATGAAAGATATAATAAAATTTTAAAAACAGATAAATATGTAAGAGAAAAAAATATTAAAATAGAGCAAAAATATAAGGAACTTCTAAAAATACTCAAATCAAGAGGAATAATATTTGAAATAACATCCCAAAATATAAATGTAAGGGAATGGGAAAATTTATATATAAAATTAATAGATGGACGCTACAAAATTATAAACAAAAATGGTGAGCTTATATATCAAATTAAAGATAAGTACTATAATTCCATAAATCATATAATTAATAATTATAAATACAGTATAGTTACTATAAGAAAGGACAACTATATAGTAAAGCTCCAGCTTAGAATTATATAATACTTGAAAATCCCTCTCCAAGTACTTCATTTACCTCGCTTACAGTGATAAAAGCCTTGTCGTCAGTTTTGACTATGTATTCTTTTAGTTTTATGAATTGTTTTCTGTTAAGTATAGTTGTTATAACTTCATTTTCGTTGTTCTTATAGGCACCCTTTGCATAATATATAGTTGCACTTCTATCAAGTACATCTACTATATAGTTTTTTATATCTTCTCCTTTTGAGCTTATTATAGCTACCTGCTTATATGTATTTAAAGTTAAAATAATCCTGTCAATTATTGTTGCATTTAAGAGTACGCCCAGCATTGAATACATGCCTCTGTCTATTCCCAATACAGCACCAGCAGCTAATGTTATCAAAATGTCGGGTATCAATATACATTTGCCTATGCTTATTTTTGTATATTTATTTATTATTTTGGCTATTATATCAGTTCCTCCTGTAGATGAATTTCTGTTGAAGACAATTCCCATACCTGCACCACATATGAGTATTCCAAATATAAGCTGGAGTAGAGTATCACTGCTAAAAGGTTTTAATCCAGGATATATTTTTTCCATAATAAGTATCATAAGTGATACCGAGAGGCTGCAGAAGATAGTTTTTCCTCCAAATACGGGACCTATTACGATAATGCCGATTAGGAATAAGAATGCTTCCATACACATCATAAACAATCCTATTGGTATACTCGGGAAAATACTATTTATGATTATGGCGGCACCACTTATTCCTCCAGCTGCAATATGGCATGGTGCAAGAAAAAAATAAGTTCCGAAAGATACTAAAAAACATCCGAACAGTAATAATAATATGTCTTTCAAATTCTTCATCATATATAATACCTCCCTGAAGTTGCAATAGTTTATGCAGTACACTAAAAAAGAACACATAAAATCCAAGTTAAATCCTTCCCAGATTTATATATGCTCCATTTCCACACAAATATGTATGAACGTCTTTTATCCAAGTAATTAAAATAGAATGTTCCATGTTTATAACAGCTTTTCAACTTTTACGCCGTAGTTTCCATCAGGAGATTCCACGGTAGCTTTTTCCCCAATTTTTAATCTGAATAAAGCTTTTCCAAGAGGCGATTCTATGCTTATCTTCATATTCTTCGCATCTGCTTCAACAGAACTTACAAGTGTGACTTCTTCTGTATCATCTGTATCAAGAAATTTTACGAGTGCAGTTTTGTTTATGTCGAAGATATCAGCATCTGAAGAACTTTCTATTATCACAGCATTTTTGAGCTGATTTTCCAATTCCTGTATTCTCGTTTCAGTCATTGACTGATCATCCTTGGCAGCACTGTAATCTGCATTTTCACTGAGATCACCTTGGGCACGGGCTGACTTTAGGGCTGCTTTTATCTCTACCCTTTTAACTGTTTTTAAGTATTCCAGTTCGTCTTCCAACTTTTTTTTCCCTGCTTCTGTTAATATTATATTGTCCATAAAAATCACCTACTATCTTAAATTTACAATGTGCTGATAAAAAGCCTATAATATATAGACTACCTTATTATTATAGTATTAGTAATTGGATAATACAAGAATTTATTTTGAACATTGTGATATAATATAAATTAAATGAATTTGCAGAAAGCGGATTTTATTGGGAATGGGGGTTTATTATGAGAAAAGAATTTTATCTAAAAAGTGGGAAGGTAATGATAAATTTTACCGAAAAATTTTGTGAGTCGCCTGAAAAGTTATTTGAAAGTTCTGCATTTAAAGTTATTCTTACCAGATATTTGGGGAAAATAAAAGACAAGGATACTTCAGTATATAAATATATTTATGAGTGTACCAGAATTGAGGAAACGGACAAGTTGGCAGATGTCATAAGAAGCATATTCAAATTACTTATGGTGCTTGACGCGGAACATATTGAAAATTTGGATGTCAATTGCAAATATATATTTAATGACAAAGATAAATTTATACTATTTATAGAAGACTTTTATAGGTTCTGGAGAAAAATAGAAAGATATACCATTATACAAAATAATAAAGCAGGTGAAGGATTCCAGAATGTAAGTTTTATAGATGCAAACAATAGATTTTCACAATTGATTTTGGACACTTATAGAAAAATAGAGGAAAATATACTGTCTCAGAAGCCGCAGATATACAGGCAGCTTCCAGCGGGAGGAAATGCCGGCCTGGTACTTGAAGATGTAAGGTGGCCATATCCAAAAGATTATGAGGGACTTCAAAATATACCATTTATCAAATCCATAATATTGGACCCACCATTTATAATATATCCTAAAAAGAACACGAGAACTGGAATGTTTAAAGAATATTCCAGCAACCCGTTGAAGGAGTGCACTATAAATCCAGATCATTGGTTTTGCTATCCGGCAAAAGTAGGGGATCTCATGGCATATATATATTTTCACAGAGATTTCATGGCTCATGGTGTTACTTTGTGTAATTTGTTTGAAATTGCAAAAGAAGAAGAATATATGAATAAAAAACCTGATATAGTCTATGTATTTGGTGCAAGGGACAATTCTGAGAATATGAGGACTATTTTTTATGATGACAGTCAAAATAATATAATGCTGGGTTATATAAATTATAATGAGGCCATAGACTATTTTGGATATATGAAAAAGATGACGCTGACCCTTCACAATCTCATAATGATAAAAAGAGGATTTTTACCTGTCCATGGAGCAATGGTGAACATAATTACAAAGGACAATAAAACTGCAAATATAATTATAATGGGAGACAGCGGTGCCGGTAAATCTGAAAGCCTTGAGGCATTCAGAGAGCTTGGCGATAAATATATAAGCGATATGAAAATCATATTTGATGATATGGGTACGGTAAGAATCAATAATGAGGGTGAGATAATGGCCTATGGGACTGAAATAGGTGCTTTTGTCAGGCTGGATGATCTGGATACGGGTTATGCATTCAGAGAGATAGATAGGAGTATATTTATGAACCCTGATAAAATAAATGCCAGGCTTGTTATACCTGTATCAAGCTACACTGAAATAACATGTGGATATCCTGTGAATCTATTTTTATATGCCAATAATTATGAGGATGGGGAGGAATTGGAATATTTTGACCGCTGTGAGGAAGCAATTGGTGTATTTAGGAATGGAGCAAGAATGGCAAAGGGAACTACTTCCGAAAAAGGTCTTGTGAAGACATATTTTGCAAATCCATTTGGACCTGCACAAAAACATGAGGAAACAGATAAGCTTTTGGAAAAATATTTTAGAAAGTTTTTTGAAAAAGGCATAAAGGTAGGACAACTTAGAACGAGATTGGGTTTAAAGGGAAGGGAAAAAGAAGGTCCAAGGAAGGCTGCATTGAAGCTCATAGAGGAAATAAAAAATATATAAAAGTAAAATTCAATTTATATGGAGGTATTGTGTAAATGAGTGTGGAAAGTGTAATAAAGTATTTTAAGGACAGAAATTTGGAAAATCCAGTTTTCAAATTGCCGGATAGCGGGGCTACAGTTCAGCAGGCTGCGGAGGTCATACATACGGAGCCCAAGTACATAGCAAAAACACTGGCTTTTAAAGTAGGAGACGAGGATATTCTGGTAGTTGTACGGGGAGATCTCAAAGTCAGCAATAAAAAGTTCAAGAATTTATTCAAGACAAAGGCCAAAATGGTAGAACATGACAAAGTATTGAATGAAATAGGTCACCCTGTGGGAGGGTTATGCCCGTTTGGCTTGAAAAACGATATGAAGATATATATGGATGTTTCAATAAAAGATTTTGACTATGTATATCCTGCAGCAGGGTCAAAGGATTATGCCATGAAGATTTCACCTGAAAAAATGTTCGATTTGGTCAAAGGAGAATGGGTGGATATATGTAAGGACTCCCAATAATATATAAATTATAAATAGCAAATATACCCGCAAAGTACTTTGCGGGTATATTTGCTATTTGTTTTTTGAGTCCTTGTTTTTGGCTATTTCCACTGATAC
Source organism: Clostridium sp. (assembly GCF_022482905.1). NCBI lineage: Bacteria > Bacillati > Bacillota > Clostridia > Eubacteriales > Clostridiaceae > Clostridium > Clostridium sp. Next base: position 526,800 of record NZ_JAKVOI010000001.1, read on the forward strand.
ACGTCTTCCCTGAAATTTCTTTCCATTGGTTTTCTTTAAAATAACGGAGGATATGCTTTCAGGAACATTTATAAAAGTAAATTTGTTCAAAATGTCTATATCTCCTATTTCATGGGCTTCTACAGAAGAAGTTTCACCTAAGAATTTAATTAGCTTCCTTGGGGTTATTTTATCCATACGGCCTATTGATAAAAACAACCGTACATTCTCGTCTACATTTTTGCTTATGGAGTTTTCTTTATAATCAAAGCTCAGTTCACTGTCAAATACCATTTTCATAAGAGCTGCTGCAACATCGACAAGGTTAAATTCCTCATCTAATTCAGTAGCGGCAGGAATAAATTTTTTAAAATTGTTTTCTGCCAGTACGGCTCGAATTTTTTCTGAAATGTGTTTGTATTTTGCCTCGAATATATCATCCACTGTAGGTACTTCTTTTCTTTTTATCTTGCTTTTAGTGAATTTTTCTATCTGCTTTAAAAGTATATATTCTCTCGGAGTGACAAGGGAATAAGCTATTCCATCTTTATTTGCCCTTCCGGTTCTGCCTATTCTGTGTACATAATACTCAGTATCCTGTGGAAGATCATAGTTTATTACATGAGACACATTTTCTACGTCTATTCCTCTGGCAGCAACATCCGTTGCAACTAAAAATTCCAGACTCCCATCCTTGAATTTTCTCAATGTGTTTAATCTTTGATTTTGATTCATGTCACCATGCATTCCTTCTACATTATAACCCCTTGCCTGCATGGATTCTACAAGTTCATCCACGCCTCTTTTTGTTTTGCAGAATATTATGGCACTTGAGGGTTCGTCTACATCCAATATCCTGCACAGTGATTCAAATCTGTCCTTATGTTTGATTTCATAGTAATACTGTTTTATCTTTTCTACAGTTAAAGTACTTTTTTCTATTTTGACGTATTTTACATCCTTGCTCATATAATTGGAAGCCAGTTTTTTTATCTGATTTGGCATTGTGGCAGAGAATAACAAAGTCTGCCTATTTGAATTCGTGCTCTTTATTATGCTTTCTATATCATCTATAAATCCCATATCAAGCATTTCATCGGCTTCATCTATTATTAGAAATTCTATCTTGCTCAAATCTATTGTGCGCCTGTTTATATGGTCAATTATTCTTCCTGGAGTTCCAACTACAACATCCGTACCATGCTTTAATGATCTTATCTGCCTTTCAATTGGCTGACCGCCATATATGGGCATAAGACGGATTTTTCTGAATTTGGCAATCTTGCTCAGTTCATCATTTACCTGAATTGCAAGTTCTCGTGTAGGGGTAAGTATAAGAGTTGAAATATGTTTACTTGTATTATCTATTTTACTCAGCATAGGGGCACCAAAAGCCAGTGTCTTACCTGTACCGGTCTGTGCCTGACCTATTACATCATGACCTTCCAATATTATAGGAATTGATTCCGCCTGAATTTGAGAAGGTTCTTCAAAACCCATAGCATCTATGGATTGAAGCACCTTGGGATGTAAGTTTAAATCATTGAAACTAATATTATTCATTAAAATTCCTCTTTCTTTTTTATAGTACAAAACAAACTCTATCATAACATAGTATTCCAATAATATCAAATTTTAATCAATGAGTCAATGAGTTAAATATATTTGACCTTATTAATTATGATATAATGTAATATAAAGATTTTTATAAATTTTAACTGAAATTTAGAGGAGACTAATATGTTCAACGCGGTTGAAAAAGTTTTATCAAATGGAATAAAACTTATTACTGTAAAAAAGGATACGCAGATTTCATCTCTGCATCTTGGAATAAAAATAGGTTCTATATATGAAAATCCAGATGAGAAAGGAATATCACATTTTATAGAACATATGCTCTTTAAAGGCACGGAAAAGAGATCAAATGAAAAATTAAACGCAGAATTGGAGAATTTGGGTGGAGAGTATAATGCATATACGGACTATACATGCACTGTGTACAGTATTACTAATTTAGAAGAGGAATTGGAAAAATCCATAGAAATCATTTCTGATATGATACTTAACCCTACATTTGAATGTGGAGAAATTGAAAGAGAGAGAAAGGTTATACTGTCGGAAATAAAGTCGGGGAATGATGATATAGAACAACTTAGTTTCAGAAAGATAAATGAAGCGGCATTTAAAAAAAGCCCTCTCAGATATGATACATGTGGAACAGAGGATACAATTAAGGTATTTACAAAGAAAAAGCTCATGGAATTTTATCGTAAGTTCTATGTTCCGAATAATTGCTTTATATCCGTAGTATCACATTATGAACACGATTATGTATTAAAGCTTGTTCAGAAATATTTTAGCAGCTGGGAATACAGGAAAGTTGAATCGAGAAAAGTTGTAGCTGAGAAAAATTTTCCATGCATGAAGAGTGGATATAAAAGGGATATTGAGCAGAGTACAGTCATGTTTCTGTTTACACTTTATGACTTAAGCAAAAAAGAGGAACTGGCCCTTAGAATATTAAACCACAAGCTTGGTGAAAGTGCCAACTCGATATTGTTTAGAAAGCTCAGGGAGGAAAGAGGGCTTGCCTATGATGTATATACTGATTTGAATTTAACTCAGTATGTAAAGACTCTCTACATATATACAGCAGTGAATGAAGAAAATATTGAAGTTACAGTGAATACCGTCTTAAAATGTATTGAGGATATAAAAGATGAGAATATAGTATTTGACAGCAGCAGTATTTCCATTATGAAAAAGGCTTTGAAAACTGCAGTTGCCTTTACTCTGGAAGACAGTACGGATATCGGAGAGTATGTACTTAGCCAGTCAATAGAAGGAAACAGCATATTCAAATTCGTGGAAGATATAAAAGAAATTGAAAAAGTTAAAGAGGATGATATATACAAAGTAGCAAGGAAAATATTCAACGATCCAACTATTTATATTTTAAGGGAATCTGATAAGGAGTAGTTTGAATTAATTATGTGTAAAAATATAGTAACCGGGATAAAGCTGCAGGGTAAGGACAGGGTAAATGTATATGTAAATAATGAATTTTCATTTTCCTGTAGTTCAGAAATTATATATAGTCATAATGTAGTAAAAGGGAAGCATATAGATGTAGATTCTCTAAGGAGAATAATTGAAGAAGACAGTTATATAAAATGTAAAAGTCAGGCTCTTAGAATTATAGAGAGGAGCTATAAGACAAAAAAACAAATTTACGACAGACTTGTTGAAAAAAATTATGACGTGGATACAATAAAGAGGACATTGATATTTTTGAAGAAATATAAATTCATTGATGATCATAAATTTGCAAGGATGTATATAAATGAGAAAATAGGCCGTTCCGGCAAGAACAAGATAAGATATGATCTTGTAAAAAAAGGAATAGGGGAAGATACAATAGAAGAGGAACTGAAAAATATAGATGAATCATTGTATGAGGAAAATGCCCGTAAATTGGCGTTGAAAAAGTATAATATCATGGTGAAGGAATGCCATGACATTGGTAATATGTATAGAAAGCTTGGAAATTATATGGTTAGAAATGGGTATGATATACAGCTTGCTAAAAGTATTCTGGCGAAGGTAATAAAAAAGGAAGATTTCAAGTATGCAGAAAATATTTACAGAAAAGACATTGACAGCCTATATTCAATTGCGAAAAAAAGGTATAATATAATAGCAAGATCTGAAAAGGATATTGATAAAATATACAAAAAGCTTGGACAATATCTTCTGAGAAGAAATTATTTGTGGGAAGACATAAAGCCCGTTCTAAAAAGAGTTTTAAATGATAGTTGCGAAAATTTTAGATAAATGTTTAAAAGGTGGGTGTTATCGTGAATATAAATCCCATAACTATTATTATACTGACAGTATTTTTATATCCGATTTTAAGAGGATTTTTGTTTAAATTTTCTTCCAGAGATCTCAAATTGGATATAGATGATGTGAGTAGAAATATATCCTTTATTATATCTATAATAACAGGAATATATTTTGGAAAGAAAATATTCATACAACATGATACGGGAATATATGAAAAAATATATAATTATATACCGGTTCAGATATTAAGCTATATTGAAAATAATAATTTGATAATATACGCTGTTGTAATACCTATAATCGTATTTATCATATACAGGATAATCAAATTGCTTTTTGACTTGATGAATTATCTTACTTTTTATCCTGTACTGGACAGTATAGAAAAATTTCTTGGGACCAAGAACAATCTGTTTAAAAGAATAACGGGAATGATATTTCAACTTCCCAAAGCCATATGTTATGTGCTTTTAGTTACATTTGTACTGAATATAATGTCAATATTTAACGTTAACAGCAAATTGAGTGGATATCTACAGGAATCTAAAATCTATAGATCTATATGTCAGAATATCGTAATACCTGTTACAAATTCAACTATTGCAAAGCAACTGCCCAATATACTGAATAATTCTTTTAGAATAGTAATAAGGGAATCTGACGGCAGGCAGGTACAGTCTAATTCATCCACACCTCTAAGAGAAATTAATAATAGAAATACTATAGTATACTATAACGGAGTGACTTTGGATCAGGGAGTCAAATCCAATGATCAGATTGACAGGCTTGCAAGGGGGCTTGGGTCAGAGGGAAATGATACAACGGAAAAAGCTGAAATGCTGTATAACTGGATAGGAACCAGTATATCTTATGATCATGACAAGGCAAACAAGGTTTTGAACAATGATTTTGATGTACAGTCAGGAGCTATACCAACCTTTGAAACAAAAAAGGGAATTTGTTTTGATTATTCCTGTCTTTATGTTGCCATGGCAAGGGCAAACAATATTAAGGTAAGGCTGATAACAGGCGAAGGATTTAATGGAATAAGCTGGGTAAGCCATGCCTGGAATCAAGTGTATATTCCTGAAAAGAACAAATGGATAAATGTAGACACAACCTTTTATAGGGGAGGAAATTATTTCGATAGTTCCAGATTCAGTATAGATCATAAAAATGCACAGATAGCAGGAGAGTGGTAGCAGATATACTCTACTATTTTGATTTGGAATAGTTTTTAAGCAGTATGTTTATTGCCTTCTCACAGTCAGTGTCTGAATTATCCAGGCACCAGGCATTGTTGAAAGACAACAGCGCTTTTTTATGATTTTTCAGCATGGTATAACAATATCCTAGATTAAAGAAATACTTGCTTTCTTTTTTTAATTTTATTGCTTCTTTTAATTTGGGGATTGCTTTTGAATACTCATTTAATTTTATAAGACATACTGCTGAATTGTAAAGTGAAGACACTTCATTATCTTTTATGGCTATGGCTTTTTCATACATTGTGATAGCTCTCCTGTAATCCTTGATGTTATATAGTTCGTTGGCTTTGTGAAAGTAGTCCATTGTAATCCTCCTCTAAGATACATTAAATTTCAACGAATTTTATTTTATATAGTAATTTATATCCAAATTTTATGAAAATATTCCTTGTTGAATACAGAGGTTTTAATTGGGATATATGTGATATAATTTAATTATTGAAATTATAGTCCATTGTAAGAGGTGAAAAATTGTTGATTGAGAGTGCATTGGAGATACTGCATAAATATTATGGATATGAAAAATTCAGGAGCTGCCAGGAGAATGTGATAAAAAGCATTTTGGATGGAAGAGATACTCTAGCCATAATGCCTACAGGCGGCGGAAAATCGATATGCTATCAGATACCTGCACTTATTTTTGAAGGAATCACCATAGTAATTTCTCCCTTGATTTCACTTATGAAGGATCAGGTGGATAGTATAAAGGATCTTGGCATAAAGGCTGATTATATAAACAGCTCGTTGGATCAGGAGGGGATGTTGTCAATAATATCAAGGCTGAAGAAAAATACCATAAAGATATTATATGTGGCTCCGGAAAGACTTGAATCCGTTAATTTCTGCAACATGATGATGAATATGAACATATCCCAGGTAGCTGTGGATGAAGCTCACTGTGTTTCACAGTGGGGACATGATTTTAGAAGCAGTTACAGGTACATATGGAGATTTGTAGATGGACTTGGTAACAGACCTGTAGTAACGGCTTTCACGGCCACTGCAACTAAAGAAGTCAGAGAAGACGTTGTAAGACAGATAAAGTTGAAAAAACCTGCCGTGTTTATATCTGGTTTTGACAGGGAGAATTTAAAGATAACCTGCCTGAAAATAGGCTCCAGATTCTCATATATGTCAAATTATATAGTGAAAAATAAAGATCAATCCGGTATTATATATGCTTCTACCAGAAAGACAGTGGATAATATTTACGACAGACTTCTGAAAAATGGAATAAATGTTGTCAGGTATCATGCAGGATTGTCAGATAGTGAAAGGAAGAAAAACCAGGAGGATTTCGTATATGACAGGGCGAATGTAATAGTTGCTACAAATGCTTTTGGAATGGGCATAGACAAGTCAAATGTCAGATATGTAATTCACTATAATATTCCTAGAAATATAGAAAGTTACTATCAGGAAATAGGCAGGGCCGGGAGAGATGGTGAAAATAGCGAATGCATACTTATGTTTGCACCCCAGGATGTAATAACACAAAAATACTTGATTGAAAACAGCATACAGTCAGAGGATAGAAGACTGAATGAATACAGGAAGCTGCAGCAGATGGTGGACTTTGTCCATTATAATGGGTGCCTCAGAAAATATATACTCAATTATTTTGGGGAAAAGGTGGATTATGAGGAATGTGGAAATTGCAGCAATTGCATAAGTGAGGGACAGCGCGTAGACAGAACGATAGAAGCCCAGAAGGTACTGTCCTGTGTATACAGGATGAAAAGAAGCTTTGGAGTGAACATGATAGTTGACGTGCTCAGAGGTTCATCTCAGAAAAAAGTTATTCAAAATGGATTCAACAGATTATCTACCTACGGTATAATGAAGGAGTATTCTAAAGAATTCCTTTCGAGCTTTGTAAATACACTTATAGCTCATGGATATGCATCCCTCAAGGAGGGAGAGTATCCAACAGTAGTTTTAAATGAGAAATCCGTAAAAATTCTGAAGGGAATTGACAGGGTGGTACTGAAGGAACAGGTGGAAACCAGAAGAATAAGTGTAAATAATAATCTGTTTGAGATACTCAGGGAGCTCAGAAAGAATATAGCTGTAAAAGAGGCTATACCTCCATACTTGATATTTTCAGATAGTACTTTAAGAGAAATGAGTGCCCGATACCCATGTACAGAAGAACAGATGCTGGATATATCGGGGGTTGGAGATCTGAAATTGAATAAATATGCAGGACCATTTCTGGAAAAAATAAAAAAGTATGTTTTAGAAAATAGTATAGATGTAAACTGGGTATTTAACAAGGAAGATACATCCAGAAAATCAAAAAAACCGAGTACCTATGACATAACAATAGATATGGTAAAACATAATAAGAGCATAGTGGAAATTGCTTCAGAAAGAGGAGTTACAATCTCTACTATACTGACTCACATTAAAAAATATGCTGAAATAGGCAATGAGCTGAACTTTAACATAGAGTTTGGAAGCTTGTTTACGGAAAAAGAGGAGAAAGTTATTATGTCGGCTATAGACAGGGTTGGCTGTGAAAGATTGTATCCAATTAAAGAAATAGTTCCATCAAATATAGACTATGACAAAATAAAGGCTGTAGTACTTAAAAATTGTGTGCTCAATAAAATTAGTTGATGAAGGGAGAATTGATTTATATGAGTGAATTGGCGAGAAGGCTCAATCAGTGCAAAAAGCCTTCTGGAATGGAAGGGAAAACTGTTGCAGATGAAATGAACAAAAGTCATTTTGAGCTGACCGGCTGGGGACTTGACAAAGTTGACATAAAGGAAAATTTTATAATGCTGGATGTTGGATGCGGCGGTGGGAAAACCATAAACAGGCTGGCTGGTATGGTGGAATCAGGAAAGGTAATCGGGATGGACTATTCCAAAGATTGTGTGCAGTGGTCCAAGGAATTCAACAGCGATTTTATAGATGAAGGCAAGGTAGAAGTATACAATTCCAGTGCAGAGGAGCTTCCTTTTGAAGATGACAAGTTTGATCTGGTAACGGCAGTTGAAACAATATATTTCTGGCCGAACCTGTCCGGTTGTCTTAAAGAGATAAGAAGGGTGCTGAAACCATCGGGAAAACTTATTATAATAAATGAGATGTATATGGACAATGATTCAAGAAAAGAATATGAGGAATATTTAGGTAAAATGAATATATATGCACCGGAACAGCTTCGTAAAATAATCGCAGAAAGTGGATATAAAAATATCAAAATGGAAATAAAAGAAGATAGACACTGGATATGCTATATTGCAGAAAATTAGCAGCGGGAGATATGTTTTTACATATCTCCCGCTCTGTTGTCAGCAGTTGAGCCCTATTTCATTTCCACTCCATATGGCATCCATAATGTTGGCTACTTTATTTGCATCACCGATTAAATAGAGATCAACTATTTTGCTTCGAAGTTTGTTGTACAGAGCATTTTCAGGCTTGAATCCGGCTGCCAGTACTACAGTATCGGCACATATGTCCTTCTTGCCGAATTTATTGTCAATAACTGTGGCTCCGCTGTCGGTAACTTCAAGAAGGGAGGTATTTGTGACAATTTCAACATTGTGATTTTTAAGAAGATCCAGAAGCATGATTTTGTTCATATGAGGGACTGGGTTGCCTGCACTCAGCAGGCTGTCTTTCTGCTCTATAATTGTAACTTTCCTGCCCTGTTCTGCCAGATAAAGGGCTGTTTCGCATCCAACAAGTCCGCCGCCCACCATGAGTATGTTTTCTCCGATATTGTTTTTACCGTTTAAAACCTCCACTGCGGTTGAAACTTTCTCTTTTTCTATACCGGTTACGTTCATTTTGATTTCTCTGGAGCCAGTAGCTATAATGACGATATCCGGCTTTCCCGTGTCTACGGTTTCCTCTGTTACTTTTGTATTGAGTACTATCTTGATGCCAAGCTCCTTCATTTCATTTCTGTACCATTCAAGAAGTCTTCTGTCATCAACCTTGAAATCAGGTATTGAACCGGGAACGACTACTCCGCCAAGTTTGTCTGAAAGTTCATAGAGAGTAACCTCATGTCCCCTGAGTGATGCAGTTCTGGCAGCTTCCATTCCGGCAACGCCGCCACCTATGATCATTACTTTCTTTTTTGCTGCAGCCGGTTTTATCTCGTAGTAACGTTCTCTTCCAGCAGCTGGATTTACTGCACAGCTTAAAGGTTTGCATTCAAAGCCCCTACCCATACATCCGGTATGGCATCCAATACAGGGACGAATTCTTTCAGCGTGATTTGAAATGACTTTCTTAGGCCAGTATGCATCTGCAAGAAGTGGTCTTCCGAGTCCTATCATATCGGCAGCACCGGTATCTATAGCCTCCTCCGCCTTTTCAGGTACACCGAGTTTCCCGGCAACAATAACAGGAACTTTTACTACCTTTTTAAGTTCTTTTGTGTATGGAAGATAGAGCCCGTCTTTCTGGTAGAGAGGAGGGTGTGCCCAATACCATGCATCATATGTTCCAAGATCGGAGTTAAAAGCATCATATCCGGCATCCTCAAGTATTTTTGCAGCTTCAAGACCTTCTTTCAGATCACGGCCTTTTTCAACATAATTTTCTTCAGGAAGTCCACCCTGTCTCCAGTCCTTTATACAGCTTTTAACACTATAACGCAGTGTGACAGGAAAATCGCCCCCAACTTTGGATTTTATGCTCTGTACTATTTCTATAGGAAGCTGAAGTCTTCCCCTCAAATCTCCGCCGTATTTGTCCGTCCTTCTGTTGAATATTGCAAGAGTAAACTGATCCAGCAGATATCCTTCATGAACGGCATGTATTTCAACACCGTCAAATCCGGCAGATCTGGCAACATGAGCGGCCTCTGCGAACTTTTCAACTATCCATTCAACTTCTGAAGTAGTCAGTGCCCTGCAGTTGACGGTTGGATCCCAGTAGTTTGGTATGCTTGATGCTGAAACAGGCTGTGATGTAAGCAGTGTGCCAGGTGCACCGCTTCTTCCGAATCCCATGGAAAGCTGCAGAAATATTTTTGAGCCGTAGGCATGAACTCTTTCCGTCATTTCTGCAGATGTGATTATAAATCTTCCGGGGTTTATTGAAATAATTGGGAGTACGCCAGTTACAACCTTGTCTAGTTCATTTTCTACCTTGGTTACGCTTGTTATAATAAGTCCTGTGCCGCCTTTTGCCCTTTCTACGTAGTAGTCTGTAGCTCTCTGGTTGAAGCAAGATTCATTATCTACAAGTCCAAAAGCTCCCATAGGTGCCATCGATATTTTGTTTTTTATTTCGACTTTACCTATTTTAATAGGCTGGAATAAAGAACTGGTTTTCATAAAAAACTACCTCCCGACTTTAAAATTTGTAATACAGCTAGTGTAAACGTTTTTATATGTCATATATAATTATACACAAATTTTCAGAGATTATCAATTATATTATAAGTTGAATTAAATGAAAATATTCTTGATGAATTAGGAAAGTATGGATATACTAATTGTTGTATTAAAATATTACAGTACAATATTGAATTTTTATAAATATAAATGTATAATTATAAATAAAATAGATGTGAAAAGTTTGGTTTTCATACGGGAGGGAAATTAATGGTAAACTTGAAAGGAAAAAGCTTCTTGACTTTAAAGGATTTTACGATTGAGGAGATAAACTTTTTTTTAAAATTGGCTGCTAAATTGAAAAAAGAAAAGTATGAGGGAAATCAGAAAAAGAGACTGAAGGATAAAAATATTGCGCTCATATTTGAAAAGGAATCTCTGAGAACAAGGTGTTCTTTTGAAGTCGGTGCACATGACATGGGTGCAAAGGTAACGTATATAAATTCTTCACAGAGCCACATTGGGAGCGGAGAGGCATTAAAGGACACTGCAAGAGTTCTCGGAAGAATGTTTGATGGGATAGAATACCGGGGATTTTCACAGAGAAATGTAGAGATACTGTCAGAGTATTCAAAAATTCCTGTATGGAATGGGCTTACTGATGAAGATCATCCAACTCAGGTTCTGGCGGATTTTTTAACAGCTCAGGAGTCTACCGGCAAACCCCTTGATAAAGTTAATTTTGTGTATATAGGTGACGGAAGAAACAATGTTGCAAATGCACTCATGATAGGAGCTTCCAAGGTTGGAATGAAATTCAGGACAATTACTCCCAGGGCTCTGTTTCCGGATGAGACTTTAGTGAATGATTGTAAAAGGGAAGCAGAAAAGTCTGGAGGTAGTATAACTATAAGTGATAAAATAGATGTAAATGTCAAAGGTGCAGATGTAATATATACGGATGTATGGCTTTCAATGGGTGAAAGTGAGGACTTGTGGAAGGACAGAATAGATATGCTTGTCCCGTATCAAGTAAATAAAGAACTGCTTGATATGACAGGCAATAGTGAAGTTAAATTCATGCATTGTCTACCTTCTTTTCATAATCTTGATACAAGTATTGGAAAGATGATATATGATAAATTCGGACTTTCTTCTCTTGAAGTCACAGATGAAGTCTTCGAGGATGAAAATTCAGTAGTATTTGATGAGGCAGAAAACAGACTTCACACTATAAAGGCAGTTATGGTTGCAACCTTGGGAGACGACAATATTTAGAAAGAAGGTATATTATGAACTCCATTTTGTATTTGGAAGATGGTACCGTATTTATGGGAAAAGCCATAGGCAAAAAAGGTATAACTGTAGGAGAACTTGTTTTTAATACTTCAATGACAGGATATCAGGAAATACTTACGGACCCATCCTATTCAGGACAGATAATAAATATGTGCTATCCATATATAGGAAATTATGGCATTGATTATAAAGTAGGCCAATCTGATAAAATACAGGCAAAGGGTATAGTCGTAAAAAACAGATATAATGACACTTCCCACTATTTGAGCGAAGATAGTTTTGAAAATTTCCTTTTAAAAAATGACATAGTTGGAATAAGCGGTGTGGATACGAGAAGCGTGACCAAAAAAATAAGATCAAGAGGTACAATGAAATCCGTAATATGCAGTGAAAATGAATCGATCTATGAAATAAGAAAACTGCTCAATTCCTATAGCTACAGGAATTTGGTAGAACAGGTAAGTATAAAGGATATAGAGCATATAGATGGAAGTGGCCCCAAAGTGGCAGTCCTGGATTTTGGCGCAAAGAAAAATATAATCAGGAATCTGAAGAAAAGAAAATGTGACATAACTATTTTCCCTTATAATTCTGACTATAACAGTATAATGAGCATAAATCCAGATGGAATACTGCTTCCAAATGGACCTGGAGATCCAAAGGATATGCTGGATATCCTGCCAACAATAAAAGATATAATAAACAGCGGTATACCGGTATTTGGAATATGCTTTGGACATCAAATCCTGTGTCTTGCCCTGGGAGGAGATACTTATAAGATGAAATTTGGTCATAGGGGCGGGAACCATGGAGTATATGATGTGGACATGGATAAGGCCTTTATAACTTCTCAAAATCACGGATATGCAGTTAGGGAAAGCAGCTTGAACAAGGAGGACATTGTAGTAACTCATATCAATTTGAATGATAATACTGTGGAGGGAATAAGACATAAAAAGTTACCTGTATTTTCAGTTCAATTTCATCCTGAAGGATGTCCAGGACCAACGGATACAGCATATTTATTTGATAAATTTTTGAAATATATGACTTTAGTAAAATGAATGAGGAGAAGTGATAAAATGCCATTGCGAAAGAGCTTGAAAAAGGTTTTGATTATAGGTTCGGGACCTATAATAATAGGTCAAGCTGCTGAATTTGATTATTCGGGGACACAGGCTTGTGAGGCCATTAAAAGTGAAGGTATAGAAACCGTACTTATAAACAGCAATCCGGCTACCATAATGACAGACAAGAATATTGCACATAGAACTTATATAGAGCCGCTTACGGCCGAAGCTGTGGAGGAGGTAATCAGAAAAGAAAGACCTGATGGGATTCTTGCCGGATTTGGAGGGCAGACGGCCTTGAATCTTGCTATGGAACTTCATAGAGCTGGAATACTCAAAAAATATAATGTAGAATTGCTGGGAATAAAAATTCAATCCATAAAAAATGCAGAGGACAGGGAAAGCTTTAAGAATCTTATGGAATCCATAGATGAACCTATAGCACTTGGAACAATTGCCATAAATATGGAGCAGTGTATTGAGTTCTTGGATAAGGTAGATTTTCCAATAATAATAAGACCTGCTTATACATTGGGTGGTACAGGCGGTGGTATTGCGGAAAATTATGAGGAATACATTGAAATATGTGAAAATGGACTTGAGGAAAGCCCCATAAATCAAATTTTACTTGAACAGAGTCTGCTTGGCTGGAAAGAACTTGAATATGAAATCATGAGAGATAAAAAGGACAACTGTATGGTAGTGTGCAATATGGAAAATATAGATCCTGTGGGCATACATACAGGAGACAGTATAGTAGTTGCACCTTCACAGACTTTGACGGATAAAGAGTACCAGATGCTTAGAAGATCAGCTGTAAAAATAATAAGAACCTTGAAGATAGAGGGCGGCTGCAATATACAATTTGCACTGGATCCGGAAAGCAATGCTTATAAGGTAATAGAAGTAAACCCAAGGGTGAGCAGATCAAGTGCACTTGCATCCAAGGCTGCAGGATATCCTATAGCTAAAATTGCTGCAAAAATTGCAATTGGTTATAGTCTTGATGAACTTAAAAACTATGTAACTGGGAATTCCAGTGCATTGTTTGAACCTGCACTGGATTATTGTGTAGTTAAAATACCCAAGTGGCCTTTTGACAAGTTTAAAAGTGGAGATAGAAAACTGAAGACACAGATGAAAGCTACCGGAGAAGTTATGTCCATAGACAGGAATTTTGAAAGTGCACTTTTAAAAGCAGTAATAAGCCTCGAGGGGAAAATAATAGGATTGAGGCTTGACAAGTTGACTGATCTTGATGAAGATGAAATAGTGAAGAAGATAAAAATGCAGGATGATGAAAGGATTTTTGCATTGGCAGAAGCTCTGAGAAAGGGTGTAGACATTGAAAGACTTCATGATATAACAAAAATTGACAGATGGTTTGTATCAGGGATAAAGAATATAGTGGATATGGAAGAGGAACTGATAAAAAATGTTCCGAATGCGGATACGATACAGAAGGCTGAAGTAATGGGTTTTACTGATGAATATATATGTAAACTGATTGGCATGAGGCTGGATGATTTGAAAAAGCTGAGAGAAGTAAACGGCATAAAGTCAGTGTACAAGATGGTGGATACCTGCAGTGGAGAGTTTGAGGCCAAGACCTCCTATTATTATTCCTGCTATGATCTTGAAAGTGACAATGTTGTTTCAAACAATAAAAAAATATTGGTAATAGGTTCAGGTCCTATAAGAATTGGACAGGGAATAGAATTTGACTACTGCTGTGTAAATGGAGTATGGGCAATAAAGGAGGCAGGACTTGAAGCTATTATTATAAATAATAATCCGGAAACGGTAAGTACGGATTTTGATACTTCTGATAAATTATATTTTGATCCGCTCTATATAGATGATGTAATGAATGTAATAAATGAGGAAGAGGTAGATGGAGTCGTAGTACAGTTTGGTGGTCAGACTGCATTGAATCTGGCGAAGAAGCTGAATGACAGGGGAGTAAACCTGCTCGGTACGTCTTTTGAGTCCATAGATTTGGCAGAGGATAGAGAAAAGTTTAGGATTCTTCTTAAAAAACTGGGTATAAATTCTCCCGTAGGAGGGTCAGTCACCAGTTTGGAAGAAGCTGATCTATTGATAAGAAAAATAGGATATCCTGTTATTGTAAGGCCATCTTATGTAATAGGCGGCAGGGCAATGAAAGTTGTATATAATGATGAAGAACTTTCAAGATATCTAAAAGAAGCGGTAAATCTGTCAAAAGAATATCCTGTACTTGTGGATAAATATATAGTTGGAAGGGAAATTGAAGTAGATGCCATATCTGACGGGAAGGATCTCATAATTCCAGGCATAATGGAACATATAGAGAAGACAGGTGTTCATTCAGGAGATAGTATAGCTGTCTATCCTGCCTTGGATCTGCAGGAAGAAGTACTTGAAAAGATAGAAGAGTATACTGTTAAAATATCAAAAGAGCTAAATGTCAGGGGACTTTTAAATGTTCAGTATGCTTTTGACGGGAAAAAGGTATATGTAATAGAGGTAAATCCAAGGGCCTCAAGAACAGTGCCTATTTTAAGCAAGGTAACTGATATACCGATGGTTAAAATAGCCGTGAATATAATGCTTGGAAAGAAAATAAAGGATTTTGGATACAGACAGGATGCCTACAGGAACAGCAAGATGTTTGCAGTAAAAATGCCCGTGTTTTCAAACAAGAAACTTCCCGATGTTGATGCAGTGCTTGGGCCGGAAATGAAATCCACAGGTGAAGTGCTCGGAGTTGATTTTGACAGGAATATTGCAGTATATAAGGCATTCAGGGCATCAGGAGTAAATATATGTGTAAAAGGCAATATTTATATAGCGGTAAATGACAGGGACAAAGAAGAGGCAGTTCCTATAGTTGAAAAGTATAAATCACTTGGATTCAATATTTTTGCTTCTCCGGGAACAAGTAAATTTTTAATTGACAGCGGTATAGTGTGCAAAGAGTTGAGAATACAGGAGGCTGTAAATGAAGTAAAGGAAAAAAAGCTTGATATAGTCATAAATACTCCTAACGTGGGATATAAAAGTGGAACACCGGGCTTTGAACTTAGACATACTGCACTTGCACATGACAGGGTTTTGTTTACATGTTTGGATACGGCAGAGGCATATGTTTCATGTATTGAAATAGAAAAAGGCAGTGGAAAAGTGGAATATAGGTCCATGGAGGAGTATTTAAGATAAAGCATTAAATATTAGACTGATTCGCTGCTTCTTGACAAAATACAACTAAGAAAGTATAATAAAGTCCAATAACAGAGTGAGATTGAGGAAAACCGAATATGTTCTTATCAAGAGAGGTGGAGGGACTGGCCCAATGAAACCCGACAACCGGCGTTCTCATGTGAATGCATCGGTGTTAATTCCTACGGAATAATTTTCTGAGAGATAAGAAAAGTGGCAGGATGTTAATATGACCATTTTTCTTACAAAAGAAAAATGGTCATGATTTTTATGCTTAAAATTAGTATTATGTAATTCTATCTTGCTAAAGTACAATAAATTGGTGGAGGGATTTTATTGGATAAAAAGTCAACTAATGTAGTCTGGCATAAAACTTTTGTAAATAGAGAGCTTAGAGAGAAACTTCTAAATCAAAAGGGAGTGCTGATATGGTTTACAGGATTTTCAGGTTCGGGAAAATCAACTATAGCTTCTCAATTGGAGGCTGAATTATATAATATGGGTAAGCTTACCTATATGCTGGATGGGGATAATATAAGGTATGGATTGAACTCCAATCTTGGATTCACCAAGGAAGACAGATCCGAAAACATAAGAAGAATATCCGAGGTATGCAAGTTGTTTGTAGATGCTGGAATCATAACAATTGCAACATTTGTATCACCGTTTAAATGTGACAGGGACAGGGTTAGAAATACACTTGGCAAGGATTTTATAGAAGTGTATGTAGATTGTCCGATTGAAGTTTGCGAGGGAAGGGATCCAAAAGGAATATATAAAAAAGCCAGAAATGGAGAAATAAAAAATTTTACAGGTATAGATTCACCTTATGAAGTGCCGGAAAATCCTGAAATTATTTTATCTACCGGTGAGATAAGCGTAGATCAATGTGTCGACAAAATATTAGGTTATTTGTTTGATAAAAGATAGGAGTGGTTGGATGAGACTTGTACCTGAAAAACTGGCGGCTGATATTTTAATAATTGGAGGTGGTACTGCGGGATGCTTTGCAGCACTTAGGGCGGCAAAAATGTCTCCAGGAACAAGCGTGTTGATTGCGGAAAAGGCAAATATAAAAAGAAGCGGATGTCTTGCAGCAGGAATTAATGCCCTTAATGCATATATAAATGACGGTGAAACACCGGAGAGTTTTGTAGAATATGTAAAAAGAGAATTCAATGATGTTATAAGAGAGGATCTAGTATACACTATAGCAAAAAAACTCAATGATGTTACTTGGGAGATTGAGAAAATGGGACTGCCCATCCTTAAGGACTCAAAGGGGAAGTATGTAAAGAGAGGCAAAAGAAGTGTAAAGATAAATGGAGAGAATATAAAACCTATACTTGCATCCGCAGTTCAATGCCAGAGAAATATAGAAGTATTGAATGGGGTAAATGTAATAGATTATATAAAGAAAGAGGGCAGAATTATAGGAGCCTATGCATTTTCCATATTTGAAGAAAAATTTTATACGATTTATGCAAAAGCTGTCATTTGCGCAGCAGGTGGGGCATCAGGCCTGTATAAGCCTAATAATCCAGGCTTTTCCAAGCACAAGATGTGGTATTCTCCCTTCAATACAGGTTCAGGCTATGCTATGGGAATAAGAGCAGGTGCTGAGATGACCAGTTTTGAAATGAGATTCATTGCTCTAAGATGTAAGGACACTATAGCACCTACAGGAACTATCGCTCAGGGAGTAGGAGCAGTTCAGGTAAATGCCAGGGGTGTGGAGTATGTTGAAAATTATGGCAGGCCAACAACTATAAACAGGCTTTATGCTACGGTGATGGAAAATAAAAAAGGAAATGGTCCATGTTTTTTAATGACCAAAGATATTACCAAAATGGAAGAAAGTAATTTGATCAAGGCTTATTTAAATATGGCACCGTCCCAGGCACTTAGATGGATAGACAGCAGCAAAATGCCATCTGAAGAAAATGTTGAGATTGAAGGAACTGAGCCTTATATCGTAGGTGGACATGCTGCTAGTGGATACTGGGTGGATACAAAGAGAGCATCTACCTTGAAAGGACTTTATTGTGCAGGAGATGTAAGCGGAGGAAGTCCAAAAAAATATGCAACTGGATGCTTTGCAGAAGGAGAAATATCGGCTGATTCTGCACTGGAATATATTAAAAATACAAATATAGATTACCAGGATGACAAATGTACAAAAGCAAAATTAAATGAAGTCAATGCATTTTTCAATAATGAAAGAGGATTATATAGTATTGATCAGGTAGAAGAAGCCATGCAGAAGGTAATGGATGAATACGCAGGAGGTATATCGCAAAATTATAGCTATAATTCCCGAAAGCTTGGTATAGCTCAAAGTAGAATAGATGAATTGTTTGAAATCAGCAGGAATCTAAAAGCAGATGATTGCCATGAGCTCCTTTTTATATATGAATTTATTGACAGGCTTTATGTATGCAAAGTTCTTATAGAGCATTTGAAGGCAAGACATGAAACACGGTGGAAGTGTTATGAAGAAAATGCAGATTTTCCCGAAAGAGATGACAGCGAATGGATTAAATATGTCAATTCAGTATATAAGGATGGAAAAGTAAATATTATATTCAGGGATATAGTGAAGAAGGAGAGTATATATGAGCATAAGAATTGACGGGAATAGATGCATAGGATGCTTCAAATGTATTTCAGTATGTCCTGGAAGTCTGATATACAGTGATGACAACAATAAAGCATATATAAAATATGAAAGAAACTGCTGGGGATGTACTGCATGTATAAAGGAGTGCCCAAGAGGGGCAATCAGATATTATCTGGGTGCCGATATAGGAGGAAGAGGTTCATTTCTGTATACAGGACAAAATGGTGATGAACTTAACTGGTATATAGAAGATAAAGGCAATAATAAAATTGTTTTAGTTACAAATAGAACACAATCAAATAAATATTAATATTGATAGGAGGAAGATCATAAATGGATCATTTAGACAGACTGGAAGCTGAGAGTATATATATATTCAGGGAGGCATATAAAAAGCTTGGAAAACTTGGAATGCTGTGGTCAATAGGAAAGGACTCCACGGTTATGCTTTGGCTTGCACAAAAGGCATTTTTTGGAAACTGCCCATTTCCGCTCATACATGTGGATACTACCTTCAAGATGCCTGAGATGATAGAATTCAGGGACAGTATAGCAAAGAAGTATAACTTGAATCTCATAGTTCACACAAATACAAAGGCACTGCAGGAAGGAATGGGACCTGAAAAAGGAAGACTTGTATGCTGTAAGGCATTGAAGACTGACGGATTACAGCAGGTAGTGGATAAATACAAGTTTGAAGGCCTTATAGTTGGCATAAGGAGAGATGAAGAAGGATCTCGTTCAAAAGAAAGAGTATTCAGTGAAAGAAATTCAGAATCAAAATGGGACTATACGGATCAGCCGCCGGAACTGTGGGATCAGTTTAAAACTGATTTTAAAAAGGGAAATCATATAAGAGTACATCCGATTATAAACTGGACAGAACTTGATATATGGGAATATATAAGAAGAGAAAACATTCCCGTAGTCAGTCTGTATTTTGCAAAGGATGGGAAAAGGTACAGGAGTCTTGGATGTGGTCCCTGCACTAATCCGATTGATTCAAATGCTGCTACACTGGATGATATAATAGAGGAACTTAAAAACACCAATGAAACTGAAAGATCAGGAAGAGCCCAGGACAAGGCTGATGCACACGCTCTTGAGAAACTCAGAAAAGATGGATATATGTAAATATCATATGTTGTGCAATATACAATTCGTAATTATAGAAAGGATTTAGATCAAATGGCAAAAGATAGAGAAAATTTGAATATAGTGGTTGTTGGACATGTAGATCATGGCAAGTCAACTTTAATAGGAAGACTACTCTACGATACAGGTTCGCTTCCAAACGGTGAAATTGAAAAAGTAAAGAGGATATCCGAGGAAAACGGAAAAAAGTTTGAATATGCCTACCTGCTTGATGCTTTTGAAGAGGAGCAGAAGCAGGGTATAACAATAGATATAACCATGCTGCAGTTCTTTACAAAAAAAAGAGATTATGTAATTATAGATGCCCCGGGACATAAGGAGTTTTTGAAGAATATGATATCTGGTGCGGCCAGTGCCGAGGCTGCCATTTTAGTCATAGATGCAAAAGAGGGAGTGCAGGAACAGTCGAAGAGGCATGGCTATATATTGTCACTTTTAGGTATTAAAAAGGTATTTGTGGCAATAAATAAAATGGATTTAGTGGATTATTCAGAGGAGAGATTTAATGAGGTTGAAAGGGAATTCAATGAATTCTTGAACAATATAAATATATATCCAGAAAGATATATACCAATTTCAGCTTCCAAGGGAGATAATGTAGCAAATAAATCAGATAGGATGCCCTGGTATAATGGAGAAAATATTCTTGAGAGCATGGACAGCATAGAAAAAGACAAAGGTATAGAGGAAAAAGAACTTAGATTTCCTATTCAGGATGTATATAAATTTGACAGTAGAAGAATTATAGCCGGTAGAATTGAATCCGGTACACTTAGAAACGGTGATGAAATTGTAATCTATCCTTCTGGCAAGACTACAAAGGTAAAATCTATTGAAGCATGGCAGGATAAAGATAGAAGGGACGTTGTGACAGCTGGAATGTCAGTTGGAATTACAGTTGAAGATGAATTCTACAATAAAAGAGGAGAATTTATATGTCACAAGGATCACCCTGTTACTGTGGGAAATGTTTTTAATGCCAATGTTTTCTGGCTTGGAGAAAATAACCTTGTAAAAGATAAAACCTATAAGCTGAAGATTGAAACTCAGGAAGAGGAATTCAATATAATATCTATAAACAAGATAATTGATGCTTCCACATTGAACAGCAGCAGTGAACGTAATTTCATAAAGAAAAATGATGTCGCTGAAGTGACTATAAAAACTAAAAAGCCGATTTGCTTTGACAAGTTCAGTGAACTTCAGTCTACAGGAAGATTTGTAATAGTAGATGGTTATGATATAAGCGGTGGAGGAATTGTTTCGGCAGTTGAAGATTCACTTAAGAGAGAGATAAAGGATATCAGAAGCAAAAATATATCTATAAGAAAAAGGCTTGTATCAAGAAAAGATAGAGAAAAAAATATGGGACAAAAAGGTAAAGTTATATGGCTTACCGGACTGCCAGGATGCGGGAAAAATGAAATAGCCGTTAAACTTGAGAAAAAAATAATGGATCTTGGTAAAAAAGTATACTATATTGATTCATCTCATCTGAGATTTGGACTCAGTTCGGATCTGGCATTTGAACCGGATGATGCACATGAACAGACAAGAAGAATTGCAGAAGTAGCGAATTTGTTTGCAGATAGCGGAATGATAACCATAGTAACATCTGTAAGCAGGTTCAGGTCAGACAGGCAGTATGCAAAAGATATAATAGGAGAAAAAAATTATATTGAAATATTTGTAGATGCGGATAATGATATATGTAAGAAGAGGAATCCTTCTGTATTTAAGGAAGACAGTGAGTCTGTATTTAAATATGAAAGGGCTGATTATCCAGTTATAACCCTTTATATAGATAAAGCTGAGTTTAATTCAGATAAAAAGGTTGAAGATATAGTAGACATTCTTGAATATTGATAAATTTTGATTTAATAAGCAGTTATGTGATATAACTGCTTATTTTGGATTATCAGTCTCTATGGATTTTTCCTTTAAATTTTCACGATAAAATTTAAGTATTACTTCATCCAGCTCTTTACTTGATTTGAGTATCTCACTGTAATCGGCATTCTTGGAAATCAACATGTGTAAATAATCTCTTAATTTATAAATTTCTTCACTATTCATAAAAACACTCCATTTAGTTATAAGTATACTTCTACAATCTTAATGCCTGTATATCAATAATTACAATTTTACACAATATATATGCTTTTTGCAATTATTAATTATCTGCAAACAGCTTATTTATGTAATTGAGTGTTATGTATAAAGTTATCTTAATAGGGTTAAGACAGGAGTGAACGCAAATTGACAAATAAACCGCTAGATATTGACAAAAGAGCCATAGGCTGGAGAATGCGCAAGGAAAGGGAGGCACTGAAGCTTACAAGAGAAAAATTTGCCGAAATCATAGATCTTTCTGCGTTGTATGTTGGACAACTTGAAAGAGGAGAGAGACAGATGAGTCTTTCAACTTTAGTAAAAATAGCTAACTCCCTTCATATTACAACTGATTATTTAATATACGGCAGAAGTTCCAATATAAACGGCAGAAATTTTATTAATGAGGGCAAAGAAAAATACATTAACTTTATGGATGAAAATTGTGAAGATAATTTATATTTTTTGTTGAAGAAATGTTCCCAAAAAGAACTGAAATTGATAGAAAATCTTATAAAACTCATCCTGCCATATATAAGATAATATAAGATGATGTGGAATAATATTGCCACATCATCTTTTTAAATTAATTAACCATTAATTGCAGTTTTGAGATCATCCAGTTTGACTTCACCTTCAAGAATTTTTTCTCCTATAACATAGGTCGGTATCAAATTTATAGAAATATTTTTATCATAAGAATATTTTAGTGCTTTTTCGTGAAGTTCAATATATCTTTTATATTTTAAAGCATCCCTGAATTTATGTCTGTCCAAACCTATATCTGCTGCAATGTTTTCCAATACGTCTTTGTCGCCTATATTTTTACCTTCCTGAAAAAATGCTGAAAAAACTTTTTCGATATATTGTGTTTCTAAATTCATTTCTTTTGCATACTGCATACCATAAAAGGCTATAGTAGTATGTGGATATGGGGAAATATCGGGGAATTTAATGAAAATTCCGAGTTCCTCTGCAGATGGGAGGATAATCTCTTTTATGGATTTGAATTTTTCAATGTCTTTAACTGGATCAAGTGTATCTTCTGAACCCGGACTCAGTTCATAGGGATGCCATATTATTTTTGCATTGGTATTTTGTACGGCATTTTCTAATTTGTATATTCCCAGAAAAGAAAAAGGACATACGAAATCAAAAAAAATGTGGACTTTTTTTACCATATTTGCATATCACCTCCAGTATAATAGCTGTTGAGATTAATTATAATTATAGCGCCTGCTAAAGTCAATAATATTTTAGGGAAGTTACAGCCAATCGTAGAGGCTTACTTAATATTCGACAATGAAATGGTTAATTTTTAAAGTTTTTAAACGATAACATAAATATAGACTTAATAACTATTATAGGGGGCTGGATTAAAATGAGCATAAAAAGGAAAATACCAATATTTATAGGGGCACTTGTTTTAGTGACAATGATAGTTGCATCTACACTGGTATACTGTCAGACATCATCTAAATTATACAATAACAGCAAAATTGAAATGCAATCGTTAACAAGAAGCTATACTGGTACTTTGGAAGACACCATAGACAAAGAAAAAGTTAAAGTTGAAGGTATGTCAAATAAAAAATCAGTTTATGACCTTCTCAATTTAAGGGAAAATTCATATAACTCACAGCCGTATAAAAAATCAGTGCAGGCAGTTAGTTCTGAATTAGTACAGTACGTTAAAGAACAAGGAAATCTCGAACATGCTTTTATTGTGGATAAAACCGGGACTATAATAGCTGACAGCGACAGCCATCTCATAAATACAAATATAAGTGATAGGGAGTACAACAGTGAAACTTTGAAAGACAAGGATATAATAAGTGAGACAATGACTTCCAAATCTACAGGAGCACAGATAATAATATTTACAAATCCGGTTAGACTAAATGGTAAAACATGTGGATATTTTGCTACGGCAGTTATCGCAAAAAGTTTTTCAAATCCATTCAAAAATCTTACTGTAACCGGTACAGAGGGCAGTTATGCTTATTTGGTGGATGAAAATGGTAATATGATATTTCATCCTGAAAGCAATAAAATAGGCAAGCCGATAGAAAATAATACTGTAAAAACATTTATAAATAATATAAAAAATGCAAATGAGACAAAATTAAGCTATATCGACTATGAATACAATGGGAAAGATAAAATGGCCTACTTCAATTTTATACCAAATGTAAGGTGGACATTTGTACTTTCAGCAGATAGGGATGCTGTAATTTCAGGTGCAAGAAAGGTAACATTTATAATTGTAGCAATGATGTTTTTACTGGCACTAGCTGCTATAATAGTAGGATTTATTCTATCTAAAAAAATAACCGGACCTATGGGAGAAATTACAAAAATAATTGATAGAACTTCAAAGCTGGATTTAAGTGAAATATATGAATCCGATAAATATAGACATCTGCTAAATCACAAAGATGAGATAGGAGATATGTATAGGGCTATAGTATCCATGAGATCTGTTCTTAGAAAATCCGTAAATTCACTCATGCTGGTTTCAGAAAAAATCAACAATAATGCAGCGTTTTTGAACAACTTGACAGTGGAAGTAAAAGAATATCTGGATGAAACACTGGAGCAGACTGAAAATATATCTGCAGGGATGCAGGAAAATTCGGCTACATCAGAGGAAATTGCCGCATCTTCAGGAGAGATGGGTAATGCTGTAAATGAAATGGCCAATAGGGCAGAGGAAGGATCAAAAACTTCTGAGAATATAGAAAAGAGAGCGGAAAGTCTTAAACAATCTTCAAGTAATTCGCAGAACCAGGCAAATAATATCTATGCCTGTATAAAGTCCGACTTGGAAGAGGCAATTCAGGGAAGTAAATCCGTAAATAAAATAAGCCAACTTACTGGGGCAATAATTGATATAACAGAGCAGACAAATTTACTGGCTCTGAATGCTTCGATAGAAGCTGCAAGGGCAGGAGAGGCCGGCAGGGGATTTGCCATAGTTGCGGAAGAGGTAAAAGAGCTTGCCAAACAATCTGGAGAAACAGCCAGCAACATAAAGAACATAGTAGCTATAGTTGAAAAATCTGTAAGTCAGCTGGTGGAAAGTTCAAACAGTGTGTTGGGATTTATTGAAAATACAGTTATTAAAGATTATGATAAATTAAATGATGTAGCAGTTCAATACAGTAAAGATTCCCAAACAGTAAATAACTTCATGATTGATTTCAGCGCTGTATCCGAGGAATTGAATGCATCTATTGAGGGCATAGTAAAGGCAATAAATGAAATGGCCAAGACAGTAAGTGACGGTGCAGGAAAAATACAGCATATATCTGAAAAAAGCAACGACATATCACAAAAAATTGAAGATATAGATTCAGCAGCACTTGAAAACAGGAATAGTGCAAATGTACTTAAAGATATAATTAAAAAATTCAATTTATAAGTTGATTACTCCCGTGTATAAATTTTCTCTTATTAAGAAAAGATATAAGGGAAAATTTAAACGGGGTGATGATTTATGAAAAAGATAGCATTTATACTTGCATTTATGTTTTTATTTTCCTTTAAGGTAAAAGCAGTAAATGCCAATGAATATAATATTGTGATGAAGCAGGACATACTATGCCTTATGATGGCATATCCTGAGTATATTAAAAACATCGAAAAGGATAATAGAGGAAATGTATATATTATAATGAAATCCGGAAATAAGATTCTATATGATGATAAGAAGGAAAAAAATTTTGATGAAAAATTATTCAACACGGACGTACAGGATATGATGGAACAGAAGTACCCATTGGGTAAAATTAATGGAGTTATGGATAAGAATGTTGATCCAGGCAGATTGAGAGTGTATCCGATTTTAAAGGAATTGTATGGTGATTCCAAAAACGAAGTTGAATCAAATCTCCAAATGGCGGATTTGGGCTACAGGAGATTTCAATTTAATAGAAACAATGGGGCGGCAAGATCTCTTGAAAATGCAGTAAAGGAGATTCTTCCACTTGCTGAGGGAAATTCAAATATTTCAAATTCTCTTTTCCCATGCAGTGGTACTTTCAATTATAGGAACATATCCGGTACAAATATCAGAAGTCCACATTCCTTTGGAATTGCCATAGACCTGGCAAGAGATAGAAGGGATTATTGGAAATGGGTTGATAAATCAGAAGGAAGTGCCAGAATAAAGGCCTATCCCCAAGAAATTGTGAATGCGTTTGAAAAAAATAATTTTGTATGGGGTGGAAAATGGAGCCATTTTGATACATTGCATTTTGAATACAGGCCTGAAATAATATTCAAGGCAAGATATTTTGGAAAAACAAATAATTCAGGTGATAAATGGTATTCAGGAAGTCCATGTGAAAACAGTAAGATTAAAGATTATATTCAAAAAATTGATGCCGTGCTTGGGTAGAATTTACAGAGTGAATTTATTTCTAATTGGAGATAATATCTTTATCAGTCAAATAAATTGTTGAGGTAGGGATAGTGCCATGAAATTTCATGTGATAAAGATAAATTTCCAATTTATAAATATATGTATTATAGTATTTTTATTTCTAAATTTAGTCTCATATACGGCAGAGACCATGGAATCTCATGAAATGTACAATGGAGATGAGATAAAAACTCAAATACAGAAAATATTTGTTGACAGAAACAAGGCTATACTGAATGGAAATCTAAAATTGGTAGAAGGTATTTATGATAAAAACACCAAATATGGTACATGGGCTTATGAATATGAAGAAAAAAAGATGAAGTACATTAAAAACTGGGAGGAAAAGCAGGGAATAAAATTTATAGATATAACACCTAAAATTGTAATAAGAAGAATACGTGAAAAAAGCGACGGCAAACTCTCAGTAAACTTGATATGCTCTACACAATATAGATATTGTTATAATGATAATCCAGGGGAAATAAATATGTTCAGAATTGGGACTTCTCATGTACTGAATATTGTCAGAAAAGATAATCAGTGGATTATAACAAAAGAGTGGTATAAGGATCCATTTGCGGATTCCCTTAAAATAAGTAACTTGAAAGTGGATTCAATAAAACAATATATACTGTCACAAAAGCCTAAAGATATATCGTCATTGAATCAGAGAAGAAAATCCGCAGTTGAATATGCAGATAGATATTGTGGATTGGCTGCTGAAGAAAAGTATGGATATAGTTATAATAAGAAATATAGAAATTATAATTTTAAGGGTGGAGATTGTGCTAATTTTGCATCCCAAATACTATTTGAGGGAGGAAAATTCAGAAAAAACTCTGCATGGAGTTATGATAAAAAGGGGGCAACAAGAGCTTGGCTGAATGCTGATGGATTTAAGGATTACATGGTATATAGCGGAAGGGCGTCAGTTATAGCACATGGAAGCTATGAAAAGATATATAAGTTATCCTACAAACTTTTACCCGGTGATTTTGTAGCCTACGAAAAAAAAGGTGACGTAACTCACATTTCCATGGTAACGGGGCTTGATTCTAAAGGATACCCACTAGTTACATGCCATAACACGGACAGGGATAAAGTACCCTGGGATCTTGGATGGAATGACAAGAATATAAAATTCTGGCTTATACGGGTAAATTATTAAAATACAATAAAAAGGAAATTTAATATGGAGGAAAGATTCTCTATATTAAATTTCCTTTTATAATATGTTTTGGAGGCGAATGATTTAAATACCAGATGCAAAATCGTCAGAACCATCATCTGTTTTAGATTTATTCCTGCTTTTTTTCGAACATACAATTTCTTTTATGAATTCCATTATCTGAGGAACAGAATCTACTATTTTATCATAGGTATTATGTTGATCTAATGATAAAAGTCTGATTGAATCCCCCTTTGTAACTAAAAAAGCTACAGGTTTGACTGTTACACCAGCTCCTGAACCTCCGCCAAATGGATAATTTGATTTTGATTCGTCATTTTTGCTTGTATCAAATTCACTTCCACCTGAAGCGAAACCAAAAGATACCTTTGAAATTGGAACTACCAGTGAGCCGTTCTTTGACTCTACGGCATCTCCTACTATGGTGTTTACATCTATCATGTCTTTAAGATTTTCCATGGTGCTCTTTAATAAATTTTCTATAGGATGACCATCCATTAAAATCACTTCCTTATGAATTTTGAATTGAAATCTATATTTTACTAGGTGTAGATTTTGAACTTTTAAATCCTGAATTTTCTACAGCTAGAAATATAATTATATATATAATTTTTACAACACTTATGTAAATTATACTAGTGGTTTCTATTTTAAAGTAATTTTTATTGAAATATGGAGTTATAACAACCTGATTCTTTTCTATTTTGAATAATCCGGAAACAAGAACAAACAAAATTGGTGTTAACGAATGCAGCATCCCATATAAGATGGCCGTATCAGCCGCATCATCAAGGCCATATAAAATATTTATCTTTATGTCAATTCTAAATTTTGACCTTGAATTTAGAAGATATTCAATAATCGATTTGATTTTTTTTATAGTATAGGATAAATTCCTGGTTGATTTATTTGATCTCAACCTGAATTTTTTCTTGTTTGAAGTAAATTTATTTAGTATGTCTATGTTAAAAAAATTTATATAGATTTTTTTATTTTCATAGGTGAAGCGAATTTTCAAGGGTATAGGAATAAACAGCGCTGCAATTACAGATATCATAACAAGAAAAACAAACATTATAGTTTATGATTACAATCAAAATTTACAAAACAGAAGGTAATCAGTTCCTCCTTTTAAAGCATATTATTTTATACTAATAATTATGGACCGAATTAGAAAATATATACTCGCATGGCAATAATTTAAGGGTTAATTTGAGCGTTTTAGTAAAAAATATTAACGAGACAATATTATTTATATATCAATTAGGAGGAACTGGAATGAGTAAAAACTTAAAAAAGTATTTCAGATTGATATTGATATCTCTTATAATAGTTGATATTTGCAATATTAGTGCATTTGCACAAAGTAAAGACTATGCAGACAGCCTGAACGTGGATGCAAGGTGTGCAGTTGCAATAGACTCCGAATCAAAAATAGTCCTGTTTGAAAAAAATGCCTACGAACTTGTGCCTATGGCAAGTACTACAAAGATGATGACTTCATTGGTTGCACTGAAATATGGCGATTTAGATAGAGAAATAGAAATATCAAAGAGAGCTTCAGGTATAAGAGGATCCACTGTAGGATACCGGCAGGGTGAAAAAATAAAATTAAAAGAGTTGATATGTGGGCTTATGACTCGTTCCGGTAATGATGCAGCCATAGCTATTGCAGAGGGGATAAGTGGAAATGTAGAGGAATTTGTAAAACTCATGAATGAATATGCCAGTGAAATAGGGGTTTTAAACACACATTTTCAATCTCCTCACGGACTTGACAAGGATGAGCACTACTCTACTGCATATGATTTGGCTGTTATTGCGAGCAAGGCAAAGGAAAATAAGGTGTTCAATGATATTGTAAGTTCTAAAGATATAGATAATACAGAAAATGGATTTACACGGAGCTATCACAATATAAACAAGATCTTATGGGAAATCCCCGGGGCAAATGGTGTAAAGACAGGATATACGGGGAAAGCAGGTAAATGCCTTGTTACATCCGTCAATATAAAGGGTAATGATGTTATAATAGTAGTTCTGAATTGTCCTGGAAGATGGAAAGAAACTAAAAAAATAGATGAGTATGTAAATCATAAATATGAATTCAAAAAGTTATTTTCCAAAGGCGATACGGCTGTGGAGTTAAATATTAAAGGAAAGAAGCTGAAGCTTGAATATTCAGAGGATATAATAGTACCTGTTGATTCAAGCAGTAAATATACTTTTAAGATTGTAAAACCACAAAAGATAGTTTCAACTATACAAAAAGGAAGTAGCGTAGGCAAAATATGTATATATAAGGGCGGTAAAAAAATTTACAGCAGTCCATTGAAAACCTCAAATACAATCAAGGTGAGAAAAATTTTAAAATTTCCATTTTAAAATGATAGTTTGATATGATTAAAGAAACAGCATAAAAGATAAATTTAGCTGTTTCTTTATTTTTGAGTATAATTTTAAATCAACGGTAATAAAATAAGTTTTGTTTTCGGGAATCTTCTATAATATCAAATCCTTCTGGATAAATATCATCCTCATTCATAGATTCAACTTTGTCAATTAGGTTTTCTAAAAATTTGTGAGAAAATTTGAAGCGATAATCTTCGGATATCTCTTCGTAGACAGTGTATTCTATATGATAAGGTATAGTTTCAACTATGTACATTGGAACAAGATGCGCTATCCGTCTGTTTATAAGAGCATATTGATATATGCTGGCATCTATTATAATTCCATTATAGACATTAAAACAATGTGCAAAATTTTTACTATAGTTGTCATCTATGTGTATAGTCAGCAGACCTCTAACTGCCATTGCATCAATATCCAGAGATTTGCACAGAAAATATATCAGGGAGGATATAATGGGGCCGCTGTTTGATATAGTGTAATTATCCAAGCAATATTTACATAGTTTTCTGAAAAAGTTTTTTGTGTTTTTATCCATAAAATCACCTTTATATGTTGATACTTTATTATAATATAATAATTTCTCATAGTTCAAGGTGTAAATAATATATACATGTAAATTGAATATGCAGGTCCACAAAATGCTTGTATTTGGCAGGGGGGTTATAAATCGTATAATTAATTAACAGCATATCGATTAAAAAGTTCTTTAAAAACAGTGGATTGCTGTATGGCATGGTTGTTGCTTGAATAATATGTGGAAAGGTACTTAAAAGTATTCAATAAAATGAGGGGGTAGTTAATTATGGAGGGTCTGACTATTGATAAAATAAACATAGGAGACAAGGTATCTGTAGAGAAGACTATATCTGAAACTGATGTATACCTTTTTGCCGGGATAACTGGAGATTTAAATCCTGCACATGTAAATCAGGTGAGATCGGAAAATACATTGTTCAAAGGTAGAATTGCACATGGGATATTGGTTTCAGGACTTATTTCTGCATGTCTTGGAATGCATTTGCCGGGGCCCGGAACCATTTATATGGGACAGCAGCTTAGATTTACTGCACCGGTTCATATTGGTGATACAATAAAGGCGGAAGTTGAAGTTATAGATATAAATATTTCTAAAAATAGGATTAAATTAAAAACAACTTGTACAAATCAGCTTGATAAAACTGTTATAGAAGGAGAGGCGCTTGTTATGCCGCCTGTTAATAAGTAACAAATGTATGTTATTTAATATGCCAACCAACTAACTTTATATATATTTTCTGGAAGTCTTTCTACAATATGTATATTATTGTTTAATATAATATATTGTAGGAAGACTTTTTGTATGGATTTATATACTAAAATATATCTTGGTACTTATGATAACAAATAAAACTTTATGGGAGTGAGATATATGTTTTTAAAAGAATGTTTTAAAGCGATAAGTGAAAATGTCAATGAGGGTTTGATAGTAGTAGATAAAGGAGGAAGGCTGATTACAGCTAATACTAGGGCGGAAGAATTGCTATCCATTGATTCTAAAAAAAGTATTGGAAAGCATATAGAAACTATTATTCCAGAAACCAAGTTAAACAGGGTGTTAAAAACCGGGAAAAATGAACTCAACAAAAAATTTTTCACCAATGACAGGGAGTTTATGATCAGCAGAATTGCTATAGTTATTGAAGAAAAAGTATGTGGAGCAGTGGCAATTTTTCAGGATATAACTGACCATAAGAAAATTCAGAAGAAGTTGGCAGATAATGAAATATATATAAATGTAATAAATACTATAATAAATACGCTTAACGAATGTATAGTTTTAGTAGATGAGAATGGTATTATAACTATGATGAGCGAGGCATACAAAGAGTTTCTTGGTTGCACTTCCGATCCTGAAGGAAAAAATGTAAGCGATGTAATAGAAAACACCAAGCTGCATGAGGTTGTAAAAAGTGGAAATGTAAAGATAGGAGATATTCAAAAAATAAATGGCAATAGGATGATTGCAGCACGTGTTCCAATTAAGGAGGATGGAAAGATTGTGGGAGCTGTAGGTAAAGTGATATTCAAGGATATTGGGGATTTTTATACTTTGAGCAAAAAATTGAATAGTCTAGAAAAAGAAATTGAAACATACAAAAATGAACTTGGAAAAGAGAGAAAAGCAAGATATTCAATTGAAAATATTATAGGTAATTCTCCTAAAATACGTGAAGTAAAATCGTTTGCATTAAAAGTAGCGAAAACTGATTCAAATGTACTTATAACAGGTGAAAGTGGTACTGGCAAGGAGCTCTTTGCCCATGGAATTCATAATGCCAGTGGAAGGTATCTAGGGCCTTTTGTAGAGATAAATTGTGCAGCTATTCCATCTGAATTGTTTGAATCTGAATTGTTTGGATATGAGGAAGGAGCTTTTACTGGAGCTAAGAAAGGAGGTAAAAAGGGAAAATTCGAATTGGCCAATGGAGGAACAATATTTTTGGATGAAATAGGTGATATGCCAATGCATATGCAGGTTAAACTTCTTAGAGTAATTCAGAATAGGGAAATTGAGAGGGTAGGAGGCAATAAAATAGAAGAAATAAATGTAAGAATTATTGCAGCTACAAATAAGAATCTTGAAGACAGCGTAAGAGAAGGAAAATTCAGAGAAGATCTTTATTATAGGCTTAATGTCATGAGAATAGTACTGCCTCCTTTGAGAGAAAGAAAAGAAGATATACCTGTTCTGGCCAACAATTTGAGGATTAAAATAGCAAATAAATTAGGAATATATGTAGAGGGAATATCAAGAGAGGCTATTAAATGTCTTATAAAATATGATTTCCCAGGTAATGTAAGAGAGCTTGAAAATATTATTGAAAGAGCTATTGATCTTCTTGATTCAGATATTATTATAAAAACGGAACACCTTCCGGAGAGACTTACCAATAAAAAAATAAAAAAGTATATAAAATATAATAATTGCAGCAAGCATTTAAAGAGCATAGTATCAGAAGTGGAGAAGGAGGTCATTTTAGAATGCCTAAACAAAACCAACTGGAATAAAAATAGAACAGCCAATATGCTTGGAATAAGCAGGGTTGGATTATATAAAAAGATAGAGGAATACCATCTGAAAAATTGAGTTGATATTTTATAGTAAAGTATATGTACATGTAAGAAAAGTATACATTGGCTGTAATTTAGTGGATGGGATGTTTGTCATGAAAATACAAGAATCAAATGTAAATATAATATACACATTTGATTCTTGTATTTTGCAAACGTTTATATAGAGCCATTCTATATTTTGGCATGCTATTTGCTATAAATAGTACTGCAATTTAATTAATTTATTCATAGAAGGAGGATTGATTCAGCATGAAGTCAAAAGTAATGTCTAGGGACAGGGCTATTGGGTTGATAAAAGATAATTATACTGTTGCAGTAGGAGGCTTCGTAGGGTGTGCATTTCCAGAATATATTATATCAGGAATAGAGGATAGATATTTAAAAGATCATTCACCACACAATTTAACCTTGATGAATGCTGCAGGACAGGGAGATAGTGGCAGCAGAGGTTTGAATCATCTTGGACATGAAGGGCTGGTGAAGAGGGTAGTAGCTGGGCATTGGGCATTGGAGCCCAAAATCCAAAAATTGGCCATTGATAATAAAATAGAAGCCTACAATATACCTCAGGGAGTAATATCACAACTATATAGGGACATTGCTGCAAAAAGGCCGGGAACAATAACTCATGTCGGTCTGCAGACTTTTATAGATCCTAGAATTGAAGGCGGCAAACTCAATGAAGTTACTAAAGAAGATATAGTGAAAATTATAAAAATAGATGGAAGAGAATACTTGTTCTATAAAGCTATACCGATAGATGTCGCAATTTTAAAAGCAACCTATGCGGATGCATTTGGGAATGCAACTTTGGAAAAGGAAGCTGCTGTATTGGATGCAACCGCTATGGCACAAGCAGCTAAAAACTCTGGTGGAATAGTAATTGTTCAGGTCGATAGTGTTGTAGCCGAAGGTTCTCTTGATCCTATGAAAGTCAAAATTCCCGGAATATATGTAGATGCAGTGGTTGTAGCTGATCCTAAAAATCGTATGCAGACATTTGAAGAATATTATAATCCTTCCTATTCAGGTGAAGTTAGGTTTTTATCTGATTCATTGCCGTCCATACCTTTAAATGAAAGAAAAGTTATAGCAAGGAGAGCAGCTATGGAGCTAGTTCCTAATTCAATAACCAATCTTGGAATTGGTATACCTGAAGGTATAGCTGCAGTTGCCAATGAGGAGGGAATTGCAGATGAAATGACTTTGACTATAGAGTCCGGTGGAGTGGGGGGAGTGCCGGCAGGAGGACAAAGCTTTGGGGCATCGACCAATCCCCACAGCATACTTGATCAGGCAAGCCAGTTTGATTTTTATGATGGAGGTGGGCTTGATGTAGCGTTTCTAGGACTGGCACAGTGTGATAAAAGTGGAAATATAAATGTAAGCAAGTTCGGACCAAAGATAGCAGGGTGTGGAGGATTTATAAACATTACGCAAAATTCAAAAAAAGTTGTGTTCTGCGGAACTTTTAAGGCGGGAGGATTGAAAGTAAAAGTAGGAGATGGAAGACTTGATATAGAAAAAGAGGGAAAATTCAATAAATTTCTTGATGCTGTAGAACAGATAACATTCAGTGGAAAATATGCAAGGACTATGGGACAGCAGGCCCTGTATATAACTGAGAGAGCAGTGTTTAGACTGGGCAAGGAAGGACTGGTTCTGGAAGAAATTGCACCGGGAATAGACTTGAAAAATGATGTATTGGCTCATATGAATTTTAAACCGGTAATATCTAAAAAATTAAAAACAATGGATGAAAGAATATTTAAAGAAGGGCTTGTAGGAATAGAAATAGGAAAATCCTCCGGAGAATTTCCCGGGAAAGTGACAACTGCGTGATACAGTTCAAAAAATGTGCAATTAAAAGATATAAGGAGGTAAAATGAATGGATTTTACATTGACTAGGGAACAGGAACTTGTAAAACAAATGGTAAGAGAATTTACAGAAAATGAAGTCAAACCCCTGGCTGCCGAAATAGACGAGACAGAAAGGTTTCCAAGAGAAACAGTAGAAAAGATGGCCAGATACGGCATGATGGGGATACCTTTCCCGGAGGAATATGGCGGGGCAGGTGGAGACACCCTGTCTTATATAATAGCTGTGGAAGAACTTTCCAAGGCCTGCGCCTCAACGGGAGTCATACTCTCGGCACACACATCGCTCTGTGCATCGCTTCTCGAACAGTTCGGCACGGAAGAACAAAAACAGAAATATCTGGTTCCCCTTGCAAAGGGAGAAAAGATAGGTGCATTTGGACTTACAGAACCCAATGCAGGTACGGATGCATCCGGACAGCAGAGCCTGGCTGTACTTGAAGGAGACCATTATATACTGAACGGTCAGAAAATATTCATAACAAACGGTGGAGCTGCAGACATATTCGTGGTATTTGCAATGACTGACAGGAGCAAGGGAAATCATGGCATATCAGCATTCATACTTGAAAAGGGAATGCCGGGTTTTTCAATAGGAAAACTTGAAAACAAAATGGGAATAAGAGCATCATCAACTACGGAGCTGATATTCGAGGACTGTATAGTTCCAAAGGAGAATCTTGTAGGAAGAGAAGGAAAAGGTTTTGGAATAGCAATGAAGACTCTTGATGGAGGAAGAATTGGTATAGCAGCACAGGCACTTGGAATAGCAGAAGGCGCCCTGGAGGAAGCAGTTGAATACATGAAAGAAAGAAAACAGTTTGGAAGATCACTTAGCAAGTTCCAGGGGCTGGCATGGACTGTTGCCGATCTGGATACTGAAATACAGGCTGCAAAATACCTTGTGTACAAGGCAGCATTGAGCAAGGATGCACATGTATCCTATACAGTAGATGCAGCAAGAGCCAAGCTTATGGCAGCAAATGTTGCCATGGAGACTACAGCAAAGGTTGTACAGCTCTTTGGAGGATATGGATATACAAAGGACTATCCAGTAGAGAGAATGATGAGAGATGCAAAGATAACTGAAATATATGAAGGAACCTCGGAAGTACAGAAAATGGTCATTTCAGGAAATATATTTAAATAGGAGGAACGCCTAATGAATATTGTTGTTTGTTTAAAACAGGTACCGGACACAAATGAAGTCAAAATAGATCCAAAGACAGGAACGCTTATAAGAGAAGGTGTTCCTTCGATAATAAATCCAGATGACAAGAATGCACTTGAGGAATCAATTGCAATTAAAGAAAAAACAGGTGGAAAGGTTACAGTAATAAGCATGGGACCACCCCAGGCAGAGTCGGCACTGAGGGAAGCACTTGCAATGGGTGCAGACGAGGCAATACTCATATCTGACAGGGCTTTTGCAGGAGCAGATACCTGCGCCACAGCATATGCACTTTCAGGAGCACTCAGGAAACTGGACTACGATATAATTTTTGCAGGAAGACAGGCAATAGACGGAGATACCGCACAGGTTGGACCTGAAATAGCAGAATTTCTGGGAATACCGCAGATAACTTATGTAGAAAAGGTCGATGTGGATGGAAGTACGGTTACAGTTAGAAAAGCATGGGAAGACGGGTATGAAACAGTGAAAGTCAATACGCCGGTACTGCTTACTGCTATAAAAGAATTGAACAATCCAAGATATATGCATATGAAGAATATATTTAAAATCTTCAACAAGGAAGTAAAAGTGTGGAGCGCTGCCGATCTTGAAGTTGACAGGGAGCGTCTTGGACTTAAAGGTTCTCCTACGAAGGTAAAGAGATCAGCTACAAAAGAAGCAAGAGGGGCAGGAGAGATTGTCAACAAGCCGGTAAAAGAAGCAGCAGCATATGCAATTTCAAAATTAAGAGAAAAGCATGTTATTTAATTGGGGGGGATTCGTAATGAATATAGCAGACTACAAAGGTGTATGGGTATTTGCTGAACAGAGAGACGGTGAACTTCAAAAAGTAGCTCTGGAATTATTGGGAAAAGGAAGAGAACTTGCAGATAAATTAAAGGTTGATCTGACTGCAGTACTTCTCGGAAGCGATATAGATGATGCCGCAGAAGAATTGACTGCGTATGGAGCAGACAAGGTGCTGTATGCAGACAGTCCGCTATTGAAACACTATACTACGGACGGATATACAAAGGTAATTGCAGACCTTGTAGAAGAGAAAAAACCGGAAATAGTACTTATAGGTGCAAGCTTCATTGGAAGAGATCTGGGACCAAGACTGGCAGCCAAACTCGTTACGGGACTTACAGCCGATTGTACCGGACTCGACATAGATGCGGAGACGAACAATCTCATGATGACAAGACCGGCTTTTGGTGGGAATCTTATGGCAACAATAGTTTGCGGGGACCACAGACCGCAGATGTCAACAGTAAGGCCGGGGGTTTTCGATAAACTTGAGAAAGCCGATGTGAAGGCTGACAGGATAGAAAAGGTGAGCGCAGATGTTTCAGAGGACGACATAAGGATAAAGGTACAGGAAGTAGTGAAACTTGCGAAGGATGTAGTGGACATTGGAGAAGCAAAGGTAATTGTATCCGGAGGAAGAGGGCTTGGAAGCAAGGAAGGCTTTGAAGTTCTGAAGGAACTGGCAGATGTGCTTGAGGGAACTGTAGGTGGTTCCAGAGCTGCTATTGACAATGGCTGGATAGACAAGGCATATCAAGTTGGACAAACCGGGAAGACGGTAAGGCCGGCACTCTATATAGCAGTTGGAATATCAGGAGCAATACAGCACCTGGCAGGCATGCAGGACAGTGGATATATTGTGGCTGTAAACAAGGATGAAAATGCTGCAATAATGAAGGTGGCTGACCTTGCCATTGTAGGAGACTATACCAAGGTCATACCTGAACTTGTAACTCAGATTAAAGTTTTGAATGAGTAATTGTTGTTGAATTTAATAAATTGATGGAGGTGTTGTCAATGGGAGTCATAGGGATTATACTGGCTTTAGGATTATTGATATTTATGGCTTATAAAGGATTTTCAGTTATATTCTTTGCACCAATCTTTGCACTGCTTGCTGCATTATTTTCAGGAATGGCACTTTTACCAACTTACACAGAAATATTTTTGCCTAATCTAGGCAGCTATGTAAAGACATATTTTCCATTTTTTCTGCTGGGGGCCGTATTTGGCAAGGCGATGGAGCAATCTGGTGCGGCCAAATCCATTGCCAAAACTATAGTGGAAAAACTTGGAAAAGACAAGGCTATATTTTCTGTAGTGCTGTCAGCTGCAATATTAACTTATGGAGGAGTAAGTCTATTTGTAGTAGCTTTTGCAGTATACCCTTTTGCAGCTTCTATTTTTAAGGAGGCAGATATTCCAAAGAGACTTGTTCCAGCAACTATTGCTTTAGGCGCGTTTTCATTTACTATGGATTCACTTCCTGGTACACCGCAAATTCAGAATACCATACCTATGAAGTTCTTTAATACTGATCTATATGCAGCGCCGATATTTGGAACACTTGGCTCATCAGTACTGCTTATAGGTGGGATATTCTATTTGGAATGGCGCAAGCGATGTGCTCAAGCTGCTGGAGAAGGATATGGAACAAATCATATTAATGAACCTGTAACTGGTGATGAAAAAAATATACCTTCCATGTGGAAAGCACTTATTCCATTGGTGATGGTATTGGTGATAACCTTGATTTTGCAAAAAATAGTTTTCCCAAATTGGGATATAATTTCATGGGTTACTCAAAAACCTTATTCTATTCCTGAAGATGGATTGGTTGGTTCAATGAATAACTGGGCGCTTAT
Organism: Clostridium sp.; assembly: GCF_022482905.1. NCBI lineage: Bacteria > Bacillati > Bacillota > Clostridia > Eubacteriales > Clostridiaceae > Clostridium > Clostridium sp. The sequence goes on from NZ_JAKVOI010000001.1 coordinate 565,534, forward strand.
AATTGCACTTATAATTGGAACTATCATTGCATTTTGCATTAATCCTTCAAGTATGAAAAACAATATAGCAGCGACAATAAATGCCGGGGCGATAGGTTCACTCCTGGCTGTTATGAATACTGCATCAGAAGTAGGTTTTGGTAATGTTATAAAAACATTACCGGGATTCAGAGTTATAGCTAATGCGTTGATAAATATAAACCCAAATGGAAGCCCGCTTTTATCAGAGGCAGTTAGCGTAAACGTTCTTGCGGGAGTTACGGGTTCGGCCTCAGGCGGTATGAGTATTGCGCTTGATATGTTTGCCAAAAAGTATTTACAATGGGCTGCAGAAACTGGTATATCACCTGAACTGCTTCACAGAGTGGCTTCTATGGCTTCCGGTGGTATGGACACATTACCTCATAATGGTGCAGTTATTACGCTTCTTGGAATTGCAGGCCTGACACATAAACAATCCTATAAGGATATATTTGCTGTAACGTTGTTTAAAGCAGGAACATGTTTCTTGATGATATTTTTACAGGGCATTTTCCATTTTGTATAGATAAGTACTTTGACAAATAGTCTAAGGTAACCTTGAGAGGATATCTTAGACTATTTTTATAAATTCTTAATGGTATATTTAACAATATCGATATAAGGTATTATAACAGACAAACAAATCGATATAGTACAGATAATATGAGATTATCTGGAAAACGTTAGCATACAAATACTTTCCAATATTGTGCACAAAGTATAACAAGATCATTACACAATTTGTTAATAGTTTTGCGGAGTAAATATTTTTATAATTTATATAATTGTTCTAAAAATCGAAGAATTTATATGTACCGAATTGAAAATGAAAGTTAAGATTAAGTTAATTATGGGTATGAAAATATTTTGTCAAAAAATTATTAATACAGAGTAAAAAAATATAATAATACAGAATGACAATTTATCGATTTGTGATATAATTAGAATTGATAAATTAGATATAAGGCTAAATTTGAAAACAATGACTGATTTATGGAGGTAATATAAATGAAAAATGAATCTTCAGGAGTTGTGATTGAAGTAAAAGATGGAATTGCTAAAGTTAGGACTAGCAATCACAGTGACTGTGAAAACTGTGGTGCATGTCCTGGCTCGGCTGCTTCTGTAGTCAATGCAAGAAATCCTGTTGGGGCTAAACCTGGACAACATGTTACATTTGAAATAGAAGAAACAAATATGCTAAAAGCAGCTTTTGTTGTGTATATACTACCCCTTATTGGTATCTTTATCGGTGCTCTTATTGGAACATTGATATATGGGAGAGTTGGTGGTTCACTAAAGGCCTTTCAAATAGGTGGTGCAGTTGTACTATTTGCTTTATCGCTTTTATATGTAAAAATTTTTGATAAATCTGCAGGTAAAAACGATTCTATAAAACCAGTTATTAAAAGCATACTTTAATTTTATCTATAAAACTGTTTTATATTTCTATAATTGAATATAAAAATAATTAATATTTTGTTACAAGGTTTTCCTTGTAACAAAATTTATTGAAAGAGGTGTTAATGTTGATAAAAAGTTTTAAAGGCGGTGTACATCCGGATGGAAGCAAAAAATATACAGCGAATAAATCTATTGAAATAGCACCTATTCCTGATAAAGTATTTATACCCGTCAGACAGCATATTGGAGCTCCAGCATCTCCTGTTGTAAAAAAAGGGGATTTAGTTAAAAAAGGACAGCTGATTGCTCAAAGTGGTGGATTTGTATCGAGCAATATACATGCTTCCATTTCTGGAGAAGTAGTAGATGTAGGCATGTATCCACATCCTGGCTTTGGAATGTGCCAGACGATAGTCATTAAAAGTGATGGAAAAGATGAATGGGTGGAAGGGATTCCGCTATTACGAAAGTTTGAAGATTTAAGTGAAAGTGAAATTATGGATATTATAAAGGAAAACGGTATTGTGGGAATGGGTGGTGCTACATTTCCGACACATGTAAAATTATCACCGCCCAAGGATAAAACTGTAGATACTTTTATCTTGAATGCAGCTGAATGTGAACCATATTTAACTGCAGATCATAGGGCAATGCTGGAATATGATGACAAAATAGTAAGTGGAATAAAAATAGTAATGAAGGTTTTAAAACCTCAAAAATGTTATGTGGGAATAGAGGATAACAAACCAGATGCCATAGAACATATGAAAAAAGCATTTTCAGGCACAGATGTCGAAGTGGTGGGTCTTCCTACCAAGTATCCTCAGGGGGCTGAAAAAATGCTCATAAAAGTTCTGACTGGAAAAGAGGTTCCATCAGGTGGACTTCCTGTAGATGTAGGAGTGGTAGTACAAAATGTGGGAACAGTTATAGCTATAAGTGATGCTGTTGAAAGAGGAATTCCATTGATTCAGAGAATAACAACTGTAACTGGTAGAGCTGTAAAAGAACCCAAAAATCTTCTGCTTAGAATAGGTACAACCTTTAGGGACGTTATTGAATTCTGTGGAGGATTTTCAGAAGATCCTGCAAAATTAATAATGGGTGGACCTATGATGGGAGCTGCCCAGTCGAATCTTGACATTCCTGTAATAAAGGGAACTTCAGGAATACTCGCATTGACTAGAAGTGATATCAACAATGGTACACAATCTCCCTGCATTAGATGCGGACGATGCATAGAAGCCTGTCCAATGGGCCTCAATCCAAGTATGCTGAGTATACTTGGTGAAAATGATTTATACAGGGAAGCCAAGGAAGATTATAATCTTTTGGATTGTGTCGAATGTGGAAGTTGTGTATATACTTGCCCGGCCAAGAGAAATATTGTTCAATACATTAAATATTCCAAGGCTAAGAATGCAGCTGAAGCTAAAGCTGCTAAATGATGGAAGAGAGGTTATAAAAATGGCAGAGACAGAATTAGTTAAAAAAGAAGTTTTTACTGTTTCAACATCACCACATATAAGATGTGAAGAATCTATATCAAAAATAATGTGGAGTGTAAATTTGGCTCTTGCTCCGGCAGCCATATTTTCAATTTATAATTTTGGAGTACCTGCATTAAAAATAATTGTAGTAAGTATAATTGCAGCTGTCGTGTCAGAAATATTCGTAGAAAAAGTAAGACATAAACCAATAAGCATAAAAGATGGAAGTGCATTCTTGACGGGACTTTTGCTTGCCATGTGTGTACCGCCTACGCTTCCGCCTTATATGATAGCAATAGGTTCGTTTATAGCGATAGCAATAGCAAAGCATTCAATGGGTGGACTTGGGTATAACATATTTAACCCGGCACATGTAGGAAGAGCTGCTCTTATGGCTTCATGGCCGGCTGCAATGACCCTCTGGAGTAAGATGACAACAAGCGTAGATGTTGTATCTTCTGCAACTCCACTTGGAATATTGAAGATGGAAGGATACTCAAAGCTTATAGAAACTTTTGGAGGTGCTGGAAATCTATACAAGGCTTTATTTATAGGAACCAGAAATGGAAGTATAGGTGAAACTTCTACCATATTACTTATTTTAGGCGGACTATATCTCATATACAAACATTATATAAATTGGCAGATTCCAGTAACCATGATTGCTACTGTAGGAATATTGACCTGGATATTTGGACCTAATGGTGCATTTACAGGTGATCCAATATTTCATATGATGGCTGGAGGACTTATAATAGGGGCGTTTTTCATGGCAACGGATATGGTTACAATACCTATAACAGTAAAAGGACAAGTTATTTTTGCAATTGGTGCTGGACTTATAACTACACTTATAAGGTTAAAAGGTGGTTATCCAGAAGGAGTTTGTTACTCTATACTTTTGATGAATGCTGTTACACCATTGATTGACCGTTTGATTCAGCCGACTAAATTTGGTTCAGAGGCGAGGAGGTAATTTTATGGCAAAAGAGAAAGATAAATTTTCTATTTTTAATATTGCCAAAAATTTGGCAGGAGCCTGTTTTATATCAGGGGCCGTAATTGCAGCTACTTATTATTTCACTGCTCCGGTAGCTGCAAAGAAGCAGATACAGATAAAAAATGATTCCATGAAGGAACTGGTAAAGGATGCAGATAGCTTTAAAACCGTAAGTGGAAAGAAAGAATGGTATTCCGCTGTTAAAGGAAGCAAGACTATTGCCTATGTAATTCCAGCATCAAGTAAAGGTTATGGTGGAGCTATAAGTTTATTGGTAGCTGTTACACCCGATGGTAAAGTAATAGATTTCAGCATTGTATCACATAATGAAACGCCTGGATTGGGTGCAAACGCAGCTGAACCGTCATTTAGAGGACAGTTTGAAGGTAAAGCGGCTAAAAATCTTACGGTTACAAAGGATAAGTCGGATAAAGATGATATTCAGGCTATGACGGGAGCAACTATAACTTCAAGGGCTGTTACAAAGGGAGTCAAAGAAGCTGTAGTTGAGGTTACTAAATATACAGGAGGTAAATAAATATGAAAGATAGTGTTAAAAAATACACTGGCAGAGAATTATGGGGCATATTTGAAAAAGGAATAGTTATGGAAAACCCTATCTTTGTACTTGCACTCAGCCTTTGTCCGGCACTTGCAGTAACAGGTGAAGCAGCTACTGCACTTACAATGGGACTTTCTGTAATGTTTGTAATAACTGCCAATAATACGGTTGTTTCCATAATTAGAAATTTTGTAAATGCAAAGGTCCGTGTACCGGTTTATATAACTTCTATAGCAACGATAGTTACGATGGTTGAACTTGTACTTCAGGCATTTGCACCACTTTTATATAAAAAATTAGGTATATATCTGGCATTGGTTGTTGTATTCGCCATAATACTTGCGCGTGCAGAAGTATTTGCTTCAAAGAACTCAATATTTCCATCATTCCTCGACGGTCTTGGCATGGGAACTGGATTTTGCTTTGCACTTGTCATAATCGGAATTATACGTGAGCTGTTCGGTATGGGTTCTATATTTGGATTTAAAGTATTGGGAGCATGGTATAATCCTGCGCTTATAATGATTCTGCCGCCTGGTGGTTTTATACTTATAGGATACCTTGTTGCAATAGTCAAAGTTCACAATCAGCGTCAGGAAAAGTTAAAGATAAGTAGGGGTGAATTGTAATGGCATATCTTACATTATTTATAAGTTCGGTACTTATAAACAATTTTGTTTTGACAAGATTTCTTGGACTCTGTATTTTCTTCGGAGTTTCAAAAAATTTAAATGCTTCCATTGGAATGGGAATGGCTGTTACTTCGGTTTTGACACTTAGTTCAATATTTGCGTGGATCATATATCATTTTGTACTTCTGCCTTTTCATCTAACATTCTTGACTACAGTTGTATTTGTACTTCTGATTGCAAGCTTTGTACAGCTGCTTGAAATGATAATAAAGAAGCAGGCACCGGCATTATACAATATGTGGGGAATTTATTTACTGCTGATTGCAACAAATTGTATTGTACTTTCGGTACCTCTTTTAAATGTGGATTCAAACTATTCATTTTTAATGAGTGTTGTAAATGCTATCGGTGGTGGTATGGGTTTTGCTCTTGCCATAATACTTATGGCAAGTTTAAGAGAAAAATTGAGACTGGCGGATGTTCCTAAGCCTCTTGAAGGACTTGGAATTGCTTTTATTCTTGCAGGAATGCTGGCACTGGCTTTTCTTGGTTTCTCAGGTATGATACCAGTATCATAAAGCTCTATAGAAAGGAGATTTTTTAAATGTTAAGTATAGCAATTATGGTTCTCGTTGTAATGACGGCTACAGGTATAATATTTGGAGTTGTACTTGGATATGCGAACAAGAGATTTGCCATTGAGTCAAATCCTCTTATAGATTTAGTTGAAGAAGAACTCCCCAAAGGTCAGTGCGGAGGATGTGGATATGCTGGATGTCGTGCCTATGCAGAGGCAGTAGTTCTGGACAAGGATGTGCCGCCGAATCTCTGTATTCCGGGAAAGGCAGCTGTAGCGGAAGCCGTAGCTAAGTTAACTGGAAAAGCGGCTGCAGAGGTTGAACCCAAAGTTGCACATGTTATGTGCAATGGAAATTTTCAAAATGCCACTAGAAAATATAACTATGCAGGCGTAAAAGACTGTGCTGCGGCAAATCTTCTTCAGGGAGGCCCGAAATCATGTGAGTATGGATGTATAGGTTTCGGCACCTGTGTCAAGAATTGTCCTTTCGGCGCAATGATGATGGGATCAAATGGTTTACCATTAATAGATACGGATGTATGTGTTGGCTGTGGAAAATGTGAGAGTGTATGTCCTAAGAGTGTAATTTCACTTATACCTTTGGGAGCAAAAGTTGAAGTTGAGTGTAACTCCAAGGATAAAGGTGCCAAAGTACGTAAAAATTGTAAGGTTGGCTGTCTGGGATGTGGTATGTGTGCAAGAAATTGTGATCACAATGCAATCAAGGTTGTAGATAATCTGGCTGTAGTTGATACGCATATTTGCATAAATGAGTGTTCGGAGGAGAAATGTCTTACCAAATGTCCAACTGGTGCAATCAAGTATATACTTAAGGATTTAAATGAACATGAAAAGAGCAAACAGGAAGCAGCAGCTAATTAAATATAGTTGAATCAAATTTATAATTAAAGGTTACTTCCAGTAAGAAGTAACCTTTAATTTATTGAATCAAATCCTTGAACATGGGTATATTTTTCAGGCGTGCAATTAGAAATTTAGTACATAGACCTATAAAATAGCCAGTTATAATAGCTGAAATCAAGAGTACCGGAAGATATACATATATTCTAAAATCATTTATTATAAGTGAAGCTGCAAATAACTGGCCTATATTATGGAATATTGCTCCACATATACTTATTGTCCACAGGCTCATTGAATTTTTGAAGAACTTATATAGCAGTATCATTACCAAGTTGCTCAGTATTCCGCCGCATATGCTGAAAATAAAGGCTGACATGCTTCCTCCAAACATGGAGCCAAGAAGTGTTCTAAGCAGCATGATAGTTAAAGCCTCTTTCCAGCCAAGAAGGATCAGTGCTGAAAGTGAAATCATGTTTGCGAGTCCAAGTTTTATTCCAGGGAATATGACTGGAATTTGAGCTTCTAACACATATATAACGAGGGCAATGCCTAGCAAAAAACTTAGAAAAACCATTTTTTTTGTGCTGTTATTCATCATAATATCCAATCCAATCATTGTGTAATATTGTCGTAATCTGAATCTTTACCCGTTATTTCTATTATAAGTTTATGTGGAAGACAGACTATGCTTTGTCCGGGTTCTGATATCCATCCGGTTTTCACGCATATTTTATCAGGACAATCTGCATCCTCAATTGAAATTTTGCCTTTCTGCATTTTAACTTTATTGAAATGAGTACCTTTGTATTTTACGATAAATTCTTCCGTATTATTTACCTTGTTCAAGTCAACATTTTTTATTGTTTTTCCATCTTGTTTTATTATGGCTATTTTTTTTGAACCTGACAAATTATTTCTATATGTAAAAACTCCAACTATGCTTATTACAACTAATAAAATTATTGTTATCGATGCAATTTTATCTCCTTTTTTCATGCAAATCTCCCATTTTTATATATAATAATATATTGTACTATTAAATTTTACTACATTATCAATACAGTTACTATAGTCATAATGGCAAAAATGTGCAATAATTATAAATATATTCGTAATAGGGGGCAAAAATTATGGTTAAATTAAAGTTTATGTATGCACTTAACAGAAAAATTAAGAAGCAATCCGAACAGGTGTTTGAAGGTATATCCAAAGGCAGAAAAAAGGCTTTGGACAACTGGTTCAGGGATAAATGGATGCAGCTGGAAACTACGAGTAATGTATTGAAAAGCTTTGATGAAAACGAAGATGAATTTAGTGAGGAATTGAATGGAAGGCTTGAACAGTATGATGATTTTTGCGAACTTTTTATACTGGATGGTAATGCCAAAGTACTGAAATCTACCTGTAAAAAGCACTTGGGACTTGATATGAATGATCTTCCGAATTATGAGACTGGTATGAAAAATGAAAGACTGATGTATGGACCCTATGAAGATCCTAATACTATGGATATTGATCTATCCGGTAAGAAATTTGCAGATGAAGTCACATTGATGTTTTCCATTCCATATATCAATTATTCCGGAGATAGAAGAATACTTTTGGGAAGGGTGCTAAATGATGACATGAGCAACGTAATTCAGGATGAAGATACCCATGTTTACAAGGATTCAGGAGACAATTATCTTTTTATGGTAGATACTGACAGGGATATACTTCCGGGTACAGCAATTTCCAGAAGCAGATTTGAGGACAGTACTTTTACAAAGGGGGACAATCTCAAAGACGGGGTAAGAACTTCTAAATGGGGAGTTGTAAAGATTAAAAAACATACCGAATTTGAAATAAGATTTACGGATCCTGAAACTGGAGATCTACATCAGGGTGTAAAGAATACCATAAAGAATGGAAGCAATCTTGACTGCTGGCCTGGATATCCAGATTACAGACATATAATGGTTGGAGGAAAGGGAACACTTATAAAACCGCCTTACAGTGGAGAAATATGGGGGATGATGTGTGAAGGCGATATAGCTGAAATATATAATTTCAACAGCATAAGTCTCAAGGTACCATTTATAATATCAATCATTACAGCATTTGTTACAATAATGAATTCCATTATATATTTCCTGAATCCGGATGTCAGATTTATAGGTTTGTTTGCAGCCTGGCTTTTAATAACAGTAATAAGCTATATTATATGTAAAAAGATTATCGTAAAACCTCTGAACAAAACTGTAAACATGCTGCATGTTTTAGCTGAAGGAGAAGGAGATCTTACAATGAGAGTGGACAAGTTATCCTATGATGAAATAGGTGAATTGTCAAGGTGGTTTAATAAATTTATCAACAATCAGATGACAATGATAAAGAGAGTAGGTACTTCTTCAAAAACTTCCAAATCATCGATTGAAGTGGTTTCAGGACTGACCAATAATATAAAGAAAAGTATGAAAACGATAGCTAAAACAGTAAAGGTACTGGTAGATGTTTCAAAGAATCAAAATGATGTATTCCAGGGCACAAAGGAACATTTCAATAATCTGTCCGGCTCCATACAGGAAATGGGCGGACTCATAAATGAAGTTACAAATAAGGTTGTAGATACAAGTGAACATGCACTTGGTGCAAATGAATCATCCAATAAAGTGCTCAATTCCATAAATGAACTTGAAAAGAGCATGAAAATAACATTGGATAGAATAACAATACTTCAGCAGCACTCGGATTCCATAACAAAAGCGGTTACAGCCATAAGCAATATAAGTAAGCAAACCCAGCTCCTGGCGTTAAATGCAACCATAGAAGCTGCAAGGGCTGGAGAATATGGCAAGGGTTTTGGAGTAGTCGCAGGGGAAATATCAAAATTATCGGTGGAGACAGAAGAAGCAACTAAATCAATAGGAAATATTGTTTCAAATATTCAAGGTGAGATTACAAATACTTTTGAGGAAATAAATGAAATAGATACTGAAGTCCATGAATCGACGAGTAATGTAAAATCTAATATCGACACTTTCAAATATATTGTAAATAATATAAAAGATATAAATGAGAATATGGAAACCATACTCGAGATAACAAATAAAGAAAGCCAGGATGTGGACAGCATGGTTGTGAGTATAAATGAAGCAGCTGACGAGATAAACAGCAAAACAGCCAGAGGAGCAAACAGCAGCGCAGAATGTCTTGCATTGCTTGAAAGGATATTGGATAAAACAGTAATATTGCAACAGACAACGGATAATCTGGAATATTCATCCAACAATCTTCAGGAAATGGTTGGTGCATTCAAGACCTCATAGTCAATATTTCTATCTGTTCAATAGAAATTTGGAATTTTTGTGTATAATTTAACTGAAATATGGAGAATATACAATAAGAATATGACTTTGTTTTTATTGAACAAATAAAATTATAGAGGTACTGATTATGTTGTTTAGATTGAATAAGACGCAGAGGATAACTGGTAATGTATTTGTTGTTAAAACATTTATTTCCAACTTTTTTATATATTCGGACAACAATACGGCAGTATGTTTTGACGCGGGATTTATGCCCTTACTTATAAACAGAGAATTGAAAAAGATAAATATAGATCCGGATGTCATATCTGGTATATTTCTGACGGATACGGATTTCAGCCGTACAGGAGGAATCAGAGTATTCAAAAATGCCGATGTGTACTTGTCCTGTGATATTTCATCCAAAAGATCACAAAAACTTGTATCCTATTTGAACAATAAAATAAAAACAGACTGTAAAAGACTTAAAGATGGAGATGTAGTAAATATAGGGAAAATAAGGATCAGACCATTTGTAATTCCAGAGCATCCGTCAGGATCAATGTCATATATGGTAAATGACAGTATATTGTTTATATAGTATAAAAAGAGAGCTGGACTTCAAAAGTCCGGCTCATAACATTTTATCAAGTAGTTTCAGATCTGTTATGGGTTTCTTGCAGGAAAAGTTTTCACATATATACACAGTAGTACTACCATTTATCAAGTTATAATTTTTCATGAGTGGAAAGCTGTGTTCCAAATTTCTATCATAATCTGAGAATATAAAGGATACTGTAAACGGATCTAATTTGCAGTCCAGTACGTTCTTTAAAAAATTTTTTCCATTATTATTTTTTCCGAGAACTGCAATAATTTGTCTTGTTGAAACTTGTGAAAATTGAAAAGCTATAAGAGAGAAACAGTATGATACAGGATATGTGCTTATCTCACTTGAGAAACACTTGAATATTTGCAGGCCTTTTTGTCTAAGTTCAAGGTTTCCAGTTAAATAGGACAATCTTATTAAATTCAATGCAGATACTGAGTTCGCAGATGGAATTGCACCGTCATATATTTCCTTTGGCCTTGTAATAAGGTGTTCACTGTCACTCCCATACAGAAAAAATCCTCCCTTATCGTGATCCCAGAAAAATTTAAAAAAGTCATTATTGAAATCAAGGGCTTTTTTTATATACTTCAAATTGTAAGTCGACTCATACAGTTCTATGAGACCCCATATTAGAAAGGAATAGTCATCCGCATATCCGGGAAATGAGGAATCGCCATCGCGATATCTGGATAACAGTCGACCATCTTTTCTTGTCAATTTATTCAGTATGAAGTCAACAGCTTTTTCTGCACACGATATATATTTTTTGTCCCTGAATATTCTTCCGGCTATGGACATGGCAGCGATCATCAACCCATTCCAGGATGTCAGAATTTTATCATCTTTGTTTGGATGAATTCTAGTTTCCCTATAATCGAACAGTTTTTCCCTGCAGTTTTCTATGAATCCCATATCGGAAGATTTAATTGAAGTACCGATTAAATTTGGTATATTTCTTCCATCAAAATTGCCCTTTTCATTTATATTGTAATAGTCACAAAATTTTCTCCCTGATTCTTCTCCAAGAACAGCTTTTATCTCATCAATAGTCCATATATAAAAGCTTCCTTCTTTTCCACCAGAATCCGCATCTTCTGATGAGTAGAAACCTCCATTTTTTGACGTCATATCCCGCATGATATAGGTTAATATATTCTTGGCTGTTGAAGAATAACTAGGGTCTCCGGTAGATTTATAAGCTTCGGAGTAGATTATTGCAAGCAGCGCATTGTCATAAAGCATTTTTTCAAAGTGGGGTACAAGCCATTTCCTATCTACAGAATATCTGCTGAAGCCGTAGCCTATGTGATCGTATATTCCACCACATTGCATGAAGTCAAGAGTTTCCCTGAGCATCTTCATTGCAGAAGCATCTTCTGTCTTGTACCAGTACCTTAAAAGAAACATGAGATTGTGGGGTGAAGGAAATTTGGGGGATATTCCAAAGCCTCCGTAATGGGCATCAAAATTTTCTTTCAGGCCCAAAAAGCATTTTTCAAGAATATCAGATGGAATATCCTCAGTTGATTTCTGTTTTGTTCTGTTTGCTATTTCCAATATGTTATTGCTTTCCTCTATAAGTCTGGATTTATCATTTTTCCACATGTTCAATATATATGACAATATATTTTCAAGGTCATCCTTGGGAAAATACGTACCTGCAAAAAATGGTTTTTGATCCGGGGTCATAATTATTGTAAGGGGCCAGCCGCCGCTTCCCGTAAGGTGCTGACATATATTCATGTAAATGCTGTCTATATCCGGTCTCTCCTCACGATCTACTTTTATGGAAACAAAATATTTATTTAGTATATCAGCAATATTCTTATTTTCAAAATCTTCCTTTTCCATTACATGACACCAGTGACATGATGACTTAATGACCCACTAAGAATACCCAATAGATAAAAAAATTGGTTTATTCTCCGATTTTGCCTTTATAAAGGCTTCCTTACACCATGGAAACCAGTTTACAGGATTGTAGGCATGCTGGAGTAAATATGGTGATTTTTCATTTATCAATCTATTGGGCGTGCTAGTCAGGTTCATAAGATCACCTCCTTCAAATATTTTAAATATAGTATAACCTGGATAACATAAAATATAATAAAATTAAATATTGCAGGACTTATACACTATCTGGCCATTGTGTATTGTAAATTTAATTCTTCCTGTCAATGTCTGACCAATAAAGGGTGAATTGCAGGATTTCGAAAGAAAATTTCTGACTGTATATTTTTCATCGGGATTAAATATAACAATATCTGCACTGTGGCCTACTTTTATATAACCTCTGTCAAGTCCATATAATTTTGCTGGATTGACTGTAAGTTTTGAAATCATGTCCATATAAGTTAAAGAGCCGGATTTTACCAGATAAGTTATACACAAGGGAAGAGAAGTTTCCAGGCCTATTATTCCACTTGGGGCTTTGGAAAATTCTCTTCCTTTTTCTTCAGCTGAATGAGGTGCATGGTCGGTCGCTATTATTTCGATTGTATTGTCTTTTAACGCTTCTATTATGGATAGTCTGTCTTTTTCCATCCTAAGGGGAGGGTTTATTTTGGCATTTGTTCCTTTTTCAAGAATCATATTTTCTGTCATGCTGAAATGGTGAGGTGTGGCTTCTGCCGTTATATCCGCCCCCATTTTTTTTGCCCATTTTATGAGATCTACAGACAGGGATGAGCTTATATGCTGTATATTTATCTTTGCACCTGTCGATATAGCAAGACAAGCATCTCTTGCAATGAGTATGTCTTCTGCCTCATGAGGAGAACCTTCAAGACCAAGATTTTCTGATATCTTCCCTGAATTTATTCCATTTTGTTTTATGAGACAAGGGTCCTCCTCGTGGAAACTTAAAGGAACATCCAGTTTTTTTGCCATTTTCATAGCGTCCAGTGCCAATTTTGAGTTCGTTATGGGTCTGCCGTCATCGGAAAAACCTACAGCACCGGCACTTTTTAGGATAGTCATGTCTACAAGTTCCTTACCATCCATATTTTTTGTGATTGAAGCCACCTGGAGTATTTCAATCTTTGCCGATACTACTTTGTCAAGTATATATTTTAGAGTATCTAAATTGTCAACGACAGGTTCCGTATTTGCCATGCATACAACAGTAGTGTAGCCACCTGCAGCTGCAGCTTCGGCACCGGTAAACATATCCTCTTTATATGTAAAACCAGGATCGCGGAAATGACTATGTATGTCGATGAACCCTGGTGACACAATGCAATTTGAAGCATCAATTAGTTCCATGCAAGGCAAAGCGGCTATATTTTTATCAATTTTTATTATATTTTTTTCATCTATAAGTATATCAAGTTCTTCTTGTGTATTGCTTAAAGGGTCAACAAAACATCCATTCTTTATAAGCAGCATGAATATATCGCCTCCAAATATTAAGTTTATTTATAAGTATAGCATATTCCAGTGAATTTTGATAAAATATAAAAAAGGGTGATTAATTTTGATCGAATACTAGCTATATAATTTTTAGGAGGATTTTTTCATGGATGATAATGATGACAAAATTGTGAGTTTTAATGAATTAAAAAACAAGGCAAGGGAAAAGGATGTAGAAAAAATAGAAGACTACGTATACGGACTTTGCTATGATATGGCTCAGGGGAAAATCACCATGGCTGATTTTTCAAAAAGTCTTCAAAAATATATGGATGAAAACAATATATCCCAGGAAAAGATGTTTAACATACAAAAAGAACTTATGAAGAGATATGGCATTGATATGGAAGATATGGAAAATCAGATGAAAAGTATGGGATTCAATATACCGGCGATGAATAGAAGTACTGATTATGAAACGGTAAGAAAGGCCCTGAGTTTTCAAGAAAAGTATAAGGATAAGATTGGAAGCGCATTGATTACAACTTATAGTATAGGCAATGTAGAAATATATATAAATGAAGAAAAAATACTGCTTAAAAGTTCAGGAAAAATAGATTTGAAGGATGTTGAGTTGAATGAATTTTTATGCTCCTACAAGAATGTAATAAAGGATAAAAAGTTGAATATATCAATTTGTGAAAATACAAAAGTATTTGAGTATTAGACTGACTATAATGCCGCGTAATAAGTAGTACGTGGTATTCTTTATAAAATAGATATTTTTATTTATGAAGGGAATAATGATATGAATAGAACTATTCTAATGGTAGATGATGAAGATAGAATGAGAGTACTTATGGAGGCCTATTTGAAAAAAGAAGGCTTTGGAGTTATACTGGCAGAAAATGGGCAGAAGGCTCTGGACAAATTTAAAAAGAACAGCATAGATCTTGTGGTATTGGATATAATGATGCCGGTTATGGACGGATGGACGGTATGCCGCAGACTTAGGGAGATTTCAAATGTACCAATAATAATGTTGACTGCAAAAGCGGAGGATGAGGATCAACTTCTGGGATTTCAACTCGGAACGGACAGTTATGTAACCAAGCCTGTGAGTCCCAATGTATTGGTGGCAAAAGTAAAGGCGCTTTTGAAGAGAGCTTATTCATCACTGGATGAAAACATAAATTCCGAAAATTTTGATGGACTTAATGTAAATGAAGATGCTCATGAGGTTAAGATAGATGGAAACGATATATACCTTTCACCAAAGGAATTTGAACTTTTATGTTATATTATGAAGAATAAAAATATAGTTTTAACTAGAGAAAAAATACTTGACTCCGTATGGGGAATGGATTATTATGGGGATTTAAGAACTGTCGATACTCACGTAAAACGGCTTAGAGAAAAGCTTGGAGACAGGGCTTATTTGATAAGTACTGTAAGAGGAGTAGGATATAAGTTTGGAGTAAAAAAATGAAACTAGAGGATGTATTTTCTCAGAATAAATTTATTGTAAAAATAAGAAAAAATATAACACTTAAATTGTTTGTAATAACCACATTGGTTTTTACCATATTTATAACTAGTACACTCGTTTTTGAGTCGCTATTTTTTGGAAAATTTTATATATCACAGAAGAAGAGAAATTTACAAAACAGACTGGAAAAATTTGAAGACAGCTATAATAAAACAAAAGATAAGGAAGCTGCGGTTAATTTAATAAGAAGTTTTGAAGAGGATAACAATTCCAAGATTGTAATAGTAGATAAAAATGGAAAAATAAAATTTCTTACGAGTCCTGATACTAGAGGTTATGATGAAATAAGAGTTAAAATTATAAATGACATCATAGTTGAATGGAATATGAATTCAAATTTACTGGATGAAATGAAATCAAAAGATAAGCCTATTACAGTTGTTACGGAAATGAGGATCAATGGTGTTAAAAATATACTGAGTGCAGTTCCCGATAATAAAAAAGGTGAAATAATATTTGCAATAATTTCACTTCAGCCTGTAAATGAGGCTTCCCTGGTTATAAAGCAGTTTTATGTATATTTTTATATAGGAGCTATTGTACTTATTGTCATTTTATCTTTGATATATACCAATATGGTTTCCAATCCGCTTGTAAAAATGAACAACGTTGCAAAAAAAATGGCTTTGATGAATTTTTCAGAAAAGTGCAATATTGAAAGTGAAGATGAAATCGGGAATCTGGCAAGTACTCTTAACTTTTTGTCGAATAACTTGGACAATGCACTCACATCTTTAAAAGAAGCAAATAAAAAATTGGAAGATGATATAGAGAAGGAGAGAAAACTTGAAAAAACAAGAAAGAATTTTATAGATTCAGTATCACATGAATTGAAAACACCTATAAATCTTATAGGTGGATATGCGGAGGGGCTTAAGGACAGGGTGTTCGAATCTGAAAAAAGGGACTATTATATTGATATAATAATAGATGAAAGCAGGAAAATGGCTGGTCTTGTAAATGATATGTTAAACCTGTCGCATATGGAGTCTGGAACCTTCAAGTTGACAAAGGAAAAATTTTTTATAGACAAATTAGTAAATTCAGTCATACACAGGTTTTCAGTGATTATAGAAAGCAAAGGCATTCATCTTGAAAACAGAATGTTAAAAAATATTGAAATATATGCTGATTGGGATGCTATTGAACAGGTGACTACTAATTTTTTAACAAATGCAATCAGATATACTGATGAGGGAGGTAAAATAGTATTTTCGACTAAAAAAACAAATGGAGATGTTATTGTTTCTGTGGAAAATTCAGGCAGGCATATACCTGAACCTCAAATTGATAAGGTATGGGACAATTTTTATAGAATAGATAAGTCCAGAAATAGAAAGTTGGGAGGCACTGGCCTCGGACTTTCAATAGTAAAAAATATACTCACACTCCATAGATATAAATATGGAGTAAAAAATACGGATATGGGAGTAAAATTTTATTTTATATGCAATACAATAGAAAAATAAAAATATAAATTTTATATTAACATATCGTAAAATTTTATTTAATTATATGAAAACATAAAATTTTCAAGCAATGTCCTAATCTATACTATATGGTGAAGTAGAGCTATTGTTAATAAAATAACAATAGCTCTACTACTTTTTATATTTTTTTCATAAATTTACTTTTTATGTATTGTGCATTTGATAAGTCATGTATTTTTATGTTAACATTAAGTTAGTTAAATTATTAAATATATAAAATAATTTGATAATTTGTTTAACAAATTTAGTCGAAGGGAGAAATTTCTATGATAGAATTCAAGAATGTTAGCAAGTCTTTTAAAAGCAAAACAGTATTGAATAATATAAATCTGGAAATTCATAAGGGTGAACTGGCAGTACTTATCGGTCCCAGCGGATGCGGGAAAACAACTACATTGAAGATGATAAACAAACTTATAAAACCAACTTCTGGAGATATTTTTGTCAATGGCAGGAATATAAGAAAAGAGGATACCATAGAACTCAGGAGAAATATTGGATATGTAATTCAGCAGACCGGACTTTTTCCCCATATGACTATATCAGAAAATATATCATTGATACCGAGACTGCAAAAATGGCCTGAAGATAGAATAGAGCGTAGAACAATTGAGCTAATGGATATGGTTGGAATGAATCCTGAAGAATATTTAGATAGGTACCCTGAAGAATTAAGTGGTGGACAGCAGCAAAGGGTGGGAGTGGCAAGAGCTTTTGCTATGGATTCGGATATAGTTCTTATGGACGAACCATTCAGTGCTCTTGATCCCATAACTAAAAACCAGCTTCAGGATGAATTGTTTGATCTGCAGCAGGAATTGAAAAAGACAATAGTATTTGTAACTCATGATATGGATGAAGCAATAAAACTTGGAGATAGAATATGCATAATGAAGGATGGCAATATACTTCAATTTGATATTCCGGAAGAAATATTGAAAAATCCAGCACATGGTTTTGTAGAAGAATTCATAGGAAAGAATAGAATTTGGAATAAGCCTGAATTTATAAAGGCAAGAGATATAATGATAACTAATCCTGTAGTAACCAATTCAGAAAGAACAATAGTTCAGGCGGTAGAAATAATGAGGGCAAATAAAGTGGATGCACTTATGATCGTAGATAAGACTTCGAAACTAATTGGCATAACAACCATTAAAGATATAAGAAGAGGTATGGATAAGACCTTGAAATTGAAAGATATAATGGAAAAGAATATATTTTCGGTGGATGAAGAAGACAGCATAGTTGATGTACTTAAGGAGATAAATGATGAGAAAGTAGGATATATACCTGTTCTGGATAATAAAGGTAAATTGGCAGGACTTATTACTAGAAGCAGTCTAATAACAGTTTTAAGTACTCAATTTTTGGATGCAGAGGAGGTTATCCAATGAATTCGATAGTGGAATTTTTCAATTTTGTGGCAAACAGGTCGGAAGAAATATTAAAGCTTTTTTTCCAGCATATAGAGCTTACATTACTGGCGGTTGTTATAGCTGTGTTGATAGGTGTACCTCTGGGGATACTCATAGAAAAAAACAAAAAAATATCCTCTATTATAATAGGAATAGCAAATATAATACAGGCAATTCCCAGTCTGGCACTTTTAGGATTCTTGATTCCAGTTATAGGTATAGGAAGTAAGCCTGCGGTTGTAATGGTGATTCTATATTCACTTCTGCCGATTATAAAAAATACATATACCGGACTGGTAGGTATAAATCCAAACATTATAGAAGCGGCTGAAGGAATGGGTATGACGGAGCCGCAGATATTAAAAATCGTGAAACTGCCTCTTGCACTTCCTGTAATAATGGCAGGTATAAGGATATCAGCTGTTACAGCGGTAGGACTTATGACAATAGCAGCTTTTGTAGGAGCAGGAGGCCTGGGTTATATGGTATTTACCGGAGTCCAAAGTGTAAACAATGATATGATACTTTCAGGGGCAATACCAGCCTGTATATTAGCTCTTATAATAGACTTCTCAATTGGATCAATTGAGAAGTCAGTAACCAGAAAAAAGAGAAGAAAAAGAAAATCTTCGTTGAAATATAAAAGTATAGCAGCTTTTGCAATCTGCATAATCATAGTTCTGGGATCAGTATTTTATTATAAAAATTCAAAGGATACTGTAGTAGTTGGAGGAAGAAATTTTACGGAGCAGACTATTATGGTATATATGGTTGGGGAACTTATTGAAAAAAACAGTGATGTAAAAGTAGAGTATAAGCCTAATCTAGGTGGGACAAATGTAATGTTCAATGCAATGAAATCGGGAAATATGGATATAGGTGTGGAATATACTGGTACTGCGTTTATGAGCATAATGAAACGTGACCTGGTTCAGGATTCTGATAAGGTATACAGAACAGTTAAAGATTATTATAAGAAGAATTTCGGGATAGAGTGGCTTGAACCAATTGGATTCAACAATACATATACCCTTGCTGTGTCGAGGGATACTTCAGGTAAATATGGATTGAATACAATGTCCGATCTTGCAAAGATAAGTAATGATCTGCGGTTGAGCTGTACCATGGATTTCAGGGAAAGACCGGATGCATTGAAGGCAGTCGAAAAAGTGTATGGAATTAATTTTAAGGACGTAAAAGGTATAGATGGTGGACTGAGGTATACTGCATTAAATCAAAAAGAATCAGATGTAATTGATGCTTTTTCTACGGATGGATTGCTCAAACAATTTGATCTGAAAATTCTAAAAGATGATAAAGGTGCATTTCCACCATATTATGCAGTTCCTACTATAAGAAGTGAAGTACTTAAAAAGAATCCTGAACTTAAAGACATTTTAAATAAGCTTGCAGGTAAAATAGATGATGAAACTATGATGGAGTTAAATTACAAAGTTGATAGTCTGGGACAGAAACCTGAAGCAGTTGCAGATCAATTTTTAAGGGAGAAAAAGCTTGTAAAATAAAAAAAGATATAATTAACAAATTGTTCATATAATTGCCATGAATGTGCCATGTTATTAATGTAAAATCTATGTTATTAATGTTAAAAAGTAGTTAAGCGAGGGAAGAGGAAAAACGATGAAGGCAAAGAGCGAAAAGATCTTTCACTTTATATTCAACTTTATATTTAACAATGTAGATATTATATTATTTAGTGTTCTCATTTTTATTAAATTATTCAAGTATTCTGAGGCTATTTCTCCAGACTATTTGTATAAGGCGGTTATATTGCCTATAATAGCTTCCATAGCTGTTCTGGTAAGTATTTCCCTGATGTTCAAGGAAAAATCCAGAGTCAGTTTTCTCTATATTTCCAACATAGTAATAAGTTGTATGCTTATTGCAGATATTATGTATTATAGATATTTCAAGGATATAACAACATTGTCTGCAGTGAGAAATGCCAAGCTGCTTGTTGGTGTATCGGACAGTGTAACCAATTTATTCAATTTTAAAGACATGTTTTATATACTGGATGTTTTTATATTGGTTCCATTTGAGAGAATCTATAAAAGGGTAAAGCAAAATTCCCTTACCTTTCCAAAGAGAATGTTAAGCTTTATAATTGTATTTGCAATTGGGATAGGTGTCAATGCAAAAGTACTGTATGGGGTTTCAAAAAGCCAGCCTACGCTATTGACTGCAATGAGCAATAGAATCTATCTTACTAAAATGATAGGAAATATAGACTTTCATATAGTGGATGCATATAACTTCATAAGTACAAATATAAAAAATTCTAAAAAACTTCCACTGGAAAGGCAGAATGAAATAAAGAGTTATTTTGAAAATAATAGTAAAATTAATGGACAGGCTACTGTAATAAAGGGAAAATACGAGGGAAAAAATTTAATAGTAATACAGGTGGAGGCACTGCAGGAATTTGTAATAAACAAGAAGGTAAATGGACAGGAAATAACTCCAAATTTGAATAGATGGATTAAAAAAAGCATGTATTTTAACAATTATTATTATCAGGTAGCAGGAGGTACTACTTCGGATGCCGAATTTATGTCAAACAATTCATTGTATCCTGCACAATCAGGAGCAGCCTACTATACTTACAGCGGCAATACCTATGATTCCCTGGGGGTTGCTTTAAAAAACAAAGGATACTATACTGCTGCATTTCATGGGAATACTGAAGGATTCTGGAACAGAAATGTAATGTACAAGGCTGAGGGATTTGACGATTTTTATGGAGAACACAGCTTCAATGTAGATGAAATAATAGGCCTGGGACTTAGTGATGAATCATTTTTAAAGCAGTCTCTTGACAAGATGAAAAAATTAAAACAGCCATATTATTCTTTTCTGGTAACCCTTACAAGCCATTTCCCGTATGATGCAGGAGAAAAATATGGTGACTTTGATGTAGGAGAGTATAAGGGTACTTTTATTGGAGATTATTTGAGGGCTATACACTATACTGATGCTCAACTGGGAAGGTATTTAGATGCTCTTGAAAAGGATGGTATACTTAAAAATTCAGTTTTGGCCATGTATGGAGATCATTTTGCAATACCAAAGGACAAAATTGACCAATTGTATAAATTTGAAAATGTAAGCAATCAAAATGATTATAGCTGGTTCATGTATCAGAAGGTTCCGCTTATAATGCATTTCCCTGATGGAAGCAATACTGGTGTTGTGAATCACAACTATACATGCCAAATGGATTTGTATCCTACTTTGGCAAATCTGCTTAATATTGAGAATAAATATATGCTTGGGAAGGATATGCTTAACAGCAAAAGTGGAAAAGTCGTATTCAGAAATGGTTCCTTTATAGATGGTAAAAATTTATATGTATCCTGGTCAAACAGTTACTATGATCTTGCTACGGGAAAGCCTGTTCAGGAAACTGCAGAGTTGAGGAAGGAAAAAGATAAATATACTAAGGAACTTCAGTATTCGGATGATTTTTTAAATCATAACTTATTGAAAACTTTTATGAATGAAGACAAATAATAAACAACTAGCTTGGACATGAGTTTATGTTCAAGTTAGTTGTTTATTTAGCTGTTCAGATGAATTCTTATAAAAACCACCAGAGCCAGAAAGGAAAACCACCAGGATAATAGTAAGGGTAATCGTATCTTCTCCTTCTTCTGCGTCGTCTTCTGGATCTTGTCATGTTGTCAGGATCATAGTCTTCATCATCATTTTCGCTGTCTGAGTAAGCACTATTGTATATTGTATCATTGTCTTTTTGTGGATAATATTGATTTGGCGCTGGCATCATTTCGGGAATACCGGGCACTATTCCGTAAGGCATCATCCCATAGGGAATCATTCCACATGGCATAGGCATATTATTATAATAGTCTTCGTTATCAATGCAACTAGAATCATAACATCCAGTGCTGCAGCTGGAATCATCGTTTATGTCGATTATTTGACCTTTGTCCTCATAGTCATTTTCTTGATCTTTAAACTTCATATTCATCCTCCATACAATTGACTATAATATTAAAGTATGTAACCGGACATATAATTGTTACAAATTTATAAGTTAATCATGTATTTTTACATTTAAAAGATCAAGTATAAACATGAATAAAGGTATTCCAATGAGGAGACCCCATACTCCAAGTATGTGTTCTGAAACTATCAATATTATAAAAGTAAAAAATATCGGTATTTTTACTTTTGATGACATGAGCTTTGGATTCAGTATATAGCTTTCTATACAGTGTATTATGGCTACCATGATGAGTACATATACAACTTTGGTCAATCCACCTATATTAAAGGCTATGAGAGACAGCGGAACAAGTGATATTATAACTCCGGCTACAGGTATGAGGCTGAGTACGAATATCATGAATCCAAGGGTTAAAAGCTGTGGAAAGTCTAATATGGACAGCATTATCACTGATAAAATTGTGTTTACAAAAGCTATTACTAATTGAGCCTGAACTACCTTACCGAAAGAATTCAAAAAATTTTTTCCAAAGAAAACAAGGTATTTATATAATCCGGATATCTTGCTATGTTCGAATTTTTTTGTAAATTCAGCCAGTGTCCTTTTTTCCAGAAGGAAAAACATACTCAACATAATTGATATGAATATGTTGATACTCCATTTCCCGATATCTGATACCAATTGTATGGATGCATTAAAACCGGACTTTATGTAACTTTTAATATCTATTTGACCTAACATGTCTACCAAATATTTTTGAATTATGTCTGAACTGTCATTATCAGTGAACTGAAGCTCGGAAAAATAGCTTACAAGTGATTTCGTCTGATTTATGAGCTGAGGAATATATTTTACTATTATAAATATGATAGATGAAAATAATGCAGCATACAGTATTGATGTAATTAAATTCTCAATGGCAGGAGTTACTTTTTTAAATCCTCTTAATATAAATGATTGAAGACTGTTCATTATGTAGGAAAATAAAAAAGTAAGCAGAAATAAATTTAATAGAGACTGAAATGTATAGAAAAATAATATTATGGCTACAAATAGAAGTGCTCTCTTTGTAGATTCTTTTGAAAAAAAATCTGTAAAAAAGTTCATATTAGCTCCCCTCAATAATAATATTTTATATTTCTAAAAAACATTATAATGATTAAATGGCTACAATTTCAATACATATTGGATAAAAAAGTGTCCAATAATAAAAAAATAATGAATTTCATACAATAAAATGTTGACATAAGAACATATGTTCGTTATAATTAGATAACAAATTAATTTCGGGTAATATTTCTGTAAGGTTTCATATATATTATTATATAGTTTCATCTATTAAATCTAATAATGGAGGTTTTGTCAAATGAGGGGATATAATCTTTTTGTAAGCATAAATTATAATGACGGCAGCAGAATTGTGTCTAAAAATAGCCTTAAAGTAAATAATGCAAATGTAAATTCAGGAAAATACATAGTGGGCAGTGGGATCATAAATAAGAGAAGAGGCAGTATAATATATACAGCGAAAACCATGAATGAAGTAAAACAGGTCACTGAAAATACAGGGCTTTCTAAAAATATACCAATAAAATACAAAATAGCTTTTATACCAAAGGAGTTATAGTTTGATATGCTGTTGATGATTTATGTCAATGGCTTTTTTTATAAATTTATATAAATTGATGAACTGTTGACTTATAGACACATATAGTGTACTATGTATATAGATCACTATATGTGTAAAAAGCTATAATGGAGGTGCAGTATGAAAACTGAATTTGATCCTAATATACCTATATACAAGCAGATAATGGATGGAGTTAAAAGAAGTATAGTATCTGCTGAAGTAAAGCCAGGTGACAAGCTCCTATCTATAAGGGAGATGTCTGAAAAACTTAAAGTTAATCCGAATACTATTCAAAGAGCTTATCAGGAGTTAGAAAGACTGGGTATTACATATACTCAGAGGGGAATGGGAAATTTTGTTAAAGAGGATGTGGGTATGGTGAAAAGATTGAAAGAAGAAATGGCAGAAAAAATAATAGAAAGGTTTATAGATGGAATGAGAAATATAGGATTTACAAATTCGGAAATAGTTAGTATAGTCAAGGACAAGATTGAAAATGAAAATACTGAAGAGGAGGGCAAATAGATGGAAACTTTGCTTAAATGCTCAAATTTGAAAAAGATATACTTTAATAAAAAAGCCCTGGATGGACTGGATATAGAGATAGCAAAAGGAAGGATAGTTGGCCTTCTTGGACCGAATGGAAGTGGAAAGACAACATTTCTTAAAATTGCAGCTGGAATATTGAAGCAGAGTTCAGGAGAAATACTTATAGATAATAATAAACCTGGAATTATTACAAAAGCAGAAGTTTCATATCTTCCTGACAAAGATTATCTGTTCAAATGGATGAAAATAAAGGATGCCATTAATTTTTTTAATGACATGTATAAGGATTTTGACTATGAAAAAGCCGTAAAGCTTCTTGAATTTATGAATCTTGATATGGATAGCAGAGTGAAGACACTTTCAAAGGGAATGAGTGAAAAACTGTATTTGACTTTGGTTCTCTCAAGAAACGCAAAATTGTATATACTTGATGAACCTCTTGGAGGTGTTGATCCTACCACAAGACAAAAAATACTTGATGCCATACTGAATATATATGACAAGGAAAGTTCAATACTCATAACAACACATCTTGTAAGTGATATAGAAAGATTGTTTAATGATGTTATCTTTATATCGGAAGGAAAAAAAATATTGTCCGGTGATGCCGAAGAACTCAGGTCAGAACGTGGTAAATCAATAGATGAAATATACAGGGAGGTATTCAAATAATGTTTAATCTTGTTAAATATGATGTAAAAAGCTATTATAAGGATTTTATCATAATGATATGTGCCATGGTACTTCTGAATCTGGCATTGTCAATTAAAATAAACAACTGGGGTCCAGATGCAATACTTGGATTGAGTATGGCAATAAGCTTTGTAGCAGGTATTGTAGCTATAATATGGAATGTAAGAGTGTTTAGCAGGGACATGTATGAGGATACAGGATATCTCCTGTTTACAACTCCCAAAAGTGGGTATACAATTCTTGGAAGCAAGGTTATAACATCTATTGTACAGGTACTCGCAGTAGCAGTAGTTTCATTGATTAGTATACTGATCTGGATTAATATATTAAAGGTAACCTCAGGATTCGTGTTTGATGTAAGAAGGATATTTGATCTGGTTATAAAAAATTTAAGTGCCAGTTTTATTATATTGTCCATTTTAGGTTCATTTGTAATTTATATGATCTTTCTTCTTACGGTATATCTTGCAATAACTTTAAGCAAGGTTGCAATTAAAAATAAAAAGTTTGGTAAAGTAGGAAGCTTTGTTATATTTATAATACTGGCAGTGGTTGAGGGAAAATTGCAGGACATTTTAATGAAGTTATTTCCGCAGACATTAAAACTGAGTGTAGTATCTTCAAAGGCTAAAGATCTGTTTATAACTTCAAATGATTTTATAGATGTAAATGTATCCCTGGTAATATCCAGTATAGTAATCATGGTTGTTACATTCTGGATTACAGCCTATCTTCTGGAGAACAAGCTGGATTTATAATATAAGAGTGGGGCCATAAAGTCCCACTCTTTGCTTTGATTTTATATATCAATAATGCTATATATCACTATTGATATATAAATGAAAGATGATATAATTAAATATAATATTTATTAAAATTGTCTGTTAGTTTTGGGAGGAATAGTTTTGGAAAAAATAGCTTTGATAACGGATTCAACCAGCGATTTGCCGGAGGAGATAGTAAAAAGATATAATATCTACATAATGCATTATAGAATAATATATAAAGACAGAGAATACAGAGACAAGATAGATATAAATCCTGATTATGTTTACAAGAATTTACACATAGAAATTCCAACATCGTCCATACCGCCTGTAGATGAAATGGAAAATACATTTAGTCTTCTTGAAAAACAAGGATATACCAATGCAATAATTGTAACTTTGTCAAGTGGTTTAACAGGATTTTATAATGGAATAAAGCTTGTAAGTGGAAATCATCCAAATATAAAAACTCATATAGTTGATTCCAAGTCCATATCCGTTGGAGAGGGTATTATAATTATGGAATGTGCGAAGTTAATAGAAAAAGGAATGAATTTTGATGATATAGTAAAAAGCATTCCATCCATAAAGAAGAGGATAAATTTGTTTTTTATAGTCGGTACCCTGGAATATTTAAAGAAAGGAGGAAGAATTGGAAAAGTTGCTGGAACTATAGGTGAACTTTTAAATATAAAGCCTATTATATCCGTGGACAGTAGTGATGGAAAATATTATACATATGATAAAGTAAGAGGAAGAAAGAAGTCTCTAAACAGAATGATAGAAATAGCATATAAAATTTTGAATATGAAAAAATGCAACTTATATGTCGTGCATGGGTTTGCACTTGAGGAAGCACGAAATGTATTTGAAAGAGTGAAGAGACACTCCAATATAATTTCATCAAAGTTTTGCGGCTCTATAAGCCCGGTGGCGGGAGCCCACAGTGGACCTGGTCTTGTCGGAATGCTGCTTTTTGAAGAAGAATAATTTGCAATGGATAGGCCTAAATTTACTAAAAGTACCAAAGAACAGGAGAAGATGTTGTACAGGGAGTACAAAAAAAAGCTGGAGAATCTAAAAAAAATAAAAAAAGAGCGTGAATCAGTAGGTCAGGTATTTACAAAAGGGCTTCTTCCTTTGTATGTTATGTACATTTTAAGTCTGGGACCAACCAATGGAAACGAAGTATCACATAAAATCGGGGAAAGAACGGATGGAAGGTGGATTCCAAGTACAGGTGGAATTTATCCGATTTTAAAAAAACTTGAGAAAAATAATATGGTGGAAGGCAGATGGGATGATTCAAATAAAAAAATGCAGAAGATATATTATTTGACGGATATAGGAAATGCAGAACTTGAGCATAGAAAATATCTTTTGAAAAACAAGATAGAGGAGGCACTTGAGGTATTTGAAATAGTATATAGGGATTTGTATGGAGAAGGAGATTGATGTATGTTTTAAAAATCATGCATCAATCTCCTTCTAATTTACTTTTCTTTTTTTCTCTTTTTGTTTTTCATATTCTCTGTATTCTTTAAATGAGTAGTTTCTTGATCTATTTATGCTATAGATTCCATAAGCTATAGTCAATATGGCGGCACCATAACTTATTATATTTACCATAGTGGATGACAAGAGATTTTTAGTCAGGTTGTCCTCAAAAACCAGTTTGAAAGATGTATGTGCAAGCACGGCAGCACCTATATAGGTAACTATTGGATATCGCTTCATTAGAGTGGCTACAAACTGACTGCCGAAAAATATAATAGGTATATTCAGAATCAGACCAAATATTATAAGTATGGTATTCCCGTCTGCAACGCTGGCTATTGCAAGGACATTATCCAGGCTCATGGTTGCATCCGCAGCTACTATGCTGAGAATTGCGCCCATAAATTTATTCGAAGAGTTTATATGTATATCATTATTGTCACCATTTTTTTGTTCGGGTTTTATAAAATTAAAAGTGATATATATTAATATAATTCCCCCTATAAGTCTTATGGGAAGCCATTCTATTACCAAAATGTAAGTTATCAGGCAGGCAAATATTATCCTTAAAACTACAGCAGCAATAACTCCAATCAGGGAGGCTGCTTTTGCATGCTTTTTTGGTAGATTTCTGGTGGCAAGTGCAATAACACCTATGTTGTCACCACTTAATACTATATCCAGAAGAGTAATTTGCAGAACACTTACTGCAAAAGCGGTTAGATTTTCCATATTTTTAGCTCCTTATTAATTAGTCTTTGATTGTATATTCAACAACTATTAATATTTTATCATAAATTTACAAGAATATAAAGCGGGTAATCTTATAATATAGTTACAATACATGCTATATAAGTTTTTAAACACCACATAGCTTTATTAAACTTTTGATATTACTAATTTATGTATACTTTATTTTCAATATATTTATAACTAGTTTTTATTTTAGTTCATACATGTACACTTTTAGTATGAATTGTGCTAAAATAATTCTAAAATAAATTATTTCGGAGTTGTTTTTAAATGAGTTTGGAAGTTAAAGCTACTGAAGATACAAAATCCAAAATCAAGTTGGAGAAACCTAGATTATACAAAGTTGTTATATATAATGATGATTATACTACCATGAATTTTGTAATTGAAGTTTTGATGAAGATATTTATGAAACAGCTGGAAGAGGCTACTAGGATAATGTATGATGTACATAAACGGGGGATTGGAATTGCAGGAATCTACTGCTATGATATAGCTCAAACGAAAATGATTCAGGCTATGGATATGGCAAAAAACAGTGGATTTCCACTGAAATTTAGTATGGAAGAGGAATAGCTTATGAAACTGGATAAAATAGTAAATGAAATTATAAATGCTGCCTATGACGAGGCAAAATACTGTAAACACGAATATTTTACTCCCGAACATATTCTATATGCATCTCTGTTCTTTTTAGAAGGAATAGATATTATAGAAGGATGCGGTGGTAATGTACAGGATATAAAAAGGGATCTCATGCAGTATTTCAATGATCACATAGATACTATCGACAAAGGGGAGCCTGTTGAAACTGTTTCTCTTCAAAATATAATTACTTCTGCAGGTGAACATGTCCTTGCTTCTGAAAAGGAAGTCATACGATTGGGGGATATATTCATATCCATATATGACGAGGAGAAAAGTTTTGCCAGTTACTATTTAAAAAAGCAGGGAATAAAGAGAATAGATATATTGAACTATATAACTCATGGAATCTCTGAAAAGGGTGCAGAATACAATGAAAAGAATGAGTCAAAATACAATTTTGAAAGTGACCTTCAGAGCGCAAATATCAAAATGGAGGATTTCACGGTGGAACTTACTCAAAAAGCCAGAAAAGGAGAAATTGACCCACTAATTGGAAGAGACGAAATATTAAACAGAACCATGCAGGTATTGACAAGAAGAACAAAAAACAATCCAATCCATGTAGGTGAACCGGGAGTAGGGAAAACTGCCATCACAGAGGGGCTTGCAAAGTTGATTGCAGATGACAGAGTACCTTCAAAACTGAAAAACAGCAGGATATATTCTCTTGACATGGGATCAATACTTGCAGGTACAAAATACAGGGGAGATTTTGAAGAGAGGATAAAAAATATATTGAACACAATACAAAAACAGGATAAATCCATTGTGTACATAGATGAAATACATACAATAATAGGTGCAGGATCGGTATCTGGAAGTTCACTTGATGCAGCAAATATTCTAAAACCATTTTTAACCAGCGGCAAGATTAAATTTATAGGGGCTACTACCTATGATGAATATAAAAAAATATTTGAAAAAGACAGAGCCCTGTCGAGAAGATTTCAAAAGATAGAAGTTCCTGAGCCATCTATAGAGGAAACTTATAAAATACTTACTGGTATCAAGGGTCAGTATGAGAAATTTCATAATGTAACCTACACTGAGGATGCCTTGAGTGTTGCAGTGGAGCTTTCTGCAAAATACATAAATGATAGGTTCCTCCCGGATAAAGCTATAGATGTAATAGATGAAACTGCAGCATATTCGAGACTCCATTCGGAAACTGATGACAATATATTAATTTCAAAAGAAGATATAGAGAAAACAGTTTCCTTGATTGCAAAGATCCCACAGGAAAGTGTATCCAAGGATGAATGTGCCATATTAAAAAATCTGGAAACTACTCTTAAAAATAAAATATTCAGCCAGGATAAGGCTATAACTTCACTGACAAGAGCCATAAAAAGATCAAGAGCCGGTTTTAATGATGAAAACAAGACAATTGCGAACCTTCTGTTTGTAGGGCCCACAGGTGTTGGAAAAACTGAAATAACAAAACAGCTTGCAAAAGCAATGGGAATTCCACTTATAAGATTTGATATGAGTGAATATCAGGAAAAACATACCGTAGCCAGACTTATAGGTTCTCCTCCAGGTTATGTAGGATATGAAGAAGGCGGACTGCTGACGGATTCTATAAAAAAGACTCCTTATTGTGTTCTGCTTCTCGATGAAATAGAGAAAGCTCATCCTGACGTATTAAATGTACTTCTTCAGCTTATGGATTATGCTACACTTACAGACAATACCGGAAGAAAAACTGATTTTAAAAATGTCATACTCATAATGACGTCCAATGCAGGTGCAAGATCTGTCGGAAAGCCACTTGTGGGATTTGGGAACAGGGTTATGGAAAGAGATGCCATAGATGATGCCGTTGAGAAAGCATTCTCACCTGAATTCAGAAACAGGCTTGATGATATTATAGTATTTAATGCCATTGACAAGAATATGGCTTATCTAGTTGCCAAAAAAGTACTGGGTGAATTCGAAGATAAGCTCAAGACAAAGAGAATAAATGTAGAGATTACTGAAAGATGTTATGACTTTCTGGCATCAAAGGGAATATCCATGGAATATGGTGCAAGAGAGATAATAAGGATAGTGAATCAGGAAATAAAACCTTACTTTGTGGACAGAGTATTATTTGATGAAGATGTTCGTAATAATACAATTATAGATGCACAGGACGGAAAGATAAAGATTATATAGAATAATTGGGAAGGTGACTCCAATATTTAGGTTAAGTAAAAAAATCATTGCCATATTAGTTGCAGTAGTGAGTGTACTGTTTATATCTTCCGGGGTTATTGCATCTTCTACAAACAGTAGTTCAGAAAATAAGCCGGTTCACGGTAAAGTTGTCAAGATACATAATACATCGGAATCCTTGAAGAAAAATTCAATAAGATATTTATATGTAGATGTAAAGATAACCTCGGGAGAAATGAAGGGTAAGGTAATTACAGTCCAGAATTCAGTAAGTGGAAAAATAAATGATGAAAGCAGCAATACCCAGAGTTTTGCAAGAGTAGGCGACAATGTACTTGTAAATATAGACAAATACAAAAGTGGAGATCCAAGTAGTGCATATATATATGAAATTGTAAGATACAGATATTTATATGAACTAGGTGCAGTGTTTGTAATTCTGCTTATTGTCATTGGAGGATTTAAGGGGTTTAAGTCCGTAATAACCCTTGCAATAACCGGTTTTGCCATAGTAAAGGTACTTATTCCCCTTGTAATGCAGGGATTTAATCCTATTTTTGTAGCTACGGCAATATGTTTGTTTTTGATTGTAGTAAATCTCACCATAATAAGCGGCAGAAATGAGAAAACACTGGCTGCAATTATAGGTACTTCAGGTGGGGTTGTGATTGCTGGTGCCATAGCGCTGTTCTCCAATTCAATTTTAAGAGTGAGCGGACTTACTGATGATGAAATGCAGACCATAATATATACTGTACAAAATGCAAATTTCAATTTTTCGGGTTTATTGTTTGCTGAAATAATAATGGGAGCATTGGGAGCAGTTATGGATACAAGCATATCAATTGCATCTGCAATAAAGGAGTTAAAGGATGCAAGACAGGATATGAACATGAAGGAACTTGTGAAGTCAGGAATGAATGTAGGAAAGGACATTATGGGAAGCATGTCAAATACGCTTATACTTGCCTATGCTGGTGGTGCCATGTACCTTATGATAATGATAGCTTCCTATTCATATACAACATCCATATCCACTGCCATAAATCAGGATGTAATAGCGGCAGAAGTTCTTAAGGCACTTGCAGGAAGTATAGGGCTCATATTTGCAATACCCATAACTGCATTTGCGGCATCATTTTTAATTACCAGAAAGAAGAAAAAGGTTCAGTATGATAAAAGCCCCGGAGTGGATGAATTATATGACAAATTCAAGAGCCTATTCTTCAAGGACAAAAAAGATGAAAATTCATAGATAATTTATCTCAGTAACACTTATAAGTCTAAAGTAATATACTAAGTACTGAAAATATCAGGATGAAAAATCAGTAAAAGGAGGACGAGCAAGTGGATACTACGGTAAATTTTTATATGGTTTCAGATTATGATTCAGGGGATGTATTGAAACCTTATGAGAGCATAAAATCGGACAATGATATGTATTTTAATCTCAAGCCAGGTGATACGATAATCTTAAAAGACGATAAAGTAGAGTATTCAATAATTAAAGTTGTAAAAAATCTACATGCTGATGAATTGAATATATATATTGATAGAATAAAGAGCAAAGAGGAAGTTATGGATGATATTGAGGAATTGGCTAACAAGGCTTTAAAAGGTGTTCTGGAATCATTAAAAGAAACACTTGAAACAGATAAATAGCATTATAAACAAAATTTTTGTATTGTAAAATTTAATTCAATGTGATATCATAGTAACTAACATTATAATTGATTATTTTATTTTGAATTGAACAAATGAGTATTTGTTTTAAGAAAAATGTAATTTTATGATGGAAAGTCCTTTTAAGGGGCTTTCTATTATTTTTTGGTAATTGTGTTTGTAATATTTTATATGCAGGTGAGGGTAATATGAATATAACATTGGTTACAGTTGGAAGGCTGAAAGAAAAATACTTAAAGGATGCAGTAGGAGAATATACCAAAAGATTATCCAGATACTGTAAAATAACTATAATAGAACTTCAAGATGAAAAAGTTCCTGATAATGCCTCGGAAAAGGATAAAGAAATTATTAAAGACAGAGAGGGAAAAAGGGTACTAAAACATATAAATAGCAATATGTATATAGTAGTACTTGATTTAAATGGAAATATGATTACATCAGAAGAATTTTCAAGGTTTATTGGGAATCTTGCTTTAAAGGGAAACAGCAGCATTGCTTTTGTAATAGGGGGCTCCCTCGGTATTTCCAGGGAAATTTTATATAAAGCCAATTATAGGCTCTGTTTTTCACAGATGACATTCCCTCATCAGCTTTTCAGGGTAATGCTTCTCGAGCAGATTTACAGGGGATTTAGGATATTGAAAGGAGAACCTTACCATAAATGACGTAGCTTTTTTGTTCAATGTGTTGATATGAGCGGGTTAAAGGGATATGTTTAAAATAATATGAATGAAAATTTTTATAAAAATATGATTTTAAATCATAAAATGTGTTATAATATAAATACAAAGAGAGAAAATAAAAACAGGATGCTGGTAACATCCTGTAGTGTACAATCTAGTTGCTTAGGCAACTGGTATAACTATTTAATGTTTATATAAAATAGTAGTCTCCAATTGCGAGGTGGGACTACTATTTTTTTATTTCTTTAATAAGTAAAACTATAAATGTTAACAATGAAATGAGGAATAATCCTGCTTCAAAAAGTAACATTAAGATGTCATTACTCATTGTATCACCTCCCTTCAGCAGGGATGAGTGATACCAGTAGCCCACATGCAACGTATTCAATTGTACCAGTAAATTATAGCATGTCTAATAGAATAATTCTACAGTTTGTATTATGTGTTACTTTAAATATATATTATAAAAAAGAAAAGTATTTGTTGATGATACTAAAGTCAATGAATGCTTTATTTTTTATATTTGGAGGATGGTAATATGAGAATTATCAAAACACTAAGAGATATTGAGCTGCTGAAGAAGAAATCACAAATAAATAGAAAAGTACTTCAGGAAATTGAGGAATATTTCAATAATGTATACAGCAACATAGGCAAGCCAGAAGGAAAGACAATAGATGAGTTTTCACTAAAGGATTGTGGAATAATTGTATACATTGAAGATGGAGACAATGTCTGGGACTTGGAACAAATAGGGCTGAACCCAGGAGACAATGGACTTTTGGGAGCAGTTCCGGAGTGGATTGATGAACAGCCTATAGGAGAAGATAAACTGGAGAGTAGATGCATAGTTTGCAACAACGAATATGTCTTGAGCATATTTTTGCTAAAGAACAACATGGATAATGAAGTAAAAAATTGGATAGAAGATAACAGATAACTACCTAATCTCGAATTAAAAAAAGAGATTGGGTGGTTATTTTTCTACCTGAAAAACTAGAAAGCCTTAATTGCTGTTTTTTGCCAGTGATTAAGGTTTTTTAATATTTTTAATGGAAGGGGAGTAAATATGGTAGAAAAATCATAAAGGATACTAAATACTGTCAGATATTCAGCCAGGGGAAAATATCAGATGAAGAATATTATTGTATTGAGAAGATATTTGTAAAGGCCAAGGAGAGAGAAGAAATAAGGTTTAGCCTATACAGAGATACAACATTGACACCGCAGAGATATATTCCAAGGTCACTGGATGTGACGGAAGAAGAACTGCTTGAATTAATGAAACAGGCTATGGATAATTCAGTATTTTCAAAGGAATTCATAAAGAAGTTGAGTGAACTGTTGAATCAAAAGCAGCCTAAAAATCAGAGTAAAGGGGAGTTGAAAGATGACAAACAAAATTAATGGGAAAATATTAGATACAGATAAATCTAAGGCTATTCTCGTACTATGGCGTATCTTTCAATGGTAAGATGATAACAAACTTTTTGCATAGAGTACAGAAATTTCTATGTAAGACTCTTAACAGACGAAGTGATAAGAAAAGTTACTGTTGGGATGGATATACAGAAATGCTAAAGTATTATCCGCTAGCAAGACCAAAGATATATTTTAAACTGTTTTAACTGTGAATGTTATTATGAGGAGCCGTATGCGGGAAAGCCGCACGTACGGATTCTGTGAGGGGCTTACATTGTGAGGTGTAAGTCTACTCGACTGTTTAATACACACTTATAGTGCAATAAAATGGCATGTAAAATCCATTTTACATATTAAAAAGTAGTGATGTAAAATAGATTTGATAGCATGAACACGCTCCGAATGATAGAATGTAAGCAGGAGGAATATCAAAGTGGACATTAGCAAACAAATAAAAAAATATAGACTCGATTCAAAATTATCGCAGGAGGATTTGGCTGAAAAAGTATTTGTAACGCGGCAGACAATTTCAAACTGGGAAAACGGTAAGAACTATCCTGATATAAATAGCCTGGTACTATTAAGCACTCTCTTTGGTGTTTCTCTTGATATTCTAGTTAAAGGAGATTTGGAGGAAATGAAAGAAGAAATTAAAATAGAGGACATCAAAAAATTTAACCGTGATGGTATGATTTTTACTGTACTGCTTATGGCAACAGGAATATTGGTCATTCCACTATTTCTTTACCTTAATTTTATTGGAGTTGCAATCTGGTTAGTGCTATTTGGCATTACGATGTATTATGCAAGGTGTATTGAAAAGCAAAAGAAAACCCATGACGTTCAGACATACAGAGAAATCATAGCTTTTACGGAGGGAAAAAAACTTGATCAAATTGAAAAGAGTTGTGAAATTGCAAAACGCCCATACCAAAAAGCGTTATTAGTAATTTGTTCAGGATTGATTGCAGTAGTTGTATCTCTAGGAATGTATTTTTTATTTAGATTAATTCAGTATATCAAATTGTTACTGGTTTAGAAATTCCAACTAATTGTACAATATTCTTAGACTACGGTGATGATAGTGCTTATTTTTTCAAATCTAAGTGTCTTTATTATCTCTGATTACTTTTTTAGCCTTGAGATAGTAAAGTAGTTCTTTTTTATCTTCTTTAAAAAAGTGTTGGTATGTCGATAGTTTCTGTATTTTTAGATACTAAGGGGGAGCAGTTTTGTTTTTATATTTTAAGGATGAGTACATTATATTAAATGGTATAATTTATTTATGAACTAATTCACAGTAGTAAGATTATTGTGATTTTATTATTAAAAATTAAGGAGGGCACATATGAGTGATGGAATTGCTTTAGTAGGTTTTTTGATAGTAATACTTATGGGCTTAGAAATTAATCAATTACGAAGTGAAGTTAATCTTATGAATTCAAAATTAAATAAGATTTCTAAATGTGTTGGCGTTTGTGATGAATTGAAAGAGGAAATTATTGAAGAATTGAAAGAACTTGTTTCTCGAGGAGAGAAGATTAAAGCAATTAAAAAATATAGAATGGTGACTGGAGCTGGTTTAAAAGAAGCCAAGGATTACGTTGATTCTTTAAGTTAGTTAAAAAAGATATTCTTTGAAAATTGAATAGGTTAAGAAAGGAAATTTTAATTATGAGATTATCACAAAAATTAAAACAATTGAGAAAGACAAAAAATGTCAATTGCGAGAATTCAATTTACATTGAGGTGATTAGTAATGTCGAAAATGAACTTCTAGTCTAATTTTTAGTTCAGCTCTGGAGGGAAAAAATGGATTTAAGATTGGCTAATATCAACGACTTATCGAAACTCAAAGCTATGTATGAAAATATAATTGATGATATGATAAGAAACAATATACCGATTTGGGACGAAATCTATCCGTGTGAGTTTTTTAGCGATGATATTAAAAATAATCGCCTTTATTTATTGGTCGAGGAGCATGATGATATAGTTGCAGCGTTTGCATTATGTGAATCAAATGCTGGAGAAAGTTATATGAAATGGGGAAATGCCCATAACAAAGCATTATATCTTGACCGTTTTGGAGTTAATGTTGATTATTCAAGACGAGGGATTGGCAGTATAATGCTTAAGCATGCTATTGCACTCACTAAGCAGAAAAATGCTAAATATTTAAGGCTTTTCGTTGTGGATATAAATAAACCAGCCGTAAACATGTATTTAAAAAATGGATTTAGACAGATAGATGGAATCTATGAAGAAAGAATCGATGATAATCTTATATTGTGTGAATATGGATTTGAAATAGAAGTTTAAGGTAGTCACAAATTTTAAATTTTGTAGAGAAGGTGAAGTTATGAAGATATTTTTTCGTATGCATCCAAGAAATCGCTTATCCTCTGTGCAACTATAAAATTATTACTGTACAGAGGAGTGTATATTAAATGAATAGATTAAATAAACCAGTTTTTACAAAAGAAACAATCAGAGAAATGGAAGATATGTCATTTTTCATACATGCTAAGATTTTTGATGATTTGCTAATTGTTGCACAAAAGCAGACAAATTGTTTTGTATTGAAAACAAGTGATGGGCTGATAGTAATAGACGCTATTTGGCCGGCAAAAGAAGCTTTTGAGGCAATAATAGATTCCATTGAAGATATTGGCTGGGATCCCGCTGCAATAAAAAAACTGGTCCTGACACATGGCCATGTTGATCATACTGGATGCGGAAAATGGTTTGTTGAAAAATATCATGTTGATACATATCTTTCTAAAGTGGATGATATTTTTTGGAGCGAGCATCCAACAAAACCTGGCAGACCGGAAACGTGGAAAGATTATAAGATTAATATTTATATCCAGGATGGTGATGCTGTAACATTAGGTGATAAAACAATATATGTTTATGGTACTCCTGGTCATACTCCGGGAGGACTAAGTTACATGTTCCCTGTAAAAGAAAAGGGGAAAATGCATATGGCAGCATTATGGGGAGGAACGACACCACCTTGGACAAAGAACGAAGTGAAACAATATCTCAAGTCATTGGATTACTTTATAAGTGAAGCAATCTGTAAAAAAGTAGATGTGGCTTTAAGTAATCATACAGCTATAGATAATGGCTTGGAACGTATTATGTATTCAAAAAAAAGATTGGACTACATGCCCAATATTTATATTGTTGGTCAGGATGGATTCCAAAATTATTGTCAGGTATTTCGTACATTGAGTTATGAGATGCTTGAAAAATTATAAATATAACATGAAATCGATAAATTCAAGGTTTGTATAATTCAATATAGATTCATCCGAGTACCAAAAATATCGGCACTATTGTCACTGTAAAAGATAGAATACGGTGATGATAGTGCTTTTTTAAGCTAATATCTACTGTACATTAGAATATCATTCAATGAAATTAACTTTTAGTGGATTTCTATTAACTAATCTCTGAAATTTATATTTTGGATATCCAACCATAACAGCACCCGTTACTACTTTATCCTGGGAAATATTAATCAAATCTAATAGAGGTGCATATTCTGCAAAAGCACACATCTCAAATAGTCCGGCCCAGCAGCTTCCTAGTCCTAAAGAGGTTGCAAAAAGCTCCATATATGTAAACTGTGAAATTGTATTTTGTCTGCCATTTTTTAAATCTTTAGAAGCAGTTCCCAAAATCAAATTGGGTGCATCCCGTAGTATTACATCGTTTCGATTTTCCTTGTAATCTTTAATATGAGCAGAAAAACTCCAGTATCCTGATGACTTGGTTACTTGTTCTTCCATCCACGCCATTACAGTTTCTGTCAATTTTCTAAGCAACTCTCTATTTTTAATAATAATATATGAAATCCCCTGGCTATTACTTGCCGTAGGGGCAAGCCTCGCAATATTAACTAATTTTATAAGTTTTTCTTTTTCTACAGTTATGTCTTTATAACAGCGAATCGATCTGCGTGATCTAAGAAATTTTTCCGCTGTTACTTCATTTATTACAGGAAATGTTTCTAATTTAATCTGATTTTTTAAAGGAGTTTTAATATTGTCAATTGCACTATTAGGGCATACTGCAGTACATTGTCCGCAGTCGATACAAACTTTTTCAACGACCTCTTTTGGACCATTTTCGTCCATATGTAAAAACTTTGTTGGACACACTTTAGTACAAATTCCACATTTAATACATTTCTCTTTGTTTATCTTAATTAATTTCACCATCTACGCCTCATTTTTGTTTGAAATTTGTATACGAAAACTACTTACGCTATAATAATATATATAAATGTAAAACATGACAAGTACGCACTTATAAGTGCTATAGTAACCATTTGTATACTATTTAAGGAGATGTTCCTAATGATAAAATATAAAAATACAGAATACCAATGTTCTATGGAATTAACTTTAAATATAATAGGTGGAAAATGGAAACCAATTATTCTTTGGTATTTGAGCAGCAATACTCTAAGATTTGGAGAATTAAAAAGGAAAATGCCTAAAATAACACAAAAAATGCTTGCACAGCAGCTTAAATCACTTGAAGAAAATGGACTTGTCAATAGATTTGTATATAATGAAATACCACCTAGAGTAGAATATTCTCTTACATATACAGGAAAAACTCTTATTCCAATTTTAGAGAATTTATCTGAATGGGCACATGAATATATAAATGTAAATAAATCGCAATGCCTTTGACAGGATATTGATATCGAAATTTAGAAAGTAAAGTTTAAATCTATACAACAGCAGTTAACCAGAAAACTAGAGACTAGGTTTATAACTAAATTAATTTAGTTATAAAGTCTGGTCTTTTATTTTTAATATTATAAAAGAGTTTTGGGGTAGAAGGAGCATCCGTGTCATGTTTTGAAATCGTGATAATTGGAAAGGAATTGAGCCAGAAAATACTTGCAAAGATTTTATTTTGCCAGGTGATTGCAGACGTTATAGAGGCTGTGGACAAAGAAATTAAAAAATAAGTAAAACGTAATTAAAAAAACTATGAGTACTCAGGAGGTATCAACAATGAATTGGTTTATTAGCAAATCGAGGATATTAAAAGTAAAGGACTAAAGACAAAAGATGAAAATATATGCGTATATTAGAGTGTCCACAAAGGATCAAAATGTAGATCGACAGCATGAAGCTTTAAAAAAATATGCTGAATCCAGGAATATTAAATATGATGCTATATTTGAGGATAAAGCAAGTGGAAAAGACTTTGAGAGGCAACAATATAGAGCACTAAAGCAGGTTGTAAGAAAAGGTGATATGATAGTTATAAAAGAGCTTGATAGACTAGGCAGGAACTTCATGGACACACCAAAAGAGCTTCAATATTTCTTTGAAAAGGGTATAAAAGTTGAGATACTTGATACACCATTAATTCATACAGGTGACGAAAAGCTTGATTATACTATAAACAACATGCTTATAGGCTTCCTCTCATATATTGCAGATAAAGAGAGGGAAAAAATAAGATCCAGGGTTAGAGAAGGGTTAAAGGCTGCAAAAAAAAATGGAGTTATACTTGGCCGGCCCAGAAGGAAACTACCCAAGGATTTCGAGAAATATTATAATAAATGGAAAGAAAAAAGCATTACAGCAGTAGAATTTGCAAAATTACTAGGCGTTAGCAGAGCCACATTATATAGATATATTAAGGACTGTCAATAACTCACCGCCTATAGAGGTGGGAACTTGTAACTCTGCTAACGATATTAGGTATCTCCCATCTCAAACACAGGTTATGATACGGTGATTGACTACACTGCAGCATAGTAAGTTTACTTACTACGCTCTTTGGAAGATTGTTCGATATATTCAATGCCTTTTCTCCAAAGATTTATTACTCCGATTCTATTTATTTACATGTTTTTGTACCTTTTATTATGAGTTTTAAAATTAATTTATATATTAGTAAACCTACATAAGATCCTATAATAGCTAATATAATGTGATCAATATCAGAAATTCCTAAGGGAAGAATAAGTTTTATTATTTCTATAAAGAAGCTTATACATAAAGCTATTTTGATAATATTTTTAAAATTGTTGTACATTTTAGAACAGAGTGGTAATAATATACCAGAGGTATGAATATTAATATTCTACCAAAAATATTATATAAAAATATAAAGATATTATTATTATGAAATGATATTATATATCCTATTATTGTCTTAAAAGGTATAATATTAACTGTTACACCTAAATATCCACCATTTAATCTTGCTATAGCAACCCATTGGGATATGTTTCTTCCTGGATTAATAGACACAAATATTAATGCTACAATATATATAACAAAACAGGCAATAAAAAATTTTTCACTTTTTTATTGTATGAATATGTCTCAAAATTAAATTCATCTGAAATGTTTTTTTGATCTCCAAAATCTTTAATTGCTAATTTTATGGATTTATTTTCACTATACCCCTTATTTATATAGTCATTTTTTAATGAATTTAAATGGTCAATAAATAGTAATTGTGCGCCCAGCAAAGGGTAATTAACCTAGCAGGTGGAAATCCTGTCTGAGTAAGGTCTAGCCAACCAACAGTAGCGAGTCTTGAGTTGTCATCAGTAATGGTGGGAGCTAAGCGTAGACAGCGAGAAAGTAGGGTTGAAGAGCTATTGAGCCTCGAAATTTTATACATCCAGATGGTTGACGTATTAATTACTGCGGAAAACAACATCACATAAGTCATAATGGCAAGAACTATGTGGCACTGCGGGGTCAAGGGGCCAATCATGCTTTACACTGTGGTTAATTATCAACTGGGGAGAGCCTGTTGTTTCTTGAGAATAAGTATGGCAAACGACAATAAAACGGAGAATGTCAAATGAATGACAGGCAGTCGGATAGTCTCATAGTACTGATGAGACTGGGTAATGCCAGTGGAGGGAAGGAGACTACATAATAACAATCTTTCTGAGGACACATCATCTGTACTCAGGGACAGGAGAAATGATGGAAACAAAATTAGAAAGAATAGCAGAAATATCAGCCCATACAAGAAGACCAGAATTTACTTCACTGTATCATCATATTAATGCTGAAATGCTTAAACAATGTCACAGAGAACTGGACGGGAAGAAGGCAGTAGGCATTGATAAAGTTACAAAAGCAGAGTATGAAGTAAATCTAGAAGAAAATATATCAAACCTAGTAAAAAGGCTAAAGAATAAGTCATACAAGCCGTTACCATCATTAAGAGTATTTATACCAAAAGGTAATGGTAAAATGCGACCGTTAGGAATTTCATCCTATGAAGATAAGATAGTACAACTTGCTGTGAAGAAGATACTGGAGGCAATTTATGAACCAAGATTTCTAAGAAATATGTATGGTTTCAGACCAAGATGTGGTTGTCATGATGCTATAAAGGAAGTATACAACAGAATGCATAGTGGAAAGATAAACTACATTGTTGATGCAGATATCAAAGGATTCTTTAACCATATGAATCATGAGTGGATAATGAAATTTTTAGGAGTGTACATAAAAGACCCCAATGTATTATGGCTGATTAAGAAATACTTGAAAGCTGGTGTAATGACCGATGGAGTATTTCAGGAAAGCATGGATGGTTCTGGGCAAGGAAATATAATGAGTCCAATAATAGCAAACATTTATATGCACAATGTTTTGATATTATGGTACAAGATTATTTTCTCAAAAGGAATTAAGGGAGATAGCTTCCTTGTAGTTTACGCAGATGATTTTATAGCAGGATTCCAGTATAAATGGGAAGCAAAGAAATATTATGAACAACTTAAGATAAGAATGGCAAAGTTTAACCTAGAACTTGAAGATAGTAAAAGTAGATTGCTTGAATTTGGCAAATATGCAGAAAGTAATCGGAAAGCAAGGGGAGAGGGAAAACCAGAAACATTCGATTTCTTAGGATTTACATTTTTCTGTGGAAGAAGTCGCAGAGGATATCCATGTATCAAGCTGCAAACAAGTAGGAAGAAATTCAGACAAAAGCTGAAGAATACTAAAAAGTGGCTATATGATAATAGAACTATGCCGGTTAAAGAAATGATAAAGGCATTAAATCTGAAATTGGTTGGGCATTATAGGTACTATGGCGTATCTTTCAATGGTAAGATGATAACAAACTTTTTGCATAGAGTACAGAAATTTCTATGTAAGACTCTTAACAGACGAAGTGATAAGAAAAGCTACTGCTGGGATGGATATACAGAAATGCTAAAGTATTATCCGCTAGCAAGACCAAAGATATATTTTAAACTGTTTTAACTGTGAATGTTATTATGAGGAGCCGTATGCGGGAAAGCCGCACGTACGGATTCTGTGAGGGGCTTACATTGTGAGGTGTAAGTCTACTCGACTTAAATCTGATTTTTCTTTTTCTGTAATATCTAAAGTATCTACAATTTCTTCAGCGTATTTTTTTATACTACTATACATCATATACCCTCCCTCTCATTTATAAAGGTTTTAATTAAATTATCTATACGATCCCAACATTTTAATTTAAAGGCTAATTCTATTCTGCCATTCTCAGTTATTTTATAGTATTTTCTTTTTATTTTATTAGGAGAATTTTGCCAATAGGATTCTATTAACTTCTTTTGTTCTAATCTTTTTAATGCTGGATAGAGAGTACCTTCTTGCATTTGATACATATTATTTGTATTTATTTTTATTATTTTTGCAATTTCGTAGCCATATTTATCGCTATTTAGAATTAGAAGAAGTATTAAAATATCTATGCTTCCTTTTAAAAGTTCCTTATCCAATTTATCACCTACCATTTATATAAAAATAACATAAAATACGTAGTAATACAAGGTATATTAAGGGCAATATTGGATAGAGGATATGCTGGATATAATGGTGGATTGCATCTAATGGAAGACTTGCTGGATATCATTTTTATGGGGAGGTAGATTTTAGTGGATTATTTTAAAAATAAAGTTGCTCCTATGCGTGAACAGAGGTTGAAACTTGTTGGAAGTGCTTTTGGTGGAAGTTCCTGTGAATTGTTGAACTGCTCTAAAAATGGGTGCTTAAAGAATA
Organism: Clostridium sp.; assembly: GCF_022482905.1. NCBI lineage: Bacteria > Bacillati > Bacillota > Clostridia > Eubacteriales > Clostridiaceae > Clostridium > Clostridium sp. The sequence goes on from NZ_JAKVOI010000001.1 coordinate 609,339, forward strand.
AGAAAAGAAGTTTTCTCAGGCGAGTGCCTGCCAGCTAAGTTTGGTTCTGGGAATGGCACTTACAATGCCGGATACTGTGTTTATAATTCATGGCCCTGTTGGGTGTGGCTCCCAGACTCATACATCAAATTTTTTAACTAGGTCTGGAACAAAGGTAAGGGGAAAAGTTCCTAAATCTTTAATATGGTTATCTACAAATCTGAATGAAAAAGAAATTATTGACGGTGGTGAAGATAAATTAAAGGAAACAATAAAAGAGGCAGATAAGCGTTATAGGTCGGTGGCTATTATCGTTATGAATACTTGTTCTCCAAGTATGATTGGTGATGATATTGAAGAGGTGGTAAAAATAACTCAGGAAGTTGTGAATGCGAAAATAATACCAATGCATTGTGAAGGTATTAAATCTCCGGTGGTGGCAAATGCCTATGATACCTATTATCATGGAATAGGTCGTAATTTGGATCTCTCCTCTGGTCATTCCCATAATGCAAATAATTTCAAGAGAAAAATTGTCAATTTATTTAATTTTGGATCATTAACTTATCCGGATGAAGTTGAAATTGGAAGGCTATTAGAAACTTTGGGCCTTGAGGTAAGAATATTTCCGGATTTTGTATACCCTAAAGATTTTGCAAATTTGTCCGAGGCTGCGTTGAATATAAGCCTTTGTAATGTACATAATGATTATTTCTTAAAATTCCTAAAGCAAAAATTTGATATACCATATGTAATTCATAATATGCCAGTTGGGATAAAAAATACAAGTGAATGGTTAATGACAGTTGCGAAACAGTTTAATCTTGAAGAAAAAGCCGGCAAAATAATTGCAGTTGAAGAAAATGAAATTTTTTCTGCAGTAGAGAAATGGACCAAGTCAAGTATTTGAATTAATTAATATAGTAAATAGAGACAAACCGGACATATGTCTGGCACATGCAGGAAGTGGAGTGTGGATATCCAAGCTTGGGATTCCAACAGTTCCTTTATTTGGAGGACCTTCAAATTATTTTGGGTATAAAGGAGTTTATGAAATAGCAAGGAGAATGGTGAGATTGTTGGAAAATACTTCTTTTCAACGCAAATTATCCGAAAATGTAAAACTTCCCTATAAAAAGAACTGGTATACTAAAAATCCTTTTGCGTATATAAAAGACTAGATAATTTATGCTAATTCAACATAGGATACTTATATATGGATCAAATTTTTCAGTAGTATTATTATATTAGGTATGTTTATGTTGAATTGTGAAATGTTTAGGGAAACTGATAATATTTATTTTCCAGAGCCTGTAGTTGAAGATGCTTATTGTGAAAATGGTATATACAGAATGTTTTCTCTGTTGATGGATGAATTTTCTTCATTATTGGAATGTCAGAGCTGCTTTTTGGTAAATATGATTGAAATACTGAAGTATCATGCAAAATTTTATTCAAAGCCACTTTACTAGATGTTTTAAAAGTATGGTTGGTACGACACCTTATAAATATAGAAAGGCTTATATAAAAAAGTAGTGCTCACACTATAAGAGCACTGGATGTAGAAAATCCCTGACGGGATATTCTTGCAGATGTATGTTTTTGATTTTATGTTTTGTAATAAATATTTGTTATTTTTGTGTGCCAAATAATAAACTTGCCAAATGCTTTGCTTGTTTTCCACCGAGGCTAAGCCCTTTGACGCAGTAATGACAATATGCAACCACTTTATCGGTAGTGATTTTCTGACAGTGTTCTTCCATTAATTTTATCTGTTCTTCTTTTGTATGTGGAATGAATTTCCCATCTGCATGTTCTACAAATCTTCTTGGAGCTAAGTTCAGATTCCGTTTTGGAGAAGGTGCATACAATGATATACCACAAAACTGCGTTTTTTCATAATTCTCTTTTTGTTCTACCACATCTACATTCATTTTCTTCAGCAATTCCCGGACAGCTTCCTGCTCTGAATGGTTATCATAGGAACGCCAACAGTCCTGTAAAGTTATTTTTTCATGTGAATAATCAGGAAAATGAAATTTTGTATCATTTAGGATAAGCTCCCACAGCGAAATCCTCTTCACATCAGGCATGGTTTCCTGAAAGATGGCCGCGCAATTATGACAGACATAAACCATTGTGTTATCTACAGTGAAATTTTTGAAATCAGGAGTATTTCTCCAGCGGGGCTGCAGCCATTCTGGCATATCATCCGTAAACTCCTCCAGCTTGTACTTGGGAACACAACACCTTATTATCTGCATATGAAATCGTTTTTTCAAATAATCTTGAATTTTCACACTTAAAGCCGGATTTTCTCTAGTAAATACACAACTTGCAACATATATACAGTTATTGAAATCTATCATTACGATACCTCCATTATTTTAAAGCTCTTGATACATATATTATACAGCTGTTTTGATATATGGTATAATATAAAAAACAGATTTTAGATATCTATAATAAAGATGGCAATATAAAGAAAAGGAAATTTATGTATAAGGGGATAATCTTATGGATTTACAAGTCTTAAAGATTTTTCAGATGGTTGCTAAGATGGGAAGTATTTCAAAAGCGGCACGAGAACTTAATTATGCACAGTCTAATATTTCTACTAAAATTCAGCAGCTGGAATCTTACATGGAAACTTCATTATTTTACAGGCATAATCGAGGTGTTACATTGTCGGTCAAGGGGCATATGTTACTTAAATACACTGAGAAAATATTCCGTCTTATAGATGAGACTACTAGTGCAGTAAAAGAGGATAATATTCCAAGAGGACCTTTACGTATAGGATCCATGGAGACAACCGCAGCAGTCCATTTACCAAAGCTGCTTTCAATATATCACAAGAATTATCCCAATGTGGATTTGACCTTAAAGACAGGAACAACTGAAAAAAATATTCGAGAAATTCTTGAATATAATTTGGATGGTGCTTTTGTAATGGGCCCAATTAATCATCCTGAATTGGTTCAAAAAACGGTTTTTGATGAAAATCTGGTATTTATTACAGATACAGCACAGCCTGCTATTTCATCTATGGGAGATATTCAGACTCGAACTTTACTAGTATTTCCTGTAGGGTGCTCTTATCGAAAAATATTAGAACAATTGCTGTACAATGAAGGATTGATACCAAATAAAATTATAGAATTCGATTCACTTGGGGCTATTATTTCCAGTGTGTGTTCAGGTTTAGGTGTAACCCTGCTCCCATTATCCGTAGTAGAAAGGTATGTACAAGCTGGTACGCTCAAATGCCATACTATCCAAAATTTATGTACAAGTGTACCAACAGTATTTATTTATCGAAAAGATAAGTTTATGTCCAGCTCGTTGATAAAATTTATGGATATCTTCGGTAATGAACTTTAGCTCTGCAGGATAAAAATCTAAAGTTGAATACTATAAAATTATACTTATAGTTGTACCTTCACCCAGAGTACTTTCTATATTTATACTTCCGCCTTGTGCATCTATTATCTGCTTGGATATTGCCATGCCAAGACCTGAGCCTTCGGTGGAAGAACTGGTATTTGTCCCTCTGTAATATCTTTCAAAAACATAATTCAGATCTTTTTCAGGTATACCTCTGCCATTATCTTTTATTGTAATATGGATTTTATCTTTCTTGTAAATTGAAATGTCAATCTGCACGTTGTCCTTGTTGTGAATTATGGCATTTAAAATTAAATTGATCAGCGCCCTTCTTAAAAATTTTTTATCTACGAAAGCTTTTATATTTTCATTTTCAGGGTAGAAATTCACATTTTTATTTGAATAAAGGGGATTGTTTAAAATTTCTATGATTGTATTTTGTAAAAGCAGGGTCATGTTTGCCTCTTCCTTTTTTAGGGGTATGGCTTTGTTTTTTAATTTGTAAGTTAAGTTTAAATCCTGGATTAATGACTGTATGTAGGTGGATTTATTGTATATTATCTCCGAGTACTGCTGAATCTCATCTTTGGAAAAAGTATAGTCAGGGTCTTTCATTATTTCGGCATAGCCCTTTATGGAGGATAGTGGAGTTTTCAGGTCATGGGATATGGAGGAAATCCAGGTAGATCTTATCTTATCCAGTTCTTCTCTTTTTTTCTTGTTTTCTCCGAGAGTTTTGCCTAGATTGTTTAAGTTTGAAAAAACGCCTTTATAGACACCTTTTTCCTGGTAATTAGTTCCATAAGCGCCCTTTGAAAGTTCATCTATGCCGTTGACTATGTTTTGAAGTGGTTTTCCCATCTTCTTTCCAAATACAAAATAAGATATAATTACTGCCACCAGTATATCCATACCCAATAACAGCAGAACTCCATTCCAGAAAAAACTTCTCAGTGAAGAGGGATTGAAGACAAGGGTGTGTTTTGCCACCCTGTTTAGAGGGAAACCTATTATATAGGAAAAGTTCCTGCTTCCATATTTCTTTTCGCCTATAAATATGGAAGAGTTGGCTATGTCGTATTTGTAGATATGGGCAAATTTTATGGGAATATATTTAACGGGAACTGTACTGGGTTTTTTAAAAGAATAGACTTCCCGGAAATTTTCATCTACTATTTGAATCCAGACATTGTTTTCTTGAATTTGTCTTATACCTTCTTCTTTTACAAAGGGTATTCCATTTTTAAAGGCCATATATTTGGAGAAATTCAATGTGAATTTCTCCGGGGTGGGAGCGGTAAAGTTTTCCTTGGTATACAGAATTATCTGATTCCAGAAAAGCAGATTTATAAATAATTCAATTATAACTATGAATATCAGTGTTACAAGAAATCTTGTAGTGATATTCCAATTGGTTTTGATTTTGTTTCTGATTTTCATATTAAGCTACCTCTTCATTGAATTTTCAGCTTATAACCCAGGCCTTTGGCTGTAATTATGTATTTTGGACTGGAAGGATTGTCTTCTAATTTTTGCCTTAGTTTTCTTATATGAACCATAATTGTGTTGTCATATCCCTCATAGCTGTCTTTCCAGACTTCACTGCATATCATCTGTTTGGTTAGAATTTGATTGGCATTTTGGGCCATGTAACATAACAGGTGATATTCCTTGGGAGTAAGTGTTATATTTTTACCTGACTTTGACACTTCGCCTTTTGCAGGGTCAATTGTTATGTCTCCGAAGCTTATCTTTTTCTTTTTCATTGACATTTCATTTTTAATATATATATTTCTACGCAAATGTGCCTTGATCCTGAAAGCCACCTCCTTTGGACTGAAAGGTTTGGTTACATAATCGTCCGCACCCATTCCCAGGGCAAGTATTTTATCTACATCTTCAGATTTTGCAGACAGAAAGATAATAGGCACAAAAGAAAAATTCCTTATATTTCTGCACACTTCAAATCCGTCCATATCCGGCATCATTATGTCCAGAACTACTATGTCAGGTTTTTCGTTTCTGCATATTTTTATACCCTCTGATCCATTTTTTCCTTTGAATATTCTCCTGAAGCCTTCTTTTCTAAGGACCGTCTCCATCAGCTTTAAAAGCTCAACTTCATCATCTATTAAAAGTATCTTTCTATCTAAAATTTGATCCTGCATTTTTACCTCCAATGGTCAAAAATATATATATTTTAATTATAGCATCATTTAGGTATCCTTCGCCTAAGATACAAAATTTTAATGTTCTGTTAAGGTTTGAATCATTGACATGGATATTGGAGTATAATATAATTTAATGGATAAATAAGTGATCATGTGACTGGCGGAAATGGAGTTTACCATGGGAAGCATGATTGAATAGAAGTTGTATCGACCGCCTGGGTAATTAATAATTTACCCGGGTTTTTTTGTGTTCAAATTTGGAAGGGAGTAATGCAGATGAAAAATAATGAACTTATATTAAAGTATGGTTGTAATCCACATCAGAAACCTGCCAGGGTTTATATGAAAAAAGGAGAACTTCCATTTAGAATTATAAATGGCAAGCCCGGATATATAAATCTCATGGATGCACTTAATTCATGGCAGCTTGTAAAGGAATTGAAAAATACTACAGGTATTGCAAGTGCGGCCTCTTTTAAACATGTAAGTCCTGCCGGTGCTGCAGTTGCAGTGCAGCTTGATGACATACTGAAGAAGGTATATGCGGCTGGGGATGAGGAGCTTTCGCCTGCAGCTACTGCATATTGCAGGGCGAGAGGTGCCGATAGAATGTCTTCTTATGGAGATTTTGCGGCTTTAAGTGATGAAGTTGATTTATCTACGGCTAAAGTATTAAAAAGTGCTGTTTCTGATGGAATAATTGCGCCGGCCTATAGTAAGGAGGCTCTTGAAGTTTTAAAGAAGAAAAAGAGAGGAAATTACTGCATAATTCAAATTGACAGAGATTATGAACCCTGTGAAATGGAGAAAAGAGAAATATTTGGAGTAACCTTTGAGCAGAAAAGGAATAACGCAATTATAACAGATGAACTTTTGAAAAATATAGTAACAAAAAGAAAAGATCTCACTCAAAATGCAAAGAGAGATCTCTTAATATCAATGATTACACTTAAGTATACTCAATCCAATTCTGTATGTTTTGTGCTTGATGGACAGGTGATTGGAGTTGGTGCAGGACAGCAGTCGAGAATTCACTGCACAAGACTTGCCGGATCAAAAGCAGACGTATGGTTTTTAAGACAGCATCCTTCAGTCTTATCACTTCCATTTAGAGACGGACTTAAAAAAGCTGAGAAAGATAATGCAATAGATCAGTATCTTCGTAATGATGTAACAGAAGAGGAGACACGACACTGGAAAGATGTATTTACTGAAGTTCCAAGAAAGCTTACGGAAGAGGAGAAGAAAAATTGGATTTCAAAACTTAAAGGAGTTTCTCTAGGCTCTGATGCATTTTTCCCATTTAGGGATAACATAGACAGGGCATCTAAAAGCGGGGTTGAGTACATTGTTGAGCCAGGCGGTTCCATAAGAGATGATGCTGTGATAGAAGCCTGCAATGATTATAATATGGTAATGGCCTTTTCAGATTTAAGGCTGTTTCATCATTAGAGGAAAAGAGAAAGATACATTTCAAAGATATAAAAAAATTTGGTAAAATTCAAACCTTTTATGATAGAGCCTATTTCATAGAAGGCTTTTTTATTTATCAAATGGAATTTAAGGTTCCCTTAAGGTTTTGATAAATGGGATTTAAGCTGCAGGATCTATTATATGTTCATATGCTAGTTCAAGGAGGAAATTGTATGGAGGAAAATATTGTAAAAACCATAGATTTGACGAAAAGTTTTAAAAACTTTAAGGCAGTAAAGGGAATAAATTTATCTGTAAAGAAAGGAAGGGTATACGGATTTCTGGGTCCCAACGGGGCTGGAAAATCCACAACTATAAGGATGCTTTTGGGGCTTATAAAGCCTACAGGTGGACAAGTCCGTATGTTTGGCAAAGATCTTCAGAAAAACAGAATGGATATTCTGAAGAGAGTTGGGTCCATGGTGGAAGCGCCATCTTATTATGGAAATTTGACAGCCTATGAAAATCTGCAGGTATCGGCGGAACTTCTGGAACTTGACTATAAATATATTGATGAAGTTCTGGAGGTTGTGAAACTAACGGAGTGGAAAAATAGACAAGCTAGTAAATTTTCACTCGGCATGAAACAGAGACTTGGAATTGCCCAGGCACTCATATCAAAACCGGAACTTCTTATATTGGATGAACCCACCAACGGACTTGATCCCTCTGGAATCCATGAGATAAGGGGCCTTATTAAAAGACTTCCCAAGCTCTACAATATGACAGTCATCATATCCAGTCATAACCTGAGTGAAATTGAACTTGTAGCAGATGATATTGGAATTATAAACAGGGGAAATATGCTGTTTCAAGGAACTCTTGAAGAACTTCATTCAAAAAGCAAGGGTCAGATCTGTATAGGAGCCAGGGATTCCAGAAGGCTTCAGGATACACTGGACAGCTGTGGATATGAGTATAGGACAGAGGGCAAGGATGTTTTATTAAAGCCAAGGGGAGAGGATCCGGAGGAGATTTTAAGACAGCTGGTATTGAAGAACAATAGGGTATTTAAATTTGTGGAAGTGCAAAAATCCCTTGAAGAAATATTTCTTGATCTTACTGAAGGGGGAGAAAAACTATGACATTTACTTCAATTTTAAAATCCGAGCTTATGAAATACAAAAGGTCGATACTCTGGAAGGGTGTATTTTTCATTCCGGTTCTCTCTTTTTTACTTTTGACCGCGGATTTGCACGTGAGATATAGTTTTTTAATGGCAGAGGAGCATATAAAATCCCTGTATGATCTTGGAATTTATGACAGGATAGGAGCACTTATTTATGAGAGCCATGCCTCTACCTTGTGGTTTATTCTACTAAATTTATCCATTGTTGTAGTGGCGGTTATTGTAAATTATATGGAATACAGTGAGAAAACCTGGAAACAGATAATATCAAGGCCCGTTGAAAGAAGCAAGATTTATTTGTCCAAGTGGATTGTAGTGCTTGCAGCTGCATTTATCCTGGTGATTTTAAACGGTATATTTCTGATAATTATAAAAAACTTGTTCCATATTGACGGAAGTTACAGATTGATTTTCAATTATATAGGATTTGAGCTGTGTACAGTTTTAGGAGTGGTGGGTTTTGAGCAGTTTATAAGCTGTTACATGGAGAACTCACTGGCAGCTGCGGCCGTGGGTTTTGCGGGAAGCATAGGGGCCTATATGCTTGCGCAGAGTAAATTTCTCTCCTATGTGGTTCCCTATGCCAATGTATTGCTGGCGATGCCTACGGGAGATAAAAGCGACGCCCAGAGAGCAGCTTTTTTTGGGATAGCTTCAGGGATACTATGGCTTGTAATAGGGGTTCTGGAATTTGATAAAAGGGATATAAAATAGGTGGTGAATAGTATGAAAAGTATATATAAAGTGGAATTATTGAAATTGAAGCACTCCAAAATATTGAATATAGTTATGTTTGTTCCATTGTTTTTTGTTATATTGGGTCTTACAAATTTTTTGAGATATAAAGAGCTTTTTACCTCAAAAGGACAAAATGTATGGAATCAGGTGTATACTCAGAGCTCACTTTTCTATGGATTGTTTATTATAGGGCTTTTTATTACCATAGTGACGGCTGTTCTGGTGAGAATAGAAAACAGCGGGGATAATTTTAAGTGGATGCTGACATTGCCCGTAGAAAGAGAACAGCTTTATAGGGCAAAACTTCTTGTTAGCTGCGGCATAGTATTTTTAAATCTTGTGCTGTTTATGATACTTACAATTCTAGCCGGTCTGATTATAGCGCCGCAGAATCAGAGTATGCCCCAAGAGTTAATATATGCTCCGTTACTTTGCATTATAGCTTCACTGCCTGTTATAGCAGTTCAGTATTATCTGAGTATGAAATACAATAATATTGCTGTGCCGTTAGGCGTTGGGCTGGTATTTTCTCTGCCTGCAGTTTTAATTGACAATACCAGGTACTGGATGTTTTTTCCCTGGGATTATCCGGGCAGGGTATTGGTAGGTGCAGCAAATGCAAGTTTCAATTTCCCGCTTTATATGTATGCGGTATCTGTTGTTTTGTTTATAATGTTTACGCTCATTGGTGCACATGAATTTAAAAGCAGGGATATATAGTTTGAGTGCTTATCCGAAACTAAGAGTCATTTGATCTTGATAGTGGTGTATATGATGTATACAATTGTTAATATGGATAGAAAATTTTATGCAGATAAATTACCTGGAAAGTTATTGGATGTCATAAACCGTTTTAATGAAACTGATAAAAAGGCGAGAAATTTTGGTACGGATACAGTGCTTCACCTTTCAGAAATTCATCTTGTTGAGTTCATAGGCGACAACGAAAAACTTTCCGTGTCAGAAATAGCCAGGAGGAACAATATTACAAAAGGTGCGGTTTCACAAACGCTCATTAGATTGGAGGGTAAAAAATTAATTGTAAAGGCACTGAATCCGGAAAATAAATCCCAGGCTGTTGTTTTACTGACTAAAAAGGGATGGACAGCTTATTGCGAACACAAAAAATATCATGAAAACATCAACAGAGTTATTTTGTCCTGTGTACAGGATAAGTCCGGGAAGGACATGGAAGCTATCTATAGTTTTTTAGAGCAGCTGGAGAAACTTCTTTGAAGGAAGTTCTCCATACCTATAGTGTATAGTACATATACGCTATAGAATAATTTTTTATCCAAAGTCCGATATATTTTATATGAAGTTCAAAGTTCAGATATTAAATACTGATTGAGGAGAGTTTTACAATTGAAAGATTTTGGAGAGAAAAAGAAGTTTGTTTTAAGTAAATCACTAGTTTTGCTGATGGCAGTTGCCTGCGGAGTCTGTGTTGCAAATTTGTACTATATTCAACCACTTGAATCACAGATTGCGGGTGCCTTTTCCGTATCACAGAGTTCGGCAGGAATAGCAGCTACAGTCACTCAGATTGGATATGCCCTTGGACTTTTATTTATAGTGCCCCTGGGAGATATGTGCGAAAGACGTTCACTTATACTGCGAATGTTGGTTTTGGTAGTTTTATCCCTGATTGTAACTGCATTTTCACAAAATTATTTTGTCATGCTTTTATCCATGTTTGCAATAGGTCTTACCACCATTGTTCCGCAGATTATTGTTCCCTATGCTGCTCACCTTTCACCGGAAGGTCAGGAGGGCAAGATTATAGGAAATGTTATGGTGGTCTTCTTATTGGAATTTTGCTCTCACGTACCTTTAGTGGAGTAATAGGTTCAATTTTTAATTGGAGAGTTGTGTATATTTTCGGTGCGTTTTTCATTGTCCTGCTATTTGCTTTTATTTTAGGGCTTTTTCCTAAAGATAAGCCGGCAAATGTAATTCCTTACAAGGAGCTTTTAAGGTCCATATTATTGGTCTTATATTAGGTGCAGTTATTCTTGATCTTGGAAATCAGTGCGGTCAGGTATCAAATCAGGCAAGAGTACAACTTCTGGGGGACAAGGTTCGCAGCCGTAATAATACTGTATTTATGTTTTCTTATTTTATGGGAGGCGCAGCAGGCTGCTCTTTTGTCCCAAATCTTTGATTTGGTGACAGTCGCTTTTACAGAGTGCGTGGGAATATTAGCAATGGTAGCATTAGGATAAAAAATGATGAGTTGAGGTAAAAACTTTGTTCATGTCTTTTTATTATAATAACAGCCAGGGATAGTCATAGGGATAAGGAGGAATTGGATATAAAATGGAGGAATATTAAGATGACCATAGAATATGTTTAGGATTGAATTGTCTGCTTATGTCTGATAACATATATCTTACGAAAGATGATCTATGAAGGGATTAACTCAAATTGTGTAAAATAATTAAATTTATACCTGACGGTATTACTGCAGCAAGGATAATTATGTCCATTTTATTTGTATCAAATATTTTGGAACAGTTTAAATATGGGCGGCAGAAAACTTTGAGCCTGATAGTTATATTTTTGTGCATATGCATATCCGATTTTATCGATGGTTATATTGCAAGAAAGTTCAACTGTACTTCAGCAGAAGGTGCCAAATTTGATATTCTTGCTGATTTGTTTTTCCTGGGCTCATCTTATATAACTTTAGTGGTTTTGAGGATATTGCCTTTATGGTTTCTAATATTTATATGTCTCAAATTTGTAGAATTTTTATGTACTTCAAATTTTATAAAAAGGCATGACAGATTATCAATACATCCATTTATTTTTGACAGGCTGGGAAGAATTGTGGCAGTTATGTTCTTTATTGTACCAGGTGCAGCCTGTATTTTTAATGTGTTCACATATGGCAACTCTGAAAATGGGGTAAATCTTTTATTGTATATTATTCTGGTATTGGGACTATTGTCTTCATATTTTAGAATAAGGAACTGTTTTAAATTATTATCTGATTGATTGCTTTACAGAACAATATCATCTATTATAGGATCTTTTATTTCTCAGAAAACTGTATGACTTACTTTAATTGAAATATTGAAAGGGGCGGTAAAATGAATGTCAAACAACCTGATTATGGGAACTGGGTTCCTCTAAAAATCATATATGTACTAGGTATCTTGTCTATTGTAATGATATGTATCAGCATAGTTAGTTTTGGAAAGTTTTCATTTTTGATGAATTTACCTGTCTATATTTTATGGATCCTTCGAATACTTGCTTTGGCAATTACACTCATTGTTATGGCATTTTTGCTTTATATGCTGATCTCCCGGTACTTGTTTTCTTATAATGGAGGGGCTGTTTCTTCAAAAATACTGGATTATGTACTTGGACATCTACAATGGGACGGGAGCGGAAAACTTCTGGATATCGGCTGTGGAAGCGGGGCAATGACTATAAAGGCGGCAAAAAAGTATCAAAGGGCAAAACTTGTGGGAATTGATTATTGGGGAATAGAATGGGATTATGGAGAGGCACAGTGCAGACGAAATGCCAGCCTTGAAAGAATTGATGACAGAATTGATTTTATAAGAGGTGATGCGGCAGCCCTTCCATTTGAAGATGAATATTTTGACGCTGCCGTAAGCAATTTTGTATTTCATGAGGTAAAGAGCCAGAAAGATAAAAGATTGGTGGTGAAAGAGGCTCTCAGAGTAGTTAAAAAGGGAGGGACTTTTGCCTTCCACGATCTTTTCCTGGATAAAAAACTTTATGGGGATATAGATGAATTTGTTGAAGAATTGAAAAAGGATAATGTATCTGAAATTGCAATTATAAAGTCAGAAGATGAGATAAATATACCCAGGATACTTAAACTTCCTTTTATGTTGGGCAGTATAGCACTGATCTACGGCAAAAAGTAAGCAGTTTTAGGTTATAATGTATTATATAATAAAAGAGAAAACTACTGTAGAGCAGATTATAAAATGGAGAGTGTTGTAATGGGCAGGGCATATACGGAAGAGGAAAGAGAAAAGATCAGGATAAAAATTAAACAATATGGAAAGGAAATGTTTGAAAAAGATGGCTTTAAGAATTTCCGTATTCAGAAGCTGACTAAACAGGTTGGAATTTCCCTGGGAGGATTTTATACTTTTTTTAAGAACAAGGAATCTCTTTACAGGGAAATTTTAAATGATGAAAAAAATAGAATACGTGCAAAGATAATTGACTGGGTAAAAGAATATAATATAGGACCAAGAGATTTTTTTATAGAGATTTCAGATAAATTTCAGGAAAAAGCCAGGGAAAACAAATTATATGAAGCCAGGGAGGCATATAATCTTGTAGATGAAGTATTCCTTGATACAAATGATTCAAACAAAAAGGAAAACCTGGCTTTTATACAGAAACTCAGAGAAATATGGGAAAAGAGAAGTATTTATTTAAATAGATCAAATAAAGAAATATACGGAGTACTGGCACTGTTTGGAATTGTAGCTGTGAAATGGTATGTAATCGATGAAAGTATATTTGAAAAATTATATTTGGAGGTCTGTGGCAATTTAATCGGAAAAGTAGTACAAAAAGCAGATTTCCAGCTTTAGACGAGTTTTTTGAAAGCAGGAAAAGCTTTGTACAGTCCGTCTATGAAAAAATATTGACTTTTTCATAGACGGGTATTATAGCCTGAAGCAGGGCATAAATAACTTGAAATCAGGTTGATTATATAAAATGCATGAGAATGATGATCATGTTCATTGAGAAAGGGGCGGGTGATTATTGTGTATGTAATAAATTTAAACAAAATCGGAAAAGGTGATGTGATGCTGGCAGGGGGAAAGGCTGCCAATTTGGGTGAGATGATTCAGGCAGGTTTTCCGGTACCGTCAGGTTTTTGTATAACCAGTGAAGGCTATGATCAGTTTATAATGAAAAATAAATTTCAGAGTGTTATAGAAAAATATCTGAAAAAAATTTATCTGGACGGGAGCAGAAGCAGAGAATTGTCACAGGAATTGATGGATTTGCTGTCCAGAGGAAGATTTCCGGAGGAAATGAAAGAAGATATTGTGAAGGAATATGAAAAGCTTGGAGAAAAGGTTCCCGCAGCAGTTCGCTCCTCAGCTACAGCTGAAGACCTGCCTGAAGCAAGTTTTGCAGGTCAGCAGGAAACTTATCTGAATGTCAGGGGTAAAGAAAACATACTTGATGCTGTGAAAAAATGTTTTTCATCCCTTTGGTCTGAGAGAGCAATAGAGTACAGAAAAAAAACAGGATATGACAGGAGAAAGATATCTCTGGCTGTTGTAGTGCAGAAGATGATAGAGGGAGATGTATCCGGAGTACTCTTTACTGTAAATCCAACTAATGAAAATACTCATGAAATGATGATAAATGCATCCTATGGACTGGGGGAAGCTGTTGTATCCGGAAAGGTCACGCCTGATATTTTTATCTGGGACAGAAAAGGAGGCAAAATCACAGACGAGATTTTAGGAAGCAAGAAAATGAGCATCCTGTACCGGAAAAACGGAGGTACAATTCAGGTGGAAAATGAAGAAAAAAATAGGAATAAATTTTCCTTGAGCCGCAGGGAAATTGAAGAGCTTGTGAAAATGGCAGGAAATATCGAAGGGCATTATGGTCATCCACAGGATATAGAATGGGCGGTTAAGAATAATAAAATTTATATTCTTCAGTCCAGGGAAATCACTACACTCGGCAGGAATACAGAAGAGCAGATGAAAACTGCAAAGCTCTCTAAAACTCAGTCTGAAATTATGAACAATCTTATCGAACACTGCCCTACTCCAATTTATCCATTGGAGTTTGAACCTTTTAATCATATAACAAAAGTTAAATTGGAGCTGCTTTCTCAATTTGGCATTCTCATGAAAAGTCAGCTTGGTATGAGAGATGATGGTACGGTATTTATAGAAAAATCAAGTATACATATTTCTCCTAAGATACTTAAGCTTCCCTTTAAGATAAAGCATTTTCTAGACTATTCAAATAATTTGAGGCATACCAAAGATATTTTCGGCAGCGTGAATTACAGGCTTTCAAAAATAGAGAAAGATAAGATTCAAAATGATCTTCAGAAACTTTCTCTTGGAGAGCTGCTGGATTGTCTGGGGGAAATAATGAAAATTTCAGATGAAATTGTCTATGTACGTTTCAGATATAATATATTTCCCGGATTTTTAACAAGCAAGCTCATTCATTCAAAACTTCAGAAAATAAAAAAGGGTATGACGGAATATGACCTTTTAAGCAATTTGAGCTACAGGACCTGGAATATGAATAAGGCCGTAGAAAAGCTTGCTCAAATAGTAAATGAGGATAATAATTTAAAAGATGGAATTCTACAGCTGAAATGTGAAGGTGGAAAGGAGCTTGAAATGAAGCTGGAGAATATGGCATGCTCCTATAGAAAATTTGGGGACTTTTACAGGAATATATTGCAGGAGTTTGGCTGGAAATCCATCAACAGCTACCAGGCGTTCAGTACGGTTTCGTGGAATGAGGACAAAGGCAGCCTCATTACCCTGATTAAGGTGGGCATGAAGAATAAAGCTGGAGAATATGACAGAAATAAATATGATGACATATGCAGCAGAATATGGGATATTTTTTCAAAGAGGACAGCTGATAAGATGCTTGAAAAAGTAGCACAGATAAGATGTTATCATGTTAACAGGGAAGATAGTTTGTACATGCTTGAAAAATGTTATGGCCTTTCAAGAAAAATTCTTGGGGAAATCACAATTAAATTTCCTGAGATATTCAAGTATAGAAAGGATATATTATATTTGACTTTAGATGAAGTGTACAGTCTTAACGAAAGTCAGGACAAAAAATTTTTTGTAGATAAAATTAAAATAAGGGAAAAAAGCCGGGAAAAAAATAAAATACTATGTGAAAGTCTCGAGTTGGGCGGCAAAAATAATGGAAAAAATGTATTAAAAGGGGTCTGTGGCAACAGAGGAAAGGCTTCAGGCCGGGTTTGTATTGTAAAAGATATGGATGAATTTTCAAAACTTGAAAGTGGGGATATACTGGTTTGCAGATATACGGATCCTTCCTGGACTCCATTGTTTTCCATTGCAAAAGCAGTGGTTTCCGATACTGGAGGACCTCTTTCCCATAGTGCCATTGTAGCCAGGGAATACAATATTCCTGCGGTGCTTGGCTGTGGCAGTGCTACAAGTGTACTTAAAGATGGAGACAATGTAGTAGTGGATGGAGACAGGGGAACCGTCAAATTTTATTTAAGATAAACCCTTTACTGGATGTTTTATACCAATCCCCATACTTCCCCAATATATAACATATACCGCTTTTTCATTGGCGTTCAAGAAGCGCAGGTATGTGCAAAAAAACATATTGAAAATGAGTATCAATTGAGATATAATTAAGTTATTATCAAAGTTCAAATTGGTTGTAGATATAGTACCTAACAGGAGGTTTAAAATGATACAAAAATTGACTGGAATTCCAGAAACACTTCTTATACCGCTTTGGGCAAGGGCGGTTGAAACAAAGCGGAAAGATTCCATGTTTAAGGATTATATGGCAGTGGAAATGGTTGAAAAAATTGATTATGATTTTTCAAAATTTGATGGAGCGTGGGTTTCACAAACTGGTGTTGCTGTCCGTACTGAGCTATTTGACAATGAAACCCGGAAATTTATAAATAGGAATTCTGAAGCTGTGATTGTGAACATAGGCTGTGGATTGGATACACGATATTTTAGAGTGGATAATGGGAAAATCGTGTGGTATGATCTGGATCTGCCGGAGCCTATCAGAATAAAGAAAAAATTTTTAAAAGAAACGAAAAGATACAGGATGATATCCAAATCGGTTTTAGATTATCCATGGATTCAAGAAATAGATGCTCTTGGACGAGCTGTACTTATTATAGCTGAAGGAGTACTCATGTATTTTGAAGAAAGTGAAATCAAAGAGCTTATGAACAAATTGGTGAAAGGATTCCCGGAGTCGGAAATGATTTTTGAAATGATGACTCCAATGGTAGTAAAAGGCAGCAGACATCATGATACTGCCAAGAAGGTCGGAGTTACATTCAAATGGGGCATAAAGTCAGGAAAGGAAATGCTGAAATACAATAAAAATATTGAATTTGTATCAGAGAAAAATTTTTTTGACTACCATAAAGCAAGATGGAGATGGCTGAGGATACCGTCACTTATTCCTGCCTTTAAAAACAATTTTAACGACAGATTAGTACATTTAAGATTTTTATAAATTATGTTTGGATACTGCTAAAAAATCCTCATAAATTTTTGTCAGGTACTTGACAAGTCCACTTTGAATTATTATACTATAGTCAAGTACTTGACAAAATACCTAGGTAATTAAAATTAGTGAAAGGAAGGTATTTCACATGAGTGAAATAAGAGAAGAAATTTTAGAACAGTTCACATATCTGCATAAACTACTGCACCGTTATCAAATGCAAAATCTTAGGAATTTTGGACCTTTTAGCAATCCACATAGAGGTCAGGGTCGTGTTCTTTCAATATTGAAGATGAAACCCGAAATTAGTCAGAAAGAATTGACTTATCTTTTAGATATGAGCAGGCAGGCTCTGGCGGAACTTCTGAGCAAATTGGAAAAAAACGAATATATCCAGCGTGAGACATCAGAGAAAGACCGTCGCAGCTTCAATGTAAAACTGACTGAAAAAGGTGCTGCAGCAGCCAGTGAGATAGATGATGATGCGTCGCCTGAACTGGAGAAAGTGTTTGACTGCCTGAGCAATGAGGAACTATCCAATCTCAGTGAATATCTCAAGCGTATTATTAAAGGGCTTCAAGAGCAGTTCGGAGGCGACAACGAGGATTTTGGCAAACAGATGCTGGAGAAATTTATGGAACATGGCCATCACTTCAGGGGACATGGAGATGTTTTCTTTGGAGGTGGATTTCATCATGGATGGTACGGCGGCAGACATGATAATGACAGCGAAAAGAAGAGAGATTGATATGATTTAAGCATATAATAATATAGGGCTTTCTCCACTATATAAAGCTAAGGCCAATGCTTGATAAAATGAAGCATTGGCCTGTATTTTCTATTGCTATTTTCTCTTCAATTTTTTTAGAGTTTTTTTAACCCGTTCATTGTTGGGATTTATCTGTATAACCTGCTCATAGTGTTCTATTGCCTTGATATAATTTTTAGTGTGTTCATATATGATTCCAATATTTAAGTTGTATAATTCACTATCAGGACATAGTTCCAGTGCCTTTGACAAGTATTCTATGGATTTGCCGTATTGTTTTAGCTTATCGTACAACAATCCGATATTGTTATACGCCTCATGATAGTCAGGTGATATTTCCAGTGCCATCTTGAAGTATGTGAGGGATTTGTCATAATCATTTAAATTATAAAAGTATAAAATCCCCAAATTGTTATAGGCAAGTAAAAAATTCGGATCAATTTTCAGAGCCCGCTCATAGTCCGATACAGCAGCATCATACTTTTTTATATTTCTGTAGGAAAATCCTCTGCCGTTGTGGGCAGTTGCATCTTCCGGGTTCAATTCTATGGCTTTTGTATAATATTCTATGGACTTTTTGAACTGCCCCAAATGGCCGTATATATTTCCAAGATTACTGTAGGCAGTGCTATGATTGGGATTCAGTTTCAGTACTTTTTCAAAATCCTGTTTTGCGTTGTCGTACTTACCCAATTCACGGTACAGTAGTCCTCTTTCGTTATAAATTTCTGTGTATTTGGATTCTGTTTCCAGGGTGTTTTCTATGGCATCGGTATATATCTCCACAGCTTTTTTATATTCGTGCATGCTGGTATATACATTTGCCAGATAATAATAATAATCTATATTATTTGGATTTAATTCCATAGCCTTGTAAAAGAACTCGACGGATTCTTCAAGACGATCCAGAAGTCCTAGGGCCAGTGCTTTTTCATAGTATATGCTGCTGTCTTCAATATTCATTTTCAAGACTCTGTTGCACAGGTCAACTATATCCTCATATTTTCTCAATTTGGAAAGAATTTTGATTTTATTCAGGTATAAATCTAAAAAATAGGGGAATATTCTTAAGGAATCATTACAGAAACTCAAGGCAGCATCATAAAGTCCGAGCTGAAACAATGAAAAGGTCTTGTGAGCATATGCATGAGCCAAACCTGGATTCAAATTTATAGCTTTATCGCAGGCATGAACAGCCTCTTCAAATTCTCCGAGTTTGCACAGTATATCACTTTTATTGTTGTACAAAATTGCATATTTGTCATTTATGCTCTCTGCGCGGTTGTAATATTCCAAAGCTTCTCTGTATCTGCCCAGGTCCTGCAACAGTAGGCCCTTGAAATAGTATGACTCCCAGTTATCAGGATTCAATTCTATGGATTTATTCATGTAGATCTCAGCCTCTTTTTCCATATTTAAGGCTTTTAGTGTATTACCAAGCAGAAGATATATTCTAAAATCAATAGACGTATTTTTTTCAGCATCTTTAATCAGTGAATAGCATTTTTCAAAATTGCTTACATTGAAATAACATCTGGCAAGTTCGTATTGAAAATCCGGATTTTTTTTGTATTTGTCAATCAAATAGTAATTTGCAGAAATAAATTTTGCACGTATTTCCCTATCATAAGGATATCTGTCCATTAAAGTGTCAAATAATTCTCTGGCTTTTTCAAAATCCCCAAGGCAAAAACAGCAATCCGCGGCTCCATACATTGAACTCATGCTATGCGGATTCAAAAGAAGTGCTTTGTTATAATCTTCCCGGGCTTCATTTACTCTACCCAATCTCAGAAATGCATTTCCTCTGTTTAAATGTGCTTCGAAATCATTTTTATTTTCCAGAATAACATCAGTAAATATTTCTACAGCTTTATCTACATTATTTGTGAACAGATAATACCTTCCATTCAAAATTCTCATATCTGGATGATAGGGATAAATTCTAAGGCTGATGTCCAATATTTTTCTGGTCTGATATATATGATTGGCTTTCAGTTCACTGTTGGCCTCATAGTAATTTTTTATATAACTGTCATAATCAATGGGTATATCCTTTTTAAATAGTTCATACCGGAACCCAAAGTCTTTATCTATATTGTTTAATATAAAATCAATGAAATTGTGGGGGAATTTTTTATATAATTCCTCCTTTTTTTCACTCCAGGAGAAATACTCATCTAAAATTTTCCATATTTTATGGGGCAGATAGTAATTATCCATAAGAAAATTTAGAAGTTCATAACTTATTTCTTTTGATGTATCAATCTGATAACATATATCTTCATTTAAAATACCATACCAGTTGTCTGCATTTATTCTTTCAAAAAAATTGTCATATAATTTATCTACACCTGATATCCATTGTTGTACTGGGGATTCTTCAATGCTGAAGTTTTCCAAATCATTATTTGTTTGGCTCAAATCTGCCTTCAAGGCAGTCTCATAAGCTTCTCTGAGAATTTGAAATCCATCAGGGTCCTCTTCTGGATGGTGGAGGTTCAATTTTTCCATATAAGCTTCTTTTATCACATTTTTATCACCAGTAGGTTTTATTCCCAATATATCCCAAAAATTCATAATGACCTCATCTCTTCAATTTGTGCAAATAATTCTTTTAATTTTTCTGCAGCTTTTTTTATTTCCTGCTCATCCTGTTTCTGTAGAATATCCTCGAAAAGCTGTAAATTATAATCCAATATTTCTCTGATTTCACCTACTGATTCTTCATACAACCTTTCGCCTTTTGCTATGAGAAGTTTGTTTTCTTCCTTGTCTCTCGGGTGAATTTTGAGGCTGCTTAATTCTTGAAGCCTTTTTTCAATCTCTTCTTTAGACATATAACCTGGATTTTTTTCAATTACAATTCTTTTTTTGAGCCCAGTGGATACTACTGTCACTTCAACTTCCAGAATTCCGTTTATATCATAGGTATATCTTATATCAACGGCCTGCTGTCCCGCTGGTGAAGGAGGAATGTCCACATTGATTTCTCCAAGCAGTATATTATCTTTTGTCAGTCTGCTTTCTCCCTGCAGTATTTCTACATTGATTATCTTCTGATTATCCTGTATTGTATATAATCTTTCAGTTTTACTTACTGGAATTACAGTGTTTCTCTCAATTATAGGGCAGAAATGGCCTGATTCATAATATCCGCCGGGTTTCTTTACTGAAACATCAGTACCCAGTGTATAAGGGCATACGTCTGTAAGAACTACCTCTCTCAAATGCATATTCCTCTCTTTCATGGCACCCTGTATTCCTGCACCAAGTGCTACGGCTTCATCTGGATTTATACTTGTATTTGGAATACGCCCGAATAATTTGCTTACAAAAGTTCTGACAAGGGGAAGTTTTGTTGCACCACCCACTAGAACTATGGAATCAATTTCCTTTGCCTTTATCTCTGCATCATTTAATGCTCTTTCCACAGGCCTCCTAAGCCTTAATATCAAACTCTGACAGGCTTTTTCATACTCTCCAATATTAAAATTGCATTTTAATATTTTACCGTCTATTTTGCAGCTCATTGAAGTTTCCCTGCTGGTGGAAAATCCAATTTTAGCTTTCTCTGCCTGCTTTTTAATAATTGCCAGAGTTTTATAGTTTAGATTTTCCATATTCAAATTGTTTTTCTTTAAAAACAGTGACAGAATAATGTCAGTAAAATCCTCTCCTCCAAGGTAATTGTCTCCAGCTACAGCACGTACTTCCATTACATTTTTGTACAGTTCCAGTATGGACACGTCAAAAGTTCCGCCGCCCAAATCAAAAACAAGGAATTTGGTGCTTAATTCCTGTTGATGAAGTCCATAAGCTATAGCCGCAGCAGTAGGTTCGTTTATAAGCCTTTCAACCTTCAGACCCGCCAGTTCCCCGGCTCTCTTTGTAGCTTTTCTCTGGGTGTCGTTAAAATAGGCGGGAACGCTTATAATGGCCTCTTTTACGGATTTTCCAAGATATGCTTCGGCGTCTTTTTTCAATGAACGGATTATCAGCGCAGATAATTCTTCTGGCAGAAAGCTTCTGTCACCCAGCGTGAAAATCTTTTTGGAACCCATGTTTCTTTTGAATACACTTGCGGTCATGTCCGGATGTGTTATCTGTCTTTCCTTTGCAATCTTACCTACAAATATTTGGCCGGAATCATCCATGCTTACCACGGAAGGTGTTATGTTTTCATCAAAAACATTGGGGATTATTACGGACTCGTTTCCATTCCAGTATGAAACCAAACTGTTGGTAGTTCCCAGATCTATTCCTATAATAGGCATTTTAAAATTTCCCCTGTTCAGTATAATCTTTGTCACTTGAAAAGCTGCTGGCTGAATCTAAATTTGATATAATTGTTTCACTGTCCGGATATTTAACCCTTATTTTATTATAGATGTTTTTCGACTCTTCATATTTTCCCATATGGAGACAGCAGTCCGCAAGGCCATATTGTACATCTGTGCTGTCAGATGACAGTTCAAGGCACTTTTTATAATCTCCATAAGCATGTTCAAGTTTCCCAATTCGTACATATACATGGGCTCTGTATAGATGCGCCTCGAAGTCTTCATTATCCAGACCTATGGCATAGGATAATTTATCAAGGGACATTTTAATATTATTTACCTCGGAATAGTATCTTCCTTCCAGAATAATCAGATCCAGATGCTTCGGGAAAATTTCCTTAGCTTCTAGGATTGATTTTTGACACGTGTATAAATTCTTGTTTTTTAATGCAAAGTACGCTTCATAATATAGATTTATAAAGTCATCGTAGGAACCATTTATATTTTCCTCAAATAGGTCATATCTCAGTTTATATTGGAAATTTATATTTGACAATACAAATTGTATGAAGGTTTTAGAGAATGCACTGCTGAGTTCCTCACTTCTAGTACTCCACTTGAAATATTTGTTGAAAAGTATCCACACTTTATAGGGCAAGTTGCGGTTGTCTGTAAGAAAATTCAGCAATTCATTGCTTGAGGTTTTAATCCCAAGTTTTGAAATTGAGTCATCTATAAGCATGTTCCATCTTTTAATATCAATTCTTGAAGAGAAATTATCGTACAAATCTTTAAGAGTGTTATTGAATTCGACAACGGCATTTTCAGTATAAGTTTCTCTTTTTTTAAAATTCCTAAATAAGTTAATCATAACAATCCTGCCTTTTCCATACTTGGTCATATTATATAAATTTTACAATAAAACTTGTAAATTTTCCATACATCAGTTGAAAATTAGATTATTGATTTATAGTAGAAAGTAAATTATTGTATGGTATAATTATATGAATAAAACAATGGGAGGTCCAAAATGGAAAAAATACAATATGTTTGTCCAAAGTGTGGCAGCAGGGAATATGAATCGGATCAATTTCAGGCAACAGGAGGAAATTTCGCAAAAATATTTGATGTACAGAATAAGAAGTTTATTACTGTCAGCTGCAAGAGATGTGGGTATACGGAATTGTATAAAGATCAGTCTTCTACTGGATGGAATATTTTAGATTTGCTAATAGGAAATTAACCTATTAGCTTTTATAAAAATTAGAATCATTAAATATTATTTATAGATACTCCAGATTCACATTTAAAGAGAAGACAGGTATATGGACACCAACTATTTGCAGCTATACTTTCATGTGATAAAAAGGGATATAATCTTATAGGCGGGTTAAAAACAAATCGTATTATTTACCCGAAAGGGTTTGGCATTCAAATTAAACAGTTTACCCAATATATTGAAAAGAATGATGTTTGCCTCGTTACAGTAAACAATTCTCAATACTGGGTTTATCGTTATGAAAGTGCCCTGAAAGGTATTGATAATGTAGTAGTTTTACTATGCTGGCAAAAACAGCTTTAAAAAAGAAGGAGCGCTCCGTGCATTCTTATGCACTTATATGGAATTAAGCAGTCAAACTATTCTTGAATATTACAGCAATAGATGGCCTATAAAGATATTTTTTAGGCAGACTAAAAACAACATTGGAATCAATAGATATCAGGTTAGATCTTCTAAAGCTATTGATAGAATATTATTATTGGCTTGTTTAACTTATATATAATGTAGACACTGAAACAAAAGAAATAATGTTTGAAATTTTAAAAGTTAGAAAAACTAATGCAATATTAATAATTATTTCTCATATTACTAAAGGAATAGACTTTATAGATAAAATTATTGAAATATAAAATGACAAAAAACTCTATACCTAGACATACTGAGTAAATTGGAAAAAAACGAATATATCCAACGTGAGAAATCAGACAAAGACCGCCGCAGCCAGTGAGATATCGGAGGTGACAACGAGGATTTTCGCAAACAGATGCTGGAGAAACTTATGGAACATGGACATCACTTCAGGGGACATGGAGACATTTCCTTTGGAGTATGACCCCTTAAAGTAGACATGGCAAATAACCAAAACTACGTTAAGGGTGCTTCTCTATGTCTAGAAAATAAGTTCATTGAATATGTATAATTCTTAAAGTACTTGTAAAACTATTTTAAGTAAGATATATAGAGGAGAAGTTTGAAACTAAAAGTAGTGGGTGGCCAATAAAAAAGTGCATAACAAACAAGCCATTCACAAGTAATGGATGGAATAAATTGTCATTATAAAATCAGGCTTACGCAGTCACAACAGGATCATCAATTATTGTGTAACCTCTTTTCCTGAACAGTTCCAGAGCTTGTGACCTTGTCAGAATCTTGGATTCCTTGACAGGGCGATGCTCCAAAAACCCTTCCGGAGTATATGGCTCCAGTTTGCTTAAGATGTTCCAGATAGCGGTCAGAAGCATCTTGCAAACAGCAATGATAGCCTTTTTGTGTCCCCTGTGGGTTTTGATTCTGTGATACCTCTCTTTGAATTCAGGATGCTTTTTGGATTTTATTAATGCGCTGGCAAGCTGAACAAGAAGAGGCTTCAAATAACAACCAGCACGAGAAATACGTGTGGATTTCACTTTACCAGCACTTTGGTCGTTACGTGGGCAACAACCAGCCCAGGAAACCAGATGTTTGGATGACGGGAACACCGACATATCGGGACCAATCTCAGAGAGAATGACAATAGCGGTCATCGAATTTTTATCTAACCCTGGAATCGTGTAAAGAAAATCCAAAACAGCGGAGAAGGGTTCTGCAATCAGAAGGATCTCCTGCTCAATTTCCTGTCTGTGGGCTTCAAGCTCGTCGATGTGTGCGAGACATTGTCGGAGTTTGACAGCCTGCTCAGGGGAAATGGCACCATCGACAGCTGACTGTATTTCTTCAAGCGGAGTTTTACAACGTCCATCGACAAAAGGAGCAACGTCAAAGCGTTCACCCGGATGGTCGAGCATGTAGTTGGTGATAGATCTGGAAGATTTACCAAATACATCGCTGAAAACATCATCAAGCTTTAGATTTGAGACAGTAAGACAGTTCTGGGCACGGTTCTTTTCACCGGACAGCATATTTGTCAGCTTAAAGCGATAACGTATCAGGTCACGCAGCTGACGAACTTCAGGGGAAGGAATAAAGCTTGGTTTGATCATATCGCACATAAAAAGATCACAGATCCATCTGGCATCCTTGACATCGGTTTTATTTCCTTTTTGAGGCTTTGTATATTTCGGATGTGCAAGGGTAACAAAACAGGTTTTCTCAAGGATGTTGAATACAGGAATCCAATACTTGCCGGAGGATTCCATACAGACATCCAAACAGGAGTATTTAGCAAGCCATTCAGCTAATTCTTTTAGACCTTTAGAAAAGGAAGAAAAACGAGCCTGTTTGTACTCAGTACGTCCATTGGTATCGGTAATTCCGATGCAGGCATAGATCCAGGTTTTGTGGACATCAAGTCCACAGCAGTTTTTACGAAAGATTTTAAACATAGAGTTCCTCCTACAAAAAGAATGGTAGGGCTGGCAGGGACTGGTCATCCGGCGAAATCGAGTCAACTTCGGAAGAGATAAGTTTACGGGCTACTGTTTTGCGCCATTCATTGATGCCTTAACGGATGACCGACCTATATAACTATACGGGGTTGCCGCTATACAGCCTCGCCACTCACCTCCTCAGGTTCTGTAGTGTGCCAGCGACCTACAAGAGAAGAATAACACAAAAAAGAGCGAAAGGAAGATGGGAGTTGAAGGGTTTCATAACCCCATCGGTGCCTTTCGCAGAAAGGTGGATTATAACTATGAATAAATTTATAATTGAGTCACAACAGCAAATTGATTTGAGAACTTTTGATCCTAACGATACTGATGGATTATCAAAGGATTCCATTAATGAAGAATACTTAAATTTACAAAAGAAGTTTGCACACCTTCAGGATATTTTCTATGCTTCCAAAAAATTTGCACTGCTTATAGTACTGCAGGGAATAGACTGCAGTGGCAAGGATGGAAGTACCAGGAAACTACTCACCGGAATAAATCCCAATGGATTCAGAGTAGAAAGCTTTAAAGAGCCAACTCAAGAAGAATTAGGGCACGATTATCTTTGGAGAATACACAAATCAGTTCCCCAAAGGGGCATCATAACCATTTTTAACAGATCATATTATGAAGATGTACTGGTTACACGCGTACACGGGCTTATAGATGATAATACAGCTTTTAATAGATTCAAAGAAATAAATATGTTTGAAAAATTTCTTGTAAACAACAATACTGTAATAATAAAATTTTTTCTGCATATATCAAAGGACTTTCAGAAGAAAAAATTAGAAGATAGATTGGAGATTCCAGAAAAGCACTGGAAATTTTCAGCATCAGATCTTAAGGAGAGAAAGTTTTGGAATAAGTACCAGCAATATTACGAAGACTTGCTATGTAATTGCAGTACCGATGAAGCTCCATGGAATATTGTTCCTGCCAATAAAAGATGGTTTAGAGACTATATTGTGTTAAAAACTACGGTGAATGTACTTAATAATCTAAAGTTAAAATATCCAGATATAGATGAAAATATAAAAGAGCTCATAAATAAAGTTAAGGAAAGCAATTAGATTAATCCATACATTTATTTTATCTATGCTGTTTCTAAGCCATTTCCATTTAATATAAAAATCATTCAATTCTTGTTTGCCTAAATTAGAAGGGCTTATAATTAAGTAGAACTTACAATATTTGGCAAAGATTTAATAGAATATACACATAACACAGGGAGATGATATTTTATATGTGCACAAAAAGAGTAAGAACAATTATTGGAGCCGTACTTATGTCCTTGAACTGGCCTGAGGGGAGTGATAATGTAGTGCTGGTGTCTGGCGAAGGTTATGCGGATGCAGTAAGTGCTTCAGTATTGGACAAGAAACTGGATGCACCAATACTTTTAACCACACCTGACACACTGAGCTCGGATACCAGGACAGCACTTGATGCATTGAAACCAAAAAACATATATATTGTTGGTGGGGAGGGCTTTTCAGACGTTCTCTCAGCAGCACCAGCAGCTGCTGCAAAAGATGAAATATTACTTTTAGCTGATAATGATAAAACTTCAACTAAATCGACAATTGATTTTATAAAAGCAAATAATTCGAAAGTCACGGTTATTGGAACTTCGAATATAATAAATGATGATATGTACAAAACTTTCGGAGCAGCTCAGAGGGTAGATGGAGAAGTATACAGATTTGCAACAAACTTGAATGTATTGAACAATTTCAAAGAAATTTTCAAGACTGATAAATTATATATTGCAAATGCAAGTTCAGCTACACCGGATAATCTGTATGCAGATGTATTGGCAGCTTCAGCAGTTGCCGGAAAGTATTCAGCACCACTGGTATTAGTTGACACTGAAGGTTCAAGTGCAACAACAGATGCAATAGCGTATATCAGGAATAATACTGCAGACAGTACTGATTTGCAAATCTAAAAAAACCGATTCAATTTTGAAAGCATATTTTTATTTTGTGCCCATTAATGATAACGAAAATTTAAAAATTGAAAAGCTTAAAATAGATGAATTTAAACGTAATGGATTTACTGTTGTTGAATGGGGTGGTATTATAGTGCTGTAAAAGCGGGTAAAGGAATATGGTCCAATATTTATGTGGATAGCATCAGCAAGACCAGTATGATATCCTATACTGAACCTATATATTTAAAGAATCAATTGGTGGGAGTTGCCGGTATAGATATGTCCTTTGATGACCTAAAAAAATTAATATTGTCTACCAAATTATATGATACAGGAAATGCTTTTTTATTAAGTAATAATTATGATTTTTTAGTGGATAAGTACAGCAAGGATACAAAATTTGTTGATAATCTTATGAAAAAATTTAACTCCACATCAGAAGAATTATTAGCCACAATAAAAGATATATTAAAAGTTATAGAAAATGTGGACAAGGCGCCAGTAATGGAACAGCTGAAACTACAGATATTGCTCAAAATTTAATCTATATAACTTCAAAAGCCAATAAAATTTTAGATCTGGCAAAGGAATCAAAGAGTTCGTCAGAAAGACTAATGAAAGCTATTTTAAAATTCAAACTTTAGTCCATCTGAGTTGTTTTCACTCCTGATTCATGCAATATTGCAGCCTATTATAATAATCTTCATCAAATCTTCATAGATTTTGTAATTGATTCTTTAAAAATTTCCTTTAAAATGGAAGTTAGAATAAAGATCAAGAGGAGGATTGTCATGGAGAAATATTATAGGAAAGCTGCTTTGCTTGGAATTTTGATGAGTATACTGTGGTTGCTTTTGGTAAATACGCAGCCATTTTCAGATTTTGCCTATTACGATGGACTGGCCAGACAGATAGCTAACGGAGGGCTTTGGGGAGACACCTACACTTCTGTTGGGTATCCCATTGTGCTGGGGTTTGTATATAGAATTTTTGGCAGCAGTCTGACTGCAGCAAAAATTTTTAATTTAATGCTTACATTCGTAAACTATGTACTTTTTTATAAAATATTAAAAAAGGCAGATTTGAGTGAAAAGAAACGTAGATTTATATATGGTCTATTTGTTGTTTTTCCCAGCAATATATTTTACAATAGTATTCTGGCTGGGGAAATACTATTTACTACAATATTGTTTTTAATAACGTATTTGTATTTCTATGATGTTAAATATAAATATATACTGATTGGGATACTGACGGCTACAGGGGCCATGATAAAACCATTTTTCCTGGGGGTTTTCCTTCTGTTTTTTATAGTGGAACTGTCCTTGAAAATAAAGTTTTTGACGGTATTGAAACATTCACTTATCATATTTATGATAAGTGCCATAGCCCTATCTCCGTGGTTGTATAGGAATACCAGACTTATGGGGCAGTTAACTTTTATATCCAACAACGGAGGAATAGTACTTTATATAAACAATAATTCCCAGAACAGATATGGCATGTGGATGGATGCCGGAAATGTGGACAATTCTATTGTTAAAAAGACTGAGTATATAAGTGCCAATGCTACACAAAAAAACAAAATGCTCTCCAGGGCAGCCTGGAAATGGATAAAAGCACATCCTGCAGAATTCATTCAGCTTGGGTTCAAAAGGCTGTTTATTACCTACATTGGTTTCAGTGAAATAGGCTATAGTTTCAACGGCTCAAACATAAATCCAATTTTAAAATTTATATTTATATTTTATGCTTATGCTGTAAGATATATGATATTTATTCCAGCTCTGATTATGCTTCTTGTATATAGTATAAAGACAATTAAGAGATTTTCAAGCAAAAAATCTGTAGATTGCTATTTGATATACAATCTTATTTGTTTCTACATGTTTGCCCTTGTGTATTTTATTTCTGAAGGTCAGCCCCGATATTCGTTTCCCTGTACCTTTGTCATGATTTACTTTTTCTCATGTTTTTTGGATAAAATTTATTCTATAAAATTCGCAGGAAAGATCAGACGTTGAAAAATGTTATAATTAAGTTGAAGTTCAAACTTTGGACTGCAGAGAGGTGAATATTGGAATGAGGGGACACACTGTATTGGTAGTAGATGATGACAAGGATATTCTGGATATAATA
The DNA here is from genome assembly GCF_022482905.1 of Clostridium sp. Classification (NCBI taxonomy): domain Bacteria; kingdom Bacillati; phylum Bacillota; class Clostridia; order Eubacteriales; family Clostridiaceae; genus Clostridium; species Clostridium sp. Next base: position 639,244 of record NZ_JAKVOI010000001.1, read on the forward strand.
AAAATTTATCTCCAGAATGACAGGTTTGAGGTGATTACTGCTTGCGACGGAGGGGCAGCAATAGAAAAATTGAAAGAGCAGGATGTGGATTTGATAATATTGGATATAATGATGCCTGGCCAAGATGGTCTGCATACCTGCCTTGAAATTAGAAAAGAGAAAAAGATACCCATAATAATGCTTTCTGCAAAAGATGATCCAAGCAGTAAAATATTAGGTCTTGATATTGGGGCTGATGACTATATGACCAAGCCTTTCAACCCACTGGAGCTGGTGGCCAGGGTAAGATCCCAAATCAGAAGATATTCGGAATTCAATGGGGAAAGTACTCAGAACAAAAGTAAAATTATTATAGACGATCTACTTATAGATAATGAATCCCATCAGGTATATGTAGGAGGAAATCCAGTGGAACTTACTCCCATTGAATTTTCTATTTTGAAGGTGCTTGCAGAGAACAGGGGAAGGGTACTCAGTACAGAGATCATATATGAAAATGTATGGAATGAACCTTTTTACAATTCCAAGAATACTGTGGCAGTTCATATAAGAAACATAAGAGGAAAAATAGAGATAAATCCGGAAAAGCCAGAATACATAAAAGTGGTCTGGGGAGTAGGCTATAGAATTGATAAATAGAGTTAAAACATTTTTTCTAAAAAGCATATCCAGGCAACTTCTTATTATCAATATATTTAGTTTCATGGTGCTGGTAATTGGAATAGTTGTTTCTGTCCAGATCATAATTTCTGATAAAAATAACACCCAAAATTTTGTCAATGCGTCAAATGATGCTTATGTACAGGTTGTAAGATATGTTAAGTCCACTGATCTTCAAAATAATTGCTATATAGATAATCTGGCAAAATTGAATAATGTGAATATAGCAGTTGCCGACATGAAGGGCAATGTAGTTCTTAAATCAAATGCAGTAAAAGACAGATATATGGATTTGAATTCTATAAGAGAGTGTATGGTGAAAGATCACACTGGGAAAACAGTATATGAATTATATGATTTGAATATATCAGGAAACAAGTATGCACTTGTTACATGGAAAGTTTCAGGATCTTACTATGAAATATTCAAACATGTATTTATAATAGCATTCCCAATTGTAATTTCACTGGGAATAGTTTATCTCTGGTCCTATAAAAAAGTCAGGTATATAAAATATATTTGCAGGGGTATAGTAAAAATTTCCCGGGAAAATTTCAAGTGTAAGCTTGAGGAAAAGGGCGATGACGAACTGGTAGTTCTGGCAGAGGAAATAAATAGGATGTCCTTTAATTTGAAAAATATGCTGAATCGTGAAAAATCTCTTCAAAGGTTTAAAAATAAATTGATAACGAATATGTCCCATGATTTGAGGACTCCGCTTACAGCTTTAATTGGATATCTGTATTTGTTAAACGACGAAAACACTTCCGTAAAAGATAGAGAAATCTACAGTAAAAAATCTCTGGAAAGGGCAGAAAAGCTCAAGCTGTTGATAGACAATCTGTTTCAGTATTCAAAGCTGGAAAGCGGTGAAGTAGAACCTGAGCTTTGTAATGTGAACATAGTTGAAATTATGGAACAGATTATAGGGGAGATGTCAATTCTAGCGGAGAAATCGGGAATTGAATTTGTAAAAAAATATGATATACCGAATCTGAAATTGAATGTTGATCCCTATCTTATTAGCAGGGCTTTTCAAAATATATTGTCCAATGCTGTAAAATACAGTGTAAAAAACAGCAGTGTATACGTTGATATAACTTCAGATAAAGAAAACACAGCGGTGAGCTTTCAAAGCAAGCCCATTCAGAATTTGTCAGATGAGCAAATTGGAAAGATATTTGAAAGGTTTTATATGGGGGACAAGTCAAGAAATTCACATGAAAATAATTCAGGATTGGGACTCGCCATAGTCAAGAATATTGTGAAGCTGCATAAGGGACAAGTATGGGCGGAAAACAAAAACAATACCTTTATAATATATATCAAATTAAGAAATAATATATAAAATAACAGGGAGGATTATAATGTGAAAGATGATGTGGATTTAATAAAAAAGCCGAGTATCGGGAAAATAGTATTTAATGTATTCATAGTTTCTCTAACAATATCAGTGCTGGGACTTGTCTTTAACTTTTACTATGCATTTGGATATTTGCTTATTTTAATCATTCATGAAGCAGGGCATTATGTTTCCGCAAGATTTTTAAATTTAAAAGTTGTTTTTGAAGGGTTTACGCCTTTTGGTGCATATATTGTTACTGAAAGTATTGAAAACTGCAGGGAAAATGCAATTGTTGCAATAGGAGGACCGTTGTTTGGAGGCATACTTGGATTTATTTACTATGCAATTTATTATTTTACCGGAGATACTACATCTTTGGTGCTGGGTTCTACTGCAATAATACTGAACTTGATGAATTTAATTCCTGTAAAACCTCTTGACGGCGGACATATAGCCGAGGCAATATCTCCAATTATATGTTATATAGGTCTTCCACTTATAGTGTATTTACTTATATCTATAAAGGGTTTGAAAGGCAAAATTTTATTGTTTTTTATTCTTGGAATAGGAGTTTATGAAACATATAATTTTACTAAAAAATATAAAAATAGTTCCTATTTCAAGCTGGATAAAAACAGCAGAATAAAATTCATAGTAATTTATGGTATAATGCTAGTGCTATTGGCAGTTAGCGGTATATATCTTTATACATTATTTGATTTTAATGAATTGTTTCAAAGCATTCTTCGATATAAATAATTATTGAAGATAAATGGTTTATAGTTATGTGTCTAATAGATTTTTAACATCATTTTCTTTTTCAAATAACAGACATCCACCCTTATGTTCTCCAGTTAGCATTTTATTATCATTAAGTTTTTTGAATAATGGTGATTTTAAAGCCTCTTTTAGGCTGGATTCTTTCAAATTTACATCTGAATAGGGTGAGAGCGGGCATGGTTCTGTGTTACCATTGGCACTTATGTGAAAAAATCCTCTTCCAGCCGCCAGACATCCACCCATGTATTTCTCATCACCAGGAAATGATAAAAATACCATGTTTTCAAATGCTTGTCTTAATTCTTCCAGATTTTTTCCCAGCAAGAGGCGTTCTTTGTTTGTAGGTGCAAGTTTTTCAGTGGATTTGATTACCGGAGTATACTCTACAAATATCAGTATTTTTGTTCCTTTATTATAAAGCTCCTGCACAAATCCTTTGTTTGTGACAGTTGTTATATTTTCGGTTGTTACAGTTATAGAACATCCAAAAAAATTCTTTTTTTATTTAAATTATCCACTGCAGCCATTATTGAATTATAGGTATTTTTCCCACGCCTGGAGTCAGTTTGACACTCATTGCCTTCAATACTTATCATTGGCACCAGATTTCTATTTTTATCAAATAAATTCATATAATCTTCATCAAGCATGGTTCCATTTGTGAAAATCGGAAAAACTATTTCTTTAACAGAAGAAGCTTTTTCAATAATACTTCTTCTCATTAAGGGTTCTCCACCTAAAAGCAATATAAATGAGATCCCAAGTTCCTTTGCTTCATTGAATATATTTTCCCATCTTTCTTCTGATATTTCGCTACTCTTTAAATTATCTCCGCAGGAGTTATTGGCCCGTGCATAACATCCCTTGCAGTATAAATTGCAGTTTGAGCAAATACTTGCCATTAAAAATGGAGGAATATGTTGTCCTTCACTTTCAAGAATATTTCTTCTATTCTTTGCAGCTGTTACCGATAGCATATACTTTATTAAAAATTTAGTTTCTTTTGGATTTTTTACAGATGATTTCAAAACGTTCTTTATTATAATTTCAATACCATTGCTCATATATTCAGATAAATTAAATGCTTTTTCCATTATTAACCTCCAAAGCTTCTGATTCGATCAATAGATTCAATTCCATATCGATGAGTTCATCTCTTTCTTTTTTGTTCATAATGTCAATTTTACTGAAAGATTTAAATTCATCTGCTCTATAAAATACCAGTTGCATAAATGAAATCAATTGATATGAAATAATTCTGCACTTTTTCTCACTTTTGTTTTCTTTAAAACAACTTTTGACCAAGGGAAGTATTTCCAGAGCTTGAATAAATTTTTCCTTTAACAAAATATAGGGAAGTATCTGTTTTGTATATTTTTCATAATTGACAATCATATCACTAATACTAATCAAGAAATTTCTAAGCTTATCTTTTGGTGAACTGCTGCTGTTTGTCATATTTTGAAAATATATATCTGCGGTGTCGCCTATTAATTTATTTACTGAAATATTTACCAGTTCATCTTTGGAATTAAAGTAGTAATTTATTGTTGATAAATTCACGTTGGCTCTTTTTGTTATTTTTCTTGAGGTTATTTCTGAAATATCATCACATTCCTGCAATAATTCTATTACAGTTTTTATCAATAGAGCCTTTGTATTATTTAATTGCTTCAATTTAATACCTCGCTTTCAAACATGTTTGATACATGTTTTATTGTAACTTAATTGTAATGATATATCAATATGTCATTTGAATGATTAAGAAAAAAGTAATTTAAGATTTGGTATTTTTGTAACAGGGTTTATAGTTTTAATAGAAATATATATTAAGAAAACCTTTTATATTTAATTTTAAAGCTTTAATTATGATCAGTTTGTTATTTTATCTAGCTTATTTACAGACAAATTAGTCTTTATTATGTGATAAATAATTCGTTTAACCTTACAAAATAAAGATACATAATTAGCCTGTTATACCATTGAAAATTATGTTGAAAACGATAGAATAATAAATGGGAGGTAAAAATAATGAAAAAAATGAATATTACAAAAACAATGTACAAATCAGGTGCGCTTGCAATTGTGAGAGCCGAAACATTTGAAAGAGCGTGTGAAATTGCGGAAGGATGCATAGAAGGTGGTATTCCTGTAATGGAAATGAGTTTTACACTAAATAATGCAGGTGACATCATCAATGGCCTAGTAAAAAAATATGGTGATAGTCTATGTGTAGGATCAGGTACAGTTTTAGATTCTGAAACTGCTAGATATGCTATATTAAAAGGAGCTGAATTTATTATTGCACCAAACTATTGCCTAGAAGTTGCAAAAGTATGTAATAGATATCAGGTTCCGTATGCCCCTGGGTGTACTTCTATTTCAGCTGCTGTTGACGCATTAAGTGCTGGGGCTGCATTTATAAAGGCGTTTCCTATTTCTGATTTTTATGGGCCAAAACTAGTTAAGGTATTTAAAACTCCAATTCCAGATATGCCTATATTAGCTAGTGGTGGAATAAATTTAAATAATTTATCTAAATGGTTGGAAAATGATGTTGATATTTGTGGTTTTGGTGGTTTATTAACTAAAGGTAGTTCTAGTATGATTGCAGAAAATGCAGCTAAAATTCGAAAAATCATTGATGATTATCGTAATAAGAAATAAATAACAATATTTTATGGATTTTAGATTTGTTAAGAGAATAGTGATAGAGGTATGCCTAAGTTTTATTATATTTATATGCAGAATAATACTCTATTAATTGGATGAGTTAGTTAATGTGAATTATTTACTAGTTTGAATGAAAACTTATACTAACATCATTAATTTGGGGACGTTAGGCTGCTGTATTAGAGTAATCCTCAAGGTACATTTTACAGTGGATTTTTATGAAATAAAATAGATATTCCATTTCTATATGTGATCTTATAACCTTATTTGTGACACGGGTATTAGTAATTTATGTAGCTATTTTCCAATGGGAATACATCAATATTTACTAGCATGGTTTTCCATTAGGCAAAGATAGAAAACTAAGTTAGATAAGATTAGTATACCCTACTGGGTAGAAAATCTTAAAATAGATGAGTTGTAATGTTTGTTAGAAGTCAAGATAGTTTTCTATTGAATGTTATGACTGAATTATACAAGGAGGAATAATAAAATGAGTATTGCTTTAACAAGAGTAGACTTTAGATTAATTCATGGACAAGTAATAACTAGATGGCTCAAGCAGTGTGAAATTAATGAAATCGTTACAATAGATACTACATTAAGTAAAGATGAATTCATGCAAGAAGTATTCAAGATGGCTGCACCTAAAGGAGTGAAGATCCGAATTTTATCTGTGGAAGAAGCTGTGAAAGCTCAACAAAATAATGACTTCGAAAATAACAAGGTATTGATCTTGTTTAAGAATGTCCAAGAGTTAGATAGTGCTGTAAAAACTGGTTTAAAGCTTAAAGAAGTTCAAATTGGAGGATTAGGTGGAGGACCAGGAAGAAAAGCAGTTAATAATGCAATTACATTAGATCGCAAAGATGCCGATATTTTATTGGCTCTTGAAGAGATGGGAATTAATATTTATTTACAAACAACTCCTGATTACCCGTCCGAAACATTACAAAAAGCTGTTGCGAAGCTTTAATTAAATGAGGGGGATAAGAAATGATTATAAAAGCTGCGTTAGTCGGTTTGATTTATTGGCTTGCTATGGGTAGAGCACAATATTATTTTTCATACGCATTTCGTAATCCGGTTGTATTAGGTGTTTTTATTGGATTAGTTTTTGGAGATGTAAAGACAGGCCTAGTATATGGAGCAACAATTCAATTGATGTATATGGGTACTATTGCGGCTGGAGGTAATATTCCTAATGATCCAGGCTTGGCCGCTTGTATTGCTATTCCTGCTGCTATTGTTAACCAGCTTACTCCAACGGCTGCAGTGGCAATTGCTGTTCCTGTTGGTATATTAGGTGTTCTAATAAACAATGTTCGTCGTACAATAAATTCTTTTTACAACACAAAAGCAGATTCATTTGTAGAAAAAGGGGAATATGATAAATTATCTACGTTTTCGTTTTTATTACCTTGGCTTACAAATGGCGTGTTATATATCACTCCAGTATTTATTGCCACTTTATTTGGGCCAAATGTAATAAAAGTCTTTCTTAAAGTTATTCCAAAGTGGGTTATGAATGGGCTTGGAAATGCTGGAGGAATGTTACCAGCATTAGGATTTGCTTTAACACTAGTAGTTATGGGTAAAAAACAATATATTCCATTCTTTGTTTTAGGCTTTTTCCTGCATGCTATTTTAGGATTTTCAATGTTAACTGGTGCAGCTATTGCTCTCAGTATGGCCATGATAGTTTCATTATTTAAACAAAATGAGGAAGGAGAATCGGCATGAGTGAGATATATGAAAAAAAGAATAATATTATTACCAGGATGGATTTAATGAAAGCTTGGTTGAAATGGATTACAGCAGTTGAAGTTCCTAATAGTTTTGATAGGATGCAAGCTTTAGCTTTTGGATTTTCATTGAATAAAATACTAAGAAAAGTTTATAAGGATGATCCAGAAGAATTAAAAGAAGCAATGAAGCGTCATACGTCAATGTTTAATACTAATTGTGATTGGGGAAGTCTTATTCATGGTATTGTAATTTCACTTGAGGAAGAAAGAGCAGCAGGTAATAAGAATGTTACACCTGAAATGATTGAATCTTTGAAGATTGGACTTATGGGTCCATTAGCTGGTATTGGTGATAGTGTTGACCAGGGAATTGTAGGTACTATACCACTTGCAATTTTTGTGCCATTAGCACTTAAAGGGTCAATTATTGCTGCCTTTATGCCAGGGCTTATTTATATGGCATGGTCATATGGATTCTCATGGTTTTTGTGGCAAAAAGGATATAAATTAGGTAAAAGTGCTGTACTGGAAATTTTACATTCTGGTAAGGTTAAGAAAGTTATTGATATTGCTAGTATTGTCGGATTATTTATGATTGGATGTTTATCATCAGCGTATGTTACATTCAAATTTACGTGGGTAATCAATGCGAGTACAGCGCAAAAAGTTGCAGTACAAAGTATTTTAGATGGTATGATGCCTAAATTATTACCTTTTACTTTAGTTATGGGTATGTATCTATATATAACTAAGATAGGCCCAAAATACTTACGTCTAATCATTTATACAATGGTTTTTGCATTAGTTTTAACGTTTATTGGAGTTATTTAAATTAATGTTCTAAGTTATAAACATGAGATATTACTATTATTTTGAAATGAAGGTGAAAAATGTGAAAGTTTTAATTACACCAAGAGGATTTGCAAATTATGGTTTAGATCAAGTTAAATATATGGAATCTAAGGGATTATCTGTTCATTATAACAATACTGGAAAACAATATACAAAAGAAGAATTTCACAAATTAGCTGCTGATGCAGATGCTATTATCGTAGGTGTTGATATAATAGATCGTGAGCTAATGGAGAAATGTCCTAAGTTAAAGGCTATTTGTAAATTTGGTGTAGGAACGGATAATATTGATTTAGATTATGCAAAAGAAAAGGGAATTTTTGTAGGTAGAACAGTTGGATCTAATTCCCAAGCGGTTGCAGAACATGTCATAGCTTTAATGCTTGCAGAATCAAAGAATTTATATTGCACTATTAAGGAAGTTAAGGAACACAAATGGAACAAGCCAACAGTAAAAGAAATTAGTGGTAAAATATTAGGCATTATTGGTTTTGGAATGATAGGTAAAAAACTTGCAAATTTTGCAAATGGAATGTCTATGAAAGTGTATGCCTATGATGCTTTTGGAATTCCTGATAAAATTGCAAAAGAATGCAATGTAGAGAAAAAATCTTTTGAAGAAATTATAAGCGAAAGTGATTATATTTCTTTACATGTGCCACTTTTAGACTCTACAAAACATATGATTTCCACTGAACAATTCAAAAAAATGAAAAAAGATGCTTGCTTGATTAATGCGGCAAGAGGAGAAATTGTTGATGAAAAGGCTTTATATGGAGCTTTAGCAAATAATGAAATTCGTTCAGCTTGTTTTGATGTTTATAGTTCAGAACCACCAAAATTTGATGATAATCTAACTACATTGGATAATTTTTTTCTAACACCTCATATAGCTGCAAGAACAGTAGAATCGGAAAAAAGAACTTGTAAGATGTCAAGCAAAATTATCGTTAAATCTTTGATGGGATAGGTGGTAATATTATGGATAACGAATTACAAAGCTTTTTAAGCAATCTTAAGGAAGAATTCAACAAAAGTATCAAAAGTGTTGGCGTAGAAAATATTAAAAAAGCTGCTGAGATCATATTACAAAGTGAAAAAGAAGGTGGACGTGTTCATGTAACTGGAATTGGTAAGCCAGGTCATGTTGCAGGATATATTGCTTCTTTGTTATCAAGCACAGGTACTAGTACTTACGAATTACATGGAACAGAAGCCGTTCATGGTTCAAGTGGCCAAGTAAAGAAAGGTGATGTTGTTATTGCCATATCTAATAGTGGTGAAACATTAGAATTAAAGGCAACTGTAGAAACTCTGATAGCAAATGGAGCACATATTATTAGTTGTACAGGTAATATAGCATCATGGTTAGCAAAACATTCTGAAGTATGTTTGCCGGCACATGTGAATAAGGAAGGTGATAATTTAAATAAACCACCACGTGCTTCAATTTTATCAGAAATTCTAATTCTTCAATGTTTAAGTATTGTACTACAAAATGAAAAGAAATTAGATTTAAAACAATATGTAAAATGGCATCCAGGCGGGAGTCTTGGTAAAAGTATAAAAGAAATGAACAGAAGGTAGGAAATTTTATGGCAAAGTTAAATATAGTAGTTGGAACACATGGAAGATTTGGTGAAGAACTTATAAAATCTGCAGAGATGATTGTCGGAAAGATGGAAAATGTTACATCAGTGTCCTTATTACAAGCAATGTCTTTTGAGGATTTTATGAATCAGGTGGATTCTGTCCTAAGTAATTTTCAAGGGCCAATTTTGGCATTAGTAGATTTATATGGAGGAACTCCATGTAATGTGCTTACAGCATTAACTAAGAAATACCATTATAATGTAATAACTGGTTTGAATTTACCTATGTTGATAAATCTATATCTTAATATTGCTGATAAGGAAACAATAGATATTGACGAGGTAATTAAAAACTGTATTAATGATTTGCAATCAAGTTGTGTACATACGAACAAGATGGTTAAATAGTCCATTAGTAATATTACACTAGTTAAATAAAATAATTGATAAGGAGAAAAAATATGTTCAAAGGTATTATTACACCAATTGTTACACCATTTAATCGTGATGAAGAACAGTCAATTAACTATGAGGCTACTGAACAATTAATAAACCATTTAATTAGGAAAGGTATTGATGGTATATTTATCCTAGGTAGTAATGGTGAATTCCATGTAATTGATGAAGATGAAAAGATAGCTTTTGCTAAAAGAGTAATTGAGATTGTTGATCATCGTGTTCCGGTTTTTGTAGGAACAGGTGCGTGTTCAACTAAAGAAACTACACGTTTATCTCAAAAAATGGAAGAAGTAGGTGCAGATGCATTATCTGTTATTACTCCATATTTTATTAAACCTATGGATGAAGAGCTTTATAAGCATTTTAAAGAAGTTGCAAGCAGTGTTAAAATTCCAATCGTATTGTACAATATTCCTAAATCAACTGGTTGTAATATTCCTAAACAAGTTGTAGTACGTTTAGCTGAGATTGATAATATTCAGGCTATTAAAGATAGTAGTGGTGATATTGAGAATTTGAAGGATTATATTGAATCAAGTAAAGGTAAGGATATGAGTGTATTGGTTGGTTCAGATTCTAAGATTTCTATTGGCTATAACTTAGGTGCAACAGGTGCGATTGCAGGCACAAGTAACGTTATCACAGATGTTTTAGTAAAATTAAATAAGGCTCTTAAAATAAATGACACTGAAACTGCTAAGTCTTTACAGGCAGATATTGATGTGTTAAGAAATGTCTTAAAACTAGGTACAGTTCCCTCAATTTTGAAACGATCAATAGAATTAGCTAATATTGCATCTGTAGGACCTGCTAGAAAACCAGTTAGAGAAACAACACGTGAAGTTGATGAAAAGATTAAAGAAATGCTTAGGCATTATCAATTGATTTAAAGTAATCAAGACGAATAGAAGTGAGCTATACTCGAATTGCTGAACACATATGAGTTATCTGTAATAATCATATTAAAGGAGATAAGAAATGTCAGGTAATGATAATAGATATAATATAGAATAAAAAAAGATGCAGTAAGGGCTTATACTGGAAGAAAGAAGATCTATCATAACTGTTAGGAGTAAATGATCAGACATTAAGAAACTGGCTAAAAAACAAAAATAGGATAGAGGATCCTTCGAGCTTAAGAATTGATGAACCTGAGGAATTAGTTGATGTACTAAAAAAGGCTGCTGCACTCTTTGCCGGGACAACCGAAGGTATCTATAAGTTTATAAGAAGTTAGTGTTATAAACATTCGGTTATAAAGATTCAAGCATTACGTAGTGGATATTATTTGTGGAATAGTCCATCAAAAAGCAAAACAAAAGCTGAAAAATGAGCATATACGGAAGATAGCACAGGAAAGTGTGAATTGCTCTACCCGAAAAAATATAAAATATAGAAAGAAGCAAAGCGTGATGTATTTTGGTATATTGAAATATATTATAATAACCAGAGGAGAAACCAGGCAATTAATTATAAGGTACATGCCACTGTTGATGACAGAATTTCAGTATGAGATTTAATTTATTCTCTATCTACTGTAACTATAATAGGTGATAAAAAATATATTAGAGATAGATTTTTTTAGAACTAAAATTGTGAAAGAAAAATCAATTTTATCTCCATTATATTAAAATTAATAGATTAGTATTTATTTGAATTTTCTTAAAGATATATAATGAATTTTTAAGTATAATATAACATTGTGCGTTAGATTATAATAATAAGTTATAAACCTATTACAAAAACATGATACAATAAAGTCAATATGGATAACATATATTATGATATCCATATTGACAAGTTAATGTTAATTTATAAGTAACTATCTTATGAACGAATTTTCTTAAAAAATATACTTGCATATATTTAAAAAAAGTTATTCCTAAATTTAAGATTTTAAATTTAATTTACGTTTATTTAAAGGTAAAGCTAACCTAAAAAAATTTGTATTATAAAACTAGCTTTAATTAGAGTTAATAACTTACAGTCCGTTCATTTTAAACAGCTGTGTTGAAATTATAGTTGGCCAGGACAGGAAAGGTAAAAAATATGATGTTAATTGATATTTTTAAAGAATTCATTAATATTGTTCGACAAAATAAAAAGTATATTATTGGTTTATTAAATCAAGGTGGAAATGTTATTTGTTGTAGTAAAGAAGAATATATAGGATATCATTTTGATATTAAAGATTCCAATACCCAAAATATGTTTTATGAAATTAGAGTTAAGAATAAAGATTATGGATATATTTGGGTTAGTGGTAATGATGAAAATCTTAAAATGATCAGTACTTTATTACTTGATACTTTGAAAACACGATTAATGTATGAGATAAACACTAGAACATTAAAGCAAAAAGTTACGAAATATGATGAATTAATAAAATACTTGATTAATGACAAATATTTTGATTTGAATCATATCTTAGATTTAATTAATCAATTAGGAATTGATAAAAACAAAACTAGAATAGCTGTATATATTGTTAATAATAAAGGATTTAACTCGGAAGAGATTATGCATTTAAAATTAAAACCTGATAGTAAAGAAATGATATATTCTTTGTTAGATAGAAACAGTTTATTACTATTTAAAGATATACCTAATGATTTAGATAATGTTAAAGTAAAGAAGTACTTTCAAAAGTATATTAGAAGCCTACGAGATTGGGGATTACAGGAATGTTCATATCTAGTAGGTTCCATGCAAAATAAGTTAAGACGTTATATTATAAGTTATCAGAATTGTTTGTGGTTAGCGAAGAATATACATTCTTCTATAGATAAACCGGTGTTCTTTACAAATTATTTATTTAAGTATTTTGTTTCGAAAATTCAGCTTGATAATATTCGAAACATATTTGATTTTTATAAGGATAGAATCAAAGGTTTTGATATTGATGAGTTTATTACTATTGCAAATCAATTGTTTATAAATGATTACAATATTACTCAGACTGCAGATGATTTATTCTTTCATAAGAATACTTTAATTTATAAACTCAAAAAATATGAGAAAATTTTTGATATTAATATTAGAGGTAGTTTCCAAGGAAAGGTTTTGATGATATTGATTGCTAGTGCATTAAAGGAATATCAAAGACAAAAACAGGTTGGTGAATGAGTATGAGTACAAGAATTAAGCTTACACGTATTGATCAAAGGTTATTGCACGCAACTGTGGCTTTAAATTGGAATCAGTTTGTAAATGCAAATTATGCTATAGTAGTAGATCCGAGTTATAGTAAAGATCCATTTATTACTAAAGTAATGCAATTATGTCTTCCTGAACCAATGAAGGTTAAAATTTTCTCCGTTGAAGAGTTAATAGATTTTATAAATGAAGATAGTAAGACAAAACGTAATTTAATGGTTATATTTAAAAATTTAGCTATTGCCAAAGAGGCGGTGGAAGCAGGATTTAAAACAGTTGAAATTCAAATACCTTATCCAGCTAGTCGTATTGTGATTAAGAAACTTTCAGATTTTTTTAATGAAAAAGAAATTCAGTATATACGTTTTATTCAGAAAAAAGGAATTAAACTTTTTTTCCAAACGGCACCATTAGATAATAAAGAGTATTCAGTTTTTGAAAAGTAAAAAATAAAATATTTTTAAAAATTAGTTAGGAATATATATTTATACATATAAAAATACTCAGAATACAGTAGAAATTTTTGTCTATATTATTCAACATTTGAGCATATTTATAAAATTGAATTCAATACTTATTAATTAAAGTATGTCTAAAGAGTAAATGTCAAATAAGAAAGTGCTCGAAAAATATGAGATAATCTTCTAAAATAAGTTTTAAAGTTTTTCAAGTTGGCTTTAAAAAACTTAAAAGAAGATTTTGCATGGATGTATAAAATACAACTCAAAACTATAGAATGAATGATTAGATACTTTTTATAAAAGAAAATTAAGCTTATAATCTAAGTAGGACTTGCAGCGTTTCGCAAAGGTTTAATAGAATATTGGAATGTAAACAGAAAACTAAATAACTTTTTTAAGGTTGTTTAACCTAAGCTAATTCTTAAATTCCCGTTTAACCAGATTATCTATTTTTAAATCATAGCATTTATCCATATGTGGGTTTAGCATCAGCAAGACTAGCATGATATTCTATAAGGTATTTAATGACGGCTGATGAAATAGGAGTGCTGAGACAAGATCTATAAAATCAATAGCAATCTTCTAAAAAATGCAGAATTTATAGCAAAAGATTCTCAGAAGGCTGTAAATAAAATTTTTGAAATTAATAAAAAAGGTATCAAATCAGTGGATGAATTACTGGGATATTCTCCGCAGCTTACAAAGGAAGAGATTAAAAAAATATATAATAATCTTTCACATGAATTTTCCGTGAAGTCCTTTGATGAAGCGATAAAGCAGTGTAACAAATTAATAAAAAAGTATTATTCATGCTTCCCTTTTTTGCTCTCCATGATTCAATTGTTATTAAATTACTCCATACTGGCAAAAACGGAAGCGGTAAAAAAACAAATTTTTCAACAGTGCATATTGCTGAGCAGGAGGGTAAAAGATGAGTCTGAGAATATTTCTGATATAAAAGATGCAAATACCAAGGAAGCGTTGGCAGAAATGGCATCGGGAAACAGTGAAGAGGTCATCCGCCTGTTGGATAATGAATTGGCTCCCTACAGCGGAGATGATGTCATACTTGTCAATGCATATAGGATGCAGGGAAAAGCTGACCAGGCAAAGCTCGTGAATCAGATACTGCTTTATAACAACATAATAAACACATTGACACTTTTAAACAATTATCTTTTCTTGAATGTGGGAAAACCAGTTCTATTTGAGAAGATCTATTCCCAGGGTCTTCAAATCATCGATTCCTTTCAGCTCACGGAGATTTTGACAAATGATGTTTTTGGAATTCATATCACTGCCGCGCAGGGATATCTTACGGAGCAAAGGAAAGAAAAGGCAATTGATGCTTTAGAGCGATATGTGGATACTGTATGCAAAATTCAATTTCCATTGTATTTTAAAGGAAATGAGTATTTTAACCAGGTAGTCGAATGGTTTGAGGACAATAATTGTATCGGAACAAATACTCCAATAGATGAGATAACAATCAAGAAAAATTTTGTTGATACCATTGCCAAAAATCCTGCATTTGCACCTTTAAAAGGAGATGAACGGTACAATTTACTTGTTGAAAAATTGAAAGGGAAATTAGGTGAGACAGATGGATGCCATAAATATAGAAAATCTTAGAAAATCCTATGATGGGAAGGTCAATGCTTTGAACAATGTAAGTTTGAGCATACCGAAAGGTGAGATATTCGGCTTTCTCGGACCCAATGGATCGGGGAAAACCACCACAGTCAGAATACTAAATGGGATTCTTTCAGCCACATCAGGTCATGCTGAAATTTTCGGAAGACCTTTGGGGAAAAATAATATTGAGATTCATAGATTGTGTGGAGTCATGACTGAAAGCGCTTCTTGTTATGAAAATCTCACTGCCAGGCAAAACCTGATATTCTTTGGAAAAATGCATGAGATGGGGGAAAAACTCATTGATGAACGGGTGGACTTTATATTAAAAAGACTGGAGCTGTCAGCTGTAAAGGACAATAAGGTGAAATCCTTCAGTACAGGTATGAGAAAGAGGGTTTCACTGGCTGTGGCACTAATTCACAATCCACAAATTTTATTTGTTGACGAACCAACTTCCGGTCTGGACCCGGAAAATGCACTGAATGTTACAAGGCTCATAAAAGAACTTGCAGAGGAAAACCAGGTTACCATATTTCTCTGCACCCATCAGTTAAAATATGCTGAGGATATTTGTACACTGTACGGTTTTATAAACAATGGCAATGTTCTCGGCCTGGGTACCTTTGACCAGCTTGCTTCAAGGAAAAATGCAGCTCTTCAGTTGAAGATAAAAGGGAAAAATATTTCGAGTAAATTTGGATTTATTAATAATGGCAATGACGCATACAGCAAATCTATTTCAGGAGACAAAGAGGTGAATACTCTAATACAAAGCATACTGGCAGACGGCGGTGAAATCTATGAGGCGGTACAGCAGAAATGGTCCCTGGAGCAGCTGTACTTTAAATATATAAAAGGTGTATCCGATGATACAACACTATAAGGTTGAGGTGAATGAAAGAATGATGAATAAAAGTGAAAAGGCATTGATATATAAAGATATAAATGAAATAACAAGTTCAAAACGGGTTATTCTTCCCATGACTATCGTACCAATTGTTCTGATTGTAATCATACCTCTGGTGATGCTTATCGGTGCGAATTTTATTGGAAATGATTCAAGTACGTTTACAAAGATGGCTCCTCTTTTAAAAAAGCTGCCTTCGGAATATGGTGCATATACTCCTGCCCAGCTTTTAATAAAGGTATCGTTGAATTTTATGTTTCCGTCATATTTCCTTATAATTCCGATAATGTGTTCAGGAGTTATCGGGGCCAGCAGTTTTGTGGGAGAAAAGGAACACAAGACCATGGAGTCCCTGCTTTACACGCCAATATCCATGGAGCAGCTGCTCAGATCCAAGATTTTAGGTGTCTTTGTGCCATCTTACATAATTACCTTTATTTCATTTATAATCTTTGGCATTATATTTGATATTGGAGGCTTCATCTATTTTGGAAAACTGATTTTCCCGGATATAAAATGGCTCGTAATCATATCTTGGATTGTACCTGCAGTTAATTTACTATCGCTGACATTTACTGTGATGGTATCTGCGAAATCGGAAACCTTCCAGGAAGCACAGCAGGTAAGCGGCTTTCTTCTCATTCCGGTAATTCTTTTATTGGTAGGCCAGATGACAGGAGTACTTTTGCTCAATAATCTTGTAATGTTTATAGGAGGCGGCGTTCTGCTAATACTTGATTACATGTTGATAAAAAGGATTTCCTCCAGGTTTATTCCTGAAAAACTGATTTGAATATATGATATTAAGATAGAATATATAAAATTTGTGAGATAAATAAAGGCAACAGGTTTAATTGAATTAAAAATTATTATGATTCCCACAAAGAATCTAATCCTAAAAAGTTTCTAGAAAATGTCTGGCTACAGAAGTTAAATAATGATTTTTAAGTCTTACTATAACGATATTTGTATTTAACTGAAGTTCCGGAATCTCTTTATACTTTAGGCTTTGACTATGTGTAAGATTAGTCCAATCCTTTGGTACGATTGCCACTCCAATTCCAAGTCCTGCCAATAATAATATTGATCTGGTATCTTCAATTTTACAAAGTATTCTTGGTTTTAATCCCTTTTTGTGAAAGAAACTTAATATGTCTTTTTCGAATCTTCTGTGTACTAATAGAGGCTTAGTGGAAAGTTCTTCTAAGGATATGTAATTATCACTTTTCCCTAAGTCTATTTGATTATTTGATACTGCAGTCATTGGTTCAACAAGTAAAGATATAGATTCGAAAATGTCTGAATTTAAAGGACTGCGTACAATGCCAATTTCTATAACGCCTCTTTTTAGTAATTCCAATATTTCATCTGTACTGCATTGACGTATTTCAAAATTTATATCTGGATACTTTTTATGAAAATCATAGACTTTTTGTGTTAAAAGATTTTCAGTAGCAGAAGATAAACAGCCAATCGATAAGGTACCCTTAATTCCTTCATTAATATCTTTTAATTCTTTAATGGTCTTTTCAGTCAAATCCAGTATTTGTTTGGCCCTGTATGCAAGCATTTTACCTGTTTCTGTTACTCGAAATTTACGGGTGGTTCTTTCTACCAGTTTTACTTCTAATTCATCTTCAAGGAGTTTAAGCTGCTGACTTAGATAAGGTTGGGCCAGATGCAGCTTATTAGCAGCTTTTGTAATACTGCCTTCTTCAATAATAGTGAGAAAATAGGACATTTGCCTGTTATCCATAATAATCACTCCTGTGTGTTATTTATAATTATTTACTTATATATTATATAGTTTTTAGATATTTTTCTTATATACCATTTCTTGATACAATAATACATAAGTCGTCAGATAAAGTCAAAATTTAATCAGGAGGATCTATGAATTACATTCAAAAAGATACAAGGGAATTTCGTATGACTAGTATTGCCCTATTTGCAGGTGGGTTTAATACTTTTGCCATCTTATATAGTACACAACCTTTAATGCCATACCTATCTAGGGAATTTTCTATTTCGCCAACTGTAGCTAGTTTATCATTGTCAGTGACAACTTGCATTTTAGCAGTAAGCATGCTGATCTTTGGTTCATTATCAGAAGTATTGGGACGAAAGCCAATAATGTCTTTTGCTATATTTACATCATCAATTCTAGCAGTGTTGACTGCATTTGTTCCTAATTTTCATAGCTTACTTGTACTGAGAGGTTTGCAGGGCTTTGTTTTAGCAGGACTGCCAGCAATTGCTATGGCGTATATCAGTGAGGAAATTGATAAGGCAAGCCTAGGTATGATTATGGGACTGTACATCAGTGGAAATTCTATTGGTGGAATGAGTGGACGTATTATTATTGGGGTTATTACTGATTTCTTTAATTGGAGAGTGGCACTAGCTTGCATAGGAATTTTGGGAATTATAGCTGGTGTTGTATTTTGGAGCAAGTTGCCGGCATCCAAACATTTTGAACCACGTTCTTTTGAAATAAATGAATTATTAAAATCTATGGGCAGTCATCTGAAAAGTCCTGATTTGCCTATATTGTATTGGTTTTTTGGTTATGGGAAGTTTTGTTGCTTTATATAACTTTATTGGCTTTCAGCTAGTTGAGCCTCCTTATAGTCTTAGTTCAACCCTGGTCAGCTTTATTTTTGTTATTTATGTTGTTGGAACATTTAGTTCTACCTTTATGGGACATTTGGCAGATAATCAGGGAGAATATAAGGTTCTTTGTATTGCTCTTTTAACAATGTTTATTGGGATAGTTGTAACATTGGATATGAATCTGGTGTTAAAAATTATTGGCATTGCTCTCCTGACTTTTGGCTTTTTTGGATGCCATTCAATTATTAGTAGTTGGATTGGTAAAATAGCAACGCATGATAAGGCACAGGCTTCATCATTGTACCTGCTTTTTTATTATGTAGGCTCTAGTGTTGGAGGAACTGCGGGTGGAACCTTCTGGTCATCTTACGGATGGCATGGAGTTGTTGGCATGATTGTATGCTTTTTAGTATTAGCCTTCTTTATTTCGATCCGACTGTCATCAATTACAACAGTTGTTAATGCAGAAAATCAAAGATAATATGGATAGGTATTATCCTATGTTCAAGATACTAACCTTTCTATTTCAAAGAAGAGAGAGAACTAAAAAGACAAATAATAGAATGGGAAAGTAAGTAAAATAAATTGTCATTTTAAAATTAAATAGTATAGTGGTATTATATGTTGCTAATTAAAAAGACTAGCTGCTGATTCCATTAAATTAGTGGAACTGGTAATCTGAAAAGTCAAATAAAATAGTAACGTCCTGGAGACTATTCTAATATTCCGAATAATATTTTTATGAATAAGAATAAAAATGTTATAAGTGCGGTGAAGTTGGAGGAGAGTATATACTAACAGATAAAGCAAGGATATGATGGGAATAGTGAGATAAAAGGTGCTATGATTGTTAGCAGATTTAAAGTTAATCCCATTAACAGGTATGATGTAAATTATGATTATAGTATATCTGTAAAATCTTTAAAAAATTTGTAGGAAAAATCACAGGAATAAAAAGGAATTTAAATAGATAAAATAAGGTACTTTAATAAGCCTTCGATAAAGTTGAATTGAAGGTTTATTGGAGTGCTTTAAATTATTTTACTTTCTATATAATAGGAAATTTCAAAAAATAATGGATAATTGGTTTTTAAGGAAAAATAATAGATTTTTTGCATATTTATGGAGAAAAAACAATGCTTATACTATAATGAAGACATAAACTATAAATATTTGAGAAATGGCGGGAGTTATATGTCTGAAGATAAGATGAATTCTGTATTTGATTATTACATAGATTATGAATTTGAAACAAGAATGATGGATAATTCAATTAAAGGTAAGGGTAAAGATGAACCTATTTCTATTTTAAAGGATGTAAATAAGATAAAAGGTATAATCAATAGCAAGAAAGCTGAAGCTATATATAATAAACTAAAGAATCAAAAAAGTATTAAAGAAAGTAGTTCTAAAGATAAAGTGAAGCATGTTTATTCAAAAATTAAATATATGTTAGAGAATAAGCTTGAATTAAATGATTTTGTTGATGAATTTGATTTTGACAATAAGGATAAATTGGTAGTAGAAATACAAGCTATAAAGGAAGATAATAGAATTACCGTATGTTATCCGCTAATAGAAAGATCTGGCAAGACAAGAATAAAAAAGCCTGTTGTTACATTTAACTGTACAATAGCAGAAAATAATTTAAAAGTTGATAAATATTGTGTTAACAAAGATAGTCTATTGACAATTTTGGCATATGCCCAGGATATCTCGCGTGGTGAATTTGAACTTGCAGTTGGAAATATATTTAAAAGTACATATGAAAAGATTAATAGTTTTGATGGACAGGATTCAATCCATGAAATACTTAAACTAGTTGATGACGAGGTGTTTGCTTCATTTAATAATAATAAGATCAAATCTATATTGGATTTTAACAGATATGAATATTGGGAAAAATTAAATAGGGTATTTATTACTTTGGAGGAACTAGATGAATTAAAATCACCTATATTTAGAGATGAATTAAAAGTATGCAAAGATAAATATTTAAAAGGAAAAGATGTGCCATCCGTACTTGAAAAATATATATTTGGAAATAGTAATGCTATTGAATATGAAAGTATTAAAGATAAATTTAAATTTCATTATGGTAGTTATACAGATAAATACCCTATAAATGAAAAGCAATGGGATATTGTAAAAATTTCAGATTATAACGAGCTGATTTCTGTAAATGGTCCTCCGGGAACAGGTAAAACTACTCTTTTAAAAGAATTAATTGCAGATAATATAGTTAAGAAAACTAAATCATTAGTAGATGTGTGGAATAAAAAATGGACAAAGTGCTCAAATGGGGTCTTAATAAGTCCATTGGGAGGAAAAAATAAAAGGTCAATTGTAGTAACAAGTACAAATAATCTTGCAGTAGATAATATTGGACTTGAGCTTCTAAAAGAAATTCCTTATTTTACTGATTTAGCTGAAGATATTAAAGATGATTATAAGGGTATAATTTGTGCAAGGCTAGGAAAATATGCGAATTTAGAGTGCTTTTATAATGAGCAGTTTAATAAGTTAATAGAGAGTCTGGAAAATATAAGGAAAACCACTTTTGATGAAACATCTGTAGAAAAATTTAAAATTTTATGGGATAAATTAGGAAAAATAAAGAAGGACATTTCAACATTTTATGATGAAAGGAATAAATTATATGAACTTTTAGGAGTAAAGGATATAAATAATGATCTACTTAATAAAAATGAGAATGTCTATAAAGAAAGATTAATTGAGCAAAAAGGTATTATAGATAATATTAGTATTGAAGAAGACAAAGTTAAAGAGAATATTCATAATGTTGATCATGAAATTGAAAAATGCAAAAAGCTGAAAGATAAGTACAATGGTGATAAGAGTATTGAAAAAGATAATAATAGAAATTTATTTAAAACTTTGGAAGAGTATAGAAAAAAGTCAGTAAATGGTTTTATAAAAAAGATAATGCTTTTTATATCCAATGAATGGAAAAATTTCTTTGAAAATTATCCTTCTGAGGAATATATACGTAATGAAATAGATAAATCAGATAAAAAATTAGAAAGACTGGAGATGGAAATTGATAAATTGGCATCGAATATTGATTCCAATGAGAACGAATATAAAAAGTTAATTGAAATGGAAAGTGTTTTCCCATCTAAAATTAAAGAAGCTGAAAATCTAAGTATAGATTTAAGTAAAAAAATAGAGATTATAAACTCTTTTAAGAAAATATGCAAAAATCTTGAGCTGACTTTGAAAATGGATGATTTGTCTAGCAGAAGCTTATATAATGTTTCAAATTGCAGTGAACTTTTAAAAATGCGCAAGAATATTTTTGATACAAGCCTTAAAGTGATGCAACTATATATAGTAGAGAATAGAGAAAGTATTGCAAATAATTTAGGAATAATCTTACAGAAGAATGGTCAAATGTTTAGATGGTGTAAGCCTTTTTATAGTTCTAAGGATGAATATTGGGGGCAACATAAGGTTGGGATATTTGCACTTTGGGAAACTTTTTTTATGTGCTTTCCAGTTATTACAACAACATTGCATTCATTTAGGAAAGATATGATTCAAATGATTCCTAACTTAATCGATTTGATAATGGTAGATGAAGCCGCTCAAATATTGCCTCACTATCTATGTGCTCCCCTCTATAGAACAAGTAGATCCATAATAGTGGGTGACACAAATCAATTGGAACCGATAAGGCTTCTAAAAAATGATTTAATCGAAAACTCTGGAGTTGACGAAGATCTGAGGAAGGATATATGTATTGAGAATAACAGTGCCCAGGATTATGCTGATAGAAATTGTGATGTGTTTGAAAAGTTAAAAAATAAAAGGACAGGTATTATACTAAATGAGCATAGAAGATGTGAAGAAAGTATCATAAAATTTTCCAATAAATTTGTATACCATGATAAATTGATAGTAACCAACAAAGATAATAATGAAAAATTATTTGGAAATAATCTTATAGCCTTTGATGTTAGAGGAATTAAAGGAGAACAACATTTTAATAATCTTGAAATAAGTGCATGTAAAAAAATAGTGGAAGAATACAAAAATTCATATGGACATGAAGTTGTAAAGAGAATAGCTATAATTTCACCGTTTAATAAACAGGTTAGACAATTAAAAAATGAAATACATGAGGTTGAGATAGGTACTGTACATACATTCCAGGGAAGGCAGAAAGACGTTATTATATTTACTACAGTAATTGATGATGTAAGAGGCAATAAAGCAGGACTTTCCAATTTTATAGGTGCAAAAGGGAATTTATTGAATGTTGCTTTTTCCAGAGCTATTAAGCAATTTATTATGGTAGGAAATTTGAAGGCCATAGGAGAGGGAAGTTATTTCTTAAAAAAAGCCCTTGATACTATTATGAAGAATGGCAAAATATACAGTTTTTTCAATATGACCTTTGATAAACAAAGTGAGAAGGATATAGAAAATTGGGAAAAAGCTTTTGATGTATTGTCAGGAGGAAATACTAATATTCACATTCATAATATGGAGTTAATAAATTTTCTTAAGATACATTGCCCTAAAAATATTGTAGTTGGTTCTGCAGCACACTATGAAATCCTTAAAGAAATAATAAGACTTGCAAATAAAAGTATCTACATTTTTTCGCCATGGATATCTGATTATGTTGTGGATTATAAATTCTTGAGATTGGTAATCAGTGCAATTAGAAAAGGAGTGAAAATATATATTTGCTTTGGATACAAGGGTAAAAATATTTCGCTGGATAGTAAAGAGAATATAAAAGATGTTTTAATAGAGAACGGTGGATTTTACTACGATATTGAAAAAATAACAGAATCAATTTTTTATATGAAAGAAAAATTGGGAGTGAAAATTGTATATTCACCTCCAGTACACACAAAGCTCCTGTTAATTGACGATGTATATATGTTGATTGGTTCCCATAATTGGTTATTGAACAGCGGTAAAGGGCGTAATGATAATTATAAGGAAATGAGTTGTCTTGTTAAGAGTACAGATTCAATTGAATATGTTAAAGACAGGTATATAAATAATTTTTTATGATTATGTGATTCAAAAAAAGAGCTAAGAGTACAGGTTAAATTAAACAGCCTTGAAGATCTGGTACCAAAAGATCATTTATTGAGAAAAATAGATAAATCTATAGATTTTAATTTTATATATGATGAAGTGGAAGAACTATATTCTGATTTTGGGAGGACAAGTATTGATCCGGTGGTTCTCATAAAGATAGTACTCATCCAGTATATCTTTGGAATACTTTCAATAAGACAAACTGTAAGAGATATTCAAGACTTACCTACATTTAACAAGAACTATGAGAGAAGATTTAAAAATACTGAAATATTCACAAACATATTTGTAAAAATACTTGAGACAGTTGAAAAAGAAGGATTTTTAGTACCTGAGCAGGTGTATATTGACTCAACCCACATAAAAGCAAGTGGTAAACAAGAAAAAATTCAAAAGAGTTAATATACAGGTTGAGGTGAAAAAACACAAAGATAAACTGGACAGCGAAATCGATGCCGACAGGCAGCATCATGGTAAAAAGCCATTAAAAAAACTAAAAAAATAGAAACAAGGGAAGTTGTGCAGAGCACTACCGATAAAGAAAGTTGAATGTTCTATAAAAATGAGAAGGAGAAATGCTATGAGTGTGGAATTCCGTGCGATTAAGCTAAAACAAATTATAATCGGATGGATGAACTGCTTCAAGCTGGCAGATATGAAAAGTACACTTAAAACATTAGATAAGTGGCTGAGAAAAAGGATTCGATTATGCTGTTGGAAACAATGGAAGAAAATCAAGACAAAGTATGATAATTTAAAAAGGCTTGGTATTGATGAATATAAAGCATGGGAGTATGCCATACAAGAAAAGGCTATTGGAGGATATCCAAAGCCCTATTTTGTCCAGAACACTATCTAATAAATCTTAAAGAGCAAGACTTTATAACATTAGCCGAGAGATATCTATAATTAGGTAATTCTTATTGAACCGCTGTGTACCGAACGATACGCACAATGGTGTGAAAGGTCGCTGAATAAAATAATTATTCAGCTCCTACTCGATTGTTAAAGACATTAGCTATAGTTGTAGTTAACAATTCTTCTTTATAATCAGCATTGTAAGAAAAAACAAATGTAATGCTTTTATAATAGAGGAGCAAAAAAAGACAGGATTTACACTGGCGGCTGATATATAATATAGAAAAACTTAGAGGAGGGAGTTGATCTTAGATGAATTATAATGTTTGTATTAGGAAATCCATTGAATATATAAATAGTAATCTGGATAAAAAAATAGGGCTTCAAGATATTGCAGGGAAGGTGTTTCTGTCGAAGTTTCATTTTCATAGAATCTTTCATGCTGCTACAGGAGAATCGGTAGCCGAATATATAAGGAGAAGAAGACTTGAAGAAGCTGCGAAGGAGCTTGTAAATACGGAAAGCAAAATTGTGGATATAGCATTGAAATATCAATTTAGTTCACAGGAAGCTTTTACGAAAGCATTTAAAAAACTTTATGGAGCACCTCCCAGGAAGTTCAGAAAAAATCCAAACAACGGTATTGTTTTTATGGCAGCATAAATACAGTAAAGGAGTGGTTTGATGAGTTATGTGCCAGTTGTTGTTGAACATACACATTCGGGAGAACGTTCCTATGATATATATTCCAGACTTCTAGAGGACAGGATAGTAATGTTGAATGAGGAGGTGACGGATGCAACGGCAAGTGTCATTGTGGCACAGCTTTTGTATCTCGAATCCGAGAACCCTGATGAAGATATCAATTTTTATATAAATAGCCCAGGAGGATCAACTACCGCTGGGATGGCAATATACGATACAATGCAGTATATAAAGCCGGATGTGTCAACCATATGTATTGGTATGGCCGCCAGTATGGCATCCTTTTTACTGATGGCAGGTACAAAGGGGAAAAGGTATGCGCTTCCAAATAGTGAGATATTGATTCATCAGCCATCAGTATATGGAGGAATGCAGGGCCAGGCTACGGATATAGAAATTCACACCAGGTGGCTTCTTGAAACCAAGAAAAAAATAAATGGAATATACAGTGAAAGAACAGGGAAGCCTATTGAAAAGGTAGAAAAAGATATGGAAAGGGATTATTTTATGTCTGCAAAAGAGGCTGTGGATTACGGAATAGTAGACGAAGTGCTTTCTAAAAAATAATATGATAGTTCAATATTAAAAAAGGGCCTTGAATAAAGGCCTTTTTTGTACTTAAATGGATTTTTTGAATTACTTATTATAATATGTAGGTATAAGAATTTTTAATAAATGGAAAAGAGGTAGATACTGTTATGGGAAATAAAATTCTCGTTGTATACTATTCACTTGAAGGAAATACAAAGTTGATAGCCGAAGCTATCTCAAAAGCTGTATCAGGTGATGCACTGGAGATAAAGCCCCAAAATGATATAGATCCAAACAGCAAGATGAGATATTTGATAGGTGGTAAAAAATCTGTGACCAGGGAAAAACCGGAGCTTTTGTCCTATGATATAAAGTCGGAAGAGTATGATGTTTTATTTATTGGAACTCCAGTCTGGGCGTGGAATTTTGCTCCTGCCATGAGAAGCTTTTTTGCCAGGACTAGTTTGAGACATAAGAAGATAGCTTTGTTTAGCTGCAACGGTGGAAATAATGGAAAAACTTTTGAAAATATGATGTGATATAATTATTTATGTTAAATTTATTATAGGAAAAGGGGGGAAGTCCGCTGAATGATAAAATTCTGCATATGCAGTCAGTTTTATTATTCGACGGTATTGTTATGAATTATAAAGATGTGTTAAAAAATGCACGGGAAAACTTGGAGGGAAGCTGCAGGGTATGTCCTGTTTGTAACGGCAATGCCTGTGCCGGCGAAGTGCCAGGTATGGGCGGCAAGGGAACAGGGGACTCTTTCAAAGAAAATTTTGATGCACTTGGCAGGTATAAATTGAATATGAGAGTCATACATAATGCCAAAAATCCGGACACTTCCATAGAATTGTTTAGGAGAAAGATGGATATACCTGTTTTGGCAGCTCCAGTTTCAGGAACCACGCTTAATATGGGAGGGAAGTTTACTGAAGAAGAATATATCTCCTGGGTCATAGGCGGATGTCTCGATGGTGGAATATATCCTATAGTGGGAGATACTGCTGTGGATTCTTTTTTGATAACTAATTTGGAAAAGTTAAAGCAGTATAATGGTAATGGTATAGCTGTAATAAAACCCTGGGAAAATAAAAACGTTATAAGCAAAATAAAAATTGCAGAAGAGGCAGGGGTTTTTGCTGTAGGAATGGATATAGATGCAGCAGGACTCATAACCCTGGCACTCCATGGAAAACCTGTAGGACCTAAAACTATAGAGGAGATAAAGGAGATTGTGGAAAGTACCGAACTTCCATTTATATTAAAGGGTATAATGACACCGGATGAAGCAGAACTTGCTGTGAGGGCCGGAGTGGACGCCATAGTGGTTTCCAATCATGGAGGCAGGGTTCTAGATCAGACTCCGGGAGTGGCGGAAGTGCTTCCCAATATAGCAAAGGCAGTTAAGGGGAAGATTACAATATTGGCAGATGGCGGAATCAGAAGCGGTGTGGATGTACTTAAAATGTTGGCACTTGGTGCAGATGCAGTACTTATAGGAAGACCTTTTGTAACTGCATCCTTTGGCGGGCAGCGAGAAGGTGTAAAATTGTATGTGGAAAGTTTAAAGAGTGAACTGAAGTCAGCCATGGTTTTAACGGGTTGTAACTCCATTCGGGACGTAAGCAGCAGGATATTGTATAGCACAAAATTATAATTGACTGGGTGCTTAATCGGAAAGAAAGGATAGAACTTATGAGTATCAATATTTTGGTTGTAGACGATGAACAGTCCATAGCGGATCTGATTGAAGTTTATTTAAAAAATGAAGGTTTTACAATATATAAATTTTATAACGGTCAGGATGCGCTGCGGTGTGTTGAGTCGGAACAGTTGGAGCTTGCAATACTTGATGTAATGCTGCCGGATATTGATGGTTTTACTCTCTGCCGGAAAATCAGGGAAAGTAATAATTTCCCTATTATCATGCTGACTGCCAAAGAAGAAGAGATTGACAAGATTACCGGATTGACATTAGGTGCAGATGATTACATAACAAAACCTTTTCGCCCTCTGGAGCTTGTTGCCCGTGTCAAGGCGCAGCTCAGGAGATTTACCAAATATAATTCTGCGGAGCCAAATCAGGAAGAACACTTGATTGCCTTTTCAGGACTGGTACTGGACATGGACACCCATGAATGTACGCTGAATGAAAAAAAGCTGTCTTTAACTCCTACAGAGTTTTCAATTCTCTGGGTTCTTTGCTCCAATTGTGGACGGGTGGTAAGTTCGGAAGAATTGTTCCATGAGGTATGGAAAGACAAGTATTTCACCAACAGCAATAATACTGTAATGGTTCATATCAGGCATCTAAGAGAAAAAATGCATGACAGCGCGGAGCATCATAAATATATCAAAACGGTATGGGGAGTTGGTTATAAAATTGAAAAGTAAGATAGATAAAAGAAGAAATGATTATACCAAATTAAAAGGGAAAGTATTTTTTCAGATGCTTCTGATTACAGTTGCCGCGGCTGTGATTGTTTATCTATTGCGCCATATTCTTCGCGGACAGATCGGAGATCGTATTGTTAGATATTTGGTCAGCGCTTTTCATTTTCAAAATTCGGACGCACAGGAAATCTATCAGTTGGTGATCCGCAACAATATGGAAATGATCCTTTTCGTTGTAATCCTAATATTTTTAGCCGTCCTTTTTCGATTTTCTGTTTCCTGGTTTACCAAATATTTTGATGAAATAAGTACTGAAATGGATAAACTTACTGAGGAGTCTGATGAAGAAATTACATTATCACCGGAATTGGATTTTATGGAAAATAAGCTTAATCAGATAAAAA
The DNA here is from genome assembly GCF_022482905.1 of Clostridium sp. Lineage (NCBI taxonomy): Bacteria > Bacillati > Bacillota > Clostridia > Eubacteriales > Clostridiaceae > Clostridium > Clostridium sp. Next base: position 668,111 of record NZ_JAKVOI010000001.1, read on the forward strand.
GCAATCTGGAAAAGCAAAAGAAAGCTGCTCTTGATGCCGAGCAGCGCAAAAATGATCTGGTAGTTTACCTGGCTCATGATATAAAGACACCTCTGACCTCCGTTATAGGCTACTTAAGTCTTCTGGATGAAGCTCCTGATATGCCTCCTGAACAGAAGGCAAAATATGTTGGCATTACCCTGGAAAAAGCTTATCGATTGGAGCAGCTTATAGATGAGTTTTTTGAGATCACAAGATTTAATCTTCAAACTATTGTTTTGAATAAAGAAAAAATCAATTTACTGTTCATGCTCCAGCAGATGGCGGACGAATTCTATCCAATGCTGACTCCACAGGGAAAGCAGGTATCCGTCAATGTGCCTGACAACCTTATTCTGTGGGGAGATGCGGACAAACTGGCCCGTGTATTCAATAATATTCTGAAAAATGCCATAGCCTACAGCCATGAAAACAGCGTCATTGACATTTCCGCCGGGCAGCAGGATAAAAATATCGTTATAACTTTTACTAATAAGGGGAATCCAATTCCACGAGAAAAACTGGGAACGATATTTGAAAAATTTTTTCGGCTGGACACATCACGTTCCACCAATACAGGTGGTGCCGGGCTTGGATTGGCTATTGCCAAGGAAATCGTAAATGCCCATGGAGGTAATATTTCTGTGCAAAGTGATACAGAAAAGACAGTTTTTACTGTGGTGCTCCCACTTATATGTTAACTCTAATTTTAAATACGAATTGCAGTAAAGGTATTAAAAATGGGTAAAACACAAACAGCATACCGGCGAATGCAATGGCCATATAAAAGCATGCTTCTTCATGAAGGAGCAGGGGTATTTTTCCCGTATTGGTACTTTGAATAGAAATCCTGTCCTGCAGTTTTGATAAATACTTTTTCAGCAGCCTGAAAGTTACCCATCCAATTAACGCTCCGAGAGTATTCATCAGTAAATCATCAATATCCGTTATTCTTCTATTGAACAATTGACTCAATTCTATTATAAAAGAGAATGTGACACCTGATAATGCTGTTTTCCATAATACTTCATACTTTTTCCAAATACATGGGAGCATAAATCCAAGAGGTATAAAAAGCAATATATTTTCCATGTATGGGCGGGCGTTCTCCGCAATCCAGCGAAATGGAATCAGATTAATCTCATCCGGTGAAATATTCAATCCCTTTGGTGTTATTATTCCAAAGCTGTTACGGACAATATCTCCTATGGAAGCAATACCAGTAAAACTCAGCACGCCAGTAAGATAGTACACAAAGATATATACGATTATAATATGTTCAATTGACAGTTTACGGCCAGTCTTTTTGCTTTGAGAGGTCAGTAGTATATGGTATGGAATCAAGAATGGCAAAGTACCAATAAAACATGTAATCGACACTATAATAATAAACATTAGATTCACCTCCGTTGTAATTGACTCGTTCATAATAGCATATAAAAAAAAGAAATGTCTTAATAAAACCTTAAGAAATTCATAAGATGGAATTACAACATGGCTCTTTTTTCTGTGGTTAAATAATACCAGTACAGAATAAGGAGCTGTTTTATATGGTACAAAAAGAAAAAATGGAAAACTCAAAAATATACATACTTGTAATATTTCTATTGATGGCTGTCATTGTTGCTGGTGTTTATAAATTCATCATTACCTCGGAAAACAAAAATATCTTTAAGATAGAACCGGATTCAACTGTCTCCATATCTCCCGATAAGCTGAACAGCCCCAATGTTATTCTGATCCGTTTAAAAGATCATGCTATCCTGATGCAAAAAAACAGCGAAGAAAAAATCTATCCTGCTTCTTTGACTAAAATTATGACAGCCGTTGTTGCAATAGAAAACTTATCTGATCTCAATGAAGAAATAAGACTTACCAAGTCCACATTTCAGGGGCTGTACAAAGCAGATGCATCGATGACAGGCTTTCAACCGGGTGAAAAGGTAAGTACCATTGATCTTTTATATGGGGCACTGCTTCCAAGCGGTGCAGAGTCCTGTATTGGGCTTGCAGATCAAATTGCAGGTTCGGAGCAGGGATTTGTAACGATGATGAATCGAAAGGCGGCAGATCTTGGTATGGACAATACCCATTTTGAAAATGCAACGGGACTTCACAATGAAAACCATTATACAACAATAAAGGATCTGGCTATTCTTCTAAACTATGCATTGAAAAATGATACTTTCCGGGAGATTTTTACTTCGTCCCGTCATTCCACACAACCTACGAACAAGCACCCCGGAGGGATAACCTTTTATAGTACCTTGTTTCAAGAACTCAACAATCAAAACATTATTGGCGGGGAAATTTTAGGAGGGAAAACTGGATATACCGATGAGGCAGGGCTGTGTCTCGCCAGTTTTGCCAAAGTGGGCAGACAGGAATATATTCTGATTTCAGCTGGTGCGAAGGGGAATCACAATTCACAGCAGTATAATATTACCGATGCATTAGCTGTATACAACAGTATAGGAAAATAATACTATAGTATTTACATGGATAGACGATAAAAATATAAAGAATATTTTACATAAGGGGGGGAACTTTGAATATGATGATAGGTTCTGTATCAACAAGATCATTTTTTAATGAAGGGACTGTGAAATCACAGAATAATATGTATGATGCTGAAATCAAATCACTTCAGGATCAGAAAACACAAATTCAAAAGCAAATTGACCAAATAAAAAGCGGCAGTGCAAATACACAGATAAAAGAACAGCTGATATCTGCACTAAAAGAGCAGATGGAACAGATAGACTCTCAGATTCAGCAAAAACAAATGGAGAGGTTCCAGCAGCAAAAAACAAATGGCGACAATGAAAATTCCAATCAGGTTAATGCTGACAATGCAATGGATAAAAACGGTACTCATGATGATTATCTACTGATGGATATGGCAGCGTCTTATAAAAGTATAAAAAAAGTAGGCGGTATAAAAACTTCTCTTGAATCTTCGGCGGCTGTTTTAAGGGAAGAAGCTAATTTGGATGAGGGAAGAGACAAATTCCATCATGCGGGGAAACAAATTGCTGAAAAGAGAGCAAAAGCCAATGAAAATATTGCACACAGCAATACATTGAATTCTGAAATTTCCAAACAGTCATCCAGGATAGATGAAGATATTAAGTATACTGTAGAATACAAGGACGATTTAACCTATGGAAGTAATATTGAAAATGAGAATGATATAAAAAGCGATGATGGTAAGGTTAATGGTTCAAGAAATCTTGAAAAAATGGATAAAAAGAGCTTAGATACCCTAGCTTAATATGAAATAACTGTGAGACTGCAGAAAGAGCTTTTTATGATATATTAAAATATCATGGAGAGCCTTTTATTATGTGGAAAATTAATCAAGTCTTAAAATAACCTCAATTGTAAATTAAATTGCAACCCTTGCGATTCCAGTTTCACATAATCCATACAAAAATAAATATTTATAATATGTGGTTGCATCTTGGATTGCAGAAGATTGGCGATTAGCCAGTCTTTTTGTTTGCTAATTGTTATAATTTCATATATCCTTTATTAGTTGGCGGCAGAAATGGAGGATATATGTCAAAGTTTTTTATTTATGAAGCGAGATTAGATTTGCAAAAGTACCTAAAGGAAGGCCTTTCATTTAAAGAAATCGCTCGCCGTATGGGAAAAGATCCAACCACTATTTCCAGAGAAGTTCGTAAATACAGTTCTGAAGTAGCAACAGGCTATCCTGGATTTCCATTTAACGCTTGCAAGAATCGCTTTAACTGTAGATTAAAAAGCATTTGTGGAAAGGACTGTAGCAGGAAATCTGTAACCTATTGTAAACTATGCTCTTCCTGTAACACGAACTGCAAAGAGTACATAGAAGAAATATGTACTGCAAAATATCGTGTTCCTTATGTCTGCAATGGCTGTGAAGCCATTGGCAAATGCACTCTCATGAAAAGTATCTATGATGCTGAACATGCTCACATCAAAGCTCACGAGAAGATTTCTAACTCTAGAAGTGGTCTTTGCGTTTCTGAAAATGAAATTAGCAGATTGAATCGTATAATTTCACCACTCATTCAAAATGGGCAGTCTGTCAATCAGATTTACATTAATCATCAGGATGAGTTGATGTGTAGTGAAAAGACCATTTATAACTATATTGATGCCTGTCTTTTTGATATTAGAAATATCGACCTTCCACGAAAAGTAAGATTTCGTGAACGCTATAAAAAGCCGGAGTTCAAGGTGGATAAAGGCTGCCGCATTAGCCGCAACTACAAAGATTTTGAAACCTTTATTAACAAGAATCCTGATACTGCAATTGTGCAGATGGATTCTGTCATGGGAGTCAAGGGCGGTAAATGTCTTTTAACTATTCACTTTGTTGACTGCAGCCTGATGCTTGCGTCCCTGAGGGATGCCAACACTTCAAAGTCTGTTACTGATGTATTTAATCATCTTGATAAGATACTTGGCCAGGAATTGTTTTCAGAGTTATTTCCTATCATTCTTACAGACAACGGGAGTGAGTTTTCCAACCCAAAAGCCATTGAATATCGGGATAGATTTCCATTTTTGCGTACACATATATTTTATTGCGATGCAGGTAGTCCTTATCAAAAAGGTGCTATCGAAGTAAACCATGAATTGATTCGTCGGGTTCTTCCAAAAGGTAGTAGCTTTAATGAACTTACACAGGATGATATCAATCTGATGATGAATCATATTAATTCCTACAAAAGAAAAAAGCTGAATAAACGCAGTCCGTACGAAACATTCAGCTTTTACCACGGAGAAGAGGTTTTGCATAAACTTGGATGTTATCCGGTTGCCGCCGGAGATATCATGCTAAAACTAGCTCTTCTTAAAAAGTAATCTTTAAATAATCAGTGCCGCCAACCTATTATCTGACCAAAGATTCAAGGGTGGATTCTCCGATTACAAAAAAATCGAGAGGGAGTTGACCTCCATTTGGCATGCTTATTTTTCACAATCATACACCAGAAATGAAGAGAAATCAAACAGCATTTGAATTACAAATGTGGCTCTTCGCTTACAAAACTGGACTTTAGGTTACAAAAACTGCGTTTCATTTACAAGGATTAAGTTTTAAATTACAAACATAGTTTTTCGTTTTACAAAGTGGCATCTCATCTTTCAATTAATCAAGTCTTAAAATAATGCAATATATATTTGACATTGTATCTAATTTATATTACAATATGTAATATAAATTAGATATGACAATCAAGAGGGGGCTATGGATGAAAAATAAGCGAATGAAAATTGCCCGTATTGAACATGACATGAAACAGGAAGATCTTGCAAAAGCCGTCGGGGTTACACGTCAGACTATTGGTATGATTGAATCGGGAAATTATAATCCATCGTTGAAATTGTGTATTTCAATATGCAAAGCACTTGACAAGACATTGGACGAATTGTTCTGGGAGGGGATTGAAGAATGAGAAAAAAGCTAATTGAAGATGAGAGAATTGCAGCTCAAAGACGTAAAATTCAAAGTGATGCCTGTGGTATATTGCTTATTGTACTGCTTGTTTCAACACTTGTTCAGCAGTATGTTTTTGATGCACCTTTTTCACAGTATGCTGTAGAATTTGTGTGCTTTGTGGGAGTTTCCATATATATTGTAATTAGAAATATCATTTTAGGAAATGATCTCTATGGAACAAAAAATAATGGTAAGAAATTAGTGATGGTGAACAGTCTTGTAACTGGTATTACAATAACTGTTATTGTAGGAATTTCAAATTATATAAGATATAGTGAAAAATTTACACCCGGTTTGCTGTTTGCAACTTTGACAGTTACATTTGTCTGCGGAACTTTTGCAGTGTTCATGGTACTTTCATTTGTATATTTTTTAAGCAGGAGAAGACAGAAAAGAATATTGGAAAAACTGGATAAAGAGGAAGACGATATGTAATATGCAGCATATATCCTCCCCTTTCTTCAATCAATCTTTCAGGTTATTGTTTACCTCTGACGACAACCTGAATTTTAATTTTTCTATTTTTAAGTAGGATTTTGAAAGTATCTTTGGCCAGCATCTAACATAATCCATTATCTTATCAAAAGATAATATGGAGAAACCAGTTTCTGAAATTTTGCGAATTAAATATTTATGCTCGTATTTTGCAAGAATACCCAATTCTTCTTCTGTAAATTCAATAATTTCAGTGTCATCCATGCTGGATACGGAGATTAAGTCATAGTAGACTTCGTATAGCATGTCAGGAATAAGCTTTATATTGTCTCTAATAAATTTCTTTTGTACCTTGTCGAGTTTTTTCCAGCACTCGTCGGGATTGAGACTCAAATTGTCCATGCCTTTCTGTATTAAAATGTAGTTATAATTAAAGTCTATAGAGAGTTCATCGATTTTCTCATTGAAAAATTCTTCTCTCATTAAATGGCGATAAAACTCATCCTCGTCAACATGCAGTCTTAATTGATCTTTAGGCGGCAGACAGGATTGCTCCCATTTTTTTGAATTTGTCAGTCGACTCATTTCCAGTATTGCTTCCATGGATCTTGATTCATGCTTATATGTGCTTATTTTCAAGAGTGCCCGTAATACGCCTCTGTCTATCTGAGCTTCTCCTCTTTCATTTATGAGATGAGGTACTTTGCGTTCCATAAGGGATCTCAGCAGCATTGCCCTTCGGATAATGAACAGCTGATCACGCCGTTCATCTGTCTGATTGAGACCCAGGGTATTTACATAGCCTCTCAGTCTGCTTATGAAATCAGGACCTTTTGCACTTTCAAATTCTCTGTTGAATTGCTTATATTCAGTTTCATCTGTGATGTTTTCCCCGCAAAATTCTTCAAAGGTACTGCTGGTTCCACCTGCAAATACAAAAATGGCTTTCCCGACAGGATGTATTGAATTGTCTTCTCTGAATATACCATCCTGCATAGGAGCTAGGAAATACTTCAACCATCCAAGCTTTTTTTCGAAGGTTGAATCGAACTCATCGAAAAACACCAATGGAATTTTGCCCATGAGAGAAATATCCCTTACTTTATGAAAGCTTATAATTAAATCCGACAATGTTTGAAACTGGGATAAATTGAAGTCCAGCTTTTTAATCAGATTTGGAGCTACACAGGAAGCAACCTCCGTTACCCCGAAAGATTTTCCGGAACCAGGTGTTCCAAACACGGCAATGCAGAGAGGACGAACTACATTTCTGGAAAGTATGTATTCCGACATGAGATTTTTAATACTCTTGTAGGCCTCAAATTCATCTCTGTCAACAGTTTTTAGTTTGCCAAATTGTGCTATTGGTATATATTTAAGGGCACTCTCCTCTCCGTTTCTAACGATGTCATAGGCTATTTCAGCAAGGTTGGTGGAAGTCTTGTCTTTTATAATGTACCAGGATGATTGATATTTGGGATTATTTGAATTAGGTATTTCAACATCCTGTATATATTTTTTATATATGAAGTCATTTTCTCCTTCACTGAAAATTGAAGGACTTGGAAAAATGTCTTCTACGATATTTCTGCCAAAACCGTGTTTGAAATATTTTTGTGTGGCAACAATTCCCTCTCTTATACCATCGTCAATGGATTCATCAATAGATTTATCTTTGCGCCTTCCCAAAACCATGGATTTTGCCAGCCCGGCAACAAAACAGGAAGTAAGTCCGTACATTTTACCGTTGATCTGCTTTATTAGATCTCCCTCAAAGGCATATGTCAAAAAATACAGCTTGGATTTGGTCTCGCCGTTATTTTTATAATATATGGCACCTTCCAAACCAAGAGGAACAATCAGGCGGCTGCATTTTGACAGAAAAGTAAGGCTTGGATTGTTTTTTATCTGCCATACAAAGTCCAGTGCCGTTCTTTCCCAGGAAAGATTCTTGCTTATATTGACCTCCTTGGAACGCAGGTCATCTCCGTTTATAACTATTAGAGTATTCTTCATATGAAACTTTTCGAGATGCTTCCATAATTTCGTGGAACTGGAAGGGTTATCCATTTTGTATATAATTGTAGGATGGCTGCCGGGATCTTTTAAAGCCGAGGGCCAGAATTCTTCATTGTCGTTAAAACCATTGTTTTCGTCATCAAGTATAATCAGGTCGGCATTTTTATTATCAGTCACAATTGGAAACAATTTTGGATTGCCAAAAAGTATATCCGTAAAACCCAGAAATGATTTTACTCTATATATTCTGTTTTTATTTTTCTCATCCGATGCTGATGGAAAGAGCCCTAATTGTATGGTGGAATTCAGAAGCCCGTCAGGCAGATGATTCTTGTCATAGTTTATTTTTGGCGAAACAACATTTGCACCTGTGGACAGAGCTACAAATTTGGCCAGAAGCAATGCTTCTCCTTCACTTAACCTGCTGCATATATGTGGATACTGCTGCCAACTCAAGTCACTAATATACTCGTTGTTGATTTGCCAGAATAGTAGGTTGACACATACATCCCCTGATACAACAATATTAAAATTCTTGATTTCCATAACTTTTAATCCTTTCTTAAACTATAGGTTGTATTCAAAATAATAATTATATTATAACTCCAATTCTTTGGATTTTATATAGATTTTACAAATCCTGTTTTTAGTATGCAGGCTGCAGGTATCTATGATAAAATGAAGACAACAAAATTTTTTGGGAGGACAAAGATGAAAAAATTTTTATTGTGCTTTTTTGTATTGATTGCTATAGTTTTTTTCCTGCCGGCTAAGGCTTTAGCTTCGGATTCGGTCAATCTGTCTAAATTTTATATATACAGTACGATAAATGAAGATGGTTCCGTTTCCATGAAGGAATTAATAACTTTTGATTTTGATGGCAGCTACAATGGAGCCTATAGAGACATATCAACGAGGAATACAGATGGCATATATGGTGTCAATGTAGCTCTTGTATCTAAAAGTGCTTCGGAAGTACCATTCAGACATGTTGAAAGTGCCGAAAACGGAGACAAGGATGTGTTTGAACTTATAAAACAAGATGACGATTTGTATAGAATAAAAATTTATACTCCTTCGCGGAATGAAAAGAGAACTTTCCAAATAACATATACAATGAAAAATGTAGCAACAAGGTACAAAGATACAGGTGAATTTTTTTATGACTATTGGTCATCCGGAAATGAAACCGAAATAGATGATTTGAAAATACACGTTGTCATTCCAAAAGTTATGGAGACAGGGGACATTAAAGCCTATTATCATGGAGTGCTGAATGGAAGGGTGTCCGTCAAAAATGAAAGTGTGGATTATGCTTTCCAGCATGTTGGTTCAAATGAACTTGTTGAAACTAGAGTGCTCTTCCCTCAAGAGGCAATATCGAAATCTGCGAATGTTAAAAATGAGGATAAATTAAAAGATATTTTAAATGAGGAATTCAATTATAAGAAGCAGCTGGAAGCAAAGATGGCACGGAGTGCCTTGGTGGCAAAAATATTCAATGCAGTAAGTACAGCATTGGGATTGCTTTTTATTATCATTGTATTCAATGTATGGAGAAGATTGAAATATGATTCCCGTGATGAATACAGTGTTTACGTTCCATTTGATATTCCTGAAGAGTGTACGCCTGCAGTAGCGGCATATCTTGTGAACGGATCAGTAAATGGAAGAACACTATATGCCACCATACTGGATTTGTGGAGAAAAGATTATTTAAGCATACGAAAAGTGGAAACTGAAAGTAAAAAACATAAGGCCGACTTTATCATGACAAAAAATAATAAAAACTTAGAAGGGCTTCTGAAACATGAAATATATTTTATGGCCTGGCTTTTCGAGACCATCGGTGATGGAGAAACTGTTGCCCTGTCATCCATAAGAAAAGCCAGCGAAAATGGAGGCTTTGACAGTAAATTTGGAGACTGGACTTATAAGATAAAAGATGAGGCCAAGTCAAGAAATTATTATGATAAGAGGGCAAACAGTGCAGGTGTAAAGCTAATTGCAATTTCTATAGCAGCCATAATCTTTTCCATAGTAGCTATTGTATTAAAGGCTTATCTTGGTGTATTCTCCATGCTTGTATCAGTTTTTGTACTGATTTGTGGGATATACTATTGTTTCAGAAGAAGCCAATACGGGAAATCCCAGTATGAAAAATGGATTAAGTTCAGGAATTATATTAAAAATACGGAATTTACTTATAATGAAGATACTGGATATATAGAAAAGTATATTCCCTATGCAGAGGCCTTGAACATGGAAAAGAACAGTATGGGAAAACTCAAATCCGTGTTTGAAAATACTTCTCCCAATATGGGATGGATATACTATTACCTTATATTTGACAGTATGAATTTAGATGAGCATGAACAATTCAGCTATTATATGTATAATTCTTTCAATACAGGATCTTCAGGAGATTCAGGTACAGGAAGCTATGGAGGCGGTTCAAGCGGAAGTTCCGGTGGTGGAGGTGCCGGTGGATTTTAAGAAAATAAGGGTTATTGGAGAATAAGCTAGAGGGGACTGGGGGAGTAGTCCCCGGTTTAAGGACCTTCTATTCATCTAGCAGTGGATATAACTCTTTTTCTTCCCTGAAAATTCTATTTGACAGGACTTTAAAAATCTTTTTAGTATCTTCATAAAATTCATCAATGCTATTTTTGATCTTATTGGGAGTATTGTATTTCGATTTATAACTATTATATATTCCGGTAACTTCCTTCATTTCTTCACTGTATTTTTTGCCGAACATATTAAGTAACTTGTTTGGACTGCTTGAAAGGTGTGGATACAGGTATTTGTCCTCATTAAACAAATGTATTCTGAGTTTACCGCTTAAAGTATTTATGCTCCTGGCAATTTCAATTGAATTTTCATCTACAGTGTGATTTTTAACATTCTGAAGCACATAATCAGTCAAATTCATTATTTCATTATGTTGCCTTTCTAAATTTTTAACATCCATATTATAAGACCTTCCTTTCATCTTTTAATATGTTAACATATGATATGGTTAATTTCTGTAACTTATGTTACAGAAATATTTTTTATTGCTCTGGCCAACCTTTTGATACCCTCCTCAATCATTTCTTCATTGGAATTTGTATAATTCAATCTTAGCGTGTTGCTTCCATTTTTATTGATATAAAATGGATCACCGGGAACGAAAGCAACATTTTCTCCTGCTGCAACTTTAAATAAATCCAGTGATGAAATTTCTTCAGGAAGAGTTATCCAGAGAAACATACCTCCTTCAGGTTTTGTACTTTTTATGTTTTCAGGAAAATATTTTTCAATCATATATACCATGCAATCTCTCTGTCCTTTATATAGTTCTCTGATTTTTCTTATATGATCTTCAAGATCATTGTCTATCAAAAACTGATATACAACTCTTTGTGAATAATAATTGGTGTGCAGATCGGCCGCCTGCTTTGCGATTATTAATTTTTCCATGATTTCATCTCTGGCACATATCCAGCCCAGTCTCATTGCAGGGGCTACTATTTTGGAAAATGAACCAAGCATGATGGAATTATCTTCAAGATATGTTCTTATAGGAGGAAGGTCTTTTCCTATAAATCTCAATTCACCATAAGGATCATCTTCAATGAGAATTGTATTGTGCTCTTTCAGGATATCTGCAGTTGTTTTTCTATTTTTTCCTGAATATGTAATTCCAGAAGGATTTTGAAAATTTGGAACCGTATAAAATAATTTGGGACTGCAGGAGTCAAGACAATCTTCAAGTGCATTGGTATCCACGCCATCATCGTTTAGTGGCACGGAATTGAAAACGGGTTCAAAAAGTGAAAAGGCCTGTATTGCACCTAAATAACCGGGACGTTCAATAAGAACATTGTCATTTTTGTTCAGAAATACTTTTCCAAGCAAGTCCAACCCTTGCTGTGAACCATTTGTTATCAATATTTCATCAGCATTAATTCTTAATCCGAATCTCTCGAAGTATCTTTTAGCTATATATTCTCTTAAAGGGAAATAGCCTTCTGTAGTACTATATTGAAGGATATTACTGCCATTTTCATCTAGGACTTTCTTTGAAGCTTCTTCAATTTCTTTAATTGGAAAAGAAGATGGATTTGGAAGTCCGCCTGCAAATGATATTATTTTGGGGTTTTCTGTTACTTTAAGGATTTCTCTTATGAATGATTTCTGAACTTTATTCATTCTTTCGGCAAATGATATATTCATTGATATTACACCACTTTCTAAAGTTTATTGTAGGTTTTGCCCAATGCGCATTTGGAGAAACCTAAAAAACCCTTCGTCCTATTATAGGACGAAGGGTAGAATCCGTGGTACCACCTAATTTTGTACAAATGTACACTCTTTGTATAGTACGGGCATATATGTGCCGATACTATCTCCCTTTTAACAGTGGGATTCTGTTAAAGTCTACTTACCTATAAGGCTTTCGGTTTAAAACTCCGTGACTACCTTCATTACATCAATCATGAGAAGTTTTCACCTGCGTTCTCTCTCTTTGTTTCAAGTATGTAATTACTCTTTCACATCAATGTATTTACTATATTATATCATATGATATTGGAATTACAATATTTTTATATCATAGTTTTCTATTAGTATTGGAATTATATTTTATTTTGATAAAATGGATACTATAGTAATAATATAGGTAGTAAGGAGAGTGAACCATGAAGAGTATTGTATTTGCAGGAGGATGTTTCTGGGGAGTCCAGGCATACTTTGACAGTAAAAAAGGAGTTTTAAATACAAAGGTAGGTTATGCAAATGGAAATGGGAAAAAACCCGGCTATGAAGAAGTTTGCAGCGGGAATACGGGATTTGTTGAAGCCTGCTTTTTGGAATATGATTCCAGAATTATAGAACTTGAAAAACTGCTTGAGGTATACTGGAGGATAATAGATCCAACGCTTTTAGACAGGCAGGGAAACGACATAGGAAATCAATATAGGACTGGAATTTATTATATAGATAAAAGTGATGTCAATATTATAGAAAAATTCATAAAAACCCAGCAGAAAAATTATAGTAAGAAAATTGTAACGGAAGTTCTTCCACTTGAAAATTTTTATGATGCCGAGGAATATCATCAGAAATATCTTGAGAAAAATCCAGGAGGCTACTGCCATATACCAAAAGAGCTGATAAACAGACGCCTATAGAAAAGTACCGTCCCATAAACATTTTTTCATATCTATTTTACCATCACTTTTAAATATAATACCTTCTGATTTCAAGATATATCTTTGAATATCAGAGTTCCCAAAAACATGGTCCGGTGACAGTTCACCGGACTTTTTTACGACCCTGTGGCAGGGAAGATGAAGATTTTCAGGAGCTTTTGACATAGCCCAGCCAACCATTCTTGCATTTCTTGGTTCCCCAAGCATCATTGCTATCTGACCATAGGTGGCAACTTTTCCTTCAGGTATTTTTGAAACTATTTCGTAAACGCGTGAAAAAAATTTTTTTGGCAAATAAATCAGCTCCATTTCTTATAATTTATGAAGTCCGCTTGACACTGGTATTATACCAAAGTATATAGTAATTATTATAATGAAGAATTACTTTTTTAGGAAGGTGATATTTTGCAAAATTTCATATATTCTATTCCGACCAAAGTAGCATTTGGAAAGGGAATGATAGATAAACTCCCGGAATTTATTAATGAATTCGGCAGTAAAGTTTTATTGGTATATGGAGGAGGAAGCATAAAGAGAACAGGACTGTACGACCGTATTATTGGACTTTTGGATAATAACGGCATTGCTCACTATGATTTATCAGGTGTAGAACCTAATCCACGTGTAAATACGGTAGAAAAAGGAATCAAGATCTGCAGGGAGAATGGTATTGATGTAATTTTACCTGTTGGCGGTGGCAGCAGCATAGATTGTGGAAAAGCAGTAGCAGCAGGATACTATTATAGCGGAAAAGTATGGGATCTGGTACTGGATAATAGCCTTGTAAAAGAGGCCCTTCCAATTATTACTGTATTGACTTTGGCAGCTACTGGATCTGAAATGGACTGTTTTTCTGTAATTTCCAATGAAGAGACCAATGACAAGATGGAAATTGAAAATTATTTGTTATATCCCAGGTATTCTATTTTAGATCCGGAAAATACTTTTTCAGTGCCGGCATATCAGACTGCCTGTGGAACTGTTGATATTATCTCCCATCTATTTGAAGTCTATTTTAATGGTGTGGAAGGTACATATTTTCAGGAACGCGTAATTGAAGGAATGCTGAAAACCTGTGTGCACTACGGACCTATAGCATGTAAAAAACCTGATGACTACGATGCAAGAGCCAATTTAATGTGGACGGCAAGCTGGGCTATCAATGGATTTATAGCATGTGGTAAAATGGGACCCTGGCCGGCACATGCCATGGAACACCAGTTAAGTGCATATTACGATGTTACGCATGGACATGGACTTGCAGTAGTTATTCCAGCTTTAATGAAATATATACTGAATGAAAAAACGGCAACGATATTTTCAAATTATGGTAAAAATGTATTCGGGATAAATTCAGAACTGACCAATATGCAAATTGCGGAGAGAGCCATAGAAAAAACCAGAAAACTATTTGAAGACATGGGATTGAAGTGCAGATTGAGAGATCTTGGTATCAATACAAAGGACAAATTTGAAATAATGGCTGAAAAGGCCAGCGAATCGGGAACTGAAGAATGTGTTGTACCTCTGTATAAAAGTGATATTATAAAAATTTACGAATTGTGTTTTTAACTGTGAATGGATGGTGTAGATAATGGGAAAAAATATTGAATTTCTATATTTGAATGAAGAAGATATGATAGATGCCGGTGTGTTGGAAGCCGAACGCTGCGTAGAAGTTATGGAGGAAGCAAATGTCCTGTTGAGTAAGGGTGATTATTTGATGGGGGGCAGAGATAACAATGAACATGGTATTGAAGTAATATTTCCTAAAAAATCAGAAATAGAGGAGTTCCCGGTTGCAGATACAAGGGACAGGCGCTTTATGGCAATGCCGGCCTATCTTGGGGGAAGATTTCACCTTGCAGGAGAAAAGTGGTATGGTTCCAATGGAAGAAATAGTGAAAAAGGATTGCCGCGTTCTATTTTGATGATGATATTGAATGATGTAGAAACAGGCAAACCGCTGGCAATCATGTCTGCCAATCTCCTGAGTGCAATGAGGACAGGTGCCATGTCGGGAGTTATAGCAAAACATCTGGCAAGAAAGGACTCCAGGGTTATTGCACTGGTTGGTGCAGGAGTAATAAACAAGGCTTGCATTGCAAGTATTCTGCCATATTTTGGACATATTGAAAATATCAAGATAAAAGGGAGTTCCAGGACATCAAAAACAGCCAGGAATCTAATGCAGTTTATTCGTGAAAATTATCCATGGGTAAAGAATGTAGAAATCTGCGGGACTTTGCAGGAAGCAGTGGAAGATGCTGATATTATTAGTGAAGCTGTATCTGCAAAACAAGATGAATGGCCTGTATTTGATGGTAACTGGCTAAAGCCGGGATGTATACTTATTTCCTCAGGAACAATGGAAATAGACAGGGATTTTATTTGTAATAGAATAACCAAAGTAGTTGACAATATCCATATGTATGAGAACTATATTACGACCTATGAACATCATGATGAGAAAACTGGGAAAAGGATATCCACCGGTACGCCGGGAATGTTTTTTGTCGACATGATACAGGACGGAAAGATAACCGTAAATGACATAAAATCATTGGGCGATATTGTCAGAGGGATTACTCCAGGAAGGATATCTGAAGAGGAGATGTTTTTGATAAGCTCCGGAGGTATGCCGATTTTAGATATTGCATGGGGATATGAATGTTATAGAAAGGCATTGCTGCTTGGAAAAGGAACAAAACTGAATCTGTGGAACGAGCCCCATTTATTTTAGACATGTATTAAAATTCAACTGTCTCCTGTTTTTATGAGACAGTTGAATTTTTAAAGTTTGTATTCAGTCTTATACGTTTTTTGACGGGATTTACGGGTATCTGTATTTCGGTTATAAATTCCTCTTCGTCCAAAGTTTCATAGCAGTCTATATGGCCTATTTCAATAGGATGTGAAATAACTTCAAGGTTATGTTCTCTTGCAAAATCGAGCATTTTAGGGACATATTTTTTAGTCTGTTTCAAGTCACCTCTGTAAAATAAAGACAGATATTTCCCGGCGGAAAGAAAATAATTTCCTGCATAATTGGCATTTTTGGAATAGAAAAATACATTTTCTGTTTTATAGTAATCAGAATTTGGATTGCTGTTTTCTAAATCAAGGGTGTAACAGTCACAGGAACCTATCATGGGAAATTTCTGTTTTGTTTTATGCATGTATTCCGTGGCTGCGTATGTAACCATGCGATCTGGAAGATTCGTTTCACTGATCATGATACAGGATCTTTCCGGAAAACTTAAAATCTTGATCCGGTAGAATTCAATGGAATTTTCCAGAATTGCTTTAATTGAAGAAAGTCTGGCATTCAAGCTTTCCTTTATCTGATACAGGTTTACAATGGATTCATTCACGACATTTATTTCATGCTCCAACAATTCCATGGATGTGTTTAAATTCCTGTTCTTGCCCAGTTCCTTTATTTGCTTTGAGGGAAAACGCAGTTCCATGAGTTCACGAATTATAGCAATTTCACGAATGTCATCGAGAGTATAAATGCGATAATTGTTTATAGGATCTCTTTTGGGAGACAAGATTCCTACTTTCTCATAATAACGCAGAGAATCTAATCCTATGTTGAACAACTTTGATATTTCTCCAATTTTATAACAATTTTCATCAATCATAAAACAATCCTTCCTTTCGCAATAAAGTGGTATTATACTATGGATTCTGGAAAATAATTTTACTATATATATTGTCAAATATATTTTAAATTTATAAATACTACAAGAAAAAATTAACTATTTATCACCTCATATTGTTTATAATTAATAATTTAATAAATAATATATCATAATATATTATTTTGTCAACAAGTTTTATCTTGAAATATGATATTTAATATTATTGACACTGGTATCATACTAGACAATATAATGTAGGCATATAAGGAAATACAGAAGTGCATAAAAACCGGAGGAGATATTTATGGAAAGTGATAAAATTGATTTTTTATATTTGAATGAACAGGATATGATAAAGGCTGGTGTATTGGATGCTTCAAGATGTATACAAGTAATGGGCGAGACAATGGCACTGCTCAGCAACGGGGATTATATAATGGGGGGACCCAACCATAATGCTCACGGAATCATGCTTGAGTTTCCAAAGAAGTCGTATATTCCGAATTTTCCGTTAAATGATTCTAAAGACAGACGATTTATTGCCATGCCTGCTTACCTGGGTGGGAGATTTCATGTAGCAGGACAGAAATGGTACGGTTCTAACGGAAGAAATACTAGGCGAGGTCTGCCGAGATCTATACTTATGGTTTCCTTAAATGATGTAGAAACGGGGGTTCCAATAGCATATATGTCTGCAAATCTATTGAGTGCGATGAGAACAGGTGCTATGCCGGGACTTGCAGCCAAGCTTCTGGCGCGAAAAGATTCCAGAGTATTGTCTATTGTTGGCCCTGGTGCCATTAATAGGGCCTGTACGATGGCTATTATTTCATGTTTTCCGAATATTGAGTCTGTAAAAATAAAGGGAAGTTCGCCTGAATCAAAAACGGCCAGGAAGATGAAGGAATTTATTAAAAAGAGGTATCCCAACGTGGAAGATATCAAAATTTGCAGTACTCTGGCAGAGGCGATCAGGGATGCGGATATAGTCAGCGAAGCTGCCTCTGTGAGGGAAGGACAGTGGCCCAAATATGAGAGGGAATGGTTCAAGGCGGGGGCTGTAATTATTTCAGCCAGTACTTTCAACATGGACCATGAAAGTATTGTAGATATCAAGAAAGTAGTGGATGACTATGGTATGTATGAAGATTATTCCAATGAAGATCCTGTGGTGTTAGATGAAAATTCAAATAGAAAACCCACGGGATGTATGGGTGAGGACTTTGTAAACATGGTTAAGGATGGACTGATAAAGAGAGAAAGTATTATTAATTTAGGTGATATTGTTACGGGAAAAGCTTCAGGAAGAACATCCGATGATGAAATTATACTTGTGGCAATTGAAGGACTTCCCATAGAAGATGTAGCCTGGGGATATGAGTGCTATCAGAATGCACTTAAGAAAGGTCTGGGTACAAAACTTAATCTTTGGGACAGGTCAACTATGATTTAGATGATTATAAAGAAGGAGATAATTATATGTTGAGAATAGACAAGCATCCGATTCTTGGAGAATATACAGAGAAAAAAAAGATCTCATTTACTTTCGATGAAAAAAAACTGGAGGGATATGAAGGGGAACCTATTGCAGCTGCATTGAAGGCTGCGGGAATCATGGTACACAGATACACCAAAAAGAGGCATGAGCCGAGAGGAATTTTTTGTGCCATTGGCAGGTGTACCGATTGCATAATGATTGTAGATGGAAAACCAAATGTTCGCACATGTGTTACTCCTCTTGTCGAGGGAATGGTCGTACAGACGCAGTACGGTGTAGAAGCAAACAAAAGTTCATTTGAGGAGTGATTGATATGCAGAGATATGATTTAATCGTTGTTGGAGCAGGCCCGGCAGGCTTGTCCGCAGCTATAGAGGCTTCAAAGGCAGGTATGAATACAATTGTTTTTGATGAAAATGCAAAACCAGGAGGACAGCTTTTTAAACAGATCCATAAGTTTTTTGGCTCGAAGGAAAACATGGCAAAGGTTCGTGGATTTAAAATAGGAGAAGAATTGCTGAAAGAAGCGGAAGAATATGGAGTCGAGGTAAAATTAAATGCTGTAGTAATTGGCTTGTATCCGGAAAAAGAAATTACAGTGAGGGTGGATGATGAAGTATTTCATTATAAAGGTGACGCTGTTTTAATTGCAACAGGCGCAAGTGAAAATGCATTGAGCTTCAGAGGGTGGACTCTGCCCGGAGTAATAGGGGCAGGAGCTGCACAGACAATGATGAATTTACATCATATAAGACCGGGAAACAAAGTTCTTATGGTTGGAACGGGCAATGTGGGACTGGTTGTAAGTTATCAATTGATGCAGGCAGGCTGTGAAGTTACGGCAATGGTAGATGCATCGCTCAGAATAGGTGGATACGGGGTACATGCTGCAAAGGTGGCAAGATGCGGAGTGCCATTTTATCTTTCACATACCATTATACGGGCGGAAGGCAAAGAATGTGTGACAGGTGCTGAAATCGGAGAAGTGGATGACAACTGGAAAATAAAACCTGGAACGGAGAAACATTTTGATGTTGATACCATTTGTATTGCAGTAGGTCTTTCACCTATGTCACAGCTGTTGAAACAGGCCGGATGCCGGATGAAGAATACCAAAGGCGGATATATTCCTGTCTGCAATGAGTATGGTGAAACCTCCATTTGTGGCATCTTCGTTGCCGGGGATGTTTCGTCAATTGAAGAAGCGAGCTCAGCCATGATTGAGGGACGTATATCGGGAATAGATATTGCATATACTTTGGGATATTTAAGTGAGGAGAAAAGGCAAAAATATTGTACAAAGTTAAATAGGGACCTGGCAAATTTGAGAAAAGGCATGTTTGCCCCGGAAAACCGTGGAAAGTTATTGAAAAAGACAGATGAGAATATTGATATATCCATGAATCTTATGAATAAAGGCTACATGCTGGATAATGAAATTTTTCGCTATCCAGGGGTAGTTAAAAAATCGGGGATACATCCTGTAATGGAATGTACGCAGAATATTCCCTGTAATCCGTGTCAGGATGTATGTCCCAAGGGATGTATAACAATTGGCGAAAATATAACATCCCTGCCGATTGTTGATTTGGACAAGACATGTATTGGCTGCGGCATGTGCGTGGCGTCATGTCCTGGACAGGCCATTTTTCTAGTAAATGAAGATTTTGAAGAAGAATATGCAAGTGTGATGATTCCATATGAGTTTTTACCACTGCCTGAAAAGGGTGAAAAGGGAAAAGCACTGGATAGAAGCGGGAAAGTAATATGTGAGGCGGAAGTAATTGGAGTGAAAGCTGCAAAACTGTTTGATCATACAAATCTTCTTACAATAAAAGTACCCAGGAATATGGCAATGAAAGCAAGATTCTACCAAAATAGGAGGCCTTAAAATGTTTGATGTAAGTGAAAATTTGAAGAGAATCGGAAAATATATTCCAGAAGTGGATGATGATATTGTGATTTGCAGATGTGAAGAAGTTACAAGAGGTGAAATAAGAAGGGCAATTCATCAGGGGATTTTTACAATCGAAGAGATGAGGCGCTATTTAAGGACAGGTATGGGATTATGTCAGGGACAGACTTGTGAAAGATTGGTAAAATCCATAATGGCAAAAGAATTAAAAATGTCTTCACTTGAAGTTGAAGCAGCTGTTTCGCGGGCTCCCATGAGGCCAATGGAGATGAAAATATTAGGAAATGACGGAGGCAATCTGTGATGAAGAAAAATGCTGATGTTGTCATAATTGGCGGCGGTATTGTTGGAAATTCAGCAGCATATTACCTTGCTAAAAGGGGCATCAAAAATGTAATTGTACTTGAAGAGTCGGAGAGTATAGGCCATGGAGGTTCAAGCAGAAATGGAGGTGGAGTCAGGCAGTCAGGCAGGGATGAACGTGAACTGCCCTATGCAATATACAGTGTTGAAAAGTTTTGGCCGAATTTGTCGGAAGAACTTGGGATGGACGTAGAGTATTTTCAATCGGGCAATTTGAGGCTTGGCAAAACGGAGGCACATATGGCAAAATTGCAAAATCTTGCAGATGGAGCACAGAAACTGGGACTTGATGTGAGGATGATTGATGGAAAAGAAGTAAAAGAATTATGTCCGTATTTATCTGATGAGATTATTGGTGCAAGCTGGTGTCCTACAGACGGTCATGCAAATCCAATGCTGGCAACTCTTGCATATTACAAGAGGGCGGTTGAATTGGGCGTTGAATTTTATACAGAGGCTAAAGTTACAGCAATCAAGAAATTTCATGGAAGGGCACGTCAGATAATATTGGAGGACGGCATGATTTTTGAAGGGGAAAATATTATTCTGGCTGCGGGATATGGAAGCCGCCAAATAGCAAGGACAGTTGGAATTGACATACCAATGACAAAATATTTTGAAGAGGCACTTGTAACTGAAATGCAGGTTCCCATGTTTGATATGATGCTTGGAACGGCTGATGCAGATTTTTACGGACACCAGTGCAAGCACGGATCTTTTGTATTCGGGTCAGAGTCCGGGCTTGAGGAGGCAAATGACATGAAATTGTATGACTTGAGGACATCTTCTCTTACCATGTCTGCCGGCTGCCGTGCCATAATGGGATATATACCTTTTTTAAAAGATGCCAGGATCGTAAGAAGCTGGGGAGGATGGTTGGACTTAAGTATTGACGGGGTACCAGTTATCAGTTATATTGATGAAGTACCTGGATTGATACTTGCATGTGCATTTACAGGGCATGGATTTGGAACAGCTCCTGCAGTTGGATATATGCTGGCACAAATGGTGGAAGGAGAAAGGACTGCAGTTGATATTACAGCGTTGAGATATGACAGGTTTAAAAGTTTGAGATAGATAAAATATTGTATTGACAATAGTATTATACGATAGTTTATAATCATTTTTATAAAAATAAAGGTGGTTATTGGGGAGGTAAGTATTGTGAAAAAAATTGAAGTGATTATAAGACCGGAAAAATTAGATGATCTGAAAAAAATTCTATCCAGGAATGAATACAGCGGACTTACAGTAATGTCCGCCATGGGATGTGGACATCAAAAAGGATTTAAAAACCCGGAGTTTGAAAAATTGGGCTTGAGTATTAATTTGATACCAAAGTTATATGTTATGACAATTGTATGGGACGAGGATTTGGAGAGCATATTGTCTCAAATGGTGGAAAGTCTGTCAACAGGCAATGTAGGAGATGGAAAAGTATTTATATCGGATGTGGAGGATGTAATGAGAATACGTACAGGTGAGCGGGGCAAGGATATTTTATAAAATTGTTGAGTCTAATAATATAAGGGGTGGTTGCTATGGATTATGAAAATGCTGTTCCTATTGTACAAGTAAAAAATGTGAGTAAATATTTCGGAGACAATCAGGTTTTGAAAAAAATAAATCTGGATATCTATAAAGGAGAATTTTTAACCCTGCTTGGATCTTCAGGTTGTGGAAAGACTACGACCCTCCGCATTATAGCGGGCTTTGAAAGGCCCACAGAGGGAAACGTCATAATTGCAGATAAAGATGCAACTGATCTGCAGCCATACAATAGGGATGTAAATACGGTATTTCAGAGTTATGCGCTGTTTCCACATATGAATGTTTTCGACAATATAGCATTTGGACTTGTGGAAAAAAAGATGAAAAAAAGTGAAATCAAGAAGAAGGTTGAAGAAATTCTGGAACTTGTTCAGCTGAGCAATTTTGAAAAGAGGAAGCCAGGTGAAATGTCAGGTGGACAAAAACAACGTGTTGCCATAGCCAGAGCGCTTGTAAACAATCCGAAGGTTCTTCTTCTGGATGAGCCCTTGGCAGCACTTGATTTAAAACTGAGAAAGCAGATGCAGCTGGAGTTAAAGCACCTTCAGCAGCAATTGGGAGTTACTTTTGTGTATGTCACACATGACCAGGAGGAAGCACTAACCATGAGCGATCGTATTGCAGTCATGAACAGGGGGACACTTGAACAGCTTGGAACTCCGAAGGAAATTTATGAACAACCGAAAACCATGTTTGTAGCTGATTTTATTGGAGAATCAAATATATTTGAAGCAACAGTTTCAAAGAAAATCGGAAAAAACCTTCAACTTGTTGCAGAAGATGGAACTGTGTCAGCTGCTGGAGATAAATTTAAAGAGAATGAAATAGTCTGTATATCAGTCCGTCTTGAACACACCAAATTGTCAAAAGAACCAATAGAAGGATTTTGCTTAAGCGGTGTTGTAAAAGAACATATATATACAGGTTCCAATATAAAGACAGTAGTTCAGTTGCCAAGTGGAAAGTGTATAAAAGTAAACAACCACCCTGATATGAAACCTGATTCCAACGGTACTCTTGTAAATGTCTATTGGGATTTGGAAAAAGCAGTTGTAATGCATACTAAAGATGACTCACTTTATAATATAATCAACGATGCAGTATTCAAGTAAAGGAGGGAAGACTCATGGTTTTACAAAAAAAGGAGAATAGAGAAAGTAATAATAGATTGACAGTTTTATCCATGGTTGGACCTATAGGAATATGGCTTTTTTTATTTCTCTTGCTGCCTCTCGTCTATGTGCTTGCAATAAGCTTTGCAACGCGGGGACAATATGGAGGCGTGGAATGGAAGTTTTCCCTGGACAGCTACAAGCAGATATTTAATCCGTTGTATATGAAAGTAGTATGGAAGTCCATAGTTCTGGCATTTAACAGCAGCTGGATATGTCTTGTCATTTCTTATCCTTTTGCATTTTTAGTAAGCAAGGTGGAACCTAAAAAGAGGGCATTTTTGCTGCTGCTCATCATGCTTCCCTTTTGGGTAAATGGTTTAATAAGGTTAAATGGCTGGTCAAATATATTAAGGGATTCCGGGATAATAAATACCTTGTTGATGAAATCCGGGATAATTTCTTCTCCGGTTAAAATGCTGTATACGGATAACTCCGTATTATTCGGCATGGTATATGAATTTTTCCCATTTATGATTTTGCCGCTTCAAACATCCATTTCAAAAATAGACCCTACTTTGATAGAAGCTGCCAATGACCTTGGGGCAAAAAAGGTGCATACATTCCTTAGAGTTGTCTTTCCTTTGACGCTGCCGGGTATTTTTGCAGGTACAATCCAGGTGTTTATTCCAAGTCTGGGAGCATTTTATGTAGCGGATGTCATGGGTGGAGGAAATTCAACCTATCTTGGAAATTTGGTTCAAAATCAATTTATGGTAGCACGTAACTGGTGTTTTGGTGCAGCATTTTCAGTGTTGTTGATTGTGTTTACTCTGGTGATTATAAAGCTGTATTCCAAAGTTGGAAACATGGATGAACTGGCATAAGGGGGGAAAATAATGAAAAATGTTAGACGCAAAGAAAAGAAAAAATTAGGATTTTTCTCCTATACTATTATGTTTTTAGTATACTTGTTTTTATACCTTCCAATTATAATGGTAGTAATTTATTCATTTAATGTAAATGACAGCAATATTGTATTTAAAGGATTTACGTTGGAATGGTACAGGCATTTGTTTCAGGGAGATCAGTTGATAGACTATATGATTTTAACAATAGAACTGGCAGTTGTGAGTACAGTCATTTCAGTTGTTTTAGGTACACTTGCGACAATATGCATGTATCGATATGATTTCAGGTTGAAAAAATTCATCAATAATCTTCTCTACATACCAATTGTAATTCCGGAACTGATAATAGGTATAGCTTCTCTGGCAGCATTTACACTGATGGGTTTCAGCATGGGGTTTGCTACTCTGGTTTTTGCACACGTTACATTTTGTGTGCCATTTGTAATTATTACATTGAGAGCCCGTATTGCCGATTTTGACAGGTCAATTGAAGAGGCGGCAATGGATTTGGGGGCAAATCAGTGGCGTACATTGAAAAGAGTTACTCTTCCTATGCTGGTTCCAGGTATTGTTTCAGGTGCATTTTTGTCAATAACATTATCTGTTGATGATGTTATTATAAGTTATTTTGTCTGTGGAGCCGGACAAATTACATTTCCAATCAAGGTATATGGCATGGTAAGAGGGAAAATATCTACTGACGTGTATGCATTATCTTCACTTGTTGTATTCGTAATTGTATTTTCATATTTAATGTACCTGTTGGTGAAAAAAGTATTTCTCAGAAAAAGGGAGGCCTGATTATGGAAGCAGATCTTATTGTGAGAGGGAAAATATTTACGGCAGACAAGTTTCTGCCATTTGCAGAGGCATTTGCAGTAAAGGACGGTAAAATAATATTTGTCGGAAAGCAAAATGAAGTTTCAAGATATTTTGGACATGATACCAAAGTTGTTGACAGCAGGGAAGGAATTGTCATACCAGGAATGACTGACGGTCACGCACATGTTACAAGCACTGCCGATATTGTATTTGGAGTAAACCTTCATGAAGTAGAAACTGCTGAAGAGTATCTGGAAAAAATAGGCCGATTTTATCAAAACAATAGAAACATCGATATAATTTTTGGACAGGGATACCAGAACGGGGCTTTTGACGAGATTGGACCTACAGCGGCCATGCTTGATAAAATTTCAGATGAAATTCCAATAGTAATGGTAAGTGAAGACGAGCATTCCTTTTGGATCAATTCCAAAGTTATGGATATGGCTGGAATAGATGAAGAAACTCCCGAGGTTGATGGTGGAATAATAGTGAGATATCCATATACTGAAAAGCCTACGGGATGGCTGAAAGAGATGGCAGGCAATCTGATACAGGATATTATGCCGGCTTATACTAAAGACAATTATAAAAAGGGTATTTTGGCATATCAGGATATGGCTCTTTCAACAGGAGTAACCAACGTATTTGAACCGATGATTGACAAGAGAAAGGATTATGATTTAAGATATGAAGCTTATGCAGAACTTGCCAGGGAAGGGAAATTGAAAATTACCTTTACAGGAGCATATGCATTGGAGCCGGATGATGATTATGAAGAAGTATTTGAAAAAGCAAAGATTCTTAAAAGTAAAATTGACTATGACAAAGTACGTCTTACAACATTGAAAATATTTGTAGATGGCGTGGTTGAAGCCCATACTGCATTCTTAAAGGAAGAATACAGTGATGCACCGGGAGATTTCGGAAGAAGCCTGTTTACTCAGTATCAACTTAATGAACTGGTAACGAGGGCCATGAAAGAAGGATATGTAGTCCATACACATGCAATAGGAGATGCAGCACTTGATTATATTTTAAATGCATATGAATATGCCCAAAATAAAACTGGAATTTCTGACAGGAGAAATGCAGTTACACATTTACAGGTAGTTAAAAAAGAACAAATAGATCGCATGAAACAGCTGAACACGGTAGCAGTAATAAATCCATACTGGCATTTTAAAAATCCGATCTATTATGGAAGTCTGGAGGTTCCATTTCTTGGACAAGAACGTGCAGACAGGGAATATCCTGCAGCTTCTTTCATAAAGAAAGGTGTTGTTACGAGCCAGGCAAGTGACTGGCCGGTTACTGTTCCCGCAGATACGATGACAAGTCTTCATCTCATGGTAAATCGTGTGGAACCTGGCAGTAAAGGAATGGAAGCACTTAATCCTGACGAGAGAATTTCTGTAGAAGAAGCACTTATGGTGCTCACAGTAAATGGAGCTTATGAAAGCAACCTTGAGACTAGAAAGGGGACAATTTCAGCTGGAAAAGATGCCGATTTTGTTGTTCTGGATAAAGACGTGCTGTCTATTGATGCTCCTGAGCTTTATAAGACAAAAATATGTCAAACATATATAAATGGAAAATTAGTATTCAATAAGGGGGAATAATTGTGAAAAAGAAAATTCTTGTTGTTTTAATGTGTTGTATCATGATTATGGGAGTTTTTTCAGGATGTAAAAATTCCGAAGCCAAAAAAAACGGATATGCGGACAAAATTTATCTGTATAATTGGTCTGAATATATGACACAGGATGTACTTGACGGCTTTGAAAAGGAATATGGAATTCAGGTTGTACAGTCAACATATGAATCAAATGATGAGATGATGGCCAAATTGACTGCAGGGAAAAAGGGAGAATATGATATTGCCGTTCCGACCAATTACTATATAAGATCGATGAAGGAAAAAGGACTTTTGGAGCCTTATGACAAAAATGCAATTACGAATCTGAAAAATATAGATCCTAGTTATAAAAATTTACAGTATGATCCTGGCAATCAGTATACAGTGCCATATATGGGAACTGTAAGTCTGTGGGTTGGGAATAAAAAAATGCTGGATAAATCAGGTATAACCATAAAAAAGATGAGTGACCTGAAAAATAATGCATTGAAGAACAATATTGTTTTGACAGATGATCCGCAGGATGATGTATGTATCGCATTGACTGGAATGGGTAAGGATCCACTGACAAATGACTTGAATACAATTAAATCCACAGCGGATTATTGGATTGATATGAAGGATTACATTAAATCAATTTCAGATGTAAGTGATGCCAGAACCATGCTTGCAAGAGGCGAAATTGCCCTGGCCAATGTATACAGTGGAGATGCACTTCAGGCCATGGAAGAGAACAAAGATCTTCAAATTGTAATGGATGATGAAAAAAAATCATTCTCTGTTGATAATTTTGTACTGCTTAAGGGAAGCAAGCATAAAAAGGAAGCAGAATTATTTATTAATTACTGTTTGAGACCGGATGTATCGGCAAAACTTACAGAAGCTTATAAATATGTGTGTATGAATAAAGCAGCAGTTTCACATTTGCCAGATAGTCTTGCGAAAAATACAGCCTGTGTATTAACGGATAAAATGAAAAAGCAGTTGTTTTATATTAATGATTTTAATCCGGAGTCTACTTCTGCAATGGTAGATGTTATGACAAAGGTAAAATCTTCAAGATAAAATTAAAAAATCGGGACTGTTACATTTGTAATAGTCCCGATTTTTTAGAAGGGAAATAATATGGATGAAAACATGAAAGCTAGGGGAATTGGATATTTACTGATTTGCAGTTTGATATGGGGAAGTTCCTTTGCAGTCGTAAAAGATTCTCTAAAATCGTTGACACCAATGTGGAATCTGGCAGCAAGGTTCATATTTGCCTCAATTTTTATGGTTTTGTTTTGTTGTAAAAGTTTAAGGGGACTTTCAAAAAGAAATATAAAAGATGGAGCAATACTAGGGAGTATCCTATTTTGTGCGATGTTTTTTCAAAGTGAAGGAATTAACAGGACAACCGCAGGGAAAAGTGCATTTATTACAAATATATATGTAATACTGATTCCATTTACAGAGTTTCTTTGGAAGGGAAAAAAATTAAGATTGAAGGATATAGTTGCTGCAGTTATCTGTATGTCGGGAATTGGGTTCATTACTTTGGACGAAGGATTGGGCATTGGTTCAGGTGATATATTGTGTCTGGTTTGTGGAGTCATTTATGCATTTTATATTATAAAAATTGATGACATCCCACAAAAAGTGTCATCAGAAGGAATCCATACGATCCAGATTATAACATGTGGTGTTTTTTCAGTTATGGCTGCTTTTTTACTGGAGCCTTTTCCAAAAAGCATAGCTGGAAAAGCTGTATTAGGAACTTTTTACTGTGGAGTATTTGAACTTGGAATAGGCTTTTTATTTCAATTGAAGGGGCAAAAAATTATTTCACCTACAATATCAGGGTTGGTTATGTCATTGGAAAGTATAACAGCATGTATTTTTTCTTATTTTATATTAGGAGAAAATGTTTCTTTTAAGATGTTTATTGGTTGTATCATGGTTTTAATTTCAATTTTGATTCCAGATCAATCGAATATTAAAAAAAGTGAAATAATATAACTCGTTTTTTTTATTTGGACTAATTCAATAAAAATGATATAATTATTACACTAAAAAGGATTTAGTATGGAGTGATAAAATGGAAAGTTGCAATTCTAAAAAAAGCAAGGTAGTATTGCTTGAATGTGCGGAATATGATGAACACAAAGTATACAGTGCCGTTAAAACCGGACTGGACCTTCTGGGAGGAATAGAAAAGTTTATAGAAAAGGATGAGAAAATTCTTTTAAAACCCAATCTTTTGAAAAAAGCACTGCCGGAACAGGCTATAACCACTCATCCTGCTGTATTTAATGCCATAGCAGAAATTTTAAGGGAAGAAGGGTACAATAGAATATATTATGGCGATTCACCTGGAAATGGCAATCCTATAAAAATATCCAATTATGCCGGAATTTCAAAAGTGGCAGAAAAATTTGGAATTGAAGAAGCTGATTTCACCCAGGGGAAAAAGGTTGATTTTACAGAGGGAAAGGTTGCAAAAGAATTTACAATAAGCAGTGGAGTCCTGGATTCCGACTGTATTATAAATATATGCAAAATGAAGACCCATGCGCTGGAACGTATTACCGGTGCTGTGAAGAATACATTCGGATGTGTATATGGCTTCAATAAGGGACTGAGTCATGCCAGATATCAAAATGCAGACCGGTTTGCAAAGATGCTCTGCGATCTGAACAAAATGCTGAAACCGCGGCTTCATATTATGGATGGAATTGTTGCTATGGAGGGAAATGGACCTTCATCAGGGACTCCTGTAAAGATGAAGGTTATTCTAATGTCCAGTGATCCTGTTGCTCTTGACAGTGTTTTCTGCAGACTTATCAATCTTGATCCTGCTTCAGTACCAACCAATGTAAATGGTGAAGAATGGAGTGTCGGCAATTGGAGGGACGATTGTATAGAAATTTTAACTCCTCAAGGAGAAAAATCAATGGATGAGGTCGTACGGGAGTACGGCAGGAAAGATTTTGACGTTTACAGAGGTGACATAAAAAAATCGGCCTTTCACAGAATAGAATGGCTTATGAAGCTTATAAGCCAGAGACCATATGTAGTTGAGAAAAAATGTATCCGCTGCGGCATATGTGTAAAAAGTTGCCCTGTTGAGGGAAAAGCCATAAGCTTGAACAAATCGAATGGAAGAGCTCCGGAATATAACTATGACAAATGTATTCGGTGTTACTGCTGTCAGGAAATGTGTCCTGAAAAGGCAATTGAAATAAAAACTCCATTATTGAGAAAAATTTTAGATAAAGTGGTGGGCTTATGATATCATATGAAGACAAAGCATTTGAGGAATTATTGGCTTGGCAGGAAAAAGTTAGAAAGGAACCTGGTCTGGCAAATGAATTTGCAAAAAATATTCAAAATAAAATGACAGGTATAATTCCGGAAAAAGTCAACGATGCAATCACTGATTCTATAAAAAGCATGGTAAAGGCAGTCATATATGGCAGCGGATATAGAGCAAAAGCTCCTCTTCAGAGGATGGATCTGAAAACCAGGGAAGATCTGGTTCGGCAAAAGATAAAATTCTACAAAAAGACCGCCGCTTTAAGCGGTGCCGGGACAGGTGGAGCTGGAATTCTGCTTGGATTGGCCGATTTTCCAATACTTTTGGGGTTGAAGATAAAATTTCTCTTTGATACGGCAGGTATTTATGGTTTCAACATGAAAAACTACAAAGAGCGTCTGTATATATTGTATATATTTCAAATAGCTTTCTCAAGTGACAAGAGAAGAATTGCGATTTATAATATTGTATCTGATTGGGAGAAGTATTCCCAATCACTTCCTGAGGATAAGGATAGTTTTGACTGGAGAACCTTTCAACAGGAATACAGGGACTATATCGATATTGCGAAAATGCTGCAGCTGGTACCTGGAATTGGAGCAGTGGTCGGCGCATATGCCAACTATAAGCTTATGGATAAACTCGGTGATACGGCTATGAATGCTTATAGACTTAGAATTTTTAAATACTAGCTCTGATATAAACAGGGCTAGTATTTTATTTTCTCTGTTTTTATATGATGTTTTTTTGTCTTTTTTTCGATGCTCCATACACCTTTTGGATTGTAATTTATTTTAACATAGGACATTACACTTGGGGCTCCCTGCTCTATGCATATAAGCTGACATTTTTTTACTATGTCCATCAATTCATCATAGTCACCTTCAATAGTTGTCTCAAAAGGGCCTACAAACATGCTTACACCTCTGGATTTAATATAGGAAATAACCTTGTCCACAATAGGAATAACATTTTCATCCTCTACATTTGGTAATACTTGAATTGCTACGCTTGCATTCATTTTAAAAATCCTCCTTTATTTATTTTGTCTATTTAGCAAAACACCTAGATTACGGGAAAGCAAATAATAATATTCTATAAAATTGATTAACTCTAGTTTATTGTATGTTGTTTGTGAAAATTTATTTAATGGAGTTTTTGATAATATCATTTGTGTCTCCTGTTCATCGAATTCGGTCAAATTTTTTATGTGATTGATATGTTTTCTATTTACAGGACAGATAATTTGACACCTTATACATCCTATTACAGAGTTGTTCCATTTCGGGTTCAACCATTCAGGAAAATCTTTTTCACTTTCATTTTGCAGTGTAATGCAATTTCCCGCATGCACTATAAATCTATTCCTCTCAAGTGCTTCCGTTGTATTTCTTTCATATGCCTAATGGAAATAACTCTTGCTTTAAAACCATAAGATTCGATTTGTTTTATAAAATTACCAACATAATTTTTCATTTATTCCTCTTTTTATTACGGCTAGTA
Organism: Clostridium sp.; assembly: GCF_022482905.1. NCBI lineage: Bacteria > Bacillati > Bacillota > Clostridia > Eubacteriales > Clostridiaceae > Clostridium > Clostridium sp. Next base: position 699,534 of record NZ_JAKVOI010000001.1, read on the forward strand.
TAACTGTTTATTTTGCATAATGTGGTTACATTGTTATAATAAAATAATAGCATGCATCTATGTAACGGTCAATATTATAAATGGGGGTTACAAAAATGGAATTCTTATGTATTGATTTTATTAATAGTCAGTGGTATAAAACGCATAAAATTTTTAAAGAACCTTTAAAGGACAAAAACTGGTTCAAAAATTTTTGCGTAAAGTGAAATTTATCATTTAACTATATAAATTATGAAGAAATAATTGATACATTATTGGAAATTAGAGATTTTTTGAGCAGTGCTGCAAATGATATATGTTCGAGAAACACAATAGATTTTAGAAGATATTAATAAAATAAATGAATATCTTAAAAATTTCTCATTTTGTAAAGTATTAAAAAAGGATAAAAATAAATTGTTTTTAAGAACAATTCCAATTGGTTCTGATTTAGATTTGATTATATTTGAAATTGTTTTTTCTTTTGCTGAGTTAATAACTAAATATGACATAAAAAGAGTTAAATTTTGTAAAAATCTTGAATGCAGATGGATTTTTTATGACGAAAGCAGAAATCATACCCGAAGATGGTGTGACAATACGTGTGCAACACTTATGAAAGTTCGAAGGTTCCGAGAAAATCGGAAATATGGAAAAGGAAAAAATTCAAACGAAACTTAAATTATATTGGGAGTATACACCAGAAAATTTAATTTCCCAATTGAGGGACTATGGAAGTGGCTAAAAGCTGACATAATTAACAATACCTTTAATTAAAATTCTGATGAAATATATAGTATTATATTGATTCTATCCGCAATTATGATATAATAAAATTATCACTTATATAAAAATTATATATACTTTAACTATATCATAAAAGAAAGAAAATGTCAAGCACTCAAAATTAAAATTTTAATGGGGGAAAATAATGTATTTGCCGGAAATTTTTAATTCAATAAGCATGTCTCGATACGACAGGACAAATGAAATTATAAAATTAAACAAACAATTGAAGAAAGAAGGTATTGTACTTACTGTAAAAGATGCAAAAGAAATAATTACAGAAAGAGACAAAACTTTAAAATCTACAGGCAGGATGGAAATCAATATGGATGTTATCCACTCTATTATAAAAGAAGTTGGAAAATCACCCTATGTAAATCAAGAAAATGCTGTGGAAACTGTAAATGATATTTATGAAGTTTTTCACTATTTAAAAAATTCCACATCTGATCTTCTGTCTGATAGTGAAATTCTTGAGAGTATAATGTTTTTTTATAATGAAATTTATAGAGGATCAATTGAACTTGTAATGGGAAAGGGAGTTGAAAAGATAGTATGCAATTTTAAAAATGGCAGAGATCTTATCAACACGAAAGAGGAGGAAGATTAATATTGAAAGAATCCATTTCATTTATTCTTCAGAATTTGATAAAAAGATATACGAAAGGAAAGTGCAGTTCTTTGAAAGAGGATACTGTTTTTCATATGTTAAATTCGATTTATTATACTATTGAAGCAGGAAAGAGAGAAAAGATATATGCTGAAGCTTTATATCCATCACATTTACAAGATGAATTTGATCTCTACAATAGAGGAATTAAAGTTATTGAAAAGACTGTAGATGAATGTAAATTGCTCTATGAGGATATAAAGGAGAACAGGCTTAATGTTCCCGTTCTTATATATAATGACACAATAGATAATGCACTTCCCGAGTTTTTCAAGAATTATGATATAGTTTTTGCAGCCCAGGACACAGTTTCCAGCATGGATTATCCTCTGATCTTTGATGATATGAGTATAAAAGGCATTTTTTATATAAAACAGTATCTTGAAGAGTTGAAACTTGAAACAGATTTCTGCAGACTTTTTGGAGATTGCCTTGTTAAAAAAATACTTTTGAATTATGGGAAAAAGTACAGGGCAGATGTTTTTGAATTACCGGTTAATATATTTCAAGTGGTTTTTGACCAGTGCTTTTTTCTGACTTTATGCGGAAGTTTTGAAAAAAGGACTGCGGTATCCATAGTTGAATTTAATATGTTAGAAAAGATTCTCTCAAGTAAAAATCAAGATAAGCTTCTTAATGCTGCAGATAATGTTTTAAAAAAAATTATAGACAAATATCATATTAAAGATTCATTACTTGTGGATTATCTGAATAAGTATGGAAATTCATTTAGGATAAGATTCTCCAAAACCTGCAGCAGTGGTAATCTTTCCAGTATGGTTATTGTAGAGGAACAGGAAAGCGTAGAGAAAAAATTTATTTTTCAAGATGGAGCGAGGATGAGTAATTATGAATTCAACAAAGTTGTAGATGAAATCTCAAAATCTCAGGATGTAAAAAACAAAGTTGCCATTATACAAGAAAATGTACATTCCCTGGAAGATTATATAGACATTTTGAATTCTGAATGCTTCTTTGGAGATGAATACAGTATTGTCATGCGAAATGCTGATGACATTTATCTTGCCTTGCTTGGTGCAAATGTATTCTATGATGATCTGGAAGATGACGATTTTAAGCTTTCCTTTGAGTACTTGACAAACTACAGGGAAAGTTTTGAAGATGAATGGAAAAATTACTACGTGGATTTTTTGCTGGTACAGAAAGAGGAGAGAATAGAGAATATATCAAAAATTATTATGGATATTCACACATAAAAAGTTAGAAGACTGCATCATTTTATCGACAATATATGGATATAAAGCTAATTTGCGATAAAAATAGGCAGAAGATCAATGAATTCATAAGGAATAACTGGTTTTCAACAGATATGGTAGTTAGAGGAAAAATAATAGATATGACAACGCTGAATGGTTTTGTTATGTATGACAATGAAATAATTGTTGGGCTTGTAACCTATAAAATTGAAAATTGCGAGTGTGAAATAATATTCCTGGACAGTTTAAGAGAAAATCGTGGAATTGGAACTACTCTTTTGAAGAATGCAATTCAAGCAGCAGTGAAACAAAAATGCAGAAAATTGAATTGGAAATAAATCTGCTGGAATAGAAACTATTTTGAATGGAGAATGAAAATATGATTGACTATGGTAAAATTTTAAAAGATGACTGGATGCAAATGATATAGTTGAAAAGGGGAATTGCTGATGGAGATTAATTTTAGTTTGCTTGAAAAGGAAATTTTTAACTTGCTTGATGACAAGAGAGTAATGGTTCTTGCAACGAGTTGCAATGATCTAGTCACAGCTGGAAGCATGAGCTGTGTAATAATTAAAAATAAAATTTACTTTCAAACTGATAAAACATTTTTAAAATATAGGCAGATACTTGAAAATCCCAATGTGGCATTATGTGTAGATAATGTTCAAGTTCAAGGTGTTGCATCCATAAAGCAGCATCCTTTTTTAGGTGAAAACAGAGAATTTATTGATAAATTCAGAGAAAGGTATAGAAGTTCCTATGATAAATATTCACATATGACAAATGAAGTAGTTATAGAAGTTGAACCTACGTTTATAGTTGTTTGGAAATATGAAAATAATCAGCCTTTCAGGGAGTTTTTAGATATTAGAAATCATAAAGCATACAGAAAAAATTATGATATTACTGTTTAAATTTAGAAAAGAAGGTTAAAATTTATGTGGGAAAAATTAAAAATAAAATTATTAGAGAAAAAATTCTGTGTTTGCAGGTTAAATAAAAATGATACTGTCCCTGAATGGACAAGAAATAACGACTTTTGTTCAATAACAAGAACTTCAGAAGAGTTATCTATCGTTTGTATGCAAAATAATGTTCCCGATGATATAAAATGTGAAAAAAATTGGAGAATTTTAAAAATTGAAGGACCACTTGATTTTTCATTGGTAGGTATTTTAGCTTCAATTAGTGAAATATTGTCGCAAAGCAAAATAAGTATATTTGCAATTTCTACATATAATACAGATTATATTCTTGTCAAGGATTCAGAAATATCAAATGCTGTGAATGAACTTTCAAAGTCGGGATATGAAATTATACAGAAATATTGATAAAGGTAATACACAATAACATAAACTAGGGGTTAGTTTGATTTTAAAATTAAAAGATGTTGAAGGGAGATTTTATAAATGAAATACTATGTAGTTGATGCGTTTACCGATCGTGTTTTCAAAGGAAATCCTGCAGGGATATGTGTACTTGATAGAGCAATAGATGAAGAGTTGATGCAGAAAATTGCATATGAAAACAATCTGTCGGAAACAGCATTTGTAGTTAAAAACGGAAACAGCTATGACTTGAGGTGGTTTACACCAAAAGCTGAAATAGATTTATGTGGACATGCAACCCTTGGAACGGCGTATGTTATATCCAATTATGTTGATGTTGGAATAGATGAAATGAAATTCAATACTGTGAGTGGAGTTCTTGGAGTTAAGAGAATAAACGATCTTTATGAGATGGACCTCCATTCAAGGGAACCCAGAAAAGTTGAAATTTCCAGAGTAGAAATTGAAGATGTTTTGAAGACAAAAGTTGAAGGCATATATTTGTCCAGAGATTTATTTGTCCTGCTTCAAAATGAGCAGCAGGTAAAAAATATTTCACCGGATTTTTCTAAAATGATAAAAGTGAAGGAAGGACTTGGGGTTATTGTTACTGCGAGGGGAAATGATGTGGACTTTATATCACGATGCTTTTACCCGAAACTTGGAGTAAATGAAGATCCTGTAACAGGTTCCGCACACAGCAGCTTGATACCATTTTGGTCGAAGAAACTGGGAAAAGAAAAAATGCTGGCACAGCAAATTTCAAAACGCGGTGGAATGCTATATTGTGAAATGGCTGAAAGCAGGGTCAAAGTCAGCGGGAAAGCTGCAATATACATGGAAGGGAATATAAATATCTAGAAGGAAAAAATCCTATGGTATTTATATTTTAAGGAGGAGAGAAATTGAGCAACATAAAAGCATGCGATGGTATCCACAAAGCTGAAATAACAGACTTGGCCCGATTAACAGAAATCTATAACCAGGCAATTTTAACACAGCGCTGTACCTGCGATATACGAACTTTTACAGTGAGAGAACGTCAACTGTGGTTCAGCGAACATCAAACAGGCAGGTTCCCAATTTTTGTTTATGAAATGAAAGGGAAAGTTGTAGGTTATTCATATATTTCTCCATATCGTCCCGGTCGGAAAGCATTATGTGATGTTTGCGAAATAAGTTATTATATCGACTTTGACTACCATAGAAGAGGAATTGGAAGCCGATTGATGGAGTATACTATTCAGAAGGCCGTGGAGAAAGGTTTCGTAAATATGATAGCCATTTTATTGTCATGCAATAGTGGAAGTATTGCCCTCCTGAAAAAATTTGGGTTTTCAGAATGGGGTGCATTGCCTGAAATTGCACAGATGGACAATGCTTTGTATTCGCATCTTTATTATGGTAAGAAACTTAAAAAATAAAGGAGTTATTGAAATGGCCAATAGTAAGTATCATTATTTAGTTCAGTATATGAGAATGCTGATTGGATGTATAATAGTGGCATTGGGGTTCAATTTGTTTTTAAAACCCAATCAGATAGCTGGTGGTGGAATTGTGGGAATATCTTTGCTGACACAAAGATTATTCAATATAGAACCTGCAATTGTACAATGGAGTGGAAATATTCCAATACTTTTTTTGGGACTATTTATAATGGGTAAAAAGTTCACTGCAAGGAGTGTATTTGGATCATTGATTTTGCCGTTATGTATATTTTTTACAAGAAATATGCATTATGTAACCTTGAATCCACTTTTGGGAACTATATTTGGAGGACTGCTTTCTGGAATAGGGCTTGGACTTGTATTTAAAAGCAATGGCTCTACCGGGGGTACTTCCATAATAGCCAGCATTGTCAATAAATATACGGGAATAAGTATGGGAAATTCTCAAGGAATAATAGATGGCATTGTAGTAGTTGCTGCAGGATTTGTATTCGGTGCAGACAGGGCACTATATGCCATAATAGCATTGTTTATAACCAGCAGGTCCATTGATTTGATACAATTGGGATTTACAGCATCAAAAATGGCTTTTGTAGTTTCCGACAGAATAGAAGATATAAGAATTGCAGTATTGAAGAATTTAAATAGAGGAGTTACAAAGATTTCAGGTTTTGGAGGATATACCGAAGAAAAACGTATGATACTAATGGTTGTTATGAGTCAATCAGAATTAAATAAATTTGAGGAATTGATAAAAAGTATTGATCCAGGTGCATTTGTAATAATAAGTAACACCCATGAAGTGCTGGGACAGGGATTTAACATAAGTAGAAAAAGCAGCCCGGAAAATTAAGTTACCTTCATAATATCTCCATATCTTTTTGATAAAATCCTACTGTAATTAATACTTAAAATTGTTGGAGGTTAATAATTATGAATATGACACACTATATGTCACTGCTGATGGACAACCAGCCCTGGAATTTGATTATATTTATGGCTGTGCCTGTAATATGTGCGGAAGCTCTTACTATTACAGAATTTTTCATAATATACAATAGGGTTGAATCAGGTGGAATAAGAACCCTAAATAAAATTGTGGGAATTTTTGATGGTTTCTATTTTACAGGAATATTCATCTATTTATTTATAAATGCAGTTGTACCGCTTACAAGCGGGGGTGGATGGCACACTTGGGTTGATGTGGTTGCAGTAGGATTTTATTTAAGTGGAGTAGTCTTCCTGCTGCCAATAGCACTTATGGAATTGGGTATAATATATAGAAACAGGACCAGTGAAGAAAAACTGAAAATCCATTTTATCCTTGTAGGAGGATTTTTAATAGTTGCACATGTTGCAATGATATTTGGAATGGTAAATCCTGAAATTATAGGTACCATGCCGGGTATGCACTAATATATAGGAAATAAATGAAAAGTTAAAATAAAAGGTCATAAGCAGCTTGAACTGCCAATGGCCTTTTATTTATGTCAAAAACTTTTATTGAGGATGTTGTAGGTGTTATAATAATTATATATTTTTTGTATTTAATCTGATTACACAAGAAGATTTAAAAATGAGAAGATTTAAATGGAAGAGAGAAAAATTATGGAAAAACAATTGACTGTAGTTAATCCCAAGATACTTTTGCTGTTTGGTGTGTTTGGAGTATCATTTTCATCTATATTTATAAAATATTCAGAGGCTCCAAGTCTGGTAATAGCAACCTACCGTCTGGGCTGGACGGTTTTCATCCTGCTTCCGATAGTAGTAACAAAATTTCGAGGTGAAATCTCGAAGTTAGAAAAAAATGATGTGCTTTGGAACATACTGAGTGGATTTTTCCTTGCAATTCATTTTTCGGTATGGTTTGAGTCCCTGAAATTTACATCAGTTGCCAGTTCAACAATATTGGTAAGTACAGAGGTTATTTTTGCTGCTATTGGATTTGTAGTTATATTTAAGGGTAAAATAAATAAAAAGGGAATACTTGCAATGGCAATTACTTTTGCAGGCAGTGTTGTAATTGCCATGAATGATTGCAGCGGCGGTAAAAATGTATTGTATGGAGATTGCCTGGCATTGTTGGGGGCTGTTATGGTTGCAGTGTATACATTGATCGGGAAAAAACAGAGGGATCATATTAGTACAACTGTATATACATTTATAACCTATAGTGCATGTCTTGTGACACTTTTGTTATTCGACTTTTTCACTGATACAGCAATTTATGGATACGGAATCAAGGAAATTATTCTTGGACTTTTGCTTGGAATTTCCTGTACATTATTAGGACATAGTGTATTCAGCTGGTGTCTCAAATATTTAAGCCCTTCTTTTGTATCTTCCACTAAATTATTGGAGCCGGTATTTGCTTCTGCTTTAGCAGTTCTTATTTATGGAGAGGTTCCGGGTGTTTTGCAGATTATAGGAGGTATAGTGGTCATTGGTGGAGTGTATTTGTATTCCCAATATGAGTAAATTCTATTCAAATATTTTTATAACATTTTTCAATTCCCTGCGAATTGATATATTTTGTGGACAATGACTTTCACAGATTCCGCATTCTATACAGTTTGATGCTTTTTCTCGTTGCAAAAGAAATCGATCATAATCTTCTTTTTTGCCGAACATATTATAGTTGTTGTAAAAAGTAAAGCACCTGGGAATACAGACTCCGTTGGGGCATGGCATGCAGTATTCGCAGCCAGTGCAATTTACTTTGATTTTTTTCATAAATATGGTTTTGACTTTATCAACTATATCAAGTTCTTGTTTTGTCAATGAATTTGGACAGGCTTCATTTGCTGAATTTATATTCTCTTTAATTTGATCCATTTCATTCATGCCGCTTAAGACTACTGATACCTCGGGATGATTCCAGACCCATCTCAACGCCCATTCTGCCGGAGTCCTTTTTATATCCGATTTATTAAAAATCATTTTGGCTTTTTCAGGCAGGCTATTGACAAGATTACCTCCCCTTAAAGGTTCCATGATTGTGATTCCAAGTCCCTTTTGAGACGCATACCTTAGGCCTTCCGTCCCGGCCTGGAAATTTTCATCCAGATAATTGTATTGTATCTGACAGAAAGACCAGTTGTAATGATCTATTACTTCTTTGAAGAGATTCAATTTATCATGAAATGAAAATCCTGCATAGCTTATTTTCCCGTCTTTTAATGCTTGATCCAGAAATTCATTAATTCCGGCCTTTTTTAGTGTGGACCACACTTTGCTGTTTATATTGTGTACAAGATAAAAATCTATGTGGTCTGTTTCCAATCTTTCCAGCTGCTCATTTAAATATTTATCCATGTCCTCCCTTGTCTTTATAAGCCAGCTGGGAAGCTTGGTGGCCAGGTTTATTTTTTCCCTATAACCATCCTTTAATACTTTTGCGACGAAAGGCTCACTTTGACCTCCTTTGTTCATACCTGTGCCGTGATAAGGATACGCAGTATCTATATAATTTACTCCATGATCAATTGCATAGCGGATAAGCTCTTTTGATTTTTCTTCATCTATTTTGCTCGGGTTTCCTCCGGACAGTAGAGGAAGCCTCATACATCCAAAGCCTAGAATTGAAACCATTTCATTTGTGTTGCCGAATTTTCTATACAGCATTATATTCCTCCTTTAATTTATTCATCATGTATAATTCTAACCGGTAAATATTGCTTAAGTCAATACTATTGACAGTGTAAAAAAAGTAGTATAAAATCAAGTAAACTAATAGTTTACTTTACAACACTCAAGTAAATCAAGAGAGGTGTATATTATTGGGAATCAATGAGCGCAGGGAGAAAGAAAAGGAGATTCGCAGAAAAGATATTATTGAAGCAGCCGAGAGAATTTTTTTTGCAAAAGGATATGACAATACTACCATGGATGATGTGGCCAAAGAGGCTGAGTTCAGTAAGAGAACAGTGTATGTGTATTTTAATAGCAAAGAGCAGATTTATTTTGAAGTTATGACAAGAGGATATAAGTTATTGATTGATATGCTTCAGAAGAAATTAAAGGAAGGAGAGAAATGTAATGCAATTGGAGAAATTAAAAGGATGGCTCTTATAATATATAAATTTAGTAATGATTATCCAGAATATTTTGATGCAATTATGGAATATGAAAATGGTGAAATGGACTTTCAAAAGGGGATTCCAGACCAATCACGAGAAGAATGTTATGCTCTTGGGGAAAAAATACTGGGATATTTGACAGGAACATTGAAAAAGGGTATTTTGGAAAAATCCATCCTCAGTGATCTGGATGTTGTAAAAACAGCTCTTGTCTTGTGGGCTTGTATGCTGGGGGTATACAATACTGCAAATAAAAAGAAGAACTATATTGAAAATTATCATGGGACAAAACCTGAAGAGTTAATATCATTCGCCTTTGAGCTTATTATGAGGTCAATAAAAACTGCAAATGGAGGAATTGTCAATGGATAGAAAGAAGGTTAAAAAAATGATAACTATTATATTTTCCTGTTTTGGAATAATACTTGTTGGTGCCTTTGCTTCCTTATTTTTGGTAAGTGGAATTTTTGAAAAGCCAAAATACTTGGAGCCGTGGCAAAAGACCTATTCCCAGAAATTTGATGATCCCAGGATACGTCTTGTGGCTCATGGACTGTTATCCTCAAATGGGCATAATATGCAGCCGTGGAAAATCAGGCTGGACAAAAATAACGACAGGATATTTTATTTATATGCTGATAATGAAAGATTGACGAGTGCAGTGGACCCTCTTGCTCGGCAAATGATGATTACACAGGGAACATTCCTGGAGTATGTCAGTGTGGCAGGAGATGAGCTGGGATACAGAACTACAATAGATTTATTCCCTGAAGGCGGTTATGATGAAAAGGAATTATTGAAAAGCATGGCAAACAAACCGGTTGCAAAAATCACATTGACAAAAACAAATCCTATAAATAATTCTTTGTATAAATTCATGTTTTTACCTGATACTAACAGGCTGGCATATTTGTCCGCCAAGTTGTCCCCTGAACAAGTAGATCATTTGGAAAGAATCAATGGCAATAATGAAATGTCGGTAAAAGTTTTTCAAGATAAGAAAAATGTTGAAAAATTAAGTAATTATGTAATGAGGGGAGCAGTCATCGAAGCAGGTGTAACTGATGCAATGAAAGAATCACAAATTATATTTCGTCCCAATGAATACCAGAAAAACAAATATCGCTATGGCTTTTCTGTTGAAGGTCAGGGAACTTCTGGAATTATGAAGCACCTTGTTCAGGGGGTGGTTACTATTTTCCCGGGGATGAATACTGGAAAAGCTGCATCGGATAATTTTATCAAGTCTACCCGTGTATCTGTTGATAATACGCCCGCTTATGCAATGATTATTACAAAAGACAACAGCCGTTTGAGCCAGGTAAAAAGTGGCATGCTTTACAGCAAATTAATACTGGAAGCTCATGGAATTGGACTTGTCATGCAGCCGCTCAGTCAGGTACTAGAGGAATATCCTGAAATGAAAGAGCCATATAAAAGTATTCATCAAAGCTATGCTCCGGATGGATATACCATACAGATGCTTGTGCGCTTGGGTAAACCGTCAAAAGAAGTTCCTCAAAGCATGAGAAGGGATGTGATGGATCTTATTATAGCGAAATAAATTTTACATTGTTTTAACGCATATTGAATTTTTAAATGATACAATGATTTAAAGGGAATTCATTATGTTGGAGGTTAAGATAATGATGGTATTGATGCATGAATTTGATATGTGCATAATGCTTTTTATAAGCAAATATTTAAAAAACAAATATATGGATGTATTTATGCGGATGATGACAAAGCTGGGAAATGCGGGAGCTGTCTGGATTGCCATATCCAGTTATCTATTAATGAACAGGCAGTATAGATATGAGGGAAAAGTTGTACTGATAACCTTGATAATAAGTACAATTATTGGAGAGGGAGTGCTGAAAAATTTGATAAAACGTTCCAGACCTTTTAATGTGTCCAACAATATCAAGTTGATAATTGCAAAACCAATAACCTATTCTTTCCCTTCCGGGCATACTTTATCATCTTTTGCTGCAGCAGGAGTTCTTTCCGAATATTTTGCAGAGTATGGACTGATTTTCATGAGCCTGGCATTTTTTATATCCATTTCAAGAATATACCTATATGTTCATTATCCTACTGATATTATAGGGGGTATTATAATAGGAACGGTAGTATCAAGGGTCATTCTTGCATTCTTGTAGTATCAGGTTTAAAATGATATTACAATATTATTGATTAAGGAGAATTTTATGAAAATTGTGGCAGTGTACGGCACGGAACATCGGGGAAGTACCTATAATATTTCACGACTATTTTTGGAAGAATTAAAACCGGAAACAAGTGAAGTTATAGAATTTTTTCTTCCTAAAGATATGTCTGATTTCTGTTGTGGATGCAGCTCATGTTTCACCATAAGTGAAAAATCATGTCCCCATTACAGTCAGGTTAATCTAATAAGGGAAGCAATTGAAAAATCGGATCTCATGATTTTTGCGAGTCCCGTATATGTTTTTCATGCAAGTGGACAGATGAAAGCACTGCTCGATCATTTTGGCTTTCAATGGATGGTGCACCGTCCCAATAAAACTATGTTTTCCAAAATTGCTCTGGTTGTTTCAACGGCTGCCGGAGGGGGTATAAAATCGACCAATAAAGATATAGTGGATAGTCTGACATTTTGGGGTGTGGGCAGGATATTTACCTATGGTAAAGCAGTTGCAGCTGTAAATTGGCAGGGAGTAAGTGAAAAGAAAAAGGCCGGAATTAAAAAAGATGTAGCAAAGCTGTCTGCCAAAATTCTACGTAAATCCAATAATGTAAAACCGAGTACGAAAGTAAAAATTCTCTTTTATATAATGCGTTTTGTGCAGAAAAAATTTACTATCAATCCTGTTGATAAAGAATACTGGCAAAATCAAGGATGGCTGGGAAATAAACGTCCATGGAAATGATATGGTAAATTGATGAAGTGTTGTTATTATGGTATTATTGATTTATAGTATACAAATACATGTATAAGGTTTGGAGGATGATATTATGGGCTTTTTTTCAAGATCATCGGATAGACGGCGCTATGGAGATTATAAGAAAGGCAGCAATTATTACAAACGAGAAGGATTTTTAAGACGGCTTTTGAGTGGCTTTGCCTCATTTTCTAGGTCCTATTCTGATGATTCCACAAGAAGACGTAGAAGGTACTACAGAAGTTCACGGTCATGATTTCGTTTTTTAAGAAAAAGATATGCCCACCAGGTTCTTTTTATGGTGGGTATGTAATTGTAAAGTTTTTAGGAGAAGGACGGTTTGGAATATGTTATCTGGTTGAATTGAATGGAAGACAGTATGTACTTAAAGAAATAAAACCTAAAATAATGAAAAGGCAAGAGTACAAGATCCTGCTCGAAAAGGAGATACTTGCCTCAATAAATCATCCTTCAATTCCCAAAATATTTGATATAATAAAAAATGGTAGAACCTATGCCTATATTATGGAATATAAGAAGGGAAAAACTCTGGAAGATATGATATTTAATGATATGTATAAGTTTAACCAAAGAGAGATTTATAAAATAGGAATTGAAATAATAAATATAATGCAGTATCTTCACGAAAGGAATATTGTGCACAGGGATATAAGAATACCCAATGTAATTATAGATAAGAATAGAATAAGTCTTGTAGATTTTGGGCTTGCAAGACACGTTGATAATATAAAATATAAATTTTATGATGATTTCTCATATTTTGGGCATTTACTTCTTTATTTATACTATTCTTCTTTTGTAAAAAAGTCGAGAATAAAAAAACCCTGGTATGAAGAATTGGAATTGTCACACCGTCAGATAAATTTCCTGAAAAAATTATTTGATTTGAATGGGGGATACAAAAGTATTTATGGTATAAAGGAAGAATTCTTAAAACTGTACTCAATGAGCTAAAAACAATTATTTATTATAAATCTGTATATATGTGTTATCATTTAATATTATCAATACAGCCTGCAGTCCTCCACAGACGTCTTTGGTGCAATTTTTTATAGAAGATAATTCCACCTCAAATTTATTATCTTTCTTTACCGAATCCACTATAATACTAGTATCGTCTTTATAAAATACAGGATTGTCATAGGATAATAATCTGCTTGATTCGCCCTCTATACTTATGCTTATATTCTTGTCTTTAAAATATTCAAGGTATTGTTCCAGTTTTTTAATTATATTTTCATTCTCAACCAAAATGGTTCCTCCGCAAACATAGACATATTAATTTTATATCTATTATATCATACTTTGAATATTGACTTAAAGTATTTATTTCACTATATTTTAGTATATATTTATATTGTGATTGGGGTAGTAAAATGAAATTATTGATACATGATTTGAAAGTTAATGAGTTTGAAAAAATATTTTTTAAATTATCAGATGAAGTAAAAGTTGTTTCAAATGATGATATGATACATCACTGCATAGGATGTTTTGGATGCTGGGTAAAGACACCAGCAAAGTGTGTGATACGTGATAAGTATAGTGATATGGGAGAATATCTTTCAAAATGTAAAAATTTTATCATTATAAGCAAGTGCTGTTATGGTGGATATAGTCCATTTGTGAAAAATGTGCTGGACCGGAGTATTTCATATCTGCACCCGTATTTTGTGGTGAAGAATGGAGAAATGCATCATAGAAGGCGCTATAACAACCATATGGATATGAAGGTATGGTTTTATGGTGAAGATATAACGGAAAAAGAAAAATGTACCGCACAAAAGCTGGTGAGGGCAAACTCCATTAATCTGGCTTGCAGTGCAAATGAAGTTACATTTATTCATGACATTAATGAAATGAAAGGACAGATATTATGAAAATAGCTCTTATTAATGGAAGTCCCAAAATTGAAAATAGTGCCTCTGGTTGTATATTACAGGATTTGAGGCCACTTTTAGATTGCAGCAACAGTATAATTTCTGAATATCACTTTAACAAAGGACAATTGGCTGTTAAAGAAATGAAAAAATTAGCTGACTGTAATATTCTTGTATTTGTTTTTCCTCTATATGTAGATGGAATTCCATCTCATTTGTTAAGCTGTCTTGTTCAGCTGGAAATGTTCTTTGCATCTATAGGGGAAAAAGAAATTACAGTTTATTGCCTGGTGAATTGTGGATTTTACGAGGGCCATCAAAATAAGCTGGCAATTGAAATAATGGAGAATTGGTGCATGAAATCAGGGCTTAAATGGGGACAGGGGATTGGAATCGGGGCAGGTGGAATGCTTATATCGTTAAAAAATGTCCAAATTGGACATGGACCTAAAAAGAACCTGGAGAAAGCATTTAAGCAGCTTGCAGATAATATATTGAAATGTACTTCAGAAGAAAGTATATTTATTACAGCAAATTTTCCAAGATTTTTGTACAAACTTGCTGCTGAAATGGGGTGGAGAAGGTTAATCAGGGCAAATGGGTTAAGTACACGATATTTGTTCCTGAAAAAATAAAGCTAAATGAGTGGCAGGGGAACTACAAGATATGATACTTCAAAAAATGATTGCAGATAAAGTTGGAAAAAGTTCTTGAGTAGTGAAAAAAGGTTACTGCAGCTATAAATTAAGATTATTGTAATTTTGCTGTAATTTTTCTTGACATGTTTCCCCAAAAATCAATAGTTCTTATTTCATATTTTGATTTTAATGGAGCATTCTTGTATATAAATTCTCCCCAGGGCTGCTTTTTATTGCCGCCGTAGTTTCTTTGGACTGTGGAAGAGTAAATTTCCTCCCCGTTGCAATACAATTTGTAGCCTGCTGCATTTCTGGATATTTCCCATTGAATCAAAGTGTTGTTATTTACTTTGCCGATTTTAAACCACTTTGGTGTTTCAGGACGTCCGTCATAAATTTTATGCTGGTATATGTATGTTTTATAGGCTCTATGGAAACCGTTTTTTATATTATTCGGGCTGTAGTAGTGGCTATAGGAAAAGGTAATTATATTGTCTACAAAGGGATTTTCAATTCTCATCTGTCTTATGAATCTCTTCATGGGTGCACTGCACCAGTTATTATGATCAAAGGTTTCAACATTAGCCCAGAATAAGAGTTCCTTTGTTGATCTTACAGCTTTATTAAGATGTTTAAACCATTCTCTCAATTCTGATATATTCAGACCACCTCCTCCTATGGAATCCTGGGGACAGAAGATGTCTCCTTCTTTAAAATTGCACAGTTTGAAAAAATATCTCCAGTTGTCGGCATAAGTTTCTGGAGATGAATATTTTGAGTTCATAAAAGGTGATATCATAACGGGCAGTCTTGTATTACTTTTTCCCATATAATTCAAGTTTATATTGACAGCATTGGCCAGTATCTTAAAATCATTCCGCTTTTTAAAATTGAGATTATCAACTTCATACACCCAGTACCAGCCAAAGAAGGCATTTTTATATTTTTTATGGTATTTTTCGTATAATTCCTGAATTGCAAAATTATCCTTTCTCATTTGTTTATACAGCCAGGTGGGTTTCCTGGGTCCTATTTTCCACCACATGGTATTATAATTGATTCCAAGGAATACTTTAAATCCAGATTTTTCACAGTTTCTTAGACATATATCCACTGTATCAAGGGAACCCGTTTCAGATTCATCTTTTATTGAAGTCTTGTATACTCTTCTAATACTTTTATTCTGGACGATAAAAGTATTTATGACAATGTATTTCATTCTGACTTCCTTTAAATATGAAAGCTCCTTCTGCCACTTTGAATCATCCCAGTCCAGTACCATGTCCGGCTGAATAAATGTACCGGATGCTTGTGGAAAATGTTTATTTATTAATGCATTGAGAAATTTATTAAACATATCATGCCCTTCGGATAACCTTTCAATTAATTTATATCTTCTACAATATAAATATTACTTTTATTGATGTTATAGAACACAATTTAACTTTAAATCAATGTATTTATGGTATAATTTAACTAATAGATAACCTTTAAATCCGGATGTATGAAAAATAAATGAGGAGATGGACTGTTGTTTGCAATTATAGTATATTTGATAATAGTATTTATAATACTTGCTGTTATTTCAATTATATCAAACTTAAGAAATAATGGTGAAATAAGACGAAAAATAGAAGAACAGTGGGGCAAAAGATCGGATAAAAAGTATAATAAAGAAGAAATCAATGATATATCTGGATATTTTAAAAATATGAGGCTTTATAAAAAGGATAGTTTTTTTATTGATGAAATTACATGGAATGACCTGGGGATGGATGAAATATTTAAGGATATAGATACTACATTTAGTACACCTGGAGAGGAAGTACTCTATCTCATATTAAGAAAACCCATATATAATGATGAAAATTTCAAATATAGAAATAAAATTATACAATATTTCATAGAAAATCCTGACAAGAGGGAAAATATACAGTATATACTTGGTAAACTCGGAAGGAAGAGAGGAATTTCCATAACCAACTATTTTTATAATGATAATAGTTATGAACCCAGGCGTTCTTTTCTGCATATGTTTAGATTATTTAGGCTTCTGCCTATTGTTTCAATTGCACTGATCTTTGTAAATGTATATCTTGGAATATTCTGTGTAATTACATGCTGTTTTATAAATTTAGCAATTCATTATTTTTTTAAAAGGAAATTGGATTATAAGCTTAGAGATTTTGCCTACATAATCAATATGGTAAAGTGCTCCAATTCAATATTGAAAGCGCAGGTGGAAGAATTGGGGCAATGTGTCACTAAGCTCAAAAAAGCTACTGATTCAGTAAAACAAATCAGGAAATTCTATTTTAATTTATTCAACGATGGCACAGATGTTGCAATGTTAGTGGAATACAAAAATATATTGTTTTTAACTGATTTAATAAATTATGAAAAAATGAGTTCTATACTTATGAGAGAGAGCGATGAATTCAAAACCATTCATTCTGTAATTGGAAATATAGACAGCTGCATAGCAATTGCTGCATACAGAGTTAGAATAAAAAACTATGCTATCCCCAAACTACATATGTGCAATAATAAACAAAATCAAAACATTATAATTAAAGAGGCAGTTCATCCACTTATAGAAAAAGCAATACCTAATTCTTTGAAAATTGCAGATTCTATTTTGATTACAGGTTCCAATGCATCAGGCAAATCTACTTTTTTGAAGACTGTAGCTTTAAATATAATATTTGCACAGACTATATGTACATGTACCGCCAGTTATTTTGAGGGCTTTTATGTAAAAATCTACACATCAATGGCTTTGAGGGATGATGTATTGAGTAGGGAGAGTTACTATGTAGTGGAAACCAAATCATTAAAAAGAATTATAGACAATATAGATGAATCACTGCCGACTATTTGTTTTGTAGATGAAATACTTAGGGGGACAAACACCGTTGAAAGAATAGCAGCTTCATCACAGCTGCTTAAGTATATCACCTTGGAAAATTGTATATGTGTAGCTGCAACTCATGATGTGGAATTGACTTATATACTCGAGAATTATTTTGAAAATTATCATTTTCAGGAAAATATCGTGGACAATAAAATATTGTTTGACTACAAAATTTACAGAGGAAGATCCATGACTCAAAATGCCATAAAGCTTTTAAGTATTTTGGGATATAAAGATGATATAGTAGATAGAGCACAGAAAAAAGCTGAAGATTTTTTGAAAAGCGGCATATGGAAAGTGGAATAAGATTTATTAAAAGATAATTAATTTAAATTAATCATATTGGGTTTAAATAGAAAAGAAGATACTGTATAATTAACTTATGAGGGGAGATGATTTCAATGAATTTTAAGTTAAACGATGAACAGAATGCAATTAAAAATACTGTGAGGGAATTTGCTGAGACGAAGATACAGCCTATTGCTTTCCAGCTTGATGAAGAAAATATGTTTCCAGAAAAAATTGTAGAAGAAATGGGACGATTGTCTCTTATGGGGATTCCATATCCGGCAAAATATGGCGGTGCAGGTAAGGATGTGCTGAGTTATGCTATTGCTGTGGAGGAATTATCACGAATAGATGCAGGTGTGGGTGTTATTTTATCTGCACATGTTTCCCTGGGGTCATGGCCGATTATGGAGTTTGGGACAGAAGCTCAAAAAGAAAAATATCTTGTACCACTGGCCTCCGGGAAGAAAATTGCCGCTTTTGGTCTGACTGAAGACAATGCCGGAAGTGATGCCGGTGGAACCGAGACTACAGCTGTTCTTGAAGGTGACCACTATGTTCTTAACGGTTCAAAAGTTTTCATAACAAATGGTGGCTATGCAGATACTTATGTTATATTTGCAGTTACAACTCCCGGAATAGGTACAAAGGGAATCAGTGCATTTATAGTTGAGAAAGGCTGGAAAGGATTCACTTTTGGAACACATTATAACAAGATGGGAATCAGATCTTCTGCTACTGCAGAATTGCTTTTTCACAATGTAGAAGTTCCAAAGGAAAACCTTCTTGGGAAAGAAGGAGAAGGTTTTAAAATTGCCATGCAGACCTTGGAAGGCGGACGAATTGGTATTGCGGCCCAGGCGCTTGGAATTGCACAGGGAGCTTATGAGAAGGCACTTGATTATGCTAAAAGGAGAATTCAATTTGGAAAACCTATTGCGAGACAACAGGCTGTTGCATTCAAGCTTGCGGATATGGCAACCAAAATCCGTGCAGCAAGGTTTATGGTGTACAGTGCAGCTGAATTAAAAGAGGAACATACATCATATGGAAAAGAATCTGCCATGGCGAAATTATATGCTTCGGATATTTGTCTTGAGGTTGTCAATGATGCTGTACAGATATTCGGAGGATCAGGATACATAAAAGGATTTGACGTTGAACGTATGTATCGTGATGCTAAAATATGTACGATATATGAAGGTACGAATGAAATTCAAAAATTGGTTGTTTCAAACTTTATTATAGGAAGACCCAAGAAAAAGCAGCCTGAAAAAGCAGCCAAGACAGGTCCGAAGGCTATAACCGGAGACCGCAAAAAGGTTGTTATAAAAGAAGGATCGCCAGAAGAAAGAGTAGCTGAATTCCTGAAATATCTTCAAAATGAAAATATCAAGGTTAAATCGGATTCAACTGTAGATGGAAGTATAAGCAGTGCTGATATAGTTTGCAGTGCAGGACGGGGATTTGCTTCAAAGGAGGATCTGCCTATAATACAAAAATTGGCTGAAACCATGGGAGCGGCAGTCGGGTGCTCAAGACCTGTTGCAGAGCAGAACAAATGGATGCCGCTTGATCGTTTTGTAGGTATATCCGGTCAGAAATTCAAGGGGTCATTATACATTGCTGTAGGTATATCCGGCCAGATTCAGCATCTGGGTGGTATTCGTGATGCAGGTATAATTGCTGCCATCAACATTGATGAAAACGCCCCGATATTTGCCCAGGCGGATTATGGCATTGTAGGTGATTTGTATGAAATTGTGCCTCTCCTTACCAAAGCTTTGACGGATAAAGGATTATAAAATATCTGCTGCCCAAAATAGCTGTATGATTATATTCATGCAGCTATTTTGATTATTTCAATTGTTCTCTTTATTCAGGAGGCTGTTTTTCATTCCATACAGAAAATAAATGGCAAGGCCTGCACCTGTCCAGATCAGAAATCTTATCCAGGTAACTGATGGCAGACTTATCATAAGATATATACAGAACAATATTGTAAGTATTGGAGTAAATGGTACACCGGGACACCTGAATTTTCTCTGTATATCAGGCATTGTTTTTCTCAGGACAATGATACCGGCAGATACGAACAAAAATGCCGACAGCGTACCAATATTGCAAAGCTCTATTATTATATTAAGCGGGAAGAAACCACATATGAGAGCCGTTATACATCCTGTCACTATAGTACAAATACCTGGAGTTCTGTGGCTTTCATTTATACTGGAAAAGACTTTGGGAAGCAGTCCGTCTCTTGCCATCACCATAAATATTCTGACCTGCCCGTATAGTATTACGAGGATAGTGGAAATCATTCCTATGACGGCACCCGTACCGACCAATGCGGAACCCCAGTTGATGCCTATTTTTGCTAATGCTCCTGGTAGAGCATTGTTTACATCTATGTATTTAAACGGAACCATTCCTGTAAGTACACATGCTACAGCTATGTACAGTATGATTGTAAGTCCCAGGCATATAGCCAGTCCGATTGGCACATCTCTATATGGATTTGATGTTTCCTCTGCTGCAGTGGATATAGAATCAAATCCTATAAAAGCAAAAAATATAATTGCAGCACCCGACATTATTCCATTTATGCCATAAGGGGCAAAAGGATGATAGTTTACAGGATTTATATGTGTCACACCAATGAATATAAAGACCAGTATTACAAATATTTTTATAAATACTATTATTGTATTTATTTTACTACTTTGTGTTACACCTATGTATAATATCCACGTTATTATGGCTACAATTAACATTGACGGTAGATCCACAATGCCGCCTGAAAATGGAGAATGTGTCAGTTGTTCCGGTAAATTGACACCACCTGATTTCAAAAGATCCACGAAGGTACTTGACCATCCTGAGGCAACTGCTGATCCTGAAACGAGATATTCAAGCATTAGATTCCATCCAATAATCCAGGCAATGATTTCACCAAATGCCACGTAACAATAAGAGTAGGTACTTCCTGCAACAGGAAACATGGTTGCAAGTTCCGAATAGGTGAGTGCACAGAGAGCACATGTCACAGCGGCAACTATAAATGATATTATGACTGCGGGACCGGCCAGCTTGGCACCTTGTCCGGTAGAAACAAAAACACCCGTACCGACTACCGAACCAATACCGAGGCATGCGAGATCAATGTAGTTCAATTCCTTTTTAAGATGACTTTTTTTAATGGAAGTTTTAAAATCATCTATACTTTTTTTCCTAAATAAGTTCATGTTTAATCCCCTTCTGATTATGTAGTGATTTAAAATGATAAAGTTATGATGCTTTACTACACAATTATATTATTAATATGTACAAGTGTAAATATTTCAATCTGTATTTTATTTATACTTGACATTAACAAAATAATCTAATAAAATTATATTGTAATAAGGATGCTATAATTATTTTATGTGGAGGTATAAATATATGTTAATGGAAAAAATGTATATGGAAAAAGAAAATAATTGTAGTTGCTGTATGTGTTGTTGTGAATTGTTTGTTGACTGTAGTAGTATTTGTATTTTCTTATAAATATGAATATTGCTGCAGTTTTTGCGCTTGAATTAAAACGGCTGACTAGAAAAACTAGAGGCCTAACGATATAAAGAGTATGATGTTATTGACTAGAAAAACTAGAGATAAACTTACTGGATGTGCCAGAGGTAAAGTTATACTTGTGATTATGAAAATATAATAAACAGTATAATTCTATAGTGATTGAAATAAACTAGTCGTGAATTGTACTGGAAAGTAAAATGGAAAGTGAAAGTATAACGGGTAAGCTGACTGGATATACCAGAGGTAAGAACTATTTATACTTCAAACAAATTAAATTTGTAGGAGGAATAAAAAATGGAAATGACAAAAATGAACATGATGATGGGAAAGAGAATGATGATGAACAATAATATGGGTATGGATATGTCGATGCCTATGAATCAGATGAACATGATGATGATCCCACGTGCAACCATGAAGATGGAAAAATGCGAAAATGGAATGAAAATGATGTGCATGACTAAAGATGAAACTGCGGCTGCAATGATGCAGAACCTGTGCTCTATGTTAAATGGCGGAATGACAAGCGTATGCATGATGATGAACGGAATGAAAATGATGGAATGCAATATGATGATGGGAATGTGCAAATGCGAAATGACCATGGACGGTATGATGATTACATGGACTAGTGGAGATGAAATGATGTGCAACATGATCCAAAAATGCTGTGACTGTATGATGAAAATGATGGAATGCGGCTACACTGCAGTAATGTGTATGAATAATACACCGGTTTGCTGTTGTTGTTAATGAAACATAATGTGGTTTTGAAATATGATTATTGATTTAAGAAATTAAAGGGGTTTCTTACTTGTAATGGCAAAGTATTGGCAGATACTTTGCCATCTTTTTTTATCAAAAAACAACAGCAAACTTAAAACTAAATAAATTGCAAATTAAAAAGTGCTATCTCCATATAAGGAAATAGCACTAAATACCCGTACCAATAAAAGTATTATTACTAATATCCTTATCTGTCAGGAATAATATCCTGCAGGAATTGACACCACTGCATTCTAATGAAAAATGCTGGTTGTCGGGTTTCATCGGGCCAGTCCCTCTACCTCTCTTGATAAGTTATTTTGTTTATGAACTGATTATATAATAATTATTTTATAATGTCAATACTTAAAAAGCAATTTGGCAGGGCATAAATTATTATAGCAGTGGCCAATATGATATAATTTATTTATAAATTAATTTACAGCAGTAAGATTGTTGTGTTATAGAATAGGAGGTAACAGGATATATGGGAAATAAACTTAAAATATCAATAACTATAATAATAATTTTATTATTAGGTTTAATAAGTTTCAGAATTAACTCTTTCAAAATATCCAATCAAAGTCCAGAAGCTAAATCACAAGCTAAAACCTATGATTTGATTAAATACAAAGACTCATATGTAGGCGATAATAGCTCTGTAGGTAATATAATATCAAGGTTACCTGCTAATGCTTATAATACAGGATTTAGTCTGCAAACCAGTAAAAAGCCCTATGGAATAACTATAAATTATAAAGCAATCCAAGATTTGAAGGAAAAGGATTATAATAATTTTTTAGAGAAAAATGCAGCAGTATTATTTTTTCTTATACAAAATGCTGATTTTGTAGAATTTAATGTAGAAAATATAAATGAAAAATCTTATAAATATAATAGAAAAAATTTAGAAGAAAAATATGGTATCAATTTGAAAAAATTATTCACAGATGATATTTCAATTAAGAAATTTTTAAATAGCTAATAGTTCATGGTGTTGTAGATGGAGAATTGTATGGGAGGGTGGAGATTATGAAAGAAGTAATCGGCATAGTAATGTTTATGATACTTGCAATTTATTTTTTTATAAGATTTGTTGAAAGTAAGAAAATATATAATCTATTCATAGTAGGTACTTCACTATGTGCTGTATTTATCAATACACCATTTGCAAAAAATATAAGTGAATTTATTGAAAATATAATAGTTTCTGGTGTACTCATATTTGGATTTCTTGCTATATATTTAAAAAATCAAGAAGATAAAAGTTTATAATTTTAAGGTGGGATTATTAGTCTAAAAGTATTAAGCAAAAAGCAGTTAAGGACATATAGTATCAAGTTAGAAAATCTGTATGAAGGTGAAAAATAATGAAGCACATTCCCAACTTAATTACACTAATGAGAGTATTAGGAACAGTGGTTTTAGTGTTTATAGAACCATTTTCAGGATTGTTCTTTATTATATATTTTATATGTGGTATCAGTGATGTTTTAGATGGAATTATTGCACGAAAAATGAATCTGGTAAGTAAAAAGGGGCAAATCCTTGATAGTATTGCAGATTTTTTCATGGTTATAGTATTGTTGTTCATATTTGTGCTTAATTTTAAGTTTCCTTTATTAATCATATATTGGGTAATTATTATTGCGGTTATTCGCTTGACATCGTTGGGTATTGGTTTTATGCGTTATAAGCAGCTTGCCTTTTTACATACTTATGCCAATAAGCTGACAGGAATGATTTTATTTTGCTCACCATTTATGTATATTGGATTAGGATTGTATACAACAACTGTTTTAGCTTGCTGTATTGCAAGCATTTCAGCGCTGGAAGAATTAATTATCAACGCTGTTTCTAAAAAATTACATAGAGATATTAAATGTATATTTTCAGTTTTGAAGGGAAGGGGAATATGAAAATAGTTGATGGAAGAATATATCTGACACAAATAAAAGATTTAATTATCGAATATACAAAATCACTTAATAGGGACTTGACTTTTCAACACCTGACAGAGGAATTAAATGATTTGAAAAGCAAATATACAAAGCCTAATGGAGAAATTTTGGCAGCTATTTCTGATAAAGGAAATGTAGTTGGCTGTGTTGCATTTTACAAGCATACTGATAAACGCTGTGAAATGAAAAGATTATATGTAAAACCGGAATATAGAAAATTGAAAATTGGTCAGAAACTAATAAAAGATATAATTGAATTAGCTTCTAAAGATGGATTTGAAGAAATAGTTTTAGATACAATAAGACCATTAAAGAGAGCCATTTATTTATACAAAAAATTTGGCTTCCGAGAAATTCCAGCATATTATGATAATCCAATGGATGATGTTATATATATGAGGCTAGTCCTGAGTTAGTAATTCTTAATAATGAAAGAAATTGAAATTTATTTTACAAGGAGATGTAAATGAAGATTAAAAAGAATAAATACGACATTGTCGTTAATTTTTTAAGTTTACTGTGTCTGGTAGGAACAGTTATTTTCTTGATTATTTCATGGGAAACAATACCAGCTGAAATACCAGGACATTATAATGGTGCTGGTGAGGTTGATAAAATAACAGATAAAAATTCCCTGATTGTGCTTTTGGCGGTTGAATGGATTATGTTTATTGGATTATCCGTTGTAGAAAAATTTCCGCAAATATGGAATACGGGAATACAAGCAACGGAGCAAAACACGGAAAAAGTATATAGAATTTTAAAAACCATGATAGGTACTATAAAATTGTTATTTGTCCTGGTATTTTCATATTTAACGATACACTCAACCACCGGGGAAAATTTATCATTCTTATTCTTACCGGTTGTTCTAATTTTGATATTTGGAGCGATGGCATTTTTTATATTTCAACTAGGAAAAGAAAAGTGGATAAATGTTTAAATCTCAAGCAGTTTAGCTATATTCTCCCCCAATACTGCATCTTTAGGATGGTATGTGGTTTTTTGTGATATACTATCGTAAAGGAGAGTAATAGTATGCCGCAGAAATTATGTTATTTGGGAAACAAAGAACCATTCGAATATACGCTATCTGTCATAGGAGGAAAATGGAAACTCAAAATCATTTATGTTCTTGCATGCATGGAAACTGTGAGATATGGTGTTTTGAAAAGAAATATCGGTGGAATTACACATAAGATGTTAAGTTCACAGCTTAAAGAGCTGCAGAGTGAGGGTGTCATATCAAGGAAACAATACTCACAAATTCCACCTAAAGTAGAATATTCACTTAGTAAAAAGGGAGAAAGTCTTATTCCTATTGTAAAATCCATATGTAAGTGGGGAAAAGAATATAATACGGTGAATCATTGAATTCAATTGACGAAGGGGATGTGAATTAGCGAAAGGAGTAATATTAGGTTGTACGGAAATACCTTTATTCATAAAACAACAGGATGTTAGTATTCCGATTTTTGATACGACAACAATACATGCTGTTGTTGTAGCTGAATTTGCTTTGGATTTGATATTAGAGGGCTTAGAAAATATGCTGGATTTTGAATTATAAAAATAGTAAAAGTATTTGTTGATAATATGAAAGTCAATGAATGCTTTATTTTTTTATTTGGATGAGGGTAGGTGTGTTGACCTTATAGAATCCTTATAATTATCTGTTATCATCTTTGTACAGGAAAGGATGATTGAAATGGATAATTTGATTTTGGAAACCAGTGATCTCTGTAAAGCCTTCAAGGGAGAATATGCGGTGAAGAACATATCCCTCAAGATAAAGAAAAATTCCATCTATGGACTTCTGGGACCCAATGGGGCGGGAAAATCCACCACACTGAAGATGCTGACAGGCATGCTGCGTCCCACAAGCGGGAAGATCTTATTTGAAAACAAGTCCTGGAGCAGGAGCAATTTAAAGGATATAGGGGCACTTATTGAGTCCCCGCCTCTTTATGGAAACCTTACTGCCAGAGAAAATCTCAAGGTGAGAACTACAGTTTTGGGACTGCCGGAGAGCAGAATTGACGAAGTTCTGGGTATGGTTGACCTTGAAAATACGGGAAAAAAGAGGGCACATCAGTTTTCCATGGGTATGAAGCAGCGCCTTGGTATAGCTCTGGCCCTTATAAACCATCCGAAGCTTTTAATTCTGGACGAGCCCACCAACGGACTTGATCCTTTTGGAATACAGCAGTTAAGAGAGCTTGTAAGATCATTTCCAAAGCAGGGTATAACAGTTATACTGTCAAGTCATATACTTAGTGAAGTAGAACAGGTGGCCCGGGAAATAGGAATTATTTCAGGTGGAGTTTTGGGATATCAGGGAGATATGAAAGCAGGAGAGGATCTGGAAAAACTTTTTGTGGAAGTTGCAGGAAAATACAGAAGGGAGGGCGAATAACATGGCAGCATATTTTAAGTCCGAGTCTTTAAAGATAAAGCACGGATTTTCAAAAAAACTTGTTTTTTTGGCACCTGTTTTTACAATAATAGTGTCCCTTTTTCTTTCTGCAGCTTATTTCCATGAGACTGTCTATAACTGGTGGTATGTAATGATACTTCCGGGAATGATGTCCATACTGTGCACCCTTGTGGCGAAACAGGATGGCAGAATGAAAAACATGGCGGTGATACCACTGTCGGTGGATCTTAAAAAAGTGTGGATGTCAAAGATATTTTTGTGCATGATTATTATGGCGGAGGCTTCAGCTGTTGTTCTGGCAGGTGCTGTAGTTATCGGCAACCTCCTGGGTATAGGTGTTTTCAAATTGCCTCTTTTAAATCAGTTTGAAGGAATTTCAGTGCTTGCACTCACTTTTTTGTGGCAGATTCCACTCTGCCTTTTTCTTGGAAGCAAAATAGGAATGTTCCCCACAATTATCATAAATATGGCAGCTTATATGGTGCTTGGGATATTGTGTGCGGTAAAAGGTTTTCTCTGGATGATACCATATGCCATTCCCGCAAGGCTCATGTGTCCCATTTTAAAGATTCTTCCAAATGGCCTGCCGACTGTTCCGGGAAATCAGACCTTCAGGCCGGAGCTTCTTTCAAAGGGTGTCATTTTACCTGGAATTGCAATTTCTCTGGTTTTGTTTTTAGTACTTGCATTTGCAACTTCAAAGTGGTATGAAAGACAGGAGGCAAAATAGATGGTTCAGTTGTTTAGGCTTGTCAGGGCGGATTTCCAGAAAATAAAGAGGAGCTCTCTTTTGTGGATTCACGTTCTTGTACCATTTTTTATATCGGCGGCATTTGTGGCCTACTATTCAAATTCCACTGTAAATACAGTTTCGAAGATATCCGGATATTTCCAAGTATTCTCCATAGGGTTTCCTCTCATAATAGGAATAGTGACAGGTAGTGCAGCGGAGCAGGAAGCAGATGCGGCAAATTTTCAGCAGCTTTTGACGGCAGAGTACAAGACGGCCGGATTTTTAAGCAAAATAGTCATGCTTTTCTTGCTGGAGTTATTTTCCCTGTCCATTGCAGCAGGTGTTTTTGCAGCTGGAATGAAGTTTTCAAAGGTTGATAATCTCATTTCTGCAGCAATTTATGGAAAAATTGTTTTACTGCTTTTTTCAAGCATGGTATTCCTATATTTTCTCCATGTACTCTGCAGCCTGAGATTCGGCAGCGGGGCGTCCATAGGTCTTGGAATCGGGGAAAGTCTCATTTCAGCTCTGATGCTCACAGGCCTTGGAGATGGAATATGGAAGTGGATTCCCTGTGCCTTTGGAGTGAGATTTTCCTATTATTATATTGGTTTAAATGCAAATACTGCAAACAGTGCCTATATTATAGAAGATTTTAAAAGTGGAATTTATACCTGCACTGCAATGACAATTGCTATAATTATAATAAGTGTGGTTTTCTTTCATTCTTTTGAGGGAAGAAACGGAGATTGAGCAGATGAGGTGATAAAATGGCTAGGATACTGGCAATTGACGATGAAGAGGGTATTCTTGAAATTATAAAAGCTGCACTTTCCAGGGAAGGACATGAAGTTACTGCTGTCAGCAATTTTTCAAATTTTACGGTGGAAAAATGTCAGGATTACGATCTGATACTTCTGGATATAATGATGCCGGATATGGACGGATTTACCCTCTGCAGGAAGATCCGGGATATGGTGGATTGCCCTATTATATTTTTGACGGCGAAGACCTCTGAAGAAGACATTATAAAGGGACTTGGACTGGGTGGAGATGATTATATTACAAAACCTTTTGGAATTGGAGAGCTCAGATCCCGTGTGGCAGCTCATCTAAGAAGAGAGCACAGGGAGAAACACAACAGTTTTGCCCTGGGAAAAATTAAATTTAAAATGTCCGCAAAAGAAGTTTATGTAAAAGACAAACTGGTGTCTCTGACAAAGGGCGAGTATGAAATCAGTGAATTTTTAGCACTAAACCACAGCCAGGTGTTTTCCAGGGAGAAGATATATGAGTCCGTATTTGGATTTGACGGGAAAAGTGACAGCTCTGCCGTAGTGGAGCATATAAAAAACATAAGGGCAAAGTTTGGCAGCGTTAATTGCAATCCAATAAGGACAGTCTGGGGGATTGGTTACAAATGGGTTTAAAGAATAGTAAAAGCTTTAGAAGTTTATTTGTGGAATATATTATATATTTTATTTTCAGCACTTTTATACTCTTTCTGTTTGTCTTCTTTGGATTTGATTTTATGCTGAAAGCAAATATTGTATTTCCAGCCAATTATTTTGAAAAGAAAATCCAGCAAAATGGGAATGAAATTGCAAGGGCGGAGAAGGTAACTGAAGCTCTGGTGCCTGAAGGCTGCCAGTATGGTGTTTACAGCAGACAGGGCAAAGTTCTCTATGGAAATTTTAAAGCCGGGGAATTTCAGGAGGTCTGGAGGGATTTTAAAAACAATAAAATGAATTCAGGGAGAAATGGCTATTACAAGTTTTTTTACAGAAATGATGAAATCTGTATTGTCAGATATCCACTGACGGTGCAATTTACAAATTTATTTCTCAGGAAATATTTTCCTAATGTTGAAAATGTCTCATATATTTTTGTATTCTTAATTTTTATAGTGGGGATACTTTTACTCTCCGGGAAATTTGGCAGGTATTTCTCAAAAGAGATGGATATACTGATGAAAATTGTAGAGCGGATAAAACAGCATAATCTTGATTTCAATCCCCGGCATTCAAGAATCCATGAAATTGATAAGGTCATAAATTCTTTGGATGAAATGAAAAGGACACTGAAGGATTCACTGGAAAAACAGTGGGATATGGAAAGTGCAAGAAAAAATCAAATATCTTCACTGGCCCATGACATAAAGACACCACTTACCATTATAAAGGGAAATGCAGAACTTATGAAAGAGAGCTGCAGTGATTCTGCGGCTATGAAATACAACCAGCATATTCTTGAAAGTGCCGGTGAAATTGAACGTTATCTGGAATTGCTTATGGATATGATAAAATCGGAAAGCAGTATTGATTTTAATCCGGTTAAAATAGACACGAAAACATTTTTTAAAAAGTTGGAAAGCCAGGGGAAGGCTCTTGCAGCTAGGAGGGATCTTCAATTTGAGATCAGCAAAGGGGAAAATGTACCGGAATTTTTTCGTGGAGATGAAAATTTACTGTACAGGGCCCTTTTAAATGTTATATCAAATGCAGTTGAATATTCTTCAGAAGGTGGAAAGATTAATTTCAAACTGGAGAGAAAGGATCACAGGATAAGTTTCTCAGTTGAAGATAGTGGCATGGGATTTTCAAAGGAGGAGCTGCAGCTCGCCGTGGAACAATTTTACAGGGGTGACAGCAGCAGAACCTCAAGAACTCATTATGGCATGGGGCTTTTTATTGCAAAGTCCTTTATGAAACTTCATGGGGTCTGTATGAAGCTGTTGAATTCTGAAATTACAGGGGGAGCTCTTGTAATACTCGAGATGCCACTTGATGTACCAGAGTAAAATTTTACTCTGGTTTTTGTCTTCCAATGAAAAAACGATTTCACATACAATCACATATGCCAGAATTATTGACAAATATATTAAAAAAGGATATTATTATAATAAATCATACAAATCATACTTATCACACCAAAAAATAAATTTTAGGGGGAATAAAGATGGCAGGACCAAAGGGAAAATATGCGTGGACAGTTAAAGTTGGAGAAAAAGGGCAGATTGTAATACCAAAAGAAGCAAGAGATGTTTTCAACATTAAACCAGGTGACACACTGATTTTGCTGGGGGATGAAGAGCAGGGGATTGCAATTCCACCTCAAAGTATGTTTTCAAAGCTTACACAGATGATTTTTGACGGAAAACTGCCCGATTCCCACAAGGAGGAGAAAAAATGAGCATTTTATCAGTTATGGATTTAAATAAAAAATATGAACGCTTTGAACTGAGCAATGTTTCGTTTAGTTTAGAAAAGGGGACAATTACCGGTTTTATAGGTCGTAATGGTGCAGGAAAAACCACAACTCTGAAGTCACTTCTGAATTTTGTCCATCCGGATAGGGGTGAGATCGTGTTTTTCAGCAGGAAATTTAAAGACAGTGAATTTGAAATAAAGCAAAAAGTAGGGTTTGTTTCAGGGGGAATTAATTATTATCCCAAAAAGAAGATAAAGGTAATTTCAGCAACTACCCGCCGTTTTTATAAGCAGTGGGATAATAGGGCATATAGTCATTACATGGACATGTTCAAACTGGATGAAAATAAAACTCCTGATGAGCTATCAGAAGGGATGAAAGTAAAGTATTCACTTGCTCTGGCGCTTTCACATAATGCTGAGCTTTTAATTCTTGATGAACCCACAAGCGGGCTTGATCCTGTATCAAGGGATGACCTGCTTGGTGTTTTTCTGGAACTTGAGGCAAAGGGTATTACAATTTTATTTTCTACTCATATTACCTCTGACTTGGATAAATGTGCAGACAATATCCTATATATTAAAAATGGAAAAATTCTTGCAAATGCCCATATGAATTCATTTTTATCACAATATAGAGTATTGGAGCTTACAGAGGAACAATTGACGGATGACCTCAAATTAAAATTGATTGGGTGCAAAAAGAGCAAGTATGGATATAGTGCTTTAATTAAAACTGCAGATTGCAGGAACGTAAACGCAAAAATGTCAGATGTTGATTTGGAATCAGCTATGGTCCACTTGGAAAGGGAGTGATCAAGATATGAAAAATATGCTTTACAAAGAATTTAATCTTGCCATGCATCCAACATCCATTATGTTTCTATTGCTGTCAGCGATGCTGCTTATACCCAATTATCTTTATTATGTGACATTCTTCTATACTGCTCTGGCAATTTTTTTCACTTGTTTGAGCGGCAGGGAAAATAACGATATATTTTATTCCATGACACTTCCTGTGCGTAAAAGGGATATTGTGAAATCCAGGTTTTTACATGTTGTCATACTGGAGCTTGTTCAGATTTTAACTGCTGTTCCCTTTGCGTTGATTAGGAGAACATATACTTTGCCTGGAAATATTGCCGGTATTGATGCCAATGTTGCATTTTTCGGGTTTTCATTTATGATGCTTGGTATCTTCAATCTTGTTTTTTTCACCAGGTATTATAGGAATACAGATAAAGTCGGAACAGCCTTTGCTGTGGGGAGTACTGCAATTGCCGTATTTATGCTGGCTGCAGAATCAGGTGTTCATATTGTACCTTTTATGAAAAATGTTCTTGATACCAGAGATCCGGATTTCATTTTATACAAGGTTGCAGTGTTAATTGGAGGAATCATTTTATATGTGCTGATGACATTCTTCTCGTATATGAAATCCGCCAGGTCTTTTGAAAAATTGGACCTGTAAGTATATTTTGACAATGAAGAAACACCAGAGTAAAATTTTACTCTGGTGAAATTTTAAAATCACAGTTTTTTGTCATCTATTAAATTGAACCAGCCATTTATGGAGTTCATGATTGAATCTATGAAGAAAGAATCGATGATGACCTTGAGAAAGTCAATAATTACTGCTGTATTTAAAGCAGATATTAAAAAAGAAACTGGGAGAATAAATTTTATACAAGGCCATTTTTATAAAAGATCCGTACATCGAATAACGGTGCACGGAGAAATTATGGTATGTTTCAAGCAATTATGCTATAAATCTTTACATCCGGATCAGCATTCCAGAGTGTCTTGAGACCAGCAAAGACATTATTTTTGAACAGTGAGCTAGATAAGTAAGCCTGTGCATGTTCTACGCTGTCGAAGCCGTGAAGTACCTGAACATCTTCGGTACGAATCAGTAGGTCTTTAGTCAGAGCACCTTCAATTGTTTTCAGAAACGGGCCGCGATAATCAGTATAAACCTTGGCAGCATCTGCACGGTTGGATTCTTCGATTTTCATTGTAATTTGCAAATAAGCATTTACTTTCATAAATTTACCTCCAAGTTTGTGATATGACTCATTTTGTCCATCTGAGCCTGATATAATTATACTTCAATCGCTTCAAAAGAAAAATATATTTACAAATTTATGAGTTACTAATAAATTTCATAGTTACTTGCTAATATGTATACAGCCTTCTATAATAATATTACATTTGTTTTAACACAGGAGGTTAAAATGTCACTAGCAGTTTTTTGGACAATGTTGATATATATGCTGATTTGTTCTTTTACACCTGGTCCTGGGAATATTTTAGCTCTAAATACTACAACTCACTTTGGCTGGCAAAGAGGAAAACGACTAATATTTGGTATTTGTGCAGGTTATGCCTGTGTACAGATTCTTTGTACCTTGGCAATATACGGATTGAATACTTTCCTCACGCCAGCACTTCATATTCTCAAATATATTGGGAGTATATATATGGTATGGCTGGCAGTACATATTCTTTCGAGTAAGCCATTAAAAAATGGGGAGAACGAACAAGCATCATTTAGAGATGGATTCTCTCTTCAATTTGTAAATGTAAAGATCTATTTTTATATTATAACTTTGTTGATGAGTTATCTTGTCCCCTATATTAGCACTTTGTATGTCTTACTTTTGGCAGGTATCGGGGTGGTTGCTGTTGGAGGCACAGCTTGTTTAACATGGGCATTACTTGGAATTAAGATGCAGCGTATTTACGAAGAACACTACAAATTTATTAATTCTATATTGAGCCTGTTTTTGCTGTATTGTGCTTGGGATATTGCAAGGGGGTGAAATTTGATGTATCAACATAAAATGCAGAAGGACATTCGATGTCCTCTTGAATATGGTCTTGAAATTTTTGGCGGAAAATGGAAATCACGAATCATATGTGTTTTAGCTGAAAAAGGCACTTTACGATACAGTGTACTTCGAAAAGAAATGAGCAATATAACGGATACAGTTTTGACATCTACTCTCAAGGAACTAATTGCAGATGGTATTGTACATAGAAAGTCATTTGATGAGATTCCGCCTCATGTAGAGTATTGCCTTACAGAAAAGGGCAATTCTGTAATTCCTATTTTACAGAGCATCTGTAAATGGTCTGGAGCTTATCACAAGGAGGATAATGAAAATACAATGGCACACTGTAAAAAATGTGACTATAAATAATAAAAAGGAGAGATTCTCTAATAATGATTACTTATACAAAGGAAAAAAAATTTAACCAAGAAGAAGTACAGCAATTATTCTTATCAGTTGGATGGATATCTGGACAGTACCCAAGTCGATTGTATAAGGCATTGATGAATTCTTCCACAGTACTGACAGCTTGGGATGGAAATAAACTTGTAGGTCTCATACGTGTACTGGATGACAGCGAAATGGTGGCATATATGCACTATGTTTTGGTGCATCCCGATTATCAAGGACAGAAAATTGCAGGAACAATGATTGAAATGATTAAAGAGAAATATAAGGATTATTTATATATTGAAATTATGCCAGAACAGAGCAAAAATTCAGTTTTTTATGAAAAGTTTGGTTTCAAAATTATGGCAGATGGTGTAGCAATGCAACTTTGTAATTTTAATAATCAATACTAGCAGATATAGAAAAGCCCTAATTATTGAATTCTATACAATACAAATGATAAATAAGCATGGTAGTAAAAACTCTGTAGTCATACTTGCTGGAATAAATTTTATGATGTAACTTCGTAAATTTCTTAAAATGAGGAACAAAGATTATTTAAAAGTAATATACAGACAAATAATAGAGTTAGAGTCTAGTATTATAAATAGTAAGAAGATTATATTTCGCCTATATGGCCAGAAGAAGAAGGCAATATTTCAATTTGGTGGAAGTGAATGGGTTACTATGATAGATCCTGCAGGACACCCTTTTTGCCTTTGTGCTCAAGAAAATAAAGCATGATTATAGCTAATTTCAATTAAGTCATTTGAGAAAATTTCCAATTTAAGTTTGAGTAATATAAAATAGTAAATTTCAAAGGAAGTTTTATTATGTTTGAAGGGATAACCTATTGCTTACCAAAAAATCGGCACTATCGTCATTGTAAAAAATAAGATGCAGTGATGATAGTGCTTATTTTTTGGATTAAATTCCAAGCAGCTTAGCTATATTCTCTCCCAATACTGCATCTGCAATAAATTTGGATTCAGCAGTTTTAAGTATGGCTTCTATGGAAAGTTCAAGGTCACCAAAAGGTCTGTCTACTCCAAAGATACATTTTTCAGGGATTTCATTGATTACAGTTTTCAGTACGAATGTAGAATAGTATGCAGAAGTATCAAGAAATAAATTGGAAGTTTCTTTTACAATATCCATTGTCTCAAGCCAGTTAACTCCTCCCAGATGTCCTAGAATAACAGGTACCGAAGGATAGTTGTGTGCAAATATAGATATGGATTTAATATCTTCAAGTGTAGTCGGGAAAAAGGCATGTATCCAAATAGGAAGGTTATTGAATTCACTTGATACTTTGAATATATTTTTTAAAAGATGAGACTGTCCGCTTCCCAAAGTAAATTCTCCAATACCAGCTAAATGATTCTTGAAAATAGTATTATTTACATATTCAGTTGTATCTTTTAAATTTAAAACTGGAGGTACGGCACCAAATCCAACATAACGATCTGGGTATTTTTTTATAGCATTTACTAATTCATGGACTGATTTTTTGCGTACTTCAGTCATATTTCCTTTCCTGCCAGCTAATAAGTCATTTAGATATTGCATTGAATCTTTCACCTGTATTGCATTTTTAGCTAATTCAGGATGAAAAGATGTAGAAAATAGCACTGTTTTATCGACTCCTGCCTTATTCATGGTTTCTATATGATTTTGGATAGGTAGAGTAAGATGAGAATGTCCGTCAATAATCATAAAATCTCATTCCTTTCTTAAATTGAAGTTATCTTAATTATAGCTAATGTAAATATAATTAATAGTATGCACTTTTTTGTAATATACTATGGCAAAGGAAAGTAATAGTATGCCGCAGAAATTATGTTATTTAGGAAACAATACTCACAAATTCCACCTAAAGTAGAATGTTCACTTAGCAAAAAGGGAGAAATCTCGACCTTCAATATTTTTGTAATGCATCCAAAAGATACTTCAGATACTTATGTGCCTTAGTCTTAGAACATACACTTCCTCGAAAAAAGCTCCATTCTAAAATGAGAAATACGGTATTGCTGTAATGATCTGCAATAATCTCATAGGGAATTTCATAGTGATCCTTGCACGAAGACTGCCGAAAAATTTCCCGCATTTTGGTACTCAGATATCCACGGAAATGATTCAGCAAGAAACTTTCCGTGGAATTGAATTTCAGAATGCATTGGATATTTTTCAGATAAGTAGATGCAAAATCATATGCACGGTTGAAAATGATATATAGACATTCCTTAGGATCAAGCTCTGCATATTGCTCAAGATGGATCTGCCTGCCGATGGTGTACCAGCAATAATTCAGTAAATCATATTTATCATCAAAATAGTTGTAAAACGTAGCGCGGGGATAATTGCTTTTCTCACAAAGCTCGTTTACCGTGATCTCCTCAAAAGGTTTTGCCGTGAGCAGTTCAAACATCTTATCTGAAAATGCACTTAATGTCCTTTCTGCTCCTTTAGTTGATTTTTTTGTAATATCATATTTCATAAATATATCCCCTTTGCAGATTCATAATTTTGTCTAAATTTAAACAAAAACTATTATCTGATTCTTGTTATCTTTTGTAAATTAGTTTATCATAAAGTACAAAAAGTTTGCAACTGACTAAAATTTTTCACATGAAAATTATTTATAATTGCACCAATTTTCCATCTGTCCCGATCTGATACAAAATTTCACGTCGATGACAAATGCATGGCTGTTTGTCTATATCCAATATTCGGATGGAGAATGACAGACTCGTCTGGTATTTAGGTACTGTGGGAAAATGAAGAAATTAAAGTTATAAAGAACAGAAAGGAGTCACTACAGATGTCTATTGTAGTTATAACTGCTTTGCCAATGTGATTCGCCGCTGAATAGTCCTATAATTTTGGTGTTATATTAGAAAGATAAGGAGGATACAAGTATGATCTTTTATTTTTCAGCAACAGGAAACAGCAAATATGTAGCTTTAAAAATCGTAGCAGGGACAGAGGAAGAAATCATTGACATTGCAGATTGTGTTAAAAATTGGAGGTTCACATTTGCGATAAGGGATAAAGAAAAAATTGGATTTGTTACACCAACCTATTTTTGGGGAGTACCTTCCATTGTATATGAGTTTCTTGAAAAATTGAAACTATGGATTCCGGATTCATACGAACCTTATATTTATCATGTGGCGACATTTGGAACCACAACTGGGCAGGTGGGACGTATGGTCAATGAGCTTCTAAAAAAAAGAGGCTTGTACTTAAACAGCAGGTTTAGTGTGCGGATGCCTGATACATGGACTCCGGTCTTTGATCTTACCGATAAAAAGAAAATAGAGAAAATCAATCACGAGGCCGAGAAGCAGATTGAGGAAGTGGTCGGGAAGATCAAGCGGGAGATTGACGGAGATTTCAGTCACCGAAAGATGCCTATGCTAGCGGTCAAATTATTATATCCCCAGTATGAAAAAAAGCGGCAGACAAAGTATTTTACAGTGGATGATAGTTGTATCAGCTGCGAGCTCTGTGCTAAAAAATGT
Organism: Clostridium sp.; assembly: GCF_022482905.1. Classification (NCBI taxonomy): domain Bacteria; kingdom Bacillati; phylum Bacillota; class Clostridia; order Eubacteriales; family Clostridiaceae; genus Clostridium; species Clostridium sp. Next base: position 737,138 of record NZ_JAKVOI010000001.1, read on the forward strand.
CCGATTGCGGCTATTGAGATACAGAATGGCAGGCCGGTATGGGTTAAGGAAAAGTGCACATTATGTCTTGGGTGTCTGCATCGCTGCCCGAAGTTTTCAATTCAATATGGAAATAAAACTAAAAATCACGGCCAGTATGTCAATCCAAATGTAACAATATAAAATTCTTCCCCATGATTTGATGGCTTCGTTTGCAAAAGGGTAAATTAACTGTCACAAAAAGATCAGAACATGGAGGTTCATATTATAAATGGAAAATAAATCACAAGATAATAATATTATGAAGAAAATTTCAACATTTATTGTGGATAAACGGCATGGATTTTTTCTGATGTTTATCGTTGCCATAATCTATTGCATTGTTTCGATTCCAAAAGTCTCGATTAACAATGATATTACCAGCTACCTGCCGGCTGATTCTGAAACACGCCTTGGCCTGAACGTAATGAACAAAGAATTTACTACATTTGGTACAGCCAGTGTAATGGTATCTAATATCAGCTACGATCAGGCAGAAGAACTCAGTAAAAAAATAAAGGAAACAGAAGGGGTTTCTTCTGTTGATTTCGATAACAGCAGCAAGCATTTCAAATCGGCATCTGCCCTGTTTGACATTACATTTGACGGACAGGAAAAGGATAAAATAAGCATTGATGCCATGTCCAATATCAGAAAAATGCTTTCAGGATATGATTTTTACGTATCAAGTACTGTGGGGGCAGATAGTGCGAAGGACCTGGCAAAAGAAATGACCTCTGTCCTCATAATTACGGTTATAATTGTTTTGGGAGTTTTGCTGTTTACCTCCAAGACATATATGGAAATTCCTGTTCTATTAATTGTATTCGCTGTTGCAGCTGTTCTGAATATGGGGACCAATTATTTATTGGGCACAATATCTTTCATTACAAATTCCATAGCTATTGTGCTGCAATTGGCCCTTGCTATTGACTATGCTGTTGTTCTATGCCACCGTTATACCGAAGAAAGAGAAACAAAAGAACCAAGGGAGGCCACTATTACAGCATTGAGCAAGGGTGCTATAGAAATTGGCTCCAGCAGTCTTACCGCTATCGTAAGTTTGGCTGCTCTAATGTTTATGCGATTTCGACTGGGTTATGATATGGGAATTGTCATGATCAAGGCCATTGTATGCAGTCTTATGAGCGTTCTTCTTTTAATGCCTGGATTACTCATGCTTTTTCATAAAGGAATTGACAAAACCGGCCACCGGACATTTGTACCTACAATAGGTTTTATTGGAAAGCTGGCTAACACGACAAAGTATATCGTGCCTTTGTTATTCATACCTCTTCTGATTGTAACTTTTTATCTGAGCCGTCAAACTGAATTTGCCTTTGGTCAGAAGGACATCCCGACAATTAGACAAAGTGAAACACAGATTGCCGATCGGAAAATAAAAGAAACTTTCGGGCAGCCGAATATTCTGGCAGTGGTTGTTCCTTCCGGGGATTATGAAAAAGAAGGGGAGCTGCTTACTGCTCTGAGCAAAATAAAACATGTCACAGCAGTCACTGGTCTTGGAAATATAAAAGTAGACGATTATGTGCTGACAGATAAGATGACTCCGAGAATGTTTGCCGAACTTACAAATATGGACATTAATGACACAAGACTGCTTTATGCAGCCTATAGCCTCGAGCATGAAGAATATGGGTATCTGGTAAACGAGTTTAATAATCGGAGTGTAACACTTTATGAAATTTTCATGTATGCATATCAAAAGGTTCAGGAAGGCTATGTGACACTGCCTTCCGATACAGGAGAAAATTTAGATGAAATCCATAAGCAGCTTGTAATGGCGACAAAACAACTGCAGGGTAAAAATTATTCTCGAATGGTTATTAAACTGGATCTGCCGGAAGACAGTGAGGAAACCTTTGAGTATCTGCCGACCATACGGAAGGTGGTATCGGAATTTTACAAGGAAAATACTTTCCTTGTAGGAGAGTCAATTAATAATCATGATCTGGCAACCTCATTTGAAATTGACGATATAGTTATATCTGTATTGACTTTATTGTTTGTTGTATTTGTTTTGCTGTTCACATTCAAGTCTGCAGGATTACCCATACTTTTGGTCACTACGATTCAGGGAAGCATTTGGATTAATTTTGCGATTCAGGCATTATCCCATAATCGTGTTCATTTTATAAGTTATCTGATTGTTTCAGCGATTCAGATGGGGGCCACCATCAACTATGCTATTTTTATAACAAACAGATATCTTGTGGCAAAGAAACATATGTCTATTTCGGAAGCAATCGGCGAGGCAGTCAATGGAGCCTTTCCAACGATTATGACGTCGGGTTCTATCCTCTCGTCAACTGGAATTCTGATAGGCCTCCTCAGCTCGGACCCTGTCATCTCTGCCATAGGCAGCTGTCTTGGGAGGGGAACAATCATTTCCATTTTTCTTGTTTTATTTGTTCTGCCTCAGATACTGCTCCTCGGTGATATTATTATCGAAAAAACAAGATTCACACTACAAGCGGACACTTATCAAAAAGTCCAAAGCGGCAATGTACGTCTGAACGGGCATATTAGAGGCTATGTTTCGGGTATGATAAATGCCAACATCAAGGGAGACTTGAAAGGAAAAATTGATGCGGTGATTGACAGCCAAAATACATCAGTAGAACGTATTGATGAAACCGAAAGTACAGCACAGGAGGAGAAAAATCAGGATGAAACTTAAAAAGAGAATTGCAGTTTTATTGATAATTATTGCAGTATTTATTAATATTGCCGGTATTCCTGCAATGGCGGCACAGGATGAAAAAACTATTTATATAAATTCCGTAGAGGATCTTGTCAAACTCAGCAATGACTGTTCTTTGGATACATATTCGCAGGGAAAAACGGTATATCTGAAGCATGATCTGGATGTTTCCAATAGTAAATTTGCCGCCATTCCGACGTTTGGAGGAACTTTCAATGGTGGCGGGCATACAATCAGCGGATTGAAGATTACAAAAGCAGGTTCTGTACAGGGGTTATTCAGATATATACAGAACAGCGGCAAAGTTATTAATTTAAATGTATCGGGAACTATCCAGCCATCTGGAAGCAAGCAGGAATTGGGAGGAATTGCCGGAATCAATTATGGAGAAATACTGAAGTGCTCTTTTTCAGGATCTATTGTAGGGAGTAAGTCTGTTGGAGGCATTGTAGGTGTAAATGAAACTACAGGCTCAATCAAAGGCTGCAGCTCCTCTGCTTCGATTACGGCTGACCGTTGGGCGGGAGGCATTACAGGTAAGAATTTGGGTTCTGTTTTTTATTCCGCCAATAAAGGCAAAGTTAATGCAGTCTATACGCAAAAGCGCACTCCCAATACGACTGTCGATTCTAAAAACAGTAATTCTGATATTCTTCCAAAGTTTGGTGTGGGAACCGATGCTTCAAAAAATCAAACATCGGAAACCGATACAGGAGATTTGCTGAATGAGCCGGGAAGTTATATGGATGCCGGTGGGATTGCTGGGCATTCTTCCGGAATAATACAGTATTGTAAAAACTCAGGGAAAATAGGCTATCCACATGTAGGCTATAATGTAGGTGGTATTGCGGGCAGACAAAATGGTTATCTTACAAACAGCAGCAACCAGGGAGAAATTCAGGGCCGTAAAAATATAGGCGGTATCGTGGGGCAGATGGAGCCTAACCTTTCTCTTCAATATTCAGAGGATACCTTTCAAAAAATAGGAAGCCACCTTCAGAAGATGTCAGGTCTGTTTGACAACCTGCTGGATGATGTACACGGCAGCTCGAATTCCATATCAAATCAGATTACTGACACTATGAGAGCGGTTGACAGTGCTTTGACGACAACAAACACCCTGGCCCATCAGACAACCGACTTGATTTCGGAAGGTAGTGAGTCCATCAATAACTCAAGCGAGAGAATAACAAACTCCCTGGCAAAATCAGAGCAGGTTTTCGAACAACTGGAAAGCGCAGCAGACAACATGTCGGCTGCTGCCAAAAACGCTGCAGATGGATTTGATAGTTTTAAGGGAGGCAGTTCCAAGGCAGCTGAGGCAATGGATGATTTATCAGATGCTTTCGATAAATTCGGAGATGGTTCAGATAAGCTTCAGGATGCTTCGGATAAAGTTGTTGAAGCTCTTGATAAACTGATAGCAGCACCAGACGAGGACGAAAGAAAAGCTGCCCTGGAAAATCTGCAAAATGCTCTGGCTAGTGCCCAGTCTGCTGCTGAAGATATGAATTCCGCTCTTCAGAATGCAGTGACTGCTCTACAAAAAATACGCGAAGAAGATCCTGAAGCTTATGATGAACTCAATCAGGCGCTTGCCGATTTGTCTTCCGGTACTACGAAGCTCATTACAGCTTTTTCACAGATTAGTGCCGATTTGTCCGCTGTTATTGGCAATTCATTACCCTCAATCGATCTTGATGGTTTTGCAAGTAGAATGGCTTCTGCTTTGGAATCTTTTAATGAAGCGGTTGATAATGTGACCGAAGGTTTCGATAAAATTAGTGGTGCTTTTAATGAAATGTATAAGGCAAGTAATGATCTTGGTGAAGGTCTTGGATCTTTTAAGGACGCATCAAACAACCTGTCTTCCGCACTTGCCGATTTGAGTGATGCCTCTGCAAAAATGGAGCAAATTATTTCAGAATTGACAGAAGAGCCGATTATTCAGCTTCCAGTTCCTGATGAATCCTATTCTGATCATCTGGATCAGCTTTATGAATCCCTTTCTGAAATAACCTCCGGCATTGAAACAATAAACAACCTTGCGGCAGATGCTGGCACTGCGGTAACAAATGATCTAAAAGCGATTACTGCGGAGATGAATAATATTGGTGAAGAATTAGCCAGCTCCAATGAACAAAAGGAGGATGCCAACCTTTTTCAAGACATTTCGGATAAAGAACTGGCCGATGCTAAGGAAGGAAAGGTTGCCTTCTCTGAAAACACCGGTGTTGTGAGCGGAGATGTTTCTGCAGGTGGGATAGCGGGTTCCATGTCAATATTTTATGAATTTGACCGGGAGAATGATGTTCTCAATCCTCAAACTACTGGAACAAAATCACTGAATTTCGCATACAAAACAAGAGCTGTCATTTATCAATCCTATAACAGAGGAGAGATTACTACAAAAAAGAACTGCGCCGGCGGAATTGCAGGAGAAGCAGATTTAGGAACGGTATATGGCTGCCAGAATTATGGTAATATTAAAAGCACCGATGGAAATTATGCAGGAGGCATTTCTGGCAGTTCCCTGTCCACAATTCGCCTTAGCTATGCTCTCACGGAGATTTCCGGAAAAAGCTATGTTGGAGGCATTGCAGGTTCGGGAGAAAATATTGATAACTGTTATGCTTTCGTTAGAATAAACAGTGATGGAGAGCACACGGGATCTATTGCAGGAGCTGGTGACGGGAACATTACTGATAACTATTTTGTTGAAAATCAGTGGAATGGGGTTGACGGAATAAGCTATAGTGGAAAAGCGGTTCCTCAGGAATATAATAATTTTATCATGGCAGAAGACATGCCGACTGAATTTAAAAATCTAAAACTCCGCTTTCTGGTGGACGGCAAGGAAATAGCCGTAATTCCATTCCATTATGGGGAGTCTATCTCCACCAAGATGCTGCCTGAAATCAAACTAAAATCCGGGTATTCTGCGAAATGGCCTGATTATGATTACAGCAATTTGACTTTTAATGAGACATTTGAAGCAGAGTATGACCCTCTGGTTACTGCCATTGCCAGCAAGCGAACTCGAGGGAAACCTGCACGCCCAATTCTTATAGCGGAGTCCTCTTTCGAGAAGGGCGCAGTCATTACCCTGTCTAAAGCAGAAACGAAAAGCAAAATGATTTCAGTAAATGATCAGAGTATCCTGGAGTCTTGGAAGGTGGCGGTCAACGGCCTACACGTAAGTGCAACAAAAATCAAATTTCGATACCTTGCACCCAAAACAAGTGGTAAAATTCATATTTTGGTCAAAAAGGGTTCTGGTTGGGAAGAAGAAGCTTATAAAGCGGATGGCAGCTATCTAGTTTTTATGATGGAGCCACAGAGCGTGTTTGCTGTTACGATGCAGCCCAATATTTTTCTGGAATATCTGGCTGCCTGGATAGCTTTAGCTAGTTTGTTCATCATTATTACGATACTGTTCCTGTTGTATCGCAGAGGAAAATTGATTCAGATAAAGGCCTATTTTAAGAAACTAATAAAAAAAATGGGAAATAGATAAAGTCATAGGAGTATTGAAGTATTTTTTATGGGTTGGGGAATAAGTTTAACTACAAAAAGAGTGTTGTAAAAATTATTGTTTATAAATTGAGAGCAAAGGATACTGAGATTATTTATAGGTGGGTGAGAAAGATGTATAAGATATTAATTGTAGAGGATGATCCTGAAATCAATAAAATGCTGCAAACTTTGTTGAGAAAAAATAAATACACAGCGGAAGCTGCATTTTCTGGCACAGAGGCGCTTTTGTTATTGGGAAAAGAGTCTTTTGATTTGATTTTATTGGACTTGATGCTGCCCGGATTGAGCGGGGAAGAGATTTTAACGAAAATTAACGAACAATTCCCAATTCCTATTATATGTGTATCTGCAAAAGATGATTTAGACACTAAACTTGGACTGATTCGAGATGGGGCAGATGATTATATAACAAAACCCTTCAATAATGAGGAATTAATTGTGAGAATAGGCGCAGTATTGAGAAGAGTGAACAAGGATACAAACATAGATAAATCCAATATATTTCAATTCAAAGATATGATTTTGGACAGTGAAAATCATATCGTAACTGTCAAGGGCCAGCCCATTGAACTTACAATGAAAGAATATAGTATATTGCAATTGTTAATTAGTAATCCCAGGAAAGTATTTACCAAACAGAATATATTTGAAAGCGTCTGGTCTGAGGAATGTATTGTGGATGAAAGAGTAGTTACGGTACATGTCAGTAATTTGCGCAATAAATTAAAACATGGAGAAGTATACATAAAAACAGTTTGGGGAATAGGATATAAAATGCAGGACAGTTAATTTATAAACTTTATACTTTCTTGATAAATTCTAAACCCTATTTTAATATCTTTTATTTATTATTTAAATGTAGGCTTAAATAATATTTTGATTACAGAAAATAGGAGGCAAAATATATGGGGTTGGTATTACAGACTGATGGACTGACTAAAAAATATGGAAAACAAACAGCTGTAAACAAGGTTGACTTGAATATTGAGAAAGGTGATATCTACGGACTAATAGGGAAAAATGGTGCAGGCAAAACAACAATTATGAAAATTGCCTGTGGATTGATTTACCAGGATGAGGGTGACATCCAGCTGTTTGAAAGCAGTAATTTAGAAAAAAGCAGAAAAAGAATGGGATGTGTTATTGAACAGCCGGCACTTTATCCTGACATGACAGCAGGGGAAAACCTGATTTATTATGATAAACTGCTTGGTATTACGGACTATGGAAATGTGGATGAGGTTCTAAGCCTGGTTGGTTTACAAAATACAGGCAAAAAGAAAACTAAAGCCTTTTCTCTTGGCATGAAGCAGCGTTTATCTATTGCAATTTCCTTATTGGGCAGTCCTGATTTTCTTATTCTGGACGAGCCTATCAATGGATTGGACCCTTCTGGTATCAAAGAAGTTAGAGAACTGCTGTTAAAACTCAATAGTGAAAATGAAATTACTATATTGATTTCCTCTCACATTTTAGGAGAGCTTGCCAGGATCGCAACAAAATATGGAATTATAGATAAAGGAGTACTTGTGGATGAGTTTCAAGCAGTGGAATTGGAAGAGCGCTGTAAAAAATGTCTTGCCATTTCGGTAAATGATTCTGAAAAAGCAGCCTACATTTTAAAAAACAACATGGAAAGTGAAGATTTCAAAGTATTTGATGAAGGGAAAATCTGTATTTATGACTGCCTGGATACACCTGAACAGATCAATAAGGAATTGGTTGAAAATGGTGTTTTAGTATCAGAAATTTGCCTGGAAGGAAATGATACAGAGGCATATTTCCTTAAGATGATGGGAGGCAGTCAATAATGATGAATGTTGTTTCCAGTGAATTCTATAAAATATTTAAAAGCAGGGTCTTTTATGCCATATCAATTATATTGCTGGCAATGAATTGTATTTCTTTTGCAGCCTCTGTTTCTCTCAAGGTAAAAGGGAAGATGTCAGGAACGGGATTTTCCAATTATCAAGGATCCTATAGTGCAGATTTTATCTTCTATATCATCCCTATTTTTATAGCCTGCCTAATTACTGCTGAATATTCAAATGGCAGTATACGGCAAATGGCCTGTCATGGAATAGCCAGATGGAAATTGGTTCTTGGACAGTATATAGCCATGTCTTTTGTTATTACGATAATTCTATTGGGGTTTGGAATTTTAAATTTATTATCATGTACAATATTATCTGAATTAGGAGAAGTTGATACAGCTGCATTTATTCGGATGAATATTGGGGTGATTTGCATGTTCTGGGGTACTGCAGGAATTGGCACTTTCTTATCTTATCTATTAAAAAACGAAGGTATTGCAATTATAGTTTCTATTTTACTAGTTACAGGCAGTAATTTTATAGCAAATCTGCTTGCTTTATTAACCAGAAATGATGTTTTTACAAGATACTCTCTTACAAATATGCGTAAGACTATAATTGATTTCACTTCAAAACCAGAGGAGGTTATGAAGTATTCAATTGTATTTTTCTTAATTGGAATAATTACAATTCTGGGGTCCAGTTTGTTGTTCTCAAAAAGAGATGTAGATTGACTGACAAGAAAAAGAGAGGAGAGAATATTTTGAACATATTAAAAACAGAAAATCTTTCAAAAATCTATGGAATTGGTGATACAAAGGTTACTGCATTAGATAATCTAAATTTAAAAATAAGTAAAGGTCAATTTGTTTCAATAATTGGACCAAGTGGATCAGGTAAATCTACACTTCTTCATATATTAGGAGGTGTTGATCGTCCTACAAAAGGGAAAATATATATAGAAGGAACAGATATTTCGTCAATGAATGAAACTGAATCAGCTTTATTTCGACGAAGAAATATAGGATTAATTTATCAGTCTTATAATTTAATTCCTACACTTAATGTGGAAAAGAACATACTATTACCCATGCTGTTAGATGGTGTAAATCCTAAACAAGAAGACTTTGATAAAATTGTAGATATGCTTGGTTTAACACAAAGACTTAATCATTTGCCAAACCAACTTTCTGGTGGACAGCAGCAAAGAGTTGCTATAGGACGAGCATTAATTCATAAACCGGCCATTATTTTGGCTGATGAACCTACTGGTAATCTCGATAGGAAAAATACCAAAACAACTCTTGACTTGTTGAAACTTTCAAACAAAGAATATAATCAAACAATTGTGATGATTACACACGATAAAGAAATTGCCTTATCAGCTGATAGGATAATTAAAATTGTTGATGGAAAGATAGTGTCAGACGAGGTGAACAAGAAATGAATATTATGAATGAATACACATATCACCAAATAAAAAAAATAAAAGACATACTATTTCCATATTAGTTGCTATAATAATTGCTTCTGCATTATTGTGTTCATTATGTATATTTATGTATTCTATATGGGATGCGAAGGTAACATCAACAGTTGAAAAAACAGGTTATTGGCATGGAGAATTATGGGACTCTATATCTGGTGATAAATTAAAATATATTACAAAAAATCCAGATGTTGAAACTACGATGATTAAAGGAAATTGGGTCACTGCTGAACTTTCTAATTCCAAACGTCCATATCTGTTAATGAGAGATGCAGATAAAAATTTCTGGAGTGACATGAATTTGAAAAATACGCTTACAAAAGGTCATATTCCTAAAAAATCCGGCGAAATTGTTGTATCAAAATTATTCTTTACAGATAATCCCACACATAAAATTGGTGATAAGTTAACACTTCCCATGGGAAATCGTATGTTAAATAATAAAGTAATTAAAACTCAAGATTATAAACAGACAGGTGAAACTTTTAAGATAAAAGAAACTAAGACTTATACAATAGTTGGTGAATTAGACATTTCTGGAATTTCAGCTTATCCAGGATATATTGCTATGGGCTATTTAAATGTTTCAGACATTCGACCTACTGATGAACTTACAGTTTATATGCGTTTTAAGAATCCTCGTAAAATATATAAGACATTACCTAATATTGCAAAATCTGTTGGATTAACCAAAGACGAATATGGACAGTATGGAGTTATGTATAATACCCAGTTATTAACTTTATATGGAATTAGCGATAAAAGCAATACAAGTACTCGGCTTATTATAATTTTAGCTATAGTAGCAATCCTATTTTTACTAGTTATGGGTGCATTTGTTCTTATTATTTATAATGCATTCTCACTATCTGCTAACAGTCGGATTAAAGAATTGAGTATTCTAAAAAGTCTAGGAGCAACTCCAAGACAAATCAAGTATTCTGTCCTTTATGAGGGATTCTTGCTATGGATTGTTCAATTACCAATTGGTTTAATTATAGGATATATATTTAGTTATATTGTCTTCTCTAAAGTTAATAGAATCCTCAGCATTACAGAAAATTATAATAATATACATGTTTCCTTCTCATGGATAGTAATTGCTTTTTCCGTAATAATGTCATTAATTACTGTTTTACTATCAGCATATATTCCTGCAAGAAAAGTGTCAAAAGTGTCAGCTATTTCTGGAATACGTCAGAATAGCCAAATTATAAAAATCAAAAAGCTAAAACGTCATTCAATAATCAAGAAAATATTTGGTATAGAAGGTGAACTGGCAAGTTCTCAATTTTCAGCTAATAAAAAAAGTTTACGTACAGCTGTCCTATCTATTTCAATATGTTTTATCTTAATAGCAGGTTATATTAATATTATTTCAATATATAATTTAGCCGACTCTAAGAATGATAAAGAAGTCAGTCATGATATTACACTTAATCTAGATATTGTTGATGAACCAAGTGATAAAATGATTAATGAGATTATATCATTGCCCGAGATTAAAGATAGCGTAATTAGAAGAAAGGTACGTACTTCAACCTATGTGACATCAAATCAAGAGTCAGCTATTTTTGCTAAATCTGGTGGATTTGCTGGAGTAGACTTCAATAAATACAATGTATTAAAAGAAAATGGGAAGTATAGAATTATAGTAAATTTAGTAGGATTAAGCGATAAATCATTTAAAAAATATTGTGGAGATATTGGAACTGATGCTGAACAATATTATAAAAAAAGTAACTCAACAGGCATATTGTTAAATAGCTCATATCATAAACCCGCCAATTCAAAAGTTGTACAAAAAATACCCTTGTTAAATACAAAACAAGGAAGTAAAATGCTTTTATATGAAAAAGTAGACGATGATATGAAAACAAACAATAAATTTTATGTTAATATAGGTGACGTTACAGAAAAATCTCCCAGTGACCTGGATGGTAATAGATACAGCTTAGCATTTATTGTTCCTATGAAAAATTATAAACGGATAATTGGTGACTTTTCATCAGATCGTAAGCTTGAGTCTAATATAATGTCAATTGATTTGTTAGTTGGAGATAAGGCAAGTCCAAACGTAAATAAAAAATTAACACGAATCTGTAATTCTTACCTAGGATCACAAGATTTTAGAATATGGAGCTTGTTGGAAGAAAAGAATCATAAAGAACTTGTTCAGAGAGCTGTTGCATTTGCTGTTTTTGCTGTTGCATTAATGATTGGAATAATTGGTATTTTTAATGCATTTTCTACTATATCAAATAATATCAGACTGCGTAGGAAAGAGTTTGCCATGCTTCGGTCAGTAGGATTAACACCCAGAGGATTAAATAAAATGTTGATATTGGAAGGTCTGTTATTTGCATTAAAACCAATTATTATTGGCATTCCAGTCGTACTTGTTATTTGTTGGTCAATGTTAAGATTAACATTGATAACATGGAATGAGTTTATAGCTGTTTTTCAAGGCAAAGCAATTTCAATTTATATTACACTAATATTTATAGCTATATTTTTGTCATATTGGTTTTCTGCTAAATCTGTTAAACAAAGTAATATTATAGAAGCAATGAAAGACGAATTAGGGTAATTCATATAAAGGAGTCAATATGGAATATATCTGGGTAATCACAACTTTTTTATTGATATTTATGTTTATCATACTTGTTTTTTATCATCTGTATTACCGCATGAATATTAAATATATTACAAAACAGCTAGAGGAAATTATGAATATAAAAGATACCAACCAGCTGCTGACAGTAACAGCAAAACAAAGGGATATTACAGAGATGGTTAATCAGCTCAATAATTTAATTCGGGATGTAAGACTGTCCCGCATAGGGATTAAAAGGCTGAACAGGAATTTCAGACAAAGTATAATTAATATTTCACATGACTTGCGTACACCGCTTACAACTGCCAGTGGGTACGTTCAAATGCTCCAGGCAAGTGCTGCAGATAAAGAACAGCAAGAGTATCTGGCAATAGTACTGGAACGGCAGAATATGGTCAGGACACTACTGGAACAATTATTTGAATATGTACGTATTGAATCAGGAGAGATTACCTATGAACATGTGCCTATGGACGCGAAAAAAGTTTTGATGGATACACTTGTTATGTATTATGATGATTTTTACAAGAAAGGGGAGGAACCAACTGTTCACTTTCCGGAAAAGCCCTGTGTAATACAGGGGGATGAACAGGGAGTGAAAAGAATATTTTCAAATATTTTATTTAATGCAATTGTACATGGAAAGGGAGAGTATTGTTTTGAAATTCAGGAATCGAAGGAATCATCCAGTTACATGTTTACTTTTTCCAATCTTAGTGAACCCATGACAAGAGATGATTTAGATTGTATTTTTGAACGTTTTTACACAAAGGATAAATCTAGAAATAAAAAAACTACAGGACTAGGACTGACAATAGCCAGGGAAATTACCAGACAGTTGAATGGAACAATAGAAGCTTTTTATAATAATGGCAAATTCTCAATATGCTTGATTTTTTTAAAAAGATTGTAACGAAATTTACTTTCAAGAGTCTTATTTATGAGAGAGAGGTGAAACTGTGACTGATTTTGAAATTATTATAATTAACTCATATGGGTCCATCAATTCGGGTACAGGGCGGTTGAGTATATAATTTTTTTATGTTTTTTAATCCTTCCAGTATTTTTTGCTTTGAAAAATTACATTTACTAAGTTTATCTTCATCCCATTTGTTGATTTCTTCATAAAATGATAATGCTATCTTATAATTCTGCTTTGATCTATGTGATTTTATAGCATCAATTATCATATCTTGAGCTTTATTAATTTTGCCGTCACTTACATATTTTCTAACCATCATTTCCAATAATTCATCTTGAGAAATGGATATATTAAATTTATCCAGCCTGATATTGCTCTGTACAGTATCCCGTCCTGCAACGATGGCAACTGCCATTTCAGCAATTGATTTTATTAGTCTTTTTATGTAATCTTCCTCGTACATTTATAAATTTCACCATCCTTTAAGAATACAAAAATCCGCTGAAAATACATAAAATGTATTTATTAATAATAAAGAGACAAAATATAATGATATGATTATTATACGTAAGTTTCTATTATATTACAATGCGAGTTGAAATGTTTTTTATTGACTGTTTGGGATATGGATAGTATTATTATACCTATAGATTGATAATAATTCTCATTATCAATCTATAGGTATATTTTATATGTGAGGTGATATTGTGTATGTAACAGATAGAGATAAACAATTATATGGAAGTCAAGTATATGTAGTTAAAAAGGATGAAGATTGTACGATTTATAGAATCGATAATTCTACAGGTGATGCTGTTATGACGAGTTATTCGGTATTCCCGGGCATTGAATTGATTTATAATGACGTTCATGCACAATTTATAAGTATTGATTTAGATCCGCCAAAAAATATTTTGGAGATCAATCACTGCAGAGAAGGGATAATTGAATGTGAGAGCAGAAAAGGCGAGTATCTATATCTTTCCAATGGCAGTCTTGCAATAAATCGTAAATTCAGTGTGGATAATAGTTCCTATTTTCCGCTGAATCATTTTCACGGAATCACTGTTGCTCTGGATTTTGATAAAGTATCGGAGTGTTTGTCTTGTATTTTGGATGAAGTTTCAGTTGATTTATCAAAATTGAAGAGTAAATTTTTTGAAAATAATGAAGAGTTTTTAATAATAAGAGAAAATAGAAGTATACGTCATATTTTTTCTGAACTGTATTCAGTGGCTGAGGAAATAAGAAAAGGATATTATAAGGTAAAGGTTTTGGAAATTCTTCTTTTTTTAAGCAGTTTGGGAGAAGAAGAATTGAAGCAGAGCAAACGTTACTACCCGAAAAAGCAGGTGGATACAGTGAAGAAAATAAAAAATTATTTAACAATAAATCTTTCTGAAAAAATCACTTTGGATGAACTGTCGGCACAATTCAAAATTCCCCTTACAAGGATGAAGCTTGTATTTAAAGAAATGTACGGAGACAGTATATATTCTTTTATAAGAACGTATAAAATGCAGAAAGCAGTGGAACTTCTTAAAAGCACAGGCAAGGGAATCAATGAAATTGCAGCATGTCTTGGATATAGCAATGCAAGTAAATTTTCCAGGGCGTTTAAAAAAGTGATTGGCATAAATCCTAGTATATATAGAAAAGATGTCTAAATGGAGTATTGGAGTCTAGATAGAGTAGAAAGTGAATACATAATAAATTAGAATAAATTGTGTAACAGGGAATGTACTTCAAGAATTACAGGAAAGGGGAGTTTGAGATGGAGAAAAAATCTATCATGTCAAATCTATTTGAATATGCGGGAAAATTCAGATACTTGACAATGGTCTCATGGGTATTGTCTGCAGCAAGCGCACTTGTGGCGTTGATACCATTTATTTATATATGGAGGATTATCAAGGAAGTTTTGGAGGCTGCCCCAAATTTCAGCTATTCGAACAACCTGGTGCAGTATGGCTGGATGGCTGTAATTTTTTCTGCTTTGTCCATACTTGTTTATGTAGCCGCTTTAATGTGTTCCCATATTGCCGCATTCCGTGTTCAGGCAAACATAAGATCCAGAGCCATGCAGCATATTAGTACACTGCCTTTAGGGTTCATGGATGACATTGGAAGCGGGAAAATAAGGAGGATTGTAAATGAGTCCAGTGCAGCTACTGAAACTTATCTGGCACATCAATTGCCCGATCGTGCAGGTGCAGTGGCTGCGCCCGTTGGCCTTCTCGCAGTGCTTTTGGTATTTGACTGGCGGCTTGGTATTCTGAGCTTGATACCAGTTGTTATTGCTTTTGGAATTATGTCTGTGATGACTGGCAGACAGATGAAGCAAAAAATGAAGGAATACCAGAATTCACTGGAGCAAATGTCAAATGAGGCAGTTGAATACGTTAGGGGAATATCGGTATTAAAAACATTTGGACAATCCGTTTTTTCCTTTAAGCGATTTAAGGCATCAATTGATAATTATCAAAAATGGGTGATTTCCTATACAAAAGATTTGCGTCTGCCGATGATGTTTTATACTACAGCTATCAATGCTATTTTTGCTGTGCTGATATCGGCGGCTTTATTTTTTACATCAAGTGAAGTTACCGGTGAGTTTATGTTGAATTTGCTGTTCTATATAATCATCACACCTGTTATAACAGTTACTTTGAACAAGATCATGTATTCCAGTGAAAATATTATGATTGTTCAGGATGCGATGGAGAGAATCGATAGTATAATGAAAATGAAGTCTTTACATGACAGTGGAGAACATAATCATCCGCGTGACAATTCAGTTGCATTTCATGATGTGTCATTTCACTATAAAGGTGCAGAGCAAAATGTTTTGAACCATATTTCACTTGATATTGTTCCCGGCGAGCATGTGGCTTTTGTAGGCCCTTCCGGTGGTGGAAAAACAACCCTGGCAAGTTTGATACCACGTTTCTGGGATGTTGACAGCGGAAGGATTACAATAGGCGGGGTGAACGTAAAAAATATGTCCAAAGAAGAATTGATGAATACTGTTTCTTTTGTGTTTCAAAACAGCAGGCTTTTAAAGATGTCAGTTTTGGAGAATGTCCGTCTTGCCAGACCGGATGCAACACGGAGGGAAGTACTTAAAGCTTTGAAGGATGCCAGATGTGATGACATTATAGAAAAACTTTCAGAGGGAATAGACACCATAATTGGAACAAATGGAAATTATCTTTCAGGCGGAGAAGAGCAGCGTATTTCCATTGCAAGGGCAATGCTTAAAAATTCACCAATTCTCATACTTGATGAGGCAACAGCATTTGCTGATCCGGACAATGAATCCAAGGTACAAGCTGCATTTTCCACTTTGTCAAAAAGGAAAACGGTAATTATGATAGCACATAGGTTATCAACTGTGATAAGGGCGGATCGCATTTATGTGATGAAAAATGGGGAAATATGTGAATCAGGAAGTCATTCTGAATTGATAGAACAAGGAGGACTATACGCACATATGTGGAGAGAGTATAACAATGCTGTAAAATGGAAGGTTGGTGTACAAGGTGAGATTGGTTGAAAAACTGCAACATAAATATGCCCTTTCTGAAAAAGGTGCACAGGACATGATAAGAGCATTTGCTGCATGTACATTATCCAATATTGTACTGATACTGCCTGTAGGTCTTCTTTATTATCTGGTTTATGATTTAATGGATAAAAATATTGAGGATGGACATATTTCACTTTATGTATTTGGAATCATAGTGTGTCTTGTATTCATATTTGCAACAACATATGTTCAATATAATTCAACATTTTTTGCAACGTACCTGGAGAGTGGTGTCAGAAGAATATCGCTTGCCGAGAAATTGCGAAAGCTTCCACTTTCTTTCTTTGGCAAGAAGGATTTATCTGACTTGACAAGTACCATTATGGCAGATTGTTCCATACTGGAGACGGCATCATCTCACTGGATACCGGAGCTTGTAGGTTCCGTTATTTCAACTTTTATAATTGCATTGAGCTTGTTTTTCTTTGACTGGCGTATGGCAATTGCAGCATTGTGGGTACTTCCTGTTTCCTTTATAATTGTCATTTTTTCATCAAGAGTGCAGCATAATCTGGGGAAAAAGCAGATGAAGGTAAAGATGGCCTGTGCCGATGGAATTCAGGAATGCCTGGAATCTTTGAGGGATCTCAAGGCAAACAATGCAGAGAGGGCATATATGAATGAGCTTGATATAAAAATTAAAGCTGTTGAAAAACGTGCAATTATTACAGAACTTGGAACTGCTGTTTTTGTTGTAGCTGCACAGATGGTTCTTAAACTTGGAATTGCCACAGTTGCATTGGTTGGTGGAATACTTCTTGTGGATGGAAGCCTGGATGTTTTGACTTTCTTCATGTTTTTACTTTTGGTATCAAGGTTATACGATCCTATGCAGATGTCACTGCAGAATCTGGCAGCAATTATTTCCGCCGATATCCAGTGCCAGCGTATGGATGAAATTCTTGGGCATGAAATACAGACAGGATCAAACAATCTTACGAATAAAGGCTGTGACATAGTATTTGATTGTGTTGCATTTGCCTATAATGGCAATGAAACTGTACTTGAGGATGTATCATTCACTGCCAGACAGGGAGAAGTTACTGCGCTGATTGGGCCGTCTGGAGGTGGGAAAACCACCGTGTCACGATTGGCTCTACGTTTCTGGGATATCAGCAGAGGTAAGATCACTGTCGGGGGAATGGATATTTCAAAAATCGATCCGGAAACCCTTATGGCTCTATATGCTGTTGTTTTTCAGGATGTCACCTTATTTAATAATTCTATAATGGAAAATATCCGTATTGGACGAAAAGATGCCTCAGATGAGGAAGTAATGCAGGCTGCAAAGCTGGCACATTGTAATGAGTTTGTGGAGAAACTGCCGCAGGGGTGGAATACCGTGATTGGTGAGAATGGTTCTGAACTTTCTGGAGGCGAGCGTCAGAGGATATCCATTGCAAGGGCATTTTTGAAGGATGCGCCTATTATATTGCTTGATGAAGCTACAGCTTCACTGGATGTAGAAAATGAAACCATGATACAGGAATCATTATCCAGGCTTATCAAAAATAAGACGGTGCTTGTTATTGCACATAGAATGAGAGCGGTAGCAGGTGCTGACAAAATTGTAGTGCTGAAAGATGGGGTTGTAGCTGAACAGGGTGCACCAGGCGAGCTGTCCGGAAGAAATGGAATATACAAGCATATGGCTGAAATACAAATGGAGGCCGCTTCCTGGAAGTTATAAATGATATATATTTTAGAACGCTATTTGATTGATATTAATCGAATAGCGTTTTGCGTTTTGTAATTATTTGAAATAGTTTATATTATCAAAAGGATACACCCTTAGAATTACATGTCCCTTAACGTCCTTTAAATTTACAGGCCCTATTATTCTGCTGTCAGTACTATTTTGTCTATTATCTCCAAGTACAAAAATATAACCCTTGGCTACAACATACTTCGTAACAGCTGAATTGGATTCAGTGATAACTCCTTCTGGAAGATAATTTTCAGTGAGAATTTTTCCATTTAAATACACCTTTCCAGACATTATCTCAATCTTATCTCCAGGTATTCCTATAACCCTTTTTATATAGTTGTCCTCATTCTTGTCATGAGAATTGAAAACAACAATTTCACCTCTATTTATATGTCCTGTTTCAGTGCTTATCTTCTCCATAAATACAATATCCTTATCACTAAAAGTCGGCTACATGGAAGGTCCTATTACATCGGTCCGGGCAAAAACATAACTTCTGCATATAAAAGCCAATCCAATAGCCAGAATAATGGGAAAGGCATATTCCGTGAATTTCTTAAAAGATCCTTTATTTTCTATAATATCGCATCCCTTCAATATGTTTTCATTATAACACAAATATTAAGATTTTCTTAGGAAATTCTTCACAACTGCTTAGAAAGTGAGTTTTATAATTATGATGAAATCAAAAAGTTATGAAGGAGATTTAAAATGGATTATATATTACAGTGTAGCAATTTGACCAAAACATATGGTAGTAAGATAGTTCTGGACAATTTAAATTTAAAAATAAAAAAGGGAAAGATAGTCGGACTTTTGGGGCCAAATGGGGCAGGTAAAACTACATTTATAAAAATAGCGGCCTCACTTTTAAGCTGTGACGATGGGAATGTTATGATTGATGGTAAGCTTCCCGGGATTAAGACTAAAAAAATAGTTTCATATTTGCCTGATAGAGATTTTTTATATAACTGGATGACCATAGGTGAATCCCTTGAATTTTTCAGGAATTTCTTTGAGGACTTTGATTATGACAAGGCAACTAGAATGGTAACTGATTTGGGACTTGATTTAAATTTAAAGATACGTACCCTGTCAAAAGGTATGCAGGAAAAACTGAATATATCCTTGATATTTTCAAGAAAGGCAAAGCTTTTTTTATTTGATGAGCCACTTGCAGCAGTCGATCCGTCCATGAGAGAAAAAATAATTAACATTATACGGAATAATTTTGATAGTAGTAGTTCAATTATTTTGAGTACTCGCCTTATAAATGATGTAGAAAGGCTTTTTGATGAAGTTGTATTTATAAATGAAGGCAGAATTCTGATTCATGATGATGTACAAGTTCTTAAAGCAAAGTATAAAAAGTCCATTGAGGAAATTTTTAAGGAGGTAATATAAATGTTCTTTTCATTTTTCAAGCTTGAAATTAAAAAACATTTTCAAATATTTTTTATTCTCATATTGATTGAGACAGTTTTAGGCATATTTGTACTTGCCGACTACAATAAATATATAGATATTCACTTGCAGTTGAGTGCAGTTGTATGGATTGTGATTTCCATGTATATTTTTATTGACCTGTATAATAATTTTTACACGGGAAAAGATGTTATGTTTCATATGATACCTATAAAGACTTCGACAAAGTTTTTAATAAAGTCAACCGTGTTTTCTATAGGACTTATGCTTATGTGGTCAACATGTCTTATATTTGAGTTATTTAGTGTGAATGGAATTTATCATGCAAGGATACTCAATTCAACTAGTCCGGCAAGCGGAGTTGTATATTTCATATCTGCAAGATTTATCCGATTTATAAGTGGCCCGGTTATAATTGGAGTCTCTATAGCCCTTAGTAAACTTGTAAGAAAGAAATACTTGGGAATCGTTGTAATTGCTGTAGTACTACTGTGTATCACGTTAGGGCTGTATTTTATAATGAAATCAAACTTAGCCGGACAGGGAAAAGTATTTTATTCTATAGGGACTACGTCCCAGGAAGCATTTAAGCAGTCGGCAGGAATAGTTTCGATTTTAGTGCAGTCTGACAGACATCTTGATAATATTTCCAAAAGTATATACTGGAACAATATAATTTATAATTTTTTGACATATATATTTGGCTATGCTGTCATAACATTTATTTTTAATTCAAAAAAATATGAAGTATCAGGAAAGTAGTATTAATTTTGGATTATAATTAAGATATAAAACATTTTGAGGGGAATGAGTAAGTAAGTGAATTTTCTGATATTGATTTTGACTGTCTCTTCTGCTATTTTACTTGCTCGATTGATTTTTGTTAAAGTTGAGATTAGAAATATTATGAATCAACTTAATGATTATAATGATTTAAAATTACATAAGAAAATAGATGTTAGGTTATTTGACAGTGATATTGAAAATTTGGCAGAATGTATAAATAGACATATTGATATCAATATACGGGATAAGGCTATTCAGAAACAAACAGAATATGAGATAAGAAAATCCATAGCAAGTGTATCCCATGATTTGCGTACACCATTGACTTCTATAATTGGGTATTTGGAAATGATAAAATCCGGAAAAGTAACTCTTGAAAAACAATATGAATATATGGATATAGCTCTGAAAAGAGCATATTTTCTTAAAGAATTATTGAATAATTTCTTTGAACTTTCAATTATAGAGTCTCCAGAGTATAATATTGAACTGGACTATGTAAATTTAAATAACATATTGTGTGAAGTTATAACAGCTTTCTATGATAGTTTTGTGAACAAGGAAATAGTTCCAGAAATAAATTTACCTGATGAAGATATGATTGTTGCAGCAAACAAAGCTGCTTCAAAACGTGTGATTCAAAATTTAATTTCAAATATTATAGAACATGCACAGGGGAAGGTTTCTATAACTTTAAAGAAAGACGGGGAATTTGCAGTTGTAATAACTTCAAATACAACTAAAAATTTGAATGTTCATGATGTAAATCTTCTCTTTAACAGATTTTACAAGTCTGACCCTTCAAGGTCATATGGAATGAATGCAGGTCTTGGATTGGCTATTGCAAAAAGTCTTATGGACAAGATGAATGGATTGATTTATGGTAGATTGGATAAAAATATTTTATATATTTTTTGTAAGTGGAAACTGATAAAAAAATAGAGGGAAGAAGAAATGAAGAAGGGTAATATTAAAATTTTAGTAGTCGAAGATGACGTAGATATAAATAAATTATTGTGTGATATGCTTGAGATAAAAGGATATACTTCAAAAGCTGCTTATTCAGGAACGGAAGCGTTGATATATATAAATGAAGGAAGCTGTAATATGGTTCTGCTTGATTTGATGCTTCCGGGAATGAATGGTGAGGAATTGTTACTTAAATTGCGTGAAAACAGCAATATACCCGTTATAGTAATTTCAGCCAGGGAGGATATTGATATTAGAGTAAAAACCTTGAAAATAGGTGCGGATGATTTTATAACCAAACCTTTTAATATGGAAGAAGTGTCTGCACGTATAGAATCGAATCTGAGAAGATATATGAATTTTTCAAGTGAAATTCCAAGAGAAAATATAATAAAGTGTGGAGAAATTTCCTTGAATAAGGATACTAGAGAAGTATGTGTGAATAATTCATCTATAGATTTAACTATGAGGGAATTTGAAATTTTAAAACTCTTAATGGACCATCCTAAGAAAGTGTTTTCAAAAGCAAACTTATTTGAGAGTGTGTGGGGAGACAGTTATTTATGTGATGATAATACTCTCACCGTGCATATAAGCAATTTGAGAAATAAATTGTCAAATTCAGGGGTAAGCAGGAATTACATACAGACTATCTGGGGGATAGGTTATAAATTGAATGCTGAATAGAGGGAGAGTTAAGGTGCAAGCAATTTTAAAGACCATGAATTTAACTAAAATATATAATGATAAACCGGCAGTTGAAAATATAAATATGAATATAAATCAAGGAGATATTTATGGACTTATAGGTGAGAATGGAGCGGGTAAAACAACGATATTCAAGATAATAACGGGGATTGCCTCGAAGACTTCTGGAGTCCTTGAATTATTTGGTGAAAGTACGGAGGACAATTTGCATGTTGAGAGAAAGAGGATTGGAGCATTGATTGAAAAGCCTTTTTTGTATGCAAATATGACATTATCAGAGAATTTGGAGGCATGCAGGATTCAAAAAGGCATACCAGGGAAAAATTGTATAAAAGAAGTGCTGCAGCTTTTTAGATTAAATTATATAAAAGATAAAAAGGTACATGACTTATCTCTTGGAATGAGACAAAAATTAGGTATTGCCATGGCTGTAATTGGAGATCCTGAATTTTTGGTTTTGGATGAACCGATAAATGGCATCGATCCACTGGCAATTATGGAAGTAAGGAATATCTTGTTGGATTTAAATAAAAACAGAAATGTTACAATACTTGTGTCAAGTCATATTTTGAAAGAGCTCTATAATTTTGCGACTTGTTATGGGATTATACATAATGGAAAATTATTAAATGAATTTACTCTAAAAGAGTTAAATGAAAAGTTGAATAAAAGTTTAAGAATCGAAGTAGATGATGTGAATAAAGCTGTCTTTGTGCTTGAAACCAAATTGCATACACACAATTTTAAAATTCTACCGGACGGAACTGTAATACTTTATGATTACGTTGATAATCCTGGAAAAGTTTCATCGTTAATTTTTAGGGAAGGGGTTACAATATTAGGACTTGTAACTGAGTCGGGTGACCTTGAAAATTACTTTAAAGACGTAATTGAAGGAGTATCGGAAGATGTATAACCTATTTAAGTTTGAAATATATAAGTTAAAATACAACAGGACATTTTTAGTTTCAATAATTATTATATTCCTTTTGATTGCAGATTCCATATATTTATTTTTTTACAGTAAAAATACACTTAAAATACTGGATGTGTTCTTCCAGGGAAGTGAATATGGATTTTTAGTAAATAATTTTAAAGACAGACTTCATGTAAGCCCAGTTGAATTTTTTTATTCTTCATTTGGATTTTGTCCATTTATAGTTATAATCTTAGTATTTATGGTAGAAAGTATTGTATTAGAGGAATTTTCAAGTGGCACAATAAATAATCTTATAATATCTGGACATAAAAAAGAAAATATTTATATATCAAAGTTTCTTGTAATGGTATTATCGGCATTTTTACTGACTGTTTTTCTGCTGTGTGGTACAATGATTGCGGGAATTTTTATAAATTCCTTTAAAAAATTTGTTTTTTTTAGTGATTTAATTGGACTAATTGGTTTTATTTTTCTCATAACTTTAATACTGTCAAGTTTAGTGAGTATTTGTATGTGTCTGGCTGTGTTTATAAGAAATAAAGCTATATTTTTAATAACATGTATGGTATTATTTATTGTTTTAACAATTTTACCCAATAATTTTAATACTTTTATGAAAAATTCCCCTGTATTTATGTTAATAGAAATGGGTTCATTTAATATTGATCCATTTAGCATTGTATTTTCGTCAATTTCCATTATTACAGTTACAACTATTATAGGTGTGATTAAATTCAATAAGTTGGATACTGGGTAAGTTTGAAAAATAACAGATAGCTATCTAATCTCGAATTAAAAAGATTGGATGGTTATTTTTATTATTTTTGTGCTGAATTTAAGATAGGATATTGACTTGAAATTAATATTGATAAAAATAGTAGCGTACAATAAGGGTAAAAAGTTATTCAGGAGTATATGACATTGTATAAAAATGATATAATTTATTCATAAATTAATTTACAGTAGTAGATTATTGTGCATTATGGGGGTGATGGTATATGAAGAGTAATAAATTATTTCAAATGATAAATTTTCTAATTATATTTTTAGTATTTGTTTTAACTTTTTTTATAGGATTTGAGATTATTAAATTGAAAAATAATATAATTAATTATATTATACTTGGAGCAATAGGTTCATGTTTAGTACAATTATATATAAAAATAATTGTAAAACAAAATAATTCATAAATTTCTTAAAATGCGAAACAAAGACTATTTAAATGATACACAGATAAATAGTAATAGGAGGTAATTTCAATGGTTGATGGAATAAATTTGGGAAATATAATGGTGGACTGCGATGATGAACAAAAACTGTGTGAGTTTTATCACAAACTACTCGGGTGGGAAAAAAGCAAAATGTTTGGTGGTCCAGCGCTAAGAAATAAAAATGGAATTGTATTTTTGTTTATCGAGGAAAAAGATTATATTCCGCCTATATGGCCAGAAGAAGAAGGCAAGCAACAGAAACAAATGCACTTTGATTTTCAAGTTCCAGATGTTGCAGCGGCAGTTGAATATGCTAAATCACTAGGTGCTGAGAAGGCGACATTTCAATTCGGCGGAAGTGAATGGATTACTATGATAGATCCTGCAGGGCACCCTTTTTGCCTTTGTGCCCAAGAAAATGAAACATGATTGTAACCAATTTCAATTAAGTCATTTGAGAAATTTCAAATTTAAGTTTGAGTAATATAAATTAGTAATTTAAAAGGATGTCTCATTGTGGAACAATTATCAAAACTGCCTGATATCGGAAAAGAAGTTGAAAGGCAGTTGAATGAAGTAGACATATTTACTACTTATGATTAATTAAGAGATATTGGTGCAGAACAGGTGTGGCTGAATACAAGAAATTGATATTTCTGCATGTATTAATAGATTGCTGGCATTAGAAGGTGCAATTCACGGTGTCAAGAAAGCAGCATTACCAGAGGAACGTAAAGTGGAACTAAAAGATTTTTATAATTGGCATAAACATAAATAGTAATTTGAATAACAGATTATATAAATAATCCGCAGAAAATATCAAGTATATCATCTTACCTTGTCTTATAATTTTTTTAAAAGGTGAGGTGCTTTTAATGAAAAAAACAAAAACATACTTGAAGAATTTTATAGGAACAAGTTATGAAGTTGGGACACAGATTGGTAATTGGATTTTATCACAACCTGATTTATTGAAAAAGGTGATTTTACCACCTAAGGCCTATCCTCAAAGCAAATTAACGGAAATATTCAATTTGCTTGACCAATACTGCAGTGGTGTAAACGAGGAGATCAAAGGTTTTGCAGATACAGTTGGAATTTCGAAAGAACAAGTGATTTTTTATGCAATGACATATTTGGAACGTGGGTGCAGTTTGATGGCTGCGGTTCCAAACAAGACTGAAAATGGGCATACTCTAATGGCACGTAACTACGATTTTAATGATGAAATGGAAGAAATGTGTTTTGCATATACAGCTATTAGGAGAAAATATCGTTATATTGGCTCTACACTAAACCTATTTGGACGATGTGATGGAATGAATGAATATGGGCTGGCAGCTTGTAAGGCCAGTAATGGATTGCCTGTTGGCAACTTTGATGGAGGACAGAAAGCAGGTGTAACTGGTTTTTCTTTTTGGATTGTTATCCGAAGCATTTTGGAAAACTGCAAAAATGTTGAACAAGGCATTGCATGGGCAATGGATGCACCTATTGGATATAATATAAATCTAATGCTTGCCGATAGTAATGATAAAATTGCGTTATTGCAATGTATAGATGGTCATAAAGCATATTGCATTTTAGATAATGACTCCAGTGAGAATTTTCTGATTTCTACAAACCATGCAGTTTTGCAAGAAATAAAGCCCTATGAGAAAATGTTAATTGAAAACTCGGTAATCCGCTATAAAACCATAGAAAAAATGTTTTCTGAAAAAGAAAAAATATCAGCACAGGATTTAAAGGCCATACTGTCGGCACCTTATCCGCAGGGATTGTGCTGTCACTATTATCCCGAGTTTTTTGGAACTTTGCGCTCTGTGTTATTTGATACAACCGAGAAAAAAATAGAAATGACTTTTGGTTCGCCGCAAGCCAATGACTGGAAAACTTTTACGGTACAAAAATTACAAGAGCAAGAGATTATAGTAAATCTTCCTTATGAAAAGGCGGGAAAAGATTTTTATAATATTACCTATTAAAGAGGGGGAGGCTGTGCTGTATTGAAAGATAATCAAATCATTAGTAAAGCAGTTATATTTATTGAAACAAATCTGTATGAGCCTTTGACTGTAGAATCAGTTGCCAATGCAGTTTCCTATTCATATTATCATTTTCACCGTTATTTTCAAGCTGTGATGGGAGAAACTATTGGCAGCTATATCAGAAGCCGGAGGTTGACTCAAGCAGCATATGATCTCATATATGGCAATAGGAAAATTTTAGATATTGCAGTTTCCCTGTATTTCGAATCTGCTGAAAGTTTTACAAGAGCTTTTAAGAAAAGATATGGTATTACACCTACAGAATATAGAAAAAATGGTGTTGATGTATTAATAGGAAAACATCGCCCTATGCAGCTTGACAAAATAACCGAATGCAATTATGAAAATTTATCACCAGAAATCGTAACATTTGAGCCTAAATCTGTTGTTGGGTTTAGATTTAACATGAGTATTGAGAAAAATAACAGTATTGAAATGTGGGAAAAGTTGAATGCTCAATTGGCAAAGCAAAATTATATTTCAATGAATAAAAATCGGTATAGTATTTATGAAACAGGTGGTACATGCCTGTCAAATACATTTAATAAAAATAGTGAAGCTGCTATATTTATAGGCATTGAAACATCGGGTGGTTCTAATATTCCAGAAGGTATGGAGTTAAAAGAAATTAGTGGTGGAAGGTATGCTAAATTCATACATAAAGGTACAGTAAAAAATTTGCTTTCTACATATTATTATATTTGGGGTGTTTGGTTACCTAAGAGTAGTCTCCAACTTGATGACAGAGATGATTTGGAATGCTACACAGAGCAATTTTTAGGAGCTGAAAATGAAGAATCGCAGATTGAAATTTATTTTCCGATACAATAGCAAAAATACAATAAGAAGTTACTAAATTCCAACTTGTCGAGGAGGCTGGTTGGATGTACATATTGCAGCCTGGGCTTAACAAAGAAGTAGTATAAGCATAATGAGAAAGTGACCGAGCAGGTTGGCCCATAAGGTAGGAGCCGGCCTGATTTTTGAGCATATAAATGGTTTCAAGCTCCCTCATTATGCGTTTTTCTATCTGAATTAGGGTTTAACATAATTGAAGTAAACGAAATCATATATGTGAATTCACTAGTTCAACTAACGTATCCATATTTTGATAAAATGTTCCCTCTTCTTTATCTTCTTGTTTTGCGACCATCTTAGTAATATTACGCTCAAAGAAGTTAAGTTTCTTTTTGTTAAGTTTCCCTCCAAAATTGGCTCTAAATTTAGCAGACTTGTATATCTTTT
The DNA here is from genome assembly GCF_022482905.1 of Clostridium sp. NCBI lineage: Bacteria > Bacillati > Bacillota > Clostridia > Eubacteriales > Clostridiaceae > Clostridium > Clostridium sp. Next base: position 764,889 of record NZ_JAKVOI010000001.1, read on the forward strand.
TAGGAAAGCATTCTTGAATATATTTTTCTGATTCGTTTGGTGTCATACAACAAACAAATAGTGCAAGATTTTTAGTAATGAGTGTGTTTGTATTTTGTACTGCAAAGCGTTTTAAGTTTTTGTTCATTTTTGCCATGTATGCAGAGCCTCCCATGATAATCCAGTCATAATCATTGAGGTTAATAGTTTGATTTTCATTCACATTTACAACAGATACTTCGGATTTCAATTTGTCTTTTATATACTCTACACATTTTTCTGTGAATCCATGTTTACTCGAATATACGATTAATGTTTTCATCTAATGATTGACTCCTTTCTCTAAAGCATTCTCTACAGCCTTTAGAATAATATTACTGCTATAAGTGGCAGATGAAATTGTATCTACTTCCAAGCTTTGTTTAGCGATGATATCATCAACGATGGCTTCTGCTTTGCCACCGAAGCCATTATCATGTCTTAAGATATCAATGCTAGTAATTTTATGACCTGCGACTGTCACTTTTAACTCAACAACAATGATATCATTCTTGGCATTCCCCAAGTAAGTTCCATCAGAAACTTGTTGTAGATCTACATTATTGACAGGCTGTATAACCATTGATTTAGAAATCTTGTTTAAAACAACGGCACCAATACCAGCTCCGAAGATTAAAAAAGCGACAACGATAGTTAGAATTATTTTAGTTTTCTTTTTCATTTTTGTTTTTGACTTCATATTATTTTCAATTCTCCTTTGCAATTCCATTCATAAGAATGCTGACAAACGATTCAATTAAATCTTCCCAATTATCTAAAAGGTATAATTGGTTTTCAATAGAGTTCATACCAAAGCCAATAAGAGCAGTTAAAATCATCCAAGAAGAATTACTATCCACTTCCTTAATAATACCCTGTGTATGCCCTTCTATAAGCAGTGTTTGTAAGAGATTTTCTCCTGTTTTTTCATCAGCTTTAATTTTAAACATTACATTCGAACCACTTCTAATAAAAGCCTTACCCATTTCAGGATTACTGGTCATACTCAAAATGAATTGTTTAAATGATTGTTCTAGTTTTTCTTTGATTGTCAGATTATCTTGTTTCGATAATATTTCGGTAATATCCATAATAATCTTTTCGGATATTCTTATGCCAATATCTTCTGCTATTTGTGCTTTGTTTTTATAATAAAGATAGAGGGTAGTAGGAGAATACTCTATAACATTTGCAATTTTCCTCATTGACAACATATCATATCCATTATCATTGATGATTTTAATACTTGCATTTAAAATCAAATTTTTCATATCTTCCTTTTCTTGTAAACGTCGTTTTTTAAAACTCATTCCATCACCTTCATTAACAGTGGTAATAAACTTAACACTGTTAATATAACATTGATTTGTTTTTGTGTCAAGATTTGTATTTCCATTGAAAAGAAATACGAAAAAGCTGCTTCAAAAATGATACTTAGTTATTCTAAAAAAGTATATCAATGGTATAATGTCTGTATTGAATCCTTCCACGCAATTATAAAACGTGAGTGGATAAATCGCTTTAGAATTAAAAATTACAGCCATGCATATATTGTTGTATTTGAATACCTTGGCACATGATTTTATTGACAGCAGATATTTGCAAAATAATTTTGAGGTAGTTAAAGAAATGATGAATTAAACAACAATTTGTATAATGAACAATAATATTATTAGATGAATTATTTATAATTTATGGAGGATAAACATCATGATAAAACATAATTTTAAAATACAAGGTATTCCAGCAATTTTGTGGGGAGAAAAATCAGATAAATTATTTATAGCAGTTCATGGTAATATGTCAAATAAGGCAGATGACAGTATTATTATATTTGCAGAAGAAGCAGCTGCAAAAGGCTATCAAGTTCTTAGTTTTGATCTACCTGAGCATGGGGATCGTAAGGATAAGTCTTATCCCTGCAAAGTTCCAAACTGTGTTAAGGATCTTAGTATTATTATGAATTATGCAAAATCTATGTGGAGCAGCATAAATATATTTGCCTGTAGTATGGGTGCATATTTTAGTTTACTTACATACAAACATGAATTATTGAAACAGTGCCTATTTCTATCACCTGTAGTAAATATGGAACTTATCATAAGTAATATGATGGCATGTTTTAATATAACTGAAGACAACTTAAAATTAGAAAAACAAATTTGTACTCCTATAGGACAGACTCTTTACTGGGATTACTATTGTTATGTGAAAGAACATCCTGTTGATATGTGGGATACTCCTACTTCAATTCTATATGGCTCAGAGGACAGCCTATGTAAATTTGCTGTGATATCTTCATTTGCCAAACGTTTCAATTGTAATTTGGAGGTAATGGAGCATGGGGAACATTATTTTCATACCAAAGAACAATTGAAATATTTTAGGCAGTGGCTAAAATATTATGTACGATAGATAATAAGAGGAGGTTTATTAAGTGGCAAAAGGAGTAATGCATATATGCTGTTCTGACAGTGCCTGGGCGGGCATGAGACATGCAGTTAAAACAGGGCTGCTGGAGGGTAAAAAAGTAGTAGGATTTTTTGATGATCTATCCAATGGACCTATAGATGAACTCATTGAATTAAAAGAAAGAATTAATTGGTATAAAAAAATATATATTGAAGAAAATAGCATAATTTTTGGGGAGATCGAGGACCATTATAAAAAACTTGCTGAGGATCTGATGAAAATTAAAGATGAAGATATTTATATATGGTATAGCAACAATGCAAAGGAAATTTGTGGAATACTGTATATTCTGTCCACGATTAAAGACAAAATTCATAGTTTGTATACCATAAATGTATCAGACATTACTTATAATATCGGAAAAAGAAATGAGTATACACCAAGAGCAGTGGGAGAAGTTATTCCTGAAAGGTTTAGTGAATTTACAGGAATAAGGAAATTAATGGGCTTTAGCAGGTACTCCAGTTTAATGGCACTGTGGGAGAAACTGAAGAGAGAAAACTCAATTCTGCGTATTTGTGAAGGCAATGAAGTTAAAAGTGTTCAAGTGGATTATTTTGACGACATGATCCTTCATTATACATATAGGAATTTTATATGTAGTGCGAGAACAGTAGGGGAAGTCATAGGCAAAGCTAAAAATTATGTATCTGATATCTTTATTTTCTGGAGAATAACAGAACTGATAAAAGAGGGCAAAATTGACTATAGAGGTAATTTAAGCCTCATGCGAGAATTAAAAATAAAAAAATCATAAAAAATGAGAGGTTTATTTTATGCTAAAAGAGTCTGGAAAATTAATAATTAGATTTTCAATTGTCACATTAGGAATCATTATAATTGCTTTTGTTGTATCCTCACTTATCCAGCCGGATATCTCTAAGTTTATTAACTGGGCGGACAATAAAGGCATAGGAACCAGTAAAACACAATTAGAAAAATTTCTTCAATATGTAATCAATAATGGAGTCAAAGTTCCACTGCAAATGTTTATTTTATCTCTTGTACCTATTCCATTTATTTACTACTTGCCTATTGCACTAACCGCAGCTGTTACAGGTTTCATTTTTTACTTACCATTGGCACCGGATTTGCAAGGCAAAATAACAATTCCTGAGATTTTTTTAGGCATTTTACCTCATGCCATAATTGAATTGCTTGCATTTTTTGTTATACTGGCGGTCCTATACAGATTTAATCAAGCGATTCGAAGTAAAGTATTTAAGAAAGTACACGTTGAAGTTGATCTTGTTTCAGCTTTTAAGAAAGTCGTCAAATCTTATTGCTTGATTGCATTTCCTTTGCTTATTTTGGCGGCACTAATTGAAGCATTTATTACACCATACATAGGATAACAAAATAAAGATAATCCCCAAAGTATAATGGACGATTGATCAGTAAATGTAATATATAATCTTATTTAACTATTTATAAATTGACTAATTGCAGTCTGAACTTTCAAATCACAAATTAAGACAAGGAGAATTGAATTGAATCAAAAAATACGAGAAAAAATTTTTGAACTGGCAGATGAAAAATATAAAGAATTTCATACTAAAATATCTCCCACTGATTCCAGTATAATTGGAGTTAGAATGCCTCTTTTGAGAAAACTTGCAAAGGAAATAGCCAAAGGAGACTGGAGAGAATACCTCAAAACAGTTGAAAGTGAGTACTATGAGGAAATAATGCTTCAGGGAATAGTGATAGGATGTGTAAAGGTGGATGTGGAGGAAAGGCTTCGGCTTGTTGGTGAATTTATTCCCAAGATTGATGGCTGGGGTATTTGTGACAGCTTTTGCAATGGACTTAAATTTATAAAGTCAAATAAAGAAAAAGTCTGGAATTTCATACAGCCTTATTTGAAATCAGATAAAGAATTTTATATTCGTTTTGGTGTAGTGGTTCTGCTGGATTTCTATATAGATGAAGTTTACATAAATCCTGTGCTTGATGTTTTGGATGAGATAAAGAAAGATGACTATTATGTAAAAATGGCAGTGGCCTGGGCTGTGTCAATTTGTTATATAAAATTTCCCCAAAGCACAATGCTATATTTAAAGAATAATTCTTTAGATGATTTTACATATAATAAATCACTTCAGAAAATAACAGAATCTCTTAGAATTGATAATAAAACAAAGTTAATTATTAAAAACATGAAACGTAAATAACCATAGGAATACGTAGTGAAGTTAATCGCATGAATTCAAAATTAAACAGGATTTCTAAATATATTGGTATTTATGATGAATTGAAAGTGAAAATTGTTTTGGAAAGTGAAATGAAGATTAAGGTGGTAATAGTTAATGAATATAAATAAAGATTTTTCATTCTGGATAGCTTTGATATTATCTTTTGTTGTTGCAGTATTAAATTTTCTTGACCATAGATACTTTTATAGTTTGTTTATGTTTTTAATTTTTGTTCTGCTGATAATCTTTTTTATTAACTTTAGTTCTGCAAAATAAAAATCTAAATTGGTAATAATGATAAAAATTAGATATGACACACTGTACCCAACCGTGTTATAAAAAACTTGTAAGCAACATACGGGAGCTAATCAGTATGCCAAATAATATTTTATCCATAAATGATGAACTTTACAACTATAGTTAATGGATTTGCTCATATAATCATTACTGAAGGAAGGTATTTGAGGCTGTGACTCCAGTTCAGGATTCTACTAAAGCGTATGATAATGCCGCTTTACAATGAAGCTTGAGAGTGTCAATCAATGGAAGTTTCATATCCTTCTGATTTAGCAGCAGTGGTAATTCGGTACAGCCTAAAATCACACCATCCACATCATAGCTGGACAAGATTTTCCTGAAATTTTCTCTGGCATTTTCCGTTACCCTATTTAAAACAAGTTCACTGAAAATTATTGAGTTTATTTTATCCTGATGTTTTTCCGATGGGGTCAATACCTCTATGCCGCAGGATTCAAATCCTTTCTGATAAAAAGAGCTTTGCATGGTGTACTTTATCCCTGTCAATAATACTTTTTTCAATTTAAGTCTGCTGCATTCTTCGGCAGCTGCATCCACAATACTAAGCACAGGCAGATCTATTTGCTGCTTTATACTGTGAAATACTGAGTGGGGGGAGTTTGCAGCCATTATAACGAAATCGGCACCAGATTTTTGTAAGCTGTTTATACCGTTTATTATATAATTTATATATTCAGAAGTTTTATGCTCATTTTCTAAATCCGTAAAATATTGAAAATTCAAACTGTTGATTATTATTTCGGGATAATAGTAATCCGAGAATTTTTTATAATACATACTAAGTATGGTTTTATAATATTGAATTGTGGAAGCGGAACTGATTCCGCCCAGAATTCCTATTTTTTTCATAATTTTTTATACTCCTTTGTTTTTTAGATAGAAGGATCTGTTATCTATAGCTCTCATTGTTGCCAGTATTCCATCCAGGTGATCATATTCATGCTGTATCAATTCTGATAGATCTCCTTGAAATTTTATTGTTTTATCCATGAAATTTATATCTTTGTACTTTACGGTACATTCTTTATAGCGTTTAACTTTTACAAGCAGATTTGGAAAGGACATACAGTCATCCAGTACTTCCATTATTTCATCATCGTCAAATTTAAGTATGGGATTGATAAAAATCATAGGTTTGTCAATATACATATATATCAATCTTTTAAATATTCCAATCTGTGGAGCTGCAATTGCTCTTCCTGCATTATATTTTTTGCGGAAATCAATTAAGGTATCGTGCAAATCCGAAACAGTTTTCTCTATTGCATCTATTTCTCCTTTCTCAACAGGAAGGCTTTTCTTATATAGATCTTCATTTCCAAGTAACAGTATTTCTTTTATCATAAAACGATCTCCTTTACATGTGATATATATTTGATACAATATTACTATATAATTGTTACTATAAAAAGGTATAATTTTTATAAAAATTATGGGGATGATTTTATGGAAATACCAGTGTTCATTGAAAATAAAAGTGAAAAACCGCTGTATATTCAGATATATGGATGCTACAAAAAAGCTATACTGGAAGGGATACTTAAAAAAGACGATAGATTGGAGTCTATAGTACAGCTTAAGAACAGGCTTTGTATCAGCAGAAATACAGTTCAGGAGGCTTATAACCAACTGCTGTGTGAAGGCTATATTTATAGCAGAAAGGGCAGTGGTTATTATGTGGAAGGTATAGATAAGCAGATAAAAACCGTCAAGAGAGAAAATGTACCCTTAAAGCTTAAACCGTTGAGAAGTATTCATATAGATGATAGAGCATATCCCTATAATTTTAAACCCGGCTCGGTGGATCACGGCAGTTTTCCATTTGCAAACTGGAGAAAAATTGAACAGGGTATTATGAAAAAAGAAAATATGGGCATATTGACCTATTCGAATCCCAGAGGTGAATTTGAATTAAGAAATCAGATTGCAGATTATGTCAAAAGTTCAAGAGGAGTGGCTTGTTCTTCTGAACAGATAATTGTAGGTGCAGGGACACAGACTTTGATGGCTGTATTATGCGAACTGCTTAGTGAGCATTATAATAGGAATATTGCTTTTGAAGAACCGGGTTTTTCTCCTGTGAGAAAGGTTTTTGAATGGTATGGATATAATATAGAGCCTATTGAATTAACGCAGTCTGGAATGGACATAAAAAAACTTGAAATCCTGGAAACGGTCCCGGGGTTGATATATGTAACGCCGTCCAATCAGCATCCTATGGGTATGATCATGCCTGTTTCAAATCGTATAAGACTTCTTAATTTTATTGACAGATGCGGTGGCTATGTTATTGAAGATGATTATGACAGCGAATTTAGATATAATGTAAATCCGATACCTTCACTTCAAAGCCTGGATAATGAAAATAGAGTAATTTATCTTGGAACTTTTTCAAAAACTCTTTTTCCCGGAATGCATGTTGGATACATGATTTTACCTGAAAGCATAATGAATCTTTTTATTAAAAAAGGAAGCTTTATAAATCAGACTGCATCCAAAATTCATCAGCTGACAATTGCAGAGTTTATGAAAGAAGGATTATTTGAAGCCCATCTCAGGAAAATGCGAAATATATATGCTAGAAAACAGCAGTTTCTTATAGATTGTATAAAAAATGAATTTGGAAAAAATGCTGCCATCTATGGTGAGAAAGCAGGACTTAACATTGTACTTCAGGTAAAAAACAAGCTGGATGAGCAGGAATTGATAAATAGAGCTCGAGGTAAAGGGGTCAAAGTTTATCCTGTATCCTTTTATTATTTTGATAAAAATAATTATAAAAAACATAATATGGTGTTGATGGGATATGGACATCTGAGTTTTGAGGAGATGGAAAATGGAATAAGGTTTTTAAAAAAAGCCTGGTTTTGAGTTGATGTTTTCATATGAAGAACAATGATATAATATATTTAAAATTAGAACGTTTTGAGGAGATTATAATATGAAGATACACGAAAAAAATAAGGATAGATTAGAACAATTAAAGGTAGATTGTTCAGAATGTAGTGGCTTATGTTGTACAGCATTATTTTTTTCAAAAATAGATGGTTTTCCAGAGGATAAAAAAGCAGGTAAGCCCTGTACAAAACTACAAAATAATTATCGCTGTAAAATTCATCATGAATTGGAAAGACGTAATATGAAGGGCTGCATAGGATATGATTGCTTTGGGGCAGGACAACATGTAACACAATATATTTATAAAGGTGACACATGGAAAACCTTACCCAGGCAATCTGAAGAAATATTTGATATCTTTGTAATTGTTTTTCAATTATATCAAATACGCTACTTTTTAGAAGAATCAAGAATAGTAATTCCAGCAAAAAAATTATGGAGTGATATTGAAAGTTTGATTAATGAAAATGAAGGTCTATGTAATTCCATTCCACAAAGTGTCCTTAATATTGATATTGATAGTTATAGAAATAAAGTTAATATTACCTTGAAGCAAGTTTGTGATTCTATTATAAAGTGTTTTAGAAATAGTGATAATAAGAGGTTAACAGAGTTCTTAGGAAGGAATCTTAAAAAGAAAGATATGAGTGGACTGGACTTAAGCATGAAATTATTAATTGCAGCTAATTTTGACGGTTGTATATTTGACGGAACAGTTTTTTTAGGAGCAGATACAAGAGATACGAATTTTAGCAATGCAGATCTGAGAGAGGCTGTTTTCTTAACACAAGGACAAATTAATTCTGCCAGGGGAAATAGAAATACGAAACTACCCGAACATTTGGATTATCCCATAACATGGAAATAATAAATAAAAGAACGACAAATTTTGGATATATAGAGGTGAATAATGAAAACAGTAGTAATATATAAGTCCAAAACAGGTTTTACAAAAAAGTACGCTAAGTGGATTGCAGAAGAGTTATCAGCTGATATCTTTGATGCATCAAAGGTTAATGTTCATATGCTGGATAAATATGATACTATAATTTATGGTGGAAGTTTATATGCGGTGGGCATTATTGGAATAAAATTAATTAGAAAAAATATTAAGAAGCTTAAAAATAAAAAGTTAGTTGTTTTTGCAACAGGAGCATCACCTTTAAGAGATAATGTTATAAATGAAGTAATTGATAAAAATTTTTCGGTTGATGAGCGCAGATACATCAAATTTTTTTATTTAAGAGGTGGTTTTAATTATAGCAAACTAAATTTTTTTGATAAGTTTCTTATGATGCTGCTGAAATGGAAAATCAAAAATAAAAAACCGCGAGAGTTGTCAGCTGATGAAATAGGTATGCTTTCCATATATGATAAGCCGGTAGATTTTACAGACAAGAAGAATATACATAAAATAATAGCTTATGTTATTTCACAAAATTCTCATTGAAAAAATGTTTTTGTAAGAAAGGTGTCCAATATGAAAGATATGAAAGCGGTAATTTTGAAAGATGTAATGGAAACATTACATCTGTTGATTGAAAAATACAAGTTTAATGCAGATGTACTTTCAAAATTATTAGATGTAAAAAAGGAAGCCATTTTAAGTAAGGATGAAAAAAAGCTATTTGAGAATTCTAAAGATTTTGGTAAAATATCTGATCTGGTCTTTATGCTTGAACTAATTGGAAAAGATGATGCTGATTTTAAAGTTGGAGCATTTTTGCAGGTCTTATTAGAATATCATAATATTTCGGTAGAAACAATTGCATTGATGTCTGGAGTTAGTGAAAAAGAAGTTAGTGGTTTAGTTGAAACCCCTAAGTTGGTGTCTTTAGAGAGCAAATATAAAATATCCAAAACAGTAATGGCATTACGGTTTTTTTTAAAAGAATTAGAACCATAAATTTCAATAAAATTCTAGATAAAAAATAGCATCGAGGGTATAATTCCCAATTTATACAGTGCTTTTGACAAAGACTATATTTAGTAATAGAATATTTTTATGATAATTTTCAAATTGTCATTTTATAATGTACATATGTTGAGATTTGTCAATTTAGACAGGAGGCTATTATGGACAAAACAGAAGTTGAAGAATTAAAAAAGAAAGTGTGTAAGTCAATTGATGACAATTCCGAGAAAATAATAAATTTTTCTAAATCAGTTGAAAGTGAACCGGAGTTAGGCTTCAAGGAAAAAAAGTCATCTGCAAAAGTAAAAAAAATGTTTGATGAAATAGGCTTGAAGTATAGAGATGGACTTGCATTGACCGGAGTAAAGGCCAAGCTAAAGGATGATTCTGATGGTATAAATGTAGCTATTCTTGGAGAACTTGATGCTGTCATATGCAAGGGAAACAAAAATGCCGATCCGGAAACAGGGGCAGCTCATACCTGCGGGCATCATCTGCAGCTTGGAGCGATGGTCGGATCTGCCATAGGATTGAAGTTATCAGGAATCTCTGACAAGCTTGACGGTAATGTTGCATTTATGGCAGTGCCATCTGAGGAGTGCATTGAATTTGACTACAGGCAGAAGCTTATACAAGAAGGTAAAATACATTTTATGGGAGGAAAGCAGGAACTTATATATCAGGGTGAATTTGATGATGTAAATGTAGCAATGATGATGCACTCCGCAAAAGATTGTCCCGATCCTACCGTACTTCTCGGGAAGTCCAGCAATGGATTTGTGGCAAAAATGATACAGTATGTTGGAAAGGCCGCTCATGCTGCTGAAGCACCTGAAAATGGAATAAATGCACTGAATGCCGCAATGCTTGGACTTTCAAATGTAAATGCCCTCAGGGAGACTTTTAGAGATGAAGATTATATAAGATTTCATCCTATAATTACAAAGGGTGGAGATGTAGTAAATAGTGTTCCGGATGATGTCAGAATAGAGAGTTATGTACGTGCAAGGACAATAGATGCAATGCTTGAGACAAACAAAAAAGTAGACATGGCACTGAAAGCTGGTGGAGATGCAGTGGGTGCAAAAACCATCATAAAGACAATACCTGGTTATCTGCCTTTAGAGTGTTTTCAGGAGCTGGCCTACATATACAGGAAAAATTGCGGGGAGATTCTGCCTGAAAGCAGTATATTAGATGGAGGACATTTCTTTGCATCAACGGATATGGGAGATGTTTCACAGCTGATACCGAGCATTCATCCTTATATAGGTGGAGTGAGCGGCAGTCTTCATGCTCCGGATTTCAAAGTTGAAGATTATTATGCAGCTTGTATAGTTCCTGCTAAACTTTTTGCAATGACAGCAGTTGATCTGCTTGTGAATGATGCAGAGAATGGAAAAGATGTAATAAAGAACTTCAAACCGAAATTCTCAAAAGAAGAGTATTTAAAAACTCTGAATGAATTTAGAAACTAATATAAATCAATAAATAATTTTAGGGGGAAGAACCGATGATAAAAAAATATGCTAAAATCTTTTTATTTGCTCTTGTATTAGTTATAATAGCTGAGCTCATAGGTGAGAAAAAAATTAAACTTGGTCCCGGGTATTTAGTATTCCTGCCCATGCTATTTGCACTTGTTATGGGGTTAATTATAAGTATGCCTAGATTAAAACTTATCTCAACTAAAGAGATGAGTTTGTCAAATGAAATTATGGGAATCGCCGTAATATTATTTGTAGCTAAAATAGGAGCTACCATGGGGCCTACCATTGTCAAATTGCTTGAGTCTGGATGGGCACTTTGTTTTCAGGAATTAGGACACTTTTTTGGAACGGTAATTTTGGGACTTCCTATTGCACTACTGCTGGGGCTTGGACGTGAGGCGGTAGGTGCAACTTTTTCAATTGATCGTGAACCCAACATTGCCATTATTTCAGAAAAATATGGAATGGATTCTCCAGAAGGTCGTGGAGTTATGGGAATATACATATGTGGAACATTATTTGGGGCTGCTTATATTGGACTTCTTGCAGGATATATGGGTTCTCTTAAAATATTTGACCCAATTGCCCTGGCCATGGGTTCAGGTGTAGGTTCGGGAAGTATGATGGCAGCAGCCTCTGGTGCAATTGCAGCTGTCTTCCCTGAAAAAGCAAAAGAAATAGCAAGTTTTGCAGCAGCATCAAATCTTATAACTACCATTATTGGAATATACTTTACACTTTTTGTTTCACTGCCTGTTGCAAACAAATTGTATAATTGGCTTGAACCTAAAATTGGTAGAAGAAAGAAAAAGGGGGAGGAAGCCTAAATGAAAAAATTTGCTCAGGAAGCAGTTATTCTCTTTGTAGTTGGAATAATTGCCCTTGTTGGAAATACATTAAATCATAAAGTACCACTTATTACAGGAATTATTGGCATGGGCATACTTGTTGGAATTACACTTGTAGGAATTATTATAAAAAAAATTGTACCTCTTAATCTTCCGATGGTATTTTGGGTTTCTGTAGTTGCCATACTGGTTACATGTCCTCTTAATCCATATGGTGCCTATCTTGATGCCCAGTATCTTGATAAGATAGATATGCTTGCGCTTACTACACCGGTTTTGGCTTTTGCAGGGTTGTCGCTTGGAAAGGATTTGAAGTTATTCAAAGAACTCAGCTGGAAAATAGTAGTTGTAGCAATTGTGGTTTATACTGGAACTTTTTTCCTGGCCACGCTAATTGCGGAATTTGTTTTGAGAATTACCGGAAAGGTATAAAGGAGCTTGAAACTATTGTCATTTTTATAATATCCAATTTTATGATTGGTTTTATTGAGGCAGGGAATATTTTATTGAAAAGAAAAGCACTTATTGATTATATTAAAGTCAATAAGTGCTTTTCCCTAAGCGAATTTGCGGATGCTGTAAATATTACAGGGCAGACGATGAATTTATATTTTAAAAAGAATATTATTAATAAAATAAGTTGTGGGAGGTGTATGAATTTGAAATTCATGAAAAAATATATACATAACTACTGGAAGGGATTTTGTCTTGCACTAGTATGTCTTTCTGTAGAAGCTCTTTGTGACCTCATGCAACCTGCTATAATGTCAAAAATAGTGGACATAGGGGTTGCAAATGAACAGATGGATTATGTAATAAAAAATGGAATAATTATGCTTGTAATTACAGGTATAGGAGCACTTGGAGCTTCAGGACGTAATATATTGTCTGGAAATGTGTCACAGAAATTCAGTATGGAACTGAGATCGGATTTATTTGAGAAGATTCAAAATTTCTCATTTGCCAGTGTTGACAGATTTGACAGTAGTTCTCTTATAACACGACTTACAAATGATGTGGTTCAGGTTCAGAATTTTGTGAATGGACTTATGAGGATATTTGTGAAAGCCCCTCTTATATGTATTGGAAGTATTATTATGGCATCAAGACTTGATATGCATCTTTCTAGAATAATATATATAGTGATACCAACAGTAGGTATTCTTATATTCGCCAGTATGAATATAGGATATCCATACTTTATTAAAGTTCAAAATGCTCTGGACGGAGTCAATTCTGTTATAGGGGAGTATCTTTCTGCAGTAAGAGTAGTAAAGGCATTTGACAGATTTGACTATGAAGTTGATAGATTTGAGGATGCAAATGTAAATCTTGGACAATCGTCAGCCAGAGCTGTGCGTATTATGGCTGTATTTTCTCCAGGTATAAATTTGACTATAAATATAGGGATAGTATTGATCTTGTGGATTGGGGGAAGATATGTTGAAAGTGGAAGCATGCATGTAGGACAAATAATTGCATTTATAAATTATATGACACAGATTTTGTTTTCAATTATGATAATATCTTCTGTTTTCAACATGTTTGTGCGATTCAAGGCCTCAATGATCCGTATTGCAGAAGTATTTGAAGAAGAAACTGGATTTGTTTCGGGTAAAAAAAGTACTGATTATAGTGAAATTGGGAGAATAGATTTTGAGAATGTATCATTTTCATATCAAGATGGACGTCAGGTTATACATGATATCAGTTTTACATGTATGCCTGGTGAGACGATTGGCATAATTGGATCTACAGGATCAGGAAAAAACAGTCTTGTAAATTTGATCCCGAGGTTTTATGATGCTATTTCCGGGAATATAAAAATTGATGGAACTGATATTAAAGATATTGATGAAAGGATTTTAAGGGATAAAATAGCACTTGTACCTCAAAAGTCGGTGCTTTTTACAGGGAGTGTACTTGAAAATATAAGGTGGGGCAAAGAAGATGCCTCTGAGGAAGAGGTAAAAAAGATATCAGAAATTGCGGAAGTAGATGAATTTATTTCCAAACTACCGGAGAAGTATAATACTAAACTTGGTCAGGGAGGAGTAAATTTTTCAGGTGGACAAAAACAGCGTGTTTCCATAGCACGTGCGATTATCAAAAAACCTGAAATACTTATATTGGATGATTGTACAAGTGCTTTGGATGCGTCTACCGAGGCAAAGATTATATCCGGGATAAAAAAATACTCAAAGGACATGACTGTAATAATGATTGCACAAAAGATATCATCTATAGTGGCAGCAGACAGAATAATTGTACTTGACAATGGAAAGATAGCAGGTATGGGAAGCCATGATGATCTCATGAAAAGCTGTGAAGTTTACAAGTATATATATCTGTCTCAATTTGGGAAAAAGGAGGCATGATTGTGAATAGAAATGTAAGAGCATCATTTGATCCAAAAAAAGGGGTAAAGGGTAAAGGCAGCATTCAGCCCGTAGAGAAGCCGAAAAATTTTACCAAAACTATGGCAAGATTGTGGGAGTATTTTGGAAGTCAGAAAAAAGTGCTTATTATAATATTTATTTCCATAGTGCTGGATTCCATAGTGAGCTTTCTGGGACCTTATCTTATTGGGAAAGCTATTGACTCAATGTCTGATCTAAAAGGCGGGACAGATTTTAATCTGCTTTTTTTAATAGTTATGCTGCTTTTAGCTTCATATATAATTGATGCTCTGCTTACGTTCTTTCAGGGATGGATTATGGCGGTGACAGCTCAGAAAATAGTCATAAGCCTCAGGAAAAGTCTATTTGGGAAACTTCAAAAACTGCCGATTTCTTTTTTTGACAATAATACTCATGGAGAAATTATGAGCAGGCTTACAAATGATATAGAAAACGTAGATACTACAATATCACAGTCAACTGTTCAGCTTATGTCGGGGATAGTTACGGTTATTGGATCTTTTGTAATGATGCTCATGCTCAGCCCTATTTTAACTCTTGTAAGTCTTATAACAGTACCAATGGTATTCTTGTTGACCAGGATAATAGCAAAAAAGACCAGTGTACTGTTTAAAAATCAGCAGGTGGAACTTGGAATGCTTAACGGGCATATAGAAGAGAGCATATCCGGGCTTCAAGTTGTTAAAGCTTTCAACCATGAAAAGATGTCAATAATGCAGTTCAACAAGATAAATAGAAAGTTATGTAAAATAAGTATAAAGGCCCAGATATGGTCTGGATTTCTTATGCCCATCATGAATGTAATAAATAATGTAGGATTTGCAGCTGTGGCAGGAGTAGGTGGAACTTTAGCAGTAAAAGGAAGTATAACAGTTGGAATTATAGCCAGCTTTTTAAGCTATTCAAGGCAGTTTTCCAGACCTTTGAATGATATTGCAAGTGTATTCAACACTCTTCAATCTGCTGTTGCAGGTGCCGAAAGGGGTTTTGAAATACTGGATGAAAGTGAAGAAGCAAAAGACAAAAACGATGCAAAAATTATGAAAGATTCCGAAGGCCATGTTGCCTTTGAAAATGTAAGTTTTAGCTACAGAAAAGATGTTGAAATATTAAAGAATATTAATTTTGAGGTAAAGCCGGGACAGATTGCTGCCATTGTTGGACATACTGGAGCAGGAAAGACAACTATTATGAATCTTCTTACTAGATTCTATGACGTTGTAAAAGGTAAAATATCTATTGATGGTGTAGATATAAGAGACTATACAAGGGACAGCCTCAGAAGGTGCTTCGGTATTGTACTTCAGGATACGTATCTCTTTTCAGAAAGTATACTTGAAAATATAAAATACGGGAGACTAGATGCCAACTCTTCGGAAGTCAGAGCTGCTGCAAAAGTTGCAGGAGCAGATGAATTCATTGAACTGCTCCCTGAAAAATACAATACCATGCTTCAACCAGGCGGAGTTAACTTGAGTCAGGGGCAGAGGCAGCTAATAACAATTGCAAGGGCTGTGCTTTCAAATCCATCAATATTAATTCTTGATGAAGCTACCAGTAATGTGGATACCAGGACGGAATTAAAGATACGGCAGGCAATGAACAGTCTCATGAAAGGGAGGACCAGCTTTATAATTGCACATAGACTAAGTACTATAAGAAATGCAGATATTATAATGGTAATAGATGCCGGTAAAATAGTTGAACTTGGAAATCACAATGAGCTTATGAAGAAAAAAGGTATATACTACAACATGTATTTTAATCAATTATTTGAATAATGGAGAGAATAGTATAATAAAAGTGGCAGAATATTTGTGCCTGAGAATCGAAAAAGGGAGATGGACTAAAAATGATAAAAATAGATAGTGAAAGATGTATAGGATGTGGACAGTGTGTTAAGGACTGTTTTCCCATGTGTATAGAGATGAATGGAGATAAGGCAGAACTCAATAACAACTATTGTATAAAGTGCGGACATTGTATTGCAGTCTGTCCCAAAGGGGCTGTATCCATGGATGAATATGACATGGGAGATGTAAAAGAATACGATGTAAAAAATTTCTCAATAGATGCAGATAACATGCTGAATTTCATAAAATTCAGAAGGAGCATAAGGCAGTTCAAAGACAGAAAAGTAGAACAGGAGAAGATTGACAAGATAATAGAAGCCGGGAGATTTACTGAAACAGGCAGTAATGCACAGGATGTATCCTATATAGTTGTAAGAGATAATTTAAAACAATTGAAAGATCTTACATTTAAAAATATGGAAAGGATGGCTCATAGTGTCCTTGAAAGTAAAACCCCTGAGGCCAGGTTATATAGGAGGTATGCAGAAATATGGATAAAAATGTGTGAAGCCTACAGACAAAATCCTAAAAATGACAGGATATTTTTTAATGCACCGGTAGTGATTGCTGTTACAGCTTCATCACAGGTAAATGCGGCACTGGCATCCTCAAATATGGAACTTGTTGCTAATGCATTGGGACTTGGAGTCCTTTTTAGCGGCTTTTTTGTAAAAGCAGCAAGTGAGAGCAAAGATATTGTTGATTTTCTTAAGATTAAAAGAAGAAAAGAACTTGTAACCTGCATGATAATAGGATATCCTGATGTAAGATATTTTAGAACGGTTCCACGAAAACAGGCGGATGTGACCTGGAAATAGGGAGGATTATATGGACAGTATATTTTTGATAATAAAATCTATAATATTGGGAATAGTAGAGGGAATAACGGAGTTCCTGCCGGTGTCTTCAACAGGACATATGGTGGTTTTTGAAAATTTAATGAGATTTAGAGGAGACAACCCTACTTATGTTGGGATGTACACATATGTTATACAGCTTGGAGCCATACTGGCAGTGGTGATACTGTATTGGAAGAAAATAAAAGAAACTCTTGTAAATTTTCTTCCTCATAAAGTTGGTTATGAAAAATCTGGATTTAAATTTTGGTTCATGATATTTATTGCCTGCATTCCCGGAACTATCTGTCAGCTGTTATTGGGTGATTTGGCAGACAAATATCTGTTTACACCGGCATCTGTGGCAATGACTTTGTTTCTAGGCGGTATATGGATGATATATGCTGAGAATAAATTCAGGAATAAAAGTGCCGGAGACAGCGGATTGGATGTTACAGCAAAGCAGGCCCTGATAATCGGCACCTTTCAATGCCTGGCCATAATTCCAGGAATGTCCCGTTCGGCTTCAACAATTATAGGTGGATGGCTATCAGGACTTTCTACGATTGCTGCTGCGGAATTCTCCTTTTTCCTGGCAATTCCGGTTATGGTGGGGATGAGCGCCCTGGAGATATTGAAGATTGGCGGTATGGCAAACCTTACATCTGTGGAAATAATATCTCTTGCTGTAGGATTTCTGGTATCATTTTTAGTGGCTTTGATAGTAGTCAACGGATTTATCCTGTATTTGAAAAAGAAACCTATGAGAATATTTGCGGTATATAGAATGATATTTGCGGTGGTGGTATTAGCTGCAGGATTTACAGGGATATTTCATTAGCAGGGTAAGCTTGTTTTAAAAAGTTATTCAAAATTAAAGAAGTATTATATTGACTGTTTTTTTGACAGGTTCAATGTAATACTTCTTTTGAGCAGAATAAAGCTGATTGCCTTAAAATTTATTTTCTTCTATACTTCTGTAATTGCATGGCAGGTAAGTCCGGAAAATCCGAGTATATTTACATGCAGTTATTTACCTAAAATCTGAATTTCTCCACGACTTCCGTCAACTAAAACTTTATCACCGGTTTTAAGTTTTGAAGTGGCATTACCACATCCAACAACTGCTGGAATACCGAGTTCTCTGGCTACAATTGCCGCATGTGATAATGGTGCACCTATATCCGTAACAATAGCTCCGGCTTTCGGAAATATGGGAGTCCAGCCTATGTTGGTGGTTGATGCTACCAATATTTCACCGGGCTGAAGAAGATCTCCATCTTCCGGGTTCTTGAGAATTCGAGCCAATCCTTCAACTCTGCCGGCGGCTCCAGGGAAACCCTTCAATGTTTCGGAATTTGAATTCACTGTATCAGCAGGTGAGGTAAAATCGTAAAAATCCACCCTTCTATCTGGATCTTTGGTCCATTTATAAGGATCTATGCGCCCTCTGATAATAGAAGGAAGAGGAGGCAGAGCTCTGTAACTGTCGTAATTTTTTCGCCTTGCAGGTATGTGTTCCAAAGCCGATCTGTCTCCTGTCAATAAATTCAGGATTTCATTAATGTACAGAAAAAACACATTGCCGCCAATGCCTGTTAATTGGCTGGCTTTGAGTGCAAAAGTCCTGTTTACTCTGAATACTCTGGTCCATTCTGAGCGCAGTGCCTCTCTGATAGAACTTCCCTCACGGGCGTCTTCAATCTGTTTTTTTATCTGATCGTATTTAGAGGGGAAACGTTCCTTTAGATTTTTCATTTCACGAATATATTGGCTTTCCCGGTTTTTTAAAAGACTTTCTGCATCTATCCCAGCTTTTTTATTTTCGTCTATCTGTTTTTTCAACCACATTTTATCCTCTGATGGATCCGGTATGGATAATTCAAATTCATGAGGACTTCTGTGGCCATATCTTAACAGGAATTCTTCTTTGGTCATTTTTCCTTTGGCTATTTTTGAGATTCCAACAACAGGACCAAGGCTTTCAAGGCTGGAATTGCCGCCTAAACTGGAAAGCAAAATACCTGCAGCTTCTTTTCCCAAAAGCTCTGGAAGTTTTTCATTGAGTTTAAACAGGGCCATTATTTTTTTCCTGGGTGCATAGCGGCCTGCCAATAATATTTTACAGTTATAGGGCCAGAGTTCTTCTTCCCATAATTCAAGTAATTCATTCCCGTCATTTACCTGTTCTATACGTTTTTTAATATTTCTGCACCATGCAGGTGTATCTTTTATATAGAGAGGTATTGATCTTGAAATTTTTCTTGAGCATTTTAACATATGTCCTGTTCTTGGAAGCATAGCCTTTAATAATTGCAAACCTGAAAAGGGATATATGGGAATATCCATGTTCTTTGTGGTTTTTCCAAATATATAGTTCATTTTTTTGAGCACCGGTTTATAATCCCGGCCAAATGCCTTATACATGGACAACGCCACATTGACATTGGAATACATTCTTCCGCATATATTACCTGAAAACAGATAATAATTGGGAATGATTGATTGTTCCTCATCAAGGGCTCTTATTACAGACCAGCTTAAGGGAGTGAAAACATCAGACATGGCTTCGCCTACATTGGTATTTGTCCATAGATAGTCCCCGTCCAGAGAAGCATTCATCTCATAGGTGTCCAGATTATATGCTTTTAGGGTGGTAATTGGCCTTGCCTGCAGTATATATAGTTTGTCTTTGGAAACTGCCCATTCAATATCCTGCTGGCATCCAAGGTCTTTTACCAATCTGGAGGCATATCTGAATAATTTTGAAGAATATTTTTTAAAATCCTTCCGGCCTTCGTACTTTCCACCCGGTCTAAATAATTTAAAGGGATATGCATTGGATTCTCCGGATACAAGCTGCTCTCCCAATCCATATACATAATTGCCGGACATGTTTTGGTGGCTCCCGGTAATTGGATCTGCAGTAAACAATACGCCGGATATCTCAGATGGAACCATCAACATTATAACTACTGCAATCTGATGGGACTGGTCCATATCCTGTACAGTGGTATAAGCTTTCACTCTCTCCGACTCTTTTGATTCAAATACTGTATAAATAGCTTTTTTTATCTCATCATCTGTATTCACATTGAGAACTGTTTCAAATTCTCCTGCAAAGGAAGCTGCTGCAGAGTCTTCGCTTAATGCAGAGGACCTGACTGCAAACAGGCAGCCTGCATTTTTATTCCTGATTTTTTTCAGCAGACTCTGTATTTCACTCCAGGCCTCATCCCTGAGTTTATTCTCATGGAAGGCAGAGGGTAAAACCACAAATCCCTCCGGTACCGGATATCCATCCTGATACATTCTTGAAAGCATTGCACCTTTACCGCCTGCAAGAGACCTTTCATCGGAAGTCAGGTTCTTGAAACTTTTTATCATATTACTCATAATTATATAAGTTCCTTTCTTAATTATTATTTATAAAAAGTGTTTCTGAACAAATCCAGATAACTGTCAATTTCCGCCAAAAAATCATTATAATTCAATTCATTCAAGGAGGAAACTTTTAATTTTCCCCGTTCTCTTGAAGAAATACCTTCCAGAGTCCACATAATTACATGAACAGCCCGGTCCTTATCCACATTAGCTTTAAATCTGGAAACATCCACATCCTGCAGCACTTTACTGCTTCCACTGGCAATATAATTCCTGTTTCTTGTATCCAGCTCATCTTTTACTTCCTCTGATTCCTCGAAGTATGCGGACTTTACAAAGTCAAGCATATCCGGATATCTGCCTATCAGGGTAAATTCCATGACAATCACCTGTCTCAGCCTTTTTAGGATGTCTCTTTCACTCAAATCTATTTTTCCATAAAACTCATTCATCAAAGTTTTTACTGAATAATCGTATAGATATAAAAATAGATCTTTTTTACTGTGGAAGTAGTGAAAAAGCATTCCCTTGCCTATACTGGCTTCTTTTACTATATTGTTGGTGGATGCGTTCTTGTAACCCCTTAAGTTGAATTCCTTCATTGCTGCATTGAGTATTCTATTTTGCTTATGGGGTTCCAGTGCATGAAACTTTTCAAACATATGGCGACCTCCTGACTCAATTTATCGACCTAACTGGTCTGTAATACATTATAACATCATCGACCAGAATAGTCTATAACTTTTTATAAAAAGGCAGGCTTAATAATTTTTATATCTATTTGTTGCAATTGCTGCTATTTAAGGTATTATTTTTAATTATAGTCACATAATATTTCTGAGGTGAATTTATATTGTTTTGTCCTAAAAGAGTTATATTTCAAAATGCAGCCCTGGAGTATGAAACAGGGAAAAAGATAATGGAATATTTTAAAAATAAAAATGTGGAATTGGTATTTTCTAAAAGTGGAAGAATAACGCAGATACCAGGGAATACAGCTCCTGAAATGTACTTTCAAGGTAAGAATACGTTGGTAGTGGGAATTAGAAAGCCCTATAAGTTTCAATCCTGTAAGCCGTCTGCACATTATCAATTGCCATTGACAAGCGGCTGCATGGGAATGTGTGAATATTGTTATCTTAATACTCAAATGAGCAAAAGGCCGTATACAAAGGTTTATGTAAATATAGATGAAATATTGAGCAGGGCAGATAAATATATTGAAGAGAGACTGCCGGATATAACAGTATTTGAAGGTGCAGCAACTTCTGATCCTGTTCCTGTTGAGTCTTATACAGGTAATTTGGAGAAATGTATATTGCATTTTGGAAAAAGTAAAAGTGGGTATTTTAAATTTGTGACTAAATTTACTGATGTAGATAATCTTCTCAATTTAAATCACAATGGAAAAACTGCCATAAGATTCAGCATAAATACAGATAAAATAATAAGTAAATTTGAACACGGAACTCCCGAACTTAAAGATAGAATGAATGCAGCCGCAAAAGTTTTAAATGCAGGATATAGTGTCGGCTTTATAATTGCACCGGTATTTTTGTACTCTAATTGGAAAACTGAATATGGAAATGTTATAGATAAGATAGGAAATAATTTTTGCAATTCACCAATTTCTTTTGAAATAATATCCCATAGGTTTACCAGAAGGGCAAAAGAAAATATTTTAACAGTGTATCCTAAAACAATGCTGCCTATGGAAGAAGAAATCAGGAAATTTAAATATGGTCAGTTTGGATATGGCAAATATGTATATATAGATGATGAATTGAATTATATGAGAGAGTTTTTCAGAGAAAATATCAGAAAATACTTTGATAAGTCAAGTATAAAATATATAATATGAGTGCCTAACGAAAAGAAAAGGGTATGCCCATATTTGTATTGGGGTAGAATTAATGATATTATTTTATATACTTGTCCACCAATTCATAGCATCTTTCCTTTGTCGATTGAGCTAATGAATTGGTATATGATACGGATTCCAGTGTTCCACCCTGTATTTTTGAGGATTCTTCTTTTGCCTTAATCTCTCTTTTGTCCAGCCATTGAATTTCTTCATTTTGTAAATCTTCCATTTCACTAGCTGATAATTGTTCCTTTAATATGTCATAATAGATTTCATTCAAAGCAGCGCTCCACTGTTTATATCTTTCATTTGCATGTTCTATCATATCTTCTGCTGTTTTCTCGGTATTGTTAAAATCTTTAAATCCTAATTCAATATTGTCCAATTTAGTTATATATTCTTGTTTCTTATTTTCTTTATTCAAGTTATCATTTGGCTGATCAGAGTTGGAATTGTTTTTCTCTTCAGTATTGAGATTCGTGTTGTCTTCAGTTTTTGAAGTATCGTCTGTTATTATAGTTGGTGACTCAGCATGGTTGTTTTTTGCAGTATTTTCTGACGGCGTAGAGTTTTCACTGTCAGAGGGACTTTTTTCTAAACTGGTAGTTTTGTTTTCTAAAGTACTTTTTGGCGATTCGGTATTTTCACTTTTTGTAATATTTTTTGCTGACTCAGTGTTTTCACTTTTGATAGTGCTATTTTGGCATCCAGTTAGTCCTAAAACTAGAATTAAAACTATAATTCCTATAATTTTTTTCATTTTATAATCATTCCTTCTTCAGAAATAGATATATTAAATTTATCCAAATTTTTACGCTGATGCCACAGCCTTTTTTGTGGATTACTATTATGACAAGACTATTATAAATTACCCAGATCGATATTGCAGTTTTGAAAATAGGTTTCAAGTTTCTTTTTTGAAGACTTTAATACTTTGATAGTAGTTTCCAATTTTTTTTCTGAAAACCGAAAAGTCGGAATACATACACTTAGGGCAGCAATTGTTTGTTTCTTGCTGCATAATGATATTCCTATACAATTCACAAGTGGTGTTGATTCTTCATGCTCGATTGAATATCCCCGAGCGCGGGTCTTTTCTAATTCTTCAAATAATCTATCCCAGTCGGTGATGGTGTTTGGAGTAAAAGCCTTTAATCCTTCTGGATATAAATTATACACTTCCTCTTTTGATTTTTCTGCCAGTATAGCACGTCCTATGGCGGTACAATACAGTGGAAGTTGTTTGCCGACATAAGATACAAGACGAATTGGTTCTGCTGAATCTTCTTTTGCAATATAAAGTAGATTATTCCGGATTTGGATACCCAGTTGGCATGTTTCATTGATAACAGAAACAATATTTTTCATTTCTGTTTTTATTAATTGTAAAGCACCTGTATGGTTGTCATATGAAGAACCAACTGAAAAAGTTGCGATACCTATAAAATATTTTGAGGTTTCTTTTTGCATATAAATAAACTTTCTTGAAGTCATAGTATGAACCAACGGCATGATACTGCTTTTAGGTGCATCTAAAGCTTTTGATATTTCTGTTAATGTCATCCCATTACTATTGTTTGATAAAAGTTCAAGTATATCCAGTACACGCTTTGTTGGTCTGTGTTCATTAGATGTCATAATTTACCCACCCAGCTATTTTCTATATTATTATTTATTATATCAAAATCAAAAAAATATTTCTACTATAAAATATTAAAATAAATATTGACATAAGCGTAGAAAAGTGATAAATTTTAAACATGAAGTTCGTATTTACATATTAAGTACGTAAATACGAACAAAATATTTAAATTTAATGTAAAGGTTATATTATAAAAAATTTAATTATGGATGGAGGAAAATTATGGTTTATCATGTACCACCGATTAATTTAATTGGAAAAGATTGTTTAAATGATGCTGGAGAGCAAATTAAGAATATGGGATGCAAAAAGGCATTTATTTCAACTGACAAATTTCTTACACAAAATGGAACTGTGAAAAAGGTAACAAACATTCTTGATGAAATCGGCATTGCTTATATTGTTTATAATGAGGCAAAGCCGAATCCTACAGTAAAAAATGTTGAAGACGGGCTGAAAATTCTAAAAAAAGAGAAATGTGACCTGGTAATAAGTATTGGAGGCGGCTCCCCTCAGGATTGTGGAAAGGCAATTGCTATATTGGCAACAAATGGTGGAAATATAAAGAATTATGAAGGCGTAAACAAGACTACGAAAAAGTCCCTGCCAATTGTGGCAATTACCACTACTGCAGGTACTTCCGCCGAGGTGACGATTAATTATGTAATTACAGATGAAGAACGCCATGTCAAGATGATAATGGTGGATACCAATTCTCTTGCATACATGACTATAAATGATCCGGAGCTGATGGTAAGCATGCCGGCATCATTGACGGCTGCAACTGGCATGGATGCGCTGACACATGCTATTGAGGCTGTTGTTGCAAATGGAGCAAATGATGTAACGGATGCGACAGCACTATATTCAATCAAGGAAATATTTAAATTTTTACCTAGAGCAGTAAAAAATGGACAAGATATTGAAGCTAGAGAGCAGATGTGCTATGCCTGTTATTTGAATGGTATTGCATTTAGCAATGCAGGATTAGGTAATGTTCATGCAATGGCTCATCAGCTTGGAGGATTATATGATTTACCTCATGGTGTTTGCAATGCAATATTGCTTCCAGTAGTAGAAGAAGAAAATGCAAAGGGTGCACCGGAGAAATTCAGATTAATAGCGGAGACAATTGGATATGATGTAAATGACAGCACAAATGAGGAATGCGTGGATTATGTAATAGGCAGTATAAAAAAATTATCTGAAGAAGTTGGAATCCCGAAGTCATTGAGAGAAGTTGGGGTTTCAGATCCTGATTTTGATACACTAGCTGAAAATGCCATGAAGGACGCATGTGCTGCCGCAAATCCAGTATTTTTCAGTAAGGAAAAATTAATAGAGTTATTCAGGAAAATTGCATGATTAAAATGTAAAGGAGAGTTAAAGTGGTGAAAAGAAGTAAAAAAATTCTTTGTGGACTGCAAAATCAATATTACAGAGCTACTTGGAAATCAATGGGATTTTCAACGGATGACCTGAAAAGGCCTTTGATAGGAATTGCAAATGCGTGGAGTGAATGTGTTCCCGGACATTTTAATCTGCGTCAGGTTGCACAGAGGGTAAAAGATGGTATATATCGTGCAGGTGCAACACCAGTTGAGTTTGGAGTAATTGGAGGTTGTGACGGCATGGGACAGGGACATGATGGAATGCATTATATCCTTCCTTCCAGGGAATTAATTGCAAACTCTGTTGAATCAATGGCACAGATAAATTTGTTCGATGGCATCGTGTTGTTGGGCTCCTGTGACAAAATTGTACCGGGAATGCTGATGGCAGCAGCCCGTTTGGATATACCCTGCATCTTGTTGCCGGGTGGTCCTATGGATGGAGGAATTGTTTTTGACGGCCGCAAGTCGGATCAGACTTCAAGCACTGAAGCTTATGGAATGTTGACTGCCAATAAGATTTCCGAAAAAGAATATGTATCTTTGGAAAATCTTTCATGCCCTACATGTGGTTCCTGTTCTTATCTGGGAACTGCAAATACAATGTGTTCATTATCGGAAGCTTTGGGAATGACATTGCCTGATGGCGGAATTATACCAGCTGCTTCTGCTGCACGTCTAGCCATTGCAGAAAAAACGGGAACCAAGATTGTGGAGCTGGTACAGAAGAATATTACAGCCCGCAGGATTATAACCAAGGAGAGCATAAGAAATGCGATTAAAGTATGTCTTGCCATGAGCGGAAGTACGAACGCTGTAATGCATCTTACAGCTATTGCCTATGAGGCTGAGCTGGATATTAATGTGCTTGAAGAATTTGATGAGTTGTCAAAAACGACTCCACAGATTGCAAAAATCAATCCGGCATCCAAATATAATATGATTGATTTCTACCAGGCGGGTGGAGTTATACGTTTAATGGACGAAATGCAGACAATAATGAATACTGATCAGATGACAGTTACATGCCATACAGTTTCAGATAATATTGCAGATCATGTATATCAGTATCCGGAGAATTCAAATGTAATTAAAACCATGAAGGAACCATTTGGATATGAGGGTGGTGTTGCCGTGCTTCGCGGAAATATAGCACCTGATACGGGAATTACAAAACCGGGAGCATTTGATAAGAGCTTACACCATTTTACAGGGGAAGCCATCTGTTTCAATTCGGAAGAAGAAGCAGAAGAGGCAATTTTATCAGGCAAAATACATGAAGGGCATGTAGTTGTTATTCGATATGAAGGCCCTAAAGGTGGACCCGGCATGCGTGAAATGTATAAGGCCATGAAATATTTATATGGACGTGGATTATCCAAATCAACCGCATTAATAACAGATGGACGATTCAGTGGAACAAACAATGGGTGCTTTGTAGGGCATATATCTCCAGAGGCAGCAGAAGGAGGACCGATTGCAATTATAAAAAATGGTGACAAAATTGAAATTGATGTAGAGAGCCGCAGTCTGAATTTGCTTGTCAGTGATGAGGAAATTCATGAACGATTAAAGGAATGGAAACGTCCGGAACCAAAATTCAAACGTGGATATCTAGGGCTGTATTGCAAGATTGCAGCATCAGGCTCTGAAGGTGCAATTATGAAATATGATTTACTATAAAGTTTGATAATAAGAGAGGATATTGAGTATGTATAAGATAATTACCCCTGTTGTAACAATTTTTGATGATAACGAAAAACCAGATTATGAAGCGAATAAAAAGGTTATTGATTTTCTGGTTGAAGGAGGTGTGGATGGTATTCTCGTACTTGGTTCAACTGGAGAATTTACAGGTCTTACCAAAAAAGAAAAAAGTGACTTTTTTAAATTCTATGCCGAATACACCAATAATCGTGTTGAACTATATGCAGGCACCGGCTGTATGAATTCTCAAGATACGGTAGAGTTGACAAATGAAATATATTCCATGGGATATGCTGGACCTATGGTAATCGGACCTTATTATTATGGTCTGGATCAGGAAAAAATATTTGTTTTTTATGATACTCTGGCAAAAGCACTGAAAGGTGACCTCTATATTTACAATTTCCCTGCCAGAACAGGGCATTCCATTGATCCACAAACAGTTAAAAGACTTCTGGAGGAAAATAAGAATATCGTTGGATTAAAGGATTCTGTCTCAGAGCCGAATCATACAAACTTAATTTGTCTTGAAGCAGAGGGACATGCATTTACTGTATATTCCGGATTTGACGATCAATTTCTCTATAATATTTCATCAGGTGGAAATGGATGTATCGGAGGTCTTTCTAATATTGTTCCGGAAATATGGAGTGATTTGGTTAAGGCGTCCAACAATAAGGATTTTGATCGATCACTACATATGTCATATTTAATCCATAAACTTATGCCGCTTTATGATATGGACTCGAACTTTTCACTGCTATTCAAAAAGTTGATGGTTCATCGAGGAGTAGATATTTCTACAAAATCAATTTTCCCGTTTGATCAGATGCAGAATACAGTGTACAAAAAGGCAGAAGTTCTTTTGGACAGTGTTCTGGAAGAGTATAGTAAATTATAAATTTTATTATTTATTCTTATTGCATTCATTTGATCTGTAGGGGATTCCCTATGGTTCAATGAGTGCTTTAGAGAACTTTATTTCTTGATTTGAAGATAACGATACCATGTAAGCAATGAAATCGTATTATAGCTACTGAAACTTTAATGGAAATTTTGAAAAGGATTGCTTCTCGGTATAAATTATTAAGAAAGGATGTAAATTATTATGGATTATGTTAATGAGAAAAAGATTTCAAATGGACGCTGGAAACATATTATTCCTCCATGTATTCTTGTATATATAGTTGCATTTATGGATCGTACAAATATAAGTTTTGCAATTGCAGGAGGAATGGATAAGTCATTGGGCATGACTTCAACTATAGCAGGATTGGCATCAGGAATATTTTTTGTAGGATATATGATACTTCAAATTCCAGGTGGAAATTATGCTGAGAAAAAAAGTGCAAAAAAATTTATTGGTATATCTCTTGTTGCATGGGCGGTACTTTCTATAACGAGTGGATTTGTAACCTCGGTCTGGCAGCTTTTGATTCTAAGGTTTTTGCTTGGTGTTGGAGAAGGAGGAGTGTGGCCGGCAGTTCTTGTCATTATTTCTCACTGGTTTCCGAATGAAGAACGAGGAAGAGCAAATGGATTTTTTATGATGAATTTTGCTATAGCATCTATTATAACAGGACCTATTTCGGGATGGATTATATCATTTTCTAGTTGGAGATGGGTATTTATAATTGAAGGATGTCTCGCACTTTTACTTATATTAGTATGGTATCCGTTAATAAGTGATCGTCCGCAGGATGCAAAATGGATATCAGAGGGAGAGAAAGATTGGATTCTAGACAGCCTAAAACAAGAGCAGTTAAAGATAGACAGCAATATTAAACACTCAAATAATAAAAATAGTATTTATGCGAATCCAGAGCTATGGAAGCTTACTTTAAGTTATTTTTGTTATCAAGTTGGAATATATGGATTTTTCCTGTGGCTTCCAACTTTAATAAAACAGCTTACAAATTCAGGTATAGGAATAATAGGTGTTTTGTCTGTATTTCCATACATTGGGACACTGTTTGGTATATGGATATTTTCAGTTTTATCCGATAAAACCATGAAGCGTAAGATGTTTACAGCAGTACCTATGCTTGGGCTGGCATTAGCGTTATTTCTATCAGTTCAGTTCAAAAGCAATATATGGATTTCATATGGATTTTTAATATTATGTGGATTTTTCCTGCAAGGATATAACAGCAGTTTCTGGTCTATGCCTCCTCTTATTTTTTCTACAAGTGAAGCTGGTGGTGCACGTGGATTTATAAATGCACTTGGAAATCTGGGTGGATTTATAGGACCATATTTTGTAGGATGGTTGACTGTTGCTGTGAATTCAAACGTCAGCATATACTTTTTAACAATTGCTATAATAATAGGATGTTTGATTAATTCCTCAATAAAACTTGATGAGAAAATAATTTAATTATGCTTTAGTATGGCCTGGCTGCGTAAAAAACTGTTAGTCCAAAGTTTATTAAATAAAAATAGTAGATGCTGCCGACAAGTAGTAACTACTATTTTTTATTTAATCTAAAAAATTATTTTATGTAATCTGAAAGGTGACTGAAGCAAATTGTCAAATACTATATTGACATAATGACTAATTTATAATAATCTATTATATAGACTAGTTATTATAATCTTATTTGTGAAAGGATATATTATGAATTCTGAAAATAATTCAAGAGAAAAAATACTTAATACTGCCACTAAGCTTTTCCAAATCAATGGATTTAATGCTACTGGATTAAACCAAATTTTAAAAGAAAGCAACTCACCTAAGGGCTCTCTTTATTATTATTTTCCTGATGGTAAAGAACAATTAGCACTAGAAGCAATTCAATTGGCAAGCAAGGCCATAATGAAAAGATTGGAAGACACTCTGAATAAATATTCAAATCCCATTAAAGCTATAAAGCATTTAATAAATAATATAATAAATGACTTAGAAGAAGAAAACAAGCTTCAGAATATTTCAATAAGTTTGATAGCGTTAGAAACATATTATTCAAACGAGAATTTGAGAGAAGCTTGTAAAAATGCGTTTACAGCACTAAGTCATGTATATACCAAGAAATTGCTTCAAAATGGGTTTTCAAAACAGAAAGCTGAAGAATTAGGTATGACCATCGAAATAATGATTGAAGGGGCTATTACACTCTCTGTTACAAGAAAGGATTCTATTCCACTTTTAACAATTAGTAATATTATAGGCGTTTTGTTGGAGAAGAATTAATATATGTTCTATTAATATCTGACTCAATTATACAGACTGGTCTAAATATTAGAGAGAAAATTATTTTATTTTTAGAGATATTGAGGAGATGATTTGATATTATGCTACAACAACAGACATTTTCAAAAGCCAGAGTTGATGTAAAGCATCCATATCTGGTTATGATGGGATTATATTTAGGTACATTTAGTGGTATGTTCAGTGAGACATCTCTAAATATTGCACTTCCACAATTAATGGATACTTTTAATATTAGTATGGGAATTGCCCAGTGGCTGGTGGTTGGTTATATGCTTGTTATTGGAATAGTTCTGCCCTTTACCAGTTTGCTCATGAAATGTTTTTCTGTAAGAAAACTTACAATTTTTGCCCTGGGAGCATTTATGATCGGCTCCCTTATCAGTGGATTTGCATTTGATTTTAGATTCCTTCTAGCTGGACGTATGATTCAGGGAATTGGTACAGGAATGGTTCTCCCAATGATGTTTTCAGTTATTTTAGAAGTTTTTCCTTCAAATAAAATTGGCTCTGCCATGGGAGTAGCTTCTCTGGTTATTATGTTTGCACCAGTAATTGGACCTACTCTTTCGGGAATCTTTTTGGGAATGCTTTCCTGGCGCTGGATTTTCTTTTCATTTGTTATTATATTAGCAGTTGCCATGATTTTTACAGCAATATATATGGTAAATACTTATAAATTAACTAAACCGAAAATTGATGGAATGTCCTGCTTGACTTCTATTATTGGTTTTGGGTGTATAGTGCTCGGTGTTAGTCTAATTAGCGAATTTGGATTTTCTGTTCCTGTAATTTTGATACTTATAATCGGTATCATTGCTATTATAGTTTATGCAAAAAGACAAATGCAGATGGAAATTCCAGTCCTTGATTTAAAAGCTCTTAAGATTTCAAAATTCCGAACAGGGGCGGTACTGGTAATGGTGAATTTTAGTATCGTATTATCCGCTATGTATTTGTTGCCGCAGTACATTCAAAATGGGCTGATGATTCCAGTAGCCACTACTGGTTTGATTTTACTTCCAGGAGGGCTGATCAATGCTTTTGTTTCCTATATTTCAGGATCACTTTATGACAAATTTGGAGCAAAATACCTTGTTAAAATTGGCTTTTTTATTTCAATTGTGGGTATATTTTTATTGCTCTTTACATCAACCAGCAGTTCTGTTAGTTATATAATTTTCTGCAATATTATTTTATCAATTGGTATTCCACTGGCAATGTCTCCAGCACAGAGCAGTGGATTGAATGGACTTCCAAAGAACATGTCAAGAGATGGAAGTACCATTATAAATACAATGCAGCAGATAGTAGGTGCTGTTAGTACTGCAATTGCCACATGCATGCTTGGCATTGGACAAACTTTTTATTTTTCTGATGGCGGCAAAAATCAAGCGGAAGCATTTGTGAAAGGGTCCCATTACGGATTTTATTTTGCTTTGGTGCTTTCCATAATTGGTTTTCTGGTTTCTTTTCGAATCAAAGATACAAAACACAATTAAAATAGTCAAGTTTTAAGCAGTTTAAAGGGAGAAAGTGCTATGGAAAATATTTCAGAAAGAACGCAAAAATATCTTGGTAACAGGGGATTGATTTTATTTCTTGCGCTTTTAAGTGCGTTTGTACCTCTATCTACCGATCTTTATCTGCCGGCTCTTCCAATTATGGCAAGATTTTTTCATGTATCCGAATTTAAGATGAATCTGACACTTATTCTGTTTTTTGCATTTTACAGCCTCGCAACACTGGTATGGGGTCCTCTAAGTGATAAATATGGACGCAAACCCATCTTGCTCATTGGTTTAACTGGATACATGCTTGCAAGCATTTTGTGTGCAGTTTCAGGAAGTGTGAATCAGCTTATTCTGTTTCGAATTCTACAGGCTGTCGGCGGAGGGGCTGCCAGCGCAGTAGCTACTGCTGTGGTCAAGGATGTGTATCAGGGGAAAAAACAGGAATCAATTCTGGCAATTGTTCAGTCAATGGTAGTGATATCACCTGCTGTGGCACCGGTTATTGGTGCACTTCTACTGAAATTTACTTCATGGAGGGGAATATTTTTTGCACAGGCAATTTTGGGTTTAGTTGTAGTTATTGGTTCAATTGCATTTCAAGAAACGATTGGATCAGAAAATAGTACTGCAGGTCTGATTACTACGATAGGTCGTCTTGGTGTAGTATTAAGAAATCCCAGCTTTACTGTATTGTTAATTATTTTTTCAGCAGTGAACATCGCTTCTATGGCGTTCATTTCTTCATCTTCCTATATCTATCAGGATAGCTTTGAATTAAGCAGTCAGAAGTATAGCTACTTTTTTACATTTAATGCTGTTGGAATGTTGATTGGACCTCTTCTCTATATAAGACTTTCCGGTTGGTTCAAGCGTTTTCATATTATTTGTGCTTGTTTTGCAATTATAATTTTAAGCGGGATACTGATTTATACACTAGGATGGTGGAAGCCATGGATATTTGCACTGACACTCCTACCTGCAGCCATTACGGAAAGCTGTGTTCGTCCTCCGAGTACATATTTGATCTTGAAACAACAAGAGAATGATGCAGGTTCGGCGTCATCGCTTCTCAGCTCAGCTACAACTGTAATGGGAAGTGTTGGAATGCTTATTGTTTCATTCAACCAGTGGAATCCGGTACAGCTCATCGGTAAAATCAACATTATAGTTGGTTTTTTATGTGGAGGAGCTTGGCTGATTGCAGTCAAAGAACTATTTCTGGATAAAATTCAAAAGGAATGAAGTATGAACTTTTTATACCTGAAAAGGATAGTCCTGTTATTCTATCACAAAACAATGGCAGCACCCATAGTCCATACCATACCAGACCAATATTTTGATTCATAGCGGGACCAACTCCATTTTAGATTATTGTATTACCATTTTTAAGAACTTTATCAACTATATTTACTCCGGTATTATACATAAGATATTTGTAGCCGGGATATTTTAGAATTACCATATCGGCAATTTTACCGTTTTCGATGCTTCCGATTGTATCTGCTCTATTTAGCGCAGCAGCACCATTCAGGGTAAGTGCTGTTAGTGCTTCTTCAGCAGACATGTTCATGTATATACATGCCAGTGCAAAAATCAGGGGTATTGAGTTGCTGAAACAACTACCGGGATTAAAATCACTGGCAAGTGCCACAGCACATCCGCTATCAATCATCTTTCTCGCATTTGCATATGGTTTGTTTAGACAAAAGGCAGTGGCGGGAAGAAGAGTTGCCACCACTTTATTCTTGCTAAGTAATTCAATGCCATTTTCAGAGGCATTCAGCAGGTGGTCTGCTGAGACAGCATCTAGTCGGCCCGCCAATTCTGCTCCTCCCAAATACATGATTTCGTCTGCATGAATTTTTAATTTCAGTCCCAGTTCAGATGCCTTCAATAGTAATTTTTTGGATAATTCTATTGATATGACTCCTTTTTCGCAAAAAACATCACAAAATTCCGCCAGCTTTTTATCAACCACTTCTGGAAGCACCCTTTCAATAATAAAATCTATGTATTTGCTGCTTTTACCTGTGAACTCTTCTGGAACTGCATGTGCTCCCAGGAAAGTTCCTATTACATCAACTGCATGATCTTTGTTTAATTCTTTCATTACTTTAAGCTGCTTTATTTCAGTTTCCAGATCAAGTCCATAGCCGCTTTTACCTTCTACAGTTGTAATTCCAAAAGACAACATTGAATCCAGTCTTTTCATTCCAAGATTGTATAATTCCTTGAAGGAGCTCTTCCTCGTTGCCTTAACAGTATTTTCTATGCCACCGCCAGCTTTCATTATATTCATATAACTGCGGCCTCCAAGTCTCATGAAAAATTCATCAGGTCTGTATCCTGAAAATATAAAGTGAGTATGTGAATCTACAAAACCTGGAACTACACATTTACCTTCAGCTTTTAGAATTTCATAATTTCTCAAATCATATTTTTTTAAGATGTTTTGGGTGGTGTCCACAGCAGCAATTCTGCCGTTTTCTACAACTACAGTTCCATGCTTGATTATTTTAATATGACCCATTTCATTCCCGAATCTGGCACATTTTCCTATTGGCGTTGCAATTTCATCCGCATTTAATACTATAATATTTTTCATACATATCACTCTTTGGTAAATTTATTTTTATTCTTATCGATTAATGTCTTATCCACTAAATATGGTATAGTCAATTGGTTAAATCCATTATTTTTGTATTTTTCGTTAAAAGCTACAGCGGTTTCAATTGAGTGTTTATTTCCAGCCCAGCTCCTTCTAGCCACTCCTCCCATTACATCCCACAGTACAGCACTTTTTATTATATCATCTACTCTTTTACTTCCATCTAAAACTAATCCAAAACCACCGTTAATAGCTTTGCCTATACCTACTCCGCCTCCATTATGAAGTGTAACGAGACTCATTCCCCTTGCTGCATTTCCTGCAAAGCATTGAACTGCCATATCTGCCATTACATTGCTTCCATCTTTTATATTAGCTGTTTCTCTGAATGGTGAATCCGTACCACTTACATCATGATGGTCTCTCCCCAGCATAATAGAACCTATTTCCTTATTCCTGACCATTTCGTTAAATTTGAGAGCTATATTTATTCTTCCTTCTGCGTCCTGATACAATATTCTGGCTTTGGTTCCAACTACCAGTCTGTTTTTTTCAGCATCTCTTATCCAATTGTAATTGTCCATGTCCTGATATCTTCTGCTTGGATCAATGCAGCTCATAGCTGCTCTATCTGTTTTTATAAGGTCTTCATTTTTACCGCTCAAGCAAACCCATCTAAAAGGTCCATATCCATAATCGAATAATTGGGGCCCCATAATATCTTCCACGTAGGATGGAAGCATGAATCCATCTTTATCATCTATTCCATTTCTTGAAATTTCTTTTACACCTGCATCATAAACTGCTTTCAAAAATGAATTTCCATAATCAAAAAAATATGTACCTCTGTCAACACAGTTTTTTATCAGCTCGTAGTGATGTCTTAAACTTTTATCTACGAGTTTCTTGAAATTTTCTCTATTCTCGCTTAATAATCTTGTTCTTTCATCAAAAGTAATTCCCTGAGGGCAATAGCCACCCTCATAAACGGCATGGCAGGATGTCTGATCGGACAGGAGGTCAACCTTTATGTTGTTTTTGACTACATATTCCAGTAAGTCTACTATATTCCCGTGGTATGCAATTGACATGGCTTCTTCTTTGCTTATGCATTCCTGCGCCAATTTGAATATTCCATCTAAATCAGATGAAGCTTTATTTATCCAACCCTGCTTGATTCTGGTATCTATTCTTGATTCATCAACTTCTGCAATTATTCCAACCCCATTTGCTATTTCGACAGCTTTAGGCTGTGCTCCACTCATCCCGCCAAGTCCGGAGCTTATAAACAAATGTCCTCTGAGATCTCCGCTCCTTTTTATATGTAGTTTTAACCTTGCTGCGTTTAACAATGTATTGTATGTACCGTGAACAATTCCCTGGGGACCTATATACATCCACCCTCCAGCCGTCATCTGCCCGTAGTTGGCTACCCCCATCTGCTCTGCTGTTTCCCAGTCTTCCATATTATCAAACATACCAACCATGAGGGCATTTGTTATTATAATTCTTGGTGCATTTTCTCTAGTTTTGAACAATCCCAAGGGATGTCCTGATTCTATAACCAGAGTTTGATCTTTTTCTAGAATCTCAAGATATTTTTTTATCAATCTGTACTGCATCCAATTCTGGCATACGCTTCCTGTCTCACCGTAAGTAATCAACTCATAGGGGTATAGTGCAACCTCAAAATCAAGATTGTTGTCTATCATGACTTGAAATGCCTTGCCTTCAACACATCTTCCTTTATATTCATCTATAGGTTTTCCATAGATTCTTCCATCTGGTCTAAATCTATATCCATAAATTCTTCCTCTGGTTTTCAACTCTTCCAAAAATTCAGGCAACAGTATTTCATGATATTTTTCCGGTACATATCTGAGGGCATTTTTTACGGCAGTTTCTGTTTGTTCCTCATTTAAAGTATAGCTTCTATCAGGTGCCCGTCTTATCCCACTTGTAAATTCAGGCATCTCAGGTAATTCATCATCTAAGGTCACAGACATTGAATTTTTAATTTTCTCATTGAAATCCATTTTGTTTCCTCCATAATTTATTGTTTGCTATAAGATTTTGGTATTTTCCAATTTACATACTAGATTTTGTACAGAATTTATAATATTTTTTTCAGGTACACTTATTATATGACCATTTTTTACTCTTAAATTTCCATCAATTACTACGTACTTAATTGCACATGGCTGCATGGAATAGACTATATTTGGCAAAATCTGCTCTCTGGACTTGAAAATAGGCTGAATAGACAGATCATCCATATCTATACCTATAAAATCTGCCTTGTAGCCATTTTCAATTTTCCCGACGGGAAGCTGTAGGATATCTCCTCCAATTTCCGTTCCCATAGAAAATACTTGGTTGTAATTTACTGACAGTGAGTCAAGCGTATTTACTTTCTGAAGCAGTGCACACATTCTCATCTCTTCAAAAACACTTATTTTATTATTGCTGCACGCTCCATCCGTACCCAAACCTATGTCCACATCAAATTTCATCAATTCGGTAATATTGGTTATTCCATCTGCAAGGAACATATTGCTTGAAGGACAATAAGCCAGTTTAACTCCATTTTTCCCCATGAGCCTTATTTCATTATCATTAAGCCATACACAATGAATGGCAACCATATTATCATCAAGTACACCTATGTCATTAAGTAGTTCAACTGGTCTTGAATTGAATTTTCTCCTTATTTGATCGACTTCAAAAGGTTCTTCCGCCACATGTATGTGAAATTTTGTGCCGAGTTCCATTGCCAGCTTGTGACCTGCCTTGATCATGTCCAACGATGCAGCATGCAAACTGTGGGGAGCGGGTATAACTTTAACCATTTCATTGTCGTTGTATTTTATGGCAAGTTTTTTAATGCTTTTTACGGATTCATCTATACTTTCCACATATCCATTTGGTGCACCTTCCCAATCATACATGCATCTTGCCAGGACAAGACGTATTCCAATATCCCGGGCTGCTTTTATAATGGCTTCATCACTTTCTATACCATCATTGTGTACATAAAAGAAATCACTTACTGAAGTAACGCCGTATTTCATCATTTCCCCGAAGGCAAATAGTGCTCCGGTGTATAGATCTTCCGGATTGAGCTTAGGTGAGAATCTATATAATGATTTATCTCTCCATTCTAAAAAAGGTTTATCTACAGCGATACCTCTGAGTAAACTTTGGAATGAATGATTGTGGACATTTACTGTTCCGGGAATCATTATATTATTAGACCAATCGGCTATTTCTGCACTTTGATATTTTTGCTTGAGTTTGTCAAACAATCCAATTTCCAGTATTTCACCATTTTCTACAACAACACCTGAGTCTGCTTTGAAATGATTATTATGATATATTAAAGATGACTTGTATATTTTTTCCATATTAATTTAACTCCTTGTCTAATATTAACACAGTTTTAAGTAATACATTACCTGCCTTTTCAATATCGTCCATATCAGTTTTTTCGTCAGGGCAATGACTTTTCCCATTTATACTTGGAGTAAAAAGCATACCTGTTCGGCTGATTTCAGCCATATGAGCAGAATCATGTCCTGCCATGCTTGGAATTTCAATAAATGGTTCTTCAATAGATTTTATTGCGGATTTTATTGCATCTTTTACTATTTCATCCATGGGGACTGATTTTTGATTCAATATATTTTTTCGCAGTATCTTTACTTTTCTTTTATATGTAATATTATCTATCTTTTTATTCAATTTATCAATTATGGATTGAAGTATACAATCTTTATTGGTTCTTATTTCAACAATTAAAGATGATTCCCCTACAATTATATTTGGTGAATTGGGAAGAGCCTCTATATAGCCAACTGTGCCAACCACATCATCTCTATCAATATTCTTGATTATTTGCTCAAAATCCAGACATAATTCACATGCTGCCAACAGTGCATCCTTTCTGTAGTGCATAAGTGTAGTACCTGCATGATTTGATTCACCGAATATATGAATCTGTTCTCTATAGATACCTGTTATTTTGGTAACTACACCTAATGACAGATTCCTATCGTACAGTTTTCTTCCCTGTTCTATATGGCATTCTAAAAATGCACCTATATCGCCGGGTTTTATTAAATATTCATTTATATTTTCCAGATTTCCGCCCAATATCTTTACTGTATCTTTTAATTTAGTTTTACTAACTTGGTTTACAGCATCTTCTAACTGCCTTTTCTTTAACTTTCCTGTAATTGTTCTGCTCCCCAATGTAGATATATTAAATTGATTTGGTTCTTCTCCTGAAAAGGATACTGCAGCTATAGGATGCCTTAAATTATAATTTTCCTCTTTTATTTTTTGCAATACTTCTGTAGCAAGCATTATACCCAGTGTTCCATCGTACATTCCGCCATTTTTTACGCAGTCATGATGTGATCCAAGCACTATTGGAGGTAAGTTTTCTCTTCCTTCCAGTCGTGTCCATATATTTGCAATAGCATCAACTTTAACCGGCAGCTGTAAATCTCTTCTCCATAATGATTTTATCCATTCTCTTGCTTGAATATCAGTACTGCTGCCAAATGAACGGTTTATTCCTCCATTTTTACATTTTCCGAATGAGGACAATTTTTTTAAGCTTCTTTCTATTCTCTGTGTATTGACATGTAATTTATTTTTCATAATAACCCCTCATTCCTGACTATTTGTCAATTTACATTTTATAGTAGAAATTATTGCATTCATCAGATTTTTCTATACTCTCCAGCCTTTTATCCAAACCTTCTGTTTCTCTGGCTATGTCCCTTAGAAGTAAATTTAAAAACAGGATAGGGGTGCTGTAAATATCGAATATTGAAGATGTTGTTATAGGTACACTTATAACAGGATCAGCCAAATTGGTAACAGGGGACATAATACTGTCCGTAACTGCCGCAATGGTAAATCCCTTTTTCTTCAATTCCTTCAATTTTTGTATTAAATTATTTGGATATCTGGGAAACATTATAGTAAATATCAAGGTTGCAGTTACATCCCTGAATTCTAGTGTATCCCATAATGGACTCTCAGGGGTAACTTGTATTACATCGTTTCTAATTTTATTGAGTATGTAATTTGTATACGGAAGCAGTGTAGCTGACATTCTGGAGGAAGTTATAACCAGATGCCTGGCAGATACGATCTTTTCTATGAGCTTTTCATAGGATGGCTGATTTAAAATGAAATTCAGTTCATCAATATTCTTGTGTTCCATATTGAGTATGTTTGTAATACTGTTATTATCATGGGATGTATACTGTAATCTTTGTGGTGCAGTTATTTCTTCTCTTACAAATTGCTGCAGGTTGTGCTGAAAATCATTATATCCATGATATCCTAACGAACTACAAAATCTGGAAACACTTCCCTGACTTATATTGACTTCTGCAGCTACTTCTGCGGCTGTCATAAATATAATGTGTTTGTAATTTTCCACTATATAATAAGCAAGTTTTTCATAG
Organism: Clostridium sp.; assembly: GCF_022482905.1. NCBI lineage: Bacteria > Bacillati > Bacillota > Clostridia > Eubacteriales > Clostridiaceae > Clostridium > Clostridium sp. The sequence goes on from NZ_JAKVOI010000001.1 coordinate 804,953, forward strand.
GTAGATGATTCTTGTGAAATTAAAGCCATCTTCTGTTTTAAATCGTTAAGTTCTCTTATATCAGATTTAAAATTCATATACAACTTCCTTTCAGATCATAAATGTAGAATAACTTATATATATTTAACATTATATTTAAATACAAATCAATTGACTTTTGAATGATTGCATCATTTATATTTTATTTAATATAAATATATCTATTTAAATTTTAATAAACTATCTTATAATAACTATATTATTTATTATTTTAATAATTTTGAAATAGATTAATCAATAATTTGATAAATTTATTAAATTGTGGCAAATTGACAACAGTATCAAAAACATATATACTAATGCCTAAAATATGATTATACCTATTTAGTTGACTAGAAAAACTAGAGACTAAACTGGTTTTTTTAATGAATTAAAAAAACTGGCTTAGTCTCTCATATTTTAATACTTGACAAGGGGGGGAATCATCATACTGATTAGTATTATTGACTATATAAGAAGTAATTATATACAATATTATCAAGCTGTTAGAATACATGTATTGATAAGTATTTTAGCTGTTCTAGTTAGCACCGGTATAGCTGTTCCACTTGGAATTATGTGTTCTAAAAATAAAGTGTTTTCCATGCCCATAATGAACTTATTTAATTTTTTGAGGATTATCCCCAGTCTGGCAGTGCTTGTGCTGGTAATGCCAATACTTGGGACGGGCTTCTTGCCGGCTTTGTTGGCACTGGTAATTCTAGCGGTGCCTCCAACCTTAATAAATACATATCTAGGATTTAAAAATGTAGATGAATTTATTTTGGAAAGCAGCAGGGGAATGGGGATGAGCAGTAAAATGATACTGTTCAAAATTGAAATTCCCCTAGCAATGCCACTGATACTTACAGGTATAAGGACATCTGCTGTGGAGGTCATAGCCAGTGCTGCACTGGCATCATACATTGGTGCAGGGGGGTTGGGTGATTTTATATTTACAGGTTTAAGTTTAAATGACTATAGGATGTTGCTGGTTGGAGGAATTTCAATTGCGCTATTAGCTATTATTTCAGAGATATTGTTATCTTTATTGCAATATGGTATCACCAGATACCAGAGGATTTAATTAATTAGGAGGAATTCAAATGAAAAAAAAATTGAAGAAAACTATACTGCTCTCACTGACAGCCACATTTTTATTGACAGCTTCCCTTACAGGGTGTGGAAGCAAATCAGGTACTACAAGTTCAGATAAACCTACTATAAAAGTCGGTTCCAAGAACTTTACAGAATCACTTGTTTTGGGAGAATTATATGCTGATGCTTTGGAAAATGCAGGGTATAAAGTGGAAAGAAAATTGAATCTGAGTGATTCTGTAGTACATTCGTCTCTGGTCAAAGGTGAAATAGACCTCTATCCTGAATATACGGGAACTGGATTACAGTCGATATTGAAAGAGCAGCCTAAATTTGACGCAAAGCAGGTTTATGATGAGGTGTCCAAAAAATATAAGGAAAAATTTAATTTGATATGGCTTGATCCATCTTCAGGAAATGATTCGGAAGGATTGGTGATTACTAAAAAAGCATCAGATAAATACAATATACATACGATTTCCGACCTGCAGAAAAATGCCGGCAAATTAAGGTATGCATCCCAGGGTGAATTTGATGTAAGAGCTGATGGTATGCCTCGACTGACGAAAGTGTATGGCCCCTTTAATTTTAAAGATAAAAAAATATATGACAATGGAATAAAGTATGATGTACTTCACAATGACAAGGCAGATGTTGCTGTTGCTTATACTACGGAGGGACAATTGCGAAAAGACGAGTTTGTTGTTTTGAAGGATGATAAGCAGGCATGGCCGCCTTATAATGTGGCACCTGTAGTTAGAAAGGACATTTTAGATAAAAATCCTGAAATAAAGGATATCCTGAATAAGGTTACAGCTAAACTAGACGATAAGACTTTAATCGAGCTGAATGCTAAGGTGGATATAGACAAGGAAGAGTATGCAACTGTAGCAAAAGATTATTTTGACAAGGAATTCGGAAAATAATAGTTTTATAAAGAGGTGAACATAGTGGCAAATATTGCAATAGAGTTTTTAAATGTAAGTAAAAAATTCCCTAAAGCCTCTAAATATTCTGTTGAGAATGTAAACATAAGTATAGAAGAAGGACATTTCATAACAATCTTGGGGACATCAGGTTCTGGCAAAACCACATTTTTAAAAATGATTAACAGAATATACGAAACCACCTCAGGTGATATATTATTCTTTGGAAAAAACATAAGGAAACTTCCTGTGGAGGATTATAGGAGAAAAATAGGATATGTTATACAGCAAATAGGTTTATTTCCACATATGACTATAGAACAAAATATAGCTACAGTTCCACAAATATTAAAATGGGACAAGACTAAAATAAATGACAGAATAGATTACTTGATGAATCTAGTAAATCTTCCTCCAAAGGACTTCAGAAAAAGATATCCGCGCCAGTTGTCTGGCGGGCAGCAGCAGAGGGTTGGAATTGCAAGGGCCATGGCCGCAGATCCCTCTGTGATGCTTATGGATGAACCTTTTGGGGCTATTGATGCCATTACAAGGCAGAATCTTCAGGATGAACTTATAAAAATACAAAAGAAACTTCATAAGACTATACTTTTTGTAACTCATGATGTGAATGAAGCTTTTAAATTAGGAGATAAAATTATAATTATGAATGAGGGCAGAATTCAGCAATTTGATACTGCAAATAATATAGTATTTAATCCTGCTAATGACTATGTATCAAAACTGGTTTCCTCTGATAATATTTTGCAGAGATTAAAATTACTCAAGGCAGAATCCATAATGATACCTGTGAATTCTCAAATAGAAGGTACTGATTACAGGGTGGACAGGGAAGAGACTTTAGATACGGTATTATCACTTTTGCTTGAAAATAATAGGGAATATGTTGTTGTAGAAGATAAATGTAAAAAAACGGTAGGAAAGATAACTTTAGAACAGTTGAAGACAAACTCAAAACTAAGATAAATTAAGATTGGTGGTGAGAATTTTGCTGAATTACCTGATTAAAAATTATGAAGCAATGGCAAAATTATTTGTAGAACATCTCTATATTGTCTCTATAACACTTGCTCTGTCCTTGCTAATTGCAATACCCCTGTCAATTTTAATTTTCCGCTCGAAATTATTGTCCAACTTTCTGCTGGCTGTATTTGGTGCTATATATTCCATACCAAGTCTGGCACTTTTTGCACTTTTAGTTCCATTGCTGGGTATTGGGAAAAAACCTGCCATCTTTGTCCTGGTTGTTTATAATCAATATATTCTTGTAAGAAATGTTCTGGCGGGATTTAATTCTATAGATCCTGCAATAATAGAAGCTGCAAAGGGCATGGGTTTAAGTAAATCCCAGTTGTTTTTCAAAATTCAGCTTCCACTGGCCCTTCCAATAATACTTGGAGGTGTAAGAATATCTGCCGTAGTAACTATAGGAATTGCAACTATTGCAGCGGTAATCAATGCGGGAGGACTTGGAGTCATACTGTTTGATGGATTGAGAATGAACTATCTGCCGAAAATCCTCTGGGGTACTATTATGTCTGCAGGACTGGCATTTTTGGCAAATGAAATAATATTGTATTTTGAGAGAAGAGCCTCTCTAAAATCAAAGGGTGAATTTAAAAACAGCCTGTATTTGGGAAAATAATTCTATTAAAGTGGTGGTATATAAATGTCAAACGAGAATGAGTTGATAAAACTTTTAGATTTTCCAGAAATATTAATACCATATTTAAATTACATTTATACGGAAGATGATATAGATATTATACTTGCAATAAAAAATGAACCCCGCTCAGAAAAGGAATTGAAAGGGTTGTTGAAGCGAGATATAAGCAGTGTTTTGGAAAGCGCCTATAAAAATTCTGTAGTAAATAAAGTCATTGGTGAAGAAGTAAAATATACTCCCAATTCTTTAGATTCAAGGATGAGCAGGATGGCCTCATTTGAAAGGGATAAATGGCAAGGTATAAATAAAAATGACAGGGAAAAGATCTCAAATTGGATTTTTCAAAAATATGTAGATTATAAAAAACAGATGTCAATAAATGATCTATCTGAAAATGGAAACAAGATTTTCCCATTAAGAGATGCAATTCAATATTTAAATAGGGTAGAAAAAGATATTTATGTAATTCCCTGTGATTGCAAGTCTATTACTGAGAAATGCCAATTTGATAGAAATGTATGCATAAGTTTTGGAAATGAAGTAAATTCTTCACAAAATAGGGGAATGGGTAAAAAATTGACCAGGAATGAAGCAGTAGAATTATTGAAGCATGCCGAGAAAGAAGGACTTATTCATACAGTTGAAAAAAACGCCATATGTAATTGTTGTACATGCTGCTGCTATCCACTGAGGGCATCTGAAGAATTGAATCTAAAGGGAAAGTGGCCTGAAGTCAGTTACATTATATCAATGGATAGAAATAAATGTATAAACTGCGGCATATGTACACAAAGATGTCAGTTGAATGTATTTGAAAAAAAAGACAAAGTTGTGTATATGAATAATGAAAAATGTGTGGGATGCGGTATATGTACAACTACTTGTCCCAAAAATGCTTTAAAATTAAAAAGAATTAAATTGAAAGGGGATACATTAATTGAGTAAGAGAGAATTAAAGTTCGATACACTTCAGGTTCATGCAGGTCAAAAAGTAGATAGGCAGACAGGAGCTACTGCAGTGCCCATATATCAAACTTCAGCATTCCGCTTTGATACTTTTGATGATGCTAGGGCGGTCAGTGCCTATGAGAAACCTGGGTACAACTATACAAGATTCAGGAATCCAACTCAAAGTGCATTTGAGAAAAGAATAGCAGCTCTTGAAGGCGGCACTGCTGCACTTTCTACCAGTTCAGGGATGGCGGCTATCTCTTATTCCCTCTTGAATATAGTATCACAGGGTGATGAAATAATAGCTGCAGATACTTTATATGCTGGAACTCATACTACTTTTTCTGATTTATTCTCAAATATGGGAATAAAGACTAATTTTGTGAATCCGGACAATATAGATGGTTTTAAAAGATACATAAACGAAAACACCAAAGCCATATATATAGAATCCATAGGAAATCCGGGTATTAACATCATAGATATAGAACCTCTGGCAAAATTGGCTGATGACAATCAGATACCTTTGATTGTTGATAATACCTTTGCAACTCCATATCTTTTCAATCCAATAAAATATGGGGCTAATATTGTTGTACACTCGGCTACAAAATTCATAGGAGGTCATGGCTCTACTATAGGAGGAGTCATAGTAGAGGGAGGAAATTTTGATTGGGCTAAAGGTGGTAAATTTCCTGGCTTTACGGAACCTATCAATAATGGAATAAAATATTACGAAACTTATAAGAATACTGCCTTTGTAGCGAAAGCAAGAGGTCAGCTTATGGGAAGTTTGGGAGCAACTCTAAGCCCATTTAATGCATTTATATTGCTGCAGGGAATTGAAACACTGTCTTTGAGAATGAAAAAACATGTGTTCAATGCCTTGAAAGTAGCTGAATTTCTGGATGCCAATGATAAAGTCTCATGGGTAAACTATCCTGGCTTAAAAAGCAGTAAATACTATGAACTTGGAAAAAAATATTTTCCTAAAGGACCAGGATCCATACTTACATTTGGATTAAAAGGAGGACTGGATAATATAGAGAAGTTTATAGATAACCTGGAGATATTCTCTTTAGTCACAAATATAGGTGATATTAAATCTCTTGTGGTTCATCCTGCTACAACTACCCATGCAGAATTATCAGAAGAGGATCAGCGTCTGGCTGGTGTGACCCCTGATTTAATAAGGATGTCTATAGGCATAGAGGATATAGATGACATAATTTTTGACCTGGATCAATCTTTGAGCAAGTTAAATTGATATATAGGAGGATATCTGTGAGTGATACATCAATGTATTTTTATAGTCTCGGGAAGATAAAAAACATAACTCTCGGTAAAAAGGATATTACGCTGAGTGAATTTATTGCTGTAGTAAGATATAATGCAGGCGTTTATTTATCAGAGGATTATATTTCCCGGGTAAAAAGCTCAAGAAAACTGCTGGAAAAACTTATAGAAGAAAAAAGGATAATTTATGGGGTAACTACTGGATTTGGATATAATTGTGATAAGATCATAGATAAAGAAGATGCAGAAAAACTTCAGAAAAATATTCTGATTTCCCATGCCTGTTCCGTAGGAGAGGCCCTGAAGCCTGAAGCAGTGCGTGGCATTTTGCTTATGATGCTTTTGAATCTGGGACAGGGCTATTCGGGAATAAAGGTTGAGACTGTCGAATTCCTATGTGAGCTTTTAAATAAACGTGTTACACCCTTTGCTCCGGCTCACGGTTCGGTAGGTTATCTGTCTCCCGAAGCACATATTGCTTTGATAATAACAGGCAGAGGAAAGGCATGGTATAGAGGAAATCTTGTTGATGCAGATGAAGCCTTGAAGAGAGCCGATATAAAAGCTCCTAAACTGAGTTATAAGGAAGGACTGGCGTTGATATCCGGTACTACATCAATAACTGCCATATCGGCGATTGCTGTATATGATTCCATGAAATCAGCCATTAATCTTGATATTGCAGGTGCCATGTCTCTGGAAGTTTTAAAAGGTACAATCCATGCTTTCGATCCGAGACTTCAAAGTGTCAGACGCCATGATAATCAAAGGAATACAGCGGATAATATCAACAGAATATTAAAAGACAGTGAGATATCATCAAAGTATATAAATTACAGGCTTCAGGATGCATTATCTTTAAGGTGCATGCCACAGCTTCATGGTGCTGCAAAAAAAACGCTTAAGGATGCGTATACGACTATTTTAGATGAAATGAACTCATGTTGTGATAATCCAATAATATATCCGGTGAATAGTACAGACGGGGAAGCATTGATGGGTGGAAATGCTGATGGCTCGTATGTTGGAATAGAAGCGGACTCAATGGGCATAGCAGATGTCAATCTTGGTAAAATGTCTGAAAGAAGGCTTCAAAGACTTTTAAATGAAAATGAAAGTGGTATGCCTGCATTTCTGGTACAGAAACCTGGATTGAACAGTGGGCTTATGGTGACACAGTATTCTGCAGCTGGTATTCTTGGTGAAATGAGAATTTTAGCGAGTCCGGCTACAATTGACAATGTTTCCACCTGTGCTAATCAAGAAGATTATGTGAGCATGGGTTATAATGCTGCTAAAAAGGCTCTGCGTATATCGCAACTTCTTGAGAATATAATATCAATGGAAATTATTGCTTCATCACAGGCTGTAAAATTTTTACATCCGCTAAAACAATCTCCGGTCACATCTAAAATATGCAGTAAAATAAGAAATATAATGCCGGAAATGTATGAAGATATTTTTATCTATCCTTATATTGAAAAAATAAGAAAAATGATTCACAGTGGAACGCTGATCAAGTATGTTGAAGAGGAAATTGGTAGTTTGAAATTTTAATGCTACTTGTTGGGTTCTGATGGATAAAAGCCCTTAAATCCACTGAAATCAATGAATTCATGATATAATAACTTGATTGCCGCCACTTTTTTTGACTTGGTACAATGCTTTGTCTACCCTTACAAGCCAATGATCCAGAGATTCACCACGAATCCGTTCTACAGCACCGATGCTGATTGATATTTTAATGTTAGGACAGACCTGGCTGTTCTCTACCTTCAAGCGTAGATTTTCTGCTTCCAGTACGGCATCTTTAATAACTGTATCTGGCATAAGTATAATGAATTCATCTCCGCCAAACCTGAAAATTATATCTGTGTTTCGAAGAGAAGAAATCATGATCCTGGAAAAATTCTTTAACACCTCGTCACCTATGGGATGACCGAAGGTATCATTAATTTTTTTAAAATGATCTATATCCACCAGGAGTATTGTTATAGCAGTCTTGTTGAGAGTTGTTCTTTTTATTTCTTTGTATGCCTTTATATTGAAGTAAGTACGGGTGTATAATCCAGTTAACTGATCAGTAATACTCAAGTGCAGCAGTTTTAAATAAGATTCGATCAAATTGCGCATTTTCTCCATGAAGTCCCTCATATCTTGTGAAAAATCATTTTCCTTGTCATCAAGCATACAAATCGTTCCGAACAGGTTCCCGTTGGGCAGCCTTACAGGAAACCCCAGATAGCATTTCATGTTGTATTTCATATCAGGATTATTTCTCCATTCATCTGATTTTGATGCATCTGGAACTGACAGCATCTGGCGGCTTTTTATGACTCTTTCACAGTAAAGTCCGGAGTTTATGAGATATTCTTTGTTGCCTGGTACATAAGGGCTATTTTTAGTCTTGCTGGATACGAATACTTCAATTTCTCCATTTGTGACTCTCATTATAAGGGCTGCACGGACTTTTGCAATACGTGCAATGAGATCCACTATACTCTGCCACTCTTCGATCATATTATCCGGAATATCTGTATGATACGTTATCGTTTCATTCATAGTTATAATCCACCTTTCTGCGAAAGGCACCGATGGGGTTATGAAACCCTTCAACTCCCATCTTCCTTTCGCTCTTTTTTGTGTTATTCTTCTCTTGTAGGTCGCTGGCACACTACAGAACCTGAGGAGGTGAGTGGCGAGGCTGTATAGCGGCAACCCCGTATAGTTATATAGGTCGGTCATCCGTTAAGGCATCAATGAATGGCGCAAAACAGTAGCCCGTAAACTTATCTCTTCCGAAGTTGACTCGATTTCGCCGGATGACCAGTCCCTGCCAGCCCTACCATTCTTTTTGTAGGAGGAACTCTATGTTTAAAATCTTTCGTAAAAACTGCTGTGGACTTGATGTCCACAAAACCTGGATCTATGCCTGCATCGGAATTACCGATACCAATGGACGTACTGAGTACAAACAGGCTCGTTTTTCTTCCTTTTCTAAAGGTCTAAAAGAATTAGCTGAATGGCTTGCTAAATACTCCTGTTTGGATGTCTGTATGGAATCCTCCGGCAAGTATTGGATTCCTGTATTCAACATCCTTGAGAAAACCTGTTTTGTTACCCTTGCACATCCGAAATATACAAAGCCTCAAAAAGGAAATAAAACCGATGTCAAGGATGCCAGATGGATCTGTGATCTTTTTATGTGCGATATGATCAAACCAAGCTTTATTCCTTCCCCTGAAGTTCGTCAGCTGCGTGACCTGATACGTTATCGCTTTAAGCTGACAAATATGCTGTCCGGTGAAAAGAACCGTGCCCAGAACTGTCTTACTGTCTCAAATCTAAAGCTTGATGATGTTTTCAGCGATGTATTTGGTAAATCTTCCAGATCTATCACCAACTACATGCTCGACCATCCGGGTGAACGCTTTGACGTTGCTCCTTTTGTCGATGGACGTTGTAAAACTCCGCTTGAAGAAATACAGTCAGCTGTCGATGGTGCCATTTCCCCTGAGCAGGCTGTCAAACTCCGACAATGTCTCGCACACATCGACGAGCTTGAAGCCCACAGACAGGAAATTGAGCAGGAGATCCTTCTGATTGCAGAACCCTTCTCCGCTGTTTTGGATTTTCTTTACACGATTCCAGGGTTAGATAAAAATTCGATGACCGCTATTGTCATTCTCTCTGAGATTGGTCCCGATATGTCGGTGTTCCCGTCATCCAAACATCTGGTTTCCTGGGCTGGTTGTTGCCCACGTAACGACCAAAGTGCTGGTAAAGTGAAATCCACACGTATTTCTCGTGCTGGTTGTTATTTGAAGCCTCTTCTTGTTCAGCTTGCCAGCGCATTAATAAAATCCAAAAAGCATCCTGAATTCAAAGAGAGGTATCACAGAATCAAAACCCACAGGGGACACAAAAAGGCTATCATTGCTGTTTGCAAGATGCTTCTGACCGCTATCTGGAACATCTTAAGCAAACTGGAGCCATATACTCCGGAAGGGTTTTTGGAGCATCGCCCTGTCAAGGAATCCAAGATTCTGACAAGGTCACAAGCTCTGGAACTGTTCAGGAAAAGAGGTTACACAATAATTGATGATCCTGTTGTGACTGCGTAAGCCTGATTTTATAATGACAATTTATTCCATCCATTACTTGTGAATGGCTTGTTTGTTATGCACTTTTTTATTGGCCATCCACTACTTTTAGTTTCAAACTTAAACCACCTCAAACACTGTTGTAGTATTCTTATAGACATAATTATACTACATATAATTATGAAAGTGGAGTGAAGTTATCAAGAAATATGAATAGTTTGCAGAGAGGGAGTTAAAATAAAAAGTGAAAAAGTAAATACCATAAAGGGGAGATATGAATGGAAAGTTCCATGTTTTGTTATCAATGTGAACAGACAGCCGGAGGCAAGGGCTGCACGAAACTCGGGGTATGTGGTAAAACTCCGGAGATTGCAAATTTGCAGGATTTGCTGATATACCAGCTTAAAGGAATATCCTGCTATGCAAAACCCATTATTGAACAGGGTAAAACTATAGACAAGGAAATAGTAAAATTTGTGGAGAAGGCCCTGTTTACTACGTTGACAAATGTCAATTTTGATGCCGAAGTTCATTTAAAGCTGTTGAAAAGGTCACAAAAAATTAAAGAAGCGCTGAAAAATGAGGCACCTGAAGGAGAATACCCGGATGCAGCTGAGTATAATCTAAGCGATATCAGGGAAATGATGCTGAAGGATTCTGTGCAGGCAGGAATCATGTATGATCAGGATCTTGATGAAGATATACGTTCATTAAGGTCGACTATATTATATGGATTAAAAGGCATAAGTGCTTATGGACATCAGGCTCGATTTCTTGGATATAGCAATGATCAGGTAGATAATATCTATTTTTTAGGCCTTGAGGCTACTACAAATGATAATCTTACAGTTGATGAAATGATACGTATGACCATGAGGGTAGGGGATATGGCTGTGCAGGTGATGCAAACGCTGGATGAAGCCAATACTGCCAATTATAAAAATCCTTCACCTCATAAAGTAAGTGTCAATATCAAAAAGGGCCCGTTTATTATAGTGTCCGGTCATGATTTGAAGGATTTGGAAATGCTTCTTAAACAAACGGAAGGCAAGGGAATCAATATATATACGCATGGAGAAATGCTGCCGGCAAATGGATATCCGGAGCTTAAAAAATATAAACATCTTGTTGGAAACTTTGGATCTGCATGGCAAAATCAGCAAAAAGAATTTGACGGGATTCCAGGATGCATTTTGATGACTACCAATTGTCTGATGAGGCCGAGAGAAACATATAAGGACAGAATATTTTCAACAAATGTAGTGGGTTGGGATGGGGTAAGGCATATACCCGTCTCAGAGGATGGAACCAAGGATTTCAGTGAAATAATAGATAAGGCACTGGAACTTGGCGGATTTGAAGAGGATGAAGATGAAAAGGAAATATTGGTTGGCTTTGGACATCATGAAACGTTGTCTCATGCAGAAGACATAGTCAATGCAGTAAAACAGGGAAAGATAAGTCATTTTTTTCTCATAGGAGGCTGTGACGGAGCAAGACCTGGAAGAAGTTATTATACTGATTTTGCCAAAATGGTTCCAGAAGATTGTATAATTCTTACCCTGGCTTGCGGTAAATACAGATTTAATAAATTGGATTTTGGAACAGTGGCTGGTCTTCCAAGACTTTTGGATGTCGGGCAGTGCAATGATGCATATTCGGCAGTAAGGATAGCGACAGGACTTGCAGATGCCTTTGAAACAGATGTCAATGGACTTCCACTTACAATTGTGCTCTCATGGTATGAACAAAAAGCTGTAGCTGATTTATTGGCACTTCTGTCACTTGGAATAAAAGGAATCTATCTGGGACCAAGTTTGCCGGCATTCATATCTCCCAATGTGCTGCAATATTTGGTGGATACATTTGGAATAAGGCCGATCAGCACTCCGGAGGACGATTTGAAAGCTTCACTAAAACAGGAAAAATGCCTTATATGATGTGAAATTGTCTGCAGAAATATCGCTTTGTTAGTGCTAATATCCAAATTATAAAAGCTGCTATAACACATAAATGTGATACAGCAGCTTTCAGATTAATTTTGCAGTTTAGTTATTTATTTACCGCTTGCACCATAGTTTGATAGAACTCTGGCACTAGGATCATTTACATTACAGCCTTCCCAGTTTTTGTTGGGCATCCAGAAGTCAACTATCATTTCTGCCTGTCCTGGATAGTATTTTTCAAAGATTTCTCTATACAACAAAGATTCCTTTGTAAATGGTTTGGTATGATATTCATAGTTTTTACACAGCTTTTTAAATTGTTCGTCAGAATAGCATGTTTCAGCATATTCCTTTAAATAGTCCACCATGGAATGGCCTACGGCATCGCTGAATGCTGCTTTTTCACGATATAAAATGTCAAGTGGAAGATAATTCCCTTCAAATGAACGCCTTAAAAGGTATTTGCCCATGTTGTATTTGTTTAATTTCTTCTCAGGGTCAATTGACATAACATATTTTACAAAATCCAAATCGCCAAACGGTACCCTGGCTTCTATGGAATTTGAACTTATGCAGCGATCTGCACGAAGTACGTCATACATATAGAGCTCACGAACTCTTTTCTGGGATTCTTTTTGAAATTCTACTGCATTTGGAGCAAAGTCTGTATACTTATATCCGAACAATTCATCTGATATTTCACCGGTCAAAAGCACCCTTACATCTGAAATTTGATGTATCTTCTTGCAAATCAAATACATTCCAATGCTTGCCCTTATTGTTGTGATATCATATGTTCCAAGAATTTTAATGACTTCATCAAGTGATTCAATTACCTCTTCCTTTGTCATATATACAACAGTATGATCACTATGGATGTAATCTGCAACTTCCTTTGCATATTTTAGGTCAATTGCATCTTCGGTCATACCTATTGAAAATGTTCTGATTGGTTTGTCAGGCTGCATTTTTTGAGCAACTGCACATACTAGTGAACTGTCTAATCCGCCGCTCAGCAGGAAACCTACAGGAGCATCGGCGTCCATGCGTTTTTCTATGGCAGCCACCAATTTATCGTGTATTTTACTGCAGATAACTTCCAGGCTGTCATTGCAATAATCACCATCTGTTGCGGCAATATCAGAATAGCAAGTAAACTTACCATCGGCATAATAATGTCCCGGTGGGAATGGCATGATTTTATCTGTAAGGCCGACCAAATTTTTTGCTTCACTTGCAAATATGATTTTTCCCGATTCGGAATATCCATAGAATAGGGGCCGAATTCCAATTGGATCTCGTGCTGCAATGTAACTGTCTTTTTTTCCATCGTATATAACAGTTGCGAATTCTGCATCTAGTTTTGAAAACATGTCCAGTCCATATTCATAATACATTGGAAGCAGTATTTCACAGTCACTGTCAGAAATAAATTTATATCCTTTTTTTATCAGCTCCGTTTTTATTTTACGGAAGCCATAAATTTCACCATTACATATAGCTGCATCCATTTTTCTTGTAAATGGCTGCATTCCACTAAAACTTAAATCCATAATAGAAAGTCTTTGAAAACCCAAAATACCAGATGGTAGAGTGAGGATCTCTGTCATGTCTGGGCCTCTGGACTCCGTTCTCTGTAATGCTTCTGCAAATTTTTCGTGTTTCATGTCTGTCCCTGTATAACACATAATTGTGCACATATAAATATTCCTCCTTAGATATAAAAAACAGCGTCATTCGTCTTTAATACATAGGACGAATTGACGCTTATCCGTGGTGCCACCTAATTTACCATATCATTCTTGGTCTCTTTCCAGCTATTACTGGTATCCAACTAACGTATGGAATACGACGCCCCTACTTTACCTGAATTTACTTAAATGTGATTTTAAGATATGGACAGGTAGTTCAGTTTGCAACTCCGGAGTGTTATTCAAAAAAGCTCTGCCACCAGGTTCACACTATCCCCAGTTCACTATTGGTGAAATATTTTTTCTACTTGTCTCCATCAAAGTTTTTCTTGATAAGCTTAATTCTAAACTGCACGAGTATCTTTGTCAATACTTTTTTGACTTGATTTTAATTAAAAATATAAAAAACGTTGTTATATAGTGATAAAGTCTTAAATTTGAAGCTGAAATTATGAGTATAATGCCAATATCAAAGAAAATCCATATAGACAGAATAGAACTTGTAGAACGGACCGGTTATAATTAGAGACTTAACAGAACGAATTGCCGTATTTTAATAAATATGGCAATTATTTTTTAAATAATTAAACATTATAAATATACTGTTTAGTTTATTATATCATAATTTAGTTGCAAAACCAGTTTTTAATAATAATTTAGCTACAATTATCATAATATGTATATATTTGCTATAAATTATCAACGATTTATAAAAATCAATCGATTTATTTTGATATATAATAAAAAAATATCTAAATATAGAAATTAAATCAAACAGTATATTTATATTGTGTCAACAATCTAAATATATTGCTATGGTCTGGAAAGATTATAGGTAAATCGGCATATAGTTTTTTGTTAAAAGCAAATCTCTTTAAGTAAGTAGTTAAAGCCGCCCACATCATGTTTTATCTTAAAAAGTTTCCTATAAGGTAACTAATGGATATGTTTTCTATCAATGTTACAAATAATATTATATGAGGGGGAATTGATTAATGGAAAAGAAATAAGGAATGTACAAAAAGGAGCTTAGGCATGATGGGCAAGACAATGAAAAATTGAAGAGAATATGCCATGATACGCAGATTTTAAAATTTGACATTTTACTCAGAATTTACTCTAGTATAACTTTAACGTAACTATTCTATGCTTTAATATTAAAAACAGACTATTTTCTACATCAATTTCGATAATTGTGCAAAAATCTATAAACATAAGGAGAAATTTGTATTATGAAAGATGCTTATAGTTATTTATTCAATAGAGATCAGAAAATCAGAGAAAATGTCAGAGCAAATGAAAGATTCAAATATAATAAAAATTTCAAAGTTATCAGTATAAATAACAAAAGCTGCAATTATCAGGTGTTTGGGGTAGATATTTCAATTTCGGGTATGGGATTTTTATCGGAAGTAAATTTTGAAAAAGGTGATTTGGTTGAAATTGTATTCAAATGTGGAAATACTAATATTCCAGCAGTAATTGAAGTAGTCCACGCTAATTTAAGTGATAAAGGTTTTTTTGTTGGAGCACGGTTTGTAGTTATAAAGGACAAGTACAAGGAAATTTTAAATAAACAATTAATATAAATGAATATAATGGGGGGCATTGGATTTTGAAAACTATTAAAAACAAAATAATATTAGTGAGTTCCATTACATGCATACTAAGTTTGATATTAGCTTCTGCAGTAAGTTATTTTATATTCTATAATTCTATAATTTCAGAATCAAAAAGTAAAATTTCGGCACAATCAGACAAGTATGGAGAAACTATTAATGGCTGGATTGAAGGCCAGGGTAAAATAGTAGATGAAATAGGTGATGCCATAGAACAGATGGATACTTCAGATAATAAAGGACTATTGAGGTATTTGACATTGAAAACCAAGTCAAATCCATATTCTCTGGCAGTATATATGGGATTCCAGGATAAAAGATATATTGATGGATCAGGATGGATTCCTGACAGTAGTTTTAATTGTACTCAAAGAATATGGTATAAAGATGCTTTGCAAAAAAAAGGTCTTACGTATTCGGAGCCTTATGTTGATGCCCTAACTAAAAAAATGGTCATATCCATATCGAGGCCTCTAATAAAGAATGACAAGGTAATTGGAGTTGTGAGTTCAGACGTAAAAATTGATACTATTGTAAACATTATAAACAAGGCAAAACCGATAAACAACAGCTATGCTTTCCTTTTGGACAGTCAGAATAATTTTATGGTACATCCAAATAAAAATTTTAAACCTACTGAAAAGTCTTCACAGAATATAAACAAGGTCATGGACGGACGATTTTCAGCAATAATG
Source organism: Clostridium sp. (assembly GCF_022482905.1). NCBI lineage: Bacteria > Bacillati > Bacillota > Clostridia > Eubacteriales > Clostridiaceae > Clostridium > Clostridium sp. Next base: position 820,983 of record NZ_JAKVOI010000001.1, read on the forward strand.
AAAGGCAATATGATTTTGCTGGAAGATTATGATGGAGTAAATAAATATTTTACAACTTCAAAGATACCTTCCTGTGGCTGGACTGTTGGATTGTCGGTACCGGAAAATGAACTAAAAAAACCACTTAGAAAGTTACTTTTATGGCTGATACTTGTAATAGCTATTTCACTGGTATTTGCAGTGTGTGTTTCAATGTATTTTGGGAAGAGAATAGGAAATCCGATATTGTCTTTAGCAAAAGATGTGAACAGGATTTCAGATTTCGATCTTACTCAAGATAATAGTTTTGATTATTTGCTGAAAAGGGAAGATGAAATAGGTCAGCTTGCAAATTCTTTCAAAATCATGAGGGAGGAACTGACGGGACTAGTCAAAAATATATTTGATAATTCACAGAAAATGAGTGTGGACAGTGAAAAATTTTCTAAAGCTATTGGGGAAATATCCATTAAGACACAGAATATGGGTGGTGCTTTAAGAAACATAGTCAATTCTGTTCAGGAATCGGGGGCAGTGTCTGAAGAGATAAGTGCCTCTATAGAAGAAATTGATGCAAATATAAATGAACTTTCAAGCAAGGCAGATGAGGGAAATGATGTTGCAGACAAGTTTAGAAAAAGTGCTGAAAATATAAATGTGAAAGTTAAATTATCTACGAAGAATATTGAAAGCATATATAAGGAAAAGGAGCAGGGGATAATAAACGCAATTCAAGAGGGTAAGATAGTCGAAAATATAGTAATAATGGCAGATACTATTGCGAATATAGCGGAGAAGATAAATTTGCTTTCTCTCAATGCGGCGATTGAAGCTGCAAGGGCAGGAGAAAGCGGGAAAGGTTTTGCGGTAGTTGCTGAAGAGGTAGGGAAGCTTGCAGAACAGTCATCGCAAGCAGTATCAGGAATTCAGAACACTATTGTGGACGTAAGAAAAGCATTTGAAAAGATTTCTCATAATGCAGAGCAGGTATTAAATTTTATAAATGACGATATAAATCCCCAATTTATGAATTTTCAGAATATGGGAAATGAATTCTACAATGATTCAGATTATACAAGCAAGATGTCACGTGAGATAGCAGTATTTTCTGATCAGCTTACTGATACCATAAGTGAGGTAAGTAAGGCAGTTCAAGTTATGGCAGTAAATCTACAGAGCTCTTCGGGAAATGCAGAGATAATAAAAAGTGATATGGATAAAAACATCAGATCAATAGAACAAGCTGCAATCACAGCACAGGAACAGACAGAAATGGCACAAAAACTCAATGAGACAGTTAAGAAGTTCAAAATATGAAATGGACACAGAATATAATAATTGGGGAGTTAATTCTATGGATGGAAGAATATTAATAGTAACCGATGAAAGCAGAAAGATACCTTTCAGCAAAATAGTTACTTTTTATAAGCTGGATATAGTAAATCTGAGTAAATTTCAATTTATGAAAGAATCTCAGTACTCTCTTCTTGTAGTAAATGTTTTGAATTTTAAAGAATGTGTTTCTGTAAGCAATATGTGTAGATTGGGTTCAAGCTGGATTCCGATTCTAATAATAGTTGATCCGGAAACTCAACTGATGACAGAACTTGAATATATAAGATCAATAGATGGATCAGGGCAAATTAGATTGATAAGGTGGAAGGAAAAATATCCATATGAACTAATTGATAATATACAAAATATAATAAATCCTTCCTATGTTGTAAAGACATCGAGTATAGCAATTGTAATTCCTGTTTATAATGAAGAAAAAAGATTCAAGCATATATATGATTTTATAGTAAAGCTTAAGATTTTATTGAAAAATGGTATGCCAAATGCAAGTATCTTCTTTCTGAATGATGGAAGTACGGATGGCACTGAAAAGATGATAGACGAATTGATAGAGCATTATTCGGATAGTGTCGAATGGGTGGATGACATGGCAAGCATATCTTATTATAAATTAAGCTATAATACAAGAAAAGCAGGAACATACATAGAAGCCTTAAATAATATAAGGGCAAGTTTACTGATTTTTGTTGATTCGGATAATTCCTTTGAAATTGATGATATTGCTAAAATGATCAATATCATCAATCTTGGATATTTTGATATTGTAGTTGGAAGCAAGGATGCAGCCAAGGATAGAAAAATCACCAGAAAATTTGTCAGTTTCTTTAAGAGAATAATTACAAAATCTTTTTTACCTAAAGGTATAACTGATTCGCAGACGGGATTGAAAGTCATCAGCTGGGATTGTGCCAAGTATATTCTTCCATATTTACATAGAAATATGCAGCTGGCCATTGACCTTGAAATGATGTACATAGCTAAAAGGCTTAATTTCAGAGTTCTGCAATTATCCGTAAAATGCACGGATAGGCAGGGATCACATGTAAATATAGTAAAGGATTCTATAACATTTATTAAGAATTTACATAAAATAAAAAAGTTGGACAAGGATATAAAATTGAAATGTAAATGAATATTGGCAAGGAGGGTGCTATATGTATAAAAATACCATACTGTTTGTTGATGATACAAAATTTGTTTTGCGCATTTTGGATCGAATGCTGAAAGACGAGGAATACAACAAAATATATGTCAATAATGCAAGGGATGCTCTGAAAATACTTGAGGAAACTGAAGTGGATGTTATAATAACGGATATTCTGATGCCTGAAATAAATGGCCTGCAGCTGCTTAAGATTGCCAAGGAGAAGTATCCTAAAATTTGCCGTGTGGCATTGTCAGGATGCTATAATTCTGCTTGTATTATAGATGCCATCAACAAGTGTGAAGTATATAGATATCTTACAAAACCGTTAAAACTTACCGATAATTATAAAACTATATTAAAAGATATTCTCAAACATGCAGAATATTTAAAATCCATAAACTAATATGATTAGTCGTAAAGAAAAAATTGATATAATAATATTTCCTATACTGGATATAAGCTTAAATGGTGCAAATTATTTTTTCCATATATTTATAAGCTGGTATTTGCTGCCCAAGGATTACGGTATGCTTAATTCCATCTTATCTGTTTTAACTATACTTTTAGTTGTAGGAATTTCATTTCAGACGTATGTGGCAAAATATGTTTCAAAGAATGGAATGGAAGAGTTCAGGATATTTTACATTATAAAATGTGCCATATTGTTTTTTGTGTTCTTTGCATCAATTGTACTCATTTTTATTCCAAATTTAATAGAGGCAATACAGTACAACGGTACCATGCTTTTACTGATTTTTATATTTGGCATAAATATTCTATTGAGCATTTTTAGAGGTATTTTTCAGGGAAGAAAAAGCTTTTTCCTTTTAAATATAAGCTTTTATATAGAGATGGGATTCAAGATAGCAGCAATAGCTACACTGTTTGTATATTGTCCAACCATAAATACCATTCTGGTATCAATACTAATTGGCATGATTATTGCATTGATTCACGGAATTTACATGAACAGACAGTATTTAATATTTAACAAAAATGTTTTTACCGGAGGCATTAGCAAAAATATCATAGGACAATTATCCAATATATATACAGCAAACTTTTTCTTTAATTTTTTTACCTCCGTGGATATGATAATTGTGAATTATTATCTGCCTCAGAGCTCAGGGGTATATGCGATAGTACTAAAGTATAATCAATTGCTCACATTTGCCTCCAACAGCATATATACTGTTTTTTTACCTCTGCTGAGTGAAAGATCCAGAAATAAAAAAGGTTTTAAAAAGTGCATTTTTATATTGTTTGTCGTGATGCTGGCTGTAAGTTTTCTCGCATTGATAGTATATAAATTTATTATGCCCGCTACAATAGAAATATTTTTTACACATGAATACAGTTCCGCAAAAAACTATTTATTTTTAGGAATAATATCCTACATATTATTGAATTTTGTGTTTATGATTATAAATATAAATATAGTAATTGACAGATCCTTTTATTTAATAATATTATTTATTTCATCAATTGCCTTTATTTTTGGTATTGCAGCTTTTCATAAGGATATTTATATGATTTTATATGTAGAGATTGTTTTTTATGGTATATTGCTTCTGTTCGTGGCAGTAGATATGCTGAGAAATTTGTTTGCTAAAAAGGAGTTCTATTTAAATGATTGACTATAAACTAGATAAATCCAATAAAATAACAATCCTATTTTTATCATGGAGAGATATAAAAGCGCCAAAAAGTGGAGGAGCGGAGATATTTACACATGAAATGCTGAAAAGATTAAATTTTAATAGCTATAGAATAATTCACTTCTCACCAATTTTTGAAAATGCAAAATCAATTGAGATTATCGACAATATAACGTATTTACGGTGTGGAAATATAATTTCCGTAATAAGTTTTGCCAGAAAATTTTATAAAACTTGTCATGAGAGTATAGACTATGTAGTTGATCAGTGCAATACGCACAGATTTTTTACATTTGCATGGGTCGAAAGCAGTAAGAGAATATTTTTTATACATCAATTGACGAAAGACATATGGTTTAAAAATACAAGCTTCCCTATAAATATATTTGGATATCTGACTGAAACACTTTTTTTGAAAATGAACAAAGATGATTACACGATTACAGTATCCAGTTCTACTAGAAATGATCTCTTCAATGTTGGATTTAATAAAAATAGGGTATTTATTTTGCCGGAAGGTATTGGATTCAAGCATTGGTTGAAAAAAGATTTTTATCCGAAGAAGTCATATCCTGTTTTTGGATATGTAGGTCGTTTTTCAAGCTACAAGGGAATAGATGATACCATAAGAGCCTATTCAATGATTAAAAGAGAGTATCCGGACAGCAAATTGTGGATTATAGGAAAAAAGGACACGAAGTATGTAAATGAAGTTCTCATACCAATATTAAATGAGGAAAATTTATCTTACGATGATAGAGGACAGGATGGTAATGTTAGATTTTATGGATTTTTGCCGCAGAATGAAAAATTGAAACTTATGAGCCAGATGAATGCTCTTGTCTTTCCATCGAGAAGAGAAGGATGGGGCCTTACAATTACAGAAGCAGCGGCAGTTGGTACACCAAGCATAGTTTATAATTCTCCTGGGCTCATAGATGCTGTTGATTTTGGAAAAGCAGGCTATCTGTGCAGTGAAAACAATGAGGAAAATTTATTTCAAAAGATGAAAAAAGTTGTAGAAGATAAAAAACAGTATGATCTGATTCGAAAAAATGCCTACGATTTTTCACTTGAATTTAAATGGGACAACACTTCCGAAAGCTTTGATGAGTTTATATCCTCTATAAGGAGTGCTGAATAAGTATGTTGGAGAAAGTATCTATAGTGCTGTCAACGTACAACAATGAAGAATATATAAGAAAATGCCTTGACAGCTGTTTTATACAGGATTATGAAGGATTGAACGTGATAGTGGCAGATGATGGATCTACAGATGGGACACTGGAAATACTGCGGGATATAAAAAATAAACAGGATAATATGCAGATTATTTCCCTGACCCATGGCGAAAGAGGTATTGCAAGGAATACAGCCATAGAATTGGCGAAGAAAATAAGAAGTCAGTATATATATATTATTGATTCTGACATGATATTGGAAAAAAATCTGATCAAGAATTGTATGGATTATTTTAGCAGAAACAGAAGTGTTGGAGCCTTGATAATACCGGAGTATGGATTTTCAAATTATAAAAATTTTTATTCAAAGGTCAAGGTTTTTGAGAGAAACATAATAAACAATTCAGGAGAGGAAGTCGGAAGGAATTCCATAGAAGCCGCCAGATTTTGGAGAATTGAAGCATTCAACTTGTCAGGGGGAATTAATGCAGATGAAGTTTCATTTGAGGAAATACAGCCTACCATAAGATACATGGAAAGGGGAGGAAAAGTCAAGAGAGCCGTATTCACAAGGGTATATCATGATGAAAAGTTTGTGATGTTAAAAAATATATTGATGAAGAAAAGATACTATTTTTCGGTGATGGACAAGACCATTCAACAGGAGGAAAAAGGATTGAGGAAAACCCTTCAAAGATGGTATTTTTTTAGAACTGTACTGTATACAAAAAGTAATTTAAAACAATATTTGAAACATCCATTACTTACACTGGGTGTCTTAAATATGTATCTGCTGCTTACAATTGTAGGCATAATTGAACTTATAAAAATAAAGGTAAAAAGAAATATATGAAGCTGATGTTTATAAAAAATTTACATAAAATAAAAAAATACAAAAATGATTTTTTCTGCTTGTCACTATTGACCGTACTTGTACTACTGTGGTTAAAACCAATTTATGCCAGCGGGCAGATTGTTTTCAGTGATATAGATTTTGGGTTTTCCTCCAGTAGATATTTAAATGAAATTTTTGGAGCATGGAATGAAAGGTGGAGTTCTGCTACACTTCTGAATGTCCCCAGACTAGTTTATATACTGCCCTTTTACATATTGTCCATGGTATTTGACTACAGCGGGGAAGTATTTATAAAAAGTTTTTTGACTGTGATAATTTTGAGCTCCGGATTTTCAATGTACTTTTTTACCAGAAGGCTTATGAGGGTATACTTTGCCAAAGAATTCAACTTTATTGAGTCGTTTGCATTAATAGCTGGAGCTTTTCTTTATACTTTAAATCCATGGGTCATAGTCAGAATTCAGCATATATATCTGTTGTGCGGCTACGGACTTTTTCCCCTTGTATTTTTAAGTTTTTTTAATGCCTTTGATCCAAATTTTCAAAAATATTTAATTGAAGACTATGATGTAAACAATCCAAAACTTTACAGAAGAAATATATATGATTTATTTATGCTGAGCAGTGTCTTTTTATTTAGTGCCGCTGCCATACATTATTTTTTTTATGGGGTAATATTTTTATTCTGCCTGCTTTTTTTGATATTGGTAAAGCTGTTTGCAGCCTATTTGTCCAAAAGGGAATACAACTATAAAAATATAATCGTAAATTTAATATATAAAATACTTCTATTCGGGTTATTTTTTATACTCACCAATGCCTACTGGCTTTCCATGTATGTTTTCAGCATACTGTTGAAGGCACAGGTAACCCAGCACAATGTCAATGTGGTGGATACTTATTTTATGTTTGGAAGGCACAGTTCCATTCAAAATATAATCTATTTGATATCCTACTGGTGGCCGATGTTTGATCTTAAAAGTATTCCCAAAAGTTTTTATCTAGGTGGGGGAACAGTTATTGCAGTAATTTTATTTACAGCCCTGTTTAAAGGATACAGGAACAATATAATATTATTCTTCATTATGGCGTCAATTGTCTGCCTGATATTGTCCACAGGTATGAATATAGATGCTTTTTCCCAAATATTTATATTCATGACTGACCTGCCTGTAATAGGTTCTATTTTCAGAGATCCCAATAAATTGGATGGACTCATGCTAATGGGGTTTTGTGTGATCCTGAATTTTGGACTGCAGCTGATTATATCAAATTTCAAGGATAAATCTTTGGCAACAGCTTTAAACTTCTCTGTAGTTGCAGGAGTTATCGTGTGCATCATGATATGGATAAATCCATATTATGTTCATTATATAAAGGGCTTCTATTCACCGGTCAAGGAACCAAAAGAATATTCGGATTTACAAAATAAACTTGAAGATAAGAATTCCTATACGAGCAAGGTTTTATATCTTCCTACCTCGGAGGATATGATTCAGCCTGAAAGTGGGATTGCCACCCCCTATTGGAATGTAAATGGTGAAAAAGATGGCATGCTTAAGGCGACAGGGGATATACATATGTATTCATCACAAAAGAATACCATTTTTCAATATGAAGGCAACTCCGTAAATATAAAGTATTATATGAATTTTTTGCAGTATTTGATGGACTTCGGGAAATCACATAATATAGGTCAGCTTGTCAGTGCGTTTGGAGTGAATGAATTCGTGTATAACAGTGAATATCTCGGACAGGAAATAAGACAGAAGTTTAACAAGTATATCCTGGATTTACAAAGTGGTCTGCAAAAAAAATATGAAAATAAAATCTCAACACTCTATGAGATCAAGGACAGTATAGGATATTTATACAATGTTCCCAAAAAAATTTATACACCCTATGGGCTGAGCAGGCTTGAGAGTTATCTCAATATGCCCAATTTCAATTTTAACGACTATGGAGTTATATTTTCATCTATTGACAGAAAATCCTATATAGAAACCTTGAATAAGGGTGATTATATTGAAGCTTCAAGTGTAAATGACCTTTTATTGTCCAATCTGTCGAAAGACGATTATTTGCTGCCTTTTGATTTTGTAGACAGTGCCAATGCCTTTTTGAACTGGGCGAAAACCATGCCGCAGAATAATGATTGGCTTTGGTTCTTGGAATCTCAAGGTATTGATAATTTTCCGTTTGATTTTGACTATAATTCAGGAGTGGTGTTTACTTTTGCTTCCAATAAACTGGAGGTTCCGGCCAACAAGGTGGATACTGTGAAAGGAAAACCTATAAGTGATTTTAAGAAGGTAATCGACGAAAAAAAATTTTTTGTTGCAGACAATCCGGAAAACTTTAAAATTACAGCCAGTCCTGCAAGCAAAGCAGGTAGTTATCCTGTAGTTCACGGAGAAATTGCACAGGGTGAATCCGATAACATATGGGAGGTAGCTAAATTGGGTATTCTTGATGCAAAAGAGAACAATCCATATAGATTTAGAATCTTAGCTTCGGGTACTGGAGTCAACAAGATGCATTTCAAGGTTAAATTTTATGATAAAAACATGAAGGAATTAAACAGCAATTATATTGCCAGACCATCTGAAAGCTCAAACTTTAAAGCCATGGATTTCCGTGCAGCATTTGTATCTCCTCCTAAAACCAGATATATGCGTTTGGAGCTTTTGAGTTATAAAAATTCAAAGAAGAAAGCACAGCTGGATATTCACAATATCAACATAGACGATCTTGAAGAATACAAGGGCCCAAATACATTTACCATAGATAAAAATTTCAGGGAAAGCGCTGATAGAGATGTATATATGCGTGCCTTCGTATCGTCACGTGGCGGAAAATTGAAGGTAACCATTGGCGGCAAGTCAGTGGAAGCTGATACATATGACAAAAGTATGAATCAGTTTCAGTGGATCAACCTTGGAAAATTTCACTTTAATTCCGGAAGCAATGAAATTATTGTTCAAAATGAGAGTGGATTTAATGCCGTCAATGTATTTTCTCTGGTGTCCGAAGACGAATATAACAGTATGCTGAAAAAGGTCAAGGCTGCTGTAAATAAAAGCAACATCTTCTGCTTTTTTGAAGCGGAAAATGATTTTACCTACACTGGCAACATACAAAGTGACAGGGTGTTTCCAAAGCTCAGTTTGGGTAAGGGTATCAGTTCACAAAATGGGGTACTGGAGAGAAAATTTGATGTACTCAAAAGCGGCAGTTATTCATTTGCCTTAAATGCAAGTGCTTATAAAGGCAATAATGGACATATCAAATTGACAATACAAAACCTGGATAATAATAAGATTATTTCAAAAGTTCTGAACAGCAGTGCTTTTAATAAAAATAGTGGAGATGAGACATATGTGATAGACAAGGATGGTGCCGATGACAGTTTCAGGCAGGTACTTAAAAAGGTGGATGGAGAGATGGACTATTATAATCAGGTTGGTGTAAGCAATGTGTACCTTGAGAAAGGGAAATATAAAATAGAGATAGTATTTGACAGCAAGGTTCCATTTCTAAGTGAACTTACAGATATTCATCAATTTGATCATATGGAAACAAGTAATTCGGAAATGAATGATAATACATTGTATATTAATTTTAAGAAGGGAAAATCACAGGACTGGAAGGATTATGCTTCTAAAAAAATGCCGGTGAGAGAACAGGGACAATATTTATTACGCGCTGATCTGATATCAAAAAATATTAAGAACAGGCATATGAAAATAACCTTCTTTGATGAAAATTCCAATATTATATCTGTAAAATACATAGATGATGTTGAAGAAAATTTTAAAAGCAGCTGGAATAGCTATGAACAGATTTTGACTGCACCAAAGGATGCGGAATATATGCAGTTTCACATACTCTGCAGGAAGAATGAAGCTGGGGATGGATATATAGCAATGAAAAATTATGGTATTCTGGATTATTCGCAGCTGATTTGTGTAGATAATCTTATAATGTATGAGGGAAATAACTATAATGAATTTTTTACCCGGGATCTGCCTAAAAAAGATATGGATTACAGGAGAATTGATTCAATGAAAAGAAATTTCAAAATAGATAATCCTCAAAAAGAAAATGTACTTGTAAATTATATTGAATCTCCCACACCTCTATGGAATATGTCCATAGAGGGTAAAAATCAAAGGGACGATTTGATTTTAAATGGTGTGACTTCTGGATTTATGACGGATGGAAATGGAGAGGGAGAAATAAGTATAATTTTGAGAAAAATATACTATGCAAGCTTTGTGCTTATGGCGGTTTCCTTTATTTTGTTTATAATGTTTATGAGAAGATAGATAAAATATATATTTAGATTGGGGTGCTCAAATTGGATGAAATTTATATACATGAACTGAGAAAAGGCATGATTCTAGGCGATTCTGTTTATTCTAAAGAGACTGGCAAGCTGCTGCTGGTTGGAGGGACTACGCTTTCCGGCAAAATGATCAGGCTTCTCAAACAAAATGATATAGGTACCGTAAAAGTGGTGGACAGATATACATTATTTGTGACACCATTTGAAATTATGGCAAGGGAGCTGGAATACAACATTAAATCCGAAATAAAGAAACACGCTCCTGATAAGTTGGAGGCAAATAAATCCGATAATATGGTTACAGTATCAGAAACAGCAAGGGAAATTGTAGAAAATATAGTGAAAGATGATGATATCCTGGATTTTTGTATTGAAATGAAAATATTGAATAACAAGTACCTGTTCAGACACAGTATACATACATGCGCCCTGGCACTTCTGGTATCCGGTTCAATGGGACTTGAAAGGAAACAGATGTACAATATAGGTGTTGCTGCACTGCTGCATGATATAGGATTGTGTGAAATGCCTTTTTTAATTAACGTACCTGATATGGACTCAAAGCAGAAATTGTTATGGGAACAGCACCCTGCATATGGTTATCATTTTGCAAATGAAAAAAATCTTCCCATGAGTATTACTACAAATATTCTTTATCATCAGGAAAGGTGGAATGGTTCAGGTTTTCCTGAAAAGCTTTCAAATTCCGACATACCTATAGGTTCCAGAATTATTGCCGTATGTGATGAATATGACAAATTGATTGTGTTTGAAAAGTATCAGCCTTATCAGGCCATTGAATATCTCTATGGAAGCGGAGGATATTTGTTTGATATTGATGTGGTAAATGCTTTTACCAATAATCTGGCGGTATATCCCCTTGGGTCTCTCGTGAGACTGACTACGAAAGAAGTTGGGGTAGTTGTCAATGTCAGAAAAAATTTGGGACCTAGACCTGTTGTACGCGTGTACTTCAATCGGGTAAACAGGCCCTTGAGTGAACCAAGGGATGTTGATCTTGGCGTGGAAAATACTGTATTTATAGAAGAAGTGCTATAACAGAAGGAGGCTTTATTATGTTAAATGATGATTACAGCTACTTAATGAATAGAAAACAGATAATCAAAAAAGATAGGAGAATTAATTCAAGATACAAATATAATGACAGTTTTAAAATTATGAATATAAATGGACAGAATTGTAACTGTCAAGTTATTGGGGTAGATACATCTATTTCGGGAATAGGTTTTTTATCAGAAGTTAAATTTGAAAAAGATGATTTACTTGAAATAATATTTAAGTACAATACTATTAGTATACCAGCAACACTTAAAGTTAGGCATGTAAATTTACATGATGAAGGATACTTTATCGGAGGATATTTTATTGCATTGAAAAATATTTATAGAGATATTTTGAAACAGGATTTATCATAACAGCTAAATTGCCAAAAAAACAAGTTGACAACTTCAAAAAAAAATAATATACTTAACCTCATATTGTATATAGTACAAGTTGTGATGGAGAGGAAGATATTTAATGTATCGACTTAAGAGAGTCAGCGGGTGGTGTGAGCTGACGTTGATGATAATATCCGTTAATCACTCCGGAGCTTCCGAGTAGAAAGGCTTTTACCGAGTAAACGAGGACGTATACCAGCGATATATGGTTAGGGTTTACGGATGACCTGAAATGAGAGGCAGTTGGTGTAACAGCTGCAAATAAGGTGGTACCACGGAAATATAATCTTTCGTCCTTATGAATATATAAATTATGTTTGTAAGAATGAAGGATTTTTTTATTTATATTAAACTAGATGGAAAGGGTGGCTTTAAAGTTATGAAGGTAGATTTGACATTAAATGATGTATTGGAAGCTAGAGAAAGAATAAAGGACATATGTATAAGGACAAATTTGATATACAGTCCGGAATTCAGCAGGGAAAGCGGTAATGAGGTGTACATAAAACCGGAGAATCTCCAGATTACCGGAGCATTCAAGTTGAGAGGGGCTTCAAATAAAGTAAGTAAATTAAGCGATGAACAGAAATCCAGGGGGCTTATAGCTTCTTCGGCAGGAAATCATGCCCAGGGAGTGGCATATTCAGCGAAGAGACTTGGAATCAAGGCTACTATTGTAATGCCTGAGACAACACCTTTTATAAAAGTTCAATCCACTAGAAATTATGGGGCGGATATAGTACTTAAAGGGAAAGTTTATGATGAAGCATATGAAGAGGCAAAGAGGCTTGAAAGAGAAAACGGCTATACTTTTGTTCATCCTTTTAACGATGTAGATGTAATGGCAGGACAGGGAACCATAGCACTTGAAATAATAGATGAATTAAGTGATGTGGACGCAATATTGGTGCCAATAGGTGGAGGTGGACTGATAAGTGGAATATCAGTTGCTGCCAAGTCCATTAATCCAAATATAAAGATAATAGGGGTTCAGGCAGAAGGTGCAGATCCTATGAAAATTTCATTTGAAACGGGAAAGCTTACCTATGCGGATGAAGTGGATACAATTGCGGATGGTGCAGCAGTAAAACAACCGGGAGATCTTACATTCGAGGTAGTAAAAAATTATGTAGATGAAATTGTTACGGTAAGTGATCAGGAGCTTATGGAAGCTGTGTTTGTTGTTCTTGAAAAGCACAAGCTCATATCAGAAGCAACAGGGGCTATGTCGCTGGCAGCATTGAAAAGATTGAAATTTAAAGGCAAAAAGGTGGTTTCACTGATAAGCGGCGGGAATATAGATGTAGTTACAATAGCATCCCTTTTAAATAATGGATTATTTTCAAGAGGCAGAATATTCTGTTTTTCAGTTAAACTCAAGGATACTCCCGGACAGCTTCTTAGGATAGCTCAGATACTGGCAGAAAAGAGGGCAAATGTAATAAAACTTGATCACAATCAGTTCAAGGCAGTAGACAGGTTGAAGCATGTTGTACTGGAGGTAACAGTTGAAACCAATGGATATGAACACATAGAATCCATAGTGAAGGCATTGAACGATGAAGGATATAATGTGGATAGAATTTGTTAAGATAAATTTGAGACCTGTACTTTTGTACGGGCTTCTTTTATAATGTCTAATTGGTATCCGTTGACAACAGATAAGTTCCTGCAGCCATAACTATAAATGCAAAAATGAAATACACAGTTGGCTTTTCCTTTAAAATAATAAAAGAAAGTCCTGCCCCAATGAAAGGAGAGAGTGCATAATACGCACTTGTTCTTGCAGCACCAAGATATCTTTGTGCGTAAATATAGAAGAATATACTTAATCCGTATGAAAAAAAGCCAAGTATAACTGCAGCCAGGATATACAAAAAGCTGGTGGCGTACAAGCTGAAGACAGCAACAATCAGAAAAGAACCTGCACTTGCCCCAATACCTTTTATGACCACTATTTCTATAGGATCTTTTACCGACAGCATTTTGGTACAGTTGTTTTCGAATCCCCAGCAGATACATCCAGATATAATGAACAGGGAACCAATGGAAAGGGAAAAACTTGCAGAGTCCTGTAATGATAAAATAATGCAGGAAATTGTTATAAGTACAATTGCCAGGAACAGCCTTCTGCCGATATGTTCTTTGAAGATAATAAAAGCAATCAGGGAGGTAGCTGCAATTTCAAAATTGCTTAATAATGAAGCATCTGAAGAAGTGGTAAAAGTTAACCCAACCATTAAAAGAATTGGGGCAGCTATGTCTAGAACAATCATTCCAATTATAAAAGGAAGGCCATTTTTTGTAAGCCTTTTTTCTGCTCTTTTTGAGCCGTTTCTGCAATTGATTAAGTTGAATAGAAGCATACCTACTCCTGCACCAAGATAAAGAAGTGCGGACATCAGTGTTGGATTTATTCCTTTCAGCAGTATTTTTGATATAGGAAGACTGATTGCATATAATAATGCAGAAAGTATTGCACATAAAATTGAATTGTATTGATTTATATTCATTTTCATTACTCCAATGGTACTTATTTCATAAATTGGTCTATTGCTCTGTTTAAATCTTCAAGAGTTTTTTTATCATCTTCTTCTATTGCCTTTACCACACAGTGATTTATATGATCCTGAAGAATTATTTTACCGGTATTATTAATAGCATTTCTTACGGCTGCAATCTGAATCAGGATTTCACTGCAGTCACGTCCGTCTTCAACCATTCTTTTTACGGACTGCAAGTGCCCTATAGTCCTTGAAAGTCGATTTATAACAGCTTTTGTATTTTCATGTTTATGATCTTTAGTCATCTGTAACTCCTCCTTCAATATCCCATATAGGGGGATATTGAAAAGTATAGCACTATTTACGCTGTTCTTCAATACAAAGTATATAGTGTTGATTGAAATATTTTTTGATGTTACCATAGTACCAATGGATATCATTTACAGGTGAGTTTATAAAAATATTAATATTAAGAAAGAGTGAGGGTTGCATGAATAAGAAATATGTTTTAGGAATAGACTTGGGTGGAACTAAAATAAGTGGGGCACTTTCAGATATAAGTGGCAGTATATTGTATAAATATACTGTCCCTACCGATGCATTCAGGGGAGAAGAAAAAGTACTGGAAAAGATAATAGAAGTAATAGAAAAAGTTTTAGCAAGTGACGATAAAAGCATTGAAGATATTGAGGCCATCGGAATTGGTTCGCCCGGGCCGTTGGATGCTAAAAATGGAATAATAATAACGACGCCAAATCTTCCTTTCAGAAATTTTAAATTGGTGGATCCAATAAAGAAGAAATTTGGAATTCCAGTATACCTGGACAATGATGCAAATGTAGGTGCCATTGGAGAATTCATGTTTGGAGCAGGAAAGGGAACAAAAAATATGATTTTTATTACAGTCAGCACGGGAATTGGAGGCGGAGCGATAATTAATGGACAAATTTACAGGGGGAATACCTGCAATGCCCTTGAAATCGGGCATATGACGCTGGAGAAAAATGGTCCCAGATGTAATTGTGGAAATTATGGCTGTGCAGAAGCACTCGCATCGGGTACTGCAATAGGGAAAAAAGGAGAACAGGCTGTTCTGAATAAGGAATATACAGCTTTAAAGAAACACAATAAGGTAACTTCCTATGAGGTGTTTGAGGAAGCAAAAAAGGGAGATAAAATTGCTTGTGAAATATTGAATGAAAGCCTTGAATATCTTGGAATATGCGTAGCCAATGTCATAACCAGCTTTGATCCTGAAATGGTAGTTATTGGAGGGGGAGTTTCAAAAGGGGGAAATATCGTACTGAAGAAAATACAACAGGTAGTAAATAGGAGATGCTTTGCTGCAATGGCAAAGTCATGCAGAATTGTGAAAGCAGAACTTGGAACGGATGCAGGTGTAATGGGTGCTGCAGCACTTGCTGTGCTTCAAACTAAAATACAATAATTACCCAAATAGGCAAATTCATTCTTGACAGTTATATTTAAATTAAGTATCATGTAAATAATAATCAAATATGAATCTTATCAAGAGAGGTGGAGGGACTGGCCCTATGATACCCGGCAACCTGAATATATTGTTCAATGGTGCTAATTCCAGCAGGTTAAACCTGGAAGATGAGAAACTTTGAAAAAATTGGTCTTATAGTTTCTCTGTAAGATTTTTTTATTTTTGATTGACTAGAAAACTAGAGGTCAAATTCTACTTGATATGTTGAATGTATCTAATGTATCTTTGGAGGATTTGGCTTTTTGTTTTTTGTAGATAAGCTTTAACTTTTATAAATAAAGTTTATGAATAAATGATTTTACTGTAAAATAAGTTATTGTTGGTTTATATTTCTAGAAAAATTATAAGATTGGGATGTCGATATGGGAGGATATAAATTAAAGAGGAATTTAAAAAATCGTCATATTCAGATGATTGCTATTGGTGGAGCCATAGGAGTAGGGTTATTTTATGGCTCGGCAGATGCCATAAGTATGGGTGGCCCGTCTATTATATTAGCATATTTGACTGGCGGTTTGTTTGTTTTTATAATTATGAGGGCATTGGGAGAGCTTTCTGTAGATGATCCAAATTCAGGTTCATTTAGTGCTTATGCAACTAAATATTTAGGGGATTTCGCTGGATTTTTTTCAGGATGGACTTATTGGCTTCAAGGTGTTACAACTGTAATGGCCGAGCTTACGGCAGTTGGTATATATGTACAGTTTTGGCTGCCGGATTTTCCGAGGTGGATTTCCGCCCTAGTATTTTTATTGGTTTTAGTTTTAATTAATATAATTGGAGTGAAAGCTTATGGTGAGTTTGAATTTTGGCTGGCACTCATTAAAGTTGTGTGTATTATTTGCATGATTATTTTTGGACTTTTTATGATAGTATTTGGCTTTGGAAATAAAGGACATGCCATTGGATTTTCAAATTTATGGATGAATGGAGGTTTTTTCCCTAATGGGATCAGAGGATTTTTATTGTCATTCATCTTTGTTACTTTTGCGTTTGGTGGAGTGGAACTTATTGGTATAACTGCTGGTGAAGCAGAAAATCCTGAAAAATCCATACCCAAAGCAATCAATAATGTATTTTGGCGTATACTTATTTTTTATGTTGGCTCTATGTTGGTTATGTTAAGCCTTTATTCATGGAGTAAAATTGGAATTAAAGGAAGCCCTTTTGTATTAGTCTTCGATAAAGTTGGAATTCCGGCAGCGGCATCAATTATTAATTTTGTGGTTTTGACAGCTGCATTATCAGGTATGAACAGTGCATTATTTGTTGAAGGGAGAATGCTTTATAGTTTGGCTTTGAACAATAATGCTCCGGGTATATTTCGTAAAATCAGCAAATCAGGAATACCATATGTAGGAATTCTATTTAGTACAGCTATAGCTATGATTGCAATATTTTTAAATTATTTATTACCCTTCAAAGTTTTTAATTATATATCATCGGTAACAGTTATAGCAATTATAACTGCATGGATAACTATACTTTTAGTACAATTAAAATTCAGAAAATATAAGAGTTCCTTAGGACAAAAAGTAAAATTTAAAATGCCATTTTATCCGGTACTTACGTATACAGCTATTATATACTTGTTATTGATCGTTGCTTTACTATTTGTTTTACCGAGTACGAGAATATCCATATATGTAGTACCTGTGTGGATAGCAATTCTATTGACCATGTATAAAATATTAATTAAAAATAGATGATTTGTAAAAGGTAAGAAAGTTTAATAATAAGACCTCATGCTGTTGATAAGTATATTTTATCAACAGCATTGAGGTCTTTGATTTATAGGAAAGTATATTTAGTTGCCTGCAGGGTAGCAAATTCCCGGCACGATAATTGGGATAAATCATATACGCACCGTTGGCTCAAGTATCGTCAATGTATTTTCATAAGTATTAAGGTTGGCTTCGGCGCCTATAGGTATAGCCATCTTGTATGTGCCATGCCCAGATGCTAAGTTTGTCATAAGAGGTTTGTTCATCGGCATTATAACATCATTAATTAAATCTTCATATGACTTACCGTATGAATCATCACAATTTGTGCATTCTCCCATAAGGATACCTGCACAGTCACTGAGCTTGCCGGCCAATATTAGCCGGTTTATATGCCTGTAGACTGTATTAATGGGCTCGTGTACTTCTTCGATTAAGAGTATTTTCCCTCTGGTATCAACTTCAAATGGAGTGCCGAGGTTATCTGCAAAAGATGTAAGGTTGCCTCCAACTATAGGGCCTGTAACATTTCCAGGAATCCTGCTTATTAATGGCATTCCGGGAGGATTTTCAAGTTGCCTTGGCGAGGTAAGTGTAGATGTAGCAGTGAAAAACTGATTCATGTTGTATGCAGGGGCAGTCGGTTTAAAGTCTATTAAAAGAAGGCTGTGAAAAGTAATTAAATTAGCCCATATATACAAAACATTTAATAAAATTGTTATGTCGCTGTACCCTGTGATAATTTTAGGATTCTGTGTAATAACAGGATAATCAAGATACGGTATAATACCCGCAACACCTACTCCACCTCTTGAAGGTATAATAGCCTTCACATCAGGATTTTCGAACATTTCCATCAGATCAGAGGCCCTCTGTTGTTCTGTGGCTGCAACGTATCCATCATAAGAATATACATAATTTCCTAATACTATATTAAAGCCCATGTTTCTAAGAGTCTGTATACGAGCATTGATGATATCGGCAGATAATGGACTTCCTAAAGTAACTATTCCGATTGTATCTCCTGCACGTAAAATTTGCGGCCTTATTGCCATACTCCTTCACCTTCTAAATACCTTAATAGTATTATAATATTACAAATTCCATAAAAGTTGATTATTACTTAGAGTGGGGCTTACATTAAGCTTGTATTAAGGTTGTCTCTATATAATTACTTGATATAAATAGTAATTTCGATTTGAAATGATTTATGAAACTAAATATCAAGGAGGAATTTATGATGAGATGGCTTTCAAACTTAAAAATTCTAAAGAAATTAATGATGGGATTTATTATAACAGCGCTTTTTACTTGTGTAATTGGTGTTACATCTCTTTCAAGGATGAAAGATATATATTCCAGTTTGAACATCACATATAATAAAGATCTAAAAGGAAGCAACGACCTGCAGCAGTTGAAGACGAATTTGATGGCAATCAGGGGAGATATGCTTATTGTCATGGATAAATCCCAGAGGAATATGGTCAAGAACATGAATTCGGAAATTAACAGTTTATCCAGTAAAAATGAAAAACTAATATCTGAATACAAGTCGACTATCATTGTTGATGATGATAAAAAGTTATTTGCCCAGTTTGAACAGTATTTGAAAAATTGGACGAATTATAGAAAGGAGTTTCTGGAATTTGTCCAACAAGGTAATTATACTGCAGCAAAAAGTGAATTTATAAAAACTGAGGAATCCAGAACTCAAATGATATCCACGCTTGATAAAGCCATAAATTTGAGCATGAAACTGGCGCAAAGCAATTATGAAGATAGGACTCTTCAGTATAAACATTCCTATGTATATATAATTTCAACAATTTTAATATGTTTTATTTTATCGATTTTATTGGGAGTCATTATCTCGAATGATGTCAACAATCCATTAAAAAAAATAGAAGAATTTGCGGGTAAATTGGAAAAATTTGATTTTTCTTCATCTATAAATCTGTCTAGAAAAGATGAACTTGGTATAACAGCTTCAGGGCTTAATGTAGCAAGAAAGAACGTGGCGCAGTTTATTGAAGTAATATCAAACAATATAGACAATATGAACAGTTCAAGTGATGAATTGTTTTCCATATCCGAGAATCTTTTGTCAAAAACAAATGATATGAGCAGTTCGGTTAAAATTGTTTCCGAGGTAATTCAAAGAACCAATGTCACCACCGAAGAAATAACGGCATCAATTGAGGAAGTTGATTCAAGCATAAATGAACTGTCGCAAAAAGCTGTGGATGGAAATAATAATGCAAACGCATTCCAAAAAAGAGCAATTGATGTACAGAACAGAGGGAAAAGAGCTTTGGATACTACGGATAAGTTATATAATGAGAAAAAACAGAATATGGTCCAGTCAATTAAGGATGGACAGGTAGTAGAAAATGTCAAGGTAATGGCCAATACTATTGCAAACATAGCTGAACAGACCAATTTACTTGCCCTAAATGCGGCTATAGAATCAGCACGTGCAGGAGAGAATGGGAAGGGATTTGCTGTTGTTGCAGAAGAAGTGAGAAATCTTGCAGAACAGTCCTCTGATTCTGTTGCCAAAATTCAGGATACTATTGAAAAAGTACAGCAGGCATTCAACAATCTTTCCATAAGCGGTAATGAGGTTTTAAATTTTATGAATAACAAAGTCAATCCCCAATTCGAGATGTTCGGGAATATGGGTAAAAAATATTATGAGGATGCAGATTTTGTCAGCAAGATGTCTGAGGAGATAGCCTCAATGTCCGAAGAGTTAACTGCTACTGTAGGACAGGTGAGTGAAACAGTTCAGAGTATGTCGGGAGACGTACAGAGATCTTCAGAAAGTGCTGAATTGATAAAAAGGAATATTGAAGAAAATGTGAGAGCTGCTGAAAAGGTAAAGTTGTCGGCTCAAAATCAAATTCAGTTGTCACAAAAATTAAACAGTATGATAAAGAATTTCAGAATTTAGTATGAATTTATTACTATTACGTGTATTTTGACAGCATCCGTGATAAAATTTATTATATAAGTATATTTACAGAAAGAAGGAGAACAAATGAAAAATCCTGTAGTTACAATTGAAATGGAAAATGAACAGGTGATAAAAATAGAACTTTATCCGGATATTGCACCTAATACAGTAAATAATTTCATATCATTGATAGAAAGAGGATTTTATAATGGAACAATTTTTCACAGGGTAATACCGGGCTTCATGATTCAGGGAGGAGATCCGGAGGGTACTGGAACCGGCGGACCGGGATATTCAATTAAAGGTGAATTTTCGTCTAATAATTTTGAAAACAACCTGAAGCATGAAAGAGGAGTGATATCCATGGCAAGGACTATGGTACCTGATTCTGCCGGATCACAGTTTTTTATAATGACGGATGATGCACCTCATCTTGATGGTCAGTATGCTGCCTTTGGAAAAGTTGTAGATGGAATTGAGGAGATAGATAGAATAGTATCACAAAAAAGAGATTTCAATGATAAACCACGTGAGGATCAAAGGATGAAAAATGTGACTGTAGAGACTTTTGACGAAGAATATGCTAAACCACAAAAAATAATATAAAGGATGTGTGAATATGCTTGATGGTAAAAAAATAGTAGTTGGTATTACTGGATGCAGCATGGCAATACATGCTCTGGATTTAATTGCTGAACTGAAAAAACTTCATGCAGATGTATATGCTGTCATGACTCGAAATTCTACTAACTTTGTAACTCCGCTTATGGTGCAGAGAAGTGTTGATCATCCTATTGAAATTGAAGCATTTGATCTGCCTAAATCATGGGAGAAGGGTCATAAGTCCCTTTCGCAGGATACGGATCTACTCCTGATTGCACCTGCTTCTGCAGATATTTTGGGAAAAGCAGCTAACGGAATTGCGGATGATTTGCTGTCGACAACTATTATGTCGATGCGTGGCCCTAAAATCATAGCTACACATATCAACGACAAGATGTATAACAGCCCAAGTGTACAGCGCAACGTGAAGACCCTCAAAGGTGATGGCTTTACCTTCGTAAATAATGGAAACGGTGAACATCCTTCGCGTTTTCCATCTGTTGATCAGATAGTTGGTACAGTACTTCGGGTTTTAAATGCTGAATAATCATTACAAATACAAGTCAACCACCCTGAATGTTTTCAAAGTGGTTGACTTATTATATAAGGTTAAGTGGTTAAACTTGTATTGCTCTGGGTTTTATAAAAAAAGATATAACAACTGAAAGAATAAATCCTGTAATCATAGGTACAACCCATCCCATACCAAGATTAAAAAATGGGATATAGGTTCCGTAGAAATTTAAAATATGCTGTATAAAAGGGGAAGCTTTAACTGCAGCCGGCAGGGCGTTCATACAGTCGGCTACGCTTGCTAAAAGTGTGAACAAGGTGGTGAGTGCGTATACGCACTGGCGATTCTTGAAAAATTGAGAAAGCAAACCAAGTATGATCAATGCAATAGCTAATGGATATAGAAGCATTAATACGGGAATTGAAAGCAGAATTATCTGTGTTAGTCCGATATTAGCTATAAGACAGGCTAATATTGTAAAGAGAACTACATAGCCCCTGTAGCTGAAAATTCTTGGAAACAACTCGCAAAATGTTTCAGAACAGGCTGTTATAAGTCCAATTGCAGTCTTTAGACAGGCTACTGTTACAATTATTGCAAGCAGAATGCCGCCTCCGGAGCTGAAATAGTAATTTGCAATTTGAGCCAGTGCAATTCCACCATTTTCAGAAATGGAGAACTTTCCGACACTTGTTGCACCTATATATGCTAAAAATCCATAAATTAGTCCCATTAATAAAATAGTAATTATACCCGATTTAATTGTTCCAACAGCAATTCCACTGGGACTTTTAACCCCAAGTTCTCTCAAGGTTCTTACGACTATAATTCCAAAAGCAAGGGAAGCCAGTGCGTCCATGGTGTTGTATCCTTCCAGGAAACCTTTAAAAAAAGGGGCGCTGACATATGTTCCAACGACTTTTGCATCTGATATACTTCCCATGGGATGTATGATGCTCGTTATTATTAAAACAGCAAGAAATACCAGAAAAACAGGATTTAGGACCTTTCCCACCCAGGTGAGAATTTCATTTGGCCTCAAAGAAAAAAACAATGCTGTAAGAAAAAATACAATGGTGAATATAGCAAGTCCCAAATTGGTGTACTGACCTGGAATAAAAGGAGATATACCAATTTCGTATGAGACTGTTCCAGTCCTTGGAAGTGCGAAAAATGGACCTATTGTCAGATACAGCAGTATAGTCATTATGTATCCATAAATAGGGTGAATTCTGCTTGCAAGATCAAAAAGTCCCTTGCTTTTGGATACACCAATAGCAACAACACCTAAAAATGGAAGACCTATGGCCGTTATTAAAAATCCAATTGTTGCAGGATATACGCTGGCACCTGCTTCTTGCCCCATATGTACTGGGAATATGAGGTTTCCTGCTCCGAAGAAAAGCCCGAATAACATGGAACCGACTACTATGTACGATGACAGGGACAATTTTTTGTCCAAATAAACCATCTCCTTTATAAATTATCTATCTTTAATAATAACATATTTAAGACAAAGGTGGAATTTTACATGGAACTATGGGATATATATGATGAAAAAGGTTGTAAAACAGGTTTAATAAAAAAACGCGCTGACATTTTAAATACAGGGGAATATCATCTCGCTGCCGAAATATGGATAATAAATCATAAATGTGAAATATTGATTCAGAAAAGATCTGCCAATAAAAAAATTCTTCCTAATATTTGGACGCTTACCACAGGCTGCATGGTCAGTGGAGAAGATGCGCCAAATGGGGCTGTAAGAGAAGTAAAAGAAGAATTGGGCATAGCTCTTGAAAAGAAGGACTTGGATTTTGTCAGAAGAATATTTCAAAGCAGCAGCAACATGATCTGGGATATTTATTTTGTATATGCTGACATTGATTTATCCAAAATAGTTCTTCAAAATGAAGAGGTAAGCGATGTGAAATTTGTGTCGGTAGAAGAATTTAAGAACATGCTTTCTCAAGGGAGAATATTTCGGTACTCTGAAATTTATGATATTTTATCCCTGATAAAAACGAGAGTAGTAAAAAGATGAGGTTTTAATACTTCATCTTTTATATTCTAAGTATTTAAATTAAAATTTTGCTCTTTTAAGAATTTCTTTTGCTGTTTCTTCATCGGTAATCAAAGTATTAATATACTGCCTTTTTATAAAGGGTAGTATAGCTCGTGCTTTGTTTTTGGAGCGTGCTATTGCAATTGAAGTTGGTATTTCTGATAATTGCTCAATAGGCAGACCAATAGTTCGTTCATCAATTTCATTTTTAATTAAATTTCCATCTATATCAAAAAAACGTCCACAACAGTCACCGACTACTTCTCTAAGTTTAAGATCCTCAATATCATCCTCGTTTAATAAATCTCTCCATTGGCTTCTGGAATTAAGACCTCCGCCAATCCCAACAATAGCTATATCAAGGTTATTCCAGCTACTCTTTATTTTATCAAAATATCTTGAATTGACAATTGCATCTTTTGTTTGCTTGTTTTCTTCAATTACCGCTCCATTTATGAATATGCTGTTGCCGTTAAAGTGTCTGCTCATTTCGTAAACCAAGGTATTAACATGGTACTTAGATTTTATTTGGCTTGGTCCACCAGCCAGGGGTATAAATGTAACATTGTGCAGTTTCCTTTTTTCAAGTTTTTCAACCATGTTACCTATAGTTGAACCCCATGCTAAGCCAACAGTCATGTTGTCTTTTATGCATTTCTTTATAAAATTGGCTGCTTCAACTGCCAATAAATTGTTCTTTTCTATAGTGGTTGCTTCTGCTGGTGATTCAACAATAATGACCTCTTTCAGTTTGAACATTTTTTTAAAAATTCGTTCCAATTTGATAATTTGTGGATCAAAGTTTTTGATTTCAATATGGACAATTCCATTCTTTTTTGCTTGTTTGAGTAATCTGCTTATTGTGGTTCTATATACATTCAATTCCTTTGATATTTCTTCCTGAGTTTTATTTTCCATATAATACAAGTAGGCAATTTTAGCAATTAACTTATCATTTTGCATTTATTTCCACATCACTTTTTGGTTAATAGATTTATTATATTTAATTTTAACATTCAATAATGGTTTAGTAAAATTTATATACAAATAAAAGCACAAATGTGCAGATTACAAATATGTTTTTTATACTAGGTACTGATATAACGACAATTTTAAAACAATTGATTTTAAACATATATATAAATAGTTCACATTTGTTATAATTGAATTGTCGAAGATATCTCAACATATAAGTTTATATTTAAGAGGGAGTATAAAAAATAATGACTAGCTGGTTGAAAGTTGAAAATAAAGTAGTTATTGTCACTGGTGGTTCATCAGGAATCGGTAGAAGTATAGCCAGGAAGTTATTGGAAAATAGTTGCATAGTAATTAATTTTGATTTAAGTGATGATAATTCAATTGCTTCAAAAAAATATTCTTTTTACAAAACAGATGTTTCAAATAAAAAACAGGTAGATCGCAGTGTACAGCAAGTATGGGAGGAGTACGGAAAAATAGATGCTCTGGTAAACAATGCAGGAATAGCATTACCGGGAATGTTGGTAAATCCGGATGGTTCTGGGAAATATGAACTCACAGAGGAAATGTTTGATAGGATAACAGCAGTAAATCAAAAAAGTGTTTTTCTTATGTCACAGGCTGTAGCAAGGATTATGATCACGCAAAAATATGGAGTGATCGTCAATATGTCAACTGAAAGTGCACGTGAAGGATCAGTTGGTCAGGGATTTTATGTCGGCACTAAAGGTGCAATCAATAGCATGACGTGTACTTGGGCTAAGGAATTGGGAAAATACAATATTAGAGTACTGGGTGTTGCTCCTGGAATCATGGAACAAACAAAGTTGCGATCACTACAATATGAAGAAGCATTGGCTTTTACAAGGGGAATAACTGTAGAAAGTTTAAGAGAAGGCTACAAAAAATCTTCCAGTATTCCCTTAGGCAGGAGTGGAAAATTGACTGAAGTTGCAGATTTAGTCTGTTTTTATATTTCTGGCAGAGCAAGTTATATGTCAGGAATAATTACGAATATCGCTGGTGGAAAATCCCGTGGATAAATGTCCGCAAACAAGATATAAATGAAAGGGGAATGTGTAGAATATGGAATTTATGTTGGATACTATAAAATTGGACGAAATTAAGAAATATATTGACAGTATTCCTATTTCAGGAATAACGTCAACACCAAGCATTATTAAACGTGAAGGCAAAATTGATTTTATACCGCACATGAAAAAAACAAGAGGGATAATTGGAAATGAAAGAACACTTCATATGCAGGTTGTTGCAAGAAATTTTGAAGGCATGGTAAAGGATGCCAAAACAATTTGGAATGAAATAGACAAACATGTTTTTGTTAAAATTCCGGCGACTTATAATGGGATTAAAGCCATTAGATATTTGAAAAGTCAGGGAGAATGCAATATAACAGCTTCGGCAATATATTCAAAAATGCAGGCATTTTTGGCCATTCAAGCTGGAGCAGACTATATTGCCGTTTATTCAAATCGATCAGAAAATATTGGAGTAGATCCTTTTAAAATTATTAAAGCAAGTCGAAGATTTGTTGATAGAGAAGGACATGAAACAAAAATTATGGCATCAAGCATCAAAAATATTTTTCAGATTACCGAGGCAATTGAATCAGAAGCTGATGCAGTTACCTTTGCTCCAAATATATTAGCCACTGTTTTTGATAATGCATCAATAAAACAAGCAGTTGACCGTTTCTCCAAGGATTGGATCGAGCTATATGAAAAAGAAAATATTTTTTAAAATATGGATATCATGAAAATATTGACGGAAATGCGGCTGGATTATTGGGAAAACCATAACCGGCATCATAATTTTGTTTTTCATCGGAATAAATGTTAAGAAAAAGGTGAGGCTTTAATGTTTCACCTTTTTTATATTCTACAAAAATGTAAAGAAGCCATTTGATAATTAATCCAATAAAGATATTGATTATCATTATCAATTAGAGTATAATAAATTACAGTAGTTAGAATAAATAGATATAAACATTAAAATTGCAATCTATTGGAAATAAACTAAATTATATTAATAATAGTCGGAGGTTGTATAATGGAGAATGTATGTCAAAATCATTATATAGAAAGAACAAGTATTTTCGATGGAATCAGGTTATTTTGTTTTCCGTATGCAGGCGCAGGAGCTTCAGTATTCAAGACATGGAGGGAAATGTTTGAATATATTAAAGTTTATCCTCTTCAGTATCCGGGCAGAGAAAATAGGATTATGGAAAGACCAATTCCTGATATTAAAATATTAGTAGATGAAATATATGATGAATTAAAATATAGTATACAAGAATGCCCGTTTATTATGTTTGGACATAGTTTAGGGACAAAATTGGTGTATGAATTATCACTTAAAATATACAATGAGAAGAAAATTTGGCCCAAAGGTGTTATAGTTTCCGGAGGAAGAGCGCCAAATTTAATAGAGCCAAATCCTATATACAGTTTGGATGATGAAAGTTTTATAAGAGAATTAGTAAAAAGATATTCTAGTATACCTAATGAAATTGCAAATAATAAAGAAATGATGAGTTTATTTTTGCCTGCATTAAGAGCAGATTTTATTATGGATGAAAAGTATATAAAAAATAAGGTGGATAAAATAGATTGTCCCATCATGGGATTAATAGGAACCGAAGATTCAGAAATGACATTTGATGATTTAAATAAATGGTCAGATTTTACAATGAAAGAATTTTCTTATAAATATATAGAGGGAGATCATATGTTTATAAATAAAAATGGGAATGAAGTAATAGCTGCCATAAAAAAATTTGTAAAAAAGTTGAAATAGCTTATATCATAAAAATAAGGAAATTTATTAATGAGTAATACAATCAAAAAGTATTTATTTACTGATATTTTATCATTAAACTCAAAAAGTATTTTAAAATATATTCAAGAAAAAATAACTGTATTTATATTAATGGATATAGATAGGCTAAATGGTAATTTTTTTGAATTGAATTATTTAACTATAGAAGAAAAAGAAAAATTTTATAGTTATTGTCAAAGACAAGACAAGTTAAACTTTTTAATTTCACATAGTGTGATTAATTTTTTGTTTACCTCATGGTTAAATAATGAAATAAATCAAATAAATATTAAAAAAGGTAAATTTTTTAAACCATATATTTATAATAAACATCATATTCAATATAATATAACCCATTCGAAAAAACGTGCTGTAATTGCTTTGAGTAATAGAGAAGTAGGTGTTGATGTTGAATACATTGATAAAAAATTTGAATATACTGAAATTATTAACAGATGTTTTTGTGCCAATGAGATATCTTTGATTGGAAAAAGTCATAAAAAATTTTTTATTGCATGGGTGGCCAAGGAAGCATATTTCAAATACTTGGGAACAGGATTATATAAAAGTCTTAACAGCGTTTATATATCTGGAGACACAGAGGATGGAGTTTATCTTTCAGACAAGGAGTTAAATAAAGAAGTTTTTGTTTATATTTTTGAGCTGGAAGGAAAATATGTATTGGGTTTATGCATGGGATGATAATAAGAAAAATTAGTAACAGGGGGAGTTATGTAGTGAATACAAAAGTGAAAAATCAATTAGAAGATTTTTATTATGGTAATGTCTGGGAAGACATGACATTAGGAGAGGCATTGACCTGCTGGAGTAAAATTTATAAAGATAATGTTGCGGTATTGGATAATGAAATAGAACTTACATATCAGGAATTAAATATACAGGCTAGAAAATTAGCTTGTGGTTTTTGCGATAATGGATTTAAAAAGGGTGATAAAATAATTTTACAGGTTCCGAATAGTTGGGAGTTTGTAGTTATTTCATTCGCTCTTTTTAAAATTGGTGTAGTTCCTATTATGGCATTACCGGCCCATAGAAGGACAGAAATTAAGGGAATTATAGAAAAATCTAATGCGGCAGGATATATTATAAAGGACAAATATTTGGGATTTGATTATAGAAAAATGGCTAGAGAAATATTTAGAGAAACCAATGAAAAAATAAAAGTAATTGTTATTGGGGATAATGAAAAGTTTCAATCTTTTGACGAGTTGCCATCAGATAGAAAATTAAAAAAGGAAGAGAGGCAAGTGGACAGCAGACAGATGGGACTTCTTTTATTATCTGGAGGGACGACAGGAATTCCTAAGTTGATTCCTCGGAGACATACAGATTATTTATATGTAGCAAAAGAAACGGCAAAACGCTGTCAATTGGATGCTTCCTCGATATATTTGGTTGCGTTGCCAATTTCACATAATTTCCCTTTATGTTGCCCTGGATTATTAGGAACATTGAGTGCTGGAGGAAAAGTAGTGATATGTAATACTACCAGCCCTGATGAAATTATTCCTTTAATTGAAAAAGAAAAAGTTACTATCACCAGTTTAGTTCCTGCAATGGCAAATATGTGTATGGAATTTTTAAAATACGAAGATAATTATGATTTATCTTCTCTAGAGATTATTCAGGTAGGTGGTTCTGTATTAGATTCCTCTCTTGCTGAAAAAATTGAAAAAACGTTTGGATGCAAACTGCAACAAATCTTTGGGATAGCAGAAGGCTTGATCTGCTGCACATCTTTAGGTGATAGACCTGATACTGTATATCATACACAGGGAAAACCAATTTCCGCCTATGATGAAGTTCTAATAGTGGATGAAAATGGAAATGAATTGCCGGATGAAGAATATGGAGAATTAATTGTCAGAGGACCTTACACAATTTATGAATATTATAATTTAGATAAAATTAACAAGAAATGCATTACAAAAGACTGTTATTTTAGAACTGGGGATAAAGCAAGAAAATTGGAGGATGGAAATTACCAGGTGGTAGGGAGATTGGAAGAAATTATAAATCGGGCAGGAGAAAAGATTATTCCTTCAGAAATAGAAAAATTACTACTTAAACATAAATCTATTCATGATATTCAAGTAGTTGGTATTCCAGATGATTCTTTGGGGGAAAGAATTTGTGCTTTCATTTTGGATGAGAAGGAGAAACCTACGTTAAATGAGATAAGAAATTATTTGATAGGAAGAGGTGTTGCAACTTTTAAACTTCCGGATCAACTTATATTTATAAAAAACTGGCCACTAACAAGTGTTGGAAAAATAGATAAGATCAGATTAAAGAAAATGGGACAAGATAAATTTAGAAGGGGGAAAGTGTTTTGAAAAGTTTAGAAGATAATAAGGTCAAATTAGAAGCAATAAAATTTTTGAACAGAGAAATACTTACCATGCTAGGTAAAGATAAAATTGGTTCTGAGGCTAATCTAATAGAAGAAGGACTTAGTTCCATTATGGTTATGAAACTATCTAGTAAATTAAGAAAATTTGGAATTGTAGTGTCTTTTTCAAAAATGGTAGAGAATCCTACGATAAAAGTTTGGACAGATATAATAAATAACTGTGAAATTAAAGTGAAATCTAATGTAAAGAATATTCCAAAATCAGAAAGAATAAACAATAAGGAGTTTGATCTGACAGATGTCCAATATGCTTACTGGGTTGGGCGTGATGATGAGCAGGATCTGGGTGGTGTTGGCTGCCATGCCTATTTGGAGATAGATGGTAAAAATGTAGAACCATCTAAATTAAAAAATGCGTGGAATAAAATTCAGTACTACCATCCCATGTTAAGAGCAAAGTTTACTGAACAAGGGAAACAGACAATTTTACAGACTCCATTTTCTGAAGAAATTGATGTGTATGATTTTAGAGGATTGACAAAAGCGCAAGTAGAGGAAGAACTGTTGAAATTAAAGTCTATTTTATATCATCGCAAATTACAAGTTGAAAAGGGTGAAGTTGCAGGAATCTCTATTTGCTTGCTTCCAGATAATAAAACAAGAATAAATTTTGATATAGATTTGTTAGTAGCTGATGTCTTGAGCTTGAGTATTATAATTCGTGATCTTGCAGATGCATACAATGGAAAGAAATTTAATGATAATAAGAAAATTACATTTCAGAGTTATCTTGAGGATAGAAAAGAAGAGAACAACAGGGGAGAAAGAGAAGTAGATGCTGATT
The DNA here is from genome assembly GCF_022482905.1 of Clostridium sp. Taxonomy (NCBI): domain Bacteria; kingdom Bacillati; phylum Bacillota; class Clostridia; order Eubacteriales; family Clostridiaceae; genus Clostridium; species Clostridium sp. The sequence goes on from NZ_JAKVOI010000001.1 coordinate 851,884, forward strand.
ATTGGAACAACAAGATAAAAGCTTTGTCCAAAGAAGTTCCTAATATACCGTTGAAGAAACGGCCGGAAATGATAAAAAAGCCAATTTTTAAACGAAGAGAAAAAATTGTAGATAAAAAAGTATGGGATATTATAAAGAAAACATCAGCAGGATATAGAACAACACCGTCAATGTTTTTGCTTACTTGTTATGCTTTAGTTTTGGAAAGATGGTGCAATCAAGATGATTTTTTAATAAATATTCCATTGTTTGATCGATATACGGAAAATGAGGAAGTCCAAAATATGGTGGCGGACTTTACTAATTTACTCCTCCTGGATTTTCATAGAAATAAAAATGATACTTTTCTTACAACAATGTACAGAATAAAACAAACTTTTCTTGAAAATATATCTCATTGTAAATATTCTGGAGTGAGTGTCCAGAGAGATATATCTAAAAAAAGAGGAAATAATGGATTTGTGGCTCCAATTGTATTTGCTTGCAATATAGATATACCTCTTGAAACTAATTTATCTAGGAAGGTACTTGGAGAGATAAGTTATATGATATCTCAAACTCCCCAAGTATGGTTGGATTTTCAGACATATACTAAGGAGGGCTGTTTAATTTTATGTTGGGATGCAGTGGAAGAACTTTATCCTGAAGGATTACTTGATGATATGTTCCAATCCCTGACGGATATGATTTATACCCTTGCAGAAAATAAAGACTGGGATATGGTTCTTGATGTACTTCCAGTTCATCAAAGGAAAGAAAGACAACGTGAACTGAATAGAATATTGCCACTTCAATATCCAAATAAGCTTTTATTTTCAGGTTTTCTGAAAAATGTCAAGGAAAATCCAAATTTTACTGCAATTATAGATGGAATCAGTGGAAAAAGGATTACCTATCAAGAATTATATGACAAAGCAATCTACTTAGCTTCCTTGTTATTTGAAAAAGGGGTACAGAAGGGAGATTATGTGGCGATTACGCTTCCAAGGGGATATAAACAGGTAGAAGCAATCCTTGCAGTCCTATTTTCCGGAGCTGCATATGTTCCAATTGGAATTAATCAGCCAATAAGCAGAAGAGAAAAAATATATAAACAAATCGGAATCAAACAGGTCGTGAGTGATACCAAAACATTGGAAAAAGAGAATCTGATTTCTGAAAATATTGCATTTATTAATATGGATAAAAAAATAAATGTAGAAAGAATATTTGAACCAAAAGCTTCTTCGCCGGACGATAGCGCTTATATCATTATGACATCCGGAAGTACAGGAGTTCCAAAGGGAGTGGAAATAAGTCATCAAGGTGCAGTAAATACGATTGAAGCTATAAATCGAAAATATGATATTTCCAAGAGGGATACTGTGCTGATGGTTTCTGCAATTGACTTTGATTTATCAGTATATGATATTTTTGGCTTGCTATCTGTTGGTGGGAAAGTAATTGTTCTTGATGAAGACAATTATAAAGATCCGCAATTATGGCTTAAACTAATTAAAGACTACGAAATTAGCGTTTGGAATTCCGTACCGATACTATTTGATATGCTGGTTACTATGGCAGAAGGTTTAAATGAAAAACTTTCTATAAGGATAGTTATGCTTTCAGGAGATTGGATAGGAATAACCCTTCCCTCTAGATTTTATAAAATAAGTAAAAATTCGGTGATTGTAGCAATGGGTGGGGCCACGGAAGCTTCAATATGGTCTAATTATTTAAATGTTCCAAAGAAAATCCCCAAGGATTGGATTTCCATACCATATGGAAAGGCATTGGACAATCAAGTTTATAGAATAGTTGACAGTCTTGGAAGAGTTTGTCCCAATTATGTTCCTGGTGAATTATGGATTGGTGGTACCGGAATTGCGAAAGGATATAGGGGAGATAAGGAACTTACGGAAAGAAAATTTGTACAGAATATTATTCCATGGTATAAAACGGGAGATATAGGGAGAACTTGGAACGATGGGACTATAGAATTTTTAGGAAGAAAAGATAATCAAGTAAAAATAAAGGGACATAGAATAGAACTTGGAGAGATTGAAGATGCATTAAAAAATTATCCAAGTATAAATAATGCCGTTGTGGAAGTTATAGAAAAGAACAATGGAGGTAAAAGCCTGGCTGCCTTTTTGGAGCTCAGAAAAGCAGAAGAGAAATTTCATGATATAATCACCATCTCAGGGAAACAACTGGAGGAAAAAAGAAGGTTTATAAGAAATATTTGTAGAAACGTGGAATTTGATAAGAAAGAGAATAAGTTATTTCAAGATTTTATGCAAGATACTGATCTAACTTGTGAAAAATTTTTAATGAATATTTTCCAGGAATTTGGAATATTTACAGGGGAAAAGGAGTATTCAATTGCGGACATTTTTAGAAAATCAGACATAAAAGGAGATAAAAGAGAAATTATATTAAGGTGGTTAAATGTACTTGTTTTTTCTGGTATCTTAGAAAAAAGAAACGGATACCGATTGAAACGATCTTTTGATGACAATGATTATCCGGATGCAACAAAAAAGCCCGGGAGAGAAAACTTTGTGAGTAAGTATCTTGAATGTTTGTATCCATATGTATTGCCAATGTTGAGGGGATCAAAAAATGCAGTGGAAGTATTTTATGATGAAAAATTAAAATTAAGTCCAAATTATTTATTACAAAAGATTCCTGGTTATAAAGAAAATTGTAATAACTTATTGAGTATAATCAGAGAAGTATTTCAATATATATCACAAAAGAAAAAGAGATTTAAAGTTTTGGAAATCGGAACAAGGGATATACAATTTTCTTCTAAGATTATGGAAATGACAAGAGATATGAAAATGAATTATATTTATGCGGATAATTCTTTTTACTATAAGAAAACAATGGAAGAGTTATTGGAAAAGTATCCAGCTGTATCTTTTCAAACTATTCATTTGGACTTGGATATTGGGCAACAGGACTTTATAAAGCATGAATTTGACTGTATCATTGCGATAAATTCTCTACACAGGGAAAAGAATTTAAATCTTTCTTTTTCAAATATTGCTGAGCTGCTAGTTCCTGGAGGAATAATAATTGGGAATGAGTTCAGTGAAGTATCTTATTTACAGGAAGTATCTGCTTCTTTTTTAGAAAATGGTTTTATGGAAATAAAAGACTTTAGAAAAAAGAACTGTAAAGTGATTCCTACCTCTAATGAAATAATAAAGCTGATGAATAGAAATAAATTTTTAGCTTCGTATATATCAGAATACGATAAAAAGAGCATCTATGGGAATATTTTATTCGTGGGAATTTGTAAGTCTGCTATGAAATTATTTTCTTTTGAAAATTTGAAATCCTACTTGAAAAAGAAAGTTCCCCAGTACATGATCCCAGATAAATTTTATTCATTTGATAAATTTCCCGTAACTCCAAATGGTAAGCTTGATCGAAAAACATTAAAAAAGAGATTGATGGAGAAAAATGCTATGCAATATGGCAGTTTGTCGCAGCAAAAAGAAACAGTTACTGAAAAGAGAATGAAAGTTTTATGGATGGAAATTTTCAAAAATCGGAATATCAGTATAAAGGATAATTATTTTTCTCTCGGAGGGGATTCACTCGTTGCAACTAGACTTTTAACTATGATACAAAAAGAGTTTTCAGTGAAAATGACAATCAGTAATATATTTGAATATCCTACAATTCACGAATTGTCCATGGCCATAGATAAAGAATCTCTAAACAAATCTGATTGTGGAGGCAAAGCTTATAATTTGTCTCATGATGCTCAAAATGAAAATGAACCATTCCCTCTGACAGATGTTCAATATGCGTACTGGATTGGAAGAAGTGGAGTGTATGAGCTTGGAAATGTTTCTACACATTGTTATTTTGAATTGGATATAAAAGATGTAGATGTAAAAAGATTGCAGCAGGCATGGAATGTCTTGATAAGACATCATGACATGATGAGAGCTATTATTTTACCGAACGGAATGCAGAAAATACTAAAGAGTGTTTCAGATTATAAGATAGAAGTATATGACTTAAAAAAATTACCTGAATCGAAAATTAGAAATAAACTTAAGAATATTCGAGATGTCATGTCTCATCAAATACTTGATGTAGAAAAGTGGCCGATATTTGATGTTAAAATGAGCGTATTAGATGAAAGAAAAGGAAGACTTCATATAAGCTTTGATAATATTATATTTGATGGCTGGAGCATGTTTCATATTTTGAATGAATGGAAAGAAATCTATAAAGATGAAAACAAATCATTGCCTCATATGAATATTTCTTTTAGAGATTATGTTTTAGCATTAGAGAAATTAAAGAAAACTAAAGCATATGAAGAAGATAAAAAATATTGGGAAGACAGAATTCCATCAATTGCTTTGGCACCGCAACTTCCGATTGTAAAAAATGAAAGCTTTTTAGAAAGACAGATTTTCCGGAGACGAGCAATAACATTACCCAGTCAGGAGTGGAATGTTTTAAAAATAGTAGCTCAAGAATATAATATTACACCTACTGTATTACTAATAACTGCTTATTCAGAAGTTTTAAGAGCGTGGAGCAGGAAGGATGATTTTACAGTTAATCTAACCAGATTTGATAGAATCCCTATGCATCATGATGTAGATAAGTTAGTTGGAGATTTTACCTCATTAACATTGCTTGAATTAAAGAATATAGAAAACAGCAGCTTTATAGATAGAGCTGTTCAAATACAAAAACAGCTATCCATGGATTTAGGGCATTCTTTATATAGTGCTATTGAAATTCAAAGAGAACTGAGAAAAAAGAGAAATATTTCGGGATCCATCATGCCGGTTGTTTTTACAAGCGGACTTGGGATAGAGCAATGGAAAGAAGAAAAATGGCCAGGTAAATTAATATATAATATATCGCAAACACCACAGGTTTGGATTGACCATCAAGTGATTGAAAAAGATGAAAATTTGTATCTTATTTGGGATTCAATAGATGAGCTGTTTTACCATGGAATGCTTGATGATATGTTTAAGTCTTATGTAAATTTATTAAAATCATTGGTTAAAAATAAAAATATGTATGAAAAAATAAAAGATTCTTTAGTAGAAGCTGATAAATATTCTATAATTAAAAAGTTTAGTATTGAAAAGTCTCATATTGATGAACATGAAAACATTATTGATAAAGATGTTTCATGTTTTCAAAATAATCTGAATGATTATGAAAAGAAGATCTCAAAAATATGGATGACTGTTTTAGGACAAGCATCTGTAAATAAATACGAGGACTTTTTTAGATCCGGAGGTGATTCACTAAAGGCTATACAGCTGATAAATATGTTAAGAAGTGAGCTTAATGTAAGTATTTCTATTAAGGATATTTTTAAATACTCTAATATAGTACAATTATCAAAATTTTTAAAAGGTACCAAAAAAGAGAATTTTGCTGCTGGTAATTTTGATCAAGGATTGATTTAAGAAGGGAGAAATTATGAAAATAGAACATTTGATCTTGAAATATCAAGAAAAGGGAATTACTTTTTCAGTAGAGGATAATAAATTGAAATATAGCAGTCCAAAGGGTGCTATAAATAAAGAAGCTATTGATGAAATAAAAAAGCAAAAAATGGAATTAATAGAATATATAAAAAATAATCCAAGTAAGATTGTAGTAGATATTGATAACAAATATAAGGAATTCCCATTAACTGATATTCAATCTGCATATCTTGTAGGGAGAAATAGTGTATATGAATATGGTGGAATAGGCTGTAAAATTTATTCTGAATTTGAATTTCCTAAAATAGATATTTTAAGATTGGAAGCTGCCTGGGAAAAAGTAATAGAAAATAATGATATGCTCCATGCCGTCATACATAATAATGGGACACAAAGTATACTAGAAAATTATAAAATTCCAAGAATAACGAATTGGAATTTAGAGAGCCTAGATGAAAATGAAATAGATAAGCATTTTAAAAATATAAGAGAACGTTTAATAAAGAAGCAGTATCACCCGGAAAAATGGCCTTTATTTGATTTGGAACTATCAGAATTTAAGGAGAAAAGCATCATTCATTTTTCTCTGGATATGCTTATAGCTGATTTTACAAGTATAAATTTAATTGTTAAGGAATTAGAAGAATGCTATTTCAATATAAATATGAAAAATAAAGAATATAGAAAAATGTTATCCTTTAGGGATGTAATGATATATGATAGGAATAGAAAAAACAATCCGGAATATATTAACAAGAGAAAACATGATAAGCAATATTGGACAGACAGGGTTAAGAAGTTACCTTGCTCGCCAATACTTCCTATAGATAGTATGAAGGAGAAAAATGTCTCAATAACTCAGTTTAATACAATAATTAATAAAGATAATTATAAAAAATTAAAACAGTTGGCAAAAGATGAGAGAGTTACAGTATCTAATATTTTACTATCATTGTATATAGAAATATTGTCTTATTGGTCTCAACAAAAGAGTTTTTGTATAAATGTTACTATTTCAAATCGTCCTCCTATACATTCTGAGATTAATAATATTATTGGAGATTTTACAGTTAATGATATATTAGAAGTTAAGGATATCAATGACTGTAATTTTATAGAAAGAGTAAAAGCTGTTCAGAAACAATTATTTGATGATATTTCTCACTTATCTTTTACTGGTATTGAGGTTATACGGGAGATGAAAAAGATATATGGGAAAAGTTTTACTATGCCTTTTGTATATACAAGTACACTCGGTTTAGATAATAGCGATGATCGCAAAAATTATAAATCTAAATTGGTATATAAAATAAGTCAGACTCCCCAAGTTTTGATTGATTGTCAGGTTATGGAACATAATGAGGAAATATTAATAACCTGGGATGTCAGGAACAATATTTTCCCTGATAAAATTATAGAGCATATGTTTTCTATGTATGAAAATATTTTGGCAAAAATAGTTAAGGGTAATGTATTCAATGAAAAGAATATTGTTGGATTACCTTTAGAAATGAAGACAAAGAGAGATGAAATTAATAATAATAAAAAATATTTTAAAGAAGAAGCTCTGCATGAGGGATTTCTTAATAATGTAAAAATCCATCCAGACTTGGAAGCTTTAAATATAGAAAATAAAAGTTATTCCTATGAGGATTTATATCTTTATGCAAATGCTGTAAGAAATGTATTAATAGAAAAGGGAGCTAAATATGGAGATATAATTATAGTAGAATTGGATAAGGGCATATGGCAAATTGCATCAGTAATTGGTATTTTAATGATTGGAGGAGTATATCTTCCAATTGATAATGAACAGCCGGTAGAAAGAAAAAACCAGATAAAAATAGATTCAAAATCTAAATTTGTAATTACCTATGGTGCAGATAACATAAATAAAGCTAACAACTTGATTGAAATTAATGTTAATGAAATATGTACATTTGAACATTCAGGAATAATATCAGAAAAAGTTGATCCATCTAATCCTGCTTATATAATATATACATCAGGAAGTACAGGAGTACCTAAAGGGGTGGTTATTAGTCATAGAGCAGCTATGAATACAATAAATGACATAATTGATAGATTTAATATTACAAAAGATGACAAAGTCTTAGCAGTGGCAAATCTTGCTTTTGATTTATCTGTGTTTGATATTTTTGCAATTTTAAAAGTGGGTGGAAGTATTATTTTACCTGATGGAAAAAAGAATCCTTCAGAATGGGCTAAGTTAGTTATAGATAATTCTGTTACCATATGGAATAGTGTCCCGGCACAAATTCAGATGTTACTTTCCTATTTAGAATCGGAAAATATAAAAAATATACAATCGTTAAGGTTAATTTTGCTGTCTGGAGATTGGATACCGGTAAAATTACCTGAGCGATTGAACAAAATATTTGATAAAGCGTTGATTGTTAGTTTAGGTGGAGCAACAGAAGCTTCTATTTGGTCAATTTATTATAATATTGACTTAAAAAGGAAATATTTTAAGAGTATTCCCTATGGAAGGCCACTGTCGAATCAAAGCTTTTATGTCCTGGACTCAAATTTAAAGGAATGTCCTGATTGGGTAAAGGGAGAATTATATATAGGCGGAGATGGTTTAGCAATAGAATATTTGAATGAAAAGAAAATTACTGATAGTAAATTCATTTATCATAAGATATTGAATAAACGTTTATATAGAACGGGAGATCTTGGAAGATATATGCCTGATGGAAATATAGAATTCTTAGGAAGAGAAGATAATCAACTCAAAATAAGAGGGCATAGAATTGAATTAAATGAGATTCAGTCAGTTATTGAAAGTCATCCCTATGTAGAGAACTCAATAATTATCTCTTTCTCAGAAAATAAGGATAAGATAGCAGCTTTTGTTCAACCTATAATGGAAGAAAGTGGTGTATTACAAAAAAAATTAATTGATTTAAAAAAAGTAATATCAGAAAAAAGTAATGGTGTTAGTTTACATATTTCAAATGATAAACTAAATAAATGGCTCGAAATATCAAATAAAACACCTTTGTTGGACATTATAAATTTATTTTTGAAGTTAGATATTTTTACTGATGCTAAAAGAGGATATTCTTTAAATGAGATATGTGAGAAGGTAGATGTTATAGAGTCATATAGACCTCTTTTAAAGAGATGGGTAAATGCATTAAAAGAGGAAAAATATATTATTGAAGAAAATAAAAAATATAAAATAAATTATAAGATGAGTAAAAATGAAGTAGAAGAATCTTGGAAAATTTGGAATGAAATCGCAAAAAAAATTAATTATAGTGATATTATGATGAATTATTTTATGAAATCAAAAGAGAACTTGTTACCATTATTGCGAGGAGAGATTGATCCAATAGATTTATTTTTTCCTAAGGGAGATTTTTCTATAGCTTTGGCGGCTTATAGAGATAATATTATTAGTAAATACTTAAATAGGATTTTGATTATTAATATTATAACTATTGTTGAATTATTAACTAAAAAGAATCCTCAGCATCATATAAAAATTTTAGAAGTTGGTGCCGGAGTGGGAGGAGTTAGTATAGATTTAATTCCTGCTTTAGATAAATATAATATTAGCTATTTATTTACAGATATATCCTATTCGTTTTTAAATGAAGCTCAAAGAAGATTTAAGAACTATTCATGGGTGGATTATGCCTTATATGATATTAATGAAGATTTTTGGAAACAAAACATGGAATCCTCCAAGTGGGATATTATAATATGTAATAATGTTCTCCATAATGCAAATGATGAAATTAGAATATTAAAGCAATTTAATGAAATGAGCAAAATAAATGGATATGTATTTATTATAGATGCTACAGGCAAAAATTATGCGCTTTTAACATCAATGGAATTTCATAATGGATTAAATGGAGTTGAAGATTTTAGAGGCGGATCTGATCAAGTGTTTTTATCTAAAAAACAATGGAAAGATACCTTTAAAAAATCTGGAATTGAAATAGTATCTGCGTTCCCTGAAAGTGATAGTTATTTAAATAGGGTAGGTCAAACATTGTTTGTTGGGATATTCAAATCAAATAAAATTAAAATAGATAAAAAAGAAATAGATGAATTTTCAAGAAATAGACTTCCTGAATATATGATTCCATCTTATATTGAAATAATAAATGAAATACCAATAACACCTAATGGGAAAATAGATAGAAGATATTTACTTAAGAGAGTAGAAGAAAATAGTAATAACAAAATGAATAAATATGGAGAACTTCCGGCAAATGATCTGGAAAAGCGTATTGCAGGGATTTGGTGCAAAAAGTTAAAAAAGGATGTTATATATAGAGATGATAACTTTTATAATATAGGGGGAGATTCATTATTAGCAGCTCAAATTGTTGCTGAAATTAAAGAGAAAATTGTTGAAGCGAAAGAATGGACATGGGATCAGCTTATGTCTGCTATTATTGAAAATTCTACAATTAAATCACTTGCCGGTAAGCTACAAAAGTGTAGTATAAATATAACTTTGGAAAAGAAACATAATTTAGCTATTCTTGAAGAAAAAGCTGAGCATAATCTGTTAAGAATATTGATTCATGATGGAACTGGAACTATTACTCCATATAATGAACTTATACCATATTTAAAAGAGGATAATAACAGTCTAGGAGGATTTATATGTTCAGATATGAATGAATATTTGTCCATAGATTATTCTAGTTTAATTAGAACTCTTGGGAATAAATACGCAAATGAAATAAAAAAGACTGATTTCAAAGAAATTGAATTAATAGGTTATTGTATGGGTGGATTAATAGCATTAGAAATATATAAAAATTTGGCGGGAACTGATTTGAAAATAAGGCCGGTAATAAGTATTGATACTACTCCAAATGATCATATGGTTTATAATGAATTGTTGATGGAAAGAGCATTTGGACTTTTAATAGGAGCAGATATAATAAAAGCGGGTCATACAGTAGATGACAGATTAATAAAGTTAGCTGTCCAAAATTTGAAAATGGATTATAAGAGTATTGTTTCAAATAAAAAATTGATTTCATTATCAGGAGAATATGAAGCAATTGGTGATTGTTATAAAAAAATGCTAAATAAAAGTAAAAAAGATAGATTGATAAAAATATATGAAACATTGCCACAAGTAAATAAAGAATTATGGGGATATCAAAAAGAAAGATTGGATTTATTATTTGAAGTTTTTTGTCATAGCTTTAGAGCAGTGAAAGAATATAATGAAACTGTATTTGCGGGAGATGTATGGTCATTAAGTTGCAAAGACAAGTCATCATCATTTTTGCCAATAAAGGAGAATGATAATAATAAGTTTTGGGAAAATATAACATATGGAAATTTAAAGAAAACTTTAATTGATGGAAATCACTTATCATGTTTATCTAAAAAATATTCTAAAGAGCTTTCAAGTTTAATAATGAATGGAGAAGAAAATGCAGAATAGAAGAATTGGAATATTAGGGTATGGCGGAAATGTTGGAAGGGTAGTTGTGGATTATTTAAAACATAGATATTATTTAAGATGTGGACAAAGAAATATAAATTATATTGATAGTTCAAATTCTAATATTGAATATATTAAAATAGATATTTATGATAATTACTTGTTAAAAAGATTTTGTGAGGGATGTGATGTAATTATAAATTGTATTGGGCCATCATATTTTGTTTCAGAAACAATAGCCAGAACTGCTTTAAAAGTAAGTAATAATTATATTGATATATTTGGGGTAAATTTATTAAACAAAGAATGGATTTCCGGAAATAAAAAAATTATATTAGGGGCAGGAAGTTTTCCAGGATTATCTGGAATACTTCCTAATTGGCTGATAAATTCCCAATTTGACAGGATTGAGAATTTATATATATATGCTGGAGGAAAGGAATATATCAGTAAAGCAGCCTGTGCTGATCTATTATTGAGCATATTTCATAATTTTGGAAAGCCGAATTTTTATTACTCAAATCATAAAATGTTAAATAACAAGTATGTTATAGATAATAAGGTTATAGGATTTTCAGAAGATTATGATTTATTTGAATATATGACAAAAGAAATATTTGATTCAGCAAATAAACTTAATATAAACGAATTTCATTGGTATAATGTTCAGGTAAATAAACAATATAGATCTGTTTTGGAAGATGCTATTTTTAAAATAGTTAAAAATAAAACTAAAGAAGAAATTTACAGAGTTTCTGAAGATATAATTTTTAGAATGGGTGAAAATAATAACTCCAGGAATTGGTACAATATTTATATTAAGTCTAAGGGTTTAAAGAATGAAAAGAAAAAGACTTATAATGCATTATTTGAATGCAAAGAAAGTAATGCTATTAATGGGTTTATAGCATCTATGTGTGCTGAATGCATTTTAAAACTAAAAAGTTTGTGTGGAATATACTGGCCATTTCAAATATTAAATTCTATTGATGTAATGGATAAATTGCAGAAAGAAAATATTATTAAAATTACACAAATGTTTCATGGTGATATAGAAAAAAATGATATTGAGAAGGGGACAATCTAATGAATGATAGGATAAGAGTAATAGTATTTGGTATAGGATTTGGGCAATTCTATTTAGGAGGAATTTTAAAACTGAATAAAAAATTTAAATTGGTTGGAATTTTTTCAAAAGGAAGTGAATTATCTAAAAAATATGCTAAATTAAATAATGTCCCTCTCTATACAGATATTAATAAAATAAATAAAAATATAGCAGATATGGCTTGTGTAGTAATAAAGTCCACGGTAGTAGGTGGTGAGGGAACTAATATAGCTAAAAAATTATTAAAAAAGGGTATACATGTTTTGCAGGAACAGCCAATCCATTTAGAAGATTATTTAGACTGTATAAAATTAGCTAAAAAGTATAATTGTAAGTATCAATTAAATACATTTTATCCAAATCTTAAACCAATTTCGGGTTTTATCAATATAGCTAAAAATATAGCGAAAAAATGTAAAATAGTTTATATAAATGCGGAATGTAGTATTCATGTATTGTTTCCAATGATAGATATATTAGGGAAAGCGTTAAATGGATTATATCCTTGGAAGTTCAAACTTTTAAGAAAAGCAAATAAAAATATTCCATTTTGTATTGTTGATGGCAGTATTAATAATATTCCCATTTGCATGAATATACAAAATCAAATAGAGCCATATAATTCAGAAAATTATATGTATTTGTTACATAGAATATCAATAACAACGAATTGCGGAAATTTAATTTTAACTGGAAGTAATGGCATGGTGATATGGGAACCTTGTATTAGTAGACACAAAAATAAATATGATTTATCGTATAATGAAAAAATGGATAAATTTTTAGACTTACCTATATATGAAATTTATGACTTTTTTCCTCCTGTTCTATACAGAAAGTTATATGATGAAATATGGGAAGAAAGTATAAAGATATCATTGGAAACTTTTTATACCGAATTAAAAAATAAAAAGTATATAAATGAAGCTACTCAGCTTATTATAGATGTATGTAGAGTATGGAAGACTCTTGGATTAGAGGTTGGGAAAAGTATACTTATAGATGGATATATCAAGAAACCGTTGAAACTAAGCGATATCATTAATGGTAAGATGCAGTAGGCTAGTAAATTAAAGACTTGGTTTATTGCTTTTTAACAATTTTCTATAATCTTTTGGAAGTATACCTATATTGCGTTTAAATATTTCTGAAAATCTACTTGCACTTGTATAACCAACTGTTTCAGCAATTTGTGATATTGACAGATTAGTATTGGAAAGTAAATATTCAGCATGATTGATTCTGCAACTTTGAATATATTCTGTAATTGTGCAATTATTTACTTGTTTAAATGACTGTTTCAGCTTTGTTTTTCCCATGCAGGCGATTTTTGACAATTGATTGAGAGATAGTTTAAATGAAGCATGGTCATTAATAAAAGATGATACATTTTTTATTTGAGTATAATCACTGTTGGATAAAGGGAGGAGACTTGCTGCTGAAGTTCTCTGCTTATCAAGTACGAGTGAAATTGCTTCTGCTATTTTTGCTTCATAAAAAATTTTTGCACTAATGCCTGTACCTTTATAAAGCTTAATTTGTTTTAACAATAATATCATTTCTGGGAAATCAGTAGATTCATTTAATGTGAGAAACGCTTCCTTGGGATTTAAGTATTCATCAGGATACTTTTTTTTTAGATAATTTTCATAATATTCAGGTGTAATTTCAATTCCAATTGATTTAATTGGAATTTTTTTATGTATGAGAGCTCTAAAAGGTATCTTTCCACCCAAATAAGTTTTGACACAGTTTGCATTTATTCTCCTATAAGGGCATAATTCATCTCCGGAGACAGATTTATAATAGGTTATACTTAAACATTCAGGAAGAATGCATTCTATAAGAAAATCATCGTGAAAGAAAAAATCATGAATTTTTATATCAAATAAGTCTTCTTTGGAGTATACCCAGTAATATCCATATCCAAGTTCATTAGATAATTTCCATGTTTGTCCCATAGGATTGAATTTTCCCATCTTAGAGTCTATCTTATTAAAACCTTTTGTAAATAATAGATCTTCATAAAAGTTAGAAATATTTTTTCCCATTATTACCTAATTACCTCTCTTTAATTTTACTGCAATTAGCCGTAAAAATAGTATAATCAGCCGTAAAAAAGTATATCTATTGAATAGAGTTTTTATATGTGTTATATTATGCCTGAACCTAACAATATTTTATCAAAATAGGAATTGTTTGTCAAAGTAAAACTATGAATTAATAATAATTGTGGGAGGTTGCCATGAAAAAAAAGAATTATTCAAAAAAGAGTTTATCAGTTAAAGATCTAATTACTACTGGTATTTTTTCGGCATTACTATTTATTGCGATTATGATTGGAGGAATACCATTTGCGACTAATCCTATTACAACATTTTATATGCCAGTTGGAGCTAGTTTGCTGGGAGGACCAATTTTTTTATTACTGGTGGCCAAAGTTCAAAAACCAGGTTCTATAACTATTGCAGGAGTTTTATGTGGAATAATATTTTTTGCAACAGGAATGCATTGGGGCATGGATATAGGAATTGCAATAGGAGGATTTATTGGAGATATTATTGCTTCAAATAAGAAATATAAAAACATAAAAAATAATATTATTGCTTATAATTTCCTTTGCCTTGGGCTTACTGGAACTTATATTAGTTATTTTATTAATCCTGAAAAATGGTCAAGGTATATGTTGAATGGTGGAACGGATATCAATTACATAAATACTATGAACTCAGTTGCTCACAATTGGATGCTGATTGTGATAATACTAGGAACAATAGTGATAGCTACAATAAGCGGGCTTATTGGAAAAAAATTACTGAAAAAGCAATTTGAAAAGGCGGGAATTATCTCTTGATTACAATTAAATTGGATATAAGAACAAAGTTAATAATGTTATTATTATGTATTTTATCCACGGCTTTTTTACCAGAATTAAAATATGAATTCATTTTGATTCTATTGCTATTTATTGTTGGCATTTTTTCTGGCGTGTTAAAGTATTCTGCAGAATTAACTATAGCATATTGTATTATATACGGATTTTCTATTCTGAGTATTAATTATATCACCGGAAATTTAACTACTTCTTTTATTGCTTTTTTTGCATTATTAAATAAGGTTTATCCTTGTATAATGATGGCAGGGTTAATAATAAAAACTACAAAAGTAAGTGAATTTATTTCAGGTTTATATAAGATAAAAGTCCCCAGGAATATAATCATTCCTTTGGCAGTAATGATGAGATATATTCCAGTGATAGAAGAGGATAGAAGGTTTATAAAAGATGCAATGAAAATGAGAAATATTTCGCCATCCATCATAGGATTCATAAAGAAGCCTATGATGAATATAGAGTGCATATATGTACCTTTATTGTTATCTGCGTCTAAAACAGCAGATGAGCTTACAATTGCGTGCGTTACACGAGGAATAGAAAATCCCAATCCAAGAACCTGCTTAGAGAATATAAGATTTCGATTATGTGATTTTATTGTTTTTCTTATATTCGTTTTATATCTAATTTTTTTGATTTTAAAAGGAAGGTAGCTATATGATTCAGTTCAATAATGTAGGATTTACTTATAAAGATGCGAAGGATGAATGTATAAAAAGTTTAAATTTAACAATTAATGATGGAGAATGTGTATTGATAACGGGGAAAAGTGGTTGTGGTAAAACAACAATAACACGTTTGATTAATGGCCTGATACCAAAATATTTTGATGGTAAATTGGATGGAAATGTTATTATTGATGGAGTCGATTTAATGAATTTGCCCATATATAAAATATCTGAAAAGGTTGGATCAGTCTTTCAAAATCCTAGAACCCAGTTTTTTAATGTGGACACAAATAGTGAAATTGCATTTGGAATGGAAAATCAAGGCATACAAAGAGAAATAATGGACGAAACTTTAATCAAAATATCAAATGAACTTAAAATTAATGATTTACTAAAAAAAAATATTTTTTCATTATCTGGAGGACAAAAGCAAAAACTAGCTTTTGCCTCAGTTTATGCAATGAATCCAGATATCTATTTACTGGACGAGCCATCTTCAAATTTAGATGTTAATGCTATTAATATTTTGAAAAACAATATTTTATTGTTAAAAAAGAAGAAAAAGACAATCATTATTGTAGAGCATAGACTTTATTATCTAAGGAATATAGTGGATAGAATTTTGTATTTTGATCAGGGAAAATTAAAAAAAGAATTTACCTCAGAAGAGTTTAAAAATTTAGATAAATTGGAATGTAAAAAGTTAGGATTAAGAAATGTAAAATTAAATGTTGAAAGTATTATAAAAACAAATGAAAGAAATATGACAAATTCTCATACTTTAAGGGTAAGAGATTTTTTTATAGGATATGGGAAAAAATGTATATTATCAAATATCAATATAAATGCTGGTAGGGGTGAAATTATTGCAATTGTTGGAAACAATGGAGTTGGGAAAACCACCTTTGTTCGGACCATTTGCGGTCTTATCCATGAAATAAGTGGAAGTATCTATTGGAATAATAAAAAATTGTCATGTAAAGAGAGGTTAAATATATCTTATATGGTACTGCAAGATGTAAATTATCAGCTATTTGCCGATAGTGTTGAAAATGAGTGCGTATTGGGAATTGACAATCCAAATATGAAGTTAGTAGAGGAAACATTGAAAAGCCTGGATATTTATGATTATAAAGAAGTTCACCCAAATATTCTTTCAGGAGGGCAAAAACAAAGAACGGCTGTTGCAGTTAGTATATTATGCAATAAAGATTTGCTAGTATTTGATGAGCCAAGTAGCGGCTTGGATTATGATGGAATGAATGATATATCAAACGTTGTTAAAAAACTGTCTGATAAGGGAAAATTAATTTTTATTGTTACTCATGATTTTGAACTTATTTCACAAATTTGCAGCCGCATTTTGTATTTTGACAAGGAGGGAATACATAATGAGATAAAGGAAGATTTTTTTAGAAAAAGTATTATTTAAAAAGGAAGGTGTTTTGGTGGAGAGACAGATAGAGAAGATAAGAGCACTGTTGCAGTGGGCGGGTAAAGATAAATACTATCTTTATTTATCAATTTTAACAGCCTTTATAAGTGGGTTGTGTACTATGATACCATATTATGCTATATATAAACTTATTGATGAAGCTTATTCAGGATTATATACTAAAGAAAAAATTTTAAGTTTGGCACTTATTGTTGTTGTAGGAGTAATAATAAGATTTTTATTATTCGGAATGTCTGGAGCTTTATCTCATAAAGGGGCATATAATACTTTATACAAAGTTCGCTGCTTAGTTATTGAACATATGGCAAAAGTTCCTTTAGGTAGGTTAAGTGAAAGGAATACAGGACAAATAAAAACTGTATTGAATGAAGATATTGAAAAACTAGAATTGTTTCTGGCTCATCATTTGCCTGAGTTAGTATATTATACTTGTGGGCCAATTGCGGTATTTATTTATCTTTGCAAAGTTAATATTATATTGGCCATTATTTCATTAATTCCTTTTATAATTGCAATTTTAATAATAGTAAACATGTTTAAAAAATCAGAGAATAAAATGAAGGAGGCTAATTTGTCCATAGCTAATCTAAATGCAGTAATGATAGAGTATATCAATGGAATGAAATTAATTAAAGCATATAAAATGGGATCATCTTCTTTTAAGAAATTTTCAGATGCAGTTAATAATGAAAATAAAATATGGAATGAGATATCAAGAAAGATGGGACCGTCATATGCAGCTTATGTAGTTATTGTTGAGTGTGGAATCCTATTAATGGTTCCTATAGGAGGCTATCTATTTTTAAAGGGAAGTATTTCAGCAAGTGTATTTCTGTTGTTTGTGTTTATAGGCTCATTATATTTAAGTGAATTAAGACCGCTTCAGGAGTTAGCAACAAATTTTGCAGCTGTTTTGAATGCAGTGTCAAAAGTAAGGAAAATTTTAAGTACTGAAGTTTATAAAGCAGGAGTAGAATTCCCACAAAAACATGACATAGTATTAAACGATGTGTACTTTTCATATGACGGACATAGGGATATACTCAAAAAGTGCAATTTGAAAATAAACGATAAAGAGAAAATAGCATTGGTTGGTAAATCAGGTGCAGGAAAGAGTACAATAATCGAATTGATTTCCAGATTTTATGATGTAGATAAAGGAAGTATAAAAATAGCTGGAATTAATGTGAAGGATATAGATTATGAACAACTTCTCGATAATACTGGAATTGTTTTTCAAAAATCTTTCTTGACAAGAGATAGTATTTTAGAAAATATAAAAATGGGATTGGATGCTACTTTAGAAGATGTTAGAGAAGCAGCAAGAAAAGCCCAAATTGATGAATTAATAATGAGCCTGCCCGAGCAATATAATACGAATATGGGTAACTATGGAACAAGATTTTCTGGTGGAGAAAAACAGAGAATTGCCATTGCAAGGGCAATATTGAAAAATCCACCTATACTAATTTTAGATGAAGCCACATCAGCAGCTGATCCAGAAAACCAATTTGAAATTGATAAGGCAATAAAAAATTTATGTACAGATAAAACGGTTATAATTGTAGCACATAGATTAGGAATTGTTAGAATGTGCAATAAAGTTGCAGTAGTAGAAAATAATACTATTTCCTTTGTTGGAACGCATGAAGAAGCTTTGATTAAAAATAAATATTATAGTAAAACTTGGTCAGACTATAATAAATCTAGAACCATATCGTATGAAATGGGGATGAGATATGAATGAATAGAAAGAATATCATGAAAAAAAATAAATCATTTAAAGTATCTATTTTCTGTACTATTATAGAAGGAATATTGTCAAGTTTCAATGGTATGATTATTTATTTTATTTTAAGATTATTGTGGAATAAAGAACTTGACAATTTGAAATTAGTACAATATACGTTGTTTTTAACTGCCATTTTTATTTTAAGGTTGATTATATATAGTTATGGATATATACAAGGACAAATAGGTGGAGCTGAAATTAGCAAAAAAATTCGATTGTTTTTAGGAGATAAGTTAAGGAAGATTCCTATTCCTAGATTCTCAAAATCTCAAACAGGATGTTATATAAATGCCGTAACATTTAATGTAAATGATTATGAAAATATTCTAACACACAAGACAGGAGAATTAGTTAAAAATATTACATTAGTTATTATGCTGACAATATTTGTTTGCTATCTCAATTTTACTTCAGGAATAATTTTATTTGCCGTTGGCATACTTATTATTCCAACTTTGTATATTTCTATAAGCAAAGTGAGAAAGTACGGAAATGAAAAAAGTGAAATTTCATCTCAAAATGTAAGTTCCATAATAGAATATATTGCCGGTATTCAAACGTTTAGAGCTTATAAAATGGGCGGTGTTAAACATGAAAAATTGACTCAAATAATGAAAAAATTTAGTGATATCAGTTATATTTATGAATTGAAAATCATACCCGTAGGTGTTATTTACAATATAATATCCGGATTGTCTATGCCCGTTATTATTTGGATTGTTGGTAAACAGTGGATTTTGGGAAATATAGATACTGTATCCTATTTGACTGTCAGTATGTTGCCTTTGTTTTTAGTGAAATTATTAGGGACAATATTTGTAAACTTTACAAGTTATAAGAACCTGCTTATTTCTAAAAATAAAATAAAAAAATTGATTGAAGAAAAAGAGGAATTACAAAGTGATGAGGACTTTAAACCTAAAAATAATAACATAGAGTTTGAGAATGTCTCTTTTTATTATGATGAAGAAGAACCATTGTTTTGTAATTTGAATTTAGAAATAGGAAGTGACAAATTTACTGCTATTATAGGAGATTCTGGTTCGGGAAAGTCGACAATAATAAATCTAATAGCAAAATATTATGAACCTCAGTTAGGAAAAATAAAAATAGGGGGAATTGCTATTAATAAAATAGGTGCTGATAAAATATTATCTTATATTTCTATGGTGGATCAGGATGTTTTCCTTTTTGATGATACTATAATAAACAATATTAGATATGCGAATCAAGGTGCAAGTATAGAAGAGGTTAAAATGGCTTGTAAAGCTGCACAATGTGATGATTTTATAAGAAATTTACCTCAAGGATACGAAACTAGAATAGGAGAAAATGGTAATTTTCTTTCTGGTGGAGAACGACAAAGATTATCTATTGCTAGAGCCATACTTAAAAATTCTTCAATGTTGTTATTGGATGAAGCTACATCCAATCTAGATGTAGAGAATGAATTGAAAGTAAAATCGGCAATACGAAATTTGTTGAGCAGTAAAAAAACTGTAGTGATGATAGCACATTCATTATCTGTAATTAAACAAGCTGATTTGATAATTATACTGTCCAGAGGCAAGGTGATTGCACAGGGAACTCATGAACAGCTTATGAAACAGAGCAAAAAATATATATCTATGTTGGAGGCGGAGTGTGGAATATCATAAGTGAATTAATTAGTTAGGATAATATTGTTATGAAAATAAAAATAATAAATTTAAAAATAGGAATTACAGAATTTTATTTTGAGAAAAGTACACAGAATTTTATAAAAGGAGAAATATTGTTGGTTCATGGGGCAAATCATGGAGCCTGGTGTTGGAAAAATTTTATGAATAGATTTTCGGAAGAAGGCTATAATGTGTATGCGCTAAACTTGTTTAATCATGGTAGAAGTGAAAAAAAGAAATTTATAACAATGTCCATGTATAAAGAACAGTTAAATGAATTTATTCAAGCTATGAAGATAAATCCGATTATAATAGCACATTCAACTGGTGGCATGATTGCTCAGATGTTAATTGATGCATATCCCGATATATACAAATATTGTATTCTCATGTCATCTGTTTCGCCAAATGGAATGAAAAATGATTTTAAAATAACCAAGATGTGCTATTTTAAAGAAACTATCAGGTTAGTAATGTTTAACTATAAACTATCAAAACAATTTCCGTATAAGCTGTTTTTTTATTCTGATATAGGTAAAAACTTCATGGAATTATATATACCTGAACCAATATTGATTTGTTTTGAAACATTTGAAAAGTTTTGTTATAAAAGAAAGAAAAGAATTATGATAATAGGTTCTAAACTAGATAAAATAATATCTTATAAAACGTGTATTAAAACTTCCCAATATTATGATTCAGAATGTATAATATTAAATCATATAGGCCATGATATGATGCTTGATAGAGGTTGGGAATATGTTGCTGAAAAAATTATATCTTATCTAGAGCATATTTCTGAAGAGAGTTATCCAAAATCGAACTGATATTCTTTAAGATGCCAGCTAGAACTGCAAGAAAATACATGATTATATTTTGTATGATATAATACAGAGGTAAGATGTATTCAGTAAATAAGGATGAAAGGCTTGTGTGGAAATATGAACTATGAAAGTATTGACAGGAATGCTGTAAAAAGCTGGATTATCGGGAGAACCATAACTGGTATCATAATTTTTGCCATATATGTACTGATAAAAAATTTACTTGTAATACCACAGTTTGATTATATACCTATAGTCAATTATCTGATGGACGGACTGGAATTCATCATAATTTTGTTTTTCGTCCTGTACAGCTTTTTCTGGCCGTTTTTAGAGTACAAGCAGTGGAAATATACTATTTCCGAAGATAAAATAGAGCTGATAAAAGGGATTATATTTAGAAAGAAGATAATAATTCCTATTTCGAGAATCCAAAATTTAAAAATAGAACAGGGGCCTATTCAGAGAATTTATAGGATAAGTTCTATAAATATCATAACTGCCGGCGGCTGTCATGAAATACCAGCAATACCGGATGAACAGGCAGAAATGACTTCAGAAAGGCTCAGAAGAATTATAGAAATGGGAGAAAAGAATGCATAATTTGGAACGAAACCACATTCTAGGATTATTTTATGATATGGGGAGATTTATTAAAGAATCAATAGGAATTATAGTGGCAATAGGTTTTCTGGTTAACAAGATAGGGCTTGACAGGTCCATAGTTATAGCTGTTGCTTTATTCATCATGATTGTTCTATATGAATTTTTAAGGTGGAGAAAAAATTTTTTTATAGTAATGCAAAACTCCATATATCATCAGGAGGGAATATTGAATATAAAAAAGGTTGAGATTCCCTTTGAAAGAATCAATACAATAGATATTTCCCAGAGACTTATAGAAAGAATTTTCAAGGTTGCTACCATTAAAATTGACACTGGAAATGTTGAAAATAGAGGCAGTGAACTCAAATTCACCTTGAAAAAGTCCAGGGCTCAGGAACTGAAGAATATCTTGTTGAAAAAGGAAATTTACAGTGATGTAAAAAAAGATGCATATATTATAAAACCAGGGGAACTTATTGTCTATTCTCTTATTTCAAATTCAGTATTCAAGGGAATTGGAATGTTGTTTGTTGTACAGCAGTTTTTTGATCAGTATTTAAAAGATTTCATTCATATAGATACTTCACTTTATATAAATGAATTTCAAAAGGAAGATATCTACCATGCTGTATATACTGCAGCGCTTATAGTATTGGGATTGATATTTATCAGCATAATTTTATCTATAATATATGTTTTCCTTAAATATTATGATTTCAAAATGTGGGTGGATAAGGATAAATTACATGTGGGATACGGGGCCATAAGCAGAAAAGATTATAGTTTTGACCGAAAAAAAATAAAGGGAATACATATAAAGCAGAGTGTTCTCATGCAGCTTTTCGGTTTTTTTACTATGGAAATTGAGAGCATTGGATATGGGGATGAAAAAGGTGAAAAAGCTATATTATATCCTATATGCAGCAGCTCTTTAAAAGATGAAATCATTGAAAGTTTGCTTGGAGAATTCAAGTATGTGGGAGATATTTCAAGGCCGGAGAAAAAAGCTTGTTACAGGTTCTTTTATAAAAAGCTTGTTTTTTGGTTTATCATAGCTGTAATATGCTTTTTTATAAAGCCTGAAATTGTAATATTTACTCTGGCAATATTAGTATTTTTAATGTTTATGGGATATCTTGAGTATAGAAATACTGCATTTGGGATTTATGGAAACCTTGTGTATATGTGTTATTCGGGCTTCAATAAAACACAGTCCATATTGAAAATGGAGGCCGTTCAATCAATTAGTTTATCTTATACATATTTTCAGCACAGAGAAGGACTGTGCAATTACAGTATCCTCCTATACAGTTCAAGTGCGGGAAAAATTTTAAGCGTAAGGAACTTGAGGGATGATATCATAGGTGAATCTTTTAAGTAGCATTATGAGAAAGGTGGAACTGAGTTGAGTGAATGCATAAGGAATCAACTTCTAAAATTGTCAGATAAAAAATATCAGATCTTTCAAAGTAAATTGAGTCCTGGTGTTGTCAATATACTTGGTGTACGAATTCCACTTTAAGATTCTAAAAATATAAATTATTGTTTTTACATAATTGACAAATTTAAAATAAGTGTATTAAGAATAAACCTTTATCATTTTAGTAAGAATATATATATGCTGAAATATGATGAAAAGGAGTTTTTATAATTATGGACAATAATTTATTGAAAAGATTCAAGAGTAAATTGGAGGCACAGAAAGAGGAAGTAAAAAGCCTTTTGCAGCAGATGGAGAAAAATGGTACCATAAAGTCCAATGAGGAATTTTCATCTGAGCTATCCACTTACGACAATCATCCTGCGGACAGTGCCAGCAGCTTGTATGATAAGGAAAAAGGATTGATTTTCCAAAAAAATGAGGAAATTATTATAGATAAAATAGATAATGCCCTGAAAGATATAGAGAAGGGCACTTATGGAAAGTGTAAAAAATGCGGCAGGGAAATAGACGAAAAGCGGCTGGAATATGTTCCCTATGCAGAATACTGCATTGAATGCCAGAAAAAGATTGACAATTTAAAACCGGATGAGAAAAAGAACAGGCCCGCAGAAGAAGATGTAATCAAATATACTGTGAATCATGGACAAAATGATCAAACAGAGTTTGACACTGAAGATGGATATCAGTCAGTTGGAAGATTCAATAGAAGGGAAAACATAGTGGAAGAATATACAGACGAAGATGAGGAATATGTAGAACCAGTAGAGTCAATAAGCAATGATCAGTATAAGAACCAGCTGCCTTAAGCATTTATTTTAGCAAAAGATTTGACTAAAGTTAATATATAAAAATAGAAGGCAGTAATCCTATAAACCGGATACTGCTTTTGATTCTTGCAAATAAATTTTCTCAACCAAGAAATTTTTTGATTTCTTCGAAGGCAAGATTAATCTGGCCGACTTGACAATGCTGTTCCCCACCGGTTTTTCTGGTAAAAACCTTTGTTGTAACGGAGCCTGCATTGCAGAGTTCCTGCTGAATTTGAGGGAGTCTTGAGATTGGTACGTACTGATCATCTTCACCGGCCAATAGTAGAACTTCCTGGTTGATAAACTGCCCTATGCCCTTTATACTGTGACGTTTGAAATTTCTGTATAGATTAAAGGGCGTGGCCTCGCCGGTAATCTCGTAGCCTTTATTTATTTTCCATGTAAGATCAATATTGCCCTGCATCATTTTGTTTATGAAATTATTGAATTCATTAAATTTGTTGTTTTTAAACAATTTAACAAGGTTGTTTCCTATTTCCTTGGGAATTCGATTCATCAATGGATCCAATCCGGAATAGAAGATATCGAATGCTATTACTTTATCTATGCGCTTTTCAAAAGCTGCCGCACGCAGGACAAAATAACCTCCCCAAGACATGCCGATTGCACTGACACGTTTCAAATTGAAATAATCAATTACCGTCGAAACTGGTTTTTCCCAGTTTGGAATAAACTTAAGCCCGTTTTTTAAAGCCGTACCCTGGCCCGGGCCGTCAAAAACAATTATATTATAGTCTGTATTTTTTAAGAATACAGCTTCTTTGATAATTTCTTCCATATAGGAATCATAGCCTCCAAAAATAATCAGTGTTTTATGTGCGTTTAGGTTGAACAGCTCTACAGCTGGAAGAAAAGAGTTTTCATAGGGAACCTTGTAGCTTTTGAAATCAAAATCATTGTAGTATTTGTAAAAGTTTCTGCGGTATCCTTCATACATTTTCTGTTTGCTGGGATTTTTGGGCTGCAGGTAAAATTCAGCTGCCTTATAATAATTTGAGGCTATGCCGTAAGAGCCCTCATTTTCCCGTTTCACAGCAAGATGTGACCAGTTTTCATACCAGCTGTCAAAATCTTTTAATTTGGGCACTATTTGTTTTAAATCTTCCTTTACCCTGGGATCATTTTCATAGTCATAAGTAAAACGGGTTATCTGCAGATCGAATTGTTCATTGCCTGTATATTTTTTGAACATAAGAATACCTCCGCTTAATTGATTTGACCTATGGGCCATCAACTAAAGTATATTGTTATTTTGAACGACAAACAATTGTTAAAATGGTATAATATGTTCGTAATCAAACAAACTAGATAAAAATGTATTAAATCGGACAAGAGGGGTGAAGTTGATTGGCGGAGGATGTGCGTATTTTTAAAACAAAACAAACTATTGAAGCAGCTTTTATCAAATTGCTGCAAAAAAAAGATTTTGACAGCATTACAATTAAAAATATATGTGAGGCTTCATTAACAAGCCGATCCACTTTTTACAGCCATTACGTAGATAAATATGATCTTCTGGAAAAAGTTGTACAGTGCTATGCTGATATTGTGAGGAAGAAAGCTAAATTGCGTTTTTTACAGACGGAAAGCGGCGGTGTAGAGAAAATCATAGGCGATATTTCCCAAATATTTTCACATCGCAAGGAGGAGATAAAGACACTGCTGAAGGTTCATGTACCAAGGGGAGATCTGCGGGAAGAAATTGAAAAGATCCTTTTTTCGCAGTGTCGTATATATTTACAACAGCATAAAAAAGCTACAGATGTTTCAATGGATCTATTGGCAAAGCTTTACGTGGCGAATGTTTTTGTGCTTATGACATGGATACTGGAAAATGGTATGGATAAGAAGGCTGTCAGCCTTCTAAACAGAATGCAGTATTATTTTTTCACACAAATGTCCCTTTAAGCACTTGAAGGCAATTAAAAGCTATTTTATACTGTAGGGAGATGAAAAGAAATGAGAATTTTACTTATGGAAATCACATTGAGAGCATCCTGGGTTAGTTCGCTGAAGGAAAAGAGGATGATTGTAAAGAGTATAGTTCAGAAACTTAAAAACAAGTTTAATATTTCAGTATCTGAAATAGATAAGCAGGATATTCATAAAATTATAGTTATAGGTATAGCTGGAATTTGTGCAAATTCCTCACAGGCTGACGCTATTATGGAAAATATAATAGATTTTATAGAATATAATAGTGATGCTGAAATAGTTGATATCAAAAATGAAAGTATTGTAAATAGAATAAACTATTAAAAGCTGGTTTGAAGGCCAGCTTTTAATAGTTTAAAATTGTTTTCATATATTATAAAATAAAATAGGAAATTCATATTAGAATTAGATAAAAGGTTTGGAGTGATATATTTATGGATCATATGGATTATGAGATATTGGAGTGTTTAAAGCATAATGCAAGGACCAAGGCATCTGCAATAAGCAAAAAAGTACATTTGTCGGTTTCAGCAGTTCTTGAACGCATCAAGAAAATGGAAATAAATGGTATAATAAGAAATTATACTATAGTATTGGATGAAATTAAATTGGGTAATAATACGAGCGCTTTGATGGAGGTCAGTCTGGATCATCCGAAATTTTACGATTCATTTACGGATGAGATAAAGAAAAATAATAATATAATTTTCTGCTATTATCTTACAGGGGATTTTGATTTTATTTTGAAGATAATCTGCAAATCACCGGAAGATCTAGAAAAGATACATCGGGAAATAAAGGGTATAGAGGGAGTATCAAAAACAAAAACCTATTGTGTCCTAAAAAATGTGAAGGGTGATTGCTAATATATTTCATATAATATAATTGATAAATAAAAGTATGCTCAATTATTAAACTAAAAAAATTTTGCCATATATAATAAAATGAAATAAATATTTTTGCACAAAGTATGCTAAAAACTAAATTATACATAAATTTCATGAGATATTGAAAAAAAATATTTATTAATATAATATGTACTTATAAATTAAAAATTATTAAAAAATATATGTATTTAGATAGAGAAATGAAAATTTTTATATCTAAAATTATGATTTTCTTAATTTAAGGGAGGAAGTATTATATGGAAAATTTAGGCTACTACAACGGAAAATATGATTTGATTGAGAATATGACAATACCTATGAATGATCGTGTATGTTATTTTGGTGATGGAGTTTATGATGCTACCTACAGCAGAAATCATATAATATTCGCACTTGATGAGCATATTGACCGATTTTTTAACAGTGCAGGACTACTTAGAATAAAAATCCCATATACAAAAGATGAATTAAAGGAAATTCTTACTGAGATGGTTAAAAAAGTGGATTCCGGTGAACAATTTGTATACTGGCAGGTTACAAGAGGGACAGGTATGCGCAACCATATTTTCCCTGGAGATGAGGTAAAGGCAAATTTGTGGATTGTATTAAAACCATTGGAAGTAAAAGACATGTCACAGAAGCTGAAGTTAATTACCCTGGAGGATACGAGATTTTTACACTGTAATATAAAAACATTGAATCTTCTGCCAAGTGTTATAGCGGCACAAAAGGCTGAAGAAGCAGGATGCCAGGAGGCAGTGTTCCATAGGGGAGATAGAGTTACTGAATGTGCTCACAGCAATGTTTCGATTATAAAGGATGGGATATTTAGAACAGCACCTGCTGACAATTTGATTCTTCCGGGTATAGCAAGAGCACACATAATAAAAATGTGTAAAAAATTCAATATACCTGTAAATGAAACTGCATTTACAGTAAAGGATCTTATGAATGCAGATGAAGTTATAGTTACAAGTTCAGGACAATTTTGCATGACCGCTGCCGAAATAGATGGAAAACCTGTAGGTGGAAAAGCACCGGAAATAGTTAAGAAACTTCAAGATGCATTACTTGAGGAATATTTAGAAGAAACAAATGTAGAACAGGGGGCCATTTTATGAATCAGGAAGAATTGACCATATTGAATATAGGAGAAAATTTGGACAACCTAATGAATCTTGATCCGAGAGGATATGGAGTGTGCAGAATTTTATATAGTGCTGCAAGGGAATATACGGAAGGGCCTTTGACAATGAACAGTGCCCAGAAGCTGGTAGGTACATTAAAAGAAGGAGATCTTGTATATATATTGACAGGCTTTGTGCTTCTCCCATTCAAAAAGGCGGAGATGGATGGAATTGTAAGTACAATGCTTCTGGCAAGAGCTCTCGTAAAGGGATTTAATGTAAAACCAGTAATAATATGTCCTGAGGACAATATAGAGGCTGTAAAAAATCTGGCCTATGTAGTTGGACTTCATTTCTACGATAATATTGAGGAACTTAAGGAATATCCGCTTTCCATAGCTGGAATAACATTCACAAAAGATGCAGCCAAAGCTGAAGAACAAGCTGGTAAGATCATGGCTGAAGGTCTGCCGAGTGCAGTTATAAGTATAGAATGCCCGGGAGCAAATTCGGTTGGAGTATATCACAATGCAGTAGGCAAAGATGTAACTGAAATAGAAGCAAAGAGGGATATACTGTTTACCAAATTGAAGCAAAAAGGTGTACTGAATATAGCAATCGGTGATCTTGGAAATGAGCTTGGCATGGGAACTTTAAAGGATCATATTCAAAAGTATGTTCCATATGCAGCCAAGGGTAGTTGTTCATGTGGATGCGGTGGAGGAATACTGGCAAGTGTAGGTGCAGATAATATTATAACGGCTACAGTTTCGGATTGGGGATGCTATGGGCTTATAGCAGCATTATCCTATCTTAAGAAGGATTTGAATATAATGCATACTGTTGAGATGGAAAAGGAAGCTATGATTACTGCATCAAGAAGTGGAATGATAGATATGTATGGAGATTTGATTCCGGCCATAGATGGATGCAATATGTCAATGAACTTATCCATAGTAAACCTCATGAGAGAATGTATAGAATCTGCAATGAAACTTGACAGGACTTGTGCTGCGTGGTTTGATAAAGTAATAGAATTGGGTTTTTATCAGGATCAGAAAGCTTTGGATGGCAGAGAACAAAAATTGAAAAAGATAATTTAGGGGTGTTTGGAATATGGATTGTTCAAGTATGAAACCATATGATGTCCGCAGGTTGATACGTGAAGAAAAGATTACAACTCCAACGGCAGGAATGTGTGCAGGTTATGCCCAGGCCAACCTGGTCATTCTTCCTAAAGAGCTGGCTTATGATTTCCTGCTTTTTACGCAGAGAAATCCAAAGTCCTGTCCGTTGCTTGAAGTAAGTGATGAAGGCTGTAAAAAACTAAAGTATCTGGGAAATGATATTGACATCACGACGGATATACCGAAATACAGAGTATATGAAAAAGGAATCCTGACCGGTGAGTATACAGATGTGGATGATATGTGGAGAGATGATTTTGTCAGCTTTTTAATTGGATGCAGTTTTTCCTTTGAATCTGATCTGATTGAAGCAGATGTTCCTATAAGACATATTGAAGAAAATTGTAATGTGCCGATGTTCATAACAAATATTGACTGCACACCGGCAGGCATGTTCAACGGGAAAATGGTTGTAAGCATGAGACCTCTTCCATATAATCAGATAGTAAAGTCTGTTCTGATAAGCGGAGAGATGCCCAAGGTGCATGGAGCACCAGTCCATATAGGAGAGCCATCTGTAATAGGAATAAAGGACATAACAAAACCGGATTTCGGTGACGCTGTTACCATAAAAGAGGATGAAGTACCTGTATTCTGGGCCTGCGGTGTTACACCACAGTCAGTAGTTATGAATGTAAAGCCTGAAATAGTTATTACGCATTCACCGGGACATATGCTTATAACTGATATAAAAAATATAGATCTTAAATATTGAGGAGATATCATGTACAAGGTGGATTTGAATTGTGATTTAGGTGAAAGTTTTGGAAATTACAGAATTGGTTCAGATGAAGAGGTTATACCATACATTTCATCGGCTAACATTGCCTGTGGCTTTCATGCTTCCGACCCTGTGGTAATGGATAATACGGTTGAATTATGTAAAAAGTATAATGTTTCTGTGGGGGCGCACCCCGGATTTGCGGATTTGGTTGGATTTGGAAGGCGAAAAATGGATATTTCCTTCAGAGAGGCCAAACTTATTGTACAGTATCAGATTGGAGCACTTGATTCTTTCTGCAGGGCCAGGGATATAAAGATGAATCATGTAAAACTGCACGGTGCACTTTACAATATGGCAGCACGGGATCTGGAACTTGCTTCATCCATTTGTGAGGGAATATATGAAGTAAATCCTGATTTGGTTCTGCTTGCTCTAAGTGGAAGCAGAATGATTGAAGCTGCTCAAAATACAGGGCTGAAATCAGCAAGTGAGGTTTTTGCAGACAGGGCCTATAATGATGATGGCTCTCTTGTGGACAGGAAAAAGGCTGGTGCTGTCATAACCGATGAGAAAGTTGCCATTGAAAGAGTCACAAGGATGGTTAAAGAAAAGAAGGTAAAGACAATAAATGAAATTGATATTCCACTTAGGGCTGATTCCATATGTGTTCACGGGGATGGAGCGAAGGCCCTGGAATTTGTAGAGAAAATAAATGAAGCTTTTAAAAAGGAAAATATAAAAATAGCTTCATTATAATTATAGAAAGAAGGTTTATATATTTATGGAAAACTATTTAAGAACATATGCCAAAGTAAGTCTGGAAGCTATAGGGCATAATATAGACGAGGTAAAAAAAAAGTAGATGAGCATGTAAAAGTAATGGCTGTAATAAAAGCGGATGGATATGGTCATGGTGCCATAGAAGTGGGAAGTTTTCTTGAGGACAGAGTTGACTATTTTGCAGTGGCAACTATAGAAGAGGCGATAGAACTCAGGCAAAGCGGTATACATCTTCCAATATTGATTCTCGGGTACACTTCTCCAAGTCAGTATCCAGATATAGTTGAATATGATATCACCCAGACCATATACAATCTGGAAACTGCAGAGGCACTGTCAAGATGTGCAGCTCATCACGATAAAAAGGCAAAAATTCACATCGCTCTGGAAACGGGAATGAACAGAATTGGTTTCAAGGTCAATGAAGAAAGCGTTTCAGCTGTAGGAAAGATAATGAATATGGATAATGTAGTTGTTGAAGGGCTGTTCACACATTTTTCATGTGCCGATGAAGAGAACAAAAGTTATACTAGGATACAGATGAAAAGGTATGATGAGTTTTTGAAGATGCTTGGGGACAGAAATATAAACATTCCACTTAAACATATTTGTAATAGTGCAGGAATTATGGAATTTGGCGATCATCGCTTTGACATGGTAAGAAGCGGAATAATTACATATGGATTGTACCCGTCGGAGGAAGTAGATAAGAATTCTATAAAATTAATACCGGCACTGGAATGGAAGTCCCATGTCATAAATATTTCAGAAGTCGGCAGCGGCTGCGGTATAAGTTATGGAAAAACTTATGTTACACAGGGAAAAACCAGAATTGCAACTGTTTCTGTAGGGTATGCAGATGGATATATGAGGGCACTTTCTTCAAAGGCAAAAGTACTTATTCATGGACAATATGCTCCTATAATAGGAAGAATATGCATGGATCAGATGATGGTTGATATAACTCATATAGATAATGTAAAAATTGAAGATGAAGTAACATTGATTGGATGTGACGGTGAAAACAGGATTACTGTGGAACAGCTGGCTGAGATGGCGGGAAGCTTCAATTATGAATTTGTCTGTGGAATAGGAAAAAGAGTAAAAAGAGTTTATAAATAAGGCAGTGGATGTGATAAGTTATGGTGGAGAATGAATTTAATATTTTACAGGCAAGTGAAACTTCAGCTCTTGTTGAGTTTGGAAATAAGATTGATGAAGGTATAAATAAACAAATAAGAATATTTTGTGCCTATCTGGACGAAAATCCATTTCATGGACTTATAGAATATATACCATATTTTTCAAGCGTTTCACTAATCTATGATCCTTTAAAAATGGGGAGTGAAGAACCTTTTAAAGTAGTCAGGGCAAAAATTGAGGATATATTGTCGAAACTTGATTTTTCATGCAGTTATGAAGAAAATATAGTAGAGATTCCCGTTTGCTACGGAGGGGAATTCGGACCGGATATAGGACATGTGGCAGAAGTGAATAATCTTACTGAAGATGAAGTAGTGAAAATACACAGCAGTGGCAGATATCTTGTATATATGATAGGATTTGCACCGGGATTTCCGTATCTTGGAGGCATGTCGGAAAAAATCTATACGCCGAGGCGTAAATCTCCAAGAACGAAAATACCGGAAGGATCTGTTGGAATCGCAGGAAAGCAGACAGGTGTTTATCCTATAGAAACTCCTGGAGGATGGCAGATAATAGGAAGAACTCCTCTGAAACTATTTGATTTGGAGAGCAGCCGGAAGACTCTTTTAAAATGCGGAGATATAGCAAAATTTTATCCTATTTCCTGTAATGAGTATATTAAACTGAAGGAGAAGATGTTATGAGTGTGAATGTATTGACACCTGGACTTTTGACAACAATTCAGGATTATGGAAGATATGGATATCAAAGGTATGGAGTCATTGCCAGTGGAGCTATGGATGCTTATTCCATGAGACTCGCAAATATTGTTGTTGGAAATGATGAAAATGAAGGGGTGCTTGAAATTACACTGATAGGACCTTCATTGGAAATACCAGGAGGAAGTTTGATTTCCATAACAGGTGCAGATCTTTCACCATCAATTGACGGCAGAAGAGTTCCAATGGAAAGGCCTGTATATTTGAATGAGGACTCAATATTGAATTTCGGGAGATGTACATATGGCTGCAGATGCTATTTGTCCATAGCAGGAGGTTTTGATGTTCCGGCTTTCATGGGGAGCAAGAGTACATATATCAGAGCGGGCATAGGAGGTAAAGAAGGCAGAGCTCTTCAAAAGGATGATGTACTTGAAATTGGAGAAAAGCCGGAACTTTCCCTGAGCATAATTGATAAACTGAAACATCATGGAAAAGTTGGAAGTTTTACCGCCCCAGGATGGTATGTGAAGAATTCTTTCCCTGACGGCAGTGATGCAGTAGTGATAAGAGTATTTGAGGACAGACAGTTTGATTGTGTAAAAGAGGAGAGCATACGTGACTTTTTTAGTTTACCATTTAGCATAGATTCAAGATCAGATAGGATGGGATATAGGTTCAAGGGTCCTAAAATTGAATTCAGGAAAAGTATTGAGATGATATCGGGAGAGGTATCCTTTGGAACTGTACAGATTCCACCGGATGGGAATCCAATAGTTCTTCTGGCTGACAGGGCCACAGCAGGAGGTTATCCCAAAATAGCGCATGTTGCCGCCTGTGACGTTCAGAAATTGGTTCAGCTCAAGCCTTCTGAAAAAGTTAAATTCAGGAAGATAACACTTAAAGAAGCAGAAAATTTATATTTAAATAGAGAAAAATATATAGAAGAGTTAAAAAAATCTGTTGGATTGATAAGTATTTGATTGCATCAGGAGGTAAAAAGATGATTGAAATAGATGATTTGGATAGAATAATGGGAATTATTGAAAAACATGACTTTTCCCATTTTGAATTCGAACAGGAGAACAGCAAAGTAGTAATAGAAAGAGGAAATTCTAAAGAAGAAGGATTAAAAGAACAGAATAGCTGCAGTATAGAAAATACAGTGGATACTGAAGTACATATAGAAAATGATAAAAGCGGCGTAAAAAAAGACTATATAAAATCAACTCTTGCAGGAACTTTTTATTTGAGAAAGGAAGAAGATGAAGAGCCCTTTGTAAAACTTCATGATAGGGTGGAGGAAAATACGGTAGTGGGCCTGGTTGAGGTGATGAAGCTGTTCAATGAAGTTGAGGCAGGTATTAATGGAGAAATTGCTGACATACTGGTTAAGGATGGAGATTTTGTAGAGTATGGACAACCTTTGTTTGAGATAAAAGGAAGTGAAAAATAATTATGTTTAAAAAGATCCTTATAGCAAACAGGGGCGAAATTGCAGTCAGAATCATACGTGCCTGTCATGAACTTGGAATTGCCGCAGTTGCAATTTATTCGGAGAGCGATAAAGAGTCACTTCATGTTAAACTTGCAGATGAAACCTATTGTATAGGGAAAACTTCCGCAAAGGATACTTATCTGAATATGAACAGTATAATAGAGGTGGCAATCCATTCAAAGTCTGATGCCATTCATCCGGGATATGGCTTTCTTTCAGAGAGTTCAACCTTTGCCAGAGCATGTGAAGAATTCAACATATGTTTTATAGGGCCTGACTATAGAATTATTGACAGTCTCGGGGACAAGTCCAATGC
Organism: Clostridium sp.; assembly: GCF_022482905.1. Taxonomy (NCBI): domain Bacteria; kingdom Bacillati; phylum Bacillota; class Clostridia; order Eubacteriales; family Clostridiaceae; genus Clostridium; species Clostridium sp. Next base: position 886,405 of record NZ_JAKVOI010000001.1, read on the forward strand.
AAAAGAGACCATGAAAAGAGCTGATGTACCTGTTGTAATGGGATCGGAAGGTGAGATAGAGGACAAGGACAGGGCAATGGAAATGGCTCAAAAAATAGGATATCCTGTAATAGTCAAAGCCTCTGCCGGTGGTGGTGGCAAGGGCATGAGAGTCGCGCGAAACAGGGAAGATCTTGCAGTGGCAATTGAAGAATCAGAAAAAGAAGCTGAAAATTATTTTGGCAATCCTGCAGTTTATCTGGAAAAATATCTTGAAGATACAAGACATGTTGAAATACAGATAATTGGAGACAACTATGGCAATGTAGTCTATTTGGGAGAAAGGGATTGTACAATTCAGAGGCGTCATCAAAAACTTTTAGAGGAATCGCCATCTCCGGCCATGAATGATGAGCTTCGTAAGATCATGGGAAATGCTGCAGTCAGGGCGTGCAGGGCTGTAAATTACAATAGTCTTGGAACAGTGGAGTTTCTTCTTGATTCAGACAACAAATTTTATTTTATGGAGATGAATACACGGGTTCAGGTTGAACATGGAGTTACTGAAATGACAACGGGAATAGATTTGATAAAGGAGCAGATATCCATAGCAGAGGGGAAAAAATTATCGTTTTCACAATGCGATGTCAAAAGAAACGGATGTGCCATTGAGTGCAGAGTAAATGCTGAGAACCCCTATAAAAATTTTATACCGTCACCTGGAAAAATCAATAATTATATAGCACCTGGTGGAATTGGAATAAGGATAGACAGTTCTGTATACAGCGGATATACTATTCCTCCATTTTATGATTCCATGATATCAAAGGTTATAGCCTGGGGAAGGGATAGAAATGAGGCAATAGCAAGAATGAGAAGAGCTCTTGATGAATTTGTTATTGAAGGAGTTGATACTACAATAGATTTTCACAAAAAGCTCATGCAGAATGATATATTCAAAAGTGGAAATTTCAACACCAAGTTTCTGGAAAAAAACAATATTTTATAGAGGATCTGTCCGTATAACCGGTCAGATCTTTTTTTATTGACAATCATATAAGTGTAGTGTACTATATATATAGTACACTACACTTATATGGAGGTAATAATATGATAGAGGTAAAGGATGTTTCCAAAATTTATATGATGGGAAAGGAAAAGGTTGTTGCACTTGACGACATAGATTTGAAGATAGATGATGGAGAATTTGCGGCTGTAGTCGGACCTTCGGGTTCTGGAAAATCAACACTTATGCATCTTATCGGTGGACTTGATACTCCTACATCCGGAAGTATTTTTGTAGATGGAAAGGATATAAGCAAGTTTAAGGACAAGGATATGTCGAGGTATAGAAATCAGACCATAGGATTTGTATTTCAATCTTTCAATCTTGAAAATACGCAGACTGCATTGGAAAATGTAATGATGCCACTGATATTTGCAGAAGTCGGCAAAAAGGAGAGAAAAATGAAGGCGATCAGGGCACTTGAAATGGTTGGACTTAGCGACAAAGCAAAGCATAGACCAAATGAAATGTCCGGAGGACAGAGACAGAGGGTCAGTATTGCAAGGGCGCTTGTAAATGAACCTAAAATAATTTTTGCCGATGAGCCCACAGGCAATCTGGATTCAAAAAATGGGAATATGATAATGAAACTTCTGATTGACCTCAATAACAGGGGATACACTATAATCATGGTTACACATAATATGGAAGAAGCCAGAAAAGCAAAGAGAATGATAAGAATAAAAGACGGCCGTATAATGGAGGTGTAAAATGATGAAATTCGGGGATGGATTTGGACTGGCCCTGCAGGGACTGAAAAGAAGAAAAGGAAGAACTTTACTGACATCTCTTGCTGTTGCAATAGGTACCATGCTTGTAGTTACAATGGTAAGTATTGGAACATCAGGTGAAAATCTTGTCCTGAAGCAAATTGACGATTCACATTTAAAGAGTGTTGAGGTATACAACTACAAATATTTTGATCAGTACAATGAAGATTTAGCTGACATTGATATAAATGATATGTTCAGAAAAATTGACAATAATACAGTAGAAAAATTAAAGAATATAAAGGGGATAGAGAAATTAACTGCGGTTTTAAACCAGAGTATAAGCAGTATTAATGTAAATGGAAAGATCAAGAAAGATGAAACCATTTTAACTGCTTCAAATGACAACACAGTTGTTTATGACAATACCAAAAAAGGGAGTAGGCCTATAATTGCAGGAAGGAATTTGAACAAATCCGACAAAAATTCAGTTGTTGTAGGTCAGAAATATCTTGATTCCATGGGAATAAAAAATTATAAAAGTGTTATTGGAAAGAATATGACTATAATTGAAAATCAGACTGAAAATGAGAATATAAAGCTTAAGCCTTTAAAACTGAATGCAAAAATAGTCGGTGTGCTGAATGAAAAATTTGAGACTAAAAATACTATATGGGCATCCATTGATGCTGTATCAAAAGTAAAGAGCTATTATTCTCTACAAAACAACTATATAGATAGGCAGGGGTACGACTCTGTAATCATATATGCAAGAAGTGTAGATGATGTCAAATATATAGGTGACAAAATAAAGAGAATGGATTATTTTTATATGAGTTATCAGGATGTAGTTGAAAAGATAAAGAGTTCATTCAAAATGATAGAGGCGATACTTTCCATACTTGGAATGGTAGTTCTCCTGGTCGCAAGTGTTGGAATTGTAAACACAATGATCATGGTTATATATGAGAGAACAAAATCCATAGGTATTATGAAGTCACTAGGAGCAAGCAGAAAGGACATACATGGTGTATTTATCATTCAATCCGGAATGATAGGTTTTGTAGGAGGAATAATGGGAATTATATTTAGCATGCTCAATTTAAAAATAATTCAGTTTGGACTTAAGATGTTCCTTGAGAATAAGAAAATAAATGAAACAATAAATTTTAACATGCCAATATCTCTTGCTTTTGGAACACTTTCATTTTCAATTGTAGTTTCTATAATTGCAGGAATATACCCATCTAGAAAAGCTTCAAAGATGGATCCAGTAAAAGCTTTAAATTCATAGGAAAGGGTGATTTGAAATGAAGATTGCAGATTGTTTGAAAATGTCCTTTAGTGATCTCAGAAAGAGAAAGCTCCGTACTGCACTTACTGCAATTGGCATATCGGTAGGTGCGATGCTTATAATACTTATGGCAGGGCTTGGCCAGGGAATTCAGAAGATAAGTTCCGAAAAAATGAGGGAAATTGATACCATGAAAATAATTACGGTAAAACCTGAAACAAATTCTGGAAAACACGAATTCAAGAAAATAGATGCAGCTGCACTGGATAAATTAAAAAAAATAGATGGTGTGTCGTTGATTAATGCATCCATCAATACTGTTGTAGAAGAAGTTAAAATAGATGACAAAACTGCAAGCAAAGTAGATATACGAGGATATAATCTTAATTATCCAGTTTTTACAAATGCAGAACAAAATGATGTAAAATCAAACAAGGACAAGGTAAAAAAATATGGATATGAGCCAGTCCTGCACGGAAATGCTTTGAGCAAGACGGAAGATGGCTCGGCACTTGTAGGTCAGGGACTGCTTGGGAAAATGGGTATAAAGAATTATAAAGATGCTGTAGGAAAGAATATGAAAATAAAGGTTTCACTGCCTGATATCTATGGGATCCAGTCTAGACAGCCGTTTACGGTGAATTTAAAAATAGCGGGAATAGTAAACAAGGTATATGAAAATGGAAGAAATGCAGTGGTCGTACCGGACAAAATTGCCGGGCAGATACAGGAATATTATATGAATGAAAGTAACTATCTGGCTAAAAAGGGTTATGATAATGTACAGGTAGAGGCCAGTTCGATCTCTGCTGTTAAACAGGTGGATGATGCAATTAAAAAGATGGGATATGTGGAGAACTCACAGATTGGATATGTCAACAGAATAAACAATTTACTTGCAATATTGCAGGCACTCCTTGTGGCCGCAGGTGTCATAGTACTTTTGGTAGCATCCATAGGTGTAGTAAATACAATGACAATGGCTGTATATGAAAAGAAAAAATCAATAGGTATAATGAAAGCACAGGGGGCATCGAAAAAGGACATAAGGAGGATGTTCACCGTACAATCTGGAAGTATTGGATTCATAGGCGGAATCCTTGGAACGATTATTTCGCTGGTGCTTGGGATTGTTATAAACAAATTAGTTGTAATATATAAAATAGGAGGTATAGAAAATGGGATGAAAATAGTGGATATCAGGGTTTCGATTATATTGTTTACAATAATTTTTACGATTATTGTATCGATGATATCGGCTATAATACCGGCAAGAAAAGCAGCTAAACTAGATCCTGTGGATTCACTTCGGTGTGAGTAGTTGTGGAGAAGCTGAAAATAAATTTATTGACAAAATTCAAAATAGGGCTATAATATTTAATTGTCAACCATACTATAATTATAAGTTTACAATTAAATATTGGAGGGATTCTATTGAAGACAAAAGATATGATTATGGTGGCAATTTTTGCAGCTTTGACTGCGGTAGGTGGTTTTATAAAAATACCTATACCCTATGTTCCATTTACACTTCAATGGCTGTTTTGTGCTCTTAGTGGGATTATACTTGGAGCAAGATTGGGGGCATTGTCACAAATCCTGTATGTTGTTATGGGACTTGCAGGGATTCCGATTTTTACAGAGGGAGGAGGTTTATATTACATATTCAAGCCTACCTTTGGATATTTGGTAGGCTTCATAGTTGCTTCATTTGTAATCGGAAAGTTAAGATCCAAAATAAGAAATCCCAATTTTATCAATTCATTACTGTGTATTTTATGCGGATTGTTTTTTGTTTATTTATTCGGTGTGTTACATCTATACCTGATTTATAACTTATATATGGGAGACAGAAAGACCATGGCCTGGGCAGTATTTTACGGATTTATAATTTGTGTAGGAGGTGATCTTGTAATAAGTGTGTCGGCTGCGTTTTTATCATTAAAATTGAAGGTACTGGATAAAATCTACAGTTAGTTCTATAAAAGGTTATAAGAGAAAGAAGGTATTTAGAATGACTAAAGGTGTATACATAGTAGGAACTGACACTGAAATAGGCAAGACATTGGTTACCGGGGCATTGACCTATATTCTGTGCAGAGATGGATATAATACGGTTTACTTTAAAGCTGCATTGAGTGGAGCTGAAGTAAAAGAGGGGAAGATGGTTCCTGGAGATACTAAATTTGTATGCTCCATTGCCAATATTCATGAAAAATATGATTATATTACTCCATATATATATATAACAGCAGTATCACCGTATTTAGCTTCAAAACTTGAGAACAATCCCATTGATATAGAATTAATAAAAAACAGATTTAATGATTTAAAGGAAAAGTATAACTATATAATATGCGAAGGCAGTGGAGGAGTGACCTGTCCTCTTACTGATTTTAATGAACAGATATACACTTTGGACAAGTTAATAAGGGAACTTGACATGGACGTGATTTTGGTTGCAAAAGCAGGCTTGGGAACTATAAACCATACCGTTTTAACTGTTAAGTATATGCAGAATGTAGGAATATGCATAAAAGGAATTATAATAAATGAATACAAAAATACGATTATGTGCAATGACAATATAGATATGATAAGAAGAATGACTGGAGTTCCTGTACTCGGAATTATGCCGCATATTGAGAAAAATGAACATAATTTCATGGAAAGCATAAAGAAAACAGCTGAAAAAGTATTTAATTCAAAGCAAATAATTGATTGTATGAAGGAGGTGTAGGTGAATGGAAAGTCTCGAGAAAAAGGATTTAAAATATATATGGCATCCCTGTACACAGATGAAGGATTGTGAGGAACTGCCTCCTGTTATAATAGAAAAGGGAAGAGGATGTTATTTACAGGATATACATGGTAATTCGTATCTGGATTGTATAAGTTCTTGGTGGACAAACATTTTTGGACATAGCAATCCAAGAATCAATGGAGCAATCCAAAAACAATTAAATGAAGTGGAACATGTTATTTTCGCACATTTTTCTAATAAACCTGCTGTTGAATTGGCAGAGAGGCTCATAAATATATCTCCAAAGAGTTTGGAAAAAATATTCTTTTCGGACAATGGATCTTCTGCAGTGGAAATAGCCTTGAAAATAAGCTTCCAGTATTACCAGCAGATAGGGAAAACTAAAAAAACAAGATTTGCTGCACTAACTGATGCCTATCATGGAGAGACCATCGGGGCATTGTCCGTAGGTGCATTGGACTTGTATAATAAAATTTACAAGCCTCTTCTTATAGATACACTCAGAGTTCAAGGGCCTGACTGCTATAGATGCAGATATGGAAAAGAAAGAAATAGCTGCAATGCCGAATGTTTTGAATATATGGAAAAAGAGCTGGAAATTCATAATGAAGAACTTTGTGCTATAATTGTAGAACCCATGGTTCAGGGTGCAGCGGGAATGAAAATCTATTCACATGTCTATTTGAAAAAACTAAGAGAAGCATGCAACTATTATGATATAATTTTGATTGCAGATGAAATAGCTGTTGGCTTTGGAAGAACAGGAAAGATGTTTGCGTGCAACCATGCTGGTATAAGTCCTGATATAATGTGTTTGTCTAAAGGAATTAGTGCCGGATATATGCCTATGTCTGCAGTTTTAACTACTCAAAAAATATATAATGCATTTTATGATGATTATGTCAAATTGAAAACTTTTATACACAGCCATACATATGCAGGTAATGCAATGGCATGTGCCGCAGCTTGTGAAAGTTTGAATATATTTGAGGATGAAAACATAATTGAAAAGAACAAAAGCAAGTCCAGATTAATTGGAGAACTTACAGTTGAGAAGGCAAAGAATGTCCCTTTTATAGGAGATATACGCCAACTTGGAATGATAACGGCAATAGAGCTTGTTAAAGACAAAAATACAAAAGAAGGTTTCAGTTGGAAGGACAGGGTAGGTTATGAAATATATAAGATAGCTTTAAACAAAGGGCTGCTTTTGAGGCCGATAGGAAATGTATTATATTTTATGCCTCCATATATTATTCAGAAAGATGATATGGAGTATATGGTCAATGGATGTTTTGAAAGTATAAGCGAATATTTTAATTGAAATATATTTTTAATGCTGGCAGTATATGCCAGCATGTTGAATTAAATTTATTAATAAGTTAAGTTCAGATCCTGAAGCATCTGGAAGTCTTTATTTACTTCCTGTCCGCTTGTGGTCAGGTAGTTACCTATCAGCATTCCATTTATACCGGCAATAAATCCAAGAGGCTGGAGGGTTCTGAGATTTTTCTCCCTTCCACCGGCAAATCTTATGTTTTTATCAGGCAGTATAAATCTCATTATGGCAAAAGTTTTGATTATTTCCATAGGAGTAAGAGGTTTTGCATTTTCAAGTTTTGTCCCTTTCACAGGATTCAATACATTTAAAGGTACTGCATTCACGTCGAGTTTTTTTAGTAAAAAGGCATGTTCAATACGCTGTTCCATGGTTTCACCCATTCCTATGATCATTCCTGAACATACTTCCATGCCTGCTTTTTTTGCATAACGTATCGTATCAATTCTTTCATCATATCCATGAGTTGATACGATTTTTGAAAAAAAGCTCCTTGCTGTTTCAAGATTGTGGTTATAACGTTCAACACCTGCATCTGCCAGCTGTTTTGCCGCATCCATGGTGAGAGTTCCAAGACAGGCGCACAGCTTTAAATTTGTACTTTTTTTCATTCTTTTAAATGCACTTAATATGATTTTGAAGTTTTCTTCCTTTCCTGTATATCCAAGACCGCTTGTACAAATGTCGCAGTGTCTTGCACCTGCCTTTTCACGCCTTATTGCAGTTTCAACAATTTCGTCTTCATCTACAAGTGGATAACATTTTGTGTTTGTATGATGATGAGCAGACTGAGAACAAAAGGCACAATCCTCGGGACATTTGCCTGATTTTGCATTTATCACCGAACACAAATCCACATTGCTTCCATTGAATTTCTCTCTTATTTTATTGGCAAAACTGCAAAGCAGAAATATATCACTTTCTCTGGCATTTGCCAGGGCTTCCGCTTCTTTTTTTGTAATATTGCCTTCATTAAGAAGTTTTTGGCCTGTTTCTAATATTGTATTCCATAATTCATCCATAAAAATATCTCCTCATATGATTTATTGTGAACTAAAATTTGTATAAAGGTTGACAATATGATTATATCAATATGCAAAAAATGTATCAAGATAATTTTTTATAACTTTTTATGGAATTTTTATTATAAAGATTTTATAATGTTAAACGAATTATTTAATATAAGTATAATTTTGATTTAAAGAAATTTTATGGAGGAAAAGCTAAAAATATGAATAAATACAAATGTTTATTTGAATGTACTGAAATAGGAAATCTGAAAATAAAAAATAAATTTTCCATGGCACCTATGGGACCTTTTGGGTTTGCAGGAGAGAATGGTACTTTTAATCAAAAAGGAGCGGAATATTACATAGAAAGGGCTAAAGGAAATACTGGCCTGATTATAACCGGACTTTGCAGTGTGGAAAATGAGATTGAGGAGATCATAAGGCCCAGCATTCCATGTCCAACCATGAATCCAGCTGCTTTTATCATGAGTACAAAGGAAATGGTTGAGAGAATACACGCCTATGATTCCAAAATTTTTCTACAATTAACAGGAGGTTTTGGACGAGCAGGTTTACCCAATATCATAAAAAAGGCGGTTGCTCCCTGTGATATAGAGAATAGATGGGACCCGAGCCTGAAGCACAGGGAGCTGACTGTTCAGGAAATTCAGAATTACGTAAAAAAATTTGCCGAGGCTGCGTTTATAGCTAAAAATGCAGGGTTTGATGGAATTGAAATTCATGCAGTTCATGAGGGGTATCTTATAGACCAATTTACCATTGGTCTATATAATAACAGAACAGATGAATATGGAGGAGATATCAGGGGAAGGTTGAAATTCCCTATTGACATAGTTAAAGCTGTAAAAAGAATTTGTGGAGAAGATTTTCCTGTTTCACTGAGATACAGCTTGAAAAGTTTTGTTAAAGGAATAAGGCAGGGAGCACTTCCAGGAGAAGATTTCAAAGAGCTTGGAAGGGATACGGAGGAAGGAATAGAGGCAGCTAAAATATTGGTTGAAGCTGGATATGATGCTTTAAATGTAGATTCGGGAACATATGATTCATGGTATTGGAATCATCCACCTATGTATTTCGATAAAAATGGGATATACCTTCCATTTGCCAGAATATTAAAGAGGTCGTTAGATGTACCAATAATAGCTGCAGGTAGAATGGATGATCCAGATGTGGCTTTAAAGGCTGTGCAGGAAGGATATTGTGACATAATTGGATTGGGTAGACCCCTTTTGGCGGATCCATATCTGCCAAGCAAGGTAAAAAGAGGTAAAATAGAAAAAATAAGACCGTGTCTGTCTTGTCATGAAGGTTGTATGGGAAGACTTGCAAAGGGTGGTTCACTTTCCTGTGCAGTAAATCCTGCCTGTGGCAGAGAGAAAAATTATGGAATAAGTCCGGCATCCACAAAAAAGAAGGTGCTGGTTATAGGTGGCGGTATAGCTGGAATGGAAGCATCGAGAGTATGCGCCATGAGAGGACATGAAGTACACCTGTATGAAAAAAGCCATGAACTTGGTGGACATGTTATAGCAGGAAGCATTCCATCTTTCAAAAATAATGATTATAAACTTTTAAAATGGTATGAAGGTGAACTTGAAGATTTAGGTGTAAATATTCATTTTGGTGTTGAAGCGGATTTGAATTTGGTGAGAAACGAGAAGGCGGATGTTGTAATTGTTTCTACAGGTTCTACACCTGTAAATTTAGATTTACCAGGTATGAAAAAGAACAATGTATTAACTGCCGACGAGGCTTTATTGGATTTCTCCAGGATTGGCAGTGATGTTGCAATTGTAGGGGCAGGCCTTGTAGGTTCCGAAACAGCATTGTGGCTGAAACAGAACGGTAAGAATGTTACTCTCATTGAATCTTCAGAAAAAATTCTGGGGGGAGGTCATGACATGCCTTTTATGAACTACGACATGTTAAAGGATATGCTGAACTACAATAAAGTTGATATAATGACTTCTTCACTGGTCAAAGAAATAAACGGGCAAGGTGGGGTTGTCAATACCAAAGATGGAGATAAATCATTTGAAGCGGATACAATAATCTTATCAGTGGGTTACAAGTCCAACAATACTTTATATCATGAACTTTGTGATGTAGTAGATGATATATATGTTCTTGGAGATGCTAAAAATGTAAAAAATATAATGTATGCCATATGGGATGCATATGAAGTTTCTAGAAATATTTAAGGAGAATATGAATTATGGAAGATTATAATATGGAACTTACTCATGAGGAAAAAGAAATACTCGAAGGAAAAAAAGGAGAGGTTATGAGGAAGGCTTTAAAGTCAGTTGTGCTTTATGGAAAAGCTTTCGGTGCTAAACGTCTTCTGGATATTGATGGACCGGTGCATCTTGTTACATCATTTGGTATGGTTGGGCTGGATACGGTATTTGACATGATGGATGAGATAATAGGGGCGGGTATTAGGACGAAAGAGCCATTTACTGTTGATCCAAGGCCTATTGATTATGAAAATGTGGAATGTAATGAAGTACAAAAAAAGGTATTTGGTGTTCTGTACAGTAATCAAGAAAGATATGAAACTCAGCTTAAGAAATTGGGAATCAAAAATGACAATGCATTTACTTGTACATGTTACATGCCTGAGGTTGGAAATAGACCGGAGAAGGGGCAGATAATTTCTTGGGCTGAATCTTCGGCAGTTGTATTTGCAAATTCAGTTATTGGTGCAAGGACAAACAGAAATTCTGGAATTATAGAGCTTTTGTGTGGAATAGTCGGGAAAGTTCCGGAGTTTGGATTGGTTACAGATAAAGGAAGACGTGCAAAATGGGTGATTCAAGTGAAAACTTCAAAATTGCCGAATGCACAGGTTCTTGGAAGTGCTATTGGAATGAAGGTAGTTGAAGATGTCCCATATATCATAGGACTTGATAAATTTTTAGGAAAAGGTATGAATAATACTACAATGGATTATCTCAAGGATATGGGAGCTGCCAGTGCATCAAATGGGGCTGTTGGATTATATCATGTTGAAAATATTACTCCGGAGGCAGTTGAAGAAGGCAGGGAGCTTCTGGAGAAGGAGTACAATACATATGTTGTAGATGACAATGAAATTAGAAATATAATTGAATCATATCCTGTATTGTGGGAAAACATGAATGCCAGACCGGCAGTTTGTTTTATAGGATGTCCACACTTGTCCATAGATCAGATATACGATTGGAGTGACAAAATATCCAGTGCCTTAGATAAAAAAGAAAAATCCAAAGTAGAATTAAATACTGTTTTGAGTGCCGCACCGGATGTAATTTCAAAATTCAGGTCTGATGAAAAGGCATATAAAAAACTGACTGATATGGGAGTACATCTTACTTATATATGTCCACTCATGTATATGAGTAATCCTGAATGTTCAAAGCAGCCGGTAATAACAAATTCCAATAAATTGAGAACATATTCGAAGGCCAGATTTCTTCTGGATCAAGATGTTCTATATGCAATTGTCAATGGTGATATCAAGGGGGCTGAGAAATTTGACTAAAAATTTTAAAGGAAGAGTTGTGCTGGGAGGAAATACGACCGGGGAAATTATTGTCACCCGTCAGGGATTCAATGTACTGGCATCTTATTTTGGAGCATTGAGTACGGGAAGTACAATCTGCTCGGACCAGAATAACAAGGATCTCTATGGGAAGGACCTGAAGAATAAAATAATATGTCTTCCTAAGACCATTGGTTCTACAACAGGAGGAATGATTCTGCAGAGTATAACAGAGAAAGGCATCGGACCTTCTGCCATGCTTTTTTCAGAACATATAGATTCTCTGGCGGCTGCGGGCATAATACTGTGTGATGTTTGGAATGACAGGAGGATAATAGCCATAGACCAGCTTGGAGATGAATTCCTGAATTGTGTAAGAAATGGACAGAAGATTCACATAAGGCAGGATGGTACTATAATTGTGGAGTAATATGAATTGAACTTAATGAAAGGTGTGAGTTAATTATGGATTTGAGTGACGAAGAATTTTTTTCAGCGGTTAAGGCTAGTTTTAATGTACTGCCGCTTTTGTTTAGGTCCGACGTAGGCATAGCCATTACAGATAAAGAGGAATATGTTGTGGCGAAGCAGCCGGAGTCTTTCAAGCTAAATCTTTCCGTTGGAGTAAAACTGGCGGAAAATAGTGCTGCGCTCAAGGCAATAAAAACCAAGAAAAAGCAGATGGCACGTTGGCCAAAAGAGGTATTTGGATTTCCGGTAATAGCATATAGTGTACCTCTGGTCAATGATTCTACGGGGAATTGTGTGGGAACCATATCTTATGTGGTTTCACTTGAAGAAGAAAATAAATTGATGGGAATGGTAGATGAACTGAAGGATCTGTCTATTGAGTTGGCAGCGTCTTCACAAGAGCTGGCAAGTTCTACTGAAGAATTATCCAGCAGTACACAAAACATCAATGACCTGGTCAATAAAACAAAAACGGGTATTACAAGTATGGATGAAATACTCAAATATATAAATAGTATTTCAGATACAACAAATTTACTGGGGCTCAATGCTGCAATAGAGTCTGCCAGGGCAGGAGAATATGGCAGGAGCTTTTCGGTTGTATCAAAAGAAATTAGAAAACTGGCATTAAATAGCAAGGATTCCGCGAATCAGATCAATGATACTTTAAATGAACAGAAGGAAAATATAAACAATATTATAAATTTTATAGACGAGTTTTCCGCTACAAGTGAAGCACAGGCTTCTCAATCACAGCAAATTGCTGTAAGCAGTGAGAAACTGAGTGGTCTGTCCTTGAAACTTCTTGAGATTTCCAAAAATACTATAGAATAATCGGAAATAACGGAGAAAGAAGCTGTAATATTAGCATGATTTTTTATACTAATGTTACAGCTTCTTTAATATACATTATTACTGTATTATACATTTTATTATATATTCTACAATAATAATAAAAAATGACTAAAATTTTACTTAAATATTACATACTTCGACTGTATTCTTATTGACTTGTATATCTTTTTTTATGTATAGTAGAATAAAATGGACTTTTATTTGGATATTTAAGAAGGGAATATCAATGAATAGGAAAAAATTGTATTTTTTCATATGTGTTTCATTAGTACTGGGTACTCAGTTAACATTACATAAGAATGTAGTATATGCTTATGTCAGCAATAATTCTGGAAAAGTTGATATTGCAGATAAAAAATTGAATTCTATCATAGCTATGTCCTATACTATAGATGACACATGGACTGTAATTGATACAACGTCTATTCCAGAAAATGAGACATTGGACAAGGTTATAAATGATTATATAGCAGATGGCAAAACGAAATTTTATATTAAAAATGGAGAATATATTCTTAGTGAAAGTATAGACATAAATGAGTCCAATGTTGTAATTCAAGGAGAATCAAAAGAAAATACAAAAATTATACAGAATAATAGTACAGTCAACGCAGTAACTGTAATGGCAGATGATGTTGAAGTATGTAACCTGACCATTGACAGTTCCCACGGAAGAATAGCCTTTTCTACAAGTGATTCTCAAACAATTAACAATGTCGACCTTCATGATTGTATAATATATGGCTCCCCCTATGTTTATGCTGTGGCATTTTATGGAACACCATATACCAATGATGTCGAGGATAATGCTGTAGTTGAAAGTGGAAACTTAGCTCTGGGAAATACTATTGAAAACAATGAGATACATGCAGAATTATCAGGAGTATCGAATCCAGAAGCGGATGGAATACTGTTTACAAAGCAGAAAGGTGGTACCATAAGTAATAATAAAATCTATGGACGCAGGATAGCATTTTATCTGAGTAGAGATTCTCAAGTTACAAATAACGAGATTCATGATTCGTCCACCAACGGAATCAGGTGTGCAGTACCGGCTATTGACAATGAAATTTCAGGTAATACTATAGACAACTCAAAAGAATCAGGTATTTCTGTAGTCAGGAATAATGGCAGTGTATCCAGTGACTATAGAGCTTCAAATATAGACATAAAAGACAATGTAATCAGCAATTCAAAATATTTCGGTATTGAAATAAATAATTTGAAAGATTCCGAGATAAGTGGCAACAAGTTGTCTGATATTGCTTTTAATGGAATATATCTTGTACTTTCAGATAATTTAAATATAAAAGAAAATCAAATAAATAATTGTAGCTTATCAGTTTCAGAAGGTTCCGAGTGGGGATGGAATGAATCGTTGAATTCAGGGATTTTTTTAGATTCCGGTGTCAAAAATTCAAATTTTAATAATAATACAATTTCACAATCTAAAGTTGATACAGCAGCAAGCAAACCTGTTGCATGTCCCTATGGTATTAAAATACAACCCGAAAATAATAATTCAGGCAATACAATTTCAGATAATACAATTACAGGATATTTTGCAGATGGAATAGACGTGCCTGAGACCGAAACTATTTCAGAAAATCCAATGAATTTAATCCCGACAAATTTATTGGCGGAAGGTATGGGTGCAAGTGAAATACATATGAGCTGGGATTCAATCGACGATGCAAGTTATAATGTATACAGGTCGGATAGTGAAGATGGGGAGTACATCAAGGTTAATACCACAGAAGTTCTATCGAACAGCTATGAAGATACTGGGTTAGAACCGGGCAAAACTTACTACTACAAAGTATCTACAGGGGATGTCTTGAGCTTTTCCAAATTTGCAAGTGCCTTGACCTGGCCGGGAGTACCTGAAGGCTTGCAGGGATCAGGACTGGATAAAAGCAGGATACAGCTTGATTGGAACGATATTCCCGGTGTGGAAGGCTATAATATATACAGGTCAGATAGTGAAAATGGTGTATATAGCAAAATCAATACTGATGGAATTACATCAAATACGTATATAGATACTGAGCTGGATTCTGGAAGAGCGTATTACTATAAAATAACATACTATTATAACGATGGGAAGGATGAGTCAGAAAAATCTAATTTTGCAAGTGCTATAACATTACCTGGAATTCCTGAAGGTCTGGCAGTAACAGATATAGATATTAACAAGGTAGGTCTAGGATGGAATAACGTATTAGGAGCACAAAGCTACAACATATACAGATCGGAGAGTGAAACAGGGGATTACTCCAAAATAGGTAGTACATCAGGGACTAGCTACGAGAATACAGGCCTTGAATCCGGGAAGACATATTATTACAAGATAACAGCAGTGAATGGAACAGGAGAGTCGGAGAAGTCATCAGGAGTAAGTGCAGCGACCCATAATGGAACTCCGACACCAGCTTTGCCGGGAGTGCCGACGGGTTTGCAGGCGTCGGGGCTGGATGAAATCAGGATAAGACTGAACTGGAACAATGTTTCAGGAGCTGACAGCTATAACATATATAGGTCAGACAGTGAAACTGGCGAATATACTAAAGTCAATATCGCAGAGGTTACGTCAAATACTTATGAGGATAATGGGCTGGAAGCAGGGAAGACATATTACTACAAGGTAACGGCAGTGAACGGAGCAGGGGAGTCGGAGAAGTCATCAGGAGTAAGTGCAACTACCAACAATGAAACTCCGACACCAGCTTTGCCGGGAGTGCCGACAGGTTTGCAGGCATCAGGATTGAATGAAAATAGTATAGGACTGAGCTGGGATAATGTTTCCGGAGTACAGAGTTACAACATATACAGATCTGACAGTGAAACTGGAGAGTACTTCAAAGTTGGCAATACATCGGGGACTACCTATGAAGATACAGAACTTGAATTCGGGAAGACATATTACTACAAAGTGACAGCATTGAACATAGCAGGAGAATCGGAGAAGTCGGCAAGTGTGAGTGCAGCAACAGAAAGTGAAACTCCACCCCCTGTTGAATCAGTTGTACCGGGAGTACCGACAGGTCCGCATGCATCAGGACTGGATGAGAGCAGTATAAGACTGAGCTGGAACAATGTTTCCGGAGCAGATAGTTACAATATATACAGATCTGAGACTGAAGCAGGAGAGTATTCCAAAGTAGGCAGTACATCAGGGACTAGCTATGAAGATACAGGCCTTGAATCCGGGAAGACATATTACTACAAGATAACGGCAGTGAACGGAGCAGGGGAGTCGGAGAAGTCATCAGGAGTAAGTGCAACTACCAACAATGAAACTCCGACACCAGCTTTGCCGGGAGTGCCGACAGGTTTGCAGGCATTAGGACTGAATGAGAGTAGTATAAAGCTGAATTGGGATGTTGTATCAGGAGCAGACAGTTATAATATATACAGGTCAGATAGTGAAGCAGGAGAATATTCCAAAGTAGGCAGTGCATCAGGGACTAGCTACGAGAATACAGGCCTTGAATCCGGGAAGACATATTATTACAAGATAACAGCAGTGAACGGAGCAGGTGAGTCTGAGAAGTCAGCAAGTGCAAGTGCGGCGACCCATAATGAAACTCCGACACCAGCTTTGCCGGGAGTGCCGACAGGTTTGCAGGCATCAGGACTGGATGAGAGCAGTATAAGACTGAGCTGGAACAATGTTTCCGGAGCAGATAGTTACAATATATACAGATCTGAGACTGAAGCAGGAGAGTATTCCAAAGTAGGCAGTACATCAGGGACTAGCTATGAAGATACAGGCCTTGAATCCGGAAAGACATACTACTACAAGGTAACGGCAGTTAATGGAGCAGGAGAATCGGAGAGGTCGGCAAATGCAGAAGCTACTACTCACAGCGAGATTCCAGTGCCAGCATTACCTACAGTACCTAGTGGTCTGCATGCAGAAGGACTAGATGAAAGTAGGATAGAGCTCAGTTGGAACAATGTTTCAGAAGCAACAGGCTACAACATATACAGATCTGAGAGTGAAACAGGAGGTTACTCCAAAATAGGTAGTACATCAGGAACTAGCTATGAGGATATCGGCCTTGAATCCAGAAAGATGTATTACTACAAGATAACGGCAGTGAATGGAGCAGGAGAATCAGAAAAATCATCAGGAGTGAGTGCAGCGACCCACAATGAAACTCCGACACCAGCTTTGCCGGAAGTGCCGACAGGACTGCAGGCATCAGGATTGAATGAAAATAGTATAGGACTGAGCTGGGACAATGTTTCCGGAGCGGACAGCTACAATATATACAGGTCAGACAGTGAAGTCGGAGAGTATGTTAAAGTAGGAAGTACATCAGGAACAAACTATGAGAATATAGGCCTTGAATCCGGAAAGACATATTACTACAAGGTAACAGCAGTGAATGGAGCAGGAGAGTCGGAGAAGTCGGCAAGTGTGAGTGCAGCCGCTAAAAACAAACATAGTGATAGTAGTGGAGGTAAAATATCAGAAACTATAGTAAAAAGGATGAATGGAAACAATGGAGTTGAAACATCTGTATTAATAGCTGAGGAATTGTTTAAAAATAGAGAACCTGGTGCCGCAGTGTTGGCATCGTCAGCTGTTTTCCCAGATGCATTGTCTGGTTCTGTATTAGCCTATAAAAGTAATGCACCGCTGCTTTTAGTTGGCAAATCCCTTAATGAGAGCAGAGAAGTGCTGGATTATATTTCTTCGAATCTGGGAAAAAATAAAAAAATTTATATTTTAGGCGGAGTTGCTGCTGTAAGTGTAGAAATATCTAATTATCTTAATGAACAGGGATATGATATAGTCAGACTTGGAGGAAAAGATCGATATGAAACAAACTATAAAGTTGCTGACTATTTAAATGTCAAAAAGGGCACTCCGGTAATAATTGCAAGTGGAAACAGTTTTGAAAATTCTCTTGGAATGTTGAGTATAGCCTGTATAAAGGAATATCCAATATTAATCAGCAATAGGAATACTCTGTCAGCTGAGGCTGCTGCATATGTAAGGAATATACAACCTGATAAAGTTTATTTTATTGGGGATACTCAAATAGCATTTCCGGATATTGAGGATAAAATACATGAATTATATGAAAATGCATATATAACTAAATTGACAGGAGATGATCAATACAAAACATCTGTTCAAATAATGAATGAATTTAACCTCAATAGAGATGTACTTACAATAACTTCGGGAAAAAACTTCCAATGTGCAATAGCAGGGTCATTACTTGCCGCAAAAAATAATTCAAATATAATACTTGTAAATAATGACAATGTAAAAACACAAAAACAATTATTAAAAGATAAAGTAATAAAGAATTTACTCGTATTAGGTGGAGAAGATGTAATAGATGCAAATACCATCAAGCTGCTCATAGAGTAATCATATAAAAAATAATTTATTCTTCGCAGTTGTTATAAATATTTAAATTTATAGGAAACCTATAGTTGTATTGCTTAATCAAAAATATTAAATATCTATAACTATGAAAGGAGAAAAAAATATGGGAAATAAGCAAGTGGTAATTGCCAGCGGAGTGAGGACTCCAGTAGGTAAATTCGGCGGCTCTTTGAAGGATGTAGGTGCAGCGGAATTAGGAGCTATTGTTATAAAAGAGGCTCTGAAAAGGGCTGGAATAAAACCGGATGATGTCAATGAAGTCCTGATGGGATGTGTTATTCAGGCAGGACTTGGGCAGAATGTAGCTAGACAGTGTTCAATAAAGGCAGGTCTGCCGGTTGAAATCCCTTCAATGACACTTAATAAAGTATGCGGCTCGGGACTTAGGGCGGTGAGTCTGGCTGCACAGACAATCATTGCAGGAGATAACGATATAGTTGTAGCTGGAGGAACGGAAAATATGTCGCAGGCTCCTTTTCTTCTGCCTAAGGCAAGATATGGCTATCGTATGGGAGACGGTGTGCTGGTTGATTCTATGATACGTGATGCACTTCTTGATATATTCAATGAGTATCACATGGGTGTGACAGCTGAAAATGTTGCCAAACAGTGGAATATTTCCAGGGAGGAGCAGGATGAATTTGCAGTAAAGAGCCAGAACAAGGCTGAAGAGGCCCAAAAACTTGGGAAATTTGATGAGGAAATTGTTCCCGTAACAGTTAAAACAAGAAAGGAAGAAATCGTTTTTGACAAAGACGAGTTTATAAGAGCGGGAGTTACTGTTGGAAAAATCGCAAACCTGAAACCTGCGTTTATAAAAGATGGTACTGTAACGGCTGCAAATGCCTCAGGGATAAATGATGGTGCTGCTGCATTGGTTGTAGCAAGCAAGGCTGCAGCTGACACAATGGGAATAAGTCCCGTGGCATCTATTGTATCCTATGCATCCTGTGGTGTTGATCCTTCAATTATGGGAGTAGGGCCCATAGGTGCAGTGAAAAAAGCTCTTGAAAAAGCAAACCTGTCGATTAAGGATATAGATTTGATAGAGGCAAATGAGGCATTTGCAGCTCAGGCACTGGCTGTTTCAAAAGATTTGGGCTTTGATATGAACAAAGTCAATGTGAATGGAGGTGCTATTGCCATAGGTCATCCTGTTGGTGCTTCAGGGGCGAGGATTCTTGTATCCCTTCTCTATGAAATGAAGAAGAGAAATGCAGTATTGGGTCTTGCTACTTTATGCATTGGAGGAGGACAGGGTACTGCAATCATTGTAAAAAGACAAGGAGCTTAGAATAGTATGTATCAAAGATGGCTTGAAAGGTTTGAGCCATCTTTTTACATTGGTAAAGAATGAATTGAAGTGACTGTCTTGAATATAGATATGATTTATGAAATAATAAATGTTAAAGTAGGTGGGAAAGCGGGGTATTGAGTATGGCAAAGGTGTATGGAGTAGGGGTAGGTCCGGGAGATAGTGAACTTCTTACCTTGAAAGCAGTAAAAGTAATTGAAAAATGCGATGTTATAGTTGCACCAAGTTCGATGAAGGACGGAAAAAGCATAGCTCTTGGTATTGCCGGGCAATTTGTAAAAAAAGGATCAGAGATAATAGTAAAGCATTTCCCGATGGGTGGAGCAGAACAGGAGGGAAAAATATACGAGGCTTTTCAAATTATTGAAAATAAAATCAGAGAAGGCAAAAATGTGGCCTTCTTAACTATCGGAGATCCGTTGATATACAGTACTTATATATATTTGCTGAAATATATTGAAAAGAAAGGATATGAGACCGAGACCATTCCAGGAATAACATCCTTCTGTGCATGTGCGGGTGTTGCAAAAGAGCCTCTTGTTATAGGCGATGAACCTCTGTTGATAATTCCGGGGGATAGGCTGGATGCAATAAAGGATGAAAAAAATGTGGTGATAATGAAAGTTTACAAAAGAGAGGAAGAAATATTAAATTGCCTTGAAGAAAAAGGATTTGAATACGTATGTGTAAAAAAAGCAGGAAGAGAAGGACAGAAAGTTATACATAATAGAGAAGAGATAGTTAAAGAAAAAGAATATATGTCTGTAATAATAGCACATAAGAAGGAAGGAGAAAACTTTTAAATGGTTTATTTTATTGGAGCAGGCCCAGGTGATGTTGATTTGATTACGGTAAAAGGCAGGCAGATTATAAAGGATGCGGATGTTGTAATATATGCAGGTTCTCTTGTAAGCAGGGAACACCTGGACTTTTGCAAGCAGGGAGCCAAAATCTACAATTCGGCTTCAATGACTCTGGAAGAAGTAATTGATATAATTGAAAAAGCAGAATGCCAAAATAAACTGACAGCAAGGCTTCATACGGGAGATCCAAGTATATACGGTGCAATCAAGGAACAGATGGATGAACTGTACAAAAGGAATATAAAATATGAGATAATTCCAGGAGTAAGTTCTTTTACTGCAGCAGCTGCCTCTATAAAAAGAGAATTTACACTCCCAGGGGTAAGTCAGACTGTAATTTTGACGAGAATTGAAGGCAGAACTTCTGTACCTGAAAAAGAAGATATACAAAAGCTGGCATCTATTGGAGCTTCCATGGCCATATTTTTATCTATAGGTATGATAGACAGGGTAGTTGAAAAGCTTAAAAAAGGATATAAAAAAAGTGTGCCAGTTGCAGTAGTGGAAAGAGCTTCCTGGAAAGATGAAAGAATAATAGTGGGAACCCTGGATGATATATGTGACAAAGTAAAAAAAGCTGATATTACAAAATGTGCTCAGATATTGGTCGGAGATTTCATAGATTGTGATTATTCAAAAAGTTTACTCTACGATAAGAGCTTTACCCATATGTTTAGGAAAGGCAGGAGCAGATGATTGTTTAATTCATGGAGGAGTGGACTATGGGAAAATTGATTTTTATAACAGGAGGAGCAAGGAGCGGGAAGAGTTCCTATGCAGAAAGGCTTGCAGAAGATATTAAAGGTAATATTTTGTATATTGCGACTGCAATTCCATTTGATGATGAAATGAAACTCAGAATAAAAAAACATATAGAAAGAAGACCAAAAAATTGGACAACGCTGGAAGCCTATAAGAACTTTAATATAAAGCTTCCTGAATTACTTGAGGATAAATCGGGTGTGCTTTTGGATTGTATAACAAATATGGTATCAAATCTCATACTTGAAAAATGTGATGATGAAATGAATATAAAAATATTGGAAGCACAGGACATTCAAAAATATGTGGAAGAGGAAATAGAAAAACTCATGAAGGTTGTAGAAAAAGAAGAGATTCCATTTATCATGGTTACAAATGAAGTTGGTATGTCTTTGGTCCCTGAATATCCTCTTGGAAGAGTTTTCAGAGATATTGCAGGTACAGTAAATCAAATGATTGCAGCAAAGGCGGATGAAGTTTATTTCTGTGTTTCAGGCATAAAGATAAAAATAAAATAGACCATGTGTAAAATTTCTACAGATGAACCCTAAAAGTTGCTAATTTCTGCATTATTATTGCTTTTTTTAGTTTTTAATTGTATAATTATACTAATAAAAAGTTTTATCCAATATTTTATAATAAACGTGTATAAATTGGAAATGAGGAAGAATTCTCTGTATATGGGCGCCTTGAGAATTTGGAGTTAGTGGTGCAACCTGCCAATAATCAGTTTAAAAACTGATTATTGGTTTTTTAATTTTTACACCAAAAATATTAACCTGAATTTAATTAAATCTATATAAGTGTATGTTAAAAATATAATTAAGGGAGGAGAATTAAAATGAAGTTATGTATTAAAATACTAATGATTATTGCATATGGCTTCCTGCTTGTCAGTTGTTCCTCTGCTTCAAAGGAGGCAAATATTACCAAAATTGGAATAATAGTAGGGAAATTTGACGATGCATGGAGAACAAAAGTTCGCAATGAGCTTTATAAATTATCTGAAAATAAATCGAATAAACCAGAGCTAGAAATATGGAATGCAGATAATTCACAAAAAACAGAAAATGAAAAAGTAGATGCTTTAATTAA
The DNA here is from genome assembly GCF_022482905.1 of Clostridium sp. Classification (NCBI taxonomy): domain Bacteria; kingdom Bacillati; phylum Bacillota; class Clostridia; order Eubacteriales; family Clostridiaceae; genus Clostridium; species Clostridium sp. Next base: position 908,885 of record NZ_JAKVOI010000001.1, read on the forward strand.
AGACAAAGTTAAAGTTTTAGTTGTAAATCTTGTTGAAACAAAAAGTGCTGGAGAGATTATAGAGAAAGCAAAAAAAGCAGATATTCCTGTCGTATTTTTTAATGTTGAACCTTCAGAAGAAGATATGAACAAATGGGATAAGGTTTACTATATAGGAGCCAGGGGCCAGCAGTCTGGAACTATGCAGGGTCAGATTCTTGCAGACTATTTTAAAAGAAATCCTACCAAGGATGGGATCATAAGATATGTAATGATAAAGGGACCAGCGGGCAATCTGGATTCAGTAGAACGTACAAAATATTCTGTTGATACTCTAAAAAAGAATGGCTTTAAGGTACAGCAAGTCGGAGAATATTACGCTGACTGGGAACGGGATAAATCTCAAAAGCAAATGGAAAAACTTCTTGGTTCTCGAGGTATAAGTACTGACTGTGTAATTTCTAACAATGATGACATGGCTCTAGGTGCAATTGATGCACTTAAAAACGAAGGATATTTTAATAATGGAAAATATATGCCTGTGGTAGGAGTCGATGCCAACAGTAGTGCTGTGAGTTTGGAAAAGGACGGATATTTACTTGGTACAGTACTTAACGATGCAGAAGGACAGGGGAAGGCAATTTTTGATCTTGCGGGGATATTGGCCAATGGACAAAATCCAGATAAAAGCAGCTTCAACAATAAACTTACAGATGGGAAATATATATGGGTGGATTATAAAATCATTACAGCTCGGAATTTAATTGATGCAAAATAGATATTAAATTGCTGAATTTTGGAGGTTATTATATTGTTTAAAAATGCTAAAATAAGGGTGAAACTTCTCGTTGGTTTTGGAAGTATACTTGTGGTAATGTTGGTTATGATGTTTTTTGTCTATTACAATTTTAATGAAATAGGAACAAGCCAAAATAAAATTATAAATAATGTTATTCCTATGGACAAGTTAGTTAAACAGATTAGTACTGAGCTGGTCAGGGAGGAAACGGGAGTACGCGGTTACATTGCCAGTGATGGAAATGAAGAATATTTAGAATCATATGATGAAAGCCGAAAAAACATAGATAAAAGTTTGAAGGAGCTTGAAAGCTATTACGGAGATTATCAGGATATAGCAGTGATTGTGGAAAACGAGGAAATACCAAATATTAATGTTATAAATGCACATTTTGATTCTCAAATTCAACTTGTGAAGACAGGAAAATTAAAAATAGCAAAAGATAGGCTGGAAGACGGGAAAGTTTATATGGAAGCCTGCAGATATGTGGAAAATAAGTTAGACAATAAAATGAGCAATATAAATGACGAGGCGCTGGATAAAAGCAAAACAGCGAATTTTCAGGGGAAGTGCATTATGGCAGTAATGTTTTTAATCTGTCTTGTAATTAGTATAGGGATTACTCTATTTTTTTCTTACATGATTGCAACACAAATAAATAATAGCATTAAGTCCTTGAAAGCCATATCGGATGGGAATTTATTGATGGATCCAATCAAAGTGGATTCAAAAGATGAATTTGGACAATTAGGCAATGCAATTAATTCGCTGCAGAATTCTATGAAGGACATCGTTACTACTATAATAAAAGAAACTGAAAATGTAAACAGAGCAATAAAAATATCAAATGAGGATGTAGCAGATCTTACAGTCAAGCTTGAGGATATATCTGCTACAGTGGAAGAACTGTCTGCTGGAATGGAAGAAACTTCATCTTCTACTGAAGAGGTCAATGTATCAGCTTCTGAATTTCAAAAAGCAACAGAATATATTGCAGACAAAGCTCAAGACGGGGCTAGGTCTGCAGAGGAAATCAGCAGAAAAGCTGTTGCTTTGAAAAATAGTTCTGAGGGACTCCAGATGGATGCAAATGAAACGGGTTTGCGTATGAAGAAAGTTGTAGACAATGCCCTGGAAAAAGCAAAGGAAGTTGAAAAAATAAAGGCTTTATCAAATGCAATACTGAAAATATCCTCCCAAACCAATCTATTAGCTTTAAATGCTGCTATTGAATCCGCCAGAGCAGGAGAAGCGGGCAAAGGATTTTCTGTAGTTGCCGAGGAAATTAGAATGCTGGCAGAAAGTTCTGAAGAAACTGTGAAGGAAATACAAAAAACTATTAATATAGTATTTGAAGCCGTAGATAACCTTTCCAATGCATCAAAACAAACATTGGAATATATTGAGACAAAGGTAGTTAAAAGTTATGAGGAAACTGTTGCAGTAGGAAAGAATTATGATAAAGATGCCATTTATATTAATAATCTGGTATCAGAGTTGAGTACTATATCCCAGAAACTTTTAGCATCAATAAAAACAGTGAATGAAGCCATAAATGATATCTCAAAAGCGAATGTTGAAGGTGCAAATGGAACTAACAATGTTGCAGAAAAGATTTTAAAAATAAGGAATAGATCAGAGGAAATAAAAGGTCAAGCTTCTCATATTAAAGAAAGCTCGGATCTATTAAAAAGTGCTGTCCTTAGATTTAAAGTCTGATTACTTGCATACATCCAATTTTTAATGATATAATAAATAAAAATATAATATTTATATGTATTTAACTGTGACCAACTAGTAAACTGGAGGTCAATTGCATTTTCTATTTGAGAATGTAATTGACCTCTTTATTTATGTATCAACCAGCTGAAAGGATAGATTGATTTGATAAATGAGATAAAAAAGATTATAGAAGAAAAGCAAATTCATACTGTGGAAATAGTACATTCTGATACCCTGGGGATGCTAAGTGGGAAAATGGTTCCTGTGAGAAGTTTTCTAAAAAATTATGACAAGGGTTTCGGAGTATGTAAAGCCTCTCTAGGATGGGATATACAGGGTGATCTTTTTGGAGGAGTTGAAATTTCCGATTTTAAAACGGGATGCCCTGATGTAATAGTAAAGCCTATTCTTTCTACTTTTAAGGAAATACCCTGGAGAAAGGAAAGTGCTTTTGTATATGGAGAAATTTATGAAGAAAGTGGAGAGATTTTTAAATTAGCACCTAGGGAGGTACTGAAGCAAATAATAAAAAGATATGTAGATATTCAATATAGACCTTTGGTGGGAGTAGAATTGGAGTTCTATTTATTTGACGGTGAAAAAAAGCAGCTAAACCAGGGAATTCATGCATATTCGCTGAGTAAGTCGTTAGAATTAGAATATGTGCTTGGTGAAATAAGAAATGATTTGGAAAAGTTTGAAATAAACATTGAAGCCACACATAGTGAATATGGTCCTGCCCAAATTGAAATAATACTTGAATATGGTGATGCCCTGGATGTTGCAGATAAAACTATACTTCTTAAAGGAATTGTAAAGGAAGTTGCTAGAAAGCATGGGCTTTATGCTACTTTTATGGCAAAGCCATTGGAAAAAGAGTCTGGAAGTGGACTTCATATACATCAGAGTTTATGGGATCTGGGATTAAAAAATAATATATTTACCCAGAATAAAGAGATTGCAGAGCAATACATTCAGGGATTAACCAGTACTTCTGGAGAATTCATGGTATTCTCAGCACCATCTATCAATTCCTACAAGAGATTTAGCAGAAATTCATTTGCACCTTTGAATGAATCATGGGGTTATGATAATCGCACAGCAGCTGTAAGAGTGCTTTTAAGTAGTGGGAATATAAGCAGATTAGAGCAAAGAATGGGTTCTTCAGATGCAAATCCATATTTGGCAATTGCAGCAAGTCTGGCAGGAGGATTGTATGGATTGGAAAATAAACTAAATCTATATGTAGATGAATCTGATGATGCATATCAGGGCAAAAGCAGGCCTCTTCCAAAAACTTTGGGACATGCTTTGAATTGTCTTGAGAAAAGTGAAGTAGCAAAAAAATATTTTGAAGAGGATTTTATAAAACTAATTCTTCAAATTGGAAGGAATGAAGTTCAGCTTTATGAGGAGTCCGTTACAGACTGGGAATTTAACAGATATTTTGAGTACAGCTAGAACATTACAAAATCATATTGAAATGGAGATGGAAATAATTGAGTGGAAATTATCATTATTTTGAAGTCGAACCTGATACGGAAATTTACTATGTAGACAAAGGTAAGGGGACACCTATGGTTTTTGTGCCCGGCTGGACATTCACTTCCGATGCTTTTGAACATCAGATTGATTATTATTCTGAAAAATACAGAGTTATTGCTGTTGATCCGAGAAGTTACGGTAGATCTAACATAGTTTCGCATGGAAATGATTATGACACTCATGCAAAAGATCTTATAAAGCTTCTGGATCATCTTGAATTAGAGAATATAATTTTAGTTGGCTGGTCATTTGGTGGTCTGGTAACGTGGGGATATATCGAAAGATTGGGATTATCCAATGTAAAAGTATTGGTGAATATTGATGTTACACCAAAACAAATATCTACAAATAAGGATGATTGGGTAGGAGGGGAAATTGATGAAATATCAAATAATTATACATACAATATGAATTCAAATAGAAGTCTAAGAGATTTCATGCTGCCTTTTGCCAGTGAATTTATGACTGAACGTGAACTTTCTGAAGATGAAATCAATAAGATAATAAAATATTCTATACGAACACCCTATTATATAGCTAGAGAATTGTATGCAAGTGGCATGTTTTCAGATAAAACTGAAATAGCCAAATTAGTGGACAAATCCATACCTTCCTGTATGTTTATTTCAGAGCCTAGAGCTGATAAGGCAGTTCCCTTTATGAAAAAGTATTTTCCACATACTAAAATATTTGTTCTGGGGCGGCATATGATGTTCTGGGAATATCATGATAAATTCAATAAATTATTTGACAGGTTTCTTGAAAGTATTTGAAAAATTTTAAAATAAGTCCTTATAGAAAAATGAATATATATTGATCCAAAGGTCAATATATAAATATTGTAATGATTATATAAGGGGTTATACTTATGATAAGAAAAATTATAGAAACGGTTTTTAGAAGTTTCTCTATGTATATTCTTTTAGTAATATTAGGGAGAATTATTGGAAGAAAATTAATATCAAGGATAACATTTTATGATTTTATAGTTGGCGTTACCATTGGATCCGTTGCAGTAAGAATAGCATTGGGTGCACAAGAATCGCCAATTTTAGCCGTAATTTCATTAATTGTTATTAGTATATTAGTTGTTATAACAGATTATTTAAGTACTAAGAGTTTTAAATTTAGAATACTGTTGGATGGAGAGCCGGTTATAGTAATAAGCAATGGAAAAATATTGGATTATAATTTAAAAAAAATGAAAATTCCACTAGATCAATTAATTATGCAATTAAGAGAAAAAAATATATTTAATATAGATGATGTAGAGTTTGCAATTATAGAAAGTGATGGAGAACTGACGGTTCTTCCTAAAACAAATAAACAATTAATAACAGTTGAAGATTTAAATATTCAAAGGAAATATACTGGCTTGACAAATGATATAATTATTGATGGTAAAATAATGTACAATAATTTGAAAGCTGCTAATCATGATGAACTATGGGTTAAAGAACAACTTGAATATTATAATATTTACGATATAAAAGAAGTATTTTATGCTGGCTTAAATTCAGCAGGAGTTTTATATATTTCCACAAAAACAAAATAACTTTATAACCTGTATTAATATGTTCTTAACAATAGTTTAACAGTTAATACTTTATTTGGCAATAAATTACATATATAATAATGTATGTCCTAAGGAAAAATACTTAGAGAGAAAAGTAGGCATTTGATTAGCTATCAGGTGCTTATTTTTTTTATTTACAAATGAGAAAGTTAAATTTTAGTAAACTTATAAATAATTTTTTAAATTGATGTTATACTAATTACCATAATGAATAATTTTTAGAGTTGTAGGGAGTTAAAGTCATGATAGGAATATCTAAGTTATTGTGTAAAACTGAGAATTTTGGAGACAAACTAAGGTACATAGAAGGGGCCAGCAAACAAAAAAATGGCGTCAGTGCAGGAAGAGGACCTGTAGTTGTGTGGAATTGTACTAGAACCTGTAATTTAAAATGCAGGCACTGTTATGAAAATTCTGATTGCAGAGTGTATAAAAATGAACTAAATACACGTGAAGCGAAGGAGTTTATTTGTGAACTTAAAGAATTCAAGGTTCCTGTATTGATATTTTCAGGAGGCGAGCCTCTTCTGAGGGGCGATTTATTTGAACTGCTTCAATATGCCAAAGATTGCGGTATCAGAAGTACCATTTCAACTAACGGTACTCTTATTGACAGAGAAGCTGCAGATAGGTTTAAACAGTGTGGAGTTGGATATGTTGGTGTAAGTCTTGATGGAATTGGGAAAAAACACGACGAATTCAGGGGCGTAGAGGGTTCTTTCCATAGAGCGTTAAATGGAATCAGAAATTGCAGGGAAGCAGGTCAAAGGGTAGGATTGAGATTTACTATAAGTAAAGATAATTATGACCAATTGGAGAATATATTTTATCTTATTGAACGTGAGAAAATTGACCGTGTATGTTTTTATCATCTGGTATATTCGGGAAGAGGAAGTTCTATGATTGATGATGATATATCACATGATCAGGCAAGAGAAGCAATGAAATTAATTATGGATAAGGCCATTGAGTTGAAAGATAGTGTGGAAATACTTACCGTAGACAATCATGCGGATTCGGTTTATCTCTATTTGAGGATAAGAGATATGTACCCTAAACTTGCAGACGGTGTTCTCCGGATGATAAAATTTAATGGTGGGAATCGTTCGGGAATAGCCATTGCAAATGTAGATTATAGAGGGAATGTTCACCCTGATCAGTTTACACAGCAATATATCCTAGGAAATGTAAAGGACAGGAAGTTTGGAGACATATGGACAGATACTTCAAATCCCATCATGAAGGGACTGAAAAACAGGAAATCACTGCTCAAGGGGAGGTGCAGCAGCTGCAGGTGGATTGATATGTGCAATGGCAATTTCAGGTCAAGGGCAGAAGCTGTAACAGGAGATTTCTGGGGATCAGATCCTGCTTGCTATCTGACTGATGCTGAAATAGTTTAAGGGGGAAAAAATTTTTTATGATTGTGTCATGGAATACTACTAATAAATGTAATATGTACTGTAAGCACTGCTATAGAAATTCTGGAATTGAGGTTCAAAATGAGTTGAATACCAGGGAGGGAAAATCACTTCTGGATGAAATAGCGAAAGCGGGATTCAAAATAATGATTTTCTCTGGTGGAGAACCTCTTATGCGTCCGGATATATATGAATTGATAAGGTATGCATCAGAAATTGGGCTTCGGCCGGTTTTGGGAAGCAATGGTACACTGATAACTGTAGAAACAGCCATGAGATTAAAGGATGCAGGAGTTATGGGAATAGGAATAAGTCTGGACAGTCTGGATATGAAAAAACATGATACTTTTAGAAATTACAAAAATGGCTGGAATAAAGCAGTTGCTGGAATGAAAATTTGCAGAAAAGTTGGCCTGCCATTTCAAATACATACAACTGTAATGAACTGGAACAAGGATGAGATATCAGATATAATTGATTTTGCAGTCAATATTGGAGCATCCGCCCATCATATATTTTTTTTGGTACCTACAGGAAGGGGAATTAATATAGAAAATGAGATGCTGGGCAGGGAAGAATATGAAAAAACCTTAAAGAATATAATGTTGAGACAGAAAGAAGTGTCTATAGAATTAAAACCGACCTGCGCCCCCCAGTTCACTAGAATTGCAGCTGAGAATAATGTCAAAACCAGGTTTAGAAAGGGATGTCTCGCTGGAACAAGTTACTGTATTATAAGTCCGCGTGGAGATGTTCAAGCCTGTCCATATATGGATGCTTCCGTAGGCAATATAAGGCAGATTCCATTTAGCAGGATATGGAGTGAAAATTCAGTATTAAAAAAATTGAGAACCTCGAATTATAAAGGAAAATGTGGAAGCTGCAGCTATGGAAAGATATGTGGAGGATGCAGGGCACGGGCGGCTTTTTACAGTAATGGTGACATTATGGCTGAAGATATATGGTGCTCATATTCGGATGTAGAAGAGGAGAAAGTAAACAGTGGACAGTGAAAGTGCTGAAATACTCAACCTGCTGCAGGAGCAATTTCCACTTGATGACAGGCCATTTCTAAAAATTGCCCATAAACTGAACATTACCGAAAAGAAGGTCATTGATACAGTTAATAAATTGAAAAGTGATGGGTATATAAGAAGAATAGGGGCAATACTGGATTCTCGGAAATTGGGATATTTTAGCCTTTTATGTGCCATGAAGGTACCGTGTGACAGGGTATGTCAAGTAGTAAAGTTTATAAATGCTTATAAAGGTGTTACCCATAATTATGAAAGAGACAATCCATATAATATATGGTTTACAGTTATAGCATCATCACAGGAGGATATAAGAAATTTTTTAAAGAGTGTCAAGGACTATACAGGTATTGAAGAAATACTAGAATTGCCGGCGGTAGATGTATTCAAAATCAGGGCCAGTTTTTTTATCAAGGAGTGATCAATTATATGCTGAGTGATTTAGATATAAATATCATTAGGAAAATTCAAGGAGAAATTCCAATTGTACCGGAACCGTATAAGCAAATATCCAGGGAGCTTGGAATTCCCAAGAATTTATTGTTGAAGAGAATTGAAAAATTATTGGATAGGGGTGTCATCCGAAGATTTGGTGCTGTTGTAAATCATAGGAATGCCGGATTTATGGCAAATGCAATGGTGGTATGGAAGGTTCCAGAGGAGAAAATCAGAGATGCGGTTGATACCATGACGATATTTGCAGAGGTGAGCCACTGTTATAGGAGATCTGTCCCTCAAAATTGGGCGTACAATATATTTACAATGATTCATGGGAACACAAAGGGTGACTGTGAAAAGGTAATTGAAAAAATTTCGAAAGAAATTGGTATTTCCGATTATGAAATATTATACAGTACCTGTGAATTTAAGAAAACGAGCATGAAATATTTTGATTAAAATAATAATTGGAGGTAATGAGATAATTGTGACGACAACAAACACTGTGGAAGGCAGGAGAATAATTGAGTACAGAGGCATTATTTTTGGTGAAGTAATTTCCGGTGTAGACATAGTCAAGGATATTGCGGCAGGACTTACCAATTTTTTTGGCGGACGTTCAAAATCCTATGAAGGTGAACTCATACAGGCCAGGGAAGAGGCTCTTATGGAACTGCAGGACAGAGCAACTGCTGTGGGAGCCAATGCAGTTATTGGAGTTGATATTGACTATGAAGTGCTTGGTCAGGGAGGAAATATGCTTATGGTTACAGCATCTGGAACAGCTGTAGTGATTGAATAGTATTCATAAGATAAAAATTTAGATGTTATTGCAGCGAAATAATATACCACATATGATATTGATTATCAATATCATATGTGGTATATTATTTTTATCAGCATATTTTATCTGTTCAGTATAAATATGGAGGAGGTGGAATTTTTGAAAAATAGTCGCATTTTGTTTGGAATACTGACCGGTGCATTTTTAGGGAAAAGTATTTGTAAAAATGGAAGGACTGAACCTTGTATTGGAGGAATTAGAGATGTGGTTGAAATAAGACATTTGATTCCTGGAAGGGTTAGATTTTATGTGCCTTCTATAAAAGATAAAGATTCATCAAAAGAAAAGATAGCAGCTATTCTTCAAAATGTAAAATCCATTAAAAGTATTTCTGTAAATATTAAAACATGTTCAATAGTAATAAGTTATGATGTTGACCAGGATATTACACCTGAAATTTTAACAGGAATAATAATAAAAATACTTGATTTGGACAAAATAATAGAAGAACAAAAGGAGCCTTTAATATCAAAAGAAATAGGGCGACTTAAAGAAGCCCTTGATTATTCAGTGTATAAACAGACAAAAGGAGCCTTGAACTTTGCTGTTTTGATCCCATTGTTTCTTACATCTTTTTCCTTGAAAAAAATAGTTTTTGAAAAAAGTAACATAAAGCCAAATCCATACAGCATGCTCTATTGGGCTTACAAGTCATTTTTTTAAAAGGATTGGAAATGAGCTTAAGTACAAAGATTTTGATGACATTTTTTAAAGTAAAAATAGTGAGCAGTATCAAGGGGCGTATCAGGATAAACATACCAAATTTAAGACTTTATCTGAACAAGGCAAATCTTAAAAAAAGTGACATGGAAAGATTGCTGAAGCTGGTGAGAGGAATTAACTCTGTAGAAATAAATCTGTATACGGGAAGTGTTTTGATTCTATATGATCCGTATGTATTGAATGAAAAAAAGATAATGAATATAGTGGATCATGTGGTTAGCAGTGTTGCATCTAATATGGACAAGCTCCAGGACAGTAAAATTAGTATTGAACAGCTGATAAAAGAAAATGTCCAATTTTTAGACAGCGAGTGAGGTGATAATTTTATGAGGAAAGAAAGACCTTTGCTAAAGTGCAGTATAGTACATAGTATCAGGGGAAGGATTAGAATACGATGCAGGGCAGTGAAATATCTTTCGAAATACAGAAAGGACATAGAGAAAAATATTAGAAATGTTTCTTATATAAACAGGGCAAATGTTGAAGTTATAACTTCAGGAGTTCTTGTATACTATGATTTTGAGGTTGTAGATGCAGATGAAGTCAGAGAAATTATTGAATCCATTATCGCAGATTATTCCATACCAGCCTATCAGAAAGAAAAAAAAGAAAGAAGTAAAATGATTGTAGAGGAAAGAAGGCTGGATAATGAAAACAGTGATGAACTGCTAAAGCGACTTGCTGTAACTATAGGTGGACTTGCAACCCACAGGCTTACGGGTGACATTGCACTTATTTCCGGCATAGGATTTTTGTCGCGGTTTACGAATGTATCCTCTATTTTAAGCTTGGTTTTATCAAGACCCATTATAAAAAGTGGTATAAAATCCATAGTTAAAGCAAAAAGGCCGAATGCAGATACTCTTACAGCTACCTCCATAATTGTGGCGTTAATGACGGGAAGAGGGTTTTCCGCACTGACAACCATACTTTTATCTGACATTGCAGAATATCTGACAGTTTGTACCATGAATAAAACAAAGAAGGCAGTAAAAGATATGCTGGATACAGGTGAAAAGAACGTATGGAAAAGAGAACCGTCCGGCAATTTTGTAAACATACCTTCTTCGAAAATTGAAACAGGAGATATAATTTTGCATCAGAGCGGTGATAAAGTAAGTATAGATGGTACTATCGTAAAGGGATCTGCCGTGATTGACCAGTCAATGATTACAGGTGAGTTCATGCCGGAGAGTAAAGACGTTGGCAATAGTGTATTTGCAGGCACAATAATAAAATCTGGAAGTATACTTGTAAGGGCTGAAAAAATCGGAAGCAATACTACTGTTTCGAAAATTATAAATATGGTAGATGATGCAGCCAATAACAAAGCGCAAATTCAAATATATGCAGATAAATTTTCCGCACAACTTATACCTTTGAATTTCATCCTGGCTGGAATTGTATACATGTCTACAAAGGACATAACTAGGGCACTTAATATGCTTATAATAGATTATTCCTGTGGTGTAAGACTGTCTACAGCAACTGCATTGTCAGCTGTCATACACACCTCGGCAAAAAACGGTGTACTGCTTAAAGGTGGAAATATAGTTGAAACCATGTCTGAAGCTGACACTATAATTCTTGACAAGACAGGTACGATGACCGAGGGAAAACCGAAACTTGTGAGCATAATTGCAAATGGTGATCTGTCCAAGAAGGAACTTGTTGAATTTGCAGGGGCAGCCGAGGAAACTTCTATACATCCTCTTGCACATCCTATTCTGGAAAAAATCAAGAAATCCGGCTGGACTATTCCAGAGCATACCGAGCCAGTTGTCCATATTTCAAGAGGCATAGAAACGAGGGTAGATGGAAAAGTAATAAGAGTTGGAAATGCAAAATTTATGAATGAAAATAATATTGATTTAGGAAATATTGAAAATGAGGCAAACCGACTGGTGGATAGAGGAGAAAATGTGCTGTTTGTATCAAGAGATGATAATATAATCGGGATACTTGGAGTACACGATACTGTAAGGGGAAATATGAAAAAAGCAATAAACAGGCTTAGATATCTTGGGTTTGATGATGTGAAACTGCTTACGGGAGATCTGAATTATCAGGCTGAAGCCGTTGCAAGTAGAATGGCCATGGATGGTTATGAATCAGAACTTCTTCCAGAGGACAAGGCAAGATATATATTGAACTGCCAGAGTGGTGGTTCTAAAGTGATAATGGTGGGTGATGGAATAAACGATGCACCTGCACTGGCATTTGCAGATATAGGTATGTCCATTGGAAGCACCAAGACAGATATTGCAATGGAGGCTTCAGATGTTACGATAACAAGTGACAACCCGCTTTTGATTCCATCGACTGTAGTTATTTCGAGAAGGGCAATGTCAATAATAAAGCAAAATTTTGCAACTACCATTGGCGTGAATACAGTAGGGCTATTTCTTGGAGCAATAGGTGTACTCCCTGTATTCTGGGGAGCAGTACTGCATAACCTTACAACAATACTTGTGGTTATGAATTCCGGAAGGCTTTTATTCTATGATTTTGAAGGAGGTAGAAGGTAATATGATAAACTGCAGTATAAATCTTGTACATCATCTGCCTGGACGTCTGAGGTTGAAAACTTCCAGACCTCCCATAAAAATAGAAAATATGGTGAAGGAAATTTCAAGCCATTCAGGAGTTGAAAATATAACATTTAATCCCGCTTTACGATCAATTCTGGTATACTATAATCCATCTGAAATCGATGCTGTTGAAATAATGTTGAGGATAGCAATATATTTTTCTGTGGAGTTTGGAATGATACCCATAAATCTGATTGTTGAAAAAAGCAAGACTGTTTTTAGCAGAATAGACAATTATACTCTGATGTCTCTGTTTCTCTCCTGGATTTCAAGGATGATAGATACAAAACCCGGGATATACAGGATATTGAATTACAATGCAGGTTTGAGTACTTTGCTGTCTGTTGTAAAACATGCTGTAAACGAGACAAGGTCTTCCGGGACACCGCATCCGGAAGCAGTATCCATTATATATCTTCTCGGAGAATTTTCAAAAAATAACATTCTGTTGGCTTCCACTTTAACCTGGATAGCTACTTTTGCAAGACATCTTGTTTCCTTTGATTCGGACAATGTAACCATTCAGGCATTCAAAGTTTCAGGCGGCAGGGAAAATGAAAGTTATTATGATGTGGCAGTAAAGGAATTTAATCCGTTGGGTGGAGGTTATACTTCCATTGAATTTTTAGAGGACATAATAAGGCATGTTTTAGGTGTAGTAGGCCACAATAGATCATCCATGATGAACAGAATAAAAAATATCTCATTAAAACATGGTGATATATTGGAAGGATTGAAATACAAAGAAGAAATGATATTTTTAAGATTATAGGGAGGAATTTAAAATGATAATTACAAAAGAACATCTGGTTGGATTTGCTGCAGGTGTTGGAGTATCTGCTGCGACATATTATGTGTACAAGAAAAATCAGGTAAAGGTAGATGATTTTATTGAAAAGCACAAGATAGCAGTGGACAGTCATTCGGACAGGCCTTATGAAGAATTGAACCTTGAAGAATTGATGTTTGAGAAAGAAAGGATAGAGGATTTAATTGCTGAAAAGGAAATGGTGGTAAAAGAGCAGGTTGTCAAGCCAAAGGAAAATGATGAAAAAGTGGATTCACCTGATGAAACTTCACAGGAAGTTTGATATTAAATACCCAAAACTTTTATAAATAAAAGTCGACAGCTATTCAGAAGTTATTTTTCTTCTTGATAGCTGTACTGCTAAAATCGATGGCTGTGACAATGAAAATATGAGGAGAATTGTCATTGGAAATACTTAAATCAATATTTTATTTTATACTAGCAGGGATATTTGAAATAGGCGGAGGTTACCTTGTATGGTTATGGCTGAGGGATGGCAGAAGTATATTGTTTGGTTTGGCAGGAGCCACAAGTTTAATAATATATGGAATAATACCAACGTTACAGCCTCCAGGCTTCAATTTTGGCAGGGTATATGCAGCTTATGGAGGTATTTTTATTGTCCTCTCAATTTTGTGGGGATGGAAAATAGATAATGTAATGCCAGACAGGTTTGATTTGATCGGGGGAGCAATTGCTTTAATTGGCGTATTGGTAATTATGTATGCTCCGAGAGGATAAAATTTATTGGCATTTTTAAGAGCTTTGGAGAAATCCACAGTTCTTTTTTTATTTTAAAATAATTAACCAGGATACCTGATATGGAAAATGTTATCGGTATTGATTGAGATAAAGAACAATATACCGGCTATTTAACTAAATTAATTAGTGGGGCAGACAGATATGCTGCAACAAAGCTGGGTACAGACTTTATTGAAAATGGAGGTAAATAAATGGCGAAATATAGAAAAAGATCCGTTGTAATTGAAGCTGTTCAATGGACAGGTAAAAATATAGATGAAATAGCTAAATTTATGAGTAGTAATGGGATATATTGTTATAAAAATAATAAATTAATGATTGTAACCCTGGAAGGTGTCCATGTTGCCAGTATAAATGATTATATTATAAAAGGCGTGAACGGTGAATTTTATCCATGCAAACCGGATATATTCAAGAAAACCTACGATTTTGTATCAGATTAAAATTATGCTAGCTTAATAACGTTAATCCTGGGTCATTGATTTGATCCAGGGTTTATCTTTATGTAATTATGCACTGTATAGTTTAGATGTCTATGTTGACTTTTCGATTGAATTAATCTATACTAAATCAGATGCTTTTGGCATGACTAAGGGCGGGGTAAGTAAAATGATCAAACGGTTGCAAGTTAAAAATGCTATTGTACCGTTTAAAAAGCCAGACAATAACAAGAATATTTATTTTGAACTAACTGAGAAGGGCAAAAAAATATCTAAAAGGCATCAGGAAATTCATAAAAAATGGAAAAATCGAGACTCTGAAATACTTGCAAAATTAAAAGATAAAGAAATCCGTCTCGGTAAAATAAAAAGTGGAATCAGAACAAATTTATATTATTTAGCAAACTCATCGAAAGGCATTGAGTGTAAAGCCTGTGGGTCTAAGGCACCATCAGCTTCAGCAGACCAGACCAAGCAGCACGACAACTCCGACAAGCCAGCTCAATAGAAACAATTTTAACCCCAGGCCAAATTAATGAACCCAGGGCTTATAAAAATTTATTTTAAATAATAGGTGGATTTTATTTTTATAATTATTCTTTAGGTAATTTTTTAACCAATATCTTGTTTATCCTTTTACTGTTACATTTTAATATAATAAAATTATAGTTATTATAAATGATATTATCGTTTGTTTTTGGATATGATTTTAATTGTGAATAAATCCATCCACCAATAGTATCAATGTTTTCAACTTCAATATCTAGATTTAACAGTTCGTTTACATCTTCTATAGGAACTTTTCCATTAATAATATAGTTATTATCTTTAGTCCTATTTATTTCATTTTCATCTTTATCAAATTCATCTTGTATTTCACCAACAATTTCTTCCAGTACATCCTCAATAGTTACTAATCCAGATGTACCTCCAAATTCATCAATAACTATAGCCATTTGTGATTTTTCACTTTTAAATATTTTTAATAAATTACCTATTGACATGAATTCCGGGATGAATTTAACTTCTCGAATAATATTTTCAATATTTTTATCATTACCTTCAATCTTCTGCCTGTATAAATCTTTAATATGTATAAAGCCAACAATATTATCTTTATTGCCTTTACATACTGGATATCTAGTTAGATGTTTTTTTAAAGTAAATGATATAATATCATCAAATGAATCTTCTATAAATATACATACCATGTCAGTACGAGGCATCATTATTTCTTTTACATCCTTATCTGAAAAGTCAAATATATTATCAACAAATGTTAACTCGGTTTTATCGATTAAACCTTGTCTGTAACTGTCTTTAGCTAGTAGTTTTATTTCCTCATCAGTATGAGCTGCATCATGCTCGTCATTCTGTGAAATCCCAAATATTTTCAAGACCAAATTGGTACTATGGTTAAAAATCCACATTATAGGATATGTTAGCTTATAAAACATTATAAGAGGGAATGCTGTATACATAGCTATTTTTTCTGCATTTATAATTGCTAATGATTTAGGTACTAGTTCACCAAGCACAATATGAAATGCTGTTATAATTGAAAATCCTAGAATGAATGAAATAGAGTATATAGCACTTTCTGGCATATTAAATAAATTAAATATTGGTATTAAAATATGTGAGACAGTAGGTTCTCCAATCCATCCCAAGCCTAAGGAGGCTAAAGTTATTCCCAGCTGACATGCAGATAAATATAAATTTAGATTTTTGATAACTACTAGAATATACTTGGCATTTTTGTTTCCTTCAAGGGCTAATGTTTCTATTCTAGATTTTCTAACCTTTACCATGACAAATTCTGTAGCCACAAAGAAAGCATTCATAAAAATCAGTAAAAATACAATAATAGTATTTATTAAAATAGTCATATATTCTTACCCCATTTTGATGTCACTGTATTTATTTTTTTATGTGGCAAAGATGATTTTGAAAATATAAGAAAATTATTTATATATGACCCAATATAACTTAAGACATTTTGTGATCTTGTAATATTGGTATGCGCCGGGTCGGGCTCTGATTGCATTAAATATTCCTCCTTAAAATATAAAATTTTTTTATTTATAATATAAATATATTATCATATGATTAAAATTTTTACCATAAGAAGATGAAATAATATGAAATACGTGAAGAGGCAAGGTGTGATATATTCTGGTATATTGAAATATACTACAATCAACCGGAGAAGGAATCAGACAATTGGCTATAAGATACCATCTTAGTTAAGAAAAGAGCTTAATATATTTAAACAATGTATACAACTATAAATGTTTATCCATTAGTTGGAAATATTTTTATTTGGGTTATGCTAAAATTGTGAAGATTTAATATGCTTGACATTAAGTAGATTAAATGTTATACTTAATAAGCTACATAAAGCTAGTTACTCAGATAATCATGCAGAATGAGAGTTTTCTGCATAGTAAAGGTGAAATTATGAATATGGTTTTATGCCTGTAGTTGTAGGACATGTAAAATATAAATACAACAGCCAATAAATTTTTAGATATCTATTGATTTAGGTATCTTATTTTTTATATAAAAATAAATTTTATGGACTAATGCATCCTTGTTAGTTTTGATAAGAGGTGATTTGTTTGGGACGTAAAGGTAATAAAGGTAGAAAGAAAGAATTGACTGATTTCAGCTATTTACTTGATAAAGATGAAGGAAAGAATGACAGCAGTGAAATAAAGGAAAATGATAAGAAAGAGAAATAATTAAAAAAATAGATCTTATTAGGATTTGTAACTTCAAAGCAGGCATCCATTATTTGGGATGCTTATTTTGTTTTTACGAAAGGTATGGAAAATGGAAAAAATGCAGTTGAAATACTTTCCGATTTTTTACAACAGCAAAAAAGTGAATTACTAAATATTAAGACTACAATTAGAACAGCTGTATATGAGTTTTTTTTATTTCATAAAAACGATGTTTTGGATGATATATTAAAGCAAAATTACACTGAAACAGTATCTGTCATTTCTCAAATTCTTAATTATGGGATTTCCAGGAATGAGATTACCAGGTTAACTTCCAATGATGTAGAAAAATTTGCAAATCATATTATTGCTTTATTGGAGGGGTTGAGCATATTGACTTTGAGCAAGCAAATATCATCTAAGTTAATAGATGAGCAGTTGGATATAATTATAAAGGATTTAATATAACTTAAGGGGATAACTTATGAATATTTTAGTTTTGGGTTTGGGAGTTATTGGCACTACATATGCCTACATCTTGAAAGAAGCAGGCCATAATATTGAGCATTTCATCAGGAAAAATAAAATAGAAAAAGTAGGTTCAACAATAAATATAAAACTTCTTGATGGAAGAGAAAACCCAAAGGGTGTTGAGAAGAGGGATTCCTAGTCGGTAAAAATAGTACATTCTGATAGTAGTTACGATTTTATTATTGTAAGTGTATCTATGGGAAAATTGGAGTCGGCGATCGAAACCTTATCTCAAAACAATATCAAGGGGACTCTCTTTTTATTATGCAGTATATTGGACAGCAAGGAAAATATTGATAAAATAGTGGGAGACTATTCATACATATTGGGTTATCCAGTTGCAGGGGGTACAGTTACCAATAATTTGCTAAATTGCGTTTTATTCGACCATATTATGCTTGAAAGTGAAGAAAATACAACTATCTCAAATTATTTTGCGCTTATTCAGATATTAGGTAGTGCAAATATAAAAACAGAATATCCTGATAGCATGCTTGAATGGATATGGATTCATATGGCAATCAACGCGGCAGTAATCTCAACAGGGGCAAAATATGCTGGCTATAATAATTCAGAAAAAGCTGCTGAATCTCTTATGAGCAGTACAAAAGCATTGTCAGAGACGGTTCTTGTGATACGTGAAACCATAAAAATTGTGGAGGCAAGAGGAGTAGACCTGAAAAAATATAAAAGTGAGATTCTGCCATACAAAATTCCATCTAAAATTGCTGGATTAGTTATGAAAAGAATGTTTGCTAATAATGAACTTACCCGAAAAATAATGCAACTTCACAGTAATGTTGATGACCTTGTTTACGTCTGTAAAAGTGTCTATGCTTGTGGTCATCAACTTGAAGTAAAAGCCCCTCTGTTCTATAAAGATTATCAAATTTGTTTAAGAAATTTACAGATAACATGATACCTAGTTTCTATAATGCATATTTTAATAGCATTTCACAGTATTTAAGAATAGATAGGAAAAATAAAAAACGTTGAAAAACCTTGATTTTACAGACTCTATAGCATATAATAATATTTGTAAAATCAAATATGACAGTTCGAAACCATCCTGTCTATAAACAAAACTATGGATTTAACTATGTAAGAATATAGTTTATTATTAAAATGGCAGAGAATATCTCTGCCATTTTTTAATGTCAGGATCGATTCCGAGTTCAAGGAGGAAAAGATGATTGAGCTACAAAAATTAAAAAGGTATGGACAAGTCTCAAAAAGACTGCCGAGAGAAGTGATTCTGTTGAGGGGAAGCGGGTGTTCATGGGGAAACTGCATATTCTGTGATTATCATATGGATCAGGCTTCAAGTGCCTTGAGAAATCATGAATTAAATCATAAGGTACTTGAAAAGGTTACAGGTAAGTATGGTGTGCTTCAGGTAATGAATTCAGGAAGTGCCAGTGAGCTGGATACAGTTACCGTATTTGAGTTAGTCAGATTGTGCAGGGAAAAGAATATAAAACAGCTTATTATGGAAAGTCATGTCAAATATGAAGATGATATAAAGTTATTCAGGGAACAATTTGCACCTGTTGAACTAAAATTTATAGTGGGGGCTGAAAGCTTTGACATAGATTATAGGGAAAATATTTTAAAAAAAGGCATAGGAAATAGAAAAGTATCTGACTTTGATAATTTTGACTGGGTAAATCTTCTTTTTGGCATGGAGGGACAGAGAATTGAAAGACTTGAGGAGGATGTAGGACTTGCACTTAAGTATTTCGAAAGAGTTACAATAAATATATTCTGTGAAAATACAACGGAAGTAAAAAGGGACAATGAACTTGTAGAGAAATTTTACAATAGCAGATTGTTCAAAAACCTTCAGGATACTTATTACAATCGTGTTGAAGTGCTTGATGATATAGATGAAAGATGTAATGCAGATCTTGATGGAGTTGGAGGAAAAATAAATGAGTAGAACAAATAAAATGGTAAAGGTATCTGTGGTTGCTGCAATATATATAGTTTCAACTATTGCACTTGGGCAGCTTTCCTATTGGGGTCCTATAGGATTTAGAATAAGTGAAATGCTTAATTTTCTTGCTTTTATAGATCCATTTTACATAATATCATTGACCATAGGCTGTGCAGTGGCAAATTTTTACAGCTTTAGTATAGTGGATGTATTTGTAGGAAGCTTTGCCACACTTTTAGCTACCTATGCTATGTGGAAAACAAGGAGTATGGCCGTTTCAATTGTATGGCCGGTTTTGGGAAGTGCATTTATAGCAGCAGAACTTCATGTACTGTATAAAGTACCTTTCTTTTATACTTTTCTTACTCAGGCGGTGGGCGAATTGGCTGTGATGATTTTGGGGTACTTTGTATTTAAAAATATATTCAGAAATTCTGCGTTTCTTGATAAAATAAGAATAAAATCCAATAATGATAAGATTGATAAAGTTAAATCGTGGAGGAAACGTTTATGGAATTAGAACCTGAGCCTGTAAATATCAAGAGACTTAATCAAAAGATTATCACATCCATTTATAAATACGTTTTGCATAATACTGTATATCGTTGACGAGTTTACATGTATGATATCCATCTGCAGCTGCATGACTTACCAGTATTGAAAATGGCAATAACATTTTTCCATCCCTTTTAAAATATTTGCCGAAGGTGATAACTGGAAATAATATTTTTGACTCATTTAAAGACATGCTGCTATATCCGGTAAAGCTCACCCATGGTACTGCTGAAATTGGATAAAAATTTTCTGGTTGATCCGGTTTTGCTTTAATTCCTTTTATGTTTTTGTAGGTTTCCATATCTGCCACAGCATTTTTATAAAATTTTGGGAAGTCATCAGAGAATTCAGTCCATATATCGGAAAATGTTTTGTCATCTTCGTGAAATATTGTGTAAACTGGATTTACGTAGGTCCAATATCCAAGTTCACCACCACTATTATAAGACATGCGGAATTCCATATTCTGATTTATGGCTTTTGAAACTATATAAATAAATGTAGGATAGAATCTCAAATTTCTTTTTTTTGTTTCGATTAGTAAATCAGTTATTTCTATATTTACATTTATATTGTATTTGCATTTTATATTTTCTGTATAGTATTTGAAATGTTCCATTCTAGGCCAAGTGGTCATATCTATTTTTTTGAAACACATATAATTCAACCCCCAAAAAAAATACAAGTGATATAATACAATCTACAAATATATTATACCACTTGTAAAATCTATTTAAAAATAGAAATTGCGGTACATTTTCAGAATAAATGTCGCAATTTCATTTGTAGTACATATTTAAATCATTGACATTGATTTATTTGTCCTCGCTATTTCTGTATTGTCATTTTTCCTGTCCGACAAGCCCGGAACTGGATTTGGTTTGGATTCGGAGCGGTAATCTTCTCCTTTTTTGCTCTGGTGCTGTTGTATCACGACATGACTGGCTACCCTGGAGATATCGTGGTTAACTTTATTCTGATAGTAGAAGAATTTGTGATCTGAAGGGATATCATGGACATTCATGTAGCCTTCTTTATCTGCAGTTAGATCAATTTGACTTGCGAGTATGTTTCTCACATAGTCTCTGGTATCGTGAAATTTTAGCAATTCAGGAAAATTACCTGGTACAATCTGTTTCCATTGTTTGTTTTCATATTTTAAAAGAAGCTCAGCGGCTTTGTGAAGATGGGATATTTCCTGATTTAGATGCAACTCCCAGACTGATTTTATATTCTGATCAATTTCATCCTCATAGAACGAATAATACAGGTAACATTCCATATATTCATGAAGTAAAAGACTTTCAAGCCATGTGCAGTTTGGATCTATGAGTGATCCGTACTGGCTTACGTGCTGCTCTTCTATCATGCCGATTTCCTGATAGAGCTGGCGCCCCAGATCATTGTAGTATGTATTTCCGAGATTCATATAGAAATTCATGGTCTGCTGTTCGCCTGCAGTAATGATCATGGTGCTTAATTTGGTACGTATATCTGCTGTTTTAAAGTCAATGAATCGTTTTGCTTCTTCTTCGGGATAGCGGTGCTCTGCTATAGTCGGGCGTCCCGGTGTAATATCCACATATTTTTTTACGAGATTTTCTGAAGGGATATTTTCATCTAGATCCAATAGGTTTGAATAGCGGTAAAGATGGTCGAAATCTTCAAGCAGTGCAAAATCAAGTGCCTGTTTTACGTAGGGGTCAGGTTCCTTTTGAGCAAGCCATGCAGTAAGATCTACGGCAACGTGTTCATATCCTATAGTTGTTTCAAGCTGTGTCTCATCCAGAGGTTTCAACCAGTTGATATGCTTTTGCTGCTGCTGTTCAACACGGCGCATTACGGCAAGCTCACGTCTGAGATCATTGTTATTGCAGTGACGGTGGAATTGATGGGAAAAAATAGCTGCTTCCACTTCAATGCCATTCATCAGTATAATACGAACCTTTGTGTAAGGATCAACGGTTTGTTTGGAATATGGTTTTGGATACATGGTCTGCCAGTCCATGATAGTATCTTCGATAGGCATCGGTTTTTGGTCGAATGGGTTGAACATTATTATCACTCCTTTAAGTTGTTTTCTATATAAAGTATTATGTTCCCTGAACTATAAAAATATGTATATATTTTTATTTATTTGACTGGCAGCTATTAAAAATTTACATTGTAAAAAAGTTACTTGAAATTTTTGAATGATACAGTTAAGTATCCATTTCAAAAATTTCAATTTCCTATTTTAGCATAGTGCCCTATCTAATGAGTCAATGTATCCATACAAAACCCTTTTAAGATCTAATATATCTTTCATTTCATAGTATCCTGGTTTTTTATAAATATAATTTATTGCATTGATAGCCCCTGAAGCAAAGGCTTTTCTTGAAAATGATTCATGACTTATTTTTATTTGATCATTGTCACCGGTTATTAGGATTTCATGTTTGCCTACAATATTACCAGTTCGTATGGCGTTGACAGGTATATCTTTATTGAATACTCCAGATGATTGAAGTCCGCTTTTTATTTCCTGAGAAAGTTTTAGAGCAGTTCCTGAAGGAATATCATGTTTGTTCTTATGATGTATCTCTAAAATTTGAAAGTCATAATTGTTTAATACGGTTGTAGCAATATTGGCAAGCAGCATCATCACGTTTACACCTAAAGTAATATTTGGAGCATATACTATACCTGTATTGAATTTGTAACTCATACTTTGGAGCTTGTCAATATCTTCTTTAGAAAATCCTGTTGTACCTATGACCATATTTATTTTCATCTCTGATAAGGTCAAAGCGTTTTCCATGGTTGCTGAAGGAGTTGAGAAATCTACGGCTATATCAGGCTTAGTTTTAAAAATAATGGATTCAAGTTCCCTAGAAGTTGAAATTTTTACTTCCGATTTATTATTTCCAAGCAAATCTCCCAAACTCATTCCATTTTTTTTACTTTCAGGACTGCAGATTGCGGATACAATTTCCATATTATCCTGCTTTAGAATTTCATCGGCTATATGTCTGCCTGTTTTCCCAATTCCTATCAATGCTACTTTAATCATACAATTACCCCCTTGGTATTATAAAATTTAATATTAACAACTTAATTATATCATATAAGTTGTTAATTGTCATTATAAGTATAATTCAAATTATTATTTACATAGTATATAGAATAATCTATACTGATTATGATTTAATAAAAATAATATTTTAAATATATTGAAGGGAGATTTATTTAAAAAATGTCATCAAAATATATGACTAAACCCATATATCAGAAGATTGCAATTGATATAGCAAATAGAATAGCAACAGGAGATTTTTCCGTAGGGGATAAACTTTATGGACGATCATCTCTTGCCGGTCATTATAATGTTTCTCCTGAGACAATCAGAAGGGCAATTATTCTTTTAAATGATATGAATATAGTGGAAGTAGTAAAGGGAAGCGGAATTATTATTAAATCCGTAGAAAATTGTTTAAAGTTTATAGAAAAATTTAAAGAAATAAGATCAATAACTTCAATGAAAAAAGAAATACTGGATATATTGGATCAGAAGAATATACTTGAAAAAAAAGTTGAAGTGAAAATTAACGAACTTATAGATTATTCAAATAGATTTGCAAGGACAAATCCTTTTGTACCTTTTGAATTTCAAATATATGCCGGACTTAATATTGTTGGAAAAACTATTTGTGAGAGCAAATTTTGGCAAAATACAAATGCAACTATAATAGCTATAAGAAGGAAAGAAAAATTGATAATTTCTCCCGGACCCTATGCTACATTTGAGGAAGAAGACACCTTTATAGCAGTAGGCGAAGAGGAGAGTTACGATAAAATTAAGAAGTTTATTTATAATGTATAGCAAATGCATGCCAAAGTCATATTTTTTTGCATAAAAAAATATGACTTTGGCAATACAATAATCCAAATGAGTATTATCATGTTGTTGAAGCCTTTTTTTTATGAAGTTATTTAAGTCTAAAATTTCAATACTTGTAATTAGGCTGAATAATTTCACAAACTAGAAAGGCAATTGTATATATAAACTTTGGAACAAATAGATAAATATTTTATCTAATATGTTAAAATTCCTCATATAATAATTTTCAGATAATTAATATAAATACAATAAAAGAATTTATGCGATAAAATTATTCTTTTCCAATAAAATAAAAAGAAGGTATTCATGCATATTTTACTAGAAAAAGTAATGAGTGAATTATAATCCTACTAATTTATCTATTATGAATTTATCAATAAATAGATAAAATCGATAAAAATGTATTAAAATTAGCAAAATTATATTTGAAATATGCTTGAGAGTTGCTTATAATATTAAATAAAATAATTAAAGCATACTTGCTTTGCTGTATTGCATAGATTTTATATGAATTGATTTATGCAATTCGGAATGACCCAATTGCTGCAAAAATATTTATGGATTATATTTTAGGAGGTTTATTTGAAATGAGTTTTAGAACTGAAAGTGATTCTATAGGAATTAAAGAAGTGCCGGAGGATGCTTATTATGGAGTTCAGGCTTTGAGGGCATCCGATAATTTCAATATTACAGGACTAAAAATGCACCCGGAATTTGTAAAAAGTTTAGTTCAGGTTAAAAAGGCTTCTGCAATAACAAATTGTGGAATTGGAGCATTGGACAGTAAAATTGGACATGCAATTGTAGAAGCATGCAATGAGATAATTGAAGGTAAATTTAGAGATCAATTTATACTAGACCCTGTTCAAGGTGGTGCAGGTACATCCATGAATATGAATGCAAATGAAGTTATAGCCAATATAGCTATAGAGCTTCTTGGAGGTGAAAAGGGAAATTATAATATTGTGAATCCCAATGATCATGTCAATATGGGACAGTCTACAAATGATGTTATACCAACATCAGGTAAAATTACTACACTTAGATTGGTATCAAAAGCTATAAGACAATTAAATGAATTGTACAGGGTATTGAAAGAAAAAAGTGAGGAATTCAAGGATGTTATAAAAATGGGAAGAACTCAACTTCAGGATGCCGTCCCAATTACACTTGGACAGGAATTCAAGGCATACAGTGCCGTAGTAAAGAGGGATATCATAAGAATAAAAAGAGCATCCCAGGACATGCGGATATTGAATATAGGAGGTACGGCTGTTGGAACCGGAATAAATGCTGACATGGAATATATAGAGGAAATTGTCCCCAACCTGTCTGTAATTGCTGGAATAGAATTCTGTCAGGCAGACGATTTGATAGATTCCACTCAAAACCTGGATGCATTTTTAAATGTGTCTTCGGCAGTAAAAACATGTGCGGTTAATCTATCAAAGATATCCAATGATTTAAGACTGTTGTCTTCAGGCCCGAGGACTGGAATCGGGGAAATAAACCTCCCCGCAGTACAAAATGGATCATCCATAATGCCGGGGAAAATAAATCCTGTCATACCTGAGGTGCTGAATCAAATTGCATTCAATATAATTGGAAATGATGTTACAATAACAATGGCAGTAGAAGCCGGTCAACTTGAATTGAATGCATTCGAACCTGTTATATTTTACAATTTATTTGAATCTCTTGAAACTTTAAGCAATGGGGTAGGAACGTTCACGGACAACTGTATCAGGGGAATAACCGCAAACAAGGATAAATGCAGGCAGCTCTTAAATAATAGTGTTGGAATGATAACTGCACTTTCGCCTTACATAGGATATAAAAGAGCTGCCCAGGCTGCAAAAAAGGCTATTAATACGGGAAAATCCATAAAGGATGTAGTGCTTGAAGAGAAAATTTTAAAGGAAGAAGAATTTGAAAATTTTATAAACCCTTATGATATGATAGAACCACGATATATTAAAAAAGCAGTTGAAAAGTAATATCCAGCAAATAGTTATAAATTAAAAGATTGAGGTGTCATAAGTGAAACAATTGTCTATCAGACCGGAAATACACAAATTCAGTAATTGTAAAGAATTTATAGAGGAATTTAAAATTGGGAAAAGAGATCTAATAATTACAAGCAGGCATACCTATGATTCTTATTTTTCAAAATATGAACTGGACAGCAATTTTATATTTATCAGAAATTACGGCAGCGGTGAACCGAGCGATGAGATGGTGGAAGCCATGTATGATGATATTAAAAATATTTCCTATGAAAGGGTAATTGGAATTGGCGGTGGAAGTGTACTGGATGTTTCAAAATTGTTTGCATTGCAGAAAATTTTTCCTGTAGCTGACTTGTTTGAACATAAGCTGCAGTTTATCAAGGATAAGGAGCTTTTGCTTGTTCCGACAACTTGTGGTACGGGAAGTGAGGTTACGAATATTTCGATACTGGAATTAAAATCAAAGCATACAAAACTAGGACTTGCGGTAAATGAACTATATGCAGATTATGCTATACTTATCCCTGAACTTCTTAACGATCTTCCATTTAGGCCATTTGCTGCAAGTTCCATAGATGCACTCATACACTCTCTTGAATCCAGTTTATCTCCAAAAGCAACAAGCTTTACGAGAATGTTTTCCTATAAAGCCATGCAAATGATATTAGAAGGATACAGGAAAATTGCAGAAAAGGGGCAGGAGGCAAGAATACCTCTTATGGAAGAGTTCCTGACTGCAAGTACCTATGCTGGTATTGCATTTGGAAATGCAGGATGTGGAGCAGTACATGCAATGAGCTATCCTTTAGGTGCAAATTATCATGTGCCGCACGGAGAATCCAATTATCAGATGCTTGTCGGGGTTTTTAAGACCTACCAGAAATTGAATCCTGATGGTGAAATCAGAAATCTTAATAATTTTCTGGCGGGGATTTTGAGATGTGGTGAAAATGAAATATATGGCAAAATAGAAGAGCTTTTGAATGTGCTCATTCCAAAGAAAAAACTTCGTGAGTATGGTCTCCCTCAAAAAGAACTGGAAAGTTTTACAGAATGTGTGATGACAAAGCAGGGAAGACTCATGGCAAATAACTATACTGAATTGAACAGGCAAAATGTATATAATATATATAAATCTCTATATTGAATATGTTGTTGAAAATACAGATGTTCCATTTTTCATGGAGCATCTGTATTTTTAAAATTCAAGTATCATATCATACCAGGTGACTCCCCCGTGTACTGATTTGGATATTCCCATGTTTGCATATCCAAATTTCTCATAATATTGGATAAGTCTTTTCTTGCAGGTGAGAACAAGTCCTTTTTTCCCGGAGAGTCTGGATACTTTTATGAGATGATTCATCAAATTTGCTGCAATTCCATGATTCCTGAACTCAGGAAGGACATCAAGTCCGAAAACTGTCTGATAGGCTCCATCTGGAATATGAAGTGAAGGGTCTTCATAGAGATTGTCATTTATGACAGTTTCATTTATTATACAGCCATTTATAAAACCAACTATATTTTTATCTTTTTCTGCTACAAAAAAGCTTTCCGGAAATATTTTTATACGCTGTTTCAATGATTCTTTTGTGGCAGCTTCTGCCTCTGGGAAGCATCTGGCTTCAATTTTCGCAACTGCAGCCAGATCTTCATTTTTTACTTGCCTGATTGTGATGTCCATTGTTGACCTCCTTTGATATGATATTACTTAATTATACTATCATATCAAGGACAAGAAAAATATTTTTATAACTAATCGTTGATCTTTTTTATATTGTTGTCTCCATTGTCTTTATCTTTTCTGGAATGCATAAACATCATCGGCATCATTAAAATCATCATTATAGGGCATAGAAAAGGAGCTGCTGATGCAAGTATTGTTTTTAATCCAGGGGCCATTCCCAGAAAAGGCAGGGCTGCAGCCAGTATGAGCGGAACAGCACAGCAGATAACCATTATCAGCATATGGTTTGTTTTATTGTTATTTTTATGACAATTCATATACATTCTCCTCATTATATAAATATTTTACTTAATAATATTATATTGTTGTGTAGATACTATGAATTTCTTCATAATATCTATACATTAATTGAATAAAATAATACTATACAAATTTGGAGGTAATATTTTTGCAGAGCATAAGAAAAAGATTGAGTATAATAATTATTTCCTGTTCAATTATTGCGGTTGTTTTACTGGGGATTTTGATTAATTTGACCGTTAATAGAACTTTTAATAATTATGTGGTGAATACTCAAAACCAGAGAAATAATAGGATTGTAGATTATTTTCAGCAAATATACGAAAGAGACAGAAAATGGACTGTGAATTCAGGAAAGGAAATGATGCATGAAGCCTATATGAGCAATTATTGCCTGATTCTTTTGGATGGTGATAAAAATGTAGTATGGGGTATGAATCCAGATGATATAAAAGATAACTCCCATATGATGATGCAGAAGGTCTACAACAACCAGGGCATCTACAGATCAAAGTCATTTGAAATCAAATATGATAAGAAAGTTGTAGGCTATGTAGTGATCGGGCAGTATTTTCCAATACTTTTAACGCAGCAGGATGTAAATTTTAAAATGTCCATAAATAGAAATATAATAATAAGTATCATTATAGCAATGATTATATCAGTTATAATGAGCATAATTATATCAAGACAATTTTCAGAGCCAATTAAGTCGGTTTCAAATACATCCGTAAAACTGTCAAGTGGCGATTATAATTCAAAATCGGATATAAAAAGCAATATAAGGGAACTCAATGATTTAACCCAAAGTATAAATATACTGGGAGAAAAATTGAAAGAACAGGATCAGCTCAGGAAAAGGCTTGTTTCTGATATTTCCCATGAAATAAGGACTCCGCTTAATGTTCTTCAAAACAATCTGGAGGCAATGATTGATGGAATATTCCCTGTGAATGAGGAACGCCTGAATTATTTAAATGATGAAGTAATAAGGTTTGGCAAATTATTGGATAGTTTGAAGGTTTTGAAACAATTTGAAGATGAAAAATTGGCATTCAACATGAAGACAGTATTTTTGGACAGATTGATCTCGTCTGTAAGCAGTAAATTTTCGATTGGTTTCCAAAACAAGAATATCAACTTTAAGTTGAACATAGAAGAGGGAAGAGATTTTAAAATAATGGGAGATGAAGATAAACTGAAACAGGTTTTTATAAATTTGCTTGCCAATGCCATAAAATTTACAGGAGATGGTGGAAATATAAGCATCGATTTATATGAAGTAAAAAATAAAATTATAGCAAGAGTCAAGGATAATGGTATAGGTATAAAAAAGGAAGATATGCCATATATTTTTGAAAGACTGTATAGAGGTGACAAGAGCAGGAATAAAATAGAAGGTACCGGCATAGGACTGACCATTGTAAAGAGAATACTCGATTTACATTCAGCATACGTTGATGTGGAGAGTGTTTTTGGTAAAGGTACATCATTTACATTATACTTTAACAGGAGTAGGAGAATATTCAATGAATAATATATTAATAATTGAGGACGAATTGAAAGTGTCGGAAATAATCAAAGCCTATCTTGAAAGAGAGGGATATAATGTATTCTGTGCAGCTGGTGGATATGATGGACTCAGTTTGTTTAATAAAAAAGATTTTCAACTTGTTATATTGGACCTGATGCTTCCTGACATTGATGGTGAAGATGTATGCAGGATTATGAGGGAGACATCGAAGGTGCATATATTCATGCTTACTGCGAAGGTGGAGTTAAGCGACAAAATTCAAGGACTTAATATTGGTGCAGATGAATATCTTACCAAGCCGTTGAGTCCCCGGGAGCTTACGGCACGGGTGAATGCGTTGTTTAGAAGAATAAATTCCGACAAATCGGAAATATTTTCTTATGATAATGGAAAGTTTAAAATTGACAGAGAAAGAAGAAGAGTAGAGGTAAACGGCAAGGACATAGTTTTGACTCCAAATGAATTTGATATCTTATATGCACTTGCTTCAAACAAGGGCAAAGTTCTGTCAAGAGAACAGCTCATTCAAAATGTATATGGCATTGATTTTGATGGATCGGATAGAACTGTGGATGCACACATTAAAAATTTGAGGAAGAAAATAGAAAATAGCAGCAAAACGCCAAAATACATAATTACTGTTGTTAAATTAGGCTATAGATTTGGTGTTGAAAGGGATTATTGACATAAATCTTTATACAATCTTTATACAGACTAATACAATTTTAATCTCATCTTTATATTATAAGATGATAAAATAGGACTCAATTGAAATTTACTTTTTAGAGGTGTTGAAGATGAGCTTGAAATTGGGAAAGTTTTTAGATGGATTGACGGGAAAGAGCTTAAAGACCGAAGAATTAAAAAAGGAGAAATTCAGTGTATTCTGGGGACTTCCCATAATGTCCAGCGATGCTATTTCATCTGTTGCATATGCAGGTGAGGAAATACTTTGGATACTTGTTCCGGCAATTGGCCTGTTGTCTTATAAATATATGCTGTATGCATCCATGCTAATTGTATTTTTAATGTTTATGCTTACGTTCTCTTATAGACAAACTATAGATGCCTACCCCTCAGGAGGGGGATCTTATGTCGTAGCCAAGGATAATCTTGGGACTACCGCAGGACTAATAGCAGGTGCATCACTTACCATAGATTATATACTTACCGTGGCAGTAAGTGCTTCTGCCGGGACTGCAGCCATTACATCTGCAATACCTTTTTTGCTGCCTCATAAAGTCGGTATAACACTGGGACTCATAATTCTATTGGTAATTGGAAATTTGAGGGGAGTCAGGGAATCTTCAAAATTATTTGGAATTCCAACCTATGTATTTATAATTTCCATATTATTTATGATTGTCTGGGGGATAATCAAAGTTCATTTTATGGGATATGAGCCTGTTCCGATCTACAGTATACCGGAGGTTTCGGGAAATATAACCCTGTTTCTTTTCTTAAAAGCTTTTTCAGGTGGATGTACGGCGTTAACGGGCATAGAAGCAGTGAGTAATGGTGTGCCGAATTTCAAGGAGCCTTCACAGAAACATGCTAAAATTGTATTGGGACTTTTAGCTCTTATTGTACTTCTGGTGTTTGGAGGTATTTCCTATCTGGCTACGCTTTATCATGCTGTTCCGAATTCGGAGGTTACTGTAGTGGCACAGATTTCACAGCAGATATTCAACAAAACCATAATGTTTTATGTAGTTCAGGCAGCTACTGCTGTTGTATTGGTTTTAGCTGGCAATACAGCTTTTGCGGGGCTTCCGCTGCTTCTGGCATTTATGGCGGAGGACGGTTATGCACCAAGACAGCTTGCAAAAAGGGGGAAAAGACTCAATTATTCCAATGGAATTGTGATGTTGGGGCTTCTATCCTGCATACTGGTCATAATTTTTAAAGGGGATACACATTATCTGTTACCTCTTTATGCCGTAGGGGTATTTATATCGTTTACACTATCGCAGGCAGGTATGTTCAGAAGATGGATAAAAAATAGGGGCTCTGCATGGAGACATAAAGCGTTTATAAATGGGCTTGGTGCCCTTATGACTTTTATAACTGCGATTATCATAGGAGTCACAAAATTTGTTCATGGTGCATGGGTGGTGTTTATACTAATACCTTTTATAGTTTATATTATGAGAAAGATAAATATGCATTATGTGGAAGCGGGCAGGCAATTAAAGCTTTCCATGGATGAAAAACCTAAAAAAATAGACTTTGCTTCACAAAAAAGATATGTAATAGTACCTATAGACACTCTCAATAAATCTTTTTTAAAGGCATTGAACTATGCCAGAACCATATCGGACAATATAATAATATTTCATGTCTCCATAGACGACAATGTTACAGAAGAGCTTTTGGAAAATTGGCGTCGATATAATGTGGACATACCTATAATAGTAAGAAAATCCCCCTATAGGAGCATAGTGGGGCCGTTGGTCAAATTTATAGAATCAGAAGAATATGCTGCAGGACCAAATGATACGGTAACGGTAGTCATGCCCCAGTTTGTAGTTACAAAATGGTGGGGGAATATACTTCATAACCAGACGGCGCTGTTTATCAAGACAATGCTTCTTAGAAGAAGGAATATAGCAATAGTTACTGTACCCTATATAATAGATGAAGGTTAATTGGTTAAATACAGTTAGAAAAAAATTCTCAAAGTCATACCCTCATGTCACAAAATTGATATGAGGGCCTGTAATTATGTTCTAGTTAGATTTTAAATTTTAGGATGACTTCATTGAGCTTCTGAGCCAGATCCGTTTGATCTTTGGCGGTTTTATCAACTTGTACCATTCCATGTGCTGCATCATTTATAATATCTTGAATTTGCTTAGTACTTTCGGAGGATTTCTGTGCAATTTCAGCCATGCCGTTAATTGCTTTAGTCACCTCATTTGTTGTATTTTTTATTTCTTCTGTCATCGATGTAAGTTGTCTTAGAGAATCAGATGTAAATTGGGAGTCATTATAATATTTTCCTCCCGTGCTCATATAATTATCCAACTGGACATTTACATTTTGATCAATAAATTTTAAAATCTGAAGACTGGTATTTGAGAGGTTTTTAAATGCCTCCTGAACTTTTACTACAATATTTTGAATTGTGGAAACTGTTTCTGAAGATTGTTCAGCCAGAGTTCTCACTTCTTCAGCAACTACTGCAAATCCCTTGCCATGTTCTCCTGCTCTTGCAGATTCAATGGCTGCATTTAATGACAATAAATTTGTCTGCTCCGCAATATTTGCTATTATATCAGCCATTTCCCTTATTTTTAAAACAACTTTACCCTGATCTATAGCTTTCAGTATATTTGTTTCTTCGTTTTTATAGATGTCTTTACATTCGATTATTGCAGTTTGAGCATTTTCCTGGACTGAAAGAGCATTTTCCTTGGATTTAATTGCATTCATATTTACATTCATTGCCTTATTTGATAATTGATTTATATTTGAATCTATTTCTTCTACAGAAGCGGTAACTTCCTCAGCAGAAGCTGTTGTTTCCTGGGAACCATTTACAATATCATTTATGGAATTGTTTATATCCTGAAATTGAGATGTCATTTCCTGGACAGTTGCAGAAAGTTCCTGACTGGAAGCACTCATGTTTTCGGAATTGTCAATTATGGTCTTTACAAGGGATTTCACGTTCTCCTGGGCTGTATTGAGAGAAAAAGCCGTATCTGCAAATTCATCCTTTCTCCTTATAATTATGGGAGTACTGAAATCACATTCAGATAATCTTTTGGCAAATTGTTGTATATGAGTTAAAGGTTCTGTTGCATATTTTGCGATAAATATACCACATATGACAGCTATTGCCGACATAACCAACAAAATTGTAAGAGCCGTTGTAACAGCAGCATTTAGACCTTGTGCATAATCACTCTTAGGACTTACGGCTATAACTGTCCATCCCGTTTCCTGGGACTTATTGAATCCAGCTATTTTTGAGTCTTTTCCAGTTCCGTATTTAATATTTCCCCGCTTTTCATCTAGTATGGATTGTCCAGAAGAAATTTCCGATTTTATATTTTTCATTACTTTGTCCTTGTTAGAATGTGCAATAATTGTCCCATCCGTTGAAATTAAAAGGGCATATCCATTTTTACCTATTTTAGTTGCAGATAATTTGTTCCTCAATGTAGACAGATCAACATCAAACCCCAAAGCGCCTTTTTTGCCGTTATTAAGCTGAACTTTTTTAGCAATAGTTATGATAATTTTACCCGTGGAAACATCTTTATAAGGTGCAGTTATATATACTTTCCCATTGGCAGCTAAAGTATCTTTATACCACTGCCTGGATGTTGGATCATAACCTTTAGGTAATTTTACACTTTGAGGATATACTATCAATTGCTTGGTTTCATCCGCCAAATATGACTGCATTATATCCTTGTTACTTTGGGTTATGCTTCCAAGTGAGTTTAATAGGGCATTTTTATCCTGCGAAAGTACAGCTTTATTTACCGATAGTGATTGTAAATCATGTTTCAATGATAGAATTTGTAGATCAACATATGAGACCTTTTCGTCCGATACCTGTTTTGTCAATTCCTTTGCATTGTCATTTATGATTTTAGATGCTATGGAAAAATAAAAAACTGATAGTATGAGTACTGGTATTATAACTAGCAAGATTAAGATTCCTACTAATTTATGAAGTAATGATATTTTGCTGTTCATAACTTATCCTCCCTCCGCTGTGACTAAATTATTTATATATTATCATATTTTACCACTAAAATACATTAAACGACAAAAATATCTATTTATTTTTAAGTAGTGATATGAAAGGGCTAAAGTGGCATGAATAGTGTTAGTGAGAGTTTAGTGGAATTAGGATTTGGAATAAGCTTAAATAAAAGTGAAGTCACATAGAGATTGCTTCGGAGTGTGTTAAATAAGATATTGTCAGAGAGTTACAGAATTGTTCAGTCGATGCCTTTATAGCATTTTTCACAGGGAAATCCATTTAGTATGCAGATATCCATATTACATTTTTTCGTTTTTTTAATATATCCTGTTCCCCATTTTATAATTTCAATCATTATAGGAATGAAACTTATACCAATTTCCGTCAAGGAGTATTCCACCTTAGGTGGTACCTCTCTATATACCTTTCTATTTACAAGTTTGTCTCGTTCAAGTTCTCTCAATTGTTGTGTGAGCACTCCTCTGGAAATGGTCGTCATCAATTTCTGAAGTTCATTAAAACGCATTGTCTTATTATGAAGAGCCCATAAAATTGGTAATTTCCATTTTCCCATTAATACGTTTTGAGCTAAAGATACAGGGCAAAATTTAATTTTATCATTCACTTTAAATCCTTATCCTTTCACAATAGTCTATATTATATGACTATGTAATATAAATATGCGTACTTGTAATATAAAGCATATGCTTATATCATTATATTTGTAATAGATAAAAAAATCAAGGAGGAAAATAAATGGATGAGATAATAAAACTTTTCAAGGAGAATGGATTTGGATTTTTAGCAACTGTAGATAATGGGAAGCCTAGAGTAAGACCTTTTGGCTTCATGACCTGGGATGGAGGTAAACTTTATTTCTGCACCAACAGCACAAAAAAAGTTTATAAACAATTGATTGAATTGCCATATATTGAATATAGCACCACATCAAAGGACATGGTTACGGGAAGAATAAGCGGGAAGGTTGTATTTTCAGATGATAAAGAAAAAAAAGAACTGGTACTGAATTCATCGGAACTTGTAAAAAATATATATAAATCTTCAGATAATCCTATTTTTAAAATATTCTATATTGAACATGGTACGGCAACAATTTCAGATTTAACGGGAGAAAACTCTAAAGGAATAGAATTCTAGTTCAAAAGTATATTGACATGCAGAAAAAATAAATATAAAATACAAATAAATAAATGTTTATTTATTTGTATTTTTTGGATGGTGATATTAAATGGCTAGAATTGCGGACCCTAAAAAAATGGATAATATCAAGAAAGCGGTGATGGAGTGTATAATAGATTATGGCTATTCAGGGGTGTCAATTGCTTTAATTTGTAAAAAAGCAGGAGTTTCACCTGGATATTTATATAGATATTATAATAGCAAAGAAGAATTGGTACAGGAATTGGTAGATTTGGAAATGGGTGTAATAGTCAATAACTTTATATCAGATATTGAATCTTCTGATACCTTGTACGAAGTTGGATATAAGACGATAAAGAAATTGTTTATGAATGCAAACAGGAAACCTATGCTGGCAAAATTTGATGCCTCAGTTGTGATGGACCTAAAAATACTGACGGAAGAAAAATTTAATAATATCTTGAATTTGGCAAAGAAATGTATTGATTTAGGGAAAAAGACAGGTGAAATTAATTCTGATGTAACTGCTGCAGAGGTATTGGTCGTGTCTTTTACAATCCCATTTAGGTATTTATCATTTTCGCTGGAATTGGAAAATAATAAAAAATTTACAGAAGAAGAAGCTAGGAGAATAGCAAAAATATGTATTAATGCGTTAAAGTAATTTTTTTTGCTCAATTAATGAATAAATGTTTATTTATCAATAGTTAAGTAGGACCAGAGTGCTGTTCATACATATGATCTGATTGTATATTTTATTTGGAAAAATAGACGCATAAGAAATGGAGAGAAGCTTTGATGAGAAATGGAATAAAAATTAAACCACTCGACTTAGTAATTAATTTTATTGTAAATAAAAGTAAATACATTGAAGTATTTTTTGCAGTTATGGTCCTAATCAGCATGTTTTTATACCTATTTGTGAGGGTTAATTATGATCTCACCAAATACTTGCCGGATACGGCTGCATCCAAGGCTGGCCTGAATCTTATGGAAAAAGAATTTGGTTATCCAGGCACTGCACGTATTATGATAAAAGATGTATCACTGTATCAAGCAAAGCTGTATAAGGAAGAGATAGCGGCAGTAGATGGCGTGGATACGGTTTTCTGGGCGGATACGACAGATGATATTAAAAAATATACTGATGTATATACGTCCGATACCTTTATAAAAGCTGAAGACATACAGGATTATTACAAGGACAACTGTGCGGTGATGGATATTTCTTTTATTGAAGGTGATTCTGACACAAGGACATCGAAAGCATTGGACAAGATTCAGAAAATAGTAGGAAACAAGGGGAGGTTTACGGGCCCGGCTGTTCAAAATAAATCCTTGAATGAGAGCCTGAACAGGGAAATGAAGAGTGCTACAGTAATTGTTGTCATTGTTGTGGCATCGGTACTGCTTCTGACAACAACATCGTGGCTGGAGCCGCTGTTGTTTCTCCTGGTCATGGGAATCGCCATTGTGATCAATATGGGAACAAACGTGTTTCTGGGGAATATATCATTCATGACGGCAAGTGTGGCTCCCGTCCTTCAAATGGCTGTTGCAATGGACTACTCCATTTTCTTGATGCACGCTTTTACCAGAGAGAAAGATGCTGGAAAAGAGCCCAAAGAAGCTATTAGAATTGCCATACGCCAATCTTCCTCTTCAATTATTGCATGTGGCATGGCAACCATTATCGGCTTCCTGGCGCTGACAGTAATGAAGTTTTCCATAGGCTATGATCTTGGGATTGTTCTGGCAAAAGGAATTTTTATCAGTCTGCTGACGGTTTTGTTTTTGATGCCATCCATGATTATCCGGAGCCAAAAGATGATTCAGAAAACTGCACACCGCAAGCTGGTAAAACTGCCTAAAAATCTGGCCAAAAGTATTTTCAAGGTCAAATATGTGGCACTGGGGCTTGCAATATTTTTGGCAGTGCCATGCTTTATTGCAAAAGACATGAACAGTTTTCTTTTCGGAAATTCGGCGGTGGGTGCAGGAGAGGGAACTCAGGTTTATAAAGACGAGCAGGAGATTGACAGGATTTTTGGAAGAAGCAATATGCTTATGGCTCTGGTACCGAATGATTCCATTATCAAGGAGAAGCAGCTGTCCGATGAACTGGGAAAACTGAGTTATGTTAAAAAGGTAACCTCGCTGGAAAATACACTGCCGGATGGTATACCGGAAACTATCATTCCCAAACAAATAACCAAGCAGTTTCACTCTGAACAATATGCCAGAATACTAGTTTACATAAGGACACGTGAGGAAAGCCACGCTGCATTTCAGTATTCTGATGAAATCAAGTCCATAGTTAAAAAGTATTATCCACAGAGTTCATCACTGGTTGGAGCTACACCTTTTACGCAGGATATTAAAACCATTATCACCAGGGATTACACTTTTGTGGACAAACTTTCTCTATTGGGAGTTATAATTGTAGCGATAATTGTATTTCGCTCATTCCTGATTCCAGTCCTTATTGTAGTACCCATCGAGATAGCCATCTTTTTAAATATGGCAGTACCTTATTTCGTTGGACAAGATATGATTTTTATGGGTTATATTATTGTCAGCTGCATCCAGCTGGCTGCGACTGTGGACTATGCAATATTGATGACAAACTACTATCTGGAATACCGAATGCGGTTGGATAAAAAGAAAGCCATTCTGGAAATGATCTGGGCTGCAGTTCCACCTATTATGAATTCAGGAATTATTCTGTCCTTTGCGGGATATACACTTTACTTTACTTCCAGTATTGCGGCCATTGGTGCTATGGGACGTCTTATCGGGCGTGGTGCGCTGCTGAGTATTGCAATGGTAGTTGTATTGCTGCCGGCATTACTGTATATTTTTGATTCACAAATCTACAGGCATATTTTGAGGATGAATCGTATGAAAGATAAAATCAGGAAAAAACTCGAGGATAAGCTTCGGCTTGTTGGAATGTTATCAGAAACATTGAAGAAGAAAACACATTACAAAGGCAATAGTGATGAATCTGTTGAAAGTTTGGAGGGATTGAAGGATGAAAATTAGAAAAAGAATTATATCAAGTATGCTGGCACTTCTGATTTTGCCGGGCATCGTATCTACAACGGCCATGGCTGCGGCACCAAAAGTGTCGGTGGATGAATCCGCTTATGTAAATCTGGATTACTATGGATCACCCACCAATATAAATATTGTGAAAAGCTTGAGCTTGAATGGAAATCAACAATTTACGGACTATGGTAAATACGATAAAGTAGTTAATATGTCCAACAATGCTGTTCCAACGATGAAAGACGGGGAAATCAACTGGAACTTGAAAAACTACAATGGAAAATTCTATTATGAGTGTACACCCAAAAACGGAACGGTGGTTTTACCATGGAATGTTGATGTGTCCTATTCTCTCAACGGTACCCCTGTAGATGCATCCAGGCTGCCTGGAGTATCAGGACTGGTGCAGATTGATGTAAAGGTAACGCCAAATACCAAGGCCAACATATATTATAAAAATAACATGCTCCTGCAGATGCAGACCATAGTGGATATGTCAAAGGCATCCAGTGTGGATGCACCGGGGGCACAGGTTCAGACTATAGGTAATAAAAAGATAGTTATCTTTGCCGCACTTCCAGGAGAGAAAGATACCTTTACGCTTCGTATCGGCACGGACAGCTTTGAAACCGATGGTATCCTGCTGACCATGGTACCTGGAACCATGAAGCAGCTGCAGGATGTGAAAGAACTTAAAGATGATATCGACACATATAAAGGTTCACTGGATGATATATATGACAGCACAAATACACTTTTACAGACAGTTGAAAACATGCAGAGCGGTCTGTCGCAATCAAGGTCAGGCTTATCTTCGCTGGACCGTGCCAACAGCAGTATGAGTGCATCCAAGGACAGCCTGTTTGACAAGTCTGAAACGGCACTGGCTGATCTTTCAAAGATTACTGCCAATATGGCCACACTGATTCCGCATATCAATGAGGGTGAAAATGCCATTGAAGACCTGAACTATGATTTGAATGCCATTACAGAAACTATTGAAAGTACAAAGACGGAGCTGGAGCAGTACAAGACTTCAATAAAAAATGTACAGGACGACATTAATAAACTGCGTGATGTTGTGAAAGATGTACAGGACAAATCCGACGAAAGGGATAATCTGCTGCAGCGTACTAAATCGGATATAGGAAATATGAGAACAGACCTGGATAATTTAAGCGACAGCAGCTCCGATTTGAGAAACAGTCTAAATGAAATGAGTTCTGACATATCTGACTTATCGGATGTGATGAAAGCTGCAGCATCTGTCACCACTCCGGACTATTCTTCATATTTTACATCAACGGATGGCCAGATCCTGTACAAGACACTTATGGCAATGAATGACAGCTTGAAGACAATGAGTTCCTATATTGCTTCAACGCTATCATCCACGGCTGAAGTATCTGATTCTGCAGGTGATATGTTGAGCGAAACATCCGATGTATGTGAAGATGGAGAAGATTACTTGAACACTGCATCCAGAAGCATATCCTTGATGGAAGATTATTTCCAGGATTTTGATAAGGCAAATGAGGTTACGGATGATATGCTTGGTGAACAAAAGCAGATACTGTCAACGACCGACAGTATGCTGACAAAAAGCGGAGCTCTTATTGACAATATTTCGGCAATCAACAATACAGCCAACAAGTACAAGAGCAGCTCCATAAAAACACTGCAGGATATGGAAGTCCTGCTGAAAAGCATGGTGAAGGGTCTTGACAGTTCACAGAGTTTTCTGGGAAGTTTTGAGTCTACACTCAAAAACAGCAGTGGCGATATTAGCAAGGGCAACAGTGATACGCTCAAGGGTCTCATCAGTGTATTGAAGCAAAGTCTTGAAGGAATTAAAAGTACACCTGTAATGAGAAAGGCAAATGATTCTATCAAGTCTACTGCAGACAAGGAAATCGATAAGTTTGAGAATGAGAACAGGCTTCTGTATCTTGATCCGGAAGCAAAGTTAATTTCGTTTACTTCCAGCAAGAACCCTTCACCAAGGAGCATCCAGATAATTATGAGAACGCAGGAAATAAACAAGGACAGTGGCAATGACGATATTTCGAGTGCAGATAAGGACAAGCAAGACAAGGGTGTGCTTTACAGAATCGGTCGTGTGTTTGTTGAACTAAA
Organism: Clostridium sp.; assembly: GCF_022482905.1. Taxonomy (NCBI): domain Bacteria; kingdom Bacillati; phylum Bacillota; class Clostridia; order Eubacteriales; family Clostridiaceae; genus Clostridium; species Clostridium sp. The sequence continues at coordinate 949,799 of NZ_JAKVOI010000001.1, forward strand.
GAACGATGTAGTATCAGTTTTCTCAAATATAAATCAGTAAAATTCCAAATAAATAAAATTTCTTTTGAGCTTATTCAGACGGCATATATTTGACGCCTGAATAAGCTTATTTTTATTTAAAACTGTTATCGATTTTTAGAATACAGACTGATAAATAAGGATACCATATAAGTACTTAAAAAATTTACACATATTTTATGGGAGTGTGCAGGATGATAAGAAACATTACCAGTATATTTAGAAGAGATGTAATGACCATTATAAAAAATAAAGCGGCACTTGTAATTTTAGTAGGAGTGTGTATAATGCCATGCCTATATACACTGGTAAATGTAAAGGCAATCTGGAACCCATATTCAAGTGCCAAATTGAGTAATATTTCCATAGCTGTGGTAAACAGGGATCATGGTACCATATTTCAAAATAGGTATATAAATATTGGAAACGAAGTTGTAAGCAATCTAAAGAGAAATCATGATATTGGATGGAAATTTGTTGATCCTGAAGAAGCCTATCAGGGGATGATGTATGGAAAATATTATGCTGAAATTGAGATACCCGAAGATTTTTCTTCTGACCTTTCAAGTATAATTACAAATACTCCAAGAAGGGCTCGGATACTTTATAAGACGAATACGAAGAACAGTCCCATGGGGACCAAAATCACTGAAAGTGCAGTTAACTCTCTTGTGAGTTCCATAAAATCAAATTTTATATATTCAGTGAACAAGGCTGTATTTTCTTCTCTGAATATTATAGGGGGAAAAGCAGATAAAGGTAAATTCCAGATAATAGACATGAAAGATTCATTAATAGCTCTAGGTAACAATATGGACCTTGTTACAGCGGTACTTGGAAGCATAAATGACAGCTCCAGCAGTATTGCACTGATTCTTACTCAGTTAAAGCCGGTTATTTATGCATCTGAAAATGTGAACATAACAAATCCGTTAACTGATGATAATGAAGAACTCATAAAATCAATAAAACTTTCTCTGAACAGTTCATTTGATAATATCCAGGTTAATTTGAACAATGCCAAAGCAAATATATATGGACTTCAGACACTTGCGGACAATCTGGATTCACTGACTCAAGGAGCAGACTCTTCGAATATAAAATCCGTGGCAGACAAAATGAATTACCAGATAGATATGCTGAACAATGAAATAGACAATGTAATAGACTTTTCACAGGCAGTAAACGGATTTGCACACAGCAGCAAAATATCAAATTTTTTAAATTCCTTAAGTGATATAAAAGATTGGTTGAGTAGTGAGAAGAACAATATAAACAATCTTCAGAAGAATTTAAACAATACAGATCAGATAAGCAGTGACCTGAAGAATTCCATAGTTAACAATACATGGAAAGCAAGGTTGAAGCTCATTAATGCAATTGACGAGTACAATAATGAAGTAAGGAGAGAGTTAAATTCCATAGCTGATAATTTAATTGTGTCTTCGAACAATTCTGCTGACATTTTGGAGACTGCAAGGAATATGAACAGTCAGGGTATAAAGTCCATAGATACTTTGATAAATGGAAGCAGACTTGTAGCTGATTCCTCTGGAAAACTTGAAAATAAGCTCCTTCAATTTAAGAATCCTATTATAAATCTCAGCAACGAACTAAAGCTTATAAATAATAATGATATAGTGAAAATAATAACAGTACTTCAAAACAATCCTGAACTCATGGGAAATTTCATGGCTAATCCGTTTAATATAAAGGAAGAAAATATTTATACAATTCCCAACTTCGGATCAGCTTTTGCACCTACTTATATGACAATTTCCATATGGGTAGGTTGTACCATGCTTGCAGCAATGCTTAAAACAACTGCAGCCAAATTTATAGGATCTGAAAGATTATCTCTGAGAGAGGAGTATCTTGGTAAGATGCTGATTTTTATTGCAATTTCCATAATACAATCTCTTATAATTGTATTTACCAGCAGGTTTATACTTCACGTTTATACTAAAAGTTTTTTCCTCATGATAATGTTTGGATTATTTTCATCTCTGGCATTTTCAACAATAGTATACGGCATGGTATCCATATTTGGGAATCTTGGAAAGGCACTGGCAGTTTTATTGGTTGTAATACAGATGGCAGGAAGTGGAGCTACTTATCCCATACAGCTCAATCCATTGATTTTAAGAATATTTCAACCTATGTTTCCATTCACCTATAGTCTAAGCGGATTTAGAGAATCAATTGGTGGTCCACTAATAAGTACTGTAGTTATGGATTTTTCAATGCTTATTCTTATGTCTGTAATTGCCGTATTAGTAGGATTATTTTTGAAAAGGCCTCTCAATGGGATAATGAGCAGACTTCACAGCAAATTCACAGAGTCAGGTATTGGAGTATAAGTATTGAAATGGGAGTGACACCAAATGAAGGTTGTATTTAAAATATTAAAAAGGGATTTTAGAAGTATAACAGGAAATCTTGCTGTACTCATAACTATTATAATATTCTGCTTTCTTCCATCTTCTTATGCAATTGTTAATATAAAAGCATCCTGGGATCCATACTCAAAAACTAATACGAGCAGGCTTCCCATTGCAGTGGTCAATAAGGATGAAGGCGGCAGTATTAACGGAAAAACTATAAATGTGGGAAATCAGATTATAAATGAATTAAAAAAGGACAGAAGTATCAACTGGGTTACCATAGACGAGTGGCAGGGAAACTATGGACTTAATACTGGAAAGTACTATTCATTGATAGAAATTCCAGAGGATTTTTCAAACAGGCTTCTTACGCTTGTTACTCCGGAGCCTCAAAAACCAAATATAGTATATAGATCTAATGAGAAACTGAATGCAGCGGCTACAGAAATTACAAGCCAGGCGAAAGATGTACTGGCAGACCGGATCAAATCAAATTTTGTAAAAATAAGCAGTAGAGAAGTTCTAAAACAGATGAATTACGCAGGTAAAAGATTAAACGATTATAAACCTGAAATTTTACAGATTAAGGATTCTCTGGAGAATTCCATTAAAGTCATAGATGAAACAAAAAAATATTTATCGGGAATAAATGAAAATTCAAGGGAAATGCAGGATTACCTGAATAAGCTTAAAAATGATACTCCAAAGCTTTTCAAGCAGATGGATAGCCTTCAGAATATTGTAAGTCATGGCAAATCACTTGCCCAGTCCACAAGACAGACTGTAAGTTCAGCACAGAGCGATCTGTCAAGCGGGATAAATGAGATCCAGTCCCGGAATACTCAGCTTCAAGCCATTTTGTCAGGACTTGAAAATATGAATAGTGAATTTGTAAATCCAACTGTTGTAAACAATGCTATAGATCAGATGGATAATCTAAGCGATTCAATGATAGAAAAAATCGACAGTAATATCAAAATACTCAATACTATAGATAATGTACTGCCAAACAATGGTGCGGTGAAACTCATAGATGCTCTGAGCAATATGAAGAATACCATGCAGATGGAAAAAGGTTACCTTTTACAATTGAAGCAGCTCATCAACATTAATGGCTCAAAGGAAAATATAGATTCAATTATAGCTCAGCTCTCTAAAATAGGAAATCAACTGTCATCAGATACAGCGAATATATATGATGTTTATTCAAGTACCGGACAGATGCTGGACAATATGAGTGATAATGTTGATAGAAGCCTGGAGAGTTATGATAAGATTCTTCAATCTACAAAAGAAATTATCCCACAGCTTAATTTGCTGGCAAATACAGGCATTTCAATCAGTGAAATATCAATCTCGCATATAAATCAGATAAACAAAAGACTTGGTGATATTCAAAACAAGCTGGATCAGTTAAGCAGCAGCATGAATATGATAAATGAAAAAAATCTTGATTACATAATACATATAATGTGGGAAAATCCTGAAATTTCAAACCTATTGTCATCGCCGGTAGAGTTGAAAAACGTTCAGCTTTATAATCTTGGATTATTTGGATATGGAGTAACTCCTTTTTATACTACGCTGTCCATATGGGTTGGCATACTTCTTCTCTCAACCATACTTACATGTAGATGCAGAGAATTTGAAGATGGAACAAAAGTCAATATGATTCAGGAATATTCAGGAAAATTATTTCTCTTTATGGGCCTTTCTTTAATACAGACATCTGTAACTATTCTCGGAGAATTTTTGATATTGGGAATAAGGCCAATGAATATACCTGCCATGATAGAAGTTGCATTTATGACCAGTATAACATTTTCCGTAATAATCTTCACATGTATATTCATATTAGGAAATGTAGGAAAAGCCCTGGTTACAGTTCTCATGATATTCCAAATTTTTGGAACAGGTGGTATATATCCTCTTGAAATTATTTCAACAAGACTTGCCAACATGGCACCATTTTTGCCATTTACATACTCCATAAATGGGTTCAGGGAAGCAATTGGAGGCCCAAATTGGGATCACCTTCTTAAAATATTTGGAATGTTTGGCTGTTTTATGGGGGCATTTTTTATAATCACTCCTCTTAAAAAGGTATTTCAAAAGCAGATACAGCAGATGGAAAATGAATTTAAAAAGTCACAACTTTAAATGTTGCCTTATAGGGCATTTTTTACGTAATCTTATTGACATCAGTACTACTACGTGTTACTATATAGCAGTAATAAGTAATACTTCATACAAGTCATACAAAATAGCAAGAGGTGATTATGCTGGAAAACCTAACGGAAATGCTCAAAGGCGTGCTTGAGGGCTGTGTTCTTGAAATAATCAGCCGCAAAGAAACCTATGGCTACGAAATCACACGGCGGCTGAATGCCCTCGGCTTCACAGATGTTGTGGATGGAACGGTGTACACCATTCTGATCCGGCTTGAAAGAAGCAAGCTGGTAGAGGTCACCAAAAAACCCTCCGACAAGGGACCGCCGCGAAAATTTTTCCTGCTCAATGACAGGGGGCGTGAAGAGCTGCAGAAGTTCTGGAAAAAATGGGAGTTCATATCATCAAAAATTAATGAGTTAAAGGAGGAGCAATTTTAATGTCTGAGTTTTTTGACAATTATTTGAATATCAAAAAAATTGTGAAGAACAAGCGGGAGTACAAACGACAGATGAAAAGAGTTGAAGCTCTGCCGGAAGATTATCAGTATGTATTTAAAAAAATCCAGAAATACATGTGGATGTTTGCAGCGGGTTCAGGATATGACATGATAAAGATCCATTATGACCTGATAGAACTATTTGAGGCCGGTGCGGCGGAAGGAAAGCATGTTTTGGAAATTACCGGTGAGGATGTGGCAGCGTTCTGCGACGAACTTCTGCGCAATGCCAGGACATATACGGAAGACTGGCACCAGGCGCTCAACCGTGACATACTGAAAAAGTTCGGAAGGGAGAAAAAACAATGAATTTTTGGGAAAAGATAACAGGCAGCGACATGACTAAAGAAATGAAAACTTTTGAATTGCGTGCCAAAAAGCTGCCGGATGATTACCAAGCGGCATGGGAAAAAATTAATGCTAATCTTTGGCCGCACTCAGATTTCACTGGCCGCAACCTGATGCCGATTCTTGACAGTGTACTCGGTTTTCTCGAAGAAGCAGCGGTGGACGGTGAGAGTGTTCAGGAGGTTTTGGGTGACGATATCAAAGGCTTCTGTTCAGCGCTGGCCGGTGAAGAAGGGGCAAAATCTTATCGCGACAAGTGGCGTCAGCAGCTCAACAATAATGTTGCCAGGAAATTAAGTAGATTAGATAAATAGGAGGATGAAATGAGAATACAGGATATCATCGAAGGCAAAAAAGAGTGGCGGGCGCACATGGCACGTGTCAAAGCGCTCCCGCAGGATTATCAGATTGTTTATAAAGAGATTCAAAAATATCTCTTTAAGGTCGGCGTTGTTGAGCTAACCGACGTGATGGGTTTGCTCTCGGGGATTATGGATCTTTTTGAAGAGGGCGCATCCTCGGGGAAAAACGTGCTCGAAGTGACGGGCCGTGACGTAGCGGCTTTTTGCGACGATCTGATTAAAGATTCAAAAACTTACGTTGACATCTATCAGGAATCTGTTGATCAGGAAGTTAGCAAGGCTATGAAAAAAGTTATGGATAAAACAAAGTGAAAGGGGATATGGGAATGGAAAAAGCAATTCAAGTGAAAGAACTTAAAAAGTCCTACAAGCAGCTTCAAGTTCTGAAAGGCGTGGATTTTGAAGTAGAGAAAGGCAGCATTTTCGCCCTGCTGGGATCAAACGGGGCAGGTAAGACCACCATCGTCAAAATCCTCACCACACTGCTGAAACCGGATGGTGGAACCGCAGCTGTCAACGGGTTTGATGTGGTGAAGGAACCTGACTATGTACGGCAGTCCATAAGTCTCACCGGGCAGTTTGCTGCTGTGGACGAGATCCTGACCGGACGGGAAAATCTTATCATGATTGCCAAACTGAGGCATCTCAAAAATCCGCATCAGGTGGCGGAAGATTTATTAAGCCGTTTCGGACTGGACGATGCTGCCGACCGCAGGGTTTCCGCCTATTCGGGTGGAATGCGCCGCAGGCTCGACATCGCCATGAGCCTGATTGGAAAACCGCAGCTTATTTTTCTAGATGAGCCCACTACCGGGCTTGACCCCGAGGCACGCATCGAGGTCTGGAACATTGTCAAAGAACTTGCCAAGAGCGGAACAACGGTGCTCCTGACCACGCAGTATTTGGAGGAAGCCGAGCAGCTTGCGGATCAAATAGCCATTTTGCATGAGGGCAGGATTATCGTGAGCGGCACGCTGGCGGAACTTAAAAAACTGTTCCCGCCTGCCAGGGTGGAGTACATTGAAAAACAGCCGGGCCTGGAGGAAATATTCCTTGCAATTGTCGGCAAGAAGGAGGAAAAATAAATGGAAACAATAAAGAGACACTTTTTCAGCGACACGGGTGTGATGCTGGAACGTTCCATGCGCCATATTACCCGCAGCATGGACACCATCATCACGGTAACCATCATGCCGATTGCGATGATGCTGTTGTTCGTCTATGTGTTAGGTGGTGCCATACAAACCAGTACAGATAACTATGTGAACTATCTTCTGCCGGGCATTCTGATGATGGCGATCGCCAGCGGTATATCATATACGGCTTTCCGTCTGTTTATGGATATGCAGAGCGGCATCTTCGAAAGGTTCCACTCCATGCCTGTTGCACCTTCGGCTGCACTGTGGGGGCATGTGCTGACCTCACTGGTATCCAATGCGATTTCGGTTGTCGTCATCATTCTCGTGGCACTGATTATGGGATTTCGCTCATCGGCAGGAGTATTGTCGTGGCTTGCCGTGGCTGGTATACTTGCACTTGTTACACTGGCCTTGACCTGGATCGCGGTAATTCCCGGACTGACTGCAAAATCGGTGGACGGTGCGAGCGCCTTTTCCTATCCGCTTATCTTCCTGCCGTTTATCAGCTCGGCCTTTGTGCCGACGGAATCAATGCCGGGTCCTGTCCGCGCCTTTGCCGAAAACCAGCCGGTCACTTTCATCGTGGACGCCATTCGTTCCCTGCTGGCGGGGCAGTCTGTAGGAAATGATATTTGGGCTGCACTTGCATGGTGTCTGGGTATTCTTGTTGTTGCGTATTTATTCGCAATAAGGATTTATAAACGTAAGGCAGCTTAATGTTGCAGGGATATTTTTAAAGAGCAATAAGTAAACAGAAGTTTAGCACTTTAAGCACTTGACATAAATGTAATTCCATAGTACTATTATTAGCATAATCCTATCATCCTATGTTTAAAAGAGGTGATTTTATAAATGCCTATTAAAAAAGCAAATCGCTCGACTTTGGTAGGTCAAGTTGCAGCGCAAATTGAAGAAATGATAGAAAATGGTCAATGGAAAGTTGGTAAGAAAATTCCTGCTGAACCAGAATTGATGATTAAATTTGATGTAAGCAGAAATACATTGAGGGAAGCAATTCAATCTTTAGTTCATATAGGACTGCTTGAAACTCGTCAAGGCATTGGAACTACAGTTAAATCAGACAGTGGTTTAGAATTGGTTTTACAGAAAAAAATTCAAAAAAGTGATTTGCTGGAAACTTTAGAAGTGCGTTTAGGGTTTGAACGGGAAGCAGCCCAACTTGCTGCTGAAAGAAGAACCGAAGATGATTTACAGAAAATTAGAAATTGCCTTAATGAATGTAAAACAGCAACACAAAATAATGATTTATTTCAATTTGTAAAAACGGATATTGCTTTTCATAAATCTATTGTGCAGGCTACACATAATAAAATGTTCATTGAAATTTATGAAAATATTACTGATGCATTACAAAGTTCCATCAATAAAAGTATGGAAATTAAAGATCCGGTTCATCTTGAAAATGAGGTTCATACGGATCTTTTTCGTGCTATTGAGTTGAAAGATTCAAATTTAGCTTTGAATTGTGTCAATCAATATTTAAATGATACAAAAAAATCATTGATTCTTCTGTATAAGTGAGACTTTATTAGGTATAAAGTATTCAGATATATTGATTTGAAAAAGTAAAAGTGTTAAAATTACAATGAATAGTGAATAACCGGTAGAATAGTATTCACTATTTGGCATAATCATTATATTATATTTTAGATAATTCTTTTTTGGAGGCAAAAAGGAGGTGGTATTTTAAATTTATGAATGGATACTAAATTATATGTTTTGTAACACTATTTTAATGGGAACAAATAGTGAACATACAGCTGTTTAGCATTCATAAAATTTAGAGGGGATATAATCAATGAATTATAGCATTAAACAAATAATAAAAGAAGCTGCGGAGAAACTCATTTTGCAGAAAGGATTCAAAGATACTACAATTAAGGAGATTTCAAAAAGTGCAAAGATATCTGTAGGTACTATATATCGCTATTATAAAAATAAGGAAGAAATCCTCAATGATATAGGAAGAATGGATTTAAAGTATGTATCTTATTCTCAGGACAGTAAGCGAAAGGAAATAATGGATGTTGCCCTTGATGTCTTTGGAACAAGAGGATACGCTAGAACAAATATGGAAGATATAGCTAATAAGGTAGGTATGTCAAAAGCTTTCATTTATCAATACTTTAACAATAAACATGAACTATTTATTTCCACAATTAGAGAATTCTCACAAGTACAGACCATTTTTGATCTGCATGAAGTTAATAAGGATCATATAGATGTAGAAAAAATTTTAACGCAAATCGGAACGATACTTCTTTCTATATTCAAGAATCCGCAAAAATTGAAACTGATGAGGATTATTATTGCAGAAACTCACAATTTCCCGGAAATAGGAGAACTCTTTTTTTGCCAGGTGGTTGAAAAAATTGCAAAAGATTTAAGTGAGATATTAAAATCTTATATTTATGGAGATATAGATCCTGTGCTGTCAATTAAATTTTTTGTTGGGGCTATTTGGTCATTAGTCTTTTTACAAGAAATGCTGCCGCTGGAAGATAGAAATTATGATGATGAAGCTATTGTTAAAAATGCTGTGAAAATATTTCAGTATGGAGCTTTGAAGTATAATGTTAATCTTTCATAAATAATATTTTATGAGGAGGGACTTTTATGAAAATAAAAGATAATTTAGAGAAAATTACCAAACAGACTATTGTAAATAAAATTGTTGGTTACCTTGATAAAAACCCGGAAGAAAACATAGATAAAATTTTTAAGGGTATTAAAATGCTGACTAAAGATGAATCTGCATTGGCCCAAATTGAATTTGTTGAGAATTATTATAACAATGATAAATACAAACATGAATATATTCAGGATATTTTAAAAAATACAGATACTAAATGTCTCAAAAAATTTTTTTCATGTTTTTTTGCAAATGCAAACTGGTTTGCCGGACCAAAAAGGCAGAAATATATGGAGGAAGAGGATACTAAAATACCATTTGTCATGCTTTTAAGCCCATCCATGAGATGTTCACTTCACTGCAAGGGATGTTATGCTTCAAGTTTTAGCAAAAAGGATGACATTCCACCGGAAGAAGTTGACAGAATTATAGGAGAGGCAAGAGATCTTGGAATTTATTACATTATTATTTTAGGTGGAGAACCTTTCTTCAATGACTATCTTCTGGACATTTATGAGAAATATGATGATATAATGTTTACACCATTTACTAGCGGACTTTTTCTTGATGAAAAAATTGCAGACAGACTTAAGAAAAGCGGCAATGTGATACCTATGCTTTCAATTGAAGGTTTCGAAAAGGATACTGATGAACGTAGAGGAAAAGGCACATATAAAAAGGTATTGAAAGCCATGGATATACTCCATGAGAGAGGAATACTGTTCGGAGTGTCTTCGGCTGTTACGAGGACTAATATAAATACGGTGCTCAGTGATGAATTTACAGATATGTTGATTGAAAAAGGTTCTAAAATGAGCTGGTACTTTTTATTCATGCCAGTGAATGGTGAAGATGAAGATTTTGATATGATGCTTACAGGAGAACAGCGGGATTATCTTGGACGAAGATCCAGGGAAATGAGAGCTAATAAACCATATTTTACCCTTGACTTCTTCAATGATGCTCCGTATGTTGGAGGGTGCATTGCAGGTAAATACTTCTTCCATGTCAACTCTAAAGAAGATGTCGAGCCATGCATATTTTCACATTTTTCAACTGTTAATTTGAAAGGCAGACATTTGATAGAGGCATTCAGGGATCCATTCTTTAAGAAATTAAGATCCATGCAGCCTTATAATAAAAACATGTTGAGGCCGTGCAGCATGATAGACAATACCAATGTGATAATAAATGTATGCAAGGAAGTAGGGGCTAAGCCGGACGATGCCGGAGCAGAGAAAATGCTTCATGATCCTGAATTTCACGAAAAGATAATGAAGTCATCGAAAGAATTTGCACCATATGCTGAAAAAACCTGGAAAGAATTTTTTAAAGAGAGTGGTAATGACAAGTTTGCCAAAGGATAAAATATAAATGGATAGCTATTTCCATAATAAAGATTTTCCCGGGCTTTTCAGCCCGGGAAAATCTTTATTATCAGCAAATGAATTCATCAATTAAGTATATAAGTTATCAAAGAGCCAGATGCCAAGACGCAGAGCCGATAACCGTGAGTGAAATCACAAAATCACAGTTGTCGGCCCTTTCTCTTTAATTTAAGAATTTTAACAGCAGAAAAAACAAATTTAATAGTTCATAATTATTTTTTCTTTATAAATGCATTCAAGAAGAGCATATATATTTCTTTTGAAAAAGTAGTGTCGTTGTTAAATAAAGCAGGATTGTTTATGAAATAGTATCGAATTATATCAAGGTACTTTAACATGGACTTTGTGGATATTGTAGCATCAAATACACCTTCGCTTTTCCCTTTCTCAATGAGAGTTACTGTTGCATCAGTATATTTTAAATAGTTATCAGAACCAATACATTCGCTAATAAAGTCTTCACCTTTAGGATCGGTTAAAGCGTACCATGAGAAATTTATAAAGAACTCGGTTTTTACAACTAATAGGTCCTTGAGTTTGTCAAGGACACAGTCTGAATTTTCTAGAATATTAATTGTTTTTAAGTAATCATCACATATTATTTTTTTTATTAATTCTTTCTTTAGATTTTCCTTGTTCGTATAAAAATTATAAACTGAAGACTCAGAAACATGCGCCAAATCAGCAATGTCAGTAATACTTGTTTTATTTGGTCCTTTTTGTTTAAATAGTTCAAGAGCTGCACTTAAAATTGACTCTTGCTTTTGTTTTCGTCTTTTTTCAAAACCGTTCATTGAACACCTCTTAGATATGGAGTATTTATTTAATTATACTACAAAATTCTTGACTTTAAAATACTTCTATGTATAATAAAATTATATAGTAAAATTAAGATTTTACTATATAATTTTATTGTGAAGGAGAAAACCTTATGACTAATAGTAAATACATTGTAATTAATCAGTTTGGTGGCCCAGAAGTGCTGCAATTAGCAGAGAAATCTATTCCTGACCCAAAAAACGATGAAGTTTTGATTAAAAATTTATATACAGGTGTATCATTCGGAGATATTATTTTACGCATTGGCAAGGCTCCATTTCAAAAGCCTCCGCTTATACCGGGAAATGAAGTTGTTGGAATTATACAGAAAACAGGAAATAATGTTACTTCATTAAAAGTTGGGCAGCTTGTTGCAGCATTAACTTTTTTTGGAGGATATTCTGAATATATTTGCCTTCATCAGAAAGAGCTTATGCCAATTCCCAAGGGTGTTAAACCAGAAGATGCAGCATGCCTTATACTAAATTATCTGATTGCCTATCAATTACTGCATCGCTGTGCCAAAATAAAAAAAGGTGAGAAAGTTCTCGTACATGGAGCATCTGGAGGAATTGGTACCGCTATACTTCAATTAGGTAAAATTATTGGAGCTGAAATGTATGGAACAGCTTCTCCCGAAAAGCATTCATATGTTTCAGGCCTAGGTGCTATACCAATTGATTATAAAAATTCGGATTTCTGTTTAAACATAAAAAAACGTTGCCCGGATGGAATAGATATAGTGTTTGACAGTGTAGGGGGTACCACTTTTAAAAAATCATATTCACTTTTAAGAAAAAATGGTCGGCTTATTGGATATGGATCACAGAATCTTATTTCCACACTTAGAACAATAATATTTCGGTCTCTGATCCCTGACAGTAGAAGAGCTTATCTATATTTGTTAATAATTAATAAAAGAACCAGGCCAAGGTGGATTAAAGAGGATCTACAATCTTTGTTTAAACTAATTATTGAAGGGACTTTAAAGCCGGTTATTAACGAATGCTTTCCTCTAAAAGATGCAAAAATAGCACATAAGAAATTAGAAAGCGGAACTGTCATGGGAAAAATTCTTTTAAAAGTAGATAAAGGAATATGACAGATCATATAGATTGGGATGAGCTGTTCAAAAAAGAGAACAAGCCCGTTGGCAAATCCGACCGTAGGCACTGACATCATTTCAAATCCTTCCAAAGATGCTCTGGCAGATATTCTCCTGGAAAATGATAAGCTGAAAAGAAACGTGACTTTGTCTATGCAGGCGTATATCCGAAACTTCACGGGGAGTCAGCCTATGTTTACACGGACAAAAAGTGGTGTGCTTACATCCTATTCGCCTTTGAAATTTACATAAATTACTATATGGAAAGGCAAAGGGATAGCCTGGTTGTTAGTGAAAGTGAGTTTAACAGGCATATGGGGCTTTCAATTGATGTTAAGCCTGATAAGTTGTTGCTTGTGTATAATTCCAGTGCAAATGCAAAAGAACCTGTTGATTTTGATACCATCATCACAATTGAGCCCTGGCTGAAAGGCGTAACCCGTGCAGAAACATTTGAGAAAAATCCTGTAGATATGAATACTTTTGTAGGAAAGTTGGGAAATGTAAAGCATCTGGCATATGACAGAGAAAACACAAGAAGTATATATGCCCCTTTCATTGATTCTTATGGAAATATTGAATATGCAGGTGCTTTGGCAGATGTAATTGACGATAAAATATATGCAGAACTGAAAGCCAAGGAAGAAACCGCCTATTTGTTTAATCTTAAATCAGGTAACGGCCAGAAAGTATTTGATGCCATACTTGATGGACTGCGCAATATAAATGGAAGTAATGAAAGCTTATGGAAAAGCTCTAGTTTAGTATTCGGCAAAAAAGATGACATAACAAATCTGCGTCCAATTTATAAACAGGAACGTTTTAACATGGCCTTTGGTATTGGTGGTTTTACATTCTTTGCATTTAGCTTCATAGGATTTTTATTCTTACTGTCATCAGGTATTGTGTTGTACTATAAAATTGTCACTGATATTGATGAAGAAAAGAACAGATTGTTATACTGAAAAGAATAGGGTTAAATGACAAAGAATGTAGGGGGTATCTGACAACTCATTCAGGCAATTAAAAAATTTTCAAACACAATTGACCTAATCGGTTAATTGTGTTATTTTATTATTAACCGGATCGGTAAATAAAATTGAGAAGGTGAGTTTTTTGGAGAAATTTTTAAGTCTACCCATAGACAAGCAGGATATAATTGTCAATGCTGCTCTTAAATGTTTTGGCACTAACGGTTACAAAAAAACTTCCATTAGCGATATTGCCGCTGCGGCGGGGATTTCAAAAGCGTTGATATTTCATTACTTTGGCACAAAAAAAGCTTTATATTTATATCTGATTGATCTATGCACCCGTACTATCATGAATGAAATTGATAAAAAGTTTGATAATAGCATTACTGATTTCTTTGATAGAATTGAACTTACAACCAGCATTGAAATTTCGGTTATGAAAAAACACCCTGCCATTCTCTCCTTTTTAGACAGTGTGTATTTTGAAAATGCTGACGAAGTTAAAGAGGACATAAAGGCTATTTTGGAAAATAGTGAAAGTGAAAGCTTTAGAAGCAAAATTGTTTTTGAAGGCATTGATACCTCAAAATTCAAGGATGACGTTGATCCAAAGCTGGTCATGAAAATACTTACCTTGCTTACTGATGGGTATTTAAGTAAAATGCCTAAAACAGGGATTGATCTTGATGCTTTATGTGAAGAATTCGGTGAGTATATAAATCTGTTCAAAAGAAATTTTTACAAGGAGAAATACCTATAACGTGTATTTGATCTACCTGAAACGGTTTATTGATATATGCTATGTGTAAAATAGAAGGGAGAATATGTATGAATTCATATGTACTTGGCTTTCAGGAAATCGATAAAACCAGGCCTGCACTGGTAGGAGGCAAAGGTGCCAACCTGGGGAAACTGTCCAGAATTGATGGGATACGAGTGCCGGAGGGATTTTGCGTTACCACTGAAGCCTATAGAGAAATTATTGGGAACAACAGAGAATTTAATTTACTGCTGGATCAGTTGTCCATCCTGAAAGCGGACAACGTGGAAGGTATTGGTAAAATCAGTGCCAAAATCCGCAAGGTCATAGAAGCAATCGCTATTCCTGATGCCATAGATAATGAGATTACCCGACATCTTGTACGGCTTGGTGAAAAAAATGCTTATGCCGTGCGATCCAGTGCTACGGCAGAGGATCTGCCTACGGCATCCTTTGCGGGCCAGCAGGATACGTATTTGAACATTATCGGAAAGGAAGCCATACTCAGATACATCAGCAAGTGCTGGGCATCGCTGTTTACCGAGCGAGCCGTAATCTACCGCATCCAGAACGGTTTTGACCACCGCAAGGTCTATCTGTCCGTTGTTATCCAGAAGATGGTTTTTCCGGAGGCTGCAGGAATCATGTTTACTGCAGATCCTATTACGATGAACAGGAAGGTTATATCTATCGACGCGAGCTTCGGGCTGGGCGAAGCCCTGGTCTCCGGCCTGGTAAATGCAGACAACTACAAGGTGCGTGATGGTGAAATCATTAATAAGAAGATCTCCACAAAGAAGCTGGCGATCCATGGACTAAAAGAAGGCGGTACGGAGGAGAAAAAGATCAATGCCGAATGTCAGAATAAGCAGACGCTGACGGATGAGCAGATTCTGGAACTTGAAAAAACAGGAAGACGGATAGAGACATATTTTGGCGGTCCCCAGGATATCGAATGGTGTCTGTATGAAAATAAATTTTTTATCGTTCAAAGTCGTCCAATAACCACTCTTTACCCAATACCGGATGTGCAGGATGGGAAAAACCATGTGTATATGTCTATGGGTCATCAGCAGATGATGACCGATGTTATGAAACCACTGGGGTTATCATTTTTTCAGTTGGAGTTTAAAGAAAAGTCTGAGGACAATCAGAATGAAAACACCTTTATTGAAGCCGGCGGCAGACTTTTTATCGATATTTCCTATGATATAAATTCTCCTCTGAGACGAAAAATAGTGCTCACTGCCATGAAAAAAATCGATCCTCTCATACTCGATGCTATAAAAAATTTGATGAAGCGAAAGAATTTTATGAGATCATTGGCACGGGGCGGCAAGAGATACTTCAATATGGGTTCAGGGTATTTTTCCTGGGAGCTGCTCCGTTATATTATCAAGATATCCCGAAGCAATGATGCATCTGTAGTTAAAACCTTAATGCTGCAAAATGAGGCATCCATCAGAAAGCTGCAGAAAAGAATTGAAAATTTGTCCGGAGACAAACTGTTTTCCTCAATTGAAGAAGAGCAAAAGCAATTGAAAAAAGCCATGTATGATTCAGAAAGCATGGCAGCAGTCTATGCGGGGGTGCTGGCGCTGAATTGGATTAATAAGAATATGGAGAAGTGGCTGGGTGAAAAAAACGCGGCAGACTCACTTTCCAAATCGGCACCCAACAACGTTACATCTGAAATGGGGCTGGAACTGCTGGACGTGGCAGATGTGGTTCGGCAATATCCGGAAGTGCTGGAGTATTTGGAGCACGCCAGTGATGAAACTTTTTTTGAGGATCTATCCAAGTTGGAAGGAGGCAGTGCTGTCAGCAAATCCATAGGGGCGTATCTTGAAAAATACGGTATGCGCTGTCCGGGTGAGATCGATATCACAAGACCCCGTTTCAGTGAAAAACCCACTGCCCTCGTTCCTATGATTCTAAACAATATTAAAAACTTTGATCCGGGTGCCCATAAAGTCCTTTTTGAGCAGGGGATGCTGGAAGCAAAACGGAGGGAACAGGATCTCTTAAAACGTCTGGAACAGCTGCCCGGTGGAAAACAAAAGGCCAAAAAGACCAGGAAGAAGATCAGCCTCCTGCGCAATTTTATCGGCTATCGTGAATACCCCAAGTATCTGATGATCTGCCATTACTGGGTTATAAAACAGGCCCTGATGAAGGAGGCTGTGAGGCTTGTGCAGAAGGAGGTTATCCGGCAGAAAGAGGATATCTACTATCTGACCTTTGAGGAACTTAGGCAGGTAGTCCATACAGATCAGCTGGATTACAGCATCATAAGGTCTCGAAAAGAGGAATGCAAGACCTATGAAAAATTGACACCTTCCCGTATAATGACCTCGGAAGGAGAGGCTTTATCCGGCGAGTATGATACCGGAAGCATTCCTGAAGGTGCTCTGGCAGGTATACCTGCTTCCTCAGGGACAATTGAAGGCCGGGCACGGGTGGTTTTAAGAATGGAGGATGCCGCCCTGGAGGAAGGCGATATTTTGGTCACAGCATTTACTGACCCAAGCTGGACACCGGTTTTTGTGTCCATTAAAGGCTTGGTGACGGAAGTAGGAGGGATGATGACTCACGGTTCTGTAATTGCAAGAGAATACGGCCTGCCTGCAGTTGTAGGCGTGGAAAATGCCACCAGGCTGATTAAGGACGGACAAAAAATTCGAGTGAATGGAACGGAAGGATATATAGAGATACTATAAAGTACTGAATATGATTGTGCTATTTCCCCAAGAGACCATATAGAAATAACATTGTAAGATTTTCTTTATATTTTACGCTTTTTTTATAGTAATCAGGTTGGTGCATAATAGATGCAGATGCAAGAAGAAATGCAAGAAGTGCTTCATCTGAAAGAGATGGGTCGATCGCTCCGGCCTTTTTTCCTACTTGTATGAATTTCAGATAGATAGATTGTGCTTGAATTGAGGCTGCTTCTTTGTAAATTTGCATCAATACTTTATCTTCCAAGGCTTGATGACTAAAATTAGAATGACTCAATTCTAAAATGGCGTTGTGTTTTTTCAACATGATTTGTTCTAGCTTCTTAGAAAAGGGAATATTTCTGTCCAACAACTCATCATATTCTCGAACGATTTGTCCAATATAGGAAATAAATGCTTCTCTCGCAAGATTGTTTTTATCTCCAAAATAATTATAAATCGATACCTGTGAAACACCTGCTTTTGTAGAAATTTCATTTATGCTTACATCTGTTATCCCCCGCTCTATAAAGAGTTTAGTAGCAATTTGAAGAATAGAATTTTTCTTGCGGTTTGTTCTTTTTTCATATCCATTCATAATTATATCACCCACTATTATTATAACATTATTTTGAAATTTATCAAATAAAATTTCAAAACAGTTGACAGTCATCTCACACAAGTGTATTGTGTAATATACAAGTTAATATTTCAAAACTTTATATGGAGGGATGAAAAGTGCATTCGTATATTATCAGATTTACTGACATAGATAAAACAGATTTACTGAAGGTTGGTGGTAAAGGATTAAATTTGGGAATGTTATCAAAAATTTCTGAAATTCGAGTACCGGAAGGATTTTGTATTACTACAGAAGTTTTTCAAGAAACTCTGGCGAATAATCTGGAATTTGAGTTGTTGTTGGAAGATTTGAAAAAGCTAAAGGCTACTCAACGGAAACGAATCTCAGAAATCAGTGGAAAAATACGGTCTGTAATTCAAAAAGTTCAATTGCCTGGGGACATTGAATATGAAATTGTAAAGGAACTTTCTAATTATGACAAGCAGACAGCTTTTGCAGTGCGTTCCAGCGCAACAGCGGAGGATCTCCCAAATGCATCTTTTGCGGGGCAGCAGGACACTTATCTCAATATAAAGGATCCACAGGAAATTCTGCGATATGTAATCAGATGTTGGTCATCTCTTTTTACAGATCGTGCTGTGATATATCGAATTCAGAATGGGTTTGATCATTGCAGGGTTTCTCTTTCCGTTGTTGTCCAAAAAATGATTTTTTCTGAGGCTTCCGGAATTGTATTTACCGCCGATCCACTTACTTCAGACCGGAGCACTCTTTCTGTTGATGCGGGATTCGGGCTGGGAGAAGCGATGGTATCCGGACTTACAAATCCGGATATTTATAAAATACGAGGGGGAAAAATTATTTCAAAGAAGATCAGAAGACAAGACTTGGAAATTTGTCTTGCGGAAAACGGAGGCATACAGAAAAAGCAGGTTGATACAGACAGGCAGGAAAAGCAGATATTGTCCGATGATCAAATTTTACAGTTGGCTTGTATCGGAAAAAAAATAGAATCTCATTTTGGATGTCCTCAGGATATTGAATGGTGTTTTTACAAAAATGAGTTTTATATCGTCCAGAGTCGAAATATCACAACTCTTTTTCCCATTCCAGTATCCATGGATGCACGAAAGCCCAGGGTATATATGTCGATTGGGCATATTCAGATGATGACGGATATAATACGTCCGCTTGGTATGTCATTTTTTCAAATGATCTCGGAAATCTCACTGACAGAAGCCGGAGGCAGGTTTTATGCTGATATTACACACGATTTGTCTTCTCCGATTGGGCGTAAGAGATTGGTTATGGCGACTGGTAAGCAGGATTTGTTGATACAGGGAGCAATCAAGCAGCTTTTGGAACAAAAAGAGTTTATGCATTCCCTTCCAAAAGGGAAAAGAAACGTAAAAGGGGGAATTTTTACTCCTGCTTCTATTTTAGAAACAATGAAAATCAGTCGAAAAAATGATCCTGAGATAATCAATGAATTGATCGGAAAATTTAATTCTGAGCTAAACAAAATATATCATCAGTTGTCAAAGCTTTCTGGGAAAGCGGCCTTGGATTTTATAAAGAATGATCGGGGCTCGCTGCTGGCAATGGCGTATAATCCCAAGATGTTGGGAGCGATCATTGCTGCGATTCTGGCAAGCGATTCCATTAATAAAAATGTGGAAGCCTGGATTGGTGAAAAAAACACAGCAAATTTGCTGTCAAAATCTTTGAAAAATAATATCACCACGGAAATGGGACTCGCACTATGTAATTTGGCCGACAGGATTCGAGAACATCCTCAGGTGTTGCAATATTTGTCTAAAAATCCCACAAATGACGATTTTTTTGAAAAAATGTGTCTGCTTCCGGGAGGAAAAATCGTTGAAGAAGAATTTAGAAACTTCTTGCTTAAGTATGGGATGCGCTGCCCCGGAGAGATTGATATTACTAGACCTCGTTTTGAAGAAAAACCCACACAGTTGCTGCCTATGCTGTTAAACGATATTCGCATTTTAAAACTTGGTGAACACAAAACCAGATTTTCAAATGGTAAAATAGAGGCAAAGAAGAAAGAAGAAGAACTCCTACACCGTCTGGTGGAATTACCAAACGGCAAAAGAAAAGCGAAAAAGGTGAAGAAAGACATTCGATTGATGCGTAATTTTATTGGATACCGTGAATATCCAAAGTATTGCATTGTCCGACGCTATCAAATTTATAAAAGAGCGCTGCAAAAAGAAGCAGATAGATTGGTTGAAAAAGGAGTGCTGCGTGCTCGCGATGATATTTTTTATCTGTATTTTGACGAGCTGTACAAAGTAGTTGAGACAGGCCAGGTTGACTACTCAGCGATTGACAAGAGAAGGCAAGATTATGTCCACTTTGAAAGGCTGAATCCTCCACGTGTGATTACCTCCGACGGTTTTGTTCCATCTCCAGATTTTTCAACAGAAAAAATTCCTTCAGATGCCCTTATGGGTATTCCGGTATCCTCCGGTGTTATAGAAGGACGTGCACGCGTTGCTTTGTCCGTAGAGGAAGTGGAACTGGAGGCAGGTGATATTTTGGTAACACGATTTACCGATCCAAGCTGGACTCCGCTCTTTACAACAATAAAAGGGCTAATTACCGAGGTAGGTGGCTTTACAACACATGGTGCGGTTGTTGCCAGAGAATACGGCCTGCCTGCAGTTGTAGGTGTGGAAAACGCTGTAAGTTTGATTAAAGACGGACAGAGAATTCGGGTAAACGGGACGGAAGGTTATGTAGAAATACTATAAGGAGGAAATGAGTATGGATTGCGTGAAAAAACACATCCATACTCATTGTGGTATCAAAATTTCAATTTGAAAAACAGTTTTTAATTTATTAGTCTATATAGATATGGCATTAACTCTTTGATTGAAATCCTTATTACTTAAAATGGAAGAGTAAATTTCTTCAATAAGATTTAATCCTCCAGTATAACCAATATAAGTTCTATTTACAATTAGCTTATCTAAAATTGGATTACTTATATAAACTATTGGTGCATTTAAATCTTCGGATAACTTATCCTCCCAGGTGCTTCCTAAAATGAGAGTTTTTCTAGGAATATTTACATCATTTCTTATTGCTTTTTCTATAATTCCTCCATCATTTTCAAAAAATACCTTTTCTTTATATTCCTTATGAATATCTTCAAATATTTTATTAATGTTATTTTTATGTTTTTCCTGAATATTATCTATTAAAAAAGCACCCTTGGGAACATACCCCAATTCATTGATCAGAAAGTTGCTGGTACCTATTGCATAAGCAGAATCAGCAATAGTATACAACTCAAATGGTAATCCGGCTCTTCCTTCAGCTATAAAATCACCAATATCTAAAAAATATTTATAAAATGAAAATTCCTCTTCCTTTATTACTTGTTCAACCCTATCTTTATCAAGGTTTGCAAACTCTCCCACAGTTCTTAAAAATTTGCTGGTTGCAGCCGCTCCAACAGGTAATTCTTGATAATGAAGAAATTTAGTTCCGAATTTTCTTTCAAGGAGTTCCGCAGCCTTTAATCCAACCCATGGGTTTAACACTAAATTAAATTCTGCATTGGGGATATCTTTCCATTCTTCAACACCTTTACTTTCATAACCAAAAAGTATATTTACTTCTAAGCCTATGGCAGTTAAAATTCTTTTTATTTCCTTTAAATCGCCTCTCCAGAATGGATTTTGATTTGGAACAACTGAAAATACATTTACCAATCCCTTTCTAACGTTTGGCTCGGCATCACCTATATATTGTTCAATTATACTTTTTATAACAAGCTCATGACCTACGTAGTTACTTCCTTTAAAACCCGCTGTTTCTGCATTAATGATCGGTTTGCCCTGCTTTTGGTATTTATTGACTATGGACGTAACATCATCTCCAACTATATCTGCAGTACATCCTGTCAGAACTACAAATAAATTACCCTTAAGTACCTTTAATGCACCATCAATTGTTTGATCAAGTTTCTTTTCTCCACCAAAAACTATATCCTTTTCCGATGAATTTGTACAAGGTATGTGGGTTCCTCCGACATCACTTTCCCCTTGATATCCTGCTGATGTTGTTAAAGCCAATGAAACCTTGTTGCTGCAGCCAGGTCCACAGTGTAGAACCGGTACAGCTCCTCTTATTGCCAGAACTGTATGCTGTGCTCCTATTGCACAAGTGTATCTTGGCTGTTCAATTACGTTACTCAAGTCTTTTCCCTCCTTTTGTAAATATAAATGGGTTTTGATTTAACCACCAGTCCGTATATGGTGACTCAAAATGTTTAGCTAATGTTTCAACATATTTTCGTGTCCTTATTGACTCATAAATTTTTTCGCCTAAGGCAATTACTCCATCATAACCTATTATCATGTTTGGATCAGCTAAATGAAAAGCTGGAATACCTAATTTATTGATTACTACTGCAATACCTGGATGCCTTGCAAGTACAAAATCAGGTTTGAATTTCTTTAATATATTTGTAAATTGATAAGGCTGTTTATTAGTTACACAATAATTTTGAATATTTCCAATATGCTTTAACATGTTTCCTACTGTATTAATTTCCTGATAATCATTATCATAAGCTTGATCATGATGGAAAGCTACCGTTCCTATTACTTCAAGTCCTAAGGAATTAGCAACACTTACGTAGCTTTGAACAATGGCGTCCCCAGCCATAATATATATTTTTTTCCCTTTTAATTTTGATCTGAGATTCTCCAATTTTGGCTTGATTTTAGCATGTTCTTCCTTTATTACTTCCTCAACTCTTTCAACTTTATTTGTCAATCTCCCTAGTTCTCTTAACCATTCATCAGTCCATTTTATACCTGTTGGAGCTGGTGCTTTAATCTCAGGTACATCAAATTCACTTTCTAAAGCTGCTGCCACATATGAAGCAAGAGTTTCGCATATGTTTGCCGTTGCCACTGCATCTGATATATTCTCAATTTCTTCAATGGTTGAAAATGGGAATATATATCTTGGTTTTAAATCAAGCTTTCTTAGTAAATCATCAAATACATGAGCTCCCTGAAAATTAATGATATTTATATAATTGGTCTTCTTACTGGACTTCTTCACTATTTTTCTCAATATTGCATGCCCGGATGCATCAAAACCAGTTGTCCAAACTTTAGATTTAAATCCTTCACAATAAACAGGTACAACATTAATACCCGTTTCTTTGCTTAAGGTATCTGTTAAACTTTCTAAATCTTCTCCGATAATTCCTGAAGCACAGGAGGCAGTTATAAATACTACCTTCGGATTAAATCTTTCTTTTGCAAGCAGCACAGCTTCTTTTAATTTAGCTGCTCCACCATATATAGTGTCCTTTTCTTCAAGATTTGTACTTATAGCTTTAAAATTTCCAATATCTATTCCTCTCAAAGCGGCCCCTCTTCTAATATTATTTTGTGCCGTAGCAAAATCTGATGCACAGCCGATTGGTGCATGATTTATAACTACAGAGCCAATAATATTTGATACAATTCCAAAAGCACAGGAGGATGAACAAGCTCCACACTGGCTGAAGCTTCTTTCCTGCGGTTTTATACTACGATTTAAAGATTTTTCATAAATATCCTGTGCAGAGCCATTATAAGATATAATCGCCCCTAATCGCTTATCTCTTATTTTTAGTTCTGCTAATTTTAGGTTTATTGCCATTTAAATCACCTCTTTATTTTTTTGATTAAATATATTTAATCCTTTATATGCAAAAAAGGAGCACAAAATTCAATAAAGAATATTTGTCCTCCGGTTTTCCAGTTAGAAAATAGCTATTTTTATATTTTTAAGTGATATAACTATGCAGTGAGCTGCTAATTTATATCCATATTTGCATATATAATTCATGTAATTTTAAGTATATAGAATTATTTATCTATTGTCAATAATTTTGAATTTAGATTATATCATATTTAATACAATTTTTATATTGTTAATTTTATCTTTATACTATCTTCATTAAAAATCGGTTATAATAAAATACGAAGTAGGTAATCCATTTTTTACCTATGACCAATCATATGAAGTTATTAGGGGGTTGATGCATGAAAGTTGTTCCTAAACATACAAATACCAGGGACTTTTGTCCTGATGATAGAAAGTTCAAATACAAAGGAGAAAAAAATATTATATTTTTATTAACTGCTAAGGCATCTGTTGCATTTCTGAATGATCGTTGTACTTTGAGACAGGGACTTGAAAAAATGAGATGCCATGGATATACGGCACTGCCTGTAATTGCTGAAGACGGAACTTATGTTGGAACGGTGAGTGAAGGAGATTTTTTATGGCATATGATGGACAGCAATATGTATTCTATGAAATCACAGGAGGAATATTTGATTTCCGATATACTTCGAAAAGGCTGGAATCCTGCGGTAAAAATTGATGCAACCATGGATGAGCTTCTCCTGCGCATTATGGACCAGAATTTTGTCCCGGTGATTGATGACCGGGAAAAGTTCATAGGGATTATAACACGAAAAGATGTAATAAAGTATTATTATGAATTTGTTGAAAACAAATGTGAATAAAAATAGACAATATTAAAGAGGACAAATAAAACTTCATGGTTAAAGTTTTATTTGTCCTCTTTTTATGATTTTATGTAATTAAATTTAACAGTTTAGTTAATTCTAATAAAAGTGTAAGTATAAGATTGAGTATGAGTCTTTATAGAATCTTTATATTTTTTTTATGGAATTATTATACAAGAGATTGTAATCTTTATACTGATTTTATGTTTTAGATGATAATATTGTATTCATAAATTGAAGGAGGGATGGAATGTGCTGGATATTTTATTTATTGCTGTGATTTTGGCAGGATTTTTATCATTGAAGTATTTCACAAGCTGGTGTGAAAAGCAGATCAGCAAAAAATAATTGTTAGGAGGCTTTTTTATGATTTTATTGGGCATTGTTATTATTTTATTGTTTGGATATTTGTGTTATGCATTATTCAATCCTGAAAAATTTTGATTAAAGGAGGTTGTCGGTAATTATGGGAATACTGGAAATTGTAATTATACTTGCTATTTTTGTATTGTTGTGTATTCCAGCAGGGAAATACGTCTATAAAGTAGCGGAACACAAGAAAACTTTTTTGGACCCTGTGTTTGATAAGGTAGATAATTTTATTTACAGGGTTTCAGGAATAACAAAGGAGGATATGACCTGGAAGCAGTATATAACTGCCCTTTTGATTTGTAATGTGGTTCCGGCTGTGATAGCCTATATAATTCTAAGGCTGCAGTTTGTTAATGTATTGAATCCAAATAATATAGAGAGTATGGAACAGGGACTATCCTTCAACACTGTAATAAGCTTTATAACAAACACAAATCTTCAGGACTACAGTGGTGAATGGGGACTTTCCTATTTCAGCCAGATGATTGTTATTACCTTTTTTATGTTTATCTCTGCAGCTACAGGGTTTTCTGCAGCGATAGCATTTATACGCGGGCTTGCAGGAAAGAAAAAGACACTTGGAAATTTTTATGTGGATTATGTGAGAATTATAACAAGAATACTTCTCCCATTATGTGTTATAGTAGCTATATTCTATATTCAGCAGGGAGTTCCTCAGACATTGTCATCTAATAAAACTGTGACTACTATAGAGGGCAAACTGCAGGATATTCCACTGGGACCTGTAGCCAGCCTGGAATCCATAAAATTGATTGGAACCAATGGAGGAGGATTTTTTGGAGGCAATTCGGCTCATCCTTTCGAGAATCCAACACCTCTTACCAATATTGTGCAGATGCTTTCAATGCTGCTTTTGCCTGGAGCAATTGTGGTATGTTTTGGACACATGATCAAGAGAAAAAAACAGGCTGTTGCTATATTTACAGCCATGGGAATACTGTTTATTATTGGTATAGCAGTTTGCTATGCATCTGAAAAAGCAGGCAATCCAATTCTTTCACAGATTGGACTCAATCAAATTATGGGAAATATGGAAGGCAAGGAGGTAAGATTCGGTATACCAATGTCGTCACTTTTTACTACAGTTACCACGGCGGCTACAAGTGGAGCTGTAGACAACATGCATGACTCCCTTACACCAATAGGTGGATTGGTAGCACTTGTAAACATGATGTTGAATGTAGTGTTTGGGGGAAAAGGTGTTGGCTTCATGAATATGATAATGTATGCCATACTCACTGTTTTCCTATGCGGGCTCATGGTAGGAAGGACACCGGAATATCTGTCCAAGAAGATTGAAGGCAGGGAGATTAAATTGATTGCACTTGCCATAATCATACATCCATTTTTGATACTCATGTTTTCAGCACTTGCACTGATAGTTCCCCAGGGGGTTGCGGGTATATCAAACCCCGGCTTTCACGGACTTACTCAGATAGTATACCAGTTTGCAAGCTCTGCGGCAAATAATGGTTCCGGATTTGAGGGGCTTACGGATAATACAATGTTCTGGAACACCACGGCAGGTGTAGTAATGCTGTTTGGAAGATATCTTTCAATGATAATTTTGCTTTCAGTAGCAGCATCATTGGCTTCAAAGAGAGCGGTTCCTGTGAGTGAAGGAACATTTAAAACAGATAATACAGTATTTACTTTCACATTGATATTTATTGTTTTGATAATTGGCGCCCTTACATTTTTTCCTGCATTGTCTCTGGGACCTATTGCAGAACAACTTATATTGTAAATGTCAAAAGGAGTGACGTTATTATGAAAAATGATAGATCCAGGCTTATTACAAAAGATATATTGAAAGATGCCATTGTTGAGTCTTTTAAAAAGCTGAACCCCAGGTATATGTTTAAAAATCCGGTCATGTTTGTAGTGGAGATTGGCTTCTTTATATCCCTGATAAGTACCATTTTTCCAAATATATTTGGTGACAGGGGAAGCAATCTGAGAACTTATGACTTCATAGTGTCTGTAATTTTATTTATAACCATTTTGTTTGCGAATTTTGCTGAAGCAATAGCTGAAGGGAGAGGAAGAGCACAGGCGGAAACCTTGAAAAAAACCCGAAAGGATACCAAGGCAAAGCTTTTGGACTCTAATGGAAATGTAAAAGTGATAAGTGCAGGAGAACTTAAAAAAGATGATATTGTTCTAGTGGAAAACGGGGATATAATTCCAAACGACGGTGAAGTTGTAGAAGGCATAGCTTCTGTTGATGAGTCTGCAATCACAGGTGAGTCGGCTCCTGTTGTAAAAGAATCCGGAGGAGATTTTGCCTCGGTAACAGGAGGTACTAAAGTTGTAAGTGACTGGTTGAAAATAAGGATAACCGCAGTTCCGGGAAAATCCTTTCTGGATAAAATGATAAGTCTTGTTGAAGGAGCTTCAAGGCAGAAAACCCCGAATGAAATTGCACTTAATACTGTGCTTGTAAGTCTTACACTTATTTTTCTCATAGTGCTTGTGGCTCTTTATCCAATGGCTTCTTATACAGGAGTCAGTATCTCAATATCCACACTTGTGGCACTGCTTGTTTGTCTTATACCTACCACAATAGGAGCACTTTTGTCTGCTATTGGAATAGCAGGCATGGACAGAGTTACAAGATTCAATGTAATAGCAATGTCCGGGAAAGCAGTTGAATCCTGCGGTGATGTGGATACAATGATACTTGACAAGACAGGAACTATAACTTTTGGAAACAGGCTGGCCGCTGAATTTATTCCTGTTGAAGGTGCAGATAAGAGAGAGCTTATAGATTATTCTGTCATATGTTCTCTTAAAGATGATACGCCTGAGGGAAAATCCACAGTGGAGCTTGGTTATAAATTGGGTTCCAAAGTAGAAAAAACTGAATATGATGATGTGGATTTCGAGGAATTTACGGCCCAGACCAGAATGAGCGGAGTGGATCTGAAGGAGGGTACTTCCATAAGAAAAGGTGCCTATGATGCTATAGGTAATAGAGTAAAAAAATTAAAAGGAAATATTCCTGATGACCTTGAGAAAATAGTCAATAAAGTAGCAAGCCTGGGAGGTACACCCCTTGTCCTGTGTGTGAATGATAGAATATACGGTGTGATTTACCTAAAGGATACGGTTAAACCGGGGCTTGTTGAGAGATTTCAACGACTGCGTGAAATTGGGATCAAGACAATAATGTGTACAGGAGATAATCCACTTACGGCGGCAACAATTGCAAAGGAAGCGGGAGTAGATGGATTTATTGCGGAATGTAAACCGGAGGATAAAATAGTAGAAATAAAAAAAGAACAGTCTGAAGGACGACTTGTAGCCATGACAGGAGATGGAACAAATGATGCACCGGCATTGGCTCAGGCTGATGTGGGGCTGGCAATGAACAGTGGAACTACTGCTGCAAAGGAAGCTGCAAATATGGTGGATTTGGATTCAGATCCAACAAAAATACTTGAAGTAGTTGAAATAGGGAAACAGCTGTTGATAACAAGGGGAGCATTGACTACCTTCAGTATTGCCAATGATGTAGCCAAGTATTTTGCCATAATACCTGCCATATTTATGGCTGTCATACCAGAAATGCAGGTTATAAATGTAATGAGACTGTCAACACCTTATAGTGCCATACTATCAGCCTTGATATTCAATGCAATAATAATACCTATGCTGATACCTATTGCCATGAGAGGTGTAAAATACAGGCCAATGAAATCAGAAACAATGCTTTTAAGGAACATGTTTGTTTTCGGACTTGGAGGGATAATTGTACCATTTATAGGAATAAAAATTATCGACATGATTATAACTCCTCTGGTCAGAATTCTCAATCTTGGTTAAACATTTATGAAAGGATGGTTTAAAAATGAAGAATTTTCAAAAGGCCCTTCGGGTAACCATTGTACTGATGATAATTTGTGGGATTATATATCCTCTTTTTATAACGGCAGTAGGCCAGGTTTTTTTCAGTAAACAGGCTAATGGCAGTATTGTAACTGCAGGTGGCAAAGAGGTAGGCTCCGAACTCCTAGGACAGAATTTCACCGATCCCAGATTTTTTAGAGGAAGGGTTTCATCTGTAAATTACAATACTTATACAGAAGAAGATACAAAACCTGATAAAACCGGAAAAGCGGCATATTCAGGTGTATCCTCCGGATCTCAAAACCTTGCACCTTCCAACAAGGCATTGCAGGACAGAGTTAAAAAGGACATGGAGGATTTCATGAAATCTCATCCTGGAGTCAAAAAAGAAGATATACCTGCAGATCTTCTTACAAGTTCAGGTTCCGGGCTTGATCCTGATATAAGTCCTCAAGCTGCTGAAATACAGATACCTGCGGTATCAACAGCAACTGGCATAGATAAGAACAGACTGCGACAAATAGTCAAAAAATATACAGCAGTTGGTCTGGGTGACCCGAGAGTAAATGTGCTCAGAGTAAATCTTGAAATATACTCGATTTT
Source organism: Clostridium sp. (assembly GCF_022482905.1). Classification (NCBI taxonomy): domain Bacteria; kingdom Bacillati; phylum Bacillota; class Clostridia; order Eubacteriales; family Clostridiaceae; genus Clostridium; species Clostridium sp. The sequence goes on from NZ_JAKVOI010000001.1 coordinate 979,140, forward strand.
AAATAAATCCTTAGTGATATAATTAAATGTACGGACAATAGGTAATTTTCAGATAGGAGTTGTTTGCAATGAACGGTTATACGGGCCCGAATCCCGAATATCTTTTAAAGGAAGTTCAAAAAGACAAAAGTGAAAACAACAGGGGAAAATTGAAGATATTTTTTGGCTATGCTGCAGGGGTTGGAAAAACCTATTCAATGTTGAGGGAAGCGCGGGAAGTAAAGCAGCTCAAAAAAGACGTGGTAATAGGATATATAGAACCTCATGGACGGAAAGAAACCATGGAGCTGACAAGAGGCTTTGAAAGTATAGCTCCCAGAGTAATACACTACAGAGGCATGATTCTGAATGAACTTGATTTGGATGGAGCAATTTTTAGAAAGCCCGATATAATACTTGTTGATGAGCTGGCGCATACCAATGCAAGAGGTAAAAGAAACAGAAAAAGGTGGCAGGATGTATATGAGCTTCTTGATGCTGGAATTGATGTATATACCACGCTTAATGTCCAGCATATTGAAAGTCTGAATGATATAGTAGAGAGTATAACCCATGTGACTGTCAGGGAAACTATTCCCGACAAGGTATTTGAAGATGCAGATAAAGTGGAAATAATAGACATAGAGCCGGATGAACTTTTAAAGCGGTTCAGTGATGGAAAAATATACAGCAGAGAACAGGTAAGGAGGGCCTTTACCAATTTCTTTACAAAAAATAATTTGTATGCCTTGAGGGAAATTGCACTGAGAAAGACTGCAGACAGGGTAAATTATGAGGTGGAGGTTGACAGACTTTCCAGAGGACAGATTACTGTAATACCAACTTCGGATCAGATAATGGCATGTATAAGTTCTTCTCCATCCTCTGCAAGGGTAATACGTACGGCGGCAAGAATGGCCGAGGTTTATCATTCGAAATGGATAGTACTCTATGTAAAAACTACTAAAAATCAGAAAATGGAAAAGGATGATATAAAAAGATTGAACTCCTATTTCAGTTTGACAGAGCAGTTGGGAGGAGAAATAGCTACCGTATATGGAGACGATGACATATCCAATCAGATAATAGAATATGCGAAATTCAGGAACATAACAAAGATAATAATAGGAAAGAACAATAAAAAAACCAGCAGGGTATTTCATTTCTATGCCAAGGATGTGGTTGATAAACTCATGGATTCCAATTCCTATATTGATGTTTATGTCATACCAAATTCATTGTATGAGGAAAAAAAGAAAAAAATGCCACGAAAAATAGGCCTTGATTTTAAGTTATCTCCAAAAGAAACTCTGGAGACTGTTGGAATTACATTAGCCACTACTTTTCTTGCTCTATTCTGTGAATACATTGGATTTTCCGAATCCAATGTATTCATGATTTTAATTTTGGGTGTTATAATTGTATACATAAGAACCAAAGGATATTTTATGGGAATAATGTCTTCAATAATAGGAGTAGCACTGTTTAATTATCTCTTTATTGAACCGAAGTATTCCTTTCAATTTTATGACAAAAACTATTTGATAACTTTTGCCATCATGCTTATTGTGGCATTTATTATTGGAAAGCTTACCAACAGGATTCAAAAAAATGCCTCTGATTCAGCTGTCAGGGAGAAGAGAACACAGACCCTTTATAGAATCAGCAGCAAGCTTCTAAGTGCAGTGGGAAATTCTGATGTGGTATCCGTAGGAATAAAGTATATTTCAAGGCTTATTGGTAGAACTGTTGTATGCTATCTATCGGAAAATGGTAAACTTTCTACTCCTTTTGTATACAATGATGATAATGGAAGATCCAGGTTTTCTTTTTCAGACAAAAATGAAAATGCAGCGGCCTATTGGAGTTTTTTGAAGGGAAAGGAAGCCGGGGCAGGAACGGATACATTTTATGGAGCACAGGGGTATTATATGCCGATAAAAGTCAGCAGAAAGATATTGGGGGTAATAGGAGTGTCCTGCTCTGAGAGATTTCTTGAGCCAGACCAAAAATTCATGCTTGAAACTGTTGCAAGCCAGATAGCCATTGCACTTGACAGGGAAGCGCTTGTAAGTCAGCAGGAAGCTTCAAAAGTGGCTATTGACAGGGAAAGACTGAGAAGCAGTTTGCTGAGGTCTATTTCCCATGATTTGAGAAGCCCGCTGGCAGGAATTAAAGGTACTATAAGTACGATTCTGGAGGATGGAAGCTCAATACCAGAGGAAGCCAAGCAGACTCTTTTAAGGGGTGTTTATGATGATACTGAATGGCTTATAAGGCTTGTGGAAAATCTGTTAAGCATGACTAAATTTGATGATGGCAGTGTGAAAATCGATAAAAATATGGAACTGGTGGAGGAAGTACTGGCGGAAGCAACACAGAGAAGTTCCAAGTACTTCAAGGATCATGAAATAAAAATAAGTGTTCCGGAAAAGATGATAATGGCTCCTATGGACGGTAATCTGATTGAGCAGGTGCTCATAAACTTGATAGACAATGCTGCAAAATTTTCTCCAAAAGGAACTCTTATAGAGGTTAAAGCTTATGAAAAGAATAATGATGTATTCTTTGAAGTTATTGACAATGGCACAGGTATAGATGATAAAATACTGCCACACATATTCGACAGGTTCTTTACAGACGGAAGTAAAATATCCGATTCCAGAAGAGGGGTTGGTTTGGGCCTTGCAATATGTAAATCCATTGTGGAAATCCACGGTGGAAAAATAATGGCCTTTAATAAAAAAAATGGCGGTTCTATTTTTAGATTTAATATTCCCGGCAGGAAAATAATAGACTAAAGGAAGGTGGAAACAAAAGTGAATATCAAACCATATATTCTGGTTGTTGAAGATGATAAAATAATAAGAAAATTTATAACTACGGCACTGTCAGCTCAAAATTATAAGTACATTGAAACGGATATGGGCAATGAAGCTGTGGCACTTTCCATGTCCAACAATCCGGATCTTATAATACTTGATCTCGGCCTTCCGGATATTGATGGAATAGAAGTAATATCTAAAATAAGAGAATGGTCGAAGGTTCCTATTATAATTGTTTCTGCAAGGGAAAATGAGAGACAAAAGGTTGAGGCACTGGACAAAGGGGCAGATGATTATCTGACAAAACCCTTTGGAATAGGAGAACTTCTTGCCAGAATACGTGTATCATTGAGACACAGTGGAATCAATAGTGCCCGGGAAAAAAACATGAAAGAGTTTAGCGTTAAGGATCTGTTTATTGATTTTGAAAAAAGAAAAGTAGTTGTATCGGGGAAAAGTATACATTTAACTCCTATAGAATATAGAATACTTGAACTTTTATGCAGGTATTCAGGCAAAGTTCTGACACATAATTTTATTATAAATGAAATTTGGGGTTCTGCAGTTGGAAATGAAACACAATCCCTCAGGGTGTTTATGGCAAATTTGAGGCGAAAGCTGGAGAAAGATCCTACAAGGCCTGAATACATATATACGGAAGTAGGGGTTGGTTATAGACTTGTTGATGAATAGAATTTGGAGGTGTATTTTATTTTCGCTAAACCCCATTAAAAACATTAATTATTTCGTATAATAATTAATATGAGGTGATTTCATGCCGGATATTAATCACTTGATTCATAAAAATAGAAATGAATTTATTGATGAGAATAGAAATTTTATATACAAATGCACTTATTCTATTTCAAAAAGATATCTCCAGTGGGAAAATGATGATGAACTTAGTATTGCATTGATTGCGTTCAACAAGGCATGTGATACTTACACTGAGATCAAGGGAAATTTTTATACATATGCAAAGGTAATAATTAGAAATGCATTAATTGATTATTTTAGAAAGAATGGAAAATTCCCTCTGCTTTCTTTTGATAATGATGGATATGGCATGGAAAAATTGGAAAATAGCAATGCCATAGCTAATTTTGAACTGCAATTGGAAAATAAAAATAGGGCTGAAGAGATTATCGAGTTAAATAAAGAACTTTTAAAATATAAAATTGATTTCAATAGCCTGGTAAATAATAGCCCAAAACACAAGGATACTAGAGGTAATGCTCTAAAGCTTGTTTTAAAAATATATAATGATAGTGAAATCAGGAGTTTCATAGTAAGCAGTCGAAAGCTCCCCATTAAAAAAATATGTATGTATACCGGATTCAGCAAAAAATTTGTTGATAAGTGGAGAAAATATATTATTGCTTTATTTGTAATATTCAGTAATAAAAATTTTCCTTACATAAGGTCCTATTTAAATATAAAAGCAGGTGAAAACAATGAATAAAAGAGAAGGAATAGTAATTAGCATAAGTGAAAAATATGCTAATTTACTTACTCCCTATGGTGAATTTATAAAGGTAAATTGTGCTGGTAAAAAGCCAAATATAGGCGAAGAATTTATAGGGAATGAAGTTAAAGCAGGTTTTTTTTATTCTAATACCAGAAAAATAGTGACTGCAGCGTGTATATTGTTTATACTATCTATAGGTGGGGGCGTCAAGGCTTATTACAGTCCATCGGCTACGGTACTGGTGAGTATAAATCCGTATGTTGAACTGAAGGTAAATTTTTTAAATAGAATTATTTCTTCCAGGGCATTGAATAATGATGGAAACAAAATATTGAATCAGGTTGATATAAATAATGCTAATATTAATGATGGATTGAGAATTATAATTGATCAATCTAAAAAAGATAAATTCATTGATTCGGATTATACGAAGACAAAAACTATTTCTATTGATATAGACGGTAAAGATATAAATATTTCAAAATTCAAGTCTCAGATGAAGGCTTCCAACTTGAACATTGAAATTGAATCAAACGGTAATGTGATTTTAAATAAGAATTCAATCGATAATTCAAAAGGAAGTGTAAAGGCGACTGATAACATATTGAATAAAGTTGAGCAGCCAAGTACCGGAAGCAGCTCTAAAAAACCTGATAATATCAATCATACCAGTAGAAGTCATATAAATACAGGTAGCGGCAGGTCAGCCCTGGATAAAAACAATGAAAAGAAAAAATACAATTCGAGAGGACCACACCAGTATAATAATAAAAACGGCAGTAAAATCAAGAAAAGTTATCAACATAATAACGGTCCGAATGTCGAAAGGGTAAAGAGAGTTGAGAATCAAAAAAAGAGTCCATATAAAAAGGGTTCGAAGACATGGAGATAGAAAATGGAGGATAATATGTGCAGTGCATATTGCTATGAATTTGAAATCGGAAAGATGGTAATTGTTGAGGACAACAGGACAATTACTCGTATATATTTTGGAGAGCATATACCCGAAAATGCTGGAAAAATTGAGACACCCTTAATTAGAAAGGCACATGAAGAACTTGATGAGTATTTTAGTGGAACAAGGAAAGTTTTTGATTTGCCGCTGGCACCGCAGGGAACGGAATTTCAGACAAGAGTATGGAAAGCGCTTTTGAATATTCCCTATGGGAAAACCTGTAGTTATAAAGAAATAGCAGAAAGTATAGGAAATGGTAAAGCATGTCGTGCGGTGGGTATGGCAAATAATAAAAATCCAATTGTAATTGTAATACCATGTCACCGTGTTGTCGGTTCCAATGGACAGCTGGTTGGCTATGCAGGCGGTTTGAATGTGAAGAAAAAACTTCTGGATATGGAAAAGGCTTATTGACAATAAATTCATTGTAGTATATCATGAAGTAAATTGAATAATTAAATCTTATCAAGAGTGGTGGAGGGACTGGCCCTTTGAAACCCGACAACCAACATTTGTACATGAATGTATGGTGTCAATTCCAGCAGAATATTCTGAGAGATAAGAAAAATATTTTATGAAATTAAAGTTGTTTTTCTTATGGAAGACAACTTTTTTAATGCAAATATTTATTAAATTTATGGGGAGGAAATATATGACAAAAGAAACTAGCTTTATAACAAAATGTGTACATGTAGGTAATGGTGTTGATAAAGAAACTGGTGCTATAAGGCGGCCTATAACCATGGCAAATTGCTATAGACTTCCAGAAGATGCATCATCGATTAACTGGAGTGATCCGAACCAGATGCTTTATACAAGAAATACTTCTGCAAATCAGCTCTATCTTCAGCAGAGACTGGCTGCATTGGAGGGCGGTGAAGATTGTGTGGTACTGGCAAGTGGAGTTGCAGCACTTGCAGGAGTGTTTTTCACATTTCTTGAAAGCAAAGCCCATGTAATATGTTCAAATGTCTCATATATAGCGGTTTACAGACTGCTTAACCAATATCTCCCAGATAAGTATGGAGTAGAAGCAACACTTGTAGATACATCCAATCTGGAAGAGATAAAAAAGGCAATAAGACCTAATACGAAGCTTATTCATGTGGAGACACCGGGAAATCCAACTACAAAAATAAGCGATATTGCAGAAATAGCCAAAATTGCCAGGTCCATTGGAGCATTGTTTAGTGTGGACAGTACATTTGCATCTCCGTATCTGCAGCATCCTCTTGAACTTGGAGCCGACCTGGTGGTTCATAGCCTGACAAAGTACATAAATGGACATGGTGATGCCATGGGTGGAGCGGTAATAGGAAAAAAGGAACTTATAGACAAAATAAAAGGCCAGGCTATGGTCAATCTTGGAGGTACGATAAGTCCATTCAATGCATGGCTTATAATGAGAGGGGTTGTGACACTGCCTCTTCGTATGAAGCAGCACAGCGATACGGCACTCAAGGTTGCACAGTATCTGGAATCAAATCCATCTGTGAAATTTGTTGCATATCCAGGCCTTGAAAGTCATCCCCAGCATGAAATTGCCAAAAAGCAGATGAGGATGTATTCAGGAGTCATAGCTTTTGCACTTAAGGCAGACAGCGAGACTCACAATAAATTTATAAATGCACTTGAACTGGTTGTCCCGGCAGTTTCCCTTGGACATGATGAAAGTCTTATTGTATATACAGGCCCAAATGATGAAAGAATAAATTTCTATCCTGAAATATTCAGAGACGGATATATAAGATTCAGCATAGGACTTGAAAGTGCAGAGGATATTATTTATGATTTAAAACAGGCACTTGAAAAATGCGGACTGTGAATTGGAGTAAAACAGCATGCTGCAAAACTAAGTATTTAGTTTTGCAGCATGCTGTTTTGTTTACAGGATTTAACGTATATGAATATCTCTTAAATAAAACTTAACAAGAATGTGCAGTCAAAAATTACATATAGGAAATATTATTATATTGGGGATATAAATAAAGAGGTGTCAGGTTGATGATATTAAATACTCACTTAATATTTTCCAAAATTGTATATAAACATTGTTTAAAAGAACTGAATTTCAAATTAAATAAAATCCTTTTTATGTATGGAAATATCAAGCCGGATATTTCTCCTAATTCCTGTAGGAATCCTCATACTTTAAAGGATAGCTTGAATGTTGTATCTGAATGTTTTGATAAATTGTCTCATGATGAACTGGATATTAATCAGTTTTCGATGATTCTGGGGATTATGTGCCATTATATAAGTGACTATTTCTGTCTGTATCATACAGAGGAATACAGCAATAAAAATATCTTTGGACATATAGCATATGAAATAGTACTCCATTTTAATTTACGAATTCTTCTCATACGCGGCAAGCTGAAATTAATAAATAATAAAAGTTTACCGCAGAGAAATATTCTGTCGATTATTTTCAATATGCAGCGAGAATATTTCAAGCAGAAGAGGTCATTTCTAAGGGATATAACCTATGCTGTATCGACTATAAATATGACAGTAGAATCAATAATCTATTTCAATTCACACGATTTTTCAAATCTGGAAAGTTATGATTTGCCAAAAGACATAGGAGGGATAATGTGAAAGTAGCTATTTTTACAGATACTTTTTTACCCCAGATAAATGGAGTTACCAATACTCTAAGTAAACTTGTAGAATATTATGAAAAAAACAATATTGATTATATGGTATTTGCACCTGACAATAATGTAGATGAAGATGAAAATTATAATATCCAGAGGTTTTTCAGCATAAAATTTTTCCTTTATCCGGAATGTAGAATAGCTTTTCCTAATACCTTTAGGTTGAATGACCTATTGTCCAGTTTTAAACCGGATATAATACAGCTTATGACCGAATTCAATATGGGAATGGTGGGTCTGAAATATGGGAAAAAACATGGAATTCCTACCGTATCCAATTATACGACTAATTTTTGTCAGTATTTGAATTATTACAATCTGGATTTTTTAAGTGGTTATGTATGGAATTATCTGAGATGGTTTCACAATCAAAATAGTTTGACCTTGTGTCCATCAGAAGAGGCAAAATTCTATCTTAAAAAGAAAGGACTATCAAATACAGATATTTTTTCAAGGGGGATAGATTCTGAAAGGTTCAATCCTGCAGTGAGAAGTGAGAATTTAAGAAGACAACTTGGTATTAATAATAAATTGGTATTTTTATATGTAGGGAGGGTTTCACCTGAGAAGGATCTGGATATCCTGATTGATGCCTATAAAAAAATCTACTGTAAATATAGAGAAAGAGTGGCCCTTATTATAACAGGAGAAGGACCGTACATGGACAAGTGTAAGGACGATCTTCCGGAAAATACTATATTTACTGGATTTAAAAGAGGAAGGGAATTGGCGCAAATTTATGCATCCAGTGATATATTTACTTTTCCTTCTTCGACAGAAACTTTTGGGAATGTAGTACTTGAGGCAATGGCTTCAGGTATTACGGTTATAGGTGCCGATGCAGGAGGAGTCAGGAATATAATTGAGCATGGAATTAACGGACTTAAATTCAAGGCAAGGGATGCCAATGAGCTTGTTGATTTAATGATAGAGGTGATTGAGAATGAAGATTTGAGAAATGTATTGAGTATAAATGGAAGAAATACCGGACTGAATAGATCCTGGAACAAAGTTTTCGGCGGACTTATGGACACCTATAATGATATTTTAATAAATAAGGATAACAGTGTTATCAGTGCCTGATATATTTTGACATTTTTACTTGAAATTCTACAAAAAACTACGAAAACTATAGTAATAAAAACTATAGTCATGTTGTAGAACTTAAATTAGGACTGTAAAGTGGCTATACAGGGAGGTAACAAATGAAAAAGCGGAGTATATCAACTAAAATCAACTTGATAATCATACCGGTGATATTAATTGCAATGATTTTTTTAACAGTGATTACCTATTTTAGTACTAGAGCCATAGTAAATCAACAGATAACTGCAGAGATGAACAGCAGATTATCGGACGGTTCTGAAATGACTCAAAAATTGCTGCTGAATAACGCAAGAGTTGTCCAGACTCTGGCAAAGACGGTTGAAGCCTCATATAATGTTCTAAATAAAAATAATTATGTATCAATGTTAAAAAAGTTTCCAACAACAAATTATGAAACCTGTGGTGTCGGTGTCTGGTTTGAACCATACAAATACAAAAAGAATATCAAATATTTCGGACCGTATGCATATAAAGATAATGGCAATGTAGTTTATACTGATGACTGGAGCAAGCCTGAAAATGATTATCCGAATCAAGACTGGTATAAGATAGGATTGGATACTAGTAAAGATATAGCCTGGTCTCAGCCATATGTCGATCCGGTAACAAAAGTTTCCATGATAACGGCAACAGCTCATTTTTTGGATGCAGACAATAAAATTTTAGGTGTTGCTACTGCAGATATGGATTTAACCAATCTGCAAAAGAACATTAACAATATGAAGATAGGACAGACGGGAAAGGCGTTCTTAATAGACAAAAGCGGAATGTATGTAGCAACAGACGAAAAGTCAAAAATTATGACTAAAAAAATCCAAAATGAATCAAATTCATCTCTTGCAGCTGCGGGAAGAAGTATGATTTCAACAAATTCCGGTGAAAAAACCTATACTGTTAATGGAACACGGTACAGGTTATATTTCACTTCTGTCCCGAATTCAAATATGATTGTTGGGATACATATTTCTGAAAAGGAGTTGTTCAGCCCTGTTAATTCTTTAATGATAAGATCAATTATAATAGCAGGTGTGCTTATACTGTTAGTAGGATTGATTATCTTTAGGTCCACTAGAAGAATGACAAAACCATTAAATGTTGTTGTAGGACAGTTAAGTTCAATTGCAGAGGGCAATTTAACGACTGAGATATCTGAAAAATTTTTGACAATGAATGATGAAGTAGGGGATGTTTCACGGGCAGTAAAGGAAATGCAGGAATCACTAAAATCCTTACTTTTGGGGATGAGGGATTCATTTAATAAAATTATGGATTATACAAAGGAATTAAGGCATATATCAGATGAAGTGTCCGACAATTCTCATGGAGTTTCTTCAGCCATTCAGGAAATAGCAAAGGGAACCAGTGGACAATCAGAGGATTTAGTAAACATAGCAGGTATTGTAAATGAATTCGGTGAGGCAATCGATATGGTAGTAAATGAAATTGGTGAAATAGATGGTTCATCGAAGGGAATCAACAACAAGGCAAATGAAAGCAATAGCAAAATGCAGCTGGTAATTCAATCAATTAACAAGGTAAATTCAATATCTTCTGGATTTAAAGAAAAAATAGGTGGATTCACCACCAGTATTGTCAAAATAAATGAAATTACCGGATTGATCAACAGTATCGCAGAGCAGACGAATCTTCTTGCGCTGAATGCTGCAATTGAAGCGGCAAGGGCAGGAGAAGCGGGCAGGGGATTTGCAGTAGTCGCCGACGAGATCAGAAAACTTGCCGAGCAGAGTAAAAATTCATCTGAAAATATCAAGAATTTGATTGATGGTATTTCAAACAGCATGAGTACCATAGTTGATACATCGGAAGATATGAATAAAGAAATTACCGGTCAGGTTGAAGCGGTGAATTCGGCAATTGATTCTTATAAAATTATAATTGAAGAGATCAGTGGAATGATGCCTAAAATTGAATCAATAAATACTTCAGCTGTAAAAATAGATGAGGAAAAGGAAAATATATCAAATAAAATTGAATCAGTATCAGCAGTTGCTGAAGAAGTATCGGCATCTTCACAGGAAATTGCTGCATCCTCTGAGGAAATGGATAAATCCTCGAAAAATGTTGAAGAATCAGCCAGAACATTGGAAAATATGACAAATGATATGATGACTCATATGAATAAATTCAAGTTGTAATGCAAATGAGATGAGTATGGATCAGGTAAAATTAATCTGTACTCATTTTATAATTTGATCCGTTTTTACTTTTTAAAATGCTTATAGCATAAAAATTAATGTATGCTGTAAGTGCTTGTTTTTTGTTTGCAGTTAATTATGCTAAATAGTCCATATTTTAACATAGTAGTAACAAGGATTTAAAAAAAATGTAGTAGTGTAAAATACATAGCAGTATAATCATGATCTCATAAATACATAGAAAGAAGGATTTTATTATGGAATTAAATACATTGAAAAATGAAGAGAAAAGAATGAATCTATTTATGTTTTATGTAAATGCAATATTACCTATTATGGCATTCCTGTTCGTATATTTTTTCTTAAATGGTAATTCAAGAGATGCCATAGTTTTCTTAATGACTGCCATAAGCATACTTATAAAACTGATGGAGAAAATATTAGGAAAATATACTAAATATCTTTATATTTCAATTATTCCTGCTTTGGGAGCATTAACTATTGTATATACAAATGATGGTAGATTTGGAGCTATGACTCAAGCTTATTTTGTTATACTGATGTTGGCAATTGCATACTATGATAAAACTGTTGTAATAGTCAATAGTTCTGTGACAATAATATCGAATTTGATATTTGCAATTTTTTACACAAACCAATTTTTAATAATGTATAATATTCCGGTATGGATATACATTATGATAGTATTTATGTTGGGAACTGCAATAGCAATTCTTATATCCCAACGAACATATAATTTATTTGCTTCTACTGAAAACAAGGAAAAACAAACGACAAAAATGCTTGATGCTCAGAATAGCATAATGGAAAGTGTCAACAATGTATTCAATTCACTGCAAAACAGTTCAAAAAAAATCTATGAATCTCTTGATATTTTCAACGAAACCTCTCATCAGGTTGCCAAGGCCTCCCAGGAAATTGCAGTTGATTCAGGAAAGCAGGCAAAAGAGGTTGACAGTAATTTTAAGATTTGCAACCAATTGGCCGAAAAGCTTGAAATTGCAGAAAATAAAATAGATGAAACTGTCTCCACTATGAATAGTCTAAAACAGAATAATGATTCGGGAGCAAAAGCCATTGACAAGCTTTCAGATAAATTCAAGGAAAACAGAAAATCAACAGAAGATGTGGCACTTCAAATAACAAAGCTGTCCGAAAAATCAAACTCCATAAGAAAAATAATAGATTCAATCAACAGTATTGCAGAACAGACCAATCTGCTCGCCTTGAATGCGGCTATAGAAGCTGCCAGGGCAGGAGAAGCCGGACGTGGTTTTGCAGTTGTGGCAGAAGAAGTGAGAAAACTTGCAGAACAGTCCGCAGAATCAACTCAGGGCGTGGATTCCATTTTAGTAGAGATAATGGACATAATTTATAAAACCAAAGGAAACGTGGAAAGCAATAAAATCGTTGTAGAGGAATCCAATAAAAGTCTGGATGTTACGATAAAGTCCTTTGACAATATTGTACTGTCATCAGACAGCATAATTGAAATGATAAATTTTTTAAAGGAAGAATTAGATAAAATAAAGGATTTGAAAAATACTCTGCTTGAATCAATGAAGAAACTGTCTTCAATATCCGAGGCTTCTGCAGCATATACTGAAGAGACAGGTGCATCAATAGAAGAACAGACAACTTCAGTGGATATTCTTGTTAAATCCATGGATGAAGTTAAAGTTACTATTAATAAGCTTTCTGGAATTTTAAGTGAGAATTCATAAAATTTTAGAGCATTAAATTTTAAAATCGTTAAAGCCTAGATACATATGTTTCGTCAAATGTTTTTAAGTTGAATTTAATTAAACCTAGATTATAAAAAGAATGGAGGATTTTATAATGTACAATCATAATGCTGTAATTAGAGGAATTGAATATTATCATCCTAAAAATAAGGTTGATAATAAATTTTTTATTGACCACTTTAATGAACAGGGGAAAAATATAGATGATTTGTTGAAGACTACAGGAAGAAATACTAGATATATTTCAAAAGATTTTAATGAAACAGTAGTAACTATGGGAGTTAAAGCAGCTAAAAAAGTATTAGATAGTACTAATATTAATCCATCGGAATTAAATTTAATAATCTTTTCTTCAGGTACTCCTGAATATCTTTCACCATCTAATGCTTTGGAAATCCATGAGTTAATACAGGCAGGTCAAAAATGTGCAGTATATGATTTGAATGCTAATTGTGTTGGTATGATTGTTGCGTTAGAACAAGCTAGTAGAATTTTTAGAGATAACATTAATATAAAATATGCACTTGTTATCGGCTCAGATCAATTAAATAAATATTCAAGATTTGATGAAGCTATAACTTATTCTAATTTTGGAGACTCAGCTTGTGCCATTATATTAGAAAATATTTCAAATACAAATGCAGGATTTATTGACTCGGATTTTTATACAAACTCAAGAAATTATGATAAGATACTTTTACCAGCTAAAGGCTTAACTCTAACTATCCACGATAAAAGATTAAATATAAAAGATAAATTAGTTAAATGGATACCATTTAACTTCGATGGAGCTTTTCACAGTGCGAAAATATCTATAGAAGAAGTGCTTACCAGAAATAATTTGCAGAAAAAAGATATAAAAAAATATTTTGTATCCCAATTTGCAAAGAAAAGTATTGAACAAATATGTGATGATCTAAATGAAGATATAAAAAAATTTACATTTGTAGGTGATAAATTTGGGTATACAGGGACTACAAGTCCATTTTTAGCTTTTTCAACATCAATTGAAAAAAAAGAGATTAATAAAGATGATTATATAATTTTTTGGTCTGTTGGGGCTGGTACAACATGCAGTTGTGTTCTATACAAATATTGAATAATTTAACATTAAAATTATTTTTAAGTTTAGCTTATAGATACTTTGAGTTGTTTTTGCAGACTGCTGGAGTTTTTAATTTAGCAGCTGCTATTTTTTTAGAAATTGAAAAAATCACATTACATATGGAGGAATGTTTATGTATAACAAAATCAATGGTGTTAATTATGAACTTATAGAAAATTCATCAAGCAGTGAAAACCTTGTATTTGTACATGGTTCAGGATGTAATCGTAAATTTTTAAGGCCGCTGGCCCAAATGCTTCCCGAGTTCAATTGCTATCTGATAGATCTACCCAATCATGGTGATTCCGACAATAAAAATTGTATAGGAGCTGAGGATTATATTGATGCTGTGTCTGAATTCGTCTCTACTTTGAATAATGTCACTATAATAGGGCATTCCCTGGGAGGTACCATATGCATTGGTGTTGCAGCAAGGAACATTCCTTCAGTAAAAAGAAGCATAATTGTAAGCTCCAGTGCAAAATACTATAAATTGGATCAGAAAATTCACAATATGGTTGAAAAAGGAAAAGCAGATTGGGACTATCTTCTGGAATGTCTTTCTTCTTTGGACAATCCCGATGTTTCACAGATTATTTTAACTCTTGAATCTGAAGATGTATTGATTAGGGATTTCGATATTGATATAAAAGTTGATCTAGAGGATATTTCAGGTAATATTAGTATACCAACATTAATTGTAGCAGGCGGCGATGATATCCTTGCACTTCCTGAATATTCGACAAAGCTTCACGAGAAAATTGACAATTCTAAATTAATTATTGTTCCAAATATCAGACATATGCTTCCAGTTGCAAAAAAAATATATGTTGCTCAGTTGATTAGAGAATTTATAAGCCAGAATAGCATTTGATTTAACAAGCATATAACAAGTTATTAATATTCCAATGATATCATTTCTATAACAAATTTTATAAATAATTATATAAAAGGCGGGTTGTGATATGGGAAAAAATGATTATAGCTATCTGTCCAGGAGAAATCAGATATTTAAAAGGGATCGCAGAATAAATGAAAGATTTGGTTACAGCTCCAAATTTAAAATTGCAAGTGTGAATTCTGAAAAGTCGGATCTTGAAGCATCTGGTGTCGACCTCTCTATTTCTGGTATGGGATTTATATCAGACAGAAAATTTGAAGTGAATGATGTGCTTGAAGTTATATTCAAACATAAAAATATGACTATACCTGCAATTGTCAAGGTAAATCATGTGGATTTGTATGATGATGGTTATTTTATTGGTGGACAATTTATAGCAATACAAAATATATACAGGGACATGTTAAAGCAGGATCTATCATAGCTTCTAAAAATTCACTAATTTGTAGATTTTACAGGAGATGAATGAAATGAAACAAACGGGACTTAAGGTACTTTTGTTGGTTCTATGTATTTCTATTGTTTTTACAGGCTGTGCAAATAAGAATGCCAGGGTATATTCCGATTCTCAGGAACAGATCAGGTCAGCACCTCTTAATATCGGGATCATAACGGATGTTGGGGGAATTAATGACAAATCTTTCAATCAATCCGCATGGGAGGGTCTCAAAAAAGCACAGAAGGATTTCGGTTCAAAAGTAAGCTATATCGAAACAAAAAATAGCAATGATTATGCCAAAAATTTTGAATCTGCTTCAAATGAAAAAAAGGATCTGATATGGGGTATTGGATTTATGATGGCAGATGTTATAAAAGCCGAAGCTCAGGAACATCCCAAACAGAAATATGCAATAATAGACAATACTTATGGTAATGATACACCTTCGAATTTAGTAGGAGTAGTTTTTAAGGAAAATGAAAGTTCATTTCTTGTAGGTTACATAGCCGGGAAAATGACAAAGACAAATACTGTTGGATTTATTGGCGGTGTTGATAGTGCTTTGATCCAGAAATTCCAATATGGATATATGGCAGGAGTCAGATATGCAAATCCAAAGTGCAAAGTTGTAAGTGAATATGCAGGCTCGTTTTCCGACCCGGCCAAGGGCAAGGAGATTGCTTCCAGAATGTATGATGGTGGAGCTGATATAATATTCCATGCTTCAGGTGCAACGGGAAACGGATTGATAGAGTGTGCCAAGGAGAAGGGAAAATACTGTATAGGTGTGGATTCTGACCAGAGTGTTCTGGCGCCGGATAATGTTATAACTTCAGCTATGAAAAAAGTGGATGTTGCGGTGTATGATGTTGCAAAGGACCTGAAAAATGGTAAATGGAATGGAGGAGCAACACTACAATACGGTTTGTCTGAAGGAGGAGTCGACATAGCACCGACCACCGGTAAGCTTGTCCCAGAAAATATTTTGAATGAAGTAAATGGAATTAAAGCAAAAGTAACATCTGGCCAGTTGAAAATTCCCGAAACAAAGGAAGAATATGATAAATTTCATTAAACAGAGGAAGAGGTGTAGTCATGAAGTTTGTAGATAAAATACAAAAACTGTTGAGTTTCAGTTCATTTAATGTAAAAAAAGATTTCAAGGCAATGCTGGTCCTCGTTCTTGCGCTTCTTGTCATTGTACCACTTATAGGTGGTGGAGCGTATATAAGTATAAATTCCACAAATCTAATTAAAAAGAATATATATCTGTCAAATGAGCAGCTGATAGGAAGAATAAATGATGATATAAAATTCAATCTGGATAGTATAGCAAATCAGATACAGTCGATGGCAGACAATCCCAATATCAAATCAATGAATCATGATGAAATGCAAAGTATTTTAATCCAGGGGGCAAAGTCAAATGAGGCAATTGACGGTATATCAATCTCAGATGCAAAAGGACAGATTATATATAATACAGCTGGAGTTTATAAAAATATTTCCAGAGAAGAGTATTTTCAAAATGCAATTTCCGGTAAGATAGGGTATTCAAAAGTGAAAATATCCGAGATCAACAGCAAGCCTCTGGAATTTTACTACAGTGCACCTGTTAAAATGGGTACAAATATTGTGGGATGTGTTACTGCAACTATTGATGTAAATTCATTAAGTAAAATTATAAATGATGTGCAAAAGAATAAAAATGATATTACTTTTATAGTAGATAATAACGGCATGGTAGTTGCCCATAAAGATTGGTCTAATTTCAATAGGGTATCCATGTACAGAAATTTTCCTCCGGTAAAGGAGGTTATTGCAAACAAAAGCGGACAGGGAACCTATGATTTTAATAATAGCACATTGCTTGCAATATATTCGCCAATGTCAAATCTGAAATGGGGGATATTGACAATAGTTCCTTATGACGTTGCCTTTTCAGATGTAAAGGCGCAGAATGATGTTTTCCTGGCAATAGTGGTGTTTATGCTTATTGTCAGCATATTGGTTGCCCTGTTGATTTCACAATTTGTTACAAATCCTCTGTGTAATCTCAATATAGCTCTGGATGCTGTTTCTACAGGAAATCTTATGGCAGGGGTTGAAGAGAAATTTTTAAGGCGGCAGGATCAGCTGGGTGAAATAGCGAAAAATTTTAATGGTGTAGTTTCTAAACAGCTTATCCTTATCGATAAAGTGAAGGGTATGATTAAAGATGTACAGAGCAGCAATGAAGATACAAGCAATCAGGTGGATGAACTGATTTTAGCCAGCAAGAATGTGAGTACAGCCATGGGGGAAATTGCCAATGGCACAGTTGAACAGACAAGTTACATGTCCATAATAGTTGATAGATTTTCCACACTCAAGAAGAGCCTGGACAATATTAATACAAGTACGAATAAAATTGTAAATTACACCAGGCAGACTAAAGACAAGAACCAGCGGGGAATTGTGTCTGCAACAGAATTAAAGGAAGAATTTAAAAAGAATTATGAATCAATACAAAGTGCTGCATCTAATATAAAGGACTTGTCAGATAAATCAAAGTCCATAGGGACAATTACGGATTCAATAAAGTCTATTGCAGAACAAACCAATCTGCTGGCATTGAATGCTGCCATAGAAGCGTCGAGAGCAGGTGAAGCGGGGAAAGGTTTTGCTGTCGTAGCCGATGAAGTGAGGAAGCTTGCAGAACAATCTTCGGATTCAGCTAGAGAAATACAGGATATAATAACTGAAATAGGTGTCTTTGTAAATAAGATCGGGAAAGAATTTGTTAACACCACACAAATAGCAGAGAGATCCAATGATAAGCTGGAAACTACTATAGAAATATTTGAGTCCATAATAAACAACTCCGATGAATTGATAAAAGACATTGAATTTCTTTATGAAGAAATGTACAAGATGAAAAACAATGAGGACGAAGTTGACAAGTGTGTAGACAATACTTCCAGCATAATAGAGCAAGGATCTGCAACTACTGAAGAAGTAAATGCAACGATGGAAGAACAACTGGTTACAATGGAAAAAATATGTAACAAGATTCACGATATCAACAATAAGACGCGGGAACTGCAGGAATTTGTTGAGTTCTTCAAAACAGAAGCATAGAGTGGCAAGCTAACCTGATTCAGCTCTTTTTCGCATAGTATCTTTTACTTTACTTATGTCTTTCACATTGCTCTTTGTCATTTTTATATAAGCTAAAGCTGATGGAATTAAAAATAATTGAAATAGTGATAAAGTGATTATGTAATTCTGTGGTTCACCTGTATTTATAGAAATAATTGGAAAAAGGACTCCGATTCCAGCATTTCCAAGAGTCCTGCCAAGACCATTGGCCAGGTTGGCTATGCTAAAAGCAGTACCTCTATGTTCTGGAAAATTTACATCAGTTATTAAAGCAAGCCAATTTGGTGTGTTTGCAGACTGCAGGGCACTTGCAAGAAAGGATACGATGAATATTGTGGATATCCACGGATTTGTTGCAATTTGCTTTAACAGGTATACGAGTATCAACAGTGGATTGCTGTCTTCCGGGAGTTGAAGTCCATTCATGGGAAGCATGAAAACTGCTATGTAAAAAGGTATCATGGCAAGTATAAAGTATGATGTAAGAGTTGCCCTTCCCTTATATGTTTTATTCTGAAGTATATCCCCGATGTGGCCGAATAGAGGAGATACCAGACCACCCAACTGAAATATGGCAAAAAGGTATCCGGCAGCAATGATTGAAATTTTAAAACTGTAGCCCTGCTGATGAATTTTTGCAATATATAGCGTCGGAAGCCATATAAGAGTTCCTGTTGTAATATTCATAAAAAACGCTTGAAAAAATAATAAAACATTGCTTGGTTTTGAGATAATTTCATACAGATGGCTGAATTTAATATTATAATTATATTTATAACCTAGTTTGACAAGTCTTTGCAGTTCAGGTTCTGATTCGCCTACAGCAGGTTCATTTATGAAAAAGTACAGTATGACAAGCAGAAAGCCTATGATGCTTACAATTTCAAAAGGCCTTCTCCAGCTTGTAAAAGGAGCGACAAGTGATGCCATTAATGATCCGGAGATTCCTCCAAACCCCTGGGCCATTCCCCAGAGGCTCAGCAGCATTCCCCTATATTTATTTGGAATGCAGTCGGTTAATATGCTGAAACCAATTGAGGCTATACAGCCTAATCCTATGCCGGTGAAAATTTGTAAAATAAGTAATTGCATATAGTTGGTACATTGTGATGTCAGGAATACTGACAATGACCAGATTATGGTACCTGCAATTACAAGAAATTTTCTATTGAATTTACCGGACAGGTAACTCCATGGAATCGATGAAAATGATGTAACCAATATGTTAACGGCAGATATAATTCCTAGTGAGGAAATATGTACGTTCATATCTCCTGCAATAGATGAAAAAAGTGGAGGGAACAATCCTATTATGATATTGTCAAAAGCCGCAAGGACTATAAAAACAAAAATGGTGTAGATTGTTGATATGTTGTTGCCCTTCATAAAAGTTTACAGCTCCTTTACTTACTGTATTATAATTTATTGTAAGCTATTTCTCCATTGAGTATTAAAAAATTAATGAAATTTTAACCGATTTTTAATATTGTTTTAGATTTAATCGTATAAAGTATAATGTGTATACTGTAATGAGGTTCGCGCGATAAAAATAATATAAATAATATAACTTAATGGAAGGAACTGATTATGATTAGTAGTATACTTGTTATTTCATCTAATTTTACCGGACATGGTCATAAAAGTATAGAGGAGTCACTAAATGAAAAATTTTCGAGTATCAAAGATGTGAAAATTTACAGTGTAGATGGATTTTTACTTGGAGGAACTGCTTTGCTTGACATGGCCAAAGCATATGGCCCTATAACTAGGAAATCAGAAGGACTATGGAAAATCATATGGGATATATCTTGTGTCAGACCATATCTTATTAACGATATTATAGAATCCATGATAAAAGACGGATTTTTGGATTTATTGGAAAGGACAAAACCGGATTTGATTTTAACACTGCATCCAAATTTCAATGGATCTGTTCTAAATATACTGAAAAAGTATCATATCACGATACCATTTGTTACCCTTATTGCGGATCTTGTCAGTATATCTCCCCTGTGGGCGGACCCAAGGGCTGATTATATTATAAGTCCTACAGATGAGGCAAAGAATAGATGCATGGATTTTGGAGTTCCTGAGGAAAAAATAAAGGTTTTGGGTTTTCCTGTACGTTCGAGATTTTATGATCGCAGGGATAAATGCAGCAATAATATTAATTCCAAAAAAGATGAACCGTTTAGATGTATAATAATGAGCGGCGGTGAGGGCGTCGGAAATATGAAAAAGATAGCCCAGATTTTGCTTGATAATTTTAATTGTACTGTAAAAATTATAGCAGGCAGAAATACATCCTTGAAAAACAAGCTGGAGAAATCCCTTGTAAAAAAATATGGAGACAAGGTTAAAGTATATGGTTTTACAGAGAATATACAGGATTTGATGGAATGTTCTGATATTGCAATCACAAGAGGAAGTCCAAATGTAATAATGGAGGCAATAGCATGTAATACGCCTTTGATAATAACAGGTGCACTGCCCGGCCAGGAGGAGGAAAATCCACAATTTGTTGAAAAATACAATCTCGGTATAATATGTGAAGATATAAAAAATATGAGATCCATAGTAGATAATCTAATCAGCAATAATTCTCAAGAGCTGGATAGAATCAGATACTTTCAGAGAATTTATGCCAATCCAGATGTAGCAGAGAACATTGTAGATTTCCTTTTGAATATAAAAATGAATCCTGAGGAAATTGGATTAAAAGTTTTTATTTAGTTTAATTGAATGTACGGGATAAAAATAAAAATTACTGCAGAATAATCTTCTGCAGTAATTTTTATTTTTACCAGTATGGCTATGGGTTATCTGGTATATAGATATACATATATATAACTACATATAGATTACATGATTAAATAATTATATTGACACTACATAGATAATAGTCTATATTGTTAGACGTAGACTATTATCTATACAAGGAGGGATATTATGAAAATTATTATAATAGGTGCTGTGGCCGGCGGAACATCTGCGGCAGCAAAGGCAAGAAGAAATGATGAAGATGCAGAAATAAAAGTATATGATATGGATTATGATATATCATATTCAGGATGTGGATTACCATATTACATAGGTGAGGAAATACAGAATAGAGGTGATTTAACTCCGAGAAATACAGAATTCTTCAAGAAAAAATATAATGTGGATGTATTCAGAAGACATGAAGTCCTAAGAATAAATGCTGAAGATAGGATTTTAACTATTAAGAATCTGGAGACCGATGATGTATTTGATGAAAGCTATGATAAATTAGTTGTTGCAACCGGGGCAAAACCTATAGTTCCGAATATAGAAGGTGCAGAGAAAGAGAATGTATTTTATTTAAGAAATGTTCAGCAGGCGGATAAAATAAAGACATACATTTTAAATAATAAGCCTAAATTTGCATTGATAGTGGGGACAGGATTTATTGGGCTTGAAATGGCAGAAAATTTAGGCAGGCTTGGTATTGAGGTGACCCTTGTGGAACGCCTGAATCAAGTTGGTCCGGGACTTGATAGTGATATGTCCATATATGTTGAAAAGTATCTGAGAAGCAAAGATATCAATTTGATTCTAGGGGATTCGGCAGCAGAATTGAGAGGAAAAAATTTGGTCGGTGAAGTGGTGTTGGAAAGCGGCAGAGTCTTAAGAACTGATTTTGTTATAATGGCAATTGGTGTGAAGCCTAATGTTGAAATTGCTGAAAAAGCAGGCATAGAACTTGGAGTTAGGGGATCAATAAGAGTAGATGAAAAAATGATGACAAATATAGAGTATATATATGCCTGCGGCGACTGTGCCGAGAGCTTTTCTGCCATAAATAAAAAGCCTTTATATAGGCCGCTTGGTTCAACTGCAAATAAAATGGGAAGAATAGCAGGAGATCAACTCACTGGCGGCAATCTTGAATTTAGAGGTATTCTTGGTACGGGGATTTTCAAAGCTTTTGATATGACTGTTGCACAAACAGGGCTTACAGAAAAAGAGGCGCAGAATGAAGGCTTTGATACGGTAGTCTGTCATAATATTAAAATGGATAAGCCGCAGTACTACCATGGAAAAGAGATGATTATCAAAGCCGTTGCCGACAGGAATACAGGAAAATTGTTGGGAGCACAGATAGTGGGATACACTGGAGTGGATAAGAGAATTGATGTATTTGTCACGGCAATAAGCTTTGGAGCAAAGGCAAGTGATTTATTTCATCTGGATTTAGCTTATGCTCCGCCTTTTTCCACTACAAAAGATCCTGTAATGTATACGGGGATGATTTTGGATAATGAGATAAATAGAGGAAGGAAACTCATAACAGTGAAAAAGCTTAATGAACTTAAAAAAAATGAAGAAAATGTTACAGTAATAGATGCCAGAATAAATAAGCAATATGAGGAAGACCATATAGAAGGTGCTGTAAATATACCTCATTCAGAACTCAGGACTGAAATCAAGCATTTAGATAAGAACAATACATTTGTAACCTATTGTAATAAAGGTGTAACAGGAAATGCAGCGCAGAATATATTGATTAACAATGGTTTCAAGAAAGTATATAATCTTTCGGGCGGATATAAAAATTACAGGACTCAAAATTGAAATTTATACAAGAGGTGTTTTTATGAATTTAGATTATGAATTGAATGCAAAAATATTCAAGGCTCTGTCTGATCAAAACAGATTAAAAATCATTGACATACTTTCCTGTGGTGAAAAATGTGCCTGTGATTTACTGGAATATTTTGATTTTACGCAGCCTACGCTATCTCACCATATGAAAGTGCTCATGGATTGTAAACTTGTTAAATGTAGAAAAGAAGGAATCTGGAGTCACTATTCCTTGGATAATACTAATGCAAATAAGCTATTGCTGTTCCTCATGAATATTATAACAGACACTGAGGAGTGTATCTGCAAAGGACAGGGCGGTAGTGAATGTGGAACTGACAATGAAAATAAATTATATTATAAGGAGAGATTTATATGAAAAAAATGATAATTTTTGATCCGGCAATGTGCTGTTCTACAGGAGTATGCAGACCTTCTATAGATCCGGAGTTATTAAGGGTTTCTACTGTTATTAATACACTTCAAAAAAAAGGTATATTGGTTGGAAGGTACAATTTGACTGGCAATCCCCAAATATTTGTAGACAACAAAACGATTAATGAGGCATTGAATAAAGAAGGTACAGAAATACTTCCAGTAACTATGGTGGAGGGTGTAATAGTAAAGACAAAGGCATATCCAACAAATAAGGAATTTTGCGAATTGCTGGGTATATCGGAAGATTATTTAAAAACTGGACTTAAGGTAAAATCTAAAGGCTGTGATTGCGGAGGAAGGTGCTGCTGATGGTTAAAAGATTTAACCCTGACAGTATACATTTAACTAAATATTTGTTTTTTACAGGTAAAGGAGGCGTAGGCAAGACTTCTGCTGCTTGCGCCACTGCTGTTGCCCTTGCAGATCGAGGTGAAAAAATTATGCTTATCAGTACAGATCCAGCTTCCAATTTACAGGATGTGTTCGGCACGGATCTCGATAATAAGGGAGTTGAAATTAAAGGCGTACCAAATTTGACAGTAGCAAACCTAAATCCTGAAAAAGCTGCTGCAGAGTACAGGGAAAGTGTAGTAGCTCCATATAAAGGCAAACTTCCAGAAACAGCCATTAAAAATATGAAAGAACAGCTTTCGGGTTCTTGTACTGTGGAAATAGCTGCTTTTAATGAATTTTCAACCTTTATTACTGATGAAAAAATTGAAGAAAAATTTGATCATATAATATTTGATACAGCCCCTACAGGGCATACACTGAGGATGCTCCAGCTTCCTTCGGCCTGGAGTAATTTTATAGGAGAAAGCACTCATGGAGCTTCATGTTTAGGGCAGTTGTCAGGACTTGAAGATAAAAAATCATTATATAAAAATGCAGTTGAAACTTTATCAGATGGATCAAGAACTACTCTTGTTCTTGTATCAAGACCTCAAATTACGCCTCTTAAAGAAGCAGAAAGAGCATCTAAAGAATTAAGAGACATAGGCATAAATAATCAGATATTGATTATAAATGGCGTACTTGAAGTTCATGATGATAATATTTCAAATGCAATTTATTTAAAGCAGAAAAATGCTTTAAATAAATTGCCTGAAAGTATAAAATCTATTGAAACTTATGAAATACCACTTAGGCCATACAACGTAATGGGGATCAAAAATATAAGGGCATTTTTAAAAAAAGATAATACTGAGTATAAAAATACAAAACTAAACGTAAAAAGAATAAATAAGTTGAAAGATATAGTTGATGATCTGTATAATAATGATAAAAAAGTAATATTTACTATGGGAAAAGGCGGAGTAGGTAAAACGACAGTTGCAGCTGCCATTGCTCTTGGACTTTCAAAAAGAGGCAAAAAGGTTCATTTGACTACTACTGATCCAGCAGCACATTTAAAATTTGTTTTAGACAAAAATTATGGCATTACATTAAGTCATATTGATGAAAAGGAAGAACTTGAAAAATATAGGAAAGAAGTATTAAATAATGCCACAGAAACTATGGATGAAAGTGACATAGAATATATTGAAGAAGATTTGAGATCTCCCTGCACTCAGGAGATAGCTGTATTCAGGGCTTTTGCAGAAATAGTGGAAAAGTCTAAAGATGAAGTTGTAGTTATAGATACAGCACCTACAGGGCATACGCTGTTATTACTGGATTCTACAGAAAGCTATAATAGAGAAATTAAACGTTCAGAAGGCAATATACCCCAATCAGTTAAAGATCTTTTACCTGAACTCAAAAATGCCAATGATACAGAAGTTATTATCGTAACATTGGCCGAGGATACTCCAGTTTACGAGTCAATGCGTCTTGAAGCGGATCTGGAACGCTCGGGAATTGCAAGTAAATGGTGGATTGTAAACTCCAGCATGTATGCAGCTGATACTACGAATAATGTACTCAAGGCCAAAGCAAGCAATGAAATACCCTGGATAAACAAAGTCAATGAAATTTCCAATGAAAATTTTGCATTAATAGAATGGAAAGCAGAAGAAATTAAGGATGAAAAATTATTTGAGTTATTAGGTTAGGTTAAAGAAAACAGGAGGAATGTATATGAAAAGTAAATTATCATTACTTGATCGTTATTTGACGTTTTGGATATTTCTTGCCATGTTTGCAGGGATCTTGCTTGGATGGGGTGTACCTGGCATATCAAAGGAATTATCCAGTTTATCCATTGGCACTACATCAATTCCAATTGCCATAGGGCTTATTGTAATGATGTATCCACCCCTTGCAAAAGTAAACTATAAAGAACTTGGCAAGGTATTTAGAAATCCAAGAGTATTGTCTCTATCACTTATTCAGAACTGGATTATAGGACCTGTATTGATGTTTGCACTTGCAATAATATTCTTACATGCTTATCCTGCATATATGACAGGTCTTATACTTATTGGCCTTGCCAGGTGTATTGCCATGGTCATAATATGGAACAGTCTTGCAGATGGCGATACGGAATATGCAGCTGCACTTGTAGCTTTCAACTCCATATTCCAGGTTATATTTTATTCCATATACGCCTATATATTTATAACTGTAGTTCCAACCTGGTTTGGACTTACCGGTTATAGTGTGGACATTTCAATGGGAAAAATAGCTTCTTCCGTTGCAGTTTACCTTGGTATTCCTTTTGCACTTGGAATGTTGACCAGGTTACTCCTGGAGCCTAAAATGGGTATGGAATGGTATACAAAAAAATTTATTCCCAAAATAAGTCCACTGGCTTTGATAGCATTATTGTTCACTATTGTTGTAATGTTCACTTTTAAAGGAAAATATATTATAGAGTTGCCTTTGGATGTAATTAGAATTGCCGTACCACTTGTAGTCTATTTTGCAGTTATGTTTTCAGTTTCATTTTTTATAAGCTATAGATCGGGTATAGACTATAAAAAGACGGCTACACTTTCATTTACTGCTGCCAGTAATAATTTTGAGCTTGCTATAGCTGTGGCGGTTGCCGTATTTGGCATAGAGTCCGGGGAAGCTTTTACAGCAGTAATAGGACCTTTGATTGAAGTACCTGTAATGATAGGTCTTGTAAATGTAGCACTTAACTGGAAAAGGAGATTCTTTCAGCCTGACAGCTAGTCATTTACAATCAATTGTTTTCTGCTGTTAAAAAATTTCTTGTAAGTTAGATAACAGGCTGTAAAAG
The DNA here is from genome assembly GCF_022482905.1 of Clostridium sp. Lineage (NCBI taxonomy): Bacteria > Bacillati > Bacillota > Clostridia > Eubacteriales > Clostridiaceae > Clostridium > Clostridium sp. The sequence goes on from NZ_JAKVOI010000001.1 coordinate 1,005,872, forward strand.
AAGTTATGGAGGTAGCAGAAAGCAGCATGAAGGTAACTATCATCTGATATTTTACGGCACTGACAGGTGAGGTACCTGCAAGAATAAGCCCGGTCATCATACCCGGGAGTGCAACTATTCCAAGAGTTTTAGCTGAATCGATGGTGGGGATCATTCCGACCTTTATAGCATCCTTTATTATATTTTCAGATGATTGATAGATATCTGCTCCAAGGCAAAGTTTTGTTTCAACCTCATCTCTATTATTTTTGAAGTCCAACTTTATTTGTTTAAAGCTCAGTCCAAGGCTTACCATGGAATTACTGACAATCATTCCCGCAATGGGAATAACCTGATAGGGCTCATATCTTATAAGCCCCAGACATAATAAAATAGTCAATGTTATCAATGCCCCGAGGGTTATTGATATAAAAGATATAATAAAGATATTCTTTATTCTTCCTCCTCGTTTTGCAGAATTATATGAAGCATTTATTATCATAAATATTAATAAAAATGTAGTGAATAATATATTTTTTAATCCAAATATATAATCCAGCAGATATCCTACAACAAGTAATTGTATTACAGCCCTTGCTATGCTTATAATTATGTCTTTTTCAAGTTTTAATTTCTGCCAGTAAGAAAATAGAAGGGAAATCAGTACAAGTGATACTGAAAATAAAATGGAATAAATACTAATGTCCTCAGTTCCGTTCATTTTATGTCCTCCAATGATTTTAATTCCCCACATTCAATTGTCAAAATCCTGTTTGCATATTTTTTACTTTGCTCTGGACTGTGGGTTATCCATAAAATGGTAATTCCTCTTTCGTTCAAGGATCTAATTACATTTTCAACAGTAGAAGTATTTTTTTCGTCAAGTGCTGACGTGGCTTCATCCAATAAGAGAATTTCAGGACTAAAAATTAAAGATCTGATCAATGAAATTCTCTGTTTTTCACCACCTGAAAGAGTGTCTATTTTTCTAGACAGATATTCTGTACTCATATTAAATTCTTCCAGAAGTTCTTTGATTCTAATCAAATTCACTTCTTTATTCCTTATGGAAAATGGGAATTTTAGATTATCAATAACAGTGTTTTCAAAAAAGCACGGAGTTTGAAAGCAATAGGCTATTTGCTTCCTCCATTCTTTTGGGTCATATTTGTTATAGGACATACCTTTATAAAATATATTTCCACTGGTGGGGCTTATAAGCTGTGAGCATAATCTGAAAAAAGTACTTTTACCACTGCCTGAAGGACCGACTATAGATATAAAATCCTTATGATTGATTTCTAAAGATAGATTTTTTAGTATGTATTTATTATCGCTGATATATGATACGTTTTTAAATTCTAGTAAAGTCATTAGAAAATTCCCCCATATAAAAGTATATATTTACTTTACATTATAAAGATTAAAATTGTATTAAAATAGTTTGTCAAGTTCACTGTCTATACCACTATCTTTATTGTCGAGTAAATCCTCGGCAATTATCACGTAACTGCAGTTCCTTGATTTATTTTTCAGATAAGTATAGATTATTTGAAATTCGTCTATTTCATATTTGTCTATGTATATTGGCTTTTCCTGGCTCCTGGCATTAAAATATAATAGGATCTTGGACTTGAGATCAGATTTTAGTTTTTTAAGGGCAAAATTTTTCAACTCATATTTTTTACTAAAAGGCACCTTGTTGCCTTTAATGAGAAAGAATTTGACAACACCATGTCCCAAGTGCTCCAGTAGTACGATATTTTTATTGCATCTTGCAAATTTTATAATTTTGTATCTGTTGATTGTGTACCCTATTGAAGCAATATAGTCTCTGTATTTGGCGGCATTTTCAAAATCAAATTTTTGTGAATACATGTTCATTTTGTATTTCAGTTCTTCAAGTATACTCTTGTCGGCCCCTTTTAAAATTCCTGTTATCTTTGTTATTAAATTCAAGTAATTTTTTCTTGATAGTTTATTCAGGCATATTCCCCTGCACAGTCCAAGAGAATAATTCAAACAGGATGAATTTCTCCGGAATCCGGTATTGCATGATATCTTATAATATTCTTTCAAACCCTGCAGGGCATTTCTTATCGTATTTGTACTTGTATAAGGTCCAAAATAAATATTTTTGTCATCTTTTAAATATTCACTTGAAATGTCGATTTTAGGATATTCTTCACTGGTGGTTATTTTTATATAACAATAGGACTTTGGATTTTTCATCTGTCTGTTATATAAAGGATTAATTGCTTTTATCAATTTACATTCAAGCATTAAAGCTTCGAATTCCGTATCAGTATATATACAGCTGAAATCTTTTAAATTTTTTACCAGTTTTATAACTTTTGGAGAATGTGATTTTGAGTTCTGGAAATAGGATGAAACTCTATTTTTTAGATTTTTGGATTTACCTACATAGATAATACTTTTAAGAGAATCTCTCATAAGGTAAACTCCGGGTGAGGAAGGAAGTTCTTTCAGTTTTTCTTTCAAACTCATGTTATATATCTCCAATTACATAGTTGTTATACATGATATTATTATAACATGTGCTCCTATAAAAAGGTATAGCCATGAAGACCATACCTTTTTACAGGAGTTTTACAATATTGAAATTGTCTTCCAGCAGAGTCCAGTTCTGCGGGAAAGGAAAACCAAGTGACCAGTAGCTTATGCCTTTCAAATTATAGTCCTTGACCATGTCGAATTTGGCCTGGGCGCTTCTTGCATCTTCAAACCATACTTCGTGATGTCTTCCCTGACTGTCCGTATATCTGTAGAAAGGTGTCTGGCTGAACAGATCAAAGTTTATAGCTGCACCATATCTTACAGCTCTTGATATAGCCTCCTGCATGCTGAAGGTTTCGGCTTCCATACCCTGTACATGGGGAATGATCCAATCCCTGGCATATAATTGGAATCCGAATAGTATTTTGTCGCGGGGTATGACGGTGACGGCATAGTCAAGTACTTCCTTTATCCTGTTCAAAGGTGAAATTGCCTGTGGCGGTCCAAGTCTGTAACCCCATTCATAGGTCATGAGTATTACGAAGTCAACGATTCTTCCATGGGCTTCATAATCATGGGCTTCGTATAACAAGCCCTGCTGTCCCGGACCAGTTTTGGGAGCCAGTGCGGTGGATACAAAAAAGTTTTCTGCATGAAGTCTTTGAACTGCAGATTCAAGAAATTGATTGTAATTTTCCCTGTCAGAGGGCAGTACATTTTCAAAATCTATATTTACGCCGAGATATCCTTTATCTTTCATTGTATCTATTATGTTGGTGATGAGGGTCTCTCTTGTGCTGGCGTCTGACAGGACAACGTGTGCCAGATTATGTCCCAATTCCGTAGAGGTAAAGTTTGTTATTGCCATCATAGGTACAACTCTGGAATCATATGCAGCATTTATCAGTGCAGAATCGTCTATAGGTTCCAATGTACCATCTTCCCTTATCCTATATGCAAATGGACTTAGGTAGGTCAGGTAATCTCCTGCCTCTCTTACTATAGCTGTAGAATTTTCAGTAAAGTCATAGATATATCCGTTCACGTATATATTCGGTCTTTCCCTTGGGATGACAAGTACGGTGCCGGGATATACCAAAGCCGGATTTTGAATTCCGTTTGCGTCTACAAGCTGTTGAAGTGTGATTCCATAGTTTTTCGAAATCTGCCATAGGGATTCTCCCGGCCTTACTGTGTGAGTATTGTTCTCCGTGGGAATTATAAGAGATTGTCCAACAAGCAGGCTATCGGGATATTCAAGTCCGTTTGCCTGAATTATTTCCTCTGCTCGAATACCATACCGATTTGATATCTGCCAGAGTGAGTCACCGGATTTAACTACATAAATGAACACATACTACCTCCATAATATAATTATATATATTAGAATATGTATCTTAATTGAAGATGTGATAAAATGCATGACTCAGTTTTCCCATTGTGGTATCTGCTTTCCCATATAAAGATTTTATACTGCAGTAAAACAAGTAAATTCAAAGGATTGGACACTGGTATGAATTATGCTTGTATATATTTAAAAAGATCACTTTGAATATATACTTGCGAAGGGACTTGTTTAAATTGAAAATATGTTATGCAGTGGAATTTAAGGAATTGATAGGCTACCAGGAAGGTATTCAAATCCAGAAAAAAGCTTTTGATTTTGTAAATAAAAACAATATAGACGGCATTCTGCTCCTTCTTCAGCACAAACCTGTAATTACCATAGGCAAAAGCGGCGGAGATGAAAATATACTTGTTTCAAGAGAAGAACTGAGTGATAGAGGAATTGAACTGTACCACACTTCAAGAGGAGGAAATATAACCTATCATGGTCCGGGCCAGCTTGTTGGATATCCCATACTGAACTTGAACAGTTTCCAGAAGGATGCACATCTGTATTTGAGAAAACTTGAAAATGTTCTCATAAATACGGTAAGGGAATGTGGAATAAATGCCGGAATAAAGCCAAAATATACAGGGGTATGGGCAGGTGACAGAAAAATAGCGGCAATCGGAGTAGGGATTAGAAAATGGATAACAAAACATGGTTTTGCACTGAATATTTCCGTGAACAGAGAACATTTTGGATTGATAGTACCCTGCGGCATAAGAGAGTTTGGAATATGTTCCATGGATGATTTTGTAGAAGATATAAGTTTTGAAAGAGTTTTGGAAATCATCAAAAAAAACTTCAAGGAAGTATTTCAAACAGAATTGATACAAGTACAGAATATGGATAATTTGTATAAAGGGAGTGATTGTATTGGCAAAAAGACCGGAATGGCTTAAGATGAAGGCACCTGATGAAAAGATACTGGAGAATATGGAGAATATGTTAAGGGATCTTTCACTTCATACGGTTTGTGAAAGTGCAATTTGTCCCAATATGGGAAAATGCTTCAGGAATAAAACGGCCACTTTTATGGTCATGGGAGATATATGCACGAGAAACTGCAGATTTTGTGCAGTGGAAAAAGGGCGTCCTTCACCTCTTGATCCGGAAGAACCTAAAAATGTGGCAATTGCCAGCAGAAAACTCGGACTCAAGCATACGGTTATAACCTCTGTTACCAGAGATGATCTTGAAGATGGAGGAGCAGATCATTTTGTCAAGATTATAAGAGAAATTAGGAAGGAAAATCCACAATCCACAATTGAGCTCCTGATACCGGATTTGAGAGGCAACTGGGGGGTACTGAAAAAAATAATTGATGCAAAACCGGATATACTCAATCACAATGTGGAAACTGTAGAAGCCTTATACGACAAGGTAAAGCCCATGGGAAATTATAAAAGATCCATTGAACTGCTTAAACAGGTTAAGGCTTTCAATGAAAACGTATATACAAAGAGTGGGATAATGGTAGGACTGGGAGAGACAAAAGAACAGGTCATAAGGGTGATGGAGGATCTTCTGGAGGTTGATTGCGATATATTGACAATAGGCCAGTATCTGAGACCTTCCAAAAAACATCTTCCGGTTTTTGAATATGTTTCTCCCGGTATGTTTGAAGAATACAGAAAGACGGCTCTCGGAAAAGGTTTTAAGTTTGCAGCTTCAGGACCTTATGTAAGAAGCTCCTATAAGGCCTATGATGGAATGAAAACCCTTTTGGAAATCAACAGCTGACAGACTATATTTATAATTCAAGACAGGTAATGTATATTAAGACATGCCTGTCTTATATTTTGTTCAATTTCAATCAAATATCACTTAAAAATATTGTATAATAAAATGAGAGTGGTATTTTTTAGTGGATACGGGGGGATACTTTATGGAACATATAGAAAAATATATGGAAAAAATTAAGGAACAGCGCGCAAGATTCATAGAATATAATGAAATACCTAAAGATGTCAGACCGGATATTTTAAATTCATGGATGAGATGTAAAAAATATGGAGTTGGAAAAGACAATAATGGGGCAAATGTTATCTCAGAAGATGAATTCAGGTCCGTGCTTGAGAGAAAAAACGAGTTCATAGAGATTTGTCTGCCTGTAATGCTGAATTTGTATGAAATTTTAAAGAACACAAACTACTCCATCATATTGACTGATGAAAATGCGGTAATTCTCAAAATACTTGGAAATGGAAAGATAATGGCTCAAAACAGAGATCTTGATTTTCTTGAGGGAAGGAGATGGAAGGAAGAGGATGTGGGGACAAATGCCATTGGCACGTGTATATATTTAGACAAACCAATTCAGACACTGGGTGCTGAACATTACTGCAGGAGACAGCATAAATGGACATGTTCTGCCGCTCCCATACATGACAGCAGCGGGAAAATAGTAGGCTGTATTGATTTGTCAGGAAGCTACGGAGATTTCCATACCCACACGCTTGGAATAGTGGCTGAAGCTTCAAATACCATACAGGAACGTTTTTCAACGGCTGAACACAGAAAATGGACTGAAGTTGCCTTTAATTCAATAAAAGAGGGAATACTTGTTATAGACAAGGACTTTAAATTGAAATATTTTAATGACAACATTTGCAGAATATTGGGGATCAATAAAAATCAGATGTACAAATTGTATATGAAAACTCTGCTTAAAGATTTAATAAGAGACATGAGCGACAGGGGAAGGGTCAATAAAATAGCTTACAGGGAAGTCAGCATGTATGTAAAGAATCGGAGAATAGAATGCAATGTAAACGTAAATCCTGTTGTCATGAATGAAAAACACAGTGGGTTTGTAATACTTGTCAAAGAGGCGAATACCATTCACACGGTGGTAAACAGGATAGCCGGATTCTCATCAAAATATGATTTTGAGAACATACTTACGAATAATAATAAAATGCTCCATATAATCGAGGATGCAAAGAGAATTTCAAAAAGTGACTGTACCGTACTTATAACTGGAGAAAGCGGTACTGGAAAGGAACTGTTTGCACATTCCATTCACAATGGAAGTGAAAGATGCAGGGGACCTTTTGTAGCTATAAATTGTTCAGCACTGCCGAAAGATCTTGTAGAAAGCGAGCTGTTCGGATATGAAAAAGGAGCTTTTACAGGAGCGCTGAAAGATGGAAATCCAGGTAAATTTGAACTTGCAAATGGAGGAACCATATTTTTGGATGAAATTGGCGAGCTTCCTCTGGAAATTCAGCCAAAGCTATTGAGAGTGCTTGACAACCATATGGTGACAAGAATTGGTGGAAAATATGAAAGAAATTTGAACGTACGGGTAATAGCGGCTACCAACAGGGAGCTTTTCAAGGAAGTGAGACTGAAAAATTTTAGAAGTGATCTGTATTTCAGATTGAATGTATTTAATATAAATCTGATTCCCCTCAGGGAGAGGAAAGAAGACATAGAAATGTTCATCAAGTTTTTTTTGAACAAACTTAGTTTGAATAATGAAATCAAGATAAAACATATAGATGAGGAATTCATGACCATTGTCAAGAATTACAGGTGGCCGGGTAATGTAAGGGAAATTGAAAATGTAGTCCAGAGGGCATATTATATGTCCAAGGATGGTGTTATAACCAAAGAACTGATTCCCGACTATATTATAAAAAATGAAAAGAGCACTGATGGTGAATACCAGGAAGATGAAGTCAAACCTGGAATTCAGACAGTAGATGAAGTGGAGAAACAGCTTATTATAAAGGCACTTAGATATTGCAGCGGAAATGTTGTAAATGCCAGCAGAATGATAAATATGGGAAAATCAACTTTATACAGGAAAATAAAAAAATATAATCTTGAAGTAGAAATAAGATAAAAAGAGGTTCCCTGTCGGGAATCTTTTCCCATATTGAAAACGTTTTTTCAATATGGTATCCCAAAATAGAAAATTTAATCCCCAAAAGGCCATTTAAGGGCCTTTTTTGATTGGCATGAATATTGCTCAATATATAGGTGTAAATAAAAATAAATATTGATCAGGGGTGATTGTTTTGGAACAGTTAAAAGAAGGGAATATTATAGAAGCTGCTACTCTGCTGGATATCTACAGCAAGATGCTTAAGATAAGGGCATTCGAAAATATGGCGAAGGATAGTTTTGCAGAAGGAAAAATTCCTGGTTTTGTTCATCTGTATATAGGTGAGGAAGCTGTAGCTTCTGGAGTTTGTGAAAATCTTACGGATTCAGATTATATAACAAGTACTCACAGGGGACATGGTCACATAATTGCCAAGGGCGGGGAGTTAAAATATATGACTGCGGAACTTTTCGGAAGGTCTACAGGATACTGCAAGGGAAAAGGCGGATCAATGCACATTGCAGATGCAACAAAAGGTATACTTGGAGCAAATGGTATAGTAGGTGCAGGGCATGATATAGCCCTTGGAGCGGGGATGAGTGCCCAGTACAGGGGAACGGACCAGGTATGCGTATGCTTTTTCGGAGATGCATCCACAAATCAGGGCACTTTCCATGAATCCTTGAATCTGGCCAGTGTTTGGAAGCTTCCTATTGTATATGTATGTGAAAACAATGGATATGGAATATCCGTAAGCCAGAAAAGGCATCAGAATATAAAAAATGTAGCTGACAGGGCAAAGGCCTATGGCATACCCGGGGTTGTAGTTGATGGAAATGATCCGATTGCGGTGTACAAAGCTTCAAGGGAAGCTGTGGAAAGAGCCAGAGCCGGGAAAGGACCTACTCTTATAGAATGCAAGACCTACAGGCAGAGAGGACATTTTGAAGGAGATCCTGCTCCATACAAACCTAAAGAAGAGCAGGAAGCATGGATAAAGAAGGACCCTATTCCAATATTTGAAAAATATCTTCTGGACAACAAGATTATTGATGAAAATGGCTTGAAGGATATAAAAGAAACTGTGGACAATGAGATAAAGGAAGCTGTTGATTTTGCCATGAAAAGTCCTGAGCCGGAATTGGATTCAGTATTTGAAGACGTATACACCGATATTAAAGAGGGGGTTGATTAATATGAAAAAAATAACTTATTCCCAGGCCATAAAGGATGCCATGTCAGCTAAAATGCGGGAGGACAAGAATGTACTGCTCTTTGGCGAAGACGTGGGGCCCTTTGGAGGATGCTTTGGTGTAAGTAAAGGAATGCACGATGAATTCGGAGAGATGAGGGTGAGAGATACTCCTATTTCAGAGGGTGCCATTGTAGGGTGTGCTATTGGAGCAGCGGCAACTGGACTCAAACCTATTGCAGAATTGATGTTTATAGATTTCCTTACTGTAGGAATGGATATGCTTGTAAACCAGGCGGCAAAAATGAGATATATGTTTGGTGGAAAAATAAAACTGCCCATGGTGGTAAGAGTACCATGCGGTGCCGGAACTCAGGCGGCTGCACAGCATTCACAGTCACTGGAAGCCTGGGTTACACATGTGCCCGGACTCAAAGTGGTCTATCCTTCAACTGCAAAGGATGCCTATGGACTTATGCTGACTGCAATAGAAGATGAAAACCCTGTAATATTTATAGAACACAAGGTTCTCTATGCTAAGAAGGGTGAAATTGATGAAAACCCTGTACCTATACCATTTGGACGTGCTGATGTAAAGAGAGAGGGAAAGGATGTTACAATAATTGCAACTGGAAGAATGGTGCATGAGGCACTGTCTGCTGCGGATAAGCTTTCAAAGGAAGGTATAGAGGCTGAAGTGATAGACCCGAGATCACTATATCCTTTTGACAGGGAAACTGTATTTGACTCAATAAAAAAGACCAACAGGGCGGTTGTTGTTACTGAGGAAACTAAAAGAGGAGGATACGGGGGAGAAATTTCGGCGGTCATAAGCGAAGAAATATTTGACTATCTGGATGCACCTGTAGTGAGAATAGGAAGTTTTGATGTTCCCATACCTTTCTCACCTAAACTTGAAAGCTATATAATCCCCAATGCTGGTAAAATAGTCGAAGCTGTCAAAAAAACGTTTTAAAATATTATGGATCTGGGAGGTGATTTGATGAGCTGTATAGAAGTAATGCCGAAGCTTGGCTTGACCATGACAGAAGGTGAAATAGAAGCCTGGCATAAAAAAGAAGGTGATGAAGTCAAAAAAGGGGAAATCCTGTTTGATGTAACCACCGACAAACTTACCAACGAAGTTGAGGCTAAGGAGAGCGGCGTACTCAGGAAAATACTTGTAGAAGAGGGGGAGTCCGCAAATTGTCTTGCCCCGGTGGCTATAATTGCAGATGAAGGAGAGGATATTTCACATCTGCTTGGAGAGTTTGGAAAAGTCATTCCTGTAGAAATGCATGTAAGCGGAGATGAAAATGAACAGCATTTGAAAAGGAGCATTCCTGTAAAAAGAGAGGGCAGGATAAGAATATCGCCCCTTGCCAGAAAAATTGCAATACAAAATGGAGTGGACTATGAAGCAATGACCGGCACAGGTCCACTTGGAAGAATAATAAGGAAAGATGTGGAAGGATATATTGAAAACAATAGAATAAAGGTGTCACCAGCTGCCTCAAAGCTTGCCCAAAAACTAAATGTGGATTTAAATAGTATAAAGAAACAGGGAAGAATAATGAAGGAGGACGTACTGAAGGCTGCAGGGAAAATTGAGACAGTTGCAAAAACACCTGAGGAGAAGCTTGAACGTAAATCACAGACAGAAGTTGAGAGCCGTGATGAAAAGGTAATAGACATGTCACCTATGAGAAAGGTGATTGCTGCAAGAATGAGTGAAAGCACTAAGATATCACCTACTGTGACCTATGATATTACTGTTGATGTTTCAGAACTCAAGAGGTTCAAAGATCGGTTGAAGGATACCATTAAAATAACCTATACTGATTTCCTAATAAAAATGGTTTCCACTGCGTTGAAACAGTTCCCGCTTGTAAACTGTTCCGTATCCGGAAATAAATTTATACTGAAAAACTATGTGAATATGGGAATAGCTGTTGCACTGGATGAAGGATTGATAGTTCCTGTAGTGAAGGATTCGGATATAAAGGGTCTTAAAGAGATAACACTTCAACTTGGAGAACTTGTCAGGAAGGCAAAGGAAAACCGTTTAAGTCCTGATGATATGACAGGAGGCACTTTTACTATAACAAATCTTGGAATGTTTGGCATAGATAGTTTTTCTCCTATTATAAATCAGCCAGAGGTTGCTATTCTCGGTGTCAATAGAATAGTGGAAACTCCTGTAGCAGAGGATGGAAAAATAGTTGTAAAACCTCTTCTCAAGCTGTCTCTTACAGCAGACCACAGGGCTATAGACGGTGCTTATGCGGCCAGGTTCCTGAAAAAAATTAAAGAATATATGGAAAAACCTGAATTGATGCTTTTATAAAATTTGATCTGGGAGGGATTTTTAATGAGCTGCATAGAGGTAATGCCAAAGCTGGGTTTGACAATGACAGAAGGTGAAATAGAAACCTGGCACAAAAAAGAAGGAGATGAAGTCAAAAAAGGGGAAATCCTATTTGATGTAACCACTGACAAACTTACCAATGAAGTTGAGGCTAAGGAGAGCGGCGTACTCAGAAAAATACTTGTAGAAGAGGGAGAGTCCGCAAATTGCCTTGCCCCGGTGGCTATAATTGCAGGTAGAGATGAAGATATTTCAAATCTTCTGGGAGAATGCAATGAAAAAACTGGCAAGAAGTCGGAGATTGAACAAAGCGGTGAAGGAAAGCAGAACAGCCATGGTGCTGTATGCAAAAAGGTAGTTGTAATAGGAGGCGGACCTGGAGGTTATATAGCTGCGATACGTGCAGCGCAGCTTGGAAACAAGGTAACTCTTGTTGAAAAGGAGAAGCTTGGAGGAACCTGCCTGAATGTAGGCTGCATACCAACAAAAGCACTGCTTAAATCAGCAGAACTGTTCAGTGAAATTAAAAACAGCAGCCAATTTGGGATTGAAGTGAAGTCCGCAAGCATAAACTGGAACAGAGTCCAGAATAGAAAGGCAAAAATAGTTAAAAGACTTGTTTCAGGTGTAAAAGGTCTTCTGGCTGCAAACAAAGTAAACGTAATTGAAGGGACTGCCGCCTTTGAATCTCAGAATTCCGTTTCAATCGTAAAAAGAGATGGCAGTATGGAGAATATTGATTTTGACGATGCAATAATTTCGACGGGTTCAGTGCCTTTCATACCAACCATACCAGGTGTTGAGCTGGATGGAGTAGTGGACAGTACGGGAGCTTTGAATCTGGAATCAATACCGGAATCAATTGCAATTATAGGTGGCGGGGTGATAGGAATCGAATTTGCAACTCTGTTCAGTTCTCTTGGAAGCAAGGTAACTATTCTGGAAATGCTGCCTTTTATACTTCCACCTATAGACAGGCAGATATCGGATATAATCTCGAAAAAACTGTCGGCTGAAGGTGTCAGCATAAATACAGGGTGCAGAGTGACCGGAATAAAAAATATCGGTGAAAATCTTGAAGTTGGTTTTATGAGAGAAAATGAAAACTTGAGTGTTGAAGCAGACAAGGTACTGGTAGCTATTGGAAGACGTTCTAATTTAGAAGGACTGGGAGCAGAGAAAATTGGAATCAAAACTGAAAAAGGGCATATATGTGTGGATGATCAGATGAGGACAAACCTTGGAAATATATATGCGATAGGAGACTGTACAGGTAAAAATATGCTTGCCCATGTTGCTTCGGAGCAGGGAGTTGTGGCTGCGGAGAATGTATCCGGGAAAACTGTATCAATGGATTATAAAACCGTACCTGCCTGCGTGTATACAAAACCTGAAATAGCCTCCGTTGGAATCACAGAGGAAAAGGCGAAGGAAAAGGGAATAGACTACAGGGTGGGTATTTTCCCTATGTCCGCCAACGGAAAGGCGATGATATCAGGTGATACCGGTGGAATCATAAAAATAATTGCAGATAAGGAAACCAAGGAGATACTCGGCGTTCATATTGCTTCACCCAGAGCTACGGATCTCATAACTGAAGGAGCCCTTGCACTAAGACTTGAAGCCACTGCGGATGAAATAATCACTACCATACATGCACATCCAACGGTGGGAGAAGCCATAAAGGAAGCTGTACTTGCACTGGAAAAGCGATCACTCAATATGGTAAATTAAATTTATATTTAAATTTAAAATTATAAGCCTCAATGAAATCCTGTGGGGCTTATAATTTTTTACAAATTGAATCAAATTAGGTTATAATATAAACATATAATATTATTAGTATTTGAAGGGAAGTCTGGATATAATGGGTATATTTGTCTATAGCTACAGAAAAGATGAAGAAGAATATTTTACAAAGTTCAGTAAAAAGTACAATGTTGAAATAAAATTCTGCAAAGACGCACCAGATATGGACAATGCAGATCTTGCACGTGGATTTGAGTGCATCAGTGTTATCTCAAGTCCCATTCCAGGGGAAGTAATTGAAAAGTTGAACAATGCAGGAGTAAAATTCATATCAACAAGAACCATAGGATATGACCACATAGATATGCAGAAGGTAAAAGAACTGGGAATGAGGGCTGGAAATGTAACCTATTCTCCAGAAAGTGTAGCCGACTATGCAATAATGCTGATGCTTATGACTCTTAGGAAAATCAAACTAATAATGGGAAGAAGCAGTGTTCAGGATTATTCCCTGAAGGGCTTTCAGGGAAGGGAAATAGGTAATATGACCGTAGGTGTAATTGGTACGGGAAAAATCGGAAGAACGTTAATAAGGCATTTAAGCGGATTTGGATGCAGATTTATGGCCCATGATCTGTATGAAAATGATGAAGTTAAAAAATATGCACAATATGTTCCACTTGAAGAGCTGTTTAAAAACAGTGATATTATTACTCTTCATGCGCCTGCAGCAGAAAATAACCATCATATGATAAACAGAGAGTCTATTTGTCTGATGAAAAAAAATGTGATTATCATAAATACTGCAAGGGGTTCGCTTGTTGATACCAATGCTCTTATAGACGGGATCAGGCAGAAAAAAATAGGAGGAGCGGCACTGGATGTTATTGAAGGTGAAGAAAATATTTACTACAGCGACTTGAAAGGTGAGATTGTAGATAATAGAGCACTTGCAGTCCTGCAGTCAATGCCAAATGTGATTGTTACACCCCATACTGCCTTTTATACGGATCAGGCTGTATCGGATATGGTGGAACATTCAATTTTAAGCTGTATTTTTTTTATGGAGGGAAAAGAAAATCCATGGGAAATTTCTAGGTGAAAGATATAAAGGTTTTGCCTAATGTTGACGATAATTAGTCAGCTTATAGTTTAAAGGAGTGGATTTAAGATGAATTTAACGAAAAAAGCAGTGATATCTATTTTTTTGATTGTCATGATACCTCTGGCAATTTTCTCGGCAGCTGTATTTAATCAAGTTTCAGTATCTATAATTTCAATAATGCTTGCAATAGGAATTGTTTTCAGTATAATAGGATCTGTTTTGTTTTCAAAGAAATTTTTACCGTCAAATACGGTACAGGAAAATTTGGATGAAGACACATCTACCCATTTGGAAGATTTGAGAGATGAGTGGACTTCGTTGGTAAACAGAATAGGCGAAGAAATAAGCAGTGTGAAGACTTTTATGATTGAGCTGGAAAAGAATCTGAATGAATCCACAGGAGCAATAGAAAACGTATCTGCAAGTTTGGAGGAAAATTCAGCATCTGCAGAAGAAATAGCAGCATCTTCGGGTGAAATGGGCAATGCCGTGAAAGATATAGCAAACAAGGCGGGAGAAGGTGCAAAATTTGCAGAGGAATTTTCCGAGGAGGGAAAGAAACTCCAGAAATCAACCAAGGAATCCCGTGACAGATCAACTCAGATTTATACAAAGATAAGGCAGGATATAGAAAGTGCAATAGAAGACAGTAAATCCGTAAATGAAATAAACAAGCTTACGGAAGCAATAATTGATATAACTGAACAGACAAATCTGCTGGCCTTGAATGCATCCATAGAGGCTGCAAGGGCAGGAGAAGCTGGAAGGGGATTTTCAGTAGTTGCGGATGAAGTAAAGGAACTGGCAAAACAGTCCGGAGAAACTGCGGGAAATATAAAGACAATAGTCGATTCGGTAGTAGACTCTGTAAAAAGGCTGGTGGATGGTTCACAAAGTGCATTGAGTTACATAGCTACGGAAGTTACACAGGATTATGATAAATTCGAGGGTGCTTCATCAAAGTATATGGAGGATGCCGGTACAATAAATGAATTTATGAACAACTTCAGTGCTTCATCCCAGGAATTGAAGTCATTTATTGATGGAATAGTAAAAGTTATAAATGAAATGGCACAAACCTTTACGGACAGTGCAGGCAATATGCAGGGAATATCTGAAAAAAACAGCAAATTACTTGACAGTTTGAATAATATCAAAAATGAGCTTGATGAAATGAGCAAGACAGGAGAGAAAATTTCACAAATTACAGAAAAAGCCGCTGAATAGTCTTGACAAAGATGAAATAATTGCTAAAATAAAATTAGCACTCAATTATGTGAAGTGCTAACAGAGATGTGATAATAAATAAACCATGCTGACCTAAAAAGACAAGCGTGGTTTTATTATATTTCTATATTGAAAGGAAATGATAGAATGGCTACAAAACAATTTAAAGCGGAATCAAAGAGACTGCTTGACTTAATGATTAATTCTATTTACACAAACAGAGAGATATTCTTGAGAGAGCTCATATCAAATGCAAGCGATGCAATCGACAAAAGCTACTATCGTTCACTTGTAGATGAAAATGTAAATTTCAACAAGGATGACTTTTATATTAGGATCTCGCTTGACAAGGACAAGAGGACATTTACAATTACAGATACAGGTATAGGCATGACAAAGGAGGAACTTGAAAATAACCTGGGGACAATCGCAAAGAGCGGATCACTGGCATTCAAGAATGAGAATGAAATAAAAGATGGAGTGGATATAATAGGCCAGTTTGGAGTTGGATTCTATTCGGCTTTCATGGTATCCGACCAGGTAACTGTAAAGAGCCGTGCACTTGATTCAGATACGGCGTATAAATGGGAATCAAGTGGCGTGGAAGGCTATGAGATAGAGCCTTGTGAAAAAGAAACCGTAGGTACTGAGATTATATTGAAAATCAAGGAAAATACTGAAGATGAAAAATACGATGAATTCCTGGACCAGTACAAAATTCAATCGCTGATTAAAAAATATTCAGATTTTATAAAATATCCTATAAAGATGATGGTAAAAAAGAGCAGACCTAAAAAGGACAATGACAAGGAATATGAAGATTATTTTGAAGATGAGACTTTAAACAGTATGGTTCCTATTTGGAGAAAGAATAAAAATGAGTTGAAACCTGAAGACTACGAGCAGTTTTACAAGGATAAACATTTTGGATATGAGAAACCGCTTAAGGTTATACACTCCAAGGCTGAAGGTCTTGTTAGCTATACTACGCTGCTCTTTATTCCGGCAAAGGCACCTTATGATTTTTATACCAAGGAATTTGAAAAGGGATTGGAGCTATATTCGAACGGTGTTCTGATAATGGAGAAATGCGCTGACCTGCTGCCGGATTATTTCAGTTTTGTCCAGGGGCTGGTTGATTCAGCGGATCTTTCCCTGAATATTTCAAGGGAACTTCTCCAACATGACAGACAGCTCAAATTTATTGCAAAGAAAATAAAGGATAAAATAAAGGGCGAGCTTCTCCTCATGATGAAAAATGACAGGGACAAATATATTGAGTTTTACAACAGCTTTGGAAAACAGCTGAAATATGGTGTTTATTCGGAATTTGGAGCCAACAAGGATGTACTTCAGGACCTGCTTATGTTCTATTCTTCTACTGAAAAGAAGCTTGTAAGTTTAGATGAATATGTTTCCCGTATGAAGGAAGACCAGAAATATATATATTATGCAGCTGGTGAGAACATAGAAAAAATCGAAAAACTTCCACAAACTGAGCTTGTTAAAGACAAAAACTTTGAAATACTCTACTTTACTGACGATGTAGATGAATTTGCAATTAAAATGCTGATGAAATACAAGGATAAAGAATTCAAATCAGTTTCAAGCAAGGATTTGGGATTTGACTCAGACGACAAGGAAAGCAAGAAGGAAACTGAAGAGAACAAGGAGCTGTTTGATTTCATGAAGGATGTCTTGAAGGACAAAGTCAAGGAAGTCAGGGCGTCAAATAGATTGAAGACTCATCCTGTCTGCCTTGCAAATGAAGGGGATCTTTCTATTGAAATGGAGAAGGTACTCAATATGATGCCAAATAATCAAAATATCAAGGCTGACAAGATACTTGAGATAAACACGAATCATGAGATGTTCAAAGCCATAAAGAAAGCATTTGAAGAAGACAAGGAAAAATTGAAAATGTACTCAAATCTGCTGTATAACCAGGCACTTTTGATTGAAGGTCTCCCTGTAGAAGATCCGGTACAATTTGCAAATGATGTATGCTGTTTAATCAAATAACGATACTGTAGTAAAAAAATGAAAGCCAGAGAGGATATTATACTCATCTGGCTTTATTATTTGGTATAATTAAAATACAGGAGATGATTATTTGAAAATAGGTTCACATGTTTCTATGAATGGGAATAAAATGCTTTTAGGCTCTGTTGAAGAGGCTGTCTCATATGGTGCAAATACATTCATGGTTTATACTGGAGCACCCCAGAATACTTTTAGAAAACCTCTGGATCAACTCAGGATTGACGAGGCTGTAAAGGAGATGGATATACATGGAGTTTCAGAGATAGTTGTGCATGCACCTTATATAATAAATATGGGAAATAGTATAAAACCTGCTACCTTTGAGCTTGGAATCAATTTTTTAAGACAGGAGATAGATAGGACTGCAGCTATGAAAAAGGCAGGAAATATAGTACTTCATCCCGGTGCACATGTGGGTGCAGGGGTTGATATGGGTATAAAACAGATTATAAAGGGACTCAATGAAGTCATTACAAAAGACCAGAAGGTTAATATAGCTCTGGAAACCATGGCTGGAAAAGGCTCGGAATGTGGAAAGAGCTTCGATGAAATAGCAAAGATAATAGATGGAGTGAAGTACAACGAAAAACTTTCTGTATGCCTTGATACCTGTCATATAAATGATTCAGGATATGATATAGTAAATGATTTTGACGGAGTATTGAATGAATTTGACAAAATAATTGGAATCGACAGGTTGAAGGTTATTCATCTCAATGACAGTAAAAATCCGCGTGGCTCCAGAAAAGACAGACATGAAATGATTGGCTTTGGAAGTATAGGATTTGATGTACTGTGCTATATTGCAAATCATAAAGATTTGAAAAATATACCAAAGATATTGGAAACACCATATCTTTCAAATGATAAAGGAATTAAGAAACCTCCGTATAAATATGAGATTGATATGCTCAAGTCAGGAACATTCAATGGAAATATAAAACAGGACATATTTAAAAATTAAGTGGAGGTAATAACAATGAAAAAGATTATAGCTGTAATTATGCTGATATGTTTAATTGCAGGAGTTTCCGGATCGGTATATGCCGAAGGTGATTATTCTGTAAGCAGAATATATGGAAAAGACAGATATGAAACTTCGCAGAATATAGCATATCAATTCGGCAGTGAAAAACTGGAGAATGTAATTGTAGCCAGTGGAACTGATTTCCCGGATGCATTATCTGGCTCCCTATTGTCAAAAAAACTGAATGCACCTATTCTTCTTGCTGGAAAGGATACGGCATCCCATGAAAGTGTCATGAATTTTATAAAGGACAGACTTAACCTTGATGGAACTGTATATATATTGGGAGGGGAAGCTTCGGTAGATAAAAATTTTTATGACAGCTTGAAGGCTGCTGGATATAAAAATGTAAGAAGATTAGGCGGAATTGATAGATTTGAAACAAATTCAATGATTGTGGATTCCATGAATGTGGAGAAAGGAAAGCCGGTAATTTTTGTCAATGGATTGAATTTCCCGGATGCTCTGAGCGTGTCGAGTATTGCAGCTTCAAAGTCATATCCAATTATTATGTCCAGCTCTGAAAAATTGTATGGAACAACGAAGGATATATTAAAGAAAATACTCCCCGACAAAATATATGTTGTAGGAGGAACAGGTGTTATAAATAACGGACTTATTGATGAACTGAAAGCGACCCTGCCTGCTTTGACGGAGGATGAAATAATAAGGATCGGGGGAGAAAACAGATATGCCACGTCTTTAAACTTGTGCAGATATTTTAACCTGGATTCTGATACTGCGATTATTGCAGGCGGCAATAATTTTGCCGATGCATTGTCAGGAAGCGCATTGGCTGCTAAAATGAATTCTCCTATAATATTGACGGATGATAAGGATATATATGAACAGAGGCAATATCTTGATGATTCAAATTATAAAAAATTTATTTTACTCGGTGGTACTGGTGCTATAAGTGAAGGAATTGAAAGTGATTTAAAGAGCAGGTTTTATATTTCTGACGGGAGTGCTAAAGCATTGTTGACAGATGGAGAAAATGCCATCAAGGATTTGCTCGATATTGAAGTGGATGGTAATTCGTATATTGATATTTCAGGGATAAGTTATGCGCCTTTAAAAGACAATACTGGTGTAAATTCCATTTACAATTACTTGAATTCAAATTATGGGCTCAATAAATATTATACTGACAGCTATATAAATAATTTTATAAGCTTTGAATTCAAGAATATAAATGGAAGGACATACATGAGATATGGTAATCCTGAGTCGGCAGTGGTGCTTGATAACTGCAGGATTATAGATAAGAGGTACGATGATAATGAAGTATATATGACTATCAGAGGTTACAATTATACTCCAGAAGATACTGTGGATATAGATGCTGTATTAATTTATAATGGCAATAAATGGCTCATAGAAAAATTCAACAACTGGGGTATAGAATAAAGGCTGAGGGGAATGAAAAAAATAAATCTGATTTTAGAATTAAGGGAGATCCATAAAGTATTATTTGAATTCTATAGAAAAACATCTGATTGTAAGTATGGTAATGATTTTTATGATAGGGCCGCGTATTCTCTGCTGAATAAAATATTATTTGTACGGATATGTGAGGATAAGGGCTTTATGAAAAATATGGAAGTTAATACAGTCATCAATTCTACACTGGCGGAATTGATTGAACTTGCTTTTAACTGTAAGGAAGGATCCTGCGGCAATATAATTTTATATAGTGAAGAAGAGTATGAATTTCTCAATCCCGTATGTGGAGATCCATGTTTTGATTATTTCAATGATATTTGTAATGATATTATGGGAAGGTTGAATTCAGACAGATTTAACTTTAAAAATACAGATGAAAATATTCTTGGAGATGTTTATCAGGAGTTCATGGATAAAAATTCCCGCAGAGCTGCAGGACAGTTTTATACACCTGGGTTTATTATAGAGTATATGCTGAAGAAGACAGTTGGTGAAGCAGATGTTCTGGAAAATCCTTTTGTAAATTTAGCTGATATTTCCTGTGGTTCAGGACATTTTTTAATTAGGGCCTATGACATTCTGAAAAAAAAATTTTTAGACAATCTTGAAAATTTAAGAGAAAGGTATGGTAAAAAAATTTATGTTATCAGGGGAAATAGATCGGAAAAACGACTACAGGGAAGTCAATACTGGGTAGAGAAAAATGTCCATTATCATATATTGAAATATTGTATTTATGGTGCTGATATAGATAGTTTTGCAGTACAATTGACAAGGATAAATCTGCTTTTGAAGGATTCTGACAACTTTACGGATAAACTGAATATAGTTCAGTGTGACAGTCTCGTAAGGTGGGAAACGGTAAAAAAGCGAATTTTGCCGTTGTTTGATTTCTGGAATACCAGGTTTGATTATGTAGTTGGAAATCCTCCTTATGTGGGGCATAAGCAACTGGATATAAAATATAAGAAATGGTTATTTAACAATTATGGAGAAGTCTTTAAAGACAAGTCAGATTTATCCTTTTGCTTTTTTTGCAGGATAAGAGAAGTTTTGAATATAAAAGGAAAAGCTGCTGTAATCACATCGAGATACTTTATGGAAAGTCCTACTGGAAAAAATTTAAGACAGTATTTGAAAAATAAGAGCATTATTTTTGAGATAGTAGATTTTTATGGAGCAGAAATTTTTGAAGGAGCGGGAGTTGCAGCTTCCATATATATTTTTGGAAATGATAGAAGTAAAAATAGCAAAGAGAATAAAATACAGGTAAACAAATTGCTGAAAGATACTTTTGTATTTGATGATCAGGCTGACCTTGAAAATACGATGAAAACTGATCTGTTTGAAAGTTTCCATATAAGTCAGCACATTCTGGGGGATGAACGATGGATTTTAATACCGGAAAATCAATATGAAATATATAGAAAGATTATAGATGGTACAAGTTACAGACTTAGAGATATTGCTGATAGTTTTCAGGGAGTGATAACGGGATGCGATAGAGCATTTGTAGTATCCAATGAAAATATTGCCAGGAATAAAATTGAAGAAGAATTGATAAAAAAGTGGATAAAAAACAGCAATATAAAAAAATATAGAGTATTGAACAGTGATTTGAATCTAATTTACTCAGATTTGATAGAGAATGAACAAGATTATAGTAACAGTCTGAAATTTATCGAAAATTATGTTCATAAATTAAAAAATAGGAGGGAATGTAGAAAAGGAGTTAGAAAATGGTACCAGCTTCAATGGGGAAGAGATCATAGACTATTTGAACAGAAGAAAATTGTCTTTTCATATAAGGGAAAAAACAATAAATTTGCTCTGGATTCAGACAATTCGTATTGTAGTGCAGATGTGTATTCATTGGTACTTAAGAATGAATTTAAAAATAAAGCTTCACTTGAGTACTTGACTGGAGTCCTGAATTCAAGTATATATGAATTCTATTTTAAGCTGTTTGCAAAAAAAATGGGTAAAGGTATATATGACTACTATCCAAATTCAGTTATGGATTTAAGAGTGACATTGAACTCTAACATAGAGAAGTCGGTAAGTGAAAAAGTAGAACAAATATTGAAAAATTTCTCTTTTATGAAAGATGCAAATATTGATGAAATATTGAAAGAGGATAATTTAGCAACAGGGTACTTCAAGATAAAATTTAATAATATAAGACTAAAAAAAAGAATTTACTTTTTGGAAAAAGAAATTGACAAAGTACTTGGGGACTTTTTTTGCCTAAATGACGAAGATTTTGATACAATAAAGAAAGTACTTGATTTACCGGAATCGGAAGGCGAAGTATTTTTGTCGGAACAGGAGAGTATCTATTACAAGTATATTCATATGAATGGAGGATATAGAAAAGCGGATTTGGGAGAGCTGATGAACATATTACTTATATATATAAGACAAAAATCCATTAAAATTTTGAAGGAAAATAAAAGGCCTATTTCACTTTGGGACATAAAAGAAAGATTTGAAAAAGAATTATTTGGATTTGAAAAGATAATTGATGTATTTAAAATTACTGATATTAAAACATCATCAGAGGAAGTTATAAAAAAATCTCTGAATAATGATTCATATACATGGAATGCCTATATGAAAGATAAAGAAAAGCATAAAACCAGAAAAACTTTTGTAAAATACTGTAAAAATAATTATTATGGCCTATCGGAATGGGGGAAGATCAATGATTATAAATAATATAACCTATGAAAGAAATACTTGGAAGAATAAAAACTAAAAGATGGATAGTCTCATATACAGTTTGAATGCCACAATGCCTGTATTTTTCGTTATTGTAATTGGATATATATTGAGATGTATAGGAATGCTCAATGAAGGTTTTATAGAGGCAGCCAACAAATTCAACTTTAAAGTTACCCTTCCAATACTTTTGTGTACTGATATAGGCAAGACGAACATAGCTGAAAATTTTGATGGAAGATACATATTGTTTTGTGCAGTAGTTACATCTATTTGTTTCTGGTCCATATGGTTTTTTACTAAAAAATTCATGAAAGATAAGAATATGACAGGAGCTTTTGTACAGGCTTCATTTCGTGGTAGTGCGTCAATTATGGGGATTGCATTTATCCAGAATATTTATGGAAATTCAGGAATGGCACCTATGATGATGATAGGAGCTGTACCTCTTTACAATATATATTCTGTTATAGTACTTACTTTTGAAGGCAGGGATATGGAGGGCAAAAATGTCAACATAAAAAGAACCTGCATAAATATTGTTACGAATCCAATTATTATTGGAATATTTCTTGGAATGGTTGTATCATTGCTGAAGATTCATTTACCCATGATGATGGACAAAACTTTGCAGAACTTTGCGGCTATGGCATCACCTCTGGCGCTAGTTACAATTGGAGCCGGATTTGAGGGAAGAAAAGCGCTTGCAAAAATAAAGCCAACCATGATAGCTTCAGTTATAAAACTTGTTGTTCAGGCTGCTATATTCTTGCCCGTGGCAGCATACTTTGGATTTAGAGATCAGAAGCTTGTTGCTTTGATTATTATGCTCGCTTCTCCGACTACAGTCAGCTGTTATATTATGGCAAAAAGCATGGATAATGATGATATACTGACTTCCAGTATAATTGTCGTTACTACACTTCTTTCTGCATTTACTCTTACTTTCTGGATCTTCTTGATGAAGATTATGGGACTTGTTGTATAGCGTGCTGTTAATACTATATTGACATATTGTTAAAATTATAGTAAACTTTTTTACAAAAGATAAATGCTGTGACGGGAATAAGTAGGTATATTTTTGATTGAAAAGAGAATGGGAAATGTGGTGAGAGCCCATATTATATATTGAAATTCATCCTTGAGCTGTAAGCTGAAACAGTAGTAGGCAGATCCGGTTTTAAGACCGTTATGTAAGATCAAGTAAATAATTGGGTGGTACCGCGACAGATCATGTTTCGCCCCGGCAGACATGGTCTGTTTTTTTGTATTTATTGTAAATAAAAGGGAGAGATATTAGTTGGAAAATGAAGTTGCAGAAAATCTAAAAAATATTTCAGGTAGTGACTGGGTAATAAATGATCTATCACAGATGAGGAGCTATCTTTATGATGAAACTGAACCGCTTATACGTCCGCAGGCATCAGAAGATTGTGTAGTAGTAAAACCTGGTTCACCTGAAGAGATATCTAAAATACTGAAATATGCAAATGATAAATTGATACCTGTAATTGCAAGAGGGGGAGGTACGGGAGTCGTAGGAGGTTCCATACCAACCGGGCAGAGTATAATATTGTCTCTGGAGAGATTGAACAAACTTGTGGAACTCGATGAGAAAAATTTAATGATAACTATTGAAGCTGGTGCTACTCTGTCAGATTTGCTTGAAATATTGAATAAACAGAGCAAACTGTTTTTCCCGATACATCCTGGAGATGAAGGGGCACAGATCGGAGGCATGGTTGTAACAAATGCGGGAGGATCGGGAGCTGTAAAACATGGCATTATGAGAAATCATGTAAAAGCCCTGGAAGTAGTACTGCCTACAGGAGAAATAGTTACTCTTGGAGGAAAATTACTTAAAAACAATATGGGATATGATCTAATGAATATGATTATAGGAAGTGAGGGAACACTCGGGGTTGTTACAAAAGTAACACTGAGGCTGTATGCAAAGAGCAGACATACGGGAACACTTATAGTAGCCTTTGACAGCAGAAGAAATGCAGCAGATGTAGTGCCTGAAATACTCCAGGAGGGAATTACACCGAGAGCAATAGAGTATATGGACAGATCTGTGACTGAAAAATCTGCTGAAGATCTTGATATGATATGGCAGTTAAAAAAAGGATCTGTAGATCTTATGTTTATAATCGATGCAGCTGATGAAGATGAACTTTACAACAACAGTGAAAAGATCGTTGAAATATGTGAAAAACATAATGCTCTTGACAGTGTTATAGCAGAAACTGCCAGGGAGCAGAGAGATATTCTTGAAATAAGGAGTAACGTATACGCTCCGTTTAGAGATAAAGTATCGGATGGATTGGACATGGCAGTTCCACCTTCATCTGTTCCGGATTTTTTAGATGACCTCACGAGACTTGCTGA
Organism: Clostridium sp.; assembly: GCF_022482905.1. Lineage (NCBI taxonomy): Bacteria > Bacillati > Bacillota > Clostridia > Eubacteriales > Clostridiaceae > Clostridium > Clostridium sp. The sequence goes on from NZ_JAKVOI010000001.1 coordinate 1,030,862, forward strand.
AAAGTATAATACGTCTATTCCATCTGTAGGACATATAGCAGATGGTAATGTCCATAATTTCATTTTAAGTGACAATGGGAAACTGCCATCTTATTATGAAGAGCTTAAAGAGGAAATGTATAAAACTGCGATAAAATACGGTGGTACTATAACTGCAGAACATGGTACAGGAAAAACAAAGAAGAAACATATGTATTTACAATTTTCACCAAGAGAAATAGATATTATGAGGGCAGTCAAAAAGGCATTTGATCCAAATGAAATTTTAAATCCAGGTACTATAATATAATTTCAGTGAAAATTTTTTGATTAAATTACTTGATTTATAATTAAAAAAGTTATATAATCTAAATAAAGCTTAAATGAACCGTAAATAATTTAAACACAGATATATATTTCAATTAGCACTATTATAAAGTATGTTAAGTTCGAAATTTTATTGTGTATTATTGCAGAGAGTTTAAGGAAAATAAAATTTCGGAGGTATGAATTAAATGAGTGGTACAGTAAAATGGTTTAATGGAGAAAAAGGATATGGATTTATTACAGGAGAAGATGGAAAAGATGTTTTTGCACATTTCTCTCAGATAAATGCAGATGGTTATAAAACTCTTGAAGAAGGTCAAAAAGTTTCCTATGATGTAGTTCAGGGACAAAAGGGACCTCAAGCTGAAAATATAACTATTCTCTAATTGAATATTGAAATTACTGGATATTTTAGTCCTTCGGGTAGCAGTTACTTCCCGGAGGATTTTTTATGTGTAAATAGAAAAATAGTATTATTATGCTTTTTATTATATTATTAAAAAATATATTATAAAACTCTAAATTAATCAAAACTATGGTCGATAATTACTATGGAGAAAATATATGTAATTTATAAGGAGAAAATAGTTATGGATAATGTAAAAGAACAAAGTACTAGAGAAAATATTTTTAATATTCAAACATATAGGCTGAGAAATATTGTTAAGTATGCTTATGAGAATGTTCCATTTTACAGACAGAAATTTGATGCAATAGGATTGCTGCCGGAAGACATAAAATCACTTGAAGATGTCAAGTTCATTCCATTTACAACAAAACAGGATTTAAGAAATAACTATCCATATGGAATGTTTGCTGCACCTATGGATAAAATTGTAAGGATACATGCTTCCTCCGGAACAACAGGGACACAAACTATAGTTGGATATACGAAAAAGGACATTGCAATGTGGTCTGGTATAATAGCCGATACCCTGAGAAGATATGGGGTAACAAAAAATGATATAGTCCAAATTTCATATGGATATGGATTGTTTACTGGAGGACTTGGAATCCACTATGGTGTAGAAAATCTTGGAGCTTCCGTTATACCAATGTCTGGTGGCAATACTGAAAAACAGATATTGACCATGAAAAATTTTGGCGTAACAGTACTTGCATGCACTCCATCTTATGCACTGCATATATATGACACAATGGTAAAAATGGGAATATCACCTGAAGATCTCAATCTTAGAATCGGTGTTTTTGGAGCAGAACCATGGTCTGATGAGATGAGAAATGATATTGAAAAAAAGTTTAAATTTAAAGCATATGATATATACGGATTAAGTGAAGTTATGGGACCTGGAGTGGCTGGTGAATGCTGTTTGCAAAATGGGCTCCATATAAATGAGGAATATTTTCTACCTGAAGTAATTGACCCGGCAACTTTAAGAAATACTGAGCACGGTGAAGAAGGAGAACTTGTTTTTACAACATTGCTAAAAGAAGGACTTCCTATTTTAAGATATAGGACAAGGGATATATCCTCCATTGAATACGATGAATGTGAATGTGGATGCCCGTTTGTCAGGATGAAAAGGATATGCGGAAGAAGTGATGATATGATGATTATAAGAGGAGTTAATGTATATCCTATACAAATTGAAAAAGTGCTTTTGAGTTTCAAACAACTCTCACCTAATTATATGTTGACTATAGATAGAAAAAACAATCTTGATCAGCTGATAATTTCAATAGAGCTTCGTGAAAGTCTACAAGCTTATGGAAGAGAAAATTTATCTCAGTTGCATAAAAATATCAATACAAAGCTGCATAATATGCTGCAGATATACTGCAATATAGACTTGCTCAATCCTGGAACTATAACTAGAAGTGAAGGAAAAGCTAAAAGGATATTTGATAGAAGGGCAATATAAAAAAAGAAGGGGTATTTTAAAACACCTCTTCTAGTCTTGTGAAAGGTTTTGTCTACTAGAATTGATAAAGCAGTGAACACATTGCCACACCTGCACCAACGGAACAGAATACTGCTTTTGAATTTTCCTTTATTTTTTTGTTTTGAATAGTTTCGTGCAGTGCAAACATAGGACTTGTTGTTCCGGTGTAGCCATATTTGTCACCTATGTATGTAAATTTGTCCCAATAATTTTTAATATTAAGCAATTTTGCAGTTTCCATTATAAACTGTTTTGAGTATTGAGATAAAAAGAAGTATTCAATTTCATCTGTAGAAAAATTGTATGTGGATTCAAATTCATATATTGCCTTGCTCCATTCCAAAGCAAAAAAATCAAGGTGAAAAGGGGTCCACTGCTGTTTTTTATCGTATTCGCTTGTTGAGTTGAGTCGGGCTTTGGTAAGGCCGCAGCTTGGTGAAACAATTGTATTGTAGTATTCGGATTTTGTACAGTATTTTGAATCCAGTACTCCTCTTTGAATATCTTCTTCGACACATTCAAGAACTACTGCCGCACCGCCATCTCCGGAAGCTGGATAGGTATATTTGCAATCGCTTCTGGCAATTGAAGATACTAGCAAGCCGCCTGCCACGAGCGCATATTTTATATTTTTACTTGTCTTCATATAACGACTTATTTGATCCATTGCAACTATCATTCCGACACAATTAGAGTTCAGGTCATATACAGTATGCGCATTTGATGCTTTTAGTTCGTGGTTTATCATAACGGCATTGGAAGGAGACAAATATTCAGGTGTATCTGAAGAAAATACTATGGCGTCAAGCTGATTTGCAGATATACCGGCATTTTGAAGTGCTTTTTTCGAGGCCTCTATTGACATGGTTAATGCATTTTCCCTATCGTTGTCAACTAGATACCTTTCTTTCCTGCCCAGGTTGTCAAGAAAATTGGTTATATCCTTTCCAAATTTTTTAAAATGCTTGATATAATAATCATTGTAAACTTTTTTAGAAGGGTGGTATATGCCTGTCCCTATAATATTAACGTTTTTGTACTTCAATATGAGATTCCTCCTTGATATATATTAGCATAGCTGCTGGGTATGATTGTAAGATTAAAACAATTAATTTAATAAAAAAGTTAATATAACTAAAATTTATGTTATAATATAACATATTATAGCATAAATTTTAAAATTAGACTAAATTATTTAAATATACTTTTGGAGGTGTAAGATGGAAAATAAAGAAAGTAGTATATTGAGTTTTAACAAAAAAACTCTTAAATTTGTATTGATTATATATTCTATAAGCTGCCTTTTGTCACTTATGTTTTTTTATGGCTTAAAAATATTTGGATTAAATACAAGCATAACAACAAATTCTTTGATTACATTATGTTTTCTTGTCATAGTTTATTCATTAATATTTTTTAAATGCTACAGAGCTACGGTGAAAAAAGATAAATTCAACGAAAGGGCTTTTAAGATTACGAAGCTTGTAGTTTTATTCATAACTTATTTTCACTATATGTTTTTAAATTTTACTATGAACTTGAATGAGATGTGGCTTACAATTTTTTTCTTCGTAATTTTGGGAGCACTGTTTTTTGATATAAAAATGATTGTTTCTTCCATAATATTGAGCATATTATGTCAGGCGGTATTGTTTGTAAGCAGACCATCAATTTTACCGGGCGGGCGAATGATGCTTGCTGAAATGAGTATGAGAATAGTTGCTATAGTATTGATACTATCTGGAATATTTATGATCGTATATTTTTCAGCTAAATTGTTGAAGGAAATTACTGAAAAGGAAGCCCGAATTAGAGATGAAAATAAAAAAATGGCAAATGTATTTAAAAACATATCTGAGTTTTCAAACACTATTTTAGCATCCAGTGAAAGCTTGAGTGCGGTTATAGAGGAACAGACAAGTTCTCTTCAGGAGGTCTCGGGAGCAAGTAATAATGCAGCTAATGAATCAGAAGAAATACTCAATAAATCAAATAAGAATAAACACATACTGGATACTCTGCTGGGTGCAAATGAAGTCGTTGCAGAAAAAGCCAAAGCCAGTGAAACAAAGATAAAAGGATTTATTGATGCTACGGATAAAAATCAAAAATCACTAAATGATACAATTTCAATTATTACAGATATAAAAAATAGTATAGATGAAACATTTAATTCTACAAGGGAGCTTGAGAAAAAATCAAGCAAGGTAGACGAAATATTGAATCTTATAGGAAGAATATCTGAAGATACCAATCTTCTGGCACTCAATGCATCAATAGAGGCTGCTAGAGCAGGCAAATATGGAAATGGTTTTGCAGTTGTAGCTGAAGAAATAAGAAAACTTGCAGAAAATACAAAAAAATCACTTGAAGAAGTAGTGCAAATAGTGGAAGATCTTAAGAATAACATTTATGTAGTTGAACATCAAATGACTTCCAATACTGAAAAATCTAAAATGGGAAATAATCTGATCAATAACACTAATAAGAGTTTAAATGAAATGATTCTGAATTTAAAATCCTTTAGCGATGATATTGTAGATATAAGCACTGCATCCAATACTCTTTTAACGGAAACCAAAAATGTAGTTAAATTTAATGAGGAGGTCTCCGGTGTTACAGAAAATACGATATCAAAGTATAAGACTGTAACGGATGAAATAGGACAAAGTGCTGCTGCAAGTGAAGAAATTGAAGCAAATATAAATGAACTTAGAAATGTTGCAGTAGATATGAACAAGCTTATTAAATGATGAAGATAATTTATATAAATTAGAAAAAAGCCTTTATACATCTATTCTATTTTGTAAAAATAGAATAGCCTGTAATAAAGGCCTAATTCAAATGTTTCTTGTTTTTTCTGTTTGAAGGAGAAGTTTTTTCTCGGACTTCAAAGCATTCAGCTAAACATTCATCAATAATATCAGGAGTTATCAAAACAGGTTCTTTATCATGAAATTTATTCAATTGTTTCACCGCCTTTCATATATTAGCTTTATTATATACTTATAATACAGATCTGTCAATTGGAGCTTTATTAAAATTTAAAAATATTTTATAATGAAATTTTAAAAGAATTAATATATGGAATTTTCTCATAATTTTAATTAAAGTCAAATATAACAAAGAATTGGCTTATAAAAGTCAATGAAAATACTATGCTGTTATTATAATTTAATTTACATAATTAACGACAGAATTATAAAGTACACATTTATTTAACATATTTTTGTTAAGATTCAGTTAATTCTATAGATTAGTTTTAATAAAATTATAGCTGCCAATTTAAAACTGGCAAACTAATTATTTTCCTGTTCTTCAATCAATATATCAAGAAATCTGGAAATAAATCGTATGTTTTTATCACTGCATTTATTGAGTTTTTTAGCAATTTCATCCTTTATATATTCCCTTGATACATATATTGAATCCAATAATACCAAATCAGGGGTTACCTGCAAACTATTACATATCTTTAAAAGTGTCTCAATACTTGGAATAGACCTATTTCTTTCAATATTGCTTATGTAATTGTTTGAAAGACCTGTCATTTCGGCCAGCTGTTCCTGGGTAATATCATTGTCTTTGCGGATTGATCTAATTCTTTCACCTAATTTTTTATAATTTATTTCCATATGCACCACCTAATCTGACTTTAATAATTTTTTAAATAATATATAACAAATTAGAAGTGTATAATACACTTGTAATTGTAAAAAAAATTGTATATACTTAAAATATATATAATAAAATGTAAAAAGAGGAAGAATTGTGACATGGTTTAACTGGCAAAAAACGTATTTTATATTTATAAAATATGTTATATAATATATATTATGTTTTTTATGTTATACTTAAAAGACATTGCCTTTTAAAGGGAGGTGAGGTTTAATTGAATATAAAAAAGAAGTATGAATTTGTCCTAAATAATCTCAATGAAGTAATTGTAGAGTGGAACTCACAAAAAAATAAATTCTATTACTCTAATAATTGGAAAAATATTACAGGATATGATGTATATGATAAGAAAAATTTTTTTAATGAATTAAAAAATATCATTTTACCTGAAGATATATATATACTGGATAATACTTTGATGGAATATATGGAAAAAGATCTTGATTATTTTAACTGTGAATACAGGATAAGGACTAAAGATGGAAAAATAAAATGGATTTTGCATAAAGGTAAAAAAGTAAATAATAGTGATAAAAGTTGTAGTGTGACGATAAATTATATATCAGATATTACATACAAGAAAGTGTATGAAGATGAAATAAGATATCTTGCTTATTATGATACTACAACCAATTTGCCTAATAAGCTATTTCTGATAAAGAAATTAAATGAATATTTAAGTAAATTCAATCTAGTGCCTAATTTTAAAATGTCCTTGATTGTAGTTGATGTTGATAAATTCAAAACAATAGATAATATATACGGCAGTGAATTGGGAGACAGTTTGTTAAAAAAAGTTGCAGAAACTTTACAAATACAGTTAAAAGAAAATGATATCCTATCCAGTCTTGATAGAGACAAGTTTGCTATTTTAGTTACTGATTTCAAGGAAGTAGATGACATAGAATCCAGAGTTGAAAAATTTCTAAAAATGTTTGATAAAATAATTGAAATTGACAATAAAAAATTATATATAACTGTGAGCATAGGTATATCATTTTATTTTAAAAATATAAAAGATGCCGGTGAGATGCTCAAGATGTCTGACATAGCACTTTTAAATTCCAAGAAAAGTGGTAAAAATAGCTATTCGATTTATAGTGAGAGTATGAATAATAATCTTGCAGACAGAGTGAAAATTGAGATTGAATTGAAAGAGGCTATAGCAAAAAAAGAGTTTGTGTTATATTATCAACCTCAAATTGATACGAATATTAGTCAAATTTACGGGGTGGAAGCTTTATTAAGGTGGAATCATCCTCAACGGGGAATTATATCACCGGGATACTTTATAGATATTGCCGAACAAAATGGCATGATAAATGAAATTGGAAAACTTGTATTGTATGAAGCCTGTAGTCAGTTTAAAGAATTGGATAGTTTAGGATATGGAAATATTCATATGTCAGTAAATATATCAGAAAATCAATTGGAAGACGATTCTTTTTTAAAGTTTGTGGAGCATGTATTAGACAAAACAGAAGTAACCCCAAATTGTCTTTGTTTCGAAATAACGGAAAGGATACTTATGAATCCGGCAAAAAAGGTGCTGGACACTCTTTTCAAGTTCAAGGATATGGGCATAAAAATATTTGTTGATGATTTTGGAATAAAGTATTCTTCATTAAGCTATCTGACATATCTTCCTCTGGATGGAATTAAAATAGACAAATCATTTATTGATGAAATTGAAAGTTCCAGTAAAGCTCTTATAATTCTCAAAAATATTGTAAATCTAGCACATGAACTAAATCTTGAAATTGTGGCAGAAGGAGTTGAAACTAAAGGGCAGTTGGGCTATTTAAAGAATATAGCCTGCAGTAAGATACAGGGATTCATATTTAGCAGACCGCTTTCTTTTGACAAATTAGCTGAAAAATTAAAGTATGAACAGTTTAAATAATAAGGTTGGGTGAATTTTTTATGAAGGTAAAAACAGAATTGACTATAAGTTTTTTAATCATGATGTCATTTATTGCAGGTATTGGAATTGTAGGAATTACTACGTTTCCCTATAAGGATGTCATAACAACAATATTGATAATAACAGGAATAGTTGCAGCGTTGCTTTTTAGCTTTATTATACCGAGAAAGATAAATAAATACATTTTTAAAGTAGTAGATATATCTAAAAGTCTGGCCAATTTTGATTTCACAGGTGAACACGAAATTGAAACAAACAACGAATTTGCTCAAATATTTGAAGCTCTGAAAAAAGCACAGTCGAATATTAGAGAACTTATAAAGACGATTGGAGAAAATTCACAGAATATAAGTTCTTCGAGCCAGGAACTTTCCGCAATTTCAGAAGAATTATCTGCAAAAGTTATGAATATAGACGAGAGTGTGGCAAATATAACTTCAGGAATTGAGGAAAGAAGTGCCACAGCGGAAGAAATAACAGCATCCATTGAAGAAGTTGAGTCAAGTATCAATGAATTATCGGGAAGGGCTGTGGATGGCAGTAATAATGCGAGTAACTCAAAGGAGAAGTCAACTGCTTCCCGGATAAGAGGGAAAAAGGCTGTAGAAAAGGTAAGAAGCATGTATTCAGAGAAGAGAAAGAAGATGCTTCAATCCATTGAGGATGGGAAAATAGTGGCCAGCATAAGTACTATGGCTGATACCATAGCTGGTATAGCTGAACAGATAAATCTTCTTTCGTTAAATGCGGCTATTGAATCTGCGAGAGCCGGAGAACATGGAAAAGGATTTGCAGTAGTTGCAGATGAGGTGGGTAAACTTGCGGAGCAGTCTTCAGGTGCAGTAATTAATATTAAGGATACCATAACAAAAGTTCAAACTGCATTTTTTAATCTTTCACAGGAGAGCAGGGATATATTGAAGTTTGTAAATGAGGATGTACATAGTGAGTTTGAGAAATTCATGCAAATCAGTACAGAATACTATAATGATTCTGAATTTTTAAGCAAGATGTCCGAGGAAATGGCATCCATGGCAGAAGAACTTACAGCTACAATAAATCAGGTAAGTGAAGCTGTTCAAAATATGGCAAATACTTCACAGAAGTCTTCAGAGCATGCTGAAGCAATAAAGTCCAATATAGATGAAACTACCAAGGCTGTAGAACAGGTAGCACAGTCGGCTGCGGAGCAGGCGGTTGTTGCCCAGAAATTGAATGGCATGGTAATGAAATTCAAAATATAATTATAGAAAATCCAATTTCATTCTGTGAAATTGGATTTTCTATATGATAAAATAGTAAATAGTATATTGCTTTAAGAAAGGAAGAATTTCATGAAGACCATAAAGAGAATATCATCAATAGGACTCGGTGCAATAGGCTGTGCCTATAACAGCAAATTATACGATTTAAATCCGGAAGGATTGAGAGTTATAGCAGGAGGTGAAAGAGCTGATAGATATAGAAGGGATGGATTTATAATAAATGGGAAGCGCTATGACTTCATGTATGTGGACCCCAAAGACAGATGTGAACCGGCAGATTTGATTATTGTTTCAGTGAAGGCAAATCAATTGAAACAAGCTGTTGAGGATATAAAAAATCATGTAGGAGATAATACTATAATAATATCTCTCATGAATGGTATTACAAGTGAAAAAATAATAGGAAGCAAGTATGGAATGGACAAGATGCTTTATGCACTTTGTATAGCCATTGATGGAAACCGTAGAGGTAGTCACATCGAATTTTCAAGTTACGGAAGTATAGCTTTTGGAGAAGAGAATAATAGATATCATTCAGAAAAAGTAAAGGCTGTGGAGGATCTTTTTGAAAGAGCAGGGATTCAATATGAAATTCCTGAGGATATGAAAAAATCAATGTGGTACAAATTTATGATAAATGTTGGAATAAACCAGACATCAGCAGTACTTGGAGCAACTTATGGATTGTTCCAGAATAATGACAATGCAAGAAAATTTATGGAATCTGCCATGTGGGAAGTAATAAGATTGTCTCAAAAAGCTGGAGCCAATTTAAATGGAAATGATATCAAAAAGTGGTATGAAGTACTGGACACAATGCCTAAAGACAGCGGGACATCCATGTTTCAGGACATCAAATATGGAAGGGATACCGAGGTTGATATGTTTGCTGGTACTGTATGTGAATTGGGGGAGAAATACAATGTGGACACTCCGGTAAATAATACACTTTTAAATATAATAAAAGTAATTGAGAAGACTAAAGTACTGGCTTGTAAAGATTATTAATATAAAATTTAGTAGTGGATTTGGAGATAATTATGTTGGTAGATAATATAAGAGGTAATACATTTTACCTTGATACGGGAATATCAGATGTATCTTTTTACAAAATTGATGACAATGAAATTATAATGCTTGATTCGGGAATGGCTCACGGTGGAAGAAATATAATAGATGAATTTCTTAAAAAAAGCGGATACAAGGTTGCCGGCATAATATGTACACATGCACATATAGACCATGTAGGAAATAATACATATTTGAAGGAAAAATACGGATGTTATGTTGCCATGCCATATTATGAAGCATTTACCTGCAGCTCGGTAGTTGGACTAAAGGTTTACTATGGTTCATTGACATTATCTGAAGTTGAAAAACATTTTGGACATATGGTATGTAAAACCGATATTATGATTTCCGACAGTCAAAATTCAGTGTCCTTATGCGGTGTGGAATTTAAAGTTGTGCATACTCCGGGGCACAGTCCAGGGCATATATGCATTGTTACACCGGATGATGTAGGATATCTGGGAGATGCCCTTATAAGCCATGATGTTATGAAAAGTGCCAAAATGCCATATGCCTATATGCTGAAGCAGGATCTGGAAAGCAAAATGAAGCTTTATGATTTACACTGCAGCGATTATATATTGTCACATAAAGGTGTATATGATAATATTACGGGGCTTATAGAGGATAATATATACTTTTATAAAAATAGAGCCATGAATATATTAAGAAATATGGATGGAGCCATGAAATTGGAGGATATTTTCAGTACTGTTGTAAAAGACTTTAATATTCCTATAAACAGCATCTATAAATATAATGTAATAGAGAGGATGCTGGTTTCATATCTTGAGTATCTTGAAGAGGTGGGACTTATAAAGCAGGATGTATATGATAAAGAACTCAAGTATTCGAGAATTTAATTTGTATTAATTTTAATTACAGATTGGAGCGGCGATGACGTATAAAATTTATGATTTTGATGATTGTGAAATTAAAACAATTGGAACTGATGATATAAATATTATATCTGAATTTTGTAGAAGGTGCAGTGATTATTATGTAATGCATGGAGGAATTGAAGCTTCAAGGAGAGATGTTGAGGAAATATTTGAAGAGTTGCCGCCAGGTAAAGATTATGGAGATAAATTTGTTTTTGGAATATTTAAGAATAATAAACAGCTTGTAGGTATTGTTGACATTGTGAAGGATTTTCCTGTTTCCACACAGTGGATGCTTGGATTAATGCTTATTGATCCAATGGAAAGAGGTAGAGGTCTTGGCAGAATGGTACATTTTAGATTAACAGAATGGGCGGTCAATCTTGGGGCTGGGTCCTTTAGAATTGGTGTTATCGATAAGAATGTCAAGGGAATTGGTTTCTGGAAGAGTTTGGGTTACAGAGAAATAAGGAAGGGAAAAATTCAGTTAAAAGATAAGACAAATCAATTGTATGTAATGGTGCTCAATTTATAGATGAAATAGTGAGAGAGGCGGAGGGACTTGGTCCTATTGTGCCCGCCAACGATGAAAAGCGGATATAAATTTATGGCGGCACTGTTTATACAATATCTAAGTCCGCTTTCCATATATAATTTTGCCGTTTCTAACCAGGTATACAACCCTCCCTATGCTTACCCTTCCATCATTGGATTTTATTTCAACTTTTATTCCTCTTGGATGATCATGTTTTGTAAGTTTACGAACAACAACTCCAAAAGTTAAATCTTCTATTTTAGATGCAGATCTCTGCATTGACTTTTCACAGATATATACTGTATCACCTATATTGATGGAATTTACAAGTTTACATTCATTAGATCTGTCTTTAAAATAATCTTTTTCCATATGTATTCACCTCAGCTCAGCTATACTTATTTTCATATTAAGATAAGTATAGCAGACTTGGGGATGAAATGATATTATTTTAAGATATGAGGCTTATGGTGGTGCTTTGTTTCCAATCTTAAACAACAAAATATCATCTTTCATGCGTTTGCCCTGAAGAAAATTTAAGTTTTTCTTGACAAAAAATTATAAACACTATATTATAATAGATAAATTGCAAATAATTAAATATTTAATTTCTTATCAAGAGAGGCGGAGGGACTGGCCCTATGATGCCCGGCAACCTGGATGTATATTATATATGTTCAATGGTGCCAATTCCAGCAGGAATACCTGAAAGATGAGAAGCAAAGGAACATCAAACTTCCTATGGTTTCTCCATAGGGAGTTTTTAATTTATAGTCTTTAGTGGAAGTAAAGAACATACTTCTTACCTAAATGAAAGAAAGCACAGTGAGGAGGAAAACAAGTGCATAAACTATGTACTAAGTCAAAATACTTGAACTCTAATAAGTATTTTGACTTAATGGGAATTTTTAATTTATAGTGTAAAAAACTTTACACTAACCAAAAAAGATTTAGGGGGAATTTTTATGAAAAAATTTAAGTTTGGTATTTTGATTTCACTAATAAGTATTTTTATATTGTCATCTTTTACAGGATGCGGCAGTAAAAGCGATACAAGCAGTGACAAGTCAGCAGAAAGTAAAAAACCAGTTGAACTGTTGAACGTTTCTTATGATCCTACAAGAGAATTGTATGAAGAATATAATAAAGCTTTTGCAAAGTACTGGAAAGAAAAAAGTGGTCAGGATGTTACTATAAAACAGTCGCATGGAGGTTCAGGAAAACAGGGAAGATCAATTATAGAGGGACAGGAAGCTGATGTTGCAACGCTTGCCCTTGCATATGATATAGATGCAATTCAGAAGGCAGATTTAATTAATGAAGGCTGGCAGAAAAAATTTAAGGATAATAGCTCGCCTTATACGTCAACCATAGTATTTCTTGTTAGAAAAGGAAATCCTAAAAATATAAAGGACTGGGATGATCTCACAAAAAAAGGTGTATCAATAGTAACTCCAAATCCTAAAACATCAGGCGGTGCCAGATGGAATTATCTTGCAGCCTGGGGATATGCTTTAAAGAAAAACAATAATGATCAGGCGAAAGCAAAAGAATTTGTGAAAAATTTATATGCAAATGTTGCAGTGCTGGATTCAGGTGCAAGAGGTGCAACCACTACCTTTGTTGAAAGAGGAGTTGGAGATGTACTCATAGCCTGGGAAAATGAGGCTTTTCTATCAGTGAAAGAATTGGGAAAAGATAAGTTCGATATAGTTGTGCCTTCAGTAAGTATACTTGCAGAACCACCTGTAGCAGTAGTTGACAAGGTAGTGGATAAAAAAGGTACGAGAAAAGTTGCAGAAGCATATTTGAATTACCTGTACTCTAAAGAAGGACAGGAAATAGCTGCAAAGAACTACTACCGCCCGAGAGACAAAGAAATTGCCAAAAAATATGAAAGCCAATTTCCGAAGATAAATTTGTTTACAATAGATGATGTATTTGGAGGATGGGCTAAGGCACAGAAAACCCATTTTGATGATGGTGGAACTTTTGATCAGATATATCAACCTAAAAAGTAATAAGTTAGGTAAAAATAGGGAGGATACATGAGATGGCTAGAAAGACAAGAGTTATTCCGGGATTTAATATATCTATGGGATTAGCTGTTTTATATTTAAGTTTGATAGTTCTAATTCCACTCAGTACAATATTGATTCAGACGTCAAAAATGGGATTTGATGAATTCCTGAAAGTTGTTACAAATCCAAGGGTAGTTGCATCGTATAAAATAAGCTTTGGCTGTGCATTTATAGCAGCTTCCATAAATACCATATTTGGGTTGATTATTTCCTGGGTACTGGTAAGATATGATTTCCACTTCAAGAGATTTATTGATGGATGTATAGACCTGCCATTTGCTCTCCCTACAGCTGTTGCAGGTATTTCACTTACGACACTTTACTCAAAAAACGGATGGATTGGTTCTTTTCTTTCCAAGTTTGGCATAGAGGGATCATTTTCTACATTTGGAATCACTGTGGCATTGGTATTTATAGGTATACCATTTGTTGTGCGTACAGTTCAGCCTGTTCTTGAAGATCTGGATTCAAGTATAGAAGAAGCAGCTTCGACTCTTGGTGCATCCAGGATACAGATATTTTTCAAAGTAATACTTCCACAACTCCTTGCTCCACTTTTAACGGGATTTTCACTTGCTTTTGCAAGAGGTATAGGAGAATATGGTTCTGTTGTATTTATAGCAGGAAACAAGCCGATGAAGACAGAGATAGCTCCACTTTTAATAATGACCAAGCTTGAGCAGTTTGATTATTCGGGAGCTACAGCTATAGCCCTGATTATGCTTGTATTTTCATTTTTCATGCTGTTTGTTATAAATTTAATTCAATGGAAATCCAATAAGTATGCATAGGAGTGATAAAGTTGAAAAATAGAAATTATTCTGGATCTGGTGCTGTTAAATTTCTACTCATAGCAATAACAATAATATTTTTATTTATAATGCTTGGAATGCCATTGATACTCATACTGATGGAGGCCTTTAAAAAAGGTAAAGATGCATATATTATGGCTATTACAGAGGAAAATACTGTTTCAGCCATAAAACTTACTTTAATAGCTTCAGGTATTGCAGTTCTTTTAAATACTGTATTTGGTATAATAATGGCTTTTGCCGTATCAAAATTTAAATTCAAAGGCAGAAATTTTTTAATAACATTGATAGATCTTCCATTTGCTATTTCACCGGTTATAGCAGGACTTATATATGTGCTGACTTTTGGAAGAGGAGGTTTATTTTACAACTTTTTATTCCAGAATGATATTAAGATAATTTTCGCACTGCCGGGGATAATTTTGGCTACGATATTTGTTACATTCCCCTTTGTATCCAGGGAGATAATACCACTGATGATTACACAGGGAACTGATGAGGAAGAAGCAGCAGCCTCCATGGGGGCAAATTTATGGACAATATTCAGAAAAATAACGCTGCCAAATATAAAATGGGGACTGCTTTATGGAATAGTGCTGTGCAGTGCCCGTGCAATAGGTGAATTTGGAGCCGTTTCAGTAGTTTCCGGACATATAAGGGGTGAGACGAATACTCTTCCGCTTCATGTGGAAATATTGTATAATGAATATCAGTTTTCGGCATCTTTTGCAGTATCATCTATTTTGGTGTTTATAGCCATAATTATATTGATTCTGAGAAATATTATTGAGTGGAAAGCAAAAAAAGAGGTGAAATAGAGATGTATGTTCAAGTTAAAAATCTTAACAAGAAATTTGGAAGTTATGACGCTTCAAAAAATATATCATTCGAAATAGACAAAGGTAAATTAGTAGCCCTTCTTGGACCCAGTGGAAGTGGAAAAACTACGATACTTCGCATAATTGCAGGACTTGAGACTGCCGACAGTGGTGAAGTTTATATCGACGGAAAACTGGTAAACAATATACCTTCAGGTAAAAGGGGAATAGGATTTGTTTTTCAGAACTATGCCCTTTTCAGGAATATGACCGTTTATCAGAATATAGCATTTGGACTTTCCATAAAAAAAGCCGACAAAAAATATATAAAGCAGAGAGTCAATGAATTAATAGAACTTATAGGGCTTAAAGGACTGGAAAACAGATATCCAAGTCAGTTGTCCGGTGGACAGAAACAGAGAGTTGCTTTTGCAAGGGCACTTGCTCCAAAGCCACAGCTTCTTCTTCTGGATGAGCCTTTTGCAGCTATTGATGCTAAAGTAAGAAAAGAACTTAGGACATGGCTCAGACAGATGATACACAAACTTGAAATAACAAGTATTTTTGTAACTCATGATCAGGAAGAGGCAGTAGAGGTAGCAGATGAAATTATTGTAACCAATTTAGGAAGTATTGAACAAATTGGAAAAGCGGTTGACATATACAAAAATCCAAACACGACCTTTGTAGCAAAATTTATTGGTCAATCAAATGTCATTGAGAGTATTAATGAATTCAGGGCATTCAAGGATATTAAAGAGGGCAATGAATTTGTTATAAGACCTGAATTTGTTGAAATAGGTAAAAAAGGAGAAATACAATGTGAACTTGCCTGTGATAAAGGTGTTGTTACTGATATTTCTTTTGCAGGTTCCAATTGGATTGTAAGTGTTAAATTAGGAAATGTAGAAATTACAGGATTCCGTTCACTTGAAAAAGAGAGTTTAAATGTAGGCGAGGAAGTATTGGTACTTGTATATAGATTGTATGTATTTAAAGGTAATAAAGTAGAAATTATTGAAAATAAATTGAAAACCGATACTACATCGGCATATATATAAAAATTTTAGTTATGATGCTTGCAGATTATATACGCTTTGCAAGCATCAATAATTTTTTGAAAGGTTATTTTACAGCTATCTGCAAGCCTGACAAAGTTTGTATGATTTCATTTATGTCAGGCAATTGTGCCGGCTGATATACCTTCACCCATCTTACTATTCCAGTTTCATCTATTATTATATTGGCTCTTTTTGATATACCTTCTTTTTCTACAAATAAGCCGTAGTCCTGGGTAACCTTTCCATGGGGCCAGAAATCGGAAAGAAGCTTCAGATTCTCCAGTGCAAGTGCAGTTGCCCAGGCTTTTTTTGAAGGCTGGGCATCGACGCTTATCCCGAATGGAACAGTATTCAATTCTTGAAAGGTATTCCATTTGTTTTCAAGTTCTCTCATTTGATCCGTACAAACGGGTGTCCAGGCAAGAGGATGCCAGGAAAGCAATATATTTTTACCTCTATACTCTGATAATTTTACAAATTGTCCAAGATTGTCCTCCAATGAAAAATCTGGAGCTGTATCTCCTACAGAAATTAATTTCATAATTTTACCGCCTCCTTGTTCAAATATAGTATTTCGCATGATTCTATATTTATTCCGCAAATTCAATTCAAAAAGTCAAAGAATTTATTTTCTGTAATTCACACATACTATCTAAAAGTATATTAACCTGAGGTGGTATGTAAAATGAAAGACAAACGTAGAGGGTTATCTGTATGGCAGCTTGTAACCATGGCACTGGGAACTATAATCGGGGGATCTTTTTTTATTGGCTCGTCTGTAGCCATACGTTCAGCTGGACCTGCAATTGTAATATCATATGTGCTAGGTGGAATTTTGGTATATTTCATCCTTTCTGCACTTTCTGAAATGATAAAAGATGATCCATCTTCCGGATCATTTAGAAGTTTTACTGCAAAAGCCTTTGGAGCCGGTACTGGATTTGTCGTGGGCTGGGTTTACTGGACGGGAATGATTCTCGCCATGTCAAGTGAAGTTGCAGCCCTCTTTATTATATTTCACACCTGGATACCTTATGTACCGATTATTTTATTTGGGACTGTAACAATTGTTGGAATTACACTTCTTAATTTACTTGGAGCCGATAAATTGAGCAGGATTGAGAGTGGATTGGTTGTTTTTAAGCTGTTTGCAATAGTGTCCTTCATAGTTATTGGAACATTTTTGATTTCAGAATTAATACCAAAAAATCCAGAAGCATTGTTGGGAAAACTCACAGGTAGATCAATTTTTCCAAATGGAATAAAGGGCATTGCAGGAAGCATGCTTACGGTAATGTTTGCTTATGCCGGCTTTGAAATAATAGGTCTGGCATATTCTGAAACGGATAATCCAAAGGAAACAATTCCCAAAGCATCTTTATATACTGTAATCAGTCTTGTTGGACTATATGTAGTCTCGGCTGTGGTAATTACAATGTTGATCCCCACGGGATCACTCAATGAAAATGTGAGTCCTATGGTTTCGGCACTTGACAGGTGGGGCATAAGCTGGGCCGGGAATGTTATAAGCCTGATAATGTTTACTGCAGTACTTTCAACCATGCTGGCAGGTATGTTTGGTCTTGGTAGAATGGTTCGTTCTCTTGCGGATGAAGGATATACTCCGGTGATATTAAAGGACAGAAAAAATGTTCCCTACAGGGGAATAATTTTTTCAGGATTGTCCATGTTCATTGGACTTGTAATTGGTCTTCTGTTTCCTAAAGTCTATTTGTTTTTAATAAGTTCGGGAGGCTTTGCGCTGATGTTTACGTATGCAGCCATAGTTGCCTCACAAATCCGCATGCAGAAAAAGAAAAGAGAAAAATATACATATGCTTCATGGTTTACACTAGTTGTCCTTATTTGTGTTATTTGCAGCATGCCGTTTGTACAGGGACAGTTTGCCGGACTTGTGGCAGGATCTCTGATTGTTTTATTGTATTCATTGATATACGTATCAATGAGATATTATGAAAATGTAAAAAAATTAAAATATCAAGATATGAAGAATAGTAATATAAATTTGTTTACAGAATTTTCTAAAGAACTTGGGAAGAACGAGGAAAAGCAAAAGCACAATAATCATAGAAATGAGAAATAATTTAAATAATATTTTTATGTAAATTGGGTAATAATAATCTCAGCGATATGTTAGGAGTTGATGATTATGACAGTAGGTTCAGAAGTAAAGCAGACATTGGCTAATTTAAGGGGAATCGAAAGTACGTTGAGAATCTATTCCATTCAAAGTGGAAATAAACAAGAAATAAATGCTTATAAAGAAGCTCTCAAAACAACAGAGACAGTAACCAAAAATATAGAGAGTAGATTGAAGGATATACAACTTGAAGAACCTCAATATAAGAAAAACTAGAGGTGAAAAACATTATGGAAGGTTTGGGAATATTAATTTTAAGAGTTGTAATTTTATTTTTTTTAACTTTGGTATTAATAAGGTTGATTGAAAAAGGAAATATATCAGAAGCAGCACCCTTTAAACTGGTAAGTTACATTGTAGTCTCTGTTATTGCAGCAGTACTTTCCTTGGGCTTGATATCCAATATAACGGCGGGATTTGTTGTATTTGCTATATGGGTGGTACTCTCTCTTGTTGTGGATTATGCATCCTTGAAGGTTAAATGGATATATGATCTTATAAATGGGAAAGAAACCATTCTGATAAAGAATGGAAAGGTCATGGAAGAGAACTTGAAGAAAATAAGATACACCGGTGATGATTTACTGAGAGAACTGCGGTCAAAAAATATTTTTAATCTGTCAGATGTTGAGTTTGCCATAATGGAATCCACAGGAGATATAAATGCACTTTTAAAATCAGACAAAAAGCCAGTTACTCCCCATGACCTGCAGAGAGAGGTTGCACCGCTGTCTCAGCCTGAAACGGTAATACTTGATGGGAAAATACTTGACGGTGCTTTGACAAATAGAGGGTTAAACCGTGAATGGCTCAGAGTACAACTATCAAATCTAGGTGTGCTTCTTGAAAATGTATTTATTGGCCAGGTGGATTCTTCAGGAGACTTGTTTGTGGATACATTCGATGATTCAATGGAGATAATCCAGCCTAAAGTCAAAGAACTGCTTTATGCAAGTATGGCAAAAGTCCAGTCCGATCTTTTTGCCTTCTCGCTTCAAACTGAAAATCCTGAGGCGAAAAAAATGTATTCAAACAACGCCAATACAGTAAAAAGAATGATGGATAAACTTGAACCATATTTATTAAGATAGATGAAATTTTATATATTATTTGAAGGGAGGTGAAAAATATGACAGTAGGAACACAAATGCAGCAGGTCATAGCTGGAGTTCAATCAGCGGCTGCATCAATGAAGACTTTTGCACTGCAGACAGAAGATCAAACTGCAAAACAAGACTTTCAGCAGCTTGCCAAAACCTTTGAAGATGCACTTCAGGTTTTGAATGGAAGGTTGAAGTACATTCAGGAACAGGAAGTTCAGTACAGATAGTAGAGAGATGATTTAACATATAATACTTAGATAAATACTATGCATTTGTTTCCTGCATAGTATTTATTTATATATTTGTGATAATTTGTTGACAAAGTATAAATATATTGTTATCATATACATGAAAATGAAAATCATTATCATGTATATGAAAGGATGTAGATAATTATGGCAAATATAAACATAGTATATTGGAGTGGAACAGGAAACACAGAAAAAATGGCAAATTTGATTAGTCAGGGTGCAACTGAAAGTGGACATTCAGTAAAGTTGATAAATGTTTCAGAAGCATCTGAAGAAGATGTAAATACAGCAGATGTATTGGTACTCGGATCACCTGCCATGGGAGACGAAGTTATTGAGGAATCGGAAATGGAGCCATTTGTAGATTCCATAACTGATAAGCTCAAAGGAAAGAAGGTTGCTTTATTCGGGTCGTATGGATGGGGAGACGGACAGTGGATGAGGAGCTGGCAGGAAAGAATTGAAGATGCAGGAGCAACTTTGGTTGATGAAGGTTTGATTGTCAATGAAGCTCCGGAAGGCGAAGATGAAACTAAGTGCATAGAATTTGGAAAATCACTAATTAAATAATTTATATGGAAGTTCATACTACACAAGATAGTATGAACTTTTAAATTGCAATAATTTTGTAAAGAGTTTATAATAATTATTATAAGATAATTATTATAAACTAATATAGAAGGTGTTCATATGTCAAAAATTAAAGTTTGCAAGCATACTTTGAATTACACGGATTTAGTTAAAACCATGGCTGATAATGGAATTAAATTTAAAACTAAAGATTGTCTCCATAAATGTTCAAAATGTCATAAAAAAATTTTGCTTAAAAAAGGTAATAAATATATATCTGCGAAAAATATAGAAAATTTAATGGAGAAGCTGTAGGCTAAAGAATAAATATTGAAATGTTTTAAAAGCAGCATTACAGTTATTATAAGTATATTATGAAGAACTTGGAGTATAATAAATATTGACAACCGCACCTGTAAAATACAGATGCGGTTTGTATGAAAAACTATTTTTTAAGTTCATATTTCCAGTTATAGATTCCACCAAAATTATAAATACTCTTAAATCCCAATTTGTTCAATATATCACAGGCATTTGAAGCTCTTATGCCGCTTCTGCAATAAACTACAATATCTGTATTGAAATTTATATCCATCTTTTTAATGATATTTTCGAATTCTTGAAGAGGAATATTCTTACTTCCGGGGATATGTCCTTCAGAATATTCTTCAGGGGTTCTGACATCAATTAAAAGGAAATTATATTTACGGTCAAGCAATTTTTTCAGTCTGTGTCCTGATATTTCTTTAAAAGATGAACCATCCATCAATAATTACCTCCAATAGATTCTGACATTTTATAATAGATTTTATACTATCATAGTTATATAGTATGATTTATAGTTCAAGATTGACGTACTCATACGTAATATATATTAAACAAATTTATATGCTATTAAGGCATTTTAAAGGAGCATTACTATGAATGAAGAATATGAAAAACTTGAAATTGCAGAAAAAGGAGCCCGTCTTAGCATTGCTGCATATATTTTCTTGTCTATTTTCAAACTTTCAATGGGGTATTTCTTTAATTCAAAAGCACTTTTGGCGGATGGAATCAATAATTCCACAGATATAATTGCATCAGTTGCAATATTTATAGGTTTGAAAATATCTAGGAAACCTGCCGATGAGGATCATGCTTACGGGCATTTGAGAGCACAGACGGTATCATCTCTTGTTGCATCAATTATAATGGCGGCGGTGGGTATTGACGTTCTCTACAATGCAATTCATTCCACCATATATTTTAGAGAAGAATCACCTGATATGATTACAGCTGGAGTTGCTTCAGCCTGTGCTGTAATCATATATTTTGTATATAGGTATAACAGAAATATAGCTCTTAAAATCAACAGTTTATCATTGATGGCTACGGCAAAAGACAATCTTTCAGATTCCTGGGTCAGCATTGGTGCGGCCATTGGAATTACAGCATCTCAATTTGGGTATCCGTGGATAGATCCATTGGCTGCAGCAGTAGTTGGAATACTGATAATTAAAACTGGTATTGAGATATTCAAAGAATCCGCAAATAATTTAACAGATGGATTCGACAGTAGAAAACTTGACAATATAGTATACAAAATAGAGAGTACAGAAGGAGTAGAAAGTGTAAAAAATATAAAGGCCAGAGTACACGGAAACAATATTCTGCTTGATATAATTATAGGGGTTAATTCCAGATTAACTGTATCGGAGAGTCATAAAATAACCGAGAAGATAGAAAAAAAACTCAATGAAGAATGTGGTATAGAATATGTCATAATACACGTAGAACCCAGCTTTACAATATAGGTCCTGATTTTCAGGACCTATAAAATTAAAGAATTCTGTCATCTATTGAGTTTAACCATTCATTTACCGGATTTATAGTTGCATTTATACAGCCACTTTCAAAGGGAGATTTCAAATCTGAATAGTTTACCAGTTCCAAAAATGACTTAGTTCCACCTGCTTTACAGAGCTTTAGATAATCCTTCCAGGTGTTCTCTCTGTTCTCATTAGATTTCTTCCAGAATTGCAGTGCACATATCTGTGCAAGAGTATAATCTATATAGTAAAAAGGAACGTTGAATATATGTGATTGCTGGAACCACCAGCATCCTCTTTCAAGGAAATCACAGCCTTCATAGTTTTTGTGGGGTAGATATTTTTTTTCGATTTTTCTCCATGCATGTTTTCTCTCTTCCGGTGTAAGTTCAGGATTTTCATACATGCAGTGTTGAAATTCATCTACAGCAACTCCATAAGGTATGAATTTTATTGCGCTGCTTAAATGTGCAAATCTATATTTATCAGCATCTTCCTCGAAAAATAAATCCATCCAGGGCCATGTAAAAAACTCCATGCTCATCGAGTGTATTTCACAGCTCTCATAGGTTGGAAAATTACACTCAGGTATTTCTATCCATCTTGAAGAATAAACCTGGAAAGCATGACCTGCTTCATGAGTCAGTACATCAACATCTCCGGAAGTGCCGTTGAAATTTGAAAATATAAAAGGAGCTTTGTAGTCGGGTATATAAGTACAGTATCCGCCTCCGGCTTTTCCAGGTTTGGTTACAAGATCCATAAGATTGCAGTCCACCATGAATTTAAAGAATTCTTTTGTTTCAGGAGACAATTCCGAGTACATTCTTTTGGCATTTGCAATTATCCATTTTGAATCTCCCTTGGGTTTTGCATTTCCTGTAATAAATTCGAAATTTTCATCATAATAAGTCAAGTTCTGAATGCCTAACCTCTTTTTTTGTCGTTCATAGAGCTTTGAAGCCGCAGGAACAATATAATCCTGGACTTGTTTTCTAAAATCAGATACCATATGTGAATTGTAGTCGCTTCTCATCATTCTTATGTAACCAAGGTCTACAAAACTTTTAAATCCAAGCTTTTGTGCTATCCTGGTTCTGACTTTTACCAGCTCATCATATATTCTGTCAATTTCACCTTCATTCTCTGAAAAAAACTTGTATTTGGCATCGGAAGCATTTCTCCTAAGCTGCCTGTCTTTGCTTTGTATAAAAGGAGTCAAACCTGAAAGATTCCTGTCTTCACCCTGAAAGTGTATTTGGGCTGACGCTATTAATTTTGTATAATCTGAAGAAAGCTTGTTTTCCTGCTGGAGTTCACCTATTATTTCAGGTGAAAAAGCTTTGAGGGAGAATTCTGCTAAAGTAAAGAACTGCCTGCCAAATTTCTTTTCAAGGTCATTCCTGAAATTGGAATTTACCATTACTCTGAAAAACGTGGAATTAAGCTCGTCATATAGGGGCGTATACTTATCCCAGTAACTCTGTTCCCCATCATAGAATTTATTCTTTGTATCTATGCTGTGCCTTATTTCAGTTAAGGTAGACATGGTTTGTATGTGATTCCTGATTTTGTTTATATCTTTAATATATTCATACTGTTTTTCAGCGCTATTGGCATTTTCCACGTGCTTTACAAGGGATATAATTGATTTCCTGATACTATCATAATCCGGTCTCTCATATTTAAATTCATCAAAGTTCATCTAAAGTGCCTCCAATACTTTTTAATCACTATACATTATAAAATAAATCCTGTGATATAAAAAGACTTATGTATAATATTTACAAATTATCTATATTAAACTTGCAATTAAACTATAAGGCTGATTCCATATGCTATAATAAAATATAGATTATACAGATAAGGAGATGATGAGATGCTTGAAATAAAGAATGTGACTAAAATATTCAAAGATGTGAAAGCTGTGAGTGGGTTGTCCTTTAATGTAAATGAAGGTGAGATAGTAGGCCTCCTTGGAGAAAATGGTGCTGGAAAAACTACGACTTTAAGAATGATTTCCACGATGTTGAAGCCAAGTGAGGGAACTATAACAGTAAACGGATATGACTCAGCTGAGGATTCAGCAAAAGTTAGAGGAGAGATAGGTATCCTGTTTGGAGGCGAGGTGGGAATTTATGATAGATTGTCTGCAAGAGAAAATATGGGATATTTTGGAAGATTGTATGGAATGACTGAAGAAGAAATAGACAAGAAAATAGATGAGCTTACAAAGGAACTTAAAATGGAAGAGTATATAGACAGAAAAGCAGGAAAGTTTTCAAGAGGCATGAAGCAGAAAGTGTCAATAGCACGCGCCATAATACATTCTCCAAGTGTAATGCTTTTTGATGAGCCTAGTACCGGACTGGACGTTTCGGCAGCAAGGGTGATACATGAATTTATTTTGAAATGCAAGATTGAAAATAAGATAATTCTTCTGTCATCTCATTCAATGACAGAAGTTGAAAAGCTGTGTGACAGGGTTGTGATAATACATAAGGGAGTACTTGTAGAGAAAGGTACTATCCAGCAATTGAAGAAGAAATACAATAATGATGATCTTGAAGATGTATTTATAGAACTGATAGGTGGTGAAGTCCATGAATAACTTCTGGGTAATTCTAAAGAAAGAACTTGTAGATATATTCAGAGACAGGAAGACATTGATATTTACCATACTTCTGCCTATTATAATGTACCCGGCAATGTTCAAGATAATAGATTTGACTATGAGAAATACTATCGACTCAGTTCAGAAGAGTATAACCATTGCCTACAGGGGAAATGAAAGTTCTTCAGTTTACAAAATGCTCAAAAATATGAAAAATATAAAAATAGATAATAACGGAAAAGATACTGACAAATTGAACAAAGGTAAAATATCTCTCATAGTCGATGTACCCGAAGACTTCGACTCAAAGGTTGCAGGTGAAAATAAAACCGATATAAAAGTAATATATGATGAAACTTCAAATAAATCCTCCATGGCCTCTTCCATGATAAAGGAAGCCTTCAGCAATTACAGCAAGTCGATAGTTGATGGAAGACTCAGGGCAAAGGGAATAAGCACCGAAGTATTGACTCCATTTGAAGTAAAGGAGGAAACTGTCGGAAAACAGGACAGCAATTCCATAGGAATTCAAATACTCAATATTCTTCCCACCATACTGATTATATTCATGATAAGTCCCACTATAGGAATAGCGGCGGATCTTGTGGCAGGAGAAAAGGAAAGAGGCACTTTCGAACCACTTCTGTCTACATCTGCAGGAAGGATGTCAATATTTTGGGGAAAACTCATCGCCATATCATCTGTGGCATTTATTACACTTATAGTCACTCTGGCTTCAATGATAGGGTCAATGCTCTATATATTCTCGGGTGGAGGGAAAATAGGTATATCCATAGGTGCGTTTGCCATTATAGGGATAATTTCACTGTTTGTACTTGTAGCACTAAGTGCTGTAGAAATATCCATAAGTATATTTGCACGTTCCATGAAGGAGGCAAATACTTATCTTGGAGGTTTTATAGTTCCGGTAATGATACTTACGTATATACCATTTATGATGGATGCAAAGAGTATAGGATTCCTGTTCTTCAATATACCGATAGTAAATGCCGTTGTAGTTATGAAGGAAGCTATTGCAGGTGTATTCAATCCAGTACATATTTCAGTAGTGCTGGGATGGCATATTGTATATGTAGCAGCGGCGGTATTTCTGGCGAAATTTATGTTTTCCAAGGAAGAAGTTGTATTTAGATCTTGACAAAAGGGGGCTGTTTTATGACAGCTCTTTTTTATATTTACTGCATATATAATAAATTGAAATTTATTGTTTTATTAGGTAGAATTAAGGTATAAATACTTAAAGAAGACTGTTTAGCATAATTTGTCTATTACTTAACAATAAAGGGGGGACATTATGGTAAATGTATTGGTTGTAGAAGATGAAAAAGTGGAGAGGGAGACTCTTGCGAGGATGATATGTGAAGCCGGCAGGAACATAAAAGTATGGGGAGCCGAGAGCAAATACAGTGCACTGGATATATCAAGGAAAACACCAATAGACTTTTTCTATATAGATATTGCCTTGAAAAATTCTTCCGGAATGGATCTTGCCCTGGAATTGAGGTGTATGGAAAGGTACAAACTCAGCTGGATAATTTTTGTTACATCAAATGTGAATTACATGCTTGATGCATTCAAGAAAACCCACTGCTATGATTATGTAATCAAACCGTATGACAAGGACAAGGTAATTGAAATGACGAAGCTTCTTATTGCAGGAAGCTATGAAAAGAGTGTAGGCAAAAAAGTAGACAAGCATGTCTCCTTCAGTATTTCTGCGGATATAAGCGTGAGAATAAAGGTGGAGGATATAGTATTTATTGCAGTAAATCTCAGGTTGATGACAATATATACCAGAGACAGAAATTACAAGATTAGGAAGATGTCACTAAAGAAAGTGCTTGATATGGTAGATTGCCGAGATATAATACAGACACACAGGGCCTATGCAGTAAATATAAATTTTATAAGCAGCATACAGAAAATATCAAACAAATCCTGGGAGATAAGCTTTGGCTGCTGCGGCGAAAAGGCATTCCTGAGCTATAACTTCAAAGACGAAGTTATGAAGAAGGTTGGCATATATGCATGAACATACTATTTTGTCGTTTTATTAGATATAAGGAGGACTGAGTGATTGGAGCCATTGCAGGAATTTATTAGTACTTTTTTTGAGCTTACTGCCTTTATGATTTTGTGGTCAAAGTTTAATTTGAGAAGGAAATTGAATTTTAGTATTTTTTGTAAAAATTTTGTTATAGTAGTGTTAATATCAATTGTAGTTGTTATTTCTAATGATATGTTTGGATCATACTACAGTATTGCAGTTAATTATTTATTTATGACATTTTTAAGTTCTTTTGTTTATAAAAAAAATATAGTGAAAAATTTTGTACAGGTTTGCACAAGCATTATGTTTCTTATGATTATAGAACTAATTGTAATGTATCCACTGAAACTTATTGGATTTGATACAGATACGTTTTTGTTTGGTATAGTTGCAAATACATTTGTATGGATTTTTTGTATAATTATATATTATTTTATCCCAAATAGTAAATTTGAAGTTATAAGTAAAATTGATTATACAATTGTAAATTATATTTTAATAAATTTAATTTTATATGTCATAATCTACAAGGTATTATGGGAGTATGATAGCAAATTATTATTAAATAATTCTGTAATATTTATATGTATACTTATGATAATATTTATATTGAATTTATTTTTGTGCTATCATATTGTGAAGATAAATGAAAAAAACAAGGCAATGGAAGTAAACAGCAGATACATTCCCATAATAAAAAGTATGACGGAGGATATAAGGCGCAAGCAGCATGAATTCAAAAATCATCTCAATGCCATAGGAGGACTTGTACAGGTTTCAGAGGGAAAAGAATTGAAATACAATCTTCTTAAATACATAAAATCTGTTAATTGTTCAACTGAAGGCATTGAAAAAATAGCATATATAGACAATTTGATATTGAGGGCAGTAATATACAGCAAATCCAGTGAAGCTGAAATAAGGGGTATCAAATTTAAGTACAATGTTTCAAATGAACTGAATGAATGGAAGGTGGAGGATTACGAGCTGTCCGAAATACTTGCAAATATTTTAAACAATGCCTTTGAGGCAGTTGAGGATAACAGTAATAGATCTGTTGTATTGAATATATATAAAAATTTTGATAAAAACGTAATTGAGTTGAAAAATACTGTGGAAAATATAGATGAGGACAACTTGAAGAAGGTATTCAAAAGGGGATTTTCTACAAAGAAGGGTGAAAACAGGGGATACGGCCTTTACAATGCAAAAAAGATAGTTGAGTCTAAGGAAGGAAAGATTCAGCTATCTTTGGAAGACAATTTAATTTGTTTTGTCATATTACTTTAAAAGGCTTTTAGGTGGTTTTGGTTCTCCTAAGAAAACAAATGAATGGGTATTGCTGACTAAAACAGCAAAAGCAGCAAGAAGGAATCCACATTTTGTAATAGCGAGTTTTTTATTCAATTTATTCATATTAAACATCCTCTCTTTTTAGATATATTAATTGAGGCAGTTGAAGCAATATTGTAAAAAAGCCGCAGTTGAGATAGCTATCGTCTGATATAAAGAACAACAGTACAATCATCCAGAATACTGTAAAACAAGTCGATATTATCTTGAAATGCAAAATACGCTTTTTGTTTCTCGTTGGTCTTGTTTTGTTTTCACAAGGACTTTTCAGTAAAAATGTGGTTATGCCTGCTAAAGCGAGGATATAATAAATCCAAGCAGTGAATACAGGAATTAAGGGACAAATTATTGAAGTAAACAAAAAGAATGTGGTTGTCCAAAATAAACACAACAGTGTCGAGTTGCTGTGATATCCTCCTGAAAAAGTCCTTGTGGAAAGTAAGATTATAAGGGAAAATAAAAAGTAATTCAATTTTCCCAATACTGTAAACAAAGTAAAAAGCACTACCAACTTGAAGGTTTCATTTACGAGCACCTGTATTGAATAGTTGATCTTTTCAATACTGTCATTGTCTTTTATATAGCTGTTATATTTTATATATAGTGTGATTTTATCTGCTATATTTTTTACCATATTCATCACCTAACTCAATTTACATACACTATAGAATAAAGATTTGCCAGTGTAAATAGATTATGCATGAAAGGGAAAAAAGCAGGTTCAAGAGGAAGAAATTTTTACAAAAATTTCTTTGAATGCATTGTTATGTATTTTGAAAGAAACCATGCACATTAGCTGCATAAATATAATAGTATAATTGTAGAAAATGAGTTTATAGGGAGAATATATAAAATGCTTTATTTTAGCTATCCAGATAATTTAAGCGAGTTATTCGATGCTGAAGACTTTTATTTAAAATACAGCAGAAATGATAATAAAGATGTGCCTGTGAATTTGTCAGAACAAAAATTGATGCCTGAAGAGTTCAGCATATCGTATCCAGTGATAGAGAATGCCAGCAACGGAGAAAATATATCCAAAATTAATGAGGCGATTATAGACCAGGTAAGCAGACTTTTTAAAAGCCAGGTGCTTGTGGATGGAGTTACGGATTTTAATCAGGTACTTGGAACTTATGAGGTGCGGTTAAATAAAAGTAATTTACTGAGCATATTATTTGCAATGTATACTTATGTAAACAGAGCTGCCCACGGATTTACAAAATACTCTTCTTTAACGATTGATGCAAAGACAGGGCACATATACAGTTTCAATGAATTGTTCAACCAGAGCACAGACTATGCTGCAGTTTTGAATGAAATAGCATATCGGTATATAAAAGACAACAACATAACTTTAATTAATGAATACAATGGCATTACGAAGGATCAGGAATACTATCTAACTCCAGACAGTCTTGTCATTTACTATCAGGTATATGAGTACACACCTTATTCTTATGGACTGTTTAAAATAGAAATTCCATATGACAAAATCAAAGATATAATCAATCCTTCAGGGCCCATTGCCAGATTGATTTAAAGGGATGGAAAGGCAAAAAAGAATATTGACAAAAGAATATTTACATGTATAATATAACTATAATTTTAATGTTAGTGCTGAGAATTAATTAAAGACATTGAAAAAGGAAAGTAGTTTAAGTATGAATTTCAAGAGAGGAAATTTGATGCTGGAAGATTTCCAAATTTATCTTAGATGAAGTGCCCTTTTGAGTCATGTATCGAAATTATAGTAGACTACATCGGGTTTGCCCGTTACAGCAATGGGGTATAATGATGTACCTGAAAAAAAGAGGGACTTGTAGTCCAAAAAGAGTGGAACCGCGGAGTTTAAGCTTCGTCTCTATGATATAATAGGGACAAGGCTTTTTTTATTTTTAATTTTATATAGATATTCTTATCGAGAGAGGCAGAGGGACTGGCCCGATGATGCCCGGCAACCTGGATTTAATTTCAAGGTGCCAATTCCTACAGGATATACCTGAAAGATGAGAAATAGAAGAAATTTCAAACCTTCTTGCATTCATCTTGCGAGAAGGTTTTTTAAAATGATATTTGTAGGGGGAGTGGTAGCAGTGAATAAGAAGGAACTGCATAATAACAGTATTTCACAAGAAAATCTAGATAAGCTCATATGTATGCTGAGTACGATAAGGTATGGTTCTATAACTTTGGTCGTTCAGGATGGAAAAGTTGTACAGATAGAAAAAAATGAAAAAGTAAGACTGATTTAATAATAAATATAAAAGCTATCTCCTTATACGAGGAATTTTTTAAATTTTTGTATTGACAGAGTTAAGTATATGATGATATAATACAAGAAATATTTAAATAATTTGTATATAATTTAATATGGTCTTATCAAGAGTGGTGGAGGGACTGGCCCTTTGAAGCCCGACAACCGGCATTTATATATGTATCGGTGTCAATTCCTACAGAGTGAAGGTGGTATTCTGGAAGATAAGAAATTTAGTTGTGTAAAAAACTTGTTTTTATAAAAGCTATTTTTCTTATAAGAAAAATAGCTTTTTAATTTAGTCATAGTTACGATAGCTTTTTGAACAGAAGCATAGTTTAAATACAAAGTATGGAATGGGGGAATTTTTATGAATAGCATAGAGAGTAGATTTTTAAATATAATGAGAAATAATTTTTCACAGCAGGATGAACAAGAGGCTTTTATAAGTTGCCCGAAGGTATTTTATAATAGCCTAAGTGATAGAGAAATTAATGCGATGATGCAGCTTTATAGAGTAGCCTATAAAAAAGCAAAATCTGACACAAAAAATAAATTTGACATTTTCTACAATGGCAGCGAATTTTAGCAGATGCTTATTTATAGCTGAATGGTGATAAGTATTCTAATTGATTGACTAGAAAACTAGAGATCAAGTTCTTCATATTGGAGCATATTTGTTTTGTATTTATTATGAAAGCTTGATCTTTTTGTTTTAATTAAAATACATGGAACAAAAGGTATGATTGCTATGCTAAATGATTGCAAATTGTTACAAAACTTAAAAGTGGACGAAAAAAAGATATTTAATTTACTTCAGAAAAATGGAGCCATGAGTAAAAATGAAATCTTACTTAAAGCAAAGATGAAATTAACTACATTGAATCGTATTATGAATCCTCTTGAGAAAAATGGACTTATAGTTGAAAAATGTATAGGAGAATCTACCGGTGGCAGGAAACCTGTATTGTATGATGTGAATATATGCAGATTTTATATTTTATGTATAGACATATCTGAATCATGTATAGACATATCTATAGTTAACCTGAGAATGGAGATTATTCATAAAAAAGTTTTTCAAATTGAATATGGTACTTCTCCGAATGATTTAATAGAAATGATTCAAAAGAGCATAGGAAGTATATATGTAGAATTAAGGCTTGATTTTATTCAGCTTGCTGGAGTAGGACTTGCAGTTGATACAAGAGTATTGCCTGGTGTACCCATAAAAGAAATGCTGGAGAAAAAACTTAAATGCAGTATAGTCAGTGAGAACAGATCCAATTCAGCTGTTGTTGCAGAATATTTATATGGATATGGAAAAATGTTTAGTAATCTGGCTTATTTTAATTGTGGATTGTGCATAAGAGAAGGTACCATTCTACAGGGGAGAGTTTTAAGAACAGCAGGAAATAATGAATACGCTTTTGAACAGATTATTTCCAGAAGCAGAGATTATATTAATTTTAAAAGCATGTGTATTGAAACTAAAAAATATAACTTGATGCCTGAAAAAACGATTATGAATGTTGCAAGAACACTTGGGACAAGTATGAATTCATATGTAAATTTGTTGAATTTGAATTGTATCATACTGGATGGATGTTTGGCAAGTCTGGATTTATTTTATAATACATGTATTAAATATGTTGATGGAAAAGTTGTTTTTAAAAGAAGAGGATACTTCAAAGATGACGTTGTTCCTGTAGGAATTGCAGCGTTGGTATTTGAAAGATTAGTTGAAAATCAAATATAGTTTTGATGTCTGTTTAAATTCAAGCTTCTGTTGCTGAAATCAATAAATTATCAGTTTATACATAATAAAATTCAGTTAAGGTAGGAGAGGTTTCATTGAATAAAAAAGTAGTAAATGATAATATTTTAAAGAGTATTTCAAAGGAAAATTTGAATATGGTATTATGTATGCTAAAGATAATAAAGTATGGTTCAATAACTTTAGTTGTTCAAGATGGGAAAGTGATACAGGTGGAAAAAAAAGAAAAAGTAAGATTGATATAGACTGTTGACAAAGTATTTGAAATAATATATAGTATATGTAACTTAAAAGTAAATAAAAATTTCTTATCGAGAGAGACGGAGGGACTGGCCCTATGATGTCCGGCAACCTGGATTATTATGTTTATTCAATGGTGCCAATTCCAGCAGGAATACCCTGAAAGATGAGAAACAATAGGACATGTCTTCCTTTGGTTTCTCCGGAGGAAGTTTTTTGATGGAAGATTTAATATTATAATTGACTGACTAGAAAACTAGAGGTCAAGTTTCATGTATATGTGGATTAGTACTTTATATAATGTACATATATGGAAGCTTGACCTCTTATTTTTAAGAAAAAAAGCTGATTATGAGCAAAATAGAAAAGGGAGGGATGAAAATCTACAAAATATTTCAGAAGTCGGATCCGGGGAGAGACGAAATATAAGTGAGGTGTGAGAAGAGTGCCTGAAATTGTTATAAAGAAAGCAGCGCAAAAAGATATACCATTGATATTTCAATTAAGGGAACTTTTATTTAAAGAAAGTGGATTCAAAGATGATTTTTATATAGAAAATGTAAAAGAAAAAACTATAGATTTTTATAAGAATCAATATAATGAAAATAAAATGCAGCATTTCATTGGATATAATTCCGAGGGAAAGGTAATTGGCGTTGCAGGATCTCTAATCAAAAATGATTTTCCATATTTTTTATTTAAACCAGGATTTTATGGATGGATAGTTGATGTCTATACTCTTCCTAAATTTAGAAAAAATGGCATGGCGTCAAGATTGCTTGATCTAAATATACAATGGATTAAATCAAGAGGAGCATGTGAAATACAATTGTTGGCCTTCAGTAAGGAAGCTATCAAAGTGTATAGAGATTTTGGATTTAAAGATGTAAATGTAATGAAATTAAATTTATAGTGGTATACGAGATAATCCTGTCTACTACAAATATTGAATTTTATATTATTTTAGGAGAGATATTTGTATGAAGGGTGATAACAGATCCAAGATATTGAAATGTTCAAAAAAGATAATTAATGATTGTGGAATAAAATTTCTGAGCGTCGATAGAATTGTAAAAGAATGCAGAATAAGTAAATCTACCTTCTATGACAATTTTTACTCAAAGCAGAAGTTGCTTGAAAGCTTAAAGATGGAAGCTGATGACAAATTAGAGTATAAGCCCATAAAAGATAAAATTGTTTCAGCTGCTATACAAGAATTTTCTACAAATACTTTTAATGAAACAAATATGGATATAATAGCCCAAAAAATTGGAATAAATAGATCTTCCATATATAGATATTTTTCAAATAAAGAAGAACTGCTTGAAGCAAGTGTAGCTAATGAAATGAAAAATAGGAAAAAAATACTTGGATCAATTAAAAATAGAAAGTATGATCCTATTGTATTTATAGAAAAATATATAGAATATTTTGATTCATATGCAAATGATAAATATACTAATCTGCTGTTTGCTACTATGATTTATTATTCTAAAGATAATCAAAATGTAAAGGAATCTTTCGGAAAATTAAGAAAATATAGTGTTGATTTATTGGCTGATAATTTTGAAGAAGGCAAAAGAAAAAAAATATTCAAGAAGAACTTCGATTCTGTTTTAAAGGCACAAATGTTGTTTTCAGTAATGGCAGGTATGCATATTCATTGTCCTGAAAAGTTTTCGGTAGTAACGCATGATTTGTTGAAAATGCTTTATAAAGAAATAAAATTATAGTATCAATATTCTTAAAAATTTTAGTTGTTAGAATTCACTGATACTATAGCTTATTTATGCAAAATTGAGTACTATAAAGAACATTATGTATTATTTAGTATCTGAAATTTATATAACAATTGGAGGAACAGTATCTGGCAGATCTAATCAAAAATGCACAGAAAGAGGGTGTTATTGTAGGTAAGAACAGTGTTACCATACCGAATTATAGTAATGTATTGATACTTGCTCCACCTCTTATAATAAAGAAAAATGAGTTGAACGTTATAGTAGAAGTCCTGAAAAAGTTGTTAAAAAAATTATCTGATAAGTTAACAGGGAAGTGATTTTATGGATAAAAAAACTTCAGCATTTATTACAGTTGAGAATATAATTACATTAATTACGATAACTATATTGCTAATTATATGGTATGTGACGACAAAATTAAAAATATTGCCTGAATCTATTATACCTTCACCTTATGATGTTTTTACGGGTTTTAAAGAGGTCATTACCCAGGGATACAAAGGGAATACAATTTACAGACATTTTAGTGATAGTATGTTCAGGCTTATTACAGCATTTGCACTGGCAATAGCTACAGGAATCCCAATAGGACTGGCAAGTGGATACAGTACTAAGATAAGAGCTGTTTTTGAGCCTATAGTAAATTTTTTTAGACCGCTTCCACCTCTAGCTTATTATGCTCTTTTAATAATGTGGCTGGGTATAGGAAATTCATCGAAGATCATGCTTCTTTACCTTGCTGCATTTCCACCGGTATATATATCATGTGTATCGGGGGTAAAAAGTATTAGAGAAGATTATATCAATGGCGCATATACTTTGGGTGCAAGCAGGATCCAGACGTTTATACATGTTATATTTCCTACCTGTTTACCTTCAATATTTACAGGACTCAGGACATCCATGGGATTTGCCTATACAACTTTGGTTGCTGCAGAAATGGTTGCAGCAGTGTCCGGTATAGGATGGATGGTGCTTGATGCCAGTAAGTTTTTAAGGAGTGACATAATTTTTGTTGGCATTATAATAATGGGAATTACAGGAATATTGCTTGACAGAATAATTAGAATAATCGAAATAAAGGTTGTTCCATGGGAAGGAAAAGAATAATAAAAATATATATAAAATGGGAGGAATATTTTATGAAAAGATTTGGAAAATCAATAATAACAACTGTTCTAACAGGTATTTTAGTAGGGAGTTTGGCTGGATGCGGCAGTACTGCAAATAAAACATCCACTCAAACGGAAGGTGATGCAAGTCCAAGTGTTATAACTATTGGATATCAGCAGATACCAAATGATGAAATCCTTGCAAAATCAAAAAACTGGTATGAGAAGGAACTTGGGACAAAGGTTAAATTTGTTCAATTTGATTCAGGTAAAGACGTAAATACTGCAATGGCCTCAAAGAGTTTGGATATTGCGCTTTTGGGTTCAACTCCGGCAGCTATAGGAGTATCTCAGAATCTTCCATATGAAGTATTTTGGATACATGATGTAATAGGGAAGAATGAAGCACTTGCTGCAAAAAATAAGGCAAATATAAATTCTATTAAAGATTTAAAGGGTAAAAAAGTTGCAGTACCGTTTGGTTCTACAACTCACTATAGCTTATTGAATGCACTTAAAGCAGAAAATGTACCGGCAAGTGATGTCACCGTTCTTGATATGCAGCCTCAGGACATTTATGCAGCATGGCAGCGAGGAGTAATAGATGCAGCATATGTGTGGCAGCCCACATTGACAAAACTAATAGCTTTAGATGGAAAAGAAATAATCAATAGTGGAACATTGGCGAAGAAAGGCATTGTTACTGGAGATATTGGAATAGTCAATAAGGATTTTGCTAAAAAGTATCCGGATGTAGTTACAAAATATGTAAAACTACAAATTAAGGCTTATGACTATTTCAAAAGTAATTCTGACGATGCTGCGGGATCTGTAGCAAAAGAACTCAATATAAGCAAGGAAGACAGCAAAAAGCAAATGAATGAGCTTATATGGCTTTCGGGGCAGGAAGAAATATCTAACAAATATTTAGGTACAAGTTCTAAAAAAGGTGAATTTGTGAAAACACTTAAAGATACAGCTGATTTTCTGGTTCAGCAAAAACAAATAAAATCTGCGCCGGAGTTGTCTGAATTTGAGAAAGCTGTCAACCCCGAATTTGTAGAAAAAGCTTTGAAAAAATAGGGTATAGACGTGTGGTAATCTGGAGGTGGAATATTATGCAAAATAAGAAAAACAAATATATCATTTCTTTAAAAGATGTGGAGTTAACTTATAAATCAAGAAGTGCAAAAGTTGATGCCATAAAAAATATAAATATTGATATAAAGGAAGGAGAATTCATATGTATATTGGGTCCTTCTGGTTGCGGCAAAAGTACTCTGTTAAAAATCATAGCTGGATTTATAAGTCCCTCCAGTGGTATGGCGTTAGTAGACGGGAGCAAAATAGAAGGTGCTGGTTATGACAGAGGTGTTGTTTTTCAACAACCTGCCTTATATCCATGGCTTAATGTAGAAGATAATGTAAGATTTGGACTGAAAATGAGAAAAATTCCGAACATAGAGACAAGAAAAAAAGTAGATTTTTTTCTCGAGAAAATTGGATTGGAGGAATTTAGACAGCTAAAACCCTATGAGTTGTCAGGTGGTATGAAACAGCGTGTTGCAATAGCACGTGTGCTTTCGAACGATCCCAAGGTACTTCTTATGGATGAACCATTTGGTGCTTTAGATGCACTGACGAGAGAACAAATGCAAAACTTATTAAGACGTATGTGGAGTGAAAATAAAAAAACGGTGCTGTTTATTACTCATGATATTGATGAAGCACTGTATCTTGGTACAAGAGTCATGGTCATGTCTAAAAGACCTGGCACAATAGTAAAAGAGTTCAATATAAAATTCTCAAAGGATATAGAAAATAAAAATCTAAGCGACGTGAAATATGACAGCGAATTTAAAAAACTGCACAGGGATATACTTGATTTGATTATGAATAAGGAGGGCAATTGAGAAATGCTGGATAAAAAAAGAGAGTTGACACTGGAAGAAATTATAGAAAAGTATCCGGATGTTTCCCCTTTTGTGATTATAAAGGCAGATGTTCAGAGGAGAAGTGTAATATACACAGATAGGGCAATAAAGGCTGCAGATAAAAATATACATCAGCTTCAGTCAAGAGGTATATTTTTTTCAGTAGGTGAAAAAGAAGATTATTTTCCAGTATCTCTGCTGCTGAGGGACGGTACCTCAATTATAACCGGACCTATTTCTACAGCTGAGAATCCATATGTTGTAGATTGTATTGAAGGTAAGCTCTGTCTTACAGATAAGGGTAAAATAGTGGAGAAGGTTGAATACTGGAGTAAGCCGGATTACTATGAAAAATTTACAAGCAGGGGAACTCCAATGTGGCATGTTGCTACCTCAAGACCACAGCGCATAGACATAGATCCATATAGCTATTGTCATTTCTGGGATACCGGCAAAGGCTGCAGATATTGCAACATAGGTTCAAATTTCAACAAGAACAAAGTAGAAAATGACAAGCCTGCCAGATTGAATCCTCAGGATGTGTATGAAACTGTGAAAGAAGCATTGAAAGAACCGGGAACCCTGGAAAGTATCTTTTTAACAGCAGGTTCCATATTAAGTGGGAATGATATCTTTGACGATGAAGTAAGCTTATATATAGAAACACTTCAAGCTATAGGAGAAAATTTCAAGACAAAAAAATTTCCAAGTCAGATGATATCCTCGGCATTTAACGAAAAACAGCTTCAGAGAGTATATGAAAACACGGGTATTATGTCATTTACATCAGATATTGAAGTACTTAATGAAGAAAAATTCAGATGGATTTGTCCAGGAAAAGACAAGTTAATAGGGTATAAAGAGTGGAAAAGAAGAATATTTGCAGCGGTAGATATATTTGGAAAAGGAAATGTGAATTCCGGTATTGTGGGAGGAGTCGAACTTGCCAAACCATATGGATTTAAAGATGAAGATGAAGCACTTAAAGTGATACTGGAGGAGGCAGAGGAATTTGCTGAAAATGGGGTAAGTATAGTTCAATGTGTCTGGACTCCATATCCTGGATCGGTATTTCAAAATCAGGAGAATCCTTCACTTGAATACTATGTAATATTATCAAGAGCACTTGATGCTCTAAGAAAAAAATATGATCTGAACATAGATATGGATAATTACAGAAGATGTGGCAACCATCCGGATACAGATTTGTCACGGGTTATATAGGAGGTGAACTGAAGTTGTCAGTAAAATTGCAAGATAAAATTATAAAACTAATAAATGCTAGAGATACCATAAAGGTGTTATCGACAGTAGATAATAAAGGTATACCCCATACTGTTTTTAAAGACTTTCTGGAGGTTGACAACGATGGTAATATAATATATCTTGAGTTAATTGAATCGTCGGCAACAAACAATAATATGGTAAACAGCATATGGTTTAAGAAAAAAGTGTCAATAACTATAAGATCAAAGGATAATGAGAGTTATCAGATAAAGGGGATTCCAGTAAAAGCTCATATAAGTGGACAGATATTTAAGAGATATTATGAAT
This sequence comes from Clostridium sp., assembly GCF_022482905.1. Lineage (NCBI taxonomy): Bacteria > Bacillati > Bacillota > Clostridia > Eubacteriales > Clostridiaceae > Clostridium > Clostridium sp. The sequence goes on from NZ_JAKVOI010000001.1 coordinate 1,069,748, forward strand.
TTGTCAAAGGAAATATTGAGGATGGAGATTTATCTACAGTATGGGTGATAAAACCGGAAGAATTGAGAAATGAAACGTACACATATAGAAAAAGGCAGGAAGAAGAAAAACACCCACTTTTGATTCATCTGGATAGATTAGCAAAGTAAAATTATATAGTAGGTGAGATAAGTAGAACTTTTTAATAATGTTTTATGTATGTTTTTTAAATCTTGTATTGACAAACTATTTCAAGAATTATATGATGTATATATAATATTAATTGAATAAGAACTTCTTATCAAGAGAGGCGGAGGGACTGGCCCTATGATGCCCGGCAACCTGAATATATTTATTATATTTAATGGTGCCAATTCCAGCAGGTTAGACCTGAAAGATGAGAAACAGTAGGATATGACTTTCTGTGGTTTCTCCATAGAAAGTTTTTTTGATTTCGCAGCAATGTGAATAAATTTAATATTCTAGGTGACTAACTAGAAAGACTAGAGGTCAAGTTAAACTTATCTGTAGAAATTGGATTCTTCGATAGTAATGTTTGGTCTCTTTTTAATATAAGTTAACCAGTATAGAAATAAAATTTAGAGTAAATGATGAAAGGAAGATTGATAAAATGAGTAGATTATTCACATCAGAATCTGTTACAGAAGGACATCCGGATAAAATATGTGATCAAATATCAGATGCAGTATTAGATGCAATTATTGAACAGGATAAGAATGGAAGAGTAGCTTGTGAGACAGTTGTAAATACCGGACTTGTACTTTTAGTAGGAGAGATATCAACCAAGGCATATGTGGACATACCTAAAATAGTAAGACAAACTATAAGCGATATAGGATATAATCATTCAAGATTTGGATTTGATGCATCCAATTGTGCAGTAATAACCTCCATAGATGAACAGTCACAAGATATTGCACTTGGTGTAGATGAATCATTGGAATCTAAAAAAGGTGAAAAAGACAATATAGAAGCAATTGGAGCAGGAGACCAGGGAATGGTATTTGGATTTGCAACAAATGAAACTCCGGAGTACTTGCCGCTTCCAATAGCACTGGCACATAAACTTTCAAGAAAGCTTGCTGAAGTAAGAAAGAATGGAGCAATCTCATATCTTGGACCGGATGGGAAAACTCAGGTTACAGTAGAATATGAAGGAGATAAACCTCTGAGAGTGGATACCGTGCTTATATCTTCACAGCATGAAGAAAATGTAACCCATGATGAAATTGAAAAAGATATAATAGACAAGGTAATCAAAGTAATAATACCTAAAGAGCTCATAGATTCAAATACAAAATATCTGGTAAATCCTACAGGAAGATTTGTAAAGGGTGGGCCTGAGGCTGATTCGGGCCTTACAGGAAGAAAGATAATAGTTGATACCTACGGCGGCTATGGAAGACATGGAGGCGGAGCATTTTCAGGAAAAGATCCAACCAAAGTTGATAGATCTGGGGCATATGCAGCAAGGTGGGTTGCAAAAAACCTTGTGGCAGCAGGTGTAGCAAGTAAAATTGAAGTAGAAATAGCATATGCAATAGGTGTTGCAAAACCTGTATCAGTAAGTGTAGATACATTTGGTACAGGCAAAATAAATGATGAAGAAATAGTCGAGATTATAAATGAGTTGTTTGATTTAAGACCTGCTGCAATTATAAGGGATCTTGATTTAAGAAGGCCTATATATAAAAGTACTGCTGCTTATGGACATTTTGGAAGGACAGATATAGATCTTCCATGGGAGAAACTGGATAAGGTTGATCAAATAAGAGATGCTTATAAAAATAAAGAAAGTTTGGTTTTAAAATAGATATGGCAATAAGAAATTTTTATTCTAGTTCGGCTGACTAGAAAAACTAGAGGTCAAGTTGAATTTATTATTGAGATAGATCATTTGTATAAAATCTTTTTAATAAATATAACTTGACCTTTTATTGTTTGGGGGAATACATTCTCTTATCAAGAGAAGCAGAGGGTAAGGCCCGATGAAGTTTCAGCAACCAGTATGTTCCATTTGCATACAAGGTGCTAAATCCTGCAGATTCAATTCTGAAAGATAAGGAAGGGATATGAAAATGAGTGAAATATTAAATGATGCAATGAAATATATAGATCATTCACAAAGGGGATATTTAGTTGCAATGGATGAACAAAATAAAACTTGTATTATAAATATACAGGAATTTATAAATGATTATACAAATGTGTATTTTATTGTAGATAAAGATGTCAAAAAAGTCAAAACCGGTTCAAAGGTCAATGTCTATTTTGAAAACAGTACACAAAAATATAGTGCATTCAAAAGCATACATGTTTCAGGAAAATTGGCTGAAATAATATATTCAAATGAAGTCTACAGTGTATTGAAAACCTTAATTGGAAAAAACAGGGGAAGACATTTCCTGAGTAGTAATTTCAAAGATTATAGTATATATAAGTTTAAGCCGGAGTATATAAATTTATGTGATTATATAAAGCCACTGGAGGAATTAAAGGAAATAATTTAACTCTAAAATTTATGGAAAGGATGAGTAAAATGACGGATATAAAAATACCGAAATTCTATGTCAGTGGGAAAAATATTCTGGATAAAACCGGTAAATATACTTCGAAATTTGGAAAATATGCATTGATTATATGCGGAAAAACTGCATGGAACAAGACTGGACAAAGGATACTTATGAATCTTGCAAGAGAGAGACTGGAATATAGAGTTGAAGTATACCATGGGCATTGCACTTTGAATGATATAAAAATATATTCGGAATCAGCCCGTAAACTGAAGGTTGATGTAGTACTAGGTGTAGGAGGAGGAAAGGTAATTGATATGGCAAAGACCATAGGTGATAGGACAGGTAAGCCTGTAATTGCTATTCCTACTGTAGCTACAAGTTGTGCTGCGTGTTCCAATATTTCCATAATATATGATGATACCGGAAGATATATTGATTATGTCAGGCTAAAGAAATTACCTGAACTTATATTGACGGATATAGATTTAATACTTGAATCATCCATACGATATCTAAATGCAGGTATAGGTTATGCAATGTCAGTTTTTAAATATTTTGATCATGTGAAACAAGACGAATATCCGGTTAACATACTGGAGAAGTATATTGAAGGATTGTATGAAGAACTGGATGAAAACATTGATGATGAATGTTACAGAAAATTGATAGATTCAATCATAGTATTATCCGGAATGAGGCAAAATCATGATATAGTTGATAACTCAATTGATATATGTAATTATGTAGTCAATAACATGACATATATTTCCGATACAAGGTATAGCCTATATGGTGAAAAAACTAGTTTTGCACTTGTTGTTCAATTTGTTCTTGAAAACAGGAGCAAAGATGAAATATTCAAGGCTATTGATATATTTACCAAGATTGGTTTACCTGTTACATTAAGTCAGCTTGGAATAAAATATGGATCTAAAATTAAAATATCAGGTATCAAGGATAATATTCATTTAAAATTCCGTGATTATGAAAAGGAAAACATTATTGAGAAGGCAATAATTAAAGCAGATGAGATGGGCAATGAATACTTGGGAAAAAAGAGTAGTGGCAATGATCAAATTCTGAATGCAATTATTTAAAATAAAAAACAATGTACAGACTCAAAATTTGTACATTGTTTTTTAATGGTGTTAATGTTTCCTTGCAAAATGGAGCTTATCTAATATTTTCTTTTTTAGTATTGTAAACTCCAGATCAGTTCTATCCCGGGGCCTTTCAAGATTTATATCTATGATTGATTCTATCTTTCCGGGACGCGGTGTCATAATTACGGCTCTGTCACTCAGATAAATTGCTTCATCTACGTCATGGGTAACCAGTATCATTGTGGTACCTCTTCTCTGCCATAATTCAATAAGTTTGTCCTGAAGGTCCATTCTTGTAAATGCATCCAGTGCCCCAAGAGGCTCATCCAGGAGAAGTACTTTTGGATCATTTATAAGTGCTCTGGCAAGAGAAGCTCTTTGAGCCATACCTCCTGAAACCTGATGGGGATATGAATTTTCAAATCCCTCAAGTCCGGTAAGTTTTATATATTCATGAATTTTATCTTTGCTTTCTTTATATATTTTTCGTGCTTTCAGTCCTGCAGCAATATTATTTTCTATTGTTTCCCAGGGAAAAAGATTTGCCTGCTGAAAAACATATCCTCTTTCAAAACTGGTGTCATTTATTTTGTCATTATCAATAAACAGTTCACCGGATTGAGGTTTGTCAAGTCCTGCTATCAATCTCATCAATGTTGTTTTGCCGCATCCTGACGGTCCTACAAGTGAAATGAATTCTCCGGCTCTAATGTCAAGATTTATATTTCTGAGGGCTTCTACAAGGTTGCCGGTTGCATCTATATATATTCTGTTTACATCCTTTATTTTAATAGAAGCATTATTTGCAACGGAGGATTTTATCATTTCAAAAGCCCCCTTTGCCATATAAGTACTCTGTCTCTGATTTTAAATATTATCGCAAGTACTATTGAGAAAACTACCGCCATTATAACTATTGCAGCATAAACTTTTGCATAATTGGACCAACCTTTGGCCCAGTTTATATACCATCCAAGCCCAGCCTCGGCGCCAAGCATCTCTGAAACTACGAGTGTGGTGAAGGAAAGTCCCGTCGCAGTGTAGATTCCAGTAAATATTGATGGCATTGCACCTGGAATAGCTATTTTGAATATGAGGAACTTTTCATCTGCACCTAAAGTTTTAGCTGCCTCAAAATAGGATTTGGGTATGTTTTCTATACCGCCGCATGCCATGAAGGCTACAGGAAACCACACACAGAGTACAATTAAAAATACTTCGGAAATCAAGGTTGAAGGAAATAATGACATTGCAACTGGTATCCATGCAACTGCAGGTACAACACCTATAATTTTAAGAACAGGGAAGAACCAATAATACCATTGTTTGTACCAGCCAATTAAAATTCCGGAAACAAGTCCCAAAAGAGTACCTGCAACGAAGCCAAGTACTAAAAGTCGCATGGAATAAAGTGTACTTATTAAAAGTGTGCCGGCATCTTCCACAAGGACCTGAACTATTTGTGCAGGCCCCGGGAAAAATGGGAGCGGAAGTATATTGGTTTTTGTGGATAGAATATCCCAAATTATAAATCCAACTCCTATGGCAAAGTAAAATTGTGATTTATGGTTTGCTTGTGCACTCAGTTTTTCATTGAAAAACGAAATTACATATTCTATACCAAGATAGGCTATAAAAAGTATAAGCATTATCCTATATGGAAAGACTTTAACAATCTGTACTGTAGGCAAAGCTATGTTTTCAACCAAAGCCGCTACAAAAGCAATGATTTGTAAAATTGGCCAGACCTTTGATTTAGGTTTCCAGTTTACAGTGTCGGATGCTTTGACAACCGGTACTTTATCAATATTTTTTGATTGAATATCTGATTCTGGTATGTTGTCTGAATTTGCAGATTCACTTAAAGCACTCACGTTAGTAATACCTCCATTAATTTTTTGAATTTCCGAGTGCATCGTAATACACATCATCAGCAAATTTAACAGGATCGGTGCCTTTTTTCAAAAATCCAGTCTTGTTAAGCTGTTCTACAAAATATTTGACGTCATCCTTTGCACCATCGGTAGTATATTTGAAATCATAATTTTTTATAAGCTCGGTAATTAATTTTACATCACCACCGGATACATATTTTTTGTCAAGTTCAATTTTTGCAGTTTCTTCAGGATGTTCTGCTATCCAGTCATCTGCTGCTTTGTAAGCTCGTACAAGAGCTGCAATTTTTTCCGGATTATCCTTGATTTCCTTATTGGAAGCATATAGGAAGCAGCATGATTTTCCCTTGAATAACGGATCCTGTGCGATATCGGTTATTACTCTGTAATTATCATTTTTTTCAGCCAGTGTAGCAAACGGATCCCATGCGGCAAAAGCGTCAACATCACCTTTCGAAACAGCCTTTGTCAGCTGGTCAAGAGGATAAGGAACCCATTTTACATCCTTTGTAGGATCAATGTTGTTGTTTGCCAGAACCACACTTGTTATAGCCATAGGAGTTCCCCCTACTTCATCCACACCTATTTTCTTTCCCTTCAAATCTTTTGCAGTTTTTATTGGTGAATTAGGAGGCACGACTAATTTTATACAACCTTTGTGGAGTCCGCCTATGACTTTTATATCCAGACCCTGCTGAACAGAAGGGAAAAATTGAAAGTCACCATTTGTAACAGTAAACTTTCCACTTGCAAGGCCGGTTTTCTGCTGTTCAAATGTTCCACTTACAAGAGTTACATCAAAACCTTCCTTTGCAAAAAAACCTTTTTCCTTGGCTATGTAGGCAGGGGCACCGCAAACACCACCTCCGAGAGCCTGAATTTGCAATTTCCCATATTTATATTTTCCTGTGCCATTTTCGCTTGAAGAAGTAGATGTACTTTTTCCACAAGCAGCAAGAGTAGGTACTGCAGTAACAAGCAATAACGCAGCAACTATTTTAGTAATTTTATTCATAATAATTCCCTCTTCTTTCTATATATATAATTTATTTAACAACATCCTTGTTTACTATTTTTTCAGATTCAAATGCTGCTTTGAAAGCCTGATCCAAATCGTCTATGAGATCTTCTGCATCTTCGAGTCCTATGGATAGTCTTATTGTATTAGGAAGCAAATCTGAAAGTTCTTTCTCATCTGGTGTAAGTTCACTGTGTGTTGTCTTAGGTGAATTGACAATCAGAGATCTTGAATCACCAACATTGGTATGATAGCTGAACAGATTTAATGAGTTCAAAAATTTGTCTATTTCGGAATCAGTACCTTTGAATCCGAAGGTAAATACTGATCCAGCTCCTTTTGGAAGATATTTATCAGCTAATTCTTTATATGGACTGTTTTCTAAAGTAGGATATTTTATCCATGAAACTTTGTCATTTTCTTTCAGATAACCGATTATTTTTTCAGTATTTTCAATTTGTTTCTTGACTCTTTCAGATAAGGTTTCCAGTCCTATAAGTGCAAGATATGCATCAAAAGGACTCAAAGAAGAACCAAAGTAATTCAAATAGTTCATTCTGATTCTCGTAGTAAATGGAAAATCAGGAAATACATCGAGAAAATTTCTGGCATCGTCATTATTATCTCTTAAAGTATAATAAGGTTCCAGAAAATGATTGAACTTGCCATTTGCCCAATTGAATTTACCGCTTTCAAGAATTACACCTGCAATAACATTTCCATGCCCGTTAAGTGCCTTTGTAGCTGAATAAATTACGATATCGGCACCGTATTTTATTGGATTCAAAAGATATGGAGTTGCAAAGGTGTTGTCTACCACAAGTGGAATATCATGTTCATGAGCTACTTTTGCAATTGTTTCTATATCTGATACTGAAGTGTTTGGATTGCTTATGCTTTCAACAAATATAGCCTTGGTATCTGGCTTTATTGCCTTGGCTATAGCCTCTGGATTATTAAAATCGTGAAACTTGTCTATGTTTATTCCAAATTTGGGATAAAGTTTTTTGAATCCGTCAAGTGTTCCTCCATATAAATATGGAGTTGTAAGTATTCTTCCACCGTTTTCTGCAAGATTGAGGAGAGTGTAAGTTATTGCAGCCATTCCGGAACTAACGGCAACTGCACCTGAAGCACCATCCAATTTTGCAACCCTTTGTTCCAGAACTTCAACTGTAGGATTGCTTAATCTTGTGTAAATAAACCCGGGTTCTGTAAATGAAAACAACCTCTTGGCCCTATCTGTACTTCCCAAATCAAATGCGGCTGTTTCATAAATTGGAACTGAAACAGAGTGATTGTGTTTGCTGGAATCATATCCGCCTCTTACTTTTAATGTGTCAAATTTTAAATTTTCTTCTGACATTTTTATTTCCCCCTTATTTTTTGTACCAAAAAAACCGGAGACTACACCATTTAAAAACGATGTAGCCTCCGGTTTGCCGGTCAGCTATAAAGAACATATTATTAATTCTTCTACTTTTTTATATGATAATATAAGTCCATTATTTTGTCAACTGCAATTCAAAAAGATTTAAAACGATAAAAAATATAATGTACTTGTATTAAATTACAAATTATGCTTATAATATATAAAACATAAAAATTATAAATTGGAGGATTGCATAAAGATGAGTGATGTATTGGATGCTGCTGTTAAATATGTGGAACAGTCAAAAACAGGACTACTTGTTACAATAGGTGAAGATGGTGCCCCTTACGTAAGAATAATGGGAGCTTTTTCAAATGATGGTGCAAATTTATATTTTGAGACAGGAAGAAAAAGCAATAAAGTAAAACACATACAAAAAAACCCCGTAGTTACATTCTATTTCCAAAATGAGGGACAGGTCTATGACACCTTCAAGAGTGTATCCATTACTGGAAAGGCGACCGAAGTTCTTGAGAATGATGATGATTTTAAAAAAGCAGTGGATGGAATAAGCGTGAGATATCCGGTGCTGAAGGAAAATTTATCTAAAGGTGGGCTTGGAGATTCAGTTATATACAGGATAAAGGCGCAATTTGTAAAGCTGGCTGATTATACCAAAAACCCTAAAGAAGTAAAACAAGTACTTTAATTAAAATGTGGACTGGTTTTTAAGCCAGTCCACATTTTAATTACTGAAATTTGTATTTTTTGAGACTTAACGAATTCAACAAAACCGATATGGAACTAAAGGACATGGCTGCAGCTCCAATTACAGGATTTAGATGACCTGTTACAGCTATTGGAATTGCAATTATGTTGTATATAAATGCCCAGAATAAATTTTGCTTTATTTTTTTCATTGTTGCCTTCGAAAGCTTTATTGCATCTGTTAAAGCTCTCAAATTTTCATTTAACAGTACAATATCTCCAGTTTCAATGGCAGCATCTGTACCTGAACCCATTGCAAACCCTATATCTGCAGTAGCCAGAGCCGGCGAATCGTTTATTCCATCACCTACCATGGCAACTGATCTGCCTTTATTTTTCAATTTTGAAATTTCATCTGCTTTGTCTTCGGGGTGTACCTCTGATATTATATTTTTTATATTTAATTTGTCTGCAACTGAAAGCGCAGTATTTTTATTGTCTCCTGTAAGCATATAAACGTCTATATGCATTTTTTCAAGAGAATCAACAACTTCTCCGGCATCAGTTTTTATTTTATCTGCAAAGGCAATTACTCCAGCAAGAATTCCATCAATTGCAACAAGTACAGCTGTTTTTCCTTTTTTTTGCAAAAGAATTAAAGTATCCTTTAATTCCGATAAATCTACGGCCTTTTCTTTTAAAAAATCTGCAGTGCCTATTAATATATTTTTATTATCTACAGATGCAGTTATACCTTTACCTGGTACCGCAGTGAAATCATCAGTATGTTTCAATTGAGTTTTGTAATTATGCTTTACATAACTGTATACAGCCTTTCCTAGAGGATGTTCAGAAAATTTTTCTGCCGAAGCGGCTAAAATCAATAAATCTTCCTGACTTTGTATGTTCAATTCATTTGCTCTATTGAATAGGACAGCATCGGTTATGTCAAGCTTACCTTCAGTTAGAGTTCCTGTTTTATCAAATACTACAGTATCAATTTTACATGCTTGTTCCAATGCTGTACCGTTTTTTATCAATATTCCATTTTCAGCTCCTTTTCCAAGCCCTACCATCAACGCAGCAGGTGTTGCAAGCCCGAGTGCGCAGGGGCAGGATACAACCAAAACGGATACAGCATATATTATTGGCAGATTTATTAAAAAAACTTTATGATCGAATATAACGAAGTACCATATTATGAAGGTAAGTGCGGATATACAGAGTATGACAGGTATAAAAATTCCAGAAGCCTTATCTGCAATTTTCTGTATGGGAGCCTTGCTTTCCTGAGCTTCTTCCACCAATTTTATAATATTTGAAAATACAGTGTCATCTCCAACCTTGGTAGCCTTGAAATTAAAGGTACCATTTTTATTCATTGAAGCTCCTGTTACAATATCGTCCTTATTCTTTTCTACAGGAAGACTTTCTCCTGTAAGCATCGATTCATCAACATTGGAATGACCGCTGGTTACAATTCCGTCTACCGGTATTTTTTCACCGGGTTTTACCATTAAGATGTCACCGATACATACTTTTTCCACGGGAATGGTGTATTCAATATTGTTTCTTATTACCCTGGCTGTTTTGGGTTGAAGTTTTACAAGAGCCTTTATGGAATTGGAAGTTTTGCTTTTGGCTATTGATTCCAGATATCTTCCCAGGATTACAAGCGTGATTATAGTTACAGAAGATTCAAAGTACAAATTAATCATTCCCAGAGTATAGGTAAAAGTTTCGAATAATGCAATATAAAGACTATAAAAATAAGCTGTAGTAGTCCCTATTACAACTAGTAAGTCCATGGTAAAAGCCTTGGCCTTCAATGCAAAAAAAGAACTTTTATAAAATCTGGCACCTATTATGAACTGTACTATGGTTGCCAATGTAATCTGAAGTTTCCAGTTGTGAAGAATTGAAGATTTCCATCTCAAAATTTCAATAAAGGCACCCCATTTATTTGCTGAATATGGATCGAAATCACTGTGACAGAAGCCTGTTCCGCCCAGTATCATTCCAAGTATCAATGGACTGCTGAGTACAGCCGATATTATAAATAGATTTCTCAATTTGTTCCGTTCTATTTCTTCTCTTGTGAGGTTTTCTCCTGAAGCTTTTTCATTTTCCTCGCCTACTGAAAATCCCAATGATTCTATTTTTTCTTTTATAGTATCCAGAGATGTGACTTTGCCGTCATACTGCAATTTTGCTTTTTCAGAAGCATAGCTCACATTTATACTGTCTATGCCATTGATCTCGTTGACTGCCGATTCTATTGTAATGGCACATAATGTGCAGGTCATGCCATAGATTTTCAATGCTCTCTTTTCAATCATGCCTTATTTTCCCCCCTATTTTCATAAAAATTAAAGACTAGCAGTCTATCCATACATGGAATCAAACTACTAGCCTCCAGTTATCTGGTCGACAAATATAATTTCTTGTATTCTAGCATGAGTAAGTATCTCTGTCAATATACATCCATTTTAAAATTGACAGCTAAAAATAATTCAATTAATATAGTAAAAAATGATGGAGAGGTAATAAAGAATGAAAATTAGTTTGAGAAAGAAACTTACAGTGTCTTATATTCTTGTTACAATTGTGTGTGTGTTTTTAATAAGCATTTTAATGAATGTACTTCTTGAGAAACAATTTAGGGAATATACAGTACATAATCAGGAACACTCCAATCAGGAAGTGGTTGATTTGATAAGCAGGCAGTATGACAATGGAAAATGGAACAGCACAGGTATAGAAAATGTAGGGGTAAATTATATTGAACGGGGTATGTTTATAAAAGTAAGTGACTCTTATAATAAAACGATATGGGATGCATCCACTCACAATAATGGACTGTGCAAGAAGATGCTTGACGATATGGAAAAAAATATGAACAAGTATTATCCCGGTTGGAATGGAAAATACAAGGATAAACGATATCCGCTTTATCATGATAATGAGAAAATAGGAATTATGACAATAGGCTATTATGGACCATTTTACTACAACAATATCGACCTTACTTTTATTTATAACTTAAAAAATAGAATTCTCATATTTGCATTTATATTTTCGCTTATACTCGCCGAGATATTGGGAACTATAATGGCTCAGATGCTGAGTAAACCAATTGCAAAGATTGTAAGAGCCACAGAAAGTATTTCAAAAGGGCATTTCGATAATTTTGTGGATGAAAACTCAAGTACAGAAGAAATCTATATATTGAACTCCGCCGTTAACAATATGGCAAAAACTTTGAAGTCACATGGGGAATTGAAGAAGAGAATGTCAGATGATATAGCACATGAACTTAGAACTCCTCTGACAACACTCCAAAGTCATATTGAAGCCATGATAGATGGTGTGTGGAAACCTGACATAGAAAGACTTCAAAGCTGTTATGAGGAAGTTGTTAGAATTGCCGGACTTGTAGGGGATCTTGAGATGCTTGGAAAATATGAAAACAGACATAGTAAATTGAGCAGGACAATATATGACATATATGATCAAATAAAAAATATAGTATTTAATTTTCAGGCGGAATTTAAAAATAGAGGCGTGGAAATAAAACTCAATGGGAACAGCCAGGAAATATTTGCTGAAAAGGATAAAATAGGACAGGCAATAGTAAATCTTATATCCAATGCACTTAAATATACACCTAGAGATGGAATGGTATTATTGGATTTGAAAGGGCTGAAAAATGAAATTAAACTGAATATAAAGGATACCGGAATAGGAATTTCTGATGATGACCTCCCATTTATATTTGACAGATTTTATCGTGCCGATAAATCAAGAAACAGGGCAACTGGCGGCAGAGGCATAGGGCTTGCAATAGCAAAAACAATTATAGAATCTCATGGAGGAAGAATAGAGGTAAACAGTGTTCTCAATGAGGGGAGTGAGTTTATAATTTTTCTTCCAAAAAACGTTGATTAAAATGTTGTTAATAAATTATTAATATTTTAAACATGCAATCTACACAATTTGTCTATTGACAAATTTTAAAAATTATAGAATAATGTATCCATAGTAATTTTATTCTTTATAATTTAAAATCAGCTAACTAGAAAACTGGAGGCTGGAATTTTCTTTAATTTCAAATTAGAGAAAATTCCATTTTTTTTATCAAAAATTAAGGGGGAACGGAAGCTATGAAAAGTAAAAAGTTATTGCCGTTTGTTTTGTCTGCAAGTGTTATAGCAGCAGCTTTAGGAAGTGTTTCATATCCATGGAAGGTAAAAGCAGCAGAAGGTTCCGTAACAAGAGCAGGTGGGATCAACAGGTATGAAACGGCAGCAAATGCTGCAAAGTCAAACTGGCCGAATGGAAGTGATTATGCTGTTGTTGTAAATGGTACTAAATATGCGGATGCAGTAAGTGCTTCCACACTGGCAAAGAAACTTGATGCACCAATATTGCTTACAGAAGGTGATGAACTGGATTCAAATGCCAAGGCTGCCTTGAAGACATTAAAAACAAAGAGCGTATATATTGTCGGCGGGGAGGGCGTGATTTCAAAATCAGTTGAAAATTCACTTTCAGGTTATAAAGTCAAGAGACTTCAGGGAAAGGACAGATATGGCACTAATCTTGCAGTAGCAAGGGAGTTGGTTGAAAAAGGAGTCAGCAAGGACAATATACTTGTAGTGGCCGGAGGCAGTTTTTCAGATGCACTGTCGGCAGCACCGGTTGCAGCAGCAAAGGATGAAATATTATTGCTGTCAAGCAATTACAAGGCTTCAATAAAAGACTCCATTGATTTTGCAAAAGGCTCTAATGTCACGGTAATAGGAACTACATACAGCATAAGTGATGATGTGAAAAACGCCTTTTCACCTGCTGCCAAAAGAATAGATGGTGGCGAGGACAGATTTTCAACTAATTTGAAGGTGCTGAATGCCTTCAAAGATGACTTGAATGGCGGCAGACTTTATATATCCTCAGCTTCAAGGAATGCTGCGGACAACCAGTTTGCAGATGCACTTGTTGCATCGGTACTTGCAGGGAAGTACAATTCTCCTCTGTTGTTGGTTGACAGGGAGGGATTAAAAAGTACAAACAATGCTGTTGAGTATATAAAGAACAATGCGGATAAAACTACAGATTTGCAGATAGTAGGAGGTACGGGAGCAGTTCCAGCATCGATTGAGTGCGCGATAAATGATGCAGCATCAGCAGAAAAGTCAGGTAACTCTGATAATTCTAACAATTCAAATGGAAATAATTCTACTGGAGATGATAATGACAGCTCCACATCTCAGACACAGACCTTTACAGGGTATATAACCACGGAAGATGATTTTGCAGCGGAACTTGGAGAGGATACGGCGGACATGGTATATATGAAATTAATGGCGCTGTCGGGACTTGGAATAACCTTCAAGGAAAATGGCAATTGGGTATTCTACTATTTTGATGGTGACATAGCAACAAACAATACAAAGGGAGAAGGAGGAAAATGGACATTTGACGGTACAGGCTCACAGCTGAAGGCATGGAAGCTTGTGGAGAACCAGGTTAAAAACGGGGAAGGTGAAAAACCAGTACCTGTAACGGTAAAAGGAACGCTTGATGGAAGCACGAGAACCAATCCAGGACCTGATGCAGACGGGGAACTCTTCAAGGTTATAAAAGTGAAATCCTTAACTGCAGATTCGGGGAGTTCAGGTACAGAAAACCCACAGCTCAGCGGTATAGCTGTAAGTTCTCCAGCAGACAAACTTGAATATGAAGTAGGGGAGGAACTTGATATAACTGGATTGAAAGTGAAGGGAACATATGAGGATGGAAGTACCAAAGACGAGACAATTACAGAGGCAAATATAACCGGGTTTGACAGTTCGAAAGCAGTGGAGGGACAGGTTCTGACAATTACAGTGGATGGAAAGACAACATCATATAAAGTGAGTATAAAAGATAAAGTTCCGCAGGAGCAGACTTTTACAGGGTATATTATTGACCAGCATTGTTTCAATTCTGATTCAAATCCTGGGAATGATACAAAATCCTGCTTGAAAATGAAAAGCTGTGCAGCAAGCGGATATGGAATAGGAGTTCCTCAAAATGATGGTACCTATAAATTCCACTATTTCGATGGTGAATTTGCTCCAAATGCCACTGGTACGCAAGTAAAGGCATATGAATTAATAGATAAAAGTTCAAAAAATAGCCATATTTCCATTACCGTAACTGGTGAATTGAATGGAGATGTTAAAGTTGTAGACGGTGTAAGTTATCCGGTGATAACTGTATCCTCATTGGCAGAAGGTCCGGAACCAGATCCATCAGAATCAAGTAACCTCAGCAGCATAGCTGTAAGTTCTCCGGCAGATAAGCTTGAATATGAAGTAGGGGAGAAACTTGATATAACTGGATTGAAAGTAAAGGGAACATATGAGGATGGAAGTACCAAAGACGAGACAATTACAGAAGCAAATATAACCGGGTTTGACAGCTCAAAAGAAGTAGAAGGCCAGGTATTGACAATTACGGTTGATGGCAGGACGACATCATATAAAGTGGATATAAAGGATAAAGCACCACAGGTACAGACTTTTACAGGGTATATAACTACGGAGGATGATTATGCGGCAGAACTCAATGAAGATACTGCTTTTATGGTATATATGAAGATGATGGCATTATCTGGTCTTGGCATAACCTATCAGGATGAAGATGGCAAATGGGTTTTCTATTATTTGGATGGTAATATTGCTACAAATAATACTAAAGGAAATGAAGGCAGCTGGATCTTTGACGGCACAGGATCCCAACTGGATGCATGGAATATAGTCGAGGAACAGGTTAAACGCAATAGTGGGGTAGACAAGATGAAACCAGTACCTGTCACAGTAACAGGAATATTAGATGGAAGCACGCAGACCAATCCCGGGCTTGATGCCGACGGCAAATATTTTGAAGTGATAAAGGCACAGTCTATAGCTGCAGATTAAAGTACTTTAATTAATAAATTATTAATATTTTATACATGTAATATCCACAATAATATATTTTTTTAATTGACAATAAGTAAAAATTATATTATTATATAGTTCATAAAAATATATAACTTTATAGCTAACTAGAAAACTAGAGGCTGAAATTTTCTTTGATTTTGAATTAGGGAAAATTTCAGCTTTTTTTATTAAAAATTAAGGGGGAACGGAAGTTATGAAAAGTAAAAAGTTATTGCCGTTTGTTTTGTCTGCAAGTGTTATAGCAGCAGCTTTAGGAAGTGTTTCATATCCATGGGAAGTAAAAGCAGCGGAAGGTTCCGTAACAAGAGCAGGTGGGATCAACAGGTATGAAACGGCAGCAAATGCTGCAAAGTCAAACTGGCCGAATGGAAGTGATTATGCCGTTATTGTAAATGGTACTAAATATGCGGATGCAGTAAGTGCTTCCACACTGGCAAAGAAACTTGATGCACCAATATTGCTTACAGAAGGTGATGAACTGGATTCAAATACCAAGGATGCCTTGAAGACATTAAAAACAAAGAGTGTATATATTGTCGGCGGGGAGGGCGTGGTTTCAAAATCAGTTGAAAATTCACTTTCAGGTTATAAAGTCAAGAGACTTCAGGGAAAGGACAGATATGGCACTAATCTTGCTGTGGCAAAGGAACTGGTTGAAGAGGGAGTAAACAAAGACAATATACTTGTAGTTGCCGGAGGCAGTTTTTCAGATGCACTGTCGGCAGCACCGGTTGCAGCAGCAAAGGATGAAATATTATTGCTGTCAAGCAATTACAAGGCTTCAATAAAAGACTCCATTGATTTTGCAAAAGGCTCTAATGTCACGGTAATAGGAACTACATACAGCATAAGTGATGATGTGAAAAACGCCTTTTCACCTGCTGCCAAAAGAATAGATGGTGGCGAGGACAGATTTTCAACTAATTTGAAGGTGCTGAATGCCTTCAAAGATGACTTGAATGGCGGCAGACTTTATATATCCTCAGCTTCAAGGAATGCTGCGGACAACCAGTTTGCAGATGCACTTGTTGCATCGGTACTTGCAGGGAAGTACAATTCTCCTCTGTTGTTGGTTGACAGGGAGGGATTAAAAAGTACAAACAATGCTGTTGAGTATATAAAGAACAATGCGGATAAAACTACAGATTTGCAAATAGTAGGAGGTACGGGAGCAGTTCCGAAATCGATTGAGAATACAATAAATAACGAAGTGTCAGGAGAAAATCAGACACCGCAGACACAGACTTTTACAGGATATATAACCACGGAAGATGATTTTGCAGCGGAGCTTGGAGAGGATACGGCGGACATGGTATACATGAAAATGATGGCGCTGTCCGGATTGGGAATAACTTATCAAGACAAGGACGGTAAATGGGTATTCTATTACCTGGATGGAGATATTTCTACAGACAATACTGATGGAGCTGACGGCAAGTGGAAATTTAATGGTACGGGCTCTCAGCTGAGTGCATGGAATATAGTTGAAAACCAGATTAAGAGCAATAATGGAGCAGACAAGATGAAACCAGTACCTGTCAAGATAACGGGAATATTAGATGGAAGCACACAGACTAATCCCGGACCTGATGCCGATGGTATAGACTATCCAGTAATAAAAGTACAATCAATAACTGATAACTAAAGAATAATGTAATTAAATACCACCAGGCCCGGCCTGGTGGTTGTGAATTATTTAAAAATAGGAGGGGAGTTTGAATTTGCAGGAATATAAGATCAAAAATATGAATCATAAAATAGGTAATAAACTGGCAATATTAATTGTAATATTAATTTTAATCCTAATCATTTTTTTAGTAACTATATTCAAAATAAATATAGTTGAATTTCTAAAAAATCTGTTCATGCTGAAATATCTGCCAAAGTTGGGGAACAACACAAGCTATATACTGTTGTTTACATTTGGAATATTGACATCTTTTCATTGTATAGGTATGTGTGGTGGAATAAATATGTCACAGACCATCAGCAAGAATGGTACTGCAACTCCAAATTCAGCATTCAGGCCTGCCCTGTTCTATAATATCGGAAGAATAATATCCTACACTATTGTGGGTGGAATTGTTGGAGGACTCGGAGGAATAATTGGATTTTCTGGTATGCTGAGGGGAATCGTTCCTATTGTAGGCGGCATATTCATGGTTATAATGGCAATAAATCTGCTTGGAATCTTTAAAGTTCTGAGAAGAGTAAATATCACAGTGCCATCCTTTTTTGCTAAAAAAATTCGTAGAAATAACAATTACAGTCCTATAATTGTTGGATTGTTAACGGGCTTAATGCCATGTGGACCAATTCAAATAGTCGAATTATATGCTCTTGGAACAAGAAGTGTGATACTTGGTGCCGCTTCCATGTTCTTTTTTTCAATCGGTACAGTGCCCTTGATGTTTATGTTCGGAATTTTAAATACTATTTTAACTAAAAATTTTTCAAAAATAATCTTGAAAGCCAGTGCTGTACTTGTACTATGTCTTGGAATAGCCATGATAGGCAGAGGATTTTCACTGTATGGTGTCTCTGTAGGAATGAAGAACATGCCTTATGGAAATGGGAAGGGATTTTCGGCTATTGAAGGCGGAACCCAAAATGTAAGGACGGAACTTGAAAGTGACAGCTTTACTCCTATTGAAGTGATAAAAGGAATACCTGTGAAATGGAATCTGCATGTTGACGAAAAAAATTTGAACGAATGCAACAAGGCAATTCAGATTCCAGAATACAATGTAAAAAAGAATTTGAAGGTAGGAGACAACATAATCGAATTTACTCCTGATAGAGGTGGAGAATTCGTGTATACCTGCTGGATGGGCATGATAAAGAGCAAAATTACAGTTGTAGACAGCATTGACAAGTTGAATCAGGACAAGACTAAAAATTAAATTTAAATTAAGAAGGAAGGTGAAAACTGTTATAATATTGTGCTATAATATTGTAACAGCAGATATTTATGAAGAGGAAAAATCAAATTGTAGTTGGAATAATTGCAGCAATATGCTTAATTATAGCTGGAAGTGTATGGATTATAGAGGCAAATTCGTCTAAAACTGAAGCTGGAAATAAGGATAAAAGTTCTATGAACAGCAAACAAATGCTGCAGTCACAACATTCAAATCATAATGCAGAGAAAACTCAGGAAAAAACTGTAGCCGTGGATAGAACAAAATCTTCAGCAAAATCAGAACTGGATAAAGAAGGCAAAGTTGAACTTAATAAAAAATCTCAATCCAATACTGTAAATTCACAGCCGGAGGAAAAAACTTCTGATATTTCAGATAACAATAGTAGTAAATCTACAGCCAGGTCTGTTAGTATTACCGGATATATTACTTCAGAAGATGATTTTGCAGCTGGACTTAAAGAAGATACTGCAAATATGGTATATATGAGATTGATGGCTCTGTCCGGACTGGGAATAACCTTTCAGCAAAATGGCAGCTGGGTATTTTACTATTTTGACGGTAATATTGCTTCAGACAATAAAAGTGGTAAAGACGGAAAATGGACTTTTAATGGTAGTGGATCGCAGTTGACTGCATGGAATATTGTCCAGAAACATGTAAAGGAAGGTAAGGGCAAATATCCGGTTCAAGTTACGGTAAAGGGAGTATTAAAAGGAAACACCGGTACTAATCCGGGGCCGGATGCTGATGGCAAAAAGTTCCCTGTAATAACTGTTGAATCCATAAATTAAAATAGGATTTGAATGGAGTCTTGGTTATGAAAGAACAGAAAAGAAGAATACTTGTAGTAGATGACGAGATAAAAATTGTGGAAGTTGTAAAATCATATCTTCAGAGAGATGGATATTCTGTATATTCTGCATACGATGGAAATACCGTTATGGATATGTTTGACAAAGTAAATCCTGATCTCATGATTCTGGATCTTATGCTTCCGGATATTTGTGGAGAAAAACTATGCAGTATTTTAAGAAAGAAGTCCAAGGTGCCTATCATAATGCTTACAGCCAAAACTTCAGAATCTGATATACTCAATGGATTTGACATAGGAGCAGATGACTATGTAATAAAACCTTTCAGTCCAAAACAGCTTGTGGCAAGAGTGAAATCACTTCTAAGAAGAACAGTGGATGATAAAGATATTATGGATTACATAATTTCCATAGATAACGGCAGGTTGACAATAAACAACTCAAGCTATGAAGTTAAAAAATCAGGCAGTATAGTCAATCTTACCCCTGTTGAGTACAATATACTTACAGTTATGGCAGGACATCCTGAAAAAATTTTTACAAGAGAAGAATTGATATCCATTGTACTGGGAAAAAATTTTGACGGATATAACAGGGCTATTGATTCACATATAAAGAACTTGAGACAAAAAATTGAAGATAATTCCAGAAACCCTGTATACATTTTGACTGTAAGAGGAATAGGTTATAAATTTGGTGGAATTGTAGAAAAAAGATATTGACATATTCAATAATATTGAATATACTAATAGAAGTATATAGCTTATCAAGAGAGGCGGAGGGACAGGCCCTTTGATGCCCGGCAACCTGGATTTTATTCAAGGTGCCAATTCCTGCAGGATGAAATATACCTGGAAGATAAGATAATGGAAGAAATAACCTTCCCGTATCTTTTGCAGGGGAAGGTTTTGTTTTTTATTTACAGTTAATTGGTTGACCAGATATACTGGAGACTAAGTAAAGCCGGCGATGTATATTCGTAGTGTTTTACCTAGTCTTTTTTGTCAATTGGATTTTAGTAATTATTGATAAATATAAAAGGGAGGATACAATTTTGAGCATAAATATAAAATCACCGGAAATTAAAATAAGAGAAACAAGACTTGGATCAATTACGGGCTTTTTTGGAAATGCATCCCAACTATGCGAAATGTCAAAGGGGAAAAGGCTTTGTGACAGAAAACATTCTTTCAGTCAATGCCTCGGATGCAGCTCGGGAAACGCACTTTGCCAGCTTGTAATGATACAGGATGCAGTTGTTATAAACCATGCTCCGCTTGGATGCTCGGCAGACTTTTCGGATTTTAATTTTACAAACAGAGTAGGCCAGAGAAAAAGAAATTTCAAACTTAGAAATGCCAGACTGCTGAGTACAAATCTTGAAGAAAAGGACACTATTTATGGAGGGGGAGAAAAATTAAAGACTACAATAGAAGAAGCTTTTAACAGATTCAATCCCAAGGCAATTTTTATAACTGCGTCCTGTGCATCTGGTATTATAGGAGATGATATAGAAACAATAGCTGAAGATGCAGAAAAAAAATTCAAAATACCTGTAGTGTATATTCCCTGCGAAGGGTTCAAGTCAAAGATGTGGACAACAGGCTTTGATGCTGCATATCATGGAATAATAAGAAAAATAGTCAAACCTCCTGTTAAAAAGCAAAAAGATCTAATAAATGTAATTAACTTCTGGGGAAGTGATATTTTTACAGATTTGTTTGGAAAAATAGGATTGAGGCCAAATTATATAGTTCCTTTCTCAACTATAGAGCAGCTTCAAAAAATGTCAGAGGCTGCAGCTACAGTTCAAATATGTCCTACACTTGGAACGTATCTTGCAGCAGCACTTGAGCAGGAATATGGAGTACAGGAGGTAAAGGCACCTCCTGCTTACGGAATAAAGGGAACGGATGAATGGTTTAGAGAACTTGGGAGAATTACAGGAAAAGAAGCCGAGGTAGAGGAATTGATAAAATCTGAAAAGGAAAAAATATATCCTGAACTTGAAAAGCTGAGGAGCAGGTTAAAGGGTAAAAGGGCTTACATTACAGCTGGTGCGGCACATGGTCACAGTTTGATGGCTCTTCTTGAAGACCTTGGAATGAAAATTGTGGGAGCATCCATATTTCACCATGATCCATGCTATGATAACGGGGCGGAAGCAGCTAAGAGCCTTGATCATGCAATAAATACCTACGGTGATATAGAGAATTTCAGTGTATGTGACAAGCAGGCATATGAACTGGTTAATTCGCTTAATAGATTGAAGCCTGATATATTTGTTGCACGACATGGCGGAATGTCAATTTGGGGAGCCAAGCTTGGAATACCAACCTTTTTAATGGGGGATGAGCAGTTTGGACTTGGATATCAGGGATTGATAAATTACGGTAAGAAGGTTCTGGATGTACTTGAAACTCCTGAATTTGTAAAAAATATTGCAGCCCATGCAAAATTTCCGTATACTGACTGGTGGTTCAAACAGAGGCCGGATACTTTTCTGAAGGAGGGAAAATAGCATGCCTAAAATAGTTCAGGAACCAAGACATTATTGTACCCTCGGAGCCCAGCAGTCTGTAATTGCAATAAAAGGGGCAATGCCCATACTTCATTCAGGACCTGGATGTGGTGTGAAGTTATTTAGGGGACTCAGTACGGATTCCGGATATCAGGGTACAGGATATTCAGGCGGCGGAGTAATTCCATGTACAAACGCAACGGAGAGAGAAGTTGTATTTGGTGGAATAAAGAGGCTGCGTGAAGTCATTGACGGAACATTAAAAGTATTAAAAGGAGATCTGTTTGTAGTACTGACAGGCTGCACATCCGATATAGTCGGAGATGATGTAGGCTCGTTGGTGGATGAATATAAAAAAAAGGGCATACCGATAGTTTTTGCTGAAACAGGCGGCTTCAAGGGAAGTAATTTTAAGGGACATGAAGTAGTATTGAAGGCAATAATAGATCAATTTGTCGGGGATAAAAAGCCTGAAGTTAGAAAGGGACTTGTAAATGTGTTTTCATCAATACCTTTTCAGGATACTTTTTGGGGGGGAAACCTTGGCAGCATAAAACATCTGCTTGAAAAAATAGGGCTGGAAGTAAATATACTTTTCGGACCTGAATCAGGTGGAGTGGATGAATGGAAAACAATACCGGATGCAGAATTCAATATAGTGCTTTCTCCCTGGGTCGGAGTTGAAACTGCGGAGCTTTTGAAGGCAAAATATGGGACACCGTATCTGCACTATGCCATCCCTCCTATAGGGGCAAGGGAAACAAGCAGTTTTCTAAGGTCGGTTGCTGATTTTGCAGGACTTGACAAAGAAAGTGTAGAAAAGGTAATAAAAACCGAGGAAGATATTTTTTATTATTACCTGGAAAGATCCGCCGACTTTTTTCTGGAATTCAGATACAGCATACCGGATAGATTCTTTAATATAACGGATTCATTCTATGCTTTGGGAATAAGCCAGTTTCTGTTGAATGAACTTGGCATTGTTCCCGGAGAGCAGTATATTACAGATGATACTCCAATTAAATATCAGGATTATATAAGGGATGAATTTAAAAAAATTTCAGATACAAGGGATTTTAAAATATTCTTTGAAATGGATGGAGAAAAAATAAATGAAAGACTCAGAAGATATGATTTGGGAACACACATTCCATTAATACTTGGAAGCTCCTGGGACAGGGATATAGCTGAAGAATTGAAGGCATTCAGAATAAATATATCAATACCTGTCATGCACAGGCTTGTATTGAATGGCGGTTATCTTGGATACAGCGGTGGACTGAGATTGATTGAGGATATATATGGCAATATTTTGGAGACTTATAAATAATAATTGATTGACTAGAAAACTAGAGGTCAAATTTCTTGTTGTGAGAACACAGTTCTCTTACAGGCAAATTTGATCTTTTTATTATGGAATTATTTAAAAGGAAGGATTTGATATCATGTATAAAATTGCAGTTGCGAGTAGTAATGGAGAAATAATAGACCAGCATTTTGGACAGGCCAATCAGTTCTATATATATGAAGTGAACGATGCTGACTACAAATTTGTGGAGCTTCGCAAATTGGAAAATGTGCCGGAAAATTTCAACTCTGATCATGATAAATTTTTATATATTATAAAAGCACTTTCAGGATGCAGAATTGTCGTCGTCAGCCAGATAGGTCAGGGGGCAATCAAGTTTTTAGGGAAAAACGGTATACATGCTTTTGACGTAGAGGGACCTATAGATTATGCCCTGAAAAAACTTGTGGAATACTATTATAAAGTAGACAAGATAGATAGATATTGCAATTAAAAATATAAAATCAAGGAGAGTTTGATATGTCTGAAGAAAAAGATTATGAATTTGAAACACTTCAGCTTAGAGCTGGATACAAACCTGAAGAACATAATTATGCATGTACAGTTCCAATCTATCAAACCGCATCTTTTAATATTGGTGATACGGATAGGCTCCAGAGATTGAAATCACGAGAGGAGAATGGATTTTTTTATACAAGGAGCGGAAATCCTACTCTTAATATACTTGAAAAGAGAATAACAGCACTTGAGGGAGGAACGGCTGCTATTGCTGTTTCGTCGGGAATGGCTGCAGTAGCTTATTCTCTATTGAATGCAGCAGAAGGCGGGGGAGAAATAATTGCAGTGTATTCAATATATGCAGGTTCATATAATTTACTGGAGCATACACTGCCAAAATTTGGTGTTAAAGTAAAATGGATAGAGAATCCCTATGATACGGAATCTTTTAAAAATGCAATAACAGAGAATACCAAATGCATATTCATAGAATCAATAGGCAATCCATTGATAAATGTCATAGATATAGAAACTATAGCAAATATAGCTCATGAAGAAAATATTCCACTTATTGTCGACAATACTTTTGCAACATCTTATCTTTTAAAACCATTTGAGTTTGGAGCTGATATAGTTGTTTATTCATCTACCAAATCCCTGGCAGGACATGGATCTACACTTGGAGGTTTGATTGTGGAAAATAATAAATTCGATTGGAGCAGTGGAAAATTTCCGCATTTTACAGAACCTGATTATAAAGTGGAAAATAAAAATTTGCTTGAAGTTTTTCCTGATGCACCTTTTACAGCAAGGGTAAGGCTGCACTATTTATCTGAACTTGGAGCAGTTCTAAGTCCATTCAATGCTTTTTTAATACTGCAGGGAATAGAAACATTATCTGTAAGAATTGAGAGAGAAGTTGAGAACACAGAAAAAATTATAGACCATCTATTAAATCACCCACAGGTTTCATGGGTAAGTTATCCTAATATAAAGGATGAAAGAAATTACAGAAACAGGGAGCTTTCAGAAAAGTATTTACCTAAGGGAGCAGGAAGTATATTTTCTTTTGGGTTTAAAGGAAGTCAGGAAGATATAAATAAATTTTTAAATAGTTTAAAGGTATTTAGTTTTCTTGTAAATGTTGGAGATTCAAAATCACTTGTTATACAGCCTTCCCGAACTACACATTCTTCTTTGAGTGAAGAACGGAGGGAAAAGGCAGGAGCTTTTGAAAATGCATTGAGGGTGTCTGTTGGACTGGAAAATGTTAATGATTTGATTTCAGATCTCGACCAGGCGTTTGAAAAATCACTGCAGTAAAATGATTATTTGATTTGGAGGAGATAGTATGAGTGTAGATATAGAAAAGGCTTCAGTTGAAGTGAGAGAAAGAAGGCTCGGTTCTATAACAGGATATTATGGTACTGCATCCAATCTGCGTGAAAGTTACAGCAATAAAACTCTTAAAAACTATGAGAGGAAGTTTACACAGTGTATATCCTGCAGTGCAAATCAGGTTATGAACCAGCTTTGCTGTATTCAGGATGCAGCAATTGTAGAGCATGGTCCTGCAGGCTGCAGCGGCGATATCCCGGGTCGTAATCTTGCTTATAGAACTGGAAGCAGAAACAGAAATCTAAAAGTGTCAAACTTGAAATATATAAATACAAACTTAACTGAAAAAGATATGGTTTATGGAGGTATCCCAAAGCTTGAAAGAGCAGTCAGGGAAGCAAAGAGAAGATTTGATCCAAAAGCAATATTTGTGACGACAACATGTGCTTCTGCCATAATAGGGGATGATATTGAAAGCATAGTTGATAAACTTGAAAAAGAATTGAATGTACCGGTAGTGACGATATATTGCGAGGGATTTCGATCTTCGATCTGGGCTACAGGATTTGATGCCGCATATCATGGGATTTTGAGAAAGATCGTAAAACCTGCAATAAAGAAAAAAAGTGATGAAGTGAATATAATTAATTTTCAAGGCAAGGACATATTTACTCCTCTTCTTGGAAAACTCGGGCTTAAAGTGAACTATATTGTACCATTTACGACCATAGAAAGTTTGAGCCGCATATCGGAAGCAGCAGCTACCCTGCAGATATGTTCAACCCTGGGAACATATCTTGCGTCAGGACTTGAAAAATATTTTGGAGTTCCGGAAGTAAAGGCACCGGCACCATATGGAATATCAGGTTTTAACGCATGGCTCAGGGAGCTTGGAAAGGTAGTTCACAAGGAGAAACAAGTGGAGGATTTGATAGAAGAGGAAAGGGGGAGGACAAAAGATAGAATAGCTGAACTCAGAGAAAAGCTGAATGGTAAAAAGGTGCTTATAGGTGCAGGTGCAGCCCATGGACATGGACTTGTAGCCATAATTAAAGATCTTGGAATGGAGCTTTCAGAAAATTGTACATGGCATCATGATCCTGTATTTGACAATAATGATGAAAGATCGGATACCCTTAAAAGTGATATAAACAATTATGGCGATTTTAAAATATCCGTGTGCAATAAACAATCTTTTGAAATAGTAAGAAGATTATATAAATATAGGCCTGATATTTATATAGCCAGGCATACAGGTACAATATGGGCTACAAAGCTTGGAATACCATCATTTCTTATGGGAGATGAGCACTTTGGAATCGGATATGATGGATTGATAAATTATGGAGAATTGATTCTGGATACTATAAGCAATCCGTCTTTTGTAAAGGGAATATCGGCACATAACGAACTTCCATATACAGATGATTTTTTAAGGGGGTAGAAAAATGGATGAACTACTTGAGGAACCAAGGCATTTTTGTGCACTTGGAGCACAGCAGACGGTTTCAGCCATAGAAGGAGCCATTCCAATACTGCATGCCGGACCTGGCTGCAGTGCAAAGCTGTTTGCCGGAATGGCAGGCTGCGGTGGATATCAGGGAACTGGATACGCAGGAGGAGATGCCATTCCCTGCAGCAATATGGTTGAAAGAGATGTGGTTTTTGGTGGAAAAAAGAAATTGAAAGAACTTATAGAGGGAACTCTTGGAATAATGAAGGGAGACTTCTTTGTAGTTCTTACAGGATGTACCTCGGATATAATAGGTGAGGATGTGGGAAGTATAGTAGGAGAATTTCAGAGAAAGGGAGTTCCAATAGTGTATGCAGAGACCGGTGGATTTAAGGGTGATTCGTATGCAGGCCATGAATTGGTCATGGAAGCCATAATAAATCAGTATCTGAAAGATGACGGCAGAAGAATCCCGGGGCTTGTCAATATATTTTCATCAGTTCCCATGCATGACCCGTTTTGGGAAGGCGATTTGAGGGAGATAAAGAAATTGCTCGGGAGCATAGGTCTTAAGGCAAATATATTATTTGGATATGACAGTGGAGGGATAAATGCAATAAATGACATACCCCATGCTGAGTTCAATATAGTCCTGTCACCCTGGATAGGAATAAAGACAGCCGAGCTTTTGAAGAAAAAATTTGACACACCTTATATTCACTGCCCTGTACTTCCTATTGGAGGAGCTGAAACTTCAAAATTTTTGAGGAAAATTGCAGAATTTGCAGGTGTTGATAAAAAAATTGTAGACAGAGTAGTGGAAAGGGAAGAAAATGAGTATTATCATTATTTAACCAGATTTGCAGATTTTTTTGTAGAATTCAGATATGATCTTCCCAAAAGATTTTTTAATATAAATGATTCCATATATGCACTGGCTATAAGCAAATTTTTATCAAATGATCTTGGACTCCTGCCGGGACATCAATTTATAACAGAGGATGTACCCAAGGTGTTTAGAGAGAATATCAGGAGCTATTTTAAAAATATTGCTCCAGGTATACCCTGTGAAATAACTTTTTCTCAGGACGGGGGAGTAATCAATGAAAAATTATCGGCATTTCATATAAAAACAGTACCGTTGATACTTGGAAGTTCATGGGATGTAGATATTGCTTCAAAGCTTGGAGGTATAAATTTAAGTGTTGCACTGCCTGTATCGGACAGAATAGTACTTGATCACAATTATGTTGGATATACTGGAGGTCTGAATTTAATAGAAGATATATACAATAAAATACTGTCAAGACATAGTTAGGAGGTAATTTTTATGTCAATCAATTTGAAAAACTCTCTTGCACCGTCGAGAGAAAGCCGACTGGGAGCAATTACGGGTTACGTGGGAAATCTCAATGACCTTGTAAG
Organism: Clostridium sp.; assembly: GCF_022482905.1. Taxonomy (NCBI): domain Bacteria; kingdom Bacillati; phylum Bacillota; class Clostridia; order Eubacteriales; family Clostridiaceae; genus Clostridium; species Clostridium sp. The sequence goes on from NZ_JAKVOI010000001.1 coordinate 1,097,629, forward strand.
CAGATCCCAAAATGGTACTTTGAACAACAGGGAGAGATGTTTCAGCCAGTCAAGCTCCTGCAATGCAGGCTGTGCACTTGGACAGCTGTCTGGGATAAGGGATATTGCCGTAATAAACCATGCTCCCTCGGGATGTACTGCCATGGCTGCCAACATAAATGTAACAAACAGCCAGATGGCAGCTAAAAGGGGAATTGTAAACAACACTGTATTTGTGGGAACCGATATGAATGAAAGGGATACTGTATTTGGTGCAGCAGGTAGCCTTGGAGATATCATAAGAGAGGTATATGAAAGATACAAGCCTAAAGCCATATTTGTAGGAACATCCTGTGCTTCCGGAATTATAGGTGAGGATGTAGATAGTGTAATTGAAAAATCAAGGGAGGAAATACCGGTTCCCATAGCGGCAGTGCACTGTGAAGGTTTCAGATCCAGAGTGTGGGCATCAGGTTTTGATGCATCGGATCATGCAGTCCTAACGAGTATTGTAAAACCGCCCCTACAAAAACGAAATATAATAAATTTCAAAAACTTTTATGAAAGTGCACGAAACGAAATAACCGATATATTTGCAAATTTTGGAGTAAAACCCGTGTTCCTGTATCAGAATTCAACTGTAGAGGAGCTGGAACACCTGTCAGAGTCACTTGCCACTGTATGTATATGCGGTACTCTTGGAACATACCTTGGAAACGGGCTCGAGGAGAAATATGGAGTTCCCTATATAAGGACCATAAATCCACTTGGTGTTACCGGTTTTGAAACATGGCTGAGGCAGATAGGAAAGGTAATAAAAAAGGAAAGTGAAGTTGAAAATTATATAGAAGGGGAAAGGAAAAAATATATCCCCAAAATAGAAAAGGTTAAAGAGGAGTTGAAAGGACTCCGTGCAGTTCTTGGAATGGGACCCGGCTATACCTTTGAAGTTGCGAGAGTGCTCCAGGAACTTGGAATTGAAGTAGTATGGGCGGCATCCTGGCATTATGACAGAAAACATGACAATAATAATCTTCCGCCTGCAGCCAGCTATCTGTATAAAAATTCACCTGACAATATAAAGCTGAGTGTAACTGAGCAGCAAAACTATGAAGTGCTAAATATATTGAATGAATACAAGCCGGACATATATTTTTCGAGACATCCAGGTACTACTGTGTGGGCAATAAAACAGGGTGTTCCTGCACTCTGTGTAAATGACGAGTATATGATATTTGGTTACAGAGGAACACTGAATTTTGCATATAGTGTTCTTGATACCATTAAAAATAGAAGCTTTGAGAAAAATCTTGCCTCAAGGGTAAAGCTCCCGTACACGGATTGGTGGTACAAGCAGAAAAACTCGGCATTTTTCAAAAAATACAAAGCAGAAAAGGAAAAGGTGAAGTAATATGTCAAAAATACTGGACCAGCCAAGATATAAATGTGCCATGGCTGCCATGCAGACTGTACATGGAATAACAAATGCTATTCCAATCCTGCATTCCGGCCCTGGATGCGCAGAAAAACTTGAGAGGGATTTTGGAAGCTCGGGACATTTTTCATCCCATATATTTCCCTGCACAAATATAAGTGAAAAAGAGGTAATATTCGGAGGCGAAAAAAAACTGAAAGAAACTATAGAAAATGCACTGAAGGTCGTTGATGCAGACCTGTATGTAGTTCTTACCAGCTGCAGCTCGGAAATAGTCGGAGATGATTCGGAGGAAATTGTAAAATCATTCAAGAACTCAGAAAAACCGGTTATATACGCCTCGACACCGGGATTTAAAGGGAATAATTATCTCGGACACGAGTGGGTTGTAAAGGCGATAATAGAACAGTATTTAAAACCTTCGGATAAAAAGACAAAGGGACTTGTAAATATATGGGCAGGTATTCCCCTTCATGACCCATTCTGGGCAGGAAATTTGAGAGAACTTGAGAACCTCGTTTCACAGCTTGGACTGACACCTAATACAATATTTGGATATGGAAGAGGGATAAAAAATATAGACAAGATACCGGAAGCCGAATTCAATCTTCTGGTATCGCCCTGGGTTGGAATTGAAAATATGGAACTTTTAAAGAGCAAATTTGGTACTCCATATTTCCACTACCCGGTTCTTCCCATAGGAGCTTTTGAAACTAGCAAATTTTTGAGAGCTGTAGGTGAATTTGCAGGAATAGACGGAAAAAAGGTTGAAAAAATTGTAAACAGGAATGAAGAAGAATATTATTACTATATAGAGAGATTCGCAGATGTATTTCTGGAAACCCGTGTTATGTCCAAAAGATTTGTTGTGGTTTCCGATTCGCAGTATACTCTGGCTGTGACGAAGTTTTTGATAAACGATCTTGGACTGTTTCCATCTAAGCAGTATATAATTGATGATGCACCTCTAAAATATCAAGATGACATAAAAGGATATTTTAAAGAATTAAACGATGGTATAGAAGCAGAAGTAGAGTTTACAACGGACGGCTACAAAATAGATGAGGAGATCAGAAACACGGATTATTATGGATATCCGCTGATAATAGGAAGCTCGTGGGAGAAAAAGATTGCCAGTGAGACAAAAGCACATTATATAACGATATCATGGCCTGTTTTTGAGAGGCTCATAATAAGCAGCTCCTATGTAGGCTATAATGGAGGCCTTAGGCTGTTGGAAGACATATATTCAGTGGTGCTTACTAGATTTAATTAATAAATAAATCAAAAAAAGTTAAATTTGCTATTGACAATTATATTTAAATTAAGTATGATATATACAATAATTAAATATGGATCTTATCGAGAGTGGTGGAGGGACTGGCCCTATGATGCCCGGCAACCTGAATAATGTATTGTTCAATGGTGCTAATTCCAGCAGGTTAAACCTGGAAGATGAGAAATTTTGAAAGATTTAAGTCTTATAGTTTCTCTGTAAGATTTTTTATTTTTGATTGACTAGAAAACTAGAGGTCAAATTCTACAGGATATTTATTGAATGTATCTTGTAAGAAGTTGGCCTTTTTGTTTTCTATTGATAATTTATTCTGATTTACTTTAAAATATTTAGGAGGAAAATTAAATGAGACAAGTAGCTATTTACGGAAAAGGTGGAATTGGAAAGTCCACTACAACACAGAATCTTACTGCAGGACTGGCAGAGTTGGGAAAACATGTTATGGTAGTAGGATGTGATCCGAAGGCAGATTCCACGAGGTTGCTTTTGGGAGGATTGGCTCAGAAGACAGTCCTGGATACATTGAGGGAAGAAGGAGAAGATGTCGATCTTGATGCAATATTGAAGACAGGCTTTGGAAACATAAAGTGTGTTGAATCAGGAGGACCGGAACCGGGAGTTGGATGTGCAGGAAGGGGAATAATAACTTCCATCAACATGCTTGAACAGCTTGGTGCATATACGGATGATCTTGATTATGTTTTCTACGATGTACTTGGTGATGTTGTATGCGGTGGTTTTGCAATGCCTATACGTGAAGGAAAAGCACAGGAGATATATATAGTAGCCAGCGGTGAAATGATGGCAATGTATGCGGCAAACAACATATCAAAGGGTATAAGCAAATTTGCAAATGCCGGTGGAGTAAGACTGGGAGGAATAATATGCAACAGCAGAAAGGTTGACAATGAATATGAACTGCTTGATGCATTTGCTAAAAAGCTGGGAAGCCAGTTGATATATTTCGTACCGAGGAGTCCGGAGGTTACAAAGGCAGAAATAAACAAGCAGACTGTCATACAATATGATCCTAAGGCTAAACAGGCAGATGAGTATAGATCACTAGCTAAAGCCATAGACGGAAATGACATGTTTGTAATTCCAAAACCTATGGCACAGGAGGAATTGGAATCAATAATGCTGGAACACGGTCTTATTGGATAATAAGCAATGTTATTTAGTTGATCAGAAAAACTGAAGGCTAAAGAAATTGAAATTTTCTTTAGCCTTTTTTATTAATAATTGGGAGGAAATTTATGAGTATAGAAGCAGCAAAAAATATTGACAGTAAAACACTTCAACATCCATGTTACAACTGTATTGCCCATAAGTATGCAAGAATGCATATACCGGTAGCTCCAAAATGCAATGTAAGCTGTAATTTTTGTAATAGAAAGTATGACTGTGTAAATGAGACAAGACCGGGAGTTACAAGTGAGGTCCTGACTCCTGAGGGTGCAAGAGATAGATTCAAGGTTGTGAAAGAAAAACTGAATAATTTGACTGTAGTTGGAATAGCCGGGCCGGGAGATCCACTTGCAAATTTTGAAGAGACAAAAAGGTCAATAGAACTTATAAAAGAAGTTTCTCCTAATATTACATTCTGTCTTTCAACTAATGGACTGATGCTTCCGTTTTATGCAGATGAACTTATAAAGCTTGGAGTCAGCCACATAACGATAACAATAAATGCGGTTGATCCGAAAATAGGTGGACAAATCTACAAGTTCGTAAATTATCTGGGGAAAAAATATGAAGGTGAAGAAGCAGGAAGAATATTACTTCATAATCAGCTTTCAGGATTGAAGTATATTACCCAGAAGGGAATTGTATCGAAAGTAAACATCGTTCTTATAAAAGGGATAAATGATAATCATGTACATGATATAGTTAAAATGGCAAAAGAATGTGGTGCATATATGACCAATATAATGCCGCTTATACCGGTTGAGGGAAGTGTATTTCAAGATAGACCTACTGTAAATGATTTTGAACTGAACAAGATAAGGAAGGAATGCGGTGAAGATTTGAAGCAGATGTATCACTGCAAACAGTGCAGGGCAGATGCAATAGGAACACTTGAAGATGATGTATCGGCTGAATTCAGGGGAATTGATTTGAAAGGTATAAACAAAATTGACAACAAGAAGATAAAATTCAGATTTGCAGTTGCAACTAAATCAGGTGTAAGTATAGATGAACATTTTGGACATGCAACGCAGTTATATATATATGATGCCATAAATGGAAAAACTACTTTTGTTGAAAAGAGAAATGTGGATAAGTTCTGCAGTGGAGTAGATGAATGCAGCGGACATGATGACAGAATAACGCGTATTGTAGATGCAGTAAGTGACTGTAATGCAGTTCTGGCTTTGAGGGCAGGATTTGAACCTATAAATTTACTGGGCAGCAAAGGTATAAAGTTGTTCCAGATGTATGATCAGATAGAAAAGGGCATAAAACATGCCGTGGAATTATTGGAAAAAAGTTGACCAGAAATACTGGAGGCTAGGTATTTGTCCACTAGACAAATGTTTAGCCTCCTTTTCATATATTAAGTAATGTTTATTTTTATAGAAGGAGATGTGATTATGTCTATTAATGTTAAGAGTATAGAGGCTCCAACAAGAGAAAGCAGACTCAAATCCATTACAGGATATGATGGAACTATAAAAGATCTTGTCAAAAAAGCACAATCTGGATGTCTTAAAAATAGAGAAAGATGTTTCAGCCAGGCCAGTAACTGCAGTTCTGGATGTGCACAGGGATATTTATCAAGTATAGTCGATGCCGCTATTGTAAACCATGGAGCAGTTGGCTGTTCAGCAGATGTAATAGGAGAAACCACAGGTTTAAAATGGGGTCAGAATATAAGGAGTTGGGAAAAGACAAATGTTAAGTTGATAAATACCAACATGACAGAAGATTCTACGGTATTCGGAGGAAAGAACAAACTAAGGGAAGGTATAAGGGAGGCTTATAAAAGATTTAATCCTAAAGCTATATTTATAACTACCTCATGTGCTTCAGCAATTATTGGTGATGATATCAAAGCTATTGCAGATGAAATAGAAAGTGAAATAAAGATTCCGGTAGTTCCAGTATTGTGTGAAGGTTTCAGGTCGAAAATATGGGCTTCAGGGTTTGATTCAGCATTTCAGGCACTTCTGACGCGTATAGTAAAGCCGCCGAGAAAAAAGCGTCCTGAACTTATAAACATGATACAATTCAGTGGAAGCGGTAGAAAATATATAACTGAAATATTATCTGAGTTAGGACTTGTTCCTCAATTTGGTATTCCATATTCCAGTATAGATGAAATATCCAGAATGTCTGAAGCCGCAGCTACAATTAGCGTATGTGGAACCCTTGGAAGCTATTTTGGGAATGGACTTGAACAGAAGTATGGGGTTCCGTATGTAAAAACTATACAACCTCATGGAGTTGCAGGAATGGACAGCTGGCTGAGAGAGCTTGGGAAAGTAGTTGGAAAAGAAAAAGAAGTAGAAGATTATATAATAAAAGCAAAAGAAGAAATAAAGCCTGAGCTTGAAAAAATCAGAGAAAAGCTTAGAGGAAAAAAGGCTGTAGTAGGTATGGGCCCAAGTTTTTCACATAATTATGTAAGGGTGCTGAACGAGCTTGGCATTGAAGTAGTATGGGGTATTTCATGGCATTTTGATCAACATTATGATCATGGAAGTGTACCTGAATCTTCTATTACATTATCTAACAAGGACAAGGATATTCCTGTAAGTGTATGTGACGGGCAAAATTTTGAAGTATTGAATCTGTTAAATAAAATAAAACCTGATCTCTATATATCAAGACATCCAGGTACTACGGTATGGCCGAGTAAAATGGGGATACCGTCCATAATGGTAGCAGATGAATATACAGCTTTTGGATATAAAGGAATTATAAGCTTTGGACATAGAATAATAGATACTTTAGAGAATAACAGTTTATCTGAAGAATTATCTAAGAGGATAAAATTACCGTATAAATCATGGTGGTTTAAACAGGATGCATTTAAATTTCTTGAAGGTGAGGCGAAATAATGAGCAATCTAGTTGAGCAATTAAGACATGCATGTGCCCTTGGAAGTTATGAATCAGTACTTGCAATAGATAGAGCAGTTCCAATTATACACTCAGGACCTGGTTGTGCAGCTAAAATATGGGCAACACTTGGGCTGCAAAATGGATGTCAGGGAACAGGTTACATAGGAGGACATTCAATACCTTGTACAGACGTAGGAGAAAAAGAGGTAATATTTGGTGGAACTGATAAACTGGAAAAGGTAATTTCAAATTCTTTTAAAGTAATGGATGCTGATCTATATGTAGTGCTTACGGGATGTACTTCGGATATTGTTGGAGATTATGTAGGAGAAGTAGTAGACAGATTCAAAGCACAGGGAAAACCCATAGTATATGCTGAAACAGGAGGATTCAAGGGAAGCAATTTTATAGGACATGAACTTGTGATGGATGCTATCATAGACCAGTATCTGAAACCTGCAGATGAAATTGAAAAGGGACTCGTGAATATATGGGCTACAGTACCATATCAGGATACATTTTGGGCAGGAAATTTTGAGACTATTGAAAAACTTCTGAATTCTATAGGCGTCAAGACTAACATTATCTTTGGACACGGAAAGGGTATAGAAAATTTAAACAAAGTACCTGAGGCACAGTATAACTTGCTTATATCTCCATGGGTTGGACTTAAAAATGTAAAACACTTAAAAGAAAAGTTTGGTACGGAGTATTTACAGTATCCGGTTCTTCCAATAGGTCCAAAGGAGACAGGAAAGTTTTTGAGAACTGTAGGAGAATTTTTGAACATAGATAAAAATGTTGTAGAAAGTGAAATAAACAAGCAGGAGGACAGATATTTTTATTATCTGGAAAGGGCTGCGGATGTACTGCTTGAAACCAGACTATTGCCAAAACATTTTGTTACTATAGCAGATAGTTCATATGCTTTAGGCATATCAAAATTCTTGATAAACGATCTGGGACTTCTGCCTGAAAGGCAATTTATAACAGAAGATGTTCCAGCTGAGTACCAGGAAAAAGTACGTAATGATTTTACAGGATTTTATAATAACATTGTTCCTGAAGTCCAATTTACCGGTGACAGCGGAGATATAAATGAATATTTAGAAAGTACCGACTTCAGAACAAAACCATTGATTCTGGGAAGTGGATGGGACAGGGTGATATCCAAAAAATTGAAAGGCTATGAACTTTCCATATCCGCACCTGCAAGCGACAGGATGGTTCTTGACCGTTCATATTTAGGATATGACGGTGGCATGAGACTGATAGAAGATATTTATACTGTCGTACTTCAAGATTTTCAATAAGCAAAATCTGATTTCAAGGAGATGTATCAAATGATTAAAAAATTGTCCAGGAAAAAAATTCTGTTAATGGTTGTTTCATTGATCTGTATATCAAGTTTTGCACTAACTGCCTGCGGCAAGAGCACTTCTACTAGTTCAAGTAGTGGTTCTTCATCAGTAAAAGACAAATTGAAGCCCGATTCAGATGGATTGATTGCAATAAAAACTTCATCCAAGCTTGATTGTTCCTCTACACCCTGGGTTGTTGCGGACAAAAAAGGATTTTTAAAAAAATACGGCCTGAAAGTAGTCTATACAGGAGAAACTCAGTCAACCCAGCAAATTCCGGCAATTTTAAAGGGAGACAATTATGTAGAATCATTCCATCCGAATACATATGCACCGGCTATAGCAGGAGGAGCAAATATAATAGGTATAGGCCCTGAAGGAATAGATCCTGCTCCAAGTATAGACCCTAAATACAGACATATGTGGTGGTTTGTAAGTGCAAAAGCCAGCAAAGCCGGAGTCAAAACTTTCAAAGATCTGGTAAATTACAAGAAAGGTCAGAAGCTGAAATTTACAACAGGAGCAGCCAATATTTGTACTGATTTCATAGGTACTACTTTAGCGAAAAAGTATGGACTTCCAAAGGACAGAATAGAATGGGTTACAATGCCGGATGTTCAGGCGCTGCAGGCTCTTTCACAGGGAACAGTCGATGTATCCGCAGTACATCCTCCTTACTATAAAGGAATGGAAAAAGCAGGAAATGTAAAGATAGCGGATACCTTGGAAGCAGGTCTTGGACCAGCAGCAGGTTTGTCATACTGGGTTGTAAACAAAACCTGGGCAAAAGAAAATCCTAATGTAACCAGAAAGTTTCTCAAGGCTTTGACGGAAGCTGAGACGTGGGCAAATCATAATCCGGAAGAAGCGTCAAAATTGACTGCTGAACACATAAAACAGCCTGTTAGTGGTAATCATTACTACACTGAAAAATTGAATATAGACAATGTAAAATATCTGAAGCCTTGGCTGGAGTTTTCTGAAGAAGTTGGTTCAATACCTAAAGGCAAGGTCAAGGTTTCAGATATGGTCACAGACGAATATTACAAGTAATAATTATTAAAAAAAGGAGATGTATCGAATGATTAAAAAATTATCCCGAAAAAAAATCCTGTTAATGGTTGTTTCATTGATCTGTATAGCAAGTTTTTCACTGACTGCCTGCGGCAAGAGCACTTCTACTAGTTCCAGCAGTGGTTCTTCATCGTCAACAACAGACAAATTAAAACCTGATTCAGATGGATTGATTGCAATAAAAACTTCATCCAAGCTGGATTGTTCCTCTACACCCTGGGTTGTTGCAGACAAGAAAGGATTTTTCAAGAAATATGGCCTTAAGGTAGTCTATACTGGAGAAACTCAGGCAACTCAGGAGATCCCAGCAATTTTAAAGGGAGACAATTATGTAGAATCCTTCCATCCAAACACATATGCACCGGCTATAGCAGGTGGAGCAGATATCATAGGTATAGGTCCTGCAGGAATAGATCCTGCTCCAAGTGTAGATCCCAAATACAGACATATGTGGTGGTTTGTAAGTGCAAAAGCCAATAAAGCAGGAGTTAAAACCTTCAAAGACCTGGCAAATTACAAGAAAGGTGAGAAACTGAAGTTTACAACAGGAGCAGCCAATATCTGCACAGATTTCCTGGGTAGTACTATAGCAAAAAAATATGGAATTTCAAAGGACAGAATAGAGTGGGTTACAATGCCGGATGTTCAGGCGCTGCAGGCTCTTTCACAGGGAACAGTCGATGTATCCGCAGTGCATCCGCCGTACTATAAAGGAATGGAGAAAGCAGGAAATGTAAAGATAGCGGATTCTTTTGATGCAGATCTTGGGCCGACAGCAGGTTTGACCTATTGGGTTGTAAACAAAACCTGGGCAAAGGAAAATCCTAATATAACCAGAAAGTTCCTTAAAGCTATTACAGAAGCAGAGACATGGGCAAATCATAATCCGGAAGAAGGAGCAAAATTGACTGCTGAACATATAAAACAGCCAGTTAGTGGCAGTCATTATTACACCGAAACCTTGAATATACCAAATGAAAAGTATCTAAAGCCTTGGCTTGAGTTTTCAGAAGAAGTTGGTTCCATACCTAAAGGCAAGGTAAAAGCTTCAGATATGGTTACAAACGAATATTACAAATAAAAATTATTTTAGAAACAGGGGGGTAGATGTTATGACAGCTATTACAGCTGAAAAAGAGTCTAAAACTAAAGAAGCCAAAAAAACTAAAAAAGCTAAAAAGGAATTTAATTTGGCAAGTAAACTGGCGGTTTTTAGCAGAAAGTCCATTGCACTGATAGTATTCTTTGCTCTATGGGAAATAGCACCTAGAGTTGGATTGATAAATGAACAGTTTATACCGCCTATATCCACTATTGCAGTTTATCTTGTACAAATGGCGGCAGCGGGAGATCTATTCATTCACGTACAGGCAAGCTTGACAAGGGCACTGGAAGGTTTTGCACTTGCTGTATTAGTAGGTGTACCGCTTGGGTTCCTATTGGGTGGATGGTTCAAGAAGTTTGAACAAATACTTGATCCGTTGCTGCAGGTATTTGCAAAGGTAAATCCATTTACACTTTTTCCTATATTCATCTTGTTCTTTGGAATCGGTGAAGTTTCAAAAGTTGCAATAATTTTATGGGTAGCCTTATGGCCGGTACTTTTTCAGACAATTAATGGTATCAAGAATATTGATCCACTGTTGATAAAAGGTGCAAGGGCCATGGCCACACCAAAGTTTTCACTCTTCTACAAGGTAGTTTTACCTGGAGCAGCACCTTTGATTTTCGCAGGTCTCAAATCTTCTGTTGGTACTTCATTTTTGATGCTCGTTGCAGCGGAAATGATAGGAGCGAGCAAGGGGTTGGGCTGGTTAATACTGAATGCAGAAAATAACTATAACATTGTTAGATTATATGCAGGAGCAATTACTATTGCGGCACTTGGATTGTTTATGTCAAAACTATTGACGGTACTGGAGCATCTGATAATAACGTGGAAAGAAGATACAACTGCTGTTTAAAATAAAACAATTAAAATTAAAGGGGAGGGTTTTATTATGGGTAGTGAGAATGTAATATTGAAGGAATTTGATAAAAAGCTCAGTGATAATGAAAAGGAAGTAAAAATTTCGGCCAGAAATATAACACGCGTATTCAGAGTCAGAAATTCAGGTAAAAGAGGTTTCAGAGAATTCACTGCAATTAAAGATATCAATTTGGAAGTAAAAGCAGGCGAATTTGTTACTATTGTAGGTCCAAGTGGGTGTGGAAAATCAACATTTCTGGATATCCTCTCAGGCCTTTCCAAACCAACATCCGGCGAGCTGTATATTGATGGAAAATTAGTAACTGGACCGGCTCTGGACAGAGGTATGGTGCTTCAGGGATATGCACTGTTTCCATGGAGAAATGTCCGTAAAAATATTGAGTATGGCCTGGAATTGAAAAAAATTCCCAGGAAGAAAAGAAAAGAAATAAGCCAGAAATATATAGAGTTGGTTGGGCTAAATGGTTTTGAAGATAGATACATTCATGAACTTTCAGGTGGTATGAGACAGAGAGTTGCAATAGCCAGATCATTGGCCTATAATCCAGAGATTCTTCTGATGGATGAACCCTTCGCAGCTGTTGATGCACAGACAAGGGAGACTATGCAGGAGGAACTTTTAAAAATATGGGAGAAGACAAACAAAACTATAATTTTTATAACCCATAGTATTGACGAGGCGGTATTTCTTGCAGACAGGGTTGTAGTTTTATCAGCCAATCCTGGAGAGGTAAAGGAGATTATAGATGTAAATTTGCCAAGGCCAAGAAAACTAGGTGAAATTAAAAATACTTCCAAGTTTAATAATTTAAGCCATAGAATCTGGAAACTTCTTCATGGTGTTGATGATGAAAGTGAAGCTGAAGAAAATGTATCCAATACGGTAGGTCTATAGATTCGTATTATTTTGAAACATCTGTATATCAGATGTTTCAAAAGCTTTATATGAAATCAATAAATCAAAAGCTGTGTATGGGAGGAATATTAGTGAATAAACAAAAATCAATAAATCTTTCATTGGTAGACGTTGAAAATCGAGAGAAACGTTTGGGAACAATTATTGCATGGGACGGGAAAGCATCCGGACTGGTAAAAGAATCAAATTATCAGGCAAGAGCCCTTAAAAGAAAGAATAAATGCTCTGGCGAGGCAGGAGAAGGATGCAGGCTTTGTGAATTAAAAATGCCATTTAATCAGCAGACCATGTGCAGTCAATCGATAGTTGCATGTCAGGCCGGCAATATACCAGATGCCATTTTGATTGAACATTCATCTATTGGCTGTTCGGCATGTCATCCCAGGCACAATACCGGATATAGAATCGGACTTATGCGCAGGGGAAAAAAGATACAAAATTTACGAATTGTAAGTACTAATCTCTTGGAAAAGGATATGGTCTTTGGTGCTTCACAAAAATTAAAGCAGTCCATACAGGATGCATGGGTCCGTTTTAAACCCAAAGCTATTTTTATTTCAGCTGCTTGTGCTACAGCACTTATTGGAGAAGATATAGTAAGTGTAGCCAGGGAGGCTGAAAGAGAATTGAAAATTCCTGTTATCCCGCTGGCGTGTGAAGGATTCAGATCAAAGCATTGGAGTACAGGTTTTGATATTTCACAGCATGGTGTACTCAGACAGATTGTAAATAAGCACCCAAAGAAGCAGAAAAATTTAATTAACATCATATCTCTGTGGGGTACCGATTATTTTAGTGAGATGTTGAATCCTCTGGGCTTGAAGGTAAATTATATAATGGATATGGCTACTGTTGATGAACTTGCCCAGATGTCAGAGGCTGTTGCTTCTGCTGCATTCTGCTATACACTGGGTTCTTACACCGCAGCTGCACTGGAGCAGGAATATGGAGTTCCGGAAATCAAGGCTCCTCAGCCATACGGTTTGAGTGGAACCGATGCCTGGCTCAGAGCAATTGGAAAAATTGTCCATAAGGAAGATGAAGTAGAAAAATATATTGATAAAGAACATAGAAGAGTTAAACCTAAAATAGATGAGCTGAAAGCAAAACTGAAAGGAGTAAAGGGATTTGTAGCAACCGGTTCGGCGTATGCCCATGGTATTCTTTCAGTTTTAAGAGAGTTGGATATAGAAGTTGACGGTTCTGTAGTCTTTCATCATGATCCAGTCTATGACAGTGGAGATGAAAGGCAGGACACATTGAAATATCTGGTTAATACTTATGGTGATATAGAACATTTTACAGTGAGTAAAACACAGCAATTTCAATTTTATGGTTTGTTGAAGAGGGTCAAACCGGATTTTATAATTATCAGACACAACGGACTGGCACCGCTTGCTGCAAAAGTGGGTATTCCGGCCTTTGCTTTAGGGGATGAACACTTTCCTGTTGGTTACCAGGGAATAATAAGGTTGGGAGAAGCTCTTATCGAGGTGCTTGCACACAAAAAATTTGGTGAAAATTTAAGCAGACATGTCAAGTTGCCATATACAAAATGGTGGCTGGAACAGGAAGACCCGTTTATACTGGCCAAGCATCCGGAAATTTTAGATCAGTAAAATAATATATAGAATCTATTTGAAAAGGGAGATATCAATGTTAGGCAAATTAAATTCCAATAATCAGACTAATTCAATAGTACATCCGAGATATGGCTGTGCCATAGGGGCTGCATACACTGTATCCGCAATTCCAAGAGGAATTCCATTGGTACATTGTGGACCGGGATGTGTCGACAAACAATATTTTATGCTTTCTTACAATAATGGCTATCAAGGTGGCGGATACAGTGGAGGATCTGTAATACCAAGTGTAAATGCAGGAGAAAGCGAGGTAATATTTGGAGGAGCTAAAAAACTTGATGATCTCATTAGGTCTTCTTTTAAAATAATGGATGGAGATTTATTTGTTGTACTGAGTGGCTGTATTGGTGAACTTGTAGGTGATGATGTAGGCTCTGTAGTGAAAAAATACCAAAAAAAAGGTTATCCAATTGTATTTGCAGAGACAGGAGGATTTAAAGGAAATAATTTAATCGGACATGAGATAGTAATTCAATCCATAATAGATCAGTTTGTAGGAGAGTATGATGGGGAAAAGGAAAATGGATTGATAAATGTCTGGACGGAAGTTCCATATTTCAATACTTACTGGAGGGGGGATTTTATTGAAATCAAAAGAATACTTGAAGGCTGCGGCTTTAAAGTCAATATGCTGTTTGGCTCGGAAAGCAAGGGAATAACTGAGTGGAAAACTATCCCGAAAGCCCAATTCAATCTGGTGATTTCCCCATGGGTAGGTGTTAAAACTGCAGAGTACCTTAAAAACAAATATAATCAGCCATATCTTCATATTCCAATTATTCCAATTGGAGCGGAAGAAACAACCAAATTTCTAAGAAAAGTAGTTGAGTTTTCGGGAATAAATAAGGATATTTCAGAAAAATTTATTAGTGAAGAGGAAAATAGATACTACTATTTTCTGGATCATTTTTCTGATTTCTTCTCTGAATTTTGGTTCGGACTACCTTCAAAGTATGCTGTAATAGGAGACAGTGCATATAATATTGCCATTAACAAGTTCTTAGTAAATCAGATTGGACTGATTCCGGTAAAACAAATTATAACTGACAATCCACCGGATAAATACAGGAACAGTATTCAAAATGAATATGGACAGCTGGCATCAGATGTATCTACCAATGTGGAATTTATTGAGGATGGTTATATTATTGAAAAAGAACTCAGAGAATCGGAGTTTGGAAGCAGCCGTCCTATAATATTTGCATCAGCCTGGGAAAAAGATATAGTTGAGGAATTAAAGGGCATAATAATAGAAACAAGCTGTCCGTCTGCCTCCGAAGTGGTTATCAACAGGACATATGTTGGTTATACAGGGGGATTGACTTTATTGGAAAAAATATATACTACATCTATAGACAATGCTATATGAAATTTTTTATATAAGCAATATATTTGGGGGAATGTTCAATGGCCGAAAAAAATAATGATTATAAAATTATAATTAAAAATATAAAAAAAATTTATGATGTACTTTCAGATGATGAAGAGAGCAGTAAAAATTTTCTGGCAGTAGAAGACTTCAGCTTGAATATAAAAAAGGGAGAATTTATAACAATAGTGGGACCAAGCGGCTGCGGCAAATCAACTGTTCTGGATATTCTGGCCGGGCTTGCCAAGCCTACTTCGGGTGAAATTTATATAGATGATGAATTGGTTAAAGGACCTGGATTTGACCGGGGTATTATTTTGCAGGGATATGCACTGTTCCCCTGGCTGAATGTAGAACAGAATATTGAATTCGGCCTTGAGATAAAGGGTATTTCTAAAAGAGAGAGGAAAGAAACAGCAGAAAAGTTTATTAACCTTGTAGGTTTGGATAAATTTAAAAGTAGATATCCCCATGAATTATCAGGTGGAATGAAACAGAGAGTAGCCATAGCCAGAGCTCTGGCATATGATCCGGAGATTTTGCTTATGGACGAGCCATTTGCAGCTGTAGATGCTCAGACAAGGGAAATACTTCAGGAAGAATTATTGACTATATGGGAAAAGACAAAGAAAACTGTAATATTTATAACCCATAGTATTGAGGAGGCTATATTTTTGGCGGACAGGGTGGTCGTGATGAAAGATAATCCCGGCAGAATAGAGAAGATTATTGACTTGAATCTGGAAAGACCAAGAAATACAGCCAATATAAGAACATCCAAAGAATATAATATTGTATGGAATGAAATATGGCAGCTTCTTCACGATGACAGGAAGGAAAAACAACTTGATTACATTTAAATTTATAGTGTAAAAGGAGGAGCCTATGAATAAGTTAAAAAATAATTGCAACTATTATATTTTAAGATACAGTGGAGTAGTACTCCTTATAGTACTATGGGAGATATTGCCTAGAATTGGTGTTTTCAATCCTCAATTCATTCCAGCCTTTTCTACAGTCATAGCCCAGATTTATGTCTTGTGGCTAAAAAATAATTTGATTACAAATATAATGGTGACCTTATGGAGAGTTTTGGTGGGACTTATGATAGCAGCTGTAATTGCAGTACCTCTCGGACTTGTACTTGGCGGTTGGTTTAATAGAACTGCTGACCTGTTGGATCCTCTCTTTAGAATATTCGGGCAGGTAAATCCATTTTCATTGCTGCCGGCATTTATATTGTTCTTTGGTATGGGCGAGATTACAAAATTGGCCGTAATTGCGTGGACAAGCATATGGCCAATTTTGTATAATACCGTATCGGGTGCTAAAAGTACCGACAAACTTTTGATAAAAACTGCTGTCTCCATGAAGATATCCAATTGGCAGCTATTCAAAAAAGTACTTATACCTTCTGCGGCACCGTCAATTTTTGCAGGACTCAGAGTTGGAACTGAAATGTCCTTTTTTATAGTTATTGCTGCAGAGATGATAAGTTCAAATGCAGGATTGGGGTGGCTTTTCCATAATGCATCAATGAACAATCAGATCCCCAGAATGTACTCGGCAGGACTGTTTATCATAATTCTGGGAGTTCTGCTAAACAGATTTCTGGTGTATTTCCAGAATAAAATATTTTTTTGGAAAGACACGGGATACAATTTCAGCTTTATTAAATTAAAAAAGTTGAAAAGCAAATTCAGCAGACGACAAATCGCAGCACTGGCATTAGTTACTGTGATCATTATAGGAATCGGGAGCATTGAGGTCAGTTATTCAAATACTCCAAATTTTAACAGCGGGTTTATGAATAAAATGGATGAAGACCAGATGAATATGGAGCATGACAATAAAAGCAATTCTGACCACATGCATATGGATATGAAAAAATAAGATTTTAGGAGATATGAATATGAAAAAAAGAAAAAGGGATGTTGCTTATAAATTTTTAATAATAGTTATATTTATTTTAATATGGGAGGCAAGCAGTAGGCTTGGATTATTGGATCCTCAATTCATTCCATCTTTTTCTAATATAGTGGATACTTTGTTTAATATATTTCTTTCGGAAAACTTTATTGTGAATGTTGGTATAAGTGTAGAAAGAGCTCTGCTTGGTTTTATAGTTTCAATTTTAATCGGAATACCACTTGGATTTTTACTGGGTGGTTGGTTTCAAAAGCTGGATTTGGTAATGGAACCGGTTATAGAAATATTTTCTCAAGTTAATCCTTTTATATTATTTCATATTTTTCTTTTGCTTCTTGGAATTGGAGAGGGAACCAAAATAGCAGTAATAGCATGGACCTGTACATGGCCTATAATGTTCAATACAATTTATGGAATAAGGCATGTAGATCAATTATTGTTAAAGGAAGCCAGGTCCTTTGGAATTACAAGAACCAAGCTTTTTTATAAGGTAGTAGTACCTGCAACACTGCCATCAATTTTTGTAGGAATTAGAATCAGTGCAGGATATTCATTTTTTATGCTTATTGCGGCTGAAATGATGGGTGCAAGTTCAGGTCTTGGATGGCTGCTGTTAAGCTATCAGCAAATTTACGACATAAAGAGGATATTTGCCACAGCGGTTATCATAGCTTTTCTTGGACTGATTCTGGATATAATAATAAAAAATATTCAAAATGTGTTTGCAGCCGGCAGAGAAAATAATTGAGTAGAAGGAGGAATCTTATCATTGAAAAAATTGAGCCTGGATAATACTTTGGTAAAGACCCGTGAAGAAAGACTTGGTACTATTATTGCCTGGAGAACAGGTAAAGCCTCAGAAATACTTAGAGATTCTGAATACACATGTGCAGGATGCAAAAACAATGGAGGTAAAAGACTCTGTGAAGCCAGAGGGCCTTTTACTCAGGCATCCAAATGCAGTGAGGAAATGGTGGAATGCCAATATGGCAATGTAAGAGATGCAGTCATGATACAGCATTCACCAATAGGCTGCGGTGCCGGTCAGATATTGAGCAATTCACTATACCGCAATGGACTTTCAATAAGAAATCTGCCTGTGGAAAATGTAAAAATCATCAATACCAATCTTGATGAAGCTGATATGGTATTCGGGGCACTCAAAAAATTGGAGCAGTCCATACGTGATGCCTGGAACAGACACCATCCAAAAGTAATTTTTGTTGCAACATCTTGTGCTACCGGAATCATTGGAGAGGATATAGAAAGTGTAACAAACAAACTGCAGAAAGAACTCAATATACCGGTAGTTCCGACTTACTGTGAGGGATTCAGGTCAAAACATTGGACTACAGGATTTGATGCAGCGTATCATGGAATTTTGCGTCAGGTAGTCCGAAAGAATCCGAAGAGGCAGGAGGATCTTGTCAATGTAATTGATCTGTGGGGTGAGGACATATTTACCCCTATGCTTGCAGAACTGGATCTCAGGGTAAATTATGTTGTTGATCTGGCATCAGTTGAAGATTTGGAGCAGATGTCTGAAGCCGCGGCAAGTGTTTCATTTTGCTATACATTGTCTTCATATATGTCTGCTGTCCTGGAAGAACAATTTGGTGTCGTAGATATTAAAGCACCCCAGCCATATGGAATTCCTGCAACAGATGCATGGATAAGAGAATTGGCAAGAGTCACCAATAGAGAAGAACAGGCAGAAAAGTATATAAAAAAGGAGCATGAAAGAATATCAAAAAGATTGAGTGAACTTAGGAAACTGTTGAAAGGAAAGGTAGGATACGTGGCTACAGGTTCATCATATGCTCATGGAATTATTGCGGTGCTGAGGGACCTTGGAGTGGAAATAGACGGGTCTCTTACTTTTCACCACGAACCCATATTTGATGGAGATGATGCAGAAAAGAAGGATTCACTTAAATTTTTAGTAGATAATTATGGAGATGTTTCAAAATTCAGCGTAAGTAATGGACAGCAATATCAGTTTTATGGACTGCTAAAGAATATAAATCCCGACTTTATCATCATAAGGCACAATGGACTTGCACCACTGGCTTCACGTATGGGTATTCCATCTGCACCGCTTGGCGACGGACACCATGCCGTAGGATATCAGGGAATTATAAATTTAGGGGAAACAATTCTGGAAATTCTCGCACGCAGGAAATTTCACCAGGATCTATCTGAGAATGTAGAATTACCTTATACACAGTGGTGGCTTGATCAGAAAGATCCATATATACTTGCAGAGTAAAAAACACTTTAAATACAGAGGAGTTAAGATCATGACTATTGATACATGTAAAAAGATGACTAAAACAAATTCTATTGAACAGGTCAGGTATGGCTGCTCATTAGGTGCCATACACAGTGTTTTTGCTATACCAAAAGCTATACCAATTACTCATTGCGGGCCTGGGTGTACTCAAAAGCAGGTTACAAGTATATCATTTTATAATGGCTTTCAGGGAGGAGGATATGGAGGGGGATCTGTAATACCAAGTACGAACATTCGTGAAAAAGAGGTGGTCTTTGGAGGAGAGAAGAGGTTAAGAGAATTAATTGAATCGACTTTTAAGATTTTAAAAGCGGACTTGTTTGTAGTTATGACAGGATGTATTCCGGATGTGGTTGGTGATGATTGCGGTGCTGTAGTAAATGAGTTCCAGAAAAAAGGGCTGCCCATTGTGTATGCTGAAACCGGAGGCTTCAAGGGAAACAATTTTGTAGGTCATGAACTTGTTGTTAGAGCCATAATAGACCAGTATGTCGGCGATTATGATGGTGATAAGGAGAAAGGACTTGTAAATGTGTGGTCTCTTCTTCCATATCATAATACATTCTGGAAAGGTGATCTTACAGAAATAAAAAGAATTCTGGAGGGTATAGGACTGAAAGTAAATATTTTATTTGGAAATAGGAGTGCTGGAGTTCCAGAATGGAAAAATATTAAAAAAGCACAGTTCAATTTGGTTCTGTCACCATGGCTCGGGTTAAAAATAGCAGAGCACTTAAAAGACAAATACAATCAGCCATATCTCCATATACCGGTAATACCTATAGGAGCCAAAGAAACCAGCAAATTTTTAAGAAAGGTAGTTGAGTTTGCCGGACTGGATAGAGTCAAGGCAGAACAATTCATCGAAAAGGAGAGAAAAGAATACTACAGCTATCTGGAGGGATTTTCAGATTTTTATGCAGAGTATTTCTGGGGATTGCCATCGAGATTTGTTGTTATAGGGGACAGTGCATATAATCTTGCAATAACAAAGTTTGTGGTAAATCAACTGGGAGTAATACCGATGAAGCAAATCATTACTGATAATCCACCTGAAAAATATAGGAACGGCATTGCAGAAGAATACAAGAATATATCTGATGATATTTCCATAGACGTGGAATTTGAAGAGGACAGTTATGTTATACACAATAAGATAAAAGACATAGATTTTGGGAACAAACCGCCTGTCATATTTGGGACTACATGGGAAAGGGATCTGGCAAAGCAGCTGAATGGATATATGGTGGAAATAGGCTTCCCGGCATCTTATGAGGTTGTCATATCAAAATCCTATATTGGATATAGAGGAGCACTTACTCTGCTTGAAAAAATTTATACGACTACTGTAGGTTCAAGTGCATAAATATAAAAAAATAGAAAGGAATGGTATAAATGAAAATCAATTTGAAAATACCTGAAGTAGCAATAAGGGAGAAAAGGATAGGCTCGATTACCGGATTCTGTGGAACTGCAAAAGGTCTTGTTAAAGAGGCAAGATGCGGCAAACTTAAAGAGAAAAGCCGAGGTTTCAGCCAGTGTGCAGGATGTGCTGCCAATAAAGCTCTGTGCCAGCTTTTAATGATACAGGATGCGGTAGTAATACAGCATGGTCCCATAGGATGCTCGGGAGATTTTTCGGGTTTTGCTTTTATTAACAAGGTAGGTCAGGTGGAGAGAAATTTAAAAGTGAAAAATGTGAATGCAGTAAGTTCAAACCTTGAAGAAAAAGATACTATATATGGTGGGGCACAGAAGCTTAAAAAGACTATAAAGGATGCTTTTGAAAGATTCAATCCAAAGGCTATATTTATAACTACATCCTGTGCTTCCGGTATTATAGGAGATGATGTGGAATCCATAGCGGTGAATGCAGAAAAAGAACTTGGTATACCGGTAGTATATATTTCCTGTGAAGGCTTTAAATCAAGGGTCTGGACTACAGGATTTGATTCAGCTTTCCATGGGATTTTGAGAAAAATAGTAAAACCACCGGTGGAGAAGAGAAAAGACGTTCTCAATGTAGTAAGTTTCTGGGGAAATAATGCATACAGTGATATCACCTATTTACTGAATAAAATAGGAATAAAGCCCAACTATGTAGCTCCATTTTCCACAATTGAACAATTGTCAAAACTGTCTGAAGCTGCCGCAACAGCGGGAATATGTTCTACCCTTAGTACTTATCTGGCTGCCGGGCTGGAGCAGGAATACGGGGTTCCTGAAATAAAGGTTTCCCAGCCCTATGGGATAATTGGAACTGATGCATGGCTTAGAGAAATCGGCAGGGTAACCGGCAAGGAAAGTGAAGTGGAAGAATTAATAAAATCCGAGAAAGAAAGGACAGCACCTCAACTGGAAAAGTTAAGGAATAAGCTTAGCGGAAAGACTGGTTATATTACGGCTGGTGCTGCATACGGGCACATAATTGCCACATTGTTGAATGAATTGGGTGTAAATGTAATAGGTGCTTGTGTATATCACCACGATCCAATTTATGACAATGGAGATGTAAATGCAGATACTCTGGATTTTGTTGTTAAAAACTACGGCGACATACCGAATTATGATGTATCAAATAAACAGACATTCGAATTCGTAAATGTGTTGAATAGAATAAAACCGGATGTATGTATAACAAGGCACCCCGGCATGGCAGTATGGGGCATAAAATATGGGGTACCAACGCTTCTCTGGGCAAATGAAAACCTCAGTTTTGCCTATCAGGGATTGATAAATTTTGGAGAGAGGGTTGCGGAATTGCTTGAAAATGATGAATTTGTCAAAAATGTTGCAGAACATTCAGAACTTCCGTATACGGATTGGTGGATGAATCAAGATCCTTATTTTTTCTTGAAAAATAAGGAAAAAGCCAGGGTGTAAATATAGTTTTCCATTGAATGTTATGACTACATTATACAAGGAGGTAAATATAAATGGCAGAAATGATTGAACAGCCGAGATATGCCTGTGCAATAGGGGCACAGCAGACGGTTTTAGCCATAAATAAAGCAGTGCCAATTCTAAACTCCGGACCTGGATGCAGTGAAAAAATTTATGGTTTCATAAGTTTTAATTCAGGTTATCAAGGTGCCGGCTATGCAGGAGGAAGTACAATACCCTGCACAAATAGTCTGGAAAAGGAAGTTGTATTTGGAGGTGAAAACAGATTAAGAGAAGTAATAGACGGAACCATCAAGGTTCTGAAGGGAGACCTGTTTATTGTACTTACCGGATGTACTTCAGACATTATAGGAGATGACGTGGGAAAGGTAGTTTCTGAATATCAAAAAAAAGGAATCCCCATAGTTTATGCAGAAACAGGAGGCTTCAAGGGAACCAACTATATAGGACATGAACTGGTTACTGAGGCAATTATAAATCAGTTTATAGGAGATGTTCAGCCGAAAGTTAAAAAAGGACTGGTCAACGTATGGTCTTCAGTTCCGTATCAGGATCCATTTTGGGCTGGAAACTTGTCGGAAATAAAAAAGCTTTTAAATGGAATCGGACTGGAAGCAAATGTGCTTTTTGGACCTAGATCCAATGGTGTGGATGAATGGAGAACTATTCCCAATGCTCAGTTCAATATTGTGCTGTCACCCTGGGTAGGTTTAAAAACTGCAAAATTATTGAAGAATAAATATGGAACGCCATATCTGCATTATCCAATAGTTCCCATAGGGGCAAAACAAACTACTAAGTTTTTGCGTGATGTAACTGAATTTGGAGATCTGGATGTAGACAAAACAGAAAATTTTATAAAGTCAGAGGAAAAAAATTATTATTATTATTTAGAAAGATCTGCTGATTTTTTTGTGGAATTTCGTTATGATCTGGTACACAGATTTTTTACAATTACGGATTCTTTCTATGCAACAGGTATAAATAAATTTCTGATAAAAGAACTGGGATTTGTACCTGGACAACAATATATTACGGAAAATACGCCAAAGCAATATCAGGAATTTATAAGAGATCAACTTAAAACTTCATCAGAAACTACTTCTGCTGAAATCATATTTGAAACCGATGGTGGAAAAATTCACAGCGGCATACGAAATTACGATCACAGAAATCAGAAACCCTTGATCATAGGCAGCTTTTGGGATAAAGACATAATTTCAGAACTCAATGCATATGAGCTGGATATTTCTGTTCCAATACTAAATAATCTTATACTTAATACCAATTATCTGGGTTATAGTGGAGGACTCAATTTAATTGAAGATATATATAATAATGTTCTGCACAAATACTAAAATAGTTTAAATATTAGCTTGTTGAATAAGCTGCCATCTCTATAGTTATCTGATGAATGAATTCAACAAGCTAGTATATTTACAAAAATCAGAACGCGGGGTGGATACAATGAATATGCTGGATAAAATAAACAAGTTAGATAAAATAAAAGTAAAAGTAAAAATAGTCAGCGCTTTTTTTATAATAGTTTTGTTAATTGTTGCAGTTGGAATCACAGGAATAACTTCATTAAAAAAGGTAAACTTGAATTCGCAAAATATGTATAGTGACAGCCTTCAAAAAATTTACATGGTATCAAACATTCAGAAGAATTTAATAAAGGATAAAGATGACATAGTACAGTTGACATATTTAAAAAATCCTGCAAAGAATTATGCTTTAAAACAGGACGTTACTACGAATACAAATGCAGATGATATATACATCAAAGATATAGAAAAAATACATATGAAAGATTCAGACAAGAAGCTGTGGGACACGTTCAAAAATCAGCTTCAGCAATACAGAGAGGATAAAAAAAAGATACTGCAGCTTGTTGACAATAGTAATTTTGATGGAGCTGTCAGTGCCTATGAAACAGGAGCAGTTAAATGGGAGCTGATGTTTCAGACTATTGACAGTCTCGTGGCTACAAATTCACTTCAGGCCAAATCGACAAATGACAATAATATGATGGTCTATACTAAATCACGTACCAGCATTATAACATATATTATAGTAGGAATTATTTTTTCATTGTTATTGGGACTGATTCTGACTAGAGAAATAATGAAGCCTTTATTTAAAATAAAAGCTTTTGCAGAAAGACTTGCCTGCTACAATTTTTCTACGCCGATAGCTGTAAGCGGTTCAGATGAATTTTCACAAACCGGGAATGCACTTAATATTGCACAGGAAAATGTCAATAATTTAATAGGAGATATTATGGAAAATTCACAAAATATGAATAATATTAGCAAGAAACTTTTTGATATGTCGGAGAATCTAAAGTCAAGTTTTGAAATTATAAACAATGCTGTAAAGCAGATAACCACTGGTATTCAAGAAACAAGTGTTTCATCGGAAGAAATCAGTGCTTCTGTACAGGAGGTGGATGCAAGTATTGGACAATTATCCGATAAGGCAATGGAAGGAAACAATAATTCAGCACAATCCAAGGAAAGAGCAAGTAAAGTTCAGAAAAAAAGTGAAAAGTCTGTAAATGAGATAGAAAATGTGTATTCACAAACCAGGGAGAAAATAGTCAGGGCTATTGAAGAAGGCAGAGTAGTAGAAAGTATAAGTGCCATGTCAGATACTATAGCATCCATAGCAGAGCAGATAAATTTACTCGCCCTAAATGCAGCAATTGAAGCAGCCAGGGCAGGAGAACACGGTAGAGGTTTTGCAGTAGTAGCAGAGGAAGTTAGAAAATTGGCAGAACAGTCAAGTGAGGCAGTAACAGGTATAAAAGATACAATTGCAAAAGTAAAGGATGCTTTCAAAAATCTGTCTTCTAACAGCAATGAAATATTAAAATTTTTAAATGAAGACATACATTATCAATTTGAAACGTTCAAGGAAGTTGGAAATCAATACTATGAAGATGCGAATTTTTTAAGTTCCATGTCAGAGGGAATAGCATCAATGATGGAAGAAGTCAATGCAACAGTAGATCAAGTAGGTGTTGCAATACAGAATATGGCAGGTGCTGCGCAAAAATCATCTGAAAATACAGATACTATACAGATTAATATAGAGGAAGTGGGCAAAAATATAGGACAAATTACAGAAACATCACGAAATCAATCCCAACTTGCACAGAAGCTCAATGAGATAATTGGAAAATTTAAGATATAGACTAGCCTATAATATTGACAATTTATATCATATCTGATAACGTAAAGACAATAATCAACGTTTGTCTAAAAGAGGTCTTAAAATGGATTTAGTTGAATCTTATGGAAAATACATAAAAAAGAATATACACAATTCATCCAAAGTATTAAGATTACTGAAGATTGGATTTTCTCTAGAAAAATTTCTGGTTTCAAAGTTCAAGAATAAAAATATTTCCCCCTCACTTAATTATTTAAATGAACTATGTCTTGATTTTATACTAAAACCACTTGAAATTCCTCAAAATTCGGCGTTTGTAACTGTATTTTCACCGGTGGAAATACTGCATGCTTTCAATATAAACCCATTTCTTATTGAGGGATTTTCTTCCTTCCTGTCAGGAACTCGATGTGAAGACATATTTATAGATTATGCAGAGAAATGTGGTATTTCAGATACCCTTTGCAGTTATCACAAGGCATTTATAGGATCTGTAGAGGCGGGCGTGGTTCCAAAAACCGAATTTGCGATAACTTCATCCATGATATGTGATGGAAATTTAAATACTATCAGATATGTTTCAGACAAGTATGACATACCATATTATTACATCGATATACCTTATGAGTACAGCAGGGATACGGAGAGATACGTTGTAGGCCAGCTTCATGAATTGGTTGAATTTATTCAGGATATAACAAAAAGAATGTTTTCCGAGGAAAAATTCATGGAGGTCATAAAAATTGAAAATGATACAAAAAGGTACATGCGTAAATTCTACAGGAGGCTTGAGGGAAAGTACTATCCCAATACTCTTACACTTGAAATGTACAGACTATTTGCATCACATCTTGGTATAGGCAGAAGAGAGATACTTGATTTCTACAGGATGCAGTCGGAGGATATAGAAAATTATCCTGATTACAGCGGAAAGAGAATTTTATGGAGCCATATAATGCCATTTTACAGTGAAACCTTTAAAAGTTTCCTCAATTTGAATCCAGACTATCAGCTTTTGGCCTGTGACTATAATTTTGACAATATGGATGAAATGGACTATAAGCATCCCTATGAAGCTGTTGCCAGGAAATTTCTGCAAAACAGGCTCAATGGACCTTTCAATAGAAAAATTGGGAATATAATAAAAATGGCTGAGGATTTCCATACGGATGGTGTTATAAACTTGTGTTCATTTGGATGCAAGGAATGTAGTGGTGGAACCATGCTCTTGAAGAAGGCATTAAAACAGAAAAATATCCCTTATTTATCCATTGATGGTGATGGTGTCGATAGAAGGAATGCCCATGAAGGACAAATAAAAACAAGAGTTGAGGCATTCATGGAAATATTGGACAGTAGATCTGAGGTGATGAAATGATAGGGTATGTGTGCAAGTATACACCTGTTCATATTATAGAGGCATTTGGTGAAAGTACTGTAAAAATTGATCCGAATATTAGAAATTTCAACAATGCGGAAACTATCATGCATCCCAATATATGTACCTATGCGAAGGCAGTTCTTGAAGAATGTATTTCTTCAAATATTGACAGTATAGTTCTTGTAAACTGCTGTGACAGTATCAAGAGACTGTATGACGTTATGAAGGATAATTGCCGCTTCAAATTTGTTTATTTGATAGATGTTCCCAGGAAAAGAAGCAGAGCTTCAGATATGCTTATGAAAAAACAGCTTGAGAAATTTATAAATTCCCTGGAACAATTTACAGGAAAAAGATTTGATGAAGATGAATTTATAAAAAGAGTAAATTCCCACAGCGTTAAAAAAATTGTTAAATCTTCAAATATAAATATTGCCATTATAGGATCTAGAATAAGGGAATCCACGATTAAGCAGATTGAAGGTGCAGGTGCTGCTGTAGATTTCAACTTTACGTGTACGGGAGATTTTGAAAGATCAACCAGGCTTTTAAAAAATGAAGATTTTTTACTTGGATATTCCTCTTTTTTGCTGAACTCATTTCCGTGTATGAGAATGGTGGACAACAGAGAAAGGTTAAAAATTTTGAATGAGAATCTCGGAAATATTGATGGAATAGTATATCACACGACGAAGTTCTGTGATGCCTATTCATTTGAATATGCAAAACTCAAAAGTTCAGTTTCAGTACCGATTTTGAAGATAGAAACAGATTATATTGAGGAAGGCAATGGGCAGATGAAAACGAGAATAGAAGCATTTATTGAAACTATCAAGACAAAGAATAAAACAAAAGAAAAAGATTATACTTACGCAAGTGCAGATGAGGATGTTCTGGTGGCCGGTATAGACAGTGGCTCCACATCTACAAATGTAGTGATAATCAACAAGGATAGGAAAATATTATCCTATTCAGTAGTGAGGACAGGAGCTAAAAGTCAAAATGGAGCAGAAAATGCGATGAAAGAGGCTTTAGAAAAGCTTGATATTGGCATGGACAAATTATCCAGAGTAGTATCTACGGGATATGGACGTGTGAGTATACCTTTTTCAGATGAAGAAATAACCGAGATAACATGTCATGGAAAAGCAGCTTACTTTTTGAATGATTCAATAAGGACAATAATTGATATAGGTGGTCAGGACAGCAAAGCTATAAGGCTGGATGACAAGGGAAATGTCGTTGATTTTGCCATGAATGACAAGTGTGCAGCAGGTACTGGAAGATTCCTTGAAATGATGGGGAGAACTCTTGAAGTTCCACTGGATCAAATGGGACAAAAATCTTTAGATTGGAAAGAGGATATAGATATAACCAATATGTGTACTGTATTTGCAGAATCAGAGGTTGTATCACTTGTTGCGCAGAATAAGGAAATATCAGATATAATTCACGGCTTGAACAAAGCTGTTGCATCAAAGACGGTATCTCTTGTAAACAGGATTGGTAAAAAAGATGGATACATGATGACGGGTGGAGTTGCCAAGAATATTGGGGTGGTAAGATGTATAGAGGAGAAACTTGGCAGTAAGATGTTTATACCTCAAGAACCCCAGATAATAGGTGCACTGGGTGCAGCACTTATTGCATTGGATAAAATTCCAGTGAAAAGTGTTTAAGGGGAGAATAGAAATGAATAATTTGACAAAAGTAATCTTGATAATATATAATAAATAGCATATATTTAAATTTAGTGTTTGGCTGACTGGAATTCCAGAGGCTGTGAATAAGTTATTTCATTCATAGTCTCTGGTTTTATTTATAAAAAAGGAGATGGGATTGTGTCAATTAATATTAAAAGTATAGAAGCTCCAACTAGGGAAAACAGGCTTAAATCCATTACAGGGTATGATGGAAGCATAAAGGATCTTGTCAAAAAAGCACAATGCGGCCAACTTAGAAACAGAGGAAGGTGTTTCAGCCAGGCAAGTAACTGCAGTTCAGGGTGTGCACAGAGTTATCTGGGACGTATAATGGATGCAGCTATTGTAAATCATGGGGCTGTAGGGTGTGCAGCAGACATAATTAGTGAAACTTGTACTTTTAAATGGGGTCTGAATATACGAGATTGGGAAAAGACGAATATAAACGTCATAAATACAAATATGACAGAGGATTCCACGGTATTCGGGGGAAAGAACAAACTGAGGGAAGGTATAAGGGAAGCATACAGGAGATTCAAACCTAAAGCCATATTTGTAACGACATCCTGTGCTTCAGCAATTATAGGAGATGACGTCAAGTCAATTGCAGATGAGATAGAAAGTGAGATAAATATTCCTGTAGTTCCGGTATTGTGTGAAGGCTTCAGATCAAAAATATGGGCATCAGGTTTTGATGCAGCTTTCCATGCCATATTGACCCGTATAGTACAGCCGCCAAGGAAAAAACGTCCTGAACTTATAAATATGATAAATTTCAATGGGAGTGCAAGAGAATATGTAACTGAGATATTTTCCAATCTAGGACTTGTACCTCAATTTGGATTACCCTTTGCCACAATAGAGGAAATATCCAAAATGTCGGAAGCTGCAGCTACAATCAGTATATGCGGTACTCTTGGGAGTTATTTTGGAAATGGACTTGAACAGAAATATGGAGTCCCGTATATAAAAGCTATACAACCTCATGGAATTGCAGGAATGGGCAGCTGGCTCAGAGAGCTTGGAAAAGTAGTCGGTAAGGAAAAAGAAGTTGAGGATTATATAGCTGCTGAAAAAGAAAAGATAAAACCAGAGCTTGCCGAAATCAGAAAAAAACTGAAGGGCATAAAAGCAGTAGTTGGTATGGGACCAAGTTTTTCACACAATTTCATAAGAGTACTTAATGAACTCGGAATTGAAGTAGTACACGGAATTTCATGGCATTATGACCAGCATTACGATCATGGAAGTGTTCCGGAATCATCTATTTTTTTATCTAGAGAGCAAAAAGACATTCCTGTAAGTGTATGTGATGGACAAAATTTTGAAATATTGAATTTATTGAATAAGGTAAAACCGGATCTTTATATAGCACGGCATGGAGGAACCACAGTATGGCCACTCAAGATGGGAATACCGTCCATAATGGTATCGGATGAATATAGTGCTTTTGGATACAGGGGAATTATAAAATTTGGACATAGAATAATAGATGCGCTGGGAAACAATAGCCTGGCAGAAGAACTGTCCAAAAGAGTTAAATTGCCATATACTTCCTGGTGGCTCAAACAGGATGCATTTAAATTTCTTGAAGACAAAGTTGAATAAACAGAATTTACCCATGAATTTTATGAAATTATAGTAATTAACAAGGATTTTGTGATAAAATTATAATTAACTTATAACTTTATCATAAAATCCTTGTTTTTGTTTGTACTGAAAGGAGAATTGAAGTATGCATAGCAGGATATTGCTGGCTGAAGATGAACCTATTACCAGAATGGATATTTCAGAAATACTCACATGTTCCGGATATGAGGTAGTTGGGGCCTCTGATGGACTTGAAGCTGTAGAATTGTGCAGGGTAAACAGACCTGATCTGGTCATTATGGATATAAAAATGCCAAACTTGGACGGGATACAGGCTTCCAAGATTATAATGAAGGAAAAGCTTGCGGATGCTGTAGTCATGCTTACGGCCTATAGCGGAAAAGAGTTCGTGGATGAGGTAAAGGAAATTGGTGTAATTGGTTATGTTGTAAAACCTATAGATGAGAGAACACTAATTCCACAGATTGAAATTGCAATTTCAAAAAGCAAGGAAATAAAAGCAGTAATGGATGAGGCGGCCAATGCAAAACAAAGAGCTGAAAACGTAAGGACAATACATCGTGCAAAAGAAATGCTTATGGATAAATACTCCATAAAGGAGAATGACGCCTATAAAAGGATGAGAAAGCTAAGTATGGACAGGCATTGTACTATTTTGCAGACTTCGAGAAATTTAATTGAAAGATATGGGGGAAAGGTAGATTGATATGCTTAAAGAGTTGTGTATGACATATACGGATTTATCTGACAGTGATATTAATATATTGCAGGACATGGAAAAATATCTCCAGACTATATCTAATCTGGTTAAAGCCGACATTTTTATCGATTGTCTGACCAGGGAATCAGGTACTGCAATTGTAGTTTCAGAAGCCAAGCCTTCAAATTCCACATCTTTGTATAAAGGGTCGGTAGCAGGTCAGTTTGCATTGATGAAAAATGAACCAGCAGCACTAAGGACACTTCAAATAGGGATGGGTACATCGGATCTAAAAGCAGTTACACAGGAGGACAAAGTTGTAAAACAGAATACAGTTCCAATTAAAAATAGTCAGGATGCAGTTATAGGTGTTCTCATAATGGAGAGGGATATAACAGAAGATTTAAGCAAGAACAGAAATATGGAAATATTGTCTGAGACTACGGAACAGCTCAGTCAGACTCTTATGAACCTAAATAATCCACAATTTTCAAGTACAGTGGATTTCAATCTGATAAATGATGGTATTATTATATTTGACCGGTATGGTATTTCTACTTATGCCAATCATATTGCAGAGGAAATATATGTAAAATTTGGATACAAGGATAGAATAATTGGAATGAAATTTCATAATCTGGCACTGAGCAAAACCAGATTTTGTGAAATATTGAAAGAAAATAACTCTGTATATTATGAAGTTTCCATGGGAAAGTTTTCACTGCAGATAAAATATGCAGTACTTAAAAAGAACAGAAGCATATATGGTGTTGTCATGCTAATCAAGGATATAACCGATATAAAGGAAAAAGAAAAACAGCTTATTTTGAAAGCGGTGGCAATACGTGAAATACACCATAGAGTAAAGAACAATCTTCAGACGATAGCAAGTATTTTAAGGCTTCAATCGCGAAGAATAAATAATGAAGAAGCCAGAAGGGCGTTTAATGAAAGTATAGGCAGGATATTGAGTATAGCTGCAACTCATGAGGTGCTGTCACAGAATGGAATTGACGATGTGGATATAAAAACTATATTGTCCAAAATCAAGGATAATGCACTTAGAAATTTTGCACAATATAACAAGAAGATAGATATAAGATTGGTTGGAGACAGTTTTCATGTCAATTCCGACAAGGCCACGTCAATAGCTATAGTATTGAACGAGCTGCTTGAGAATTGTCTTCAGCATGCCTTTGTGAACAGAGCCAGCGGATATATAGAAATAGTTATAAAAAAGGGAATTATGTATTCAAACATATCGGTTATCGACAGTGGAGAAGGTTTTGATGTGAACTTGATTCGAAATGAAAGTCTTGGATTAGATATTGTAAAAAGTATAGTAAAAGACAAATTAAACGGAGATATAGATATTGAATCGAACGACAATGGTACAAAGGCAGTTTTGGGATTCAAAAACTAAGCGATTATCAATAATATAATATTTGTATTGATGATTTTTTATAAATACACTCTTTACATTGATAGATTATTATGATACACTGTATATAAATTATAGATCAAGTGCAATGGGGCATTTGTTTGAGAATCTGTAATTTATCTAAAAACTTATAATTTTGTAGGCAATGGAGCTTAAAATACATTTTTGGTGTTTTAGGCTCTTTTTAGTTCCAGAGGTCCGGAAGGTGATTTCAAATGAACAAAGTACTGAGTGTAGGAATTGATATTGGTACAACTACCACGCAGATTGTATTTAGTGAACTTACAATACAAAATACGGCAGGTTCATTTCTTGTACCTAGAATTAAAATTGTAGATAAAAATATAATCTACAAAAGCAATATATACTTTACGCCACTTGTATCCAGAGAAACCATAGATCTTTTGGAACTGGAGCATATCATAGAGAAGGAATATGATATGGCATGTGTAAAAAAGGATGATATTTCAACTGGTGCAATAATAATGACAGGCGAAACTGCCAGAAAGGAAAATGCAGAAAAAATTTTGAATATTCTGTCTGACTTTGCCGGAGATTTTGTGATTGCAACTGCAGGAGCAGATCTTGAATCAATACTTGCAGGATGTGGATCAGGAGCTATGGAGACATCTAAAAATATTTCAGGAAAAGTCATGAATTTCGATATAGGAGGGGGGACAACAAATGTTTCTGTATTTCAGAATGGAAAGATAGCTGACTGTTTTGCTCTCGATATAGGAGGGAGGTTGATACAGCTTGATAGTGAAGGAAATACAATTTATATTTCTCATAAGATAATGCCGTTGATAGAAAATTTGAATTTGAATATCAGAATTGGAATTAAAGCAGAATTTATGGATTTATATAATTTATGTAAAAAATTTGCACATATTATTTTAAAAATTGGAAATAAAGTAGATTTATCAGACGAAGAAGTAAGACTTTTTATAGGGCATGAAAATAGAAAATTCAAAACAGAAGTATTTATGTTTTCCGGAGGTGTTGCAGAATTTGTATATAGCGACTATGAGGTAGCCAAGCTTGAGGATACTTTAAAGTATGGGGATATAGGCCCCCTTCTTGGAAATTGTATAAGAGACAGTTTGAAAGAAAAAAATTATAGCTTTATGGAAACAAAAGAAAAAATAAGGGCAACGGTAATAGGAGCTGGAAGTCATTCTGTGAAAATAAGCGGAAGTACCATAGTTTTTGATGAAAATATACTTCCAATGAAGAACGTACCTATAATCAAAGCCGAGAATGATTTACCGCAAAATGATATTTATAAATATGTATCACATAAAATAAGCATGTACTGTAATTCTCCTGTAGCTGTTTCCTTTAGAGGGCCTGTAAGCCCATCGTATGCTCAAATACAGAAGATGGCAGATTCAATAATACAATGCTTTAAAGTTATAAGAAATTTTCCAATAATAGTAATTGTAGAAAATGATTTTGCAAAGGCACTTGGACAGGCTATAAAAATAAAATGTGAATTAAATAGAAAGGTAATATGTCTGGATGGGATTTCAACTGAAAATGGAGATTACATAGACATTGGGAGAGCTATATCCGGTGTGATACCTGTTTCAGTTAAAACATTGATATTTGACAATTAATAGAAAGTATAGTTTTAGGAGGAGATCTTAATGAAAAGTGAATTGAAAAAGACATTATCGCCATTTCAATTGTGGGCCATTATAGTTGGAATGGTAATATCGGGAATGTATTTTGGATGGAATAATGCATTGGCATTTGCAGGACCTGTTGGATTCATAATAGCAATAATAATTGTAACGCTCTTTTATACAGCTTTCATGTTTAGTTATGCAGAACTGGCAACTGCAATACCTGATGCAGGAGGATCTGCAGAATATGCAAACAGGGCAATGGGAAGATTTGGAGGATTTTTGGCAGGATTTTCGTCAATAGTTGAATTCTTGTTTGCTACTCCTGCAATAGCTATATCCATAGGTGCGTATATTCATTTTATAGTACCTGCGGTACCTATAACTGCAGCTGCACTTGTTGCCTATGGAATTTTTGTAATTATAAATTGTGGAGGAGTCAAGACAGCAGCTATAATTGAAACAATTGTTACTGTGGTTGCAATTGTGGGACTCTTGATATTTGCAGCAGCAAGTTTTACACATGTAGATACCACAAAGATAATAGGACAGGATGCCTTCAGAGGCGGCATTGGCGGAGTATTTAATGCCATACCATTTGCCATATGGTTTTATCTTGCAGCAGAAGGCGGAGCAATGTCTGCGGAGGAATGTAAAAATCCAAGAAAAGACGTACCAAAGGGATTCATACTTGCAATACTCACACTTGTTGTACTGGCGCTTATAACTTTCGTATGTACGGCAGGAGTGATGGATGCCAAAGTACTTGGTTCAACTGATTCACCACTTCCGGATGCACTTGATGCAATATATGGAAAAGGAAACGTATTTTCCAAACTGATGAGCTTTATAGGATTATTTGGACTTGTAGCCAGTTTGCATGGAATAATAATAGGATATTCAAGACAGATATTTGCAATGTCGAGGTCAAGGTATCTACCTAAAGTGCTTTCAAAAGTAAATTCAAAAGCATCTCCGGTAATGGCTACGATCATACCGAGCCTTATAGGCATGTTGTTCGTACTCTTGAACAGTACTGCCATAATTATAGTGATTTCAAGCTTTGGAGCTATTATCCTCCATGCCATAAGCATGATTGCACTACTGCTTCTGAGGAAAAAGGAACCTGATCTGGAACGACCATACAAGGTAGCAATAGCTCTCCCGATAATATCCGTTATACTTGATGTAATTTTGCTTGTAACTGTGGGTTACTCGAATATATCAACTGTATCTTTTGTAGTAGGAGCCTATGTACTCGCAACTGTATATTATTTCATATATTCCAAAGTTGCAAAAACTTCTTCATTATCCGAAGGGGAGATATCCGAAAAGATTACGGAGCAGGATAAAGCAATCTAAAATTATAAGACAGGTGATTTTATGAATTTAAAAACTACTTTGTTCAATAAAGTATATCAGTTCAGGGATGTAAAAGATGTGCTTGCAAAGGCAAATGAAAAAAAATCCGGGGATGTACTGGCAGGTATTGCAGCTTCAAGTACTGCTGAAAGAATTGCAGCCAAGATTGTACTGTCTGACATGACATTGAAGGATATAAGAAATAATCCGGTGGTTCCATATGAAAATGATGAAGTAACACGGGTGATACAGGATTCATTGGATGGTGAGACATACGATAAAATAAAATATATGACGGTAGGCGAACTTAGAGAATTTATATTGATGTCTGATGAATATGGTATAAAAAATATAAGAAATGGACTGACTTCAGAAATGGTTTCTGCGGTTACCAAATTAATGAGCAACATGGACCTTGTATATGCTGCCAGAAAAATTTGCAATACGGCCTGCTGCAATACGAAAATAGGCGAAAAGGGAACACTTTCATCAAGACTCCAGCCCAATCATCCATCTGATGATACGGAGGGAATAATGGCATCCGTTATGGAAGGAATGAGCTATGGTGTTGGAGATGCAGTAATTGGGCTGAATCCTGTAAATGACAGTATTGACAGTGTATCCAGGATTTTGACGAAGTTCAATGAATTTGTTTCTGAATGGAATATTCCAACACAGAATTGTGTTCTTGCACACGTTACAACGCAGATGGAGGTATTGAAGAGGGGAATACCAATGGATCTGATGTTCCAAAGTATAGCAGGCTCGGAGATATCAAACAGAAGTTTTGGAATAAGTACGGAACTTATGGATGAAGCCTACTTGTCAATGAGAGAAAATAAGCATTCAAAAGGAAATAATTTCATGTACTTTGAGACAGGACAGGGTTCCGAGCTTTCATCTGACGGTAACAATGGTGCGGATCAACTTACTATGGAGGCAAGATGCTATGGATTTGCAATGAGGTACAAGCCATTTCTGGTAAATACAGTTGTAGGATTTATAGGACCTGAATATTTGTACGATGGAAGTCAGGTCATAAGGGCGGGACTTGAGGATCACTTCATGGGAAAACTTACGGGACTTCCTATGGGGGTTGATGTATGTTATACAAATCATATGAAGGCGGATCAGAATGATATGGACAATCTTGCCCTGCTTCTGACAAATGCAAATTGCAATTATTTTATGGGTGTTCCTTGTACAGACGATGTAATGCTCATGTACCAGTCTACAAGCTACCATGATATTGCCTCATTGAGAGAAATTACTGGAAAAACTCCGATCAAGGAGTTTGAACGCAGAATGGAAGAGCTTGGCATATTGGAAGATGGAAAACTTACCGATATAGCCGGCGACCCTGCACTGTTTTTAAAAAAATCAATTGTTTAGGTGGGATGAAGCTGTGAACAGTAATTATGAAATTTACAGGCGTATGAAAGAATCTACAAATGCAAGAATTTGTGTCGGGAGAGCAGGCAGCAGATATAAAACCGAAACACTTCTGAAATTGAGGGCGGATCATGCTGTAGCCATGGATGCAGTATGGTCTTGTGTAGACGAGTCAGTTATAGACAGGCTTGGGTTCCTAAAGGTGCAGACCATGTCAAAGGATAAGGAAGAATATATACAGAGACCTGATCTTGGCAGGAAGTTTTCGGAGAAAACCATGAAATATATAATCAGCAAATGTACTAAGAATCCCGATGTGCAGATAATAGCAGGAGATGGGCTGAGTTCGCCTGCTATTACAGTTAATCTTGAAGATATATACAATATAATAACAGATGGACTTAAGGCAAAGGGGTATAAAATAGGTACTCCCATATTTGTAAAATATGCAAGAGTGGCAACCATGGACAAAATAAGTGAGACTCTGAATGCAGAGGCCACAATAATACTCATAGGTGAAAGGCCGGGACTTGCAACCGGTGAAAGTATGAGCAGCTATATGGCTTATAGGGCAAGTACTAAAAAGAATGAATCACAGAGAACCGTAGTTTCAAATATACACAAATATGGAACTCCACCTGTGGAAGCAGGTGCCCAAATAGTAGATTTGATAGATCTGATGATAAGAGAAAAGAAAAGTGGCGTTGATTTGAAGATATGATTGCTTTGACTTGCTGTGGTATAATTTAGGTGTATATCAGTTTTAGAGGTGAAAGGTAGGTATTAGTTTATGAAATATCCTGTTGACTTACATACACATACTGTAGCAAGTGGACATGCATACACCACTCTGTTGGAAAATGCAGAATATGCCAGCAAAATAGGAATTCAAATTTTAGGAACTACAGATCATGCACCAAGTATGCCCGGTGCACCGCACATATGGTATTTTGAAAATTTCAGAGCTCTGCCAAGAAAAATTTTCGGAGTTACAATGCTGTATGGTTCTGAAACAAATATTGTTGATTATGAAGGCAATATTGATCTGCCGGTGGAAACACAGGAAAAACTCGATGTTATCATAGCAAGTATGCATGACCCGGTAATGAAGCCAAATAAAAATATAGATTTGAATACCCAGGCTTTCTTGAACGTAATGGATAATCCGAGAGTTGATATAATAGGCCACTCCGGTAATCCAAGTTTTCCTATCGACGAGGAAGCTTTAATAAAAAAAGCAAAAGAGAAGGACATTCTAATTGAGATAAATAATAGTTCTTTTGTAAGATCAAGAGTAGGAAGCGACAAAACATGTACAAAAATAGCACGACTGTGTAAAGATTATAATGTAAAAATAATATTGAACAGTGATGCCCACTGCTGTTTTCATATCGGCAATTTTGATGCTGCATTAAAAATGTTGAAAAGCATAAATATGCCTGAAGAACTAATTATAAATAGAAATACAGAAGAAGTACTTAATTACTTGAAAAGCAGGGGAAAGAAAATCGAATTGCACAAGTAACTTATTTGGGCACCGGATATTTACAGTATCTGGTGCCTTTTTATGTAAAGGTGCAGTTTTTCTTTCTTAACGGCTTACACCGCTTAAATTTAGGCCTATTATTCCTGTAATAATCAGGATTATGGATATTACTTTGGTCATGTTTATTGACTCTTTAAAAAATGCTACTCCAAGAATTGATATTACTGTAATGCCAACACCCGACCATATTGCATATGCAATACTTACTTCTATTTTCTTGAGAGCCAGCGAAAATATACTGAAACACAGAAAATATGCAATAAACATACCTACAGATGGAATTAGCCTTGTCAATCCATTGGATATTTTCATAAGTGAAGTACCTATTAATTCCAGCGCAATTGCCAAAAATAAAAAAAGCCAGTACATTGGATGATCTCCTTGTGTAAATTTTATAGTTACAATATAACATAGATAAAAAGTAATGTATATATGGTCGATGGGTACTGACCATAATTAAAATTTATTGTGGGTATAAATATTAGTTAATTGACAGTAAGTATTAAATGCTATAACATGTACCTAAATTAATTGTTGACCAGAAAGACTGGAGACAAATCTTCATACAGTGTATAACTGTATGTTGAATTTGTTGTCCGGTCTTTTTTAGTTAAATATATTTCAAGGAGGAAAAAATGTCAAACAACAATGCAAAAACTAAAAAAGTACTTCTATTGGGCCTGGATGGAGCAGATGCACTTCAAGTAAAAAAATATGTATCGGAAGGTAAACTGACAAATTTTGAAAAAGTAATATCACAGGGTGTTACAACAAGAAACTATTCTATGAGAAGTGTACTGCCTGCAATTACTCCGCCCAATTGGGCATCTTTAGCTACTGGTGCGTTTCCAAACACCCATGGTATAACGTGTTTTTGGAATCATACTCTTGGCAATCCACTGGATCAGCTGGATTATGGTTTTGATTCAAGATTGTTGAAAGCAGAGACCATATGGGAAGCTTATGCCCGCTCGGGTAAAAAGAGTATATTGTTCAATTACCCAACTGCATGGCCGCCAAAGACTGAAGATGATATATATATAGATGGTACAAGCATATATACCAATTTAAGGGGATATGTAGATTATGAGAAAGTGTATAACTGCATTGAAGGAGATTTTCCTATAAAGGAAGTCCCTCATATATTGGACAATACAGGAACTGACTGCAGGGTTGAAGGAGAAGTTTCTTCAGTAAAAGCTGATATAAGTAAATCAGAATATGATGGATACGGGTATACTGCACCTGATATTGTTACATCCGAAGAAACAGGTGAAGCTTCTTCAGATGTTCCCAATGCCGATCAAATAACAACTCCCATCAAGTCCGCTTCTGGATGGAAAAATGCACCTGATGGTGCAAAGGAAGTGATACTTCCAGTGAACAGTGGCATGGCTAGAAGGTATGGACTCATAGTAGCAGGGGATGGGAAAAATTATGACAGCATAAGGATATATGGCAGCAGGAATGATGAAGAACCTATTGGAGAGGCAAAAGCAGGTGAGTGGAGCAGCTGGATATATGATACTTACAGAATAGAAGGTAAAAATACCAAAGTAGCTTATAAGATAAGGGTAATCGACATAGAAGGTGACGGAAGCAAATTGAAATTCTATTATTCGTTTGTACTGGATTTAAATAAAGGAAAATATTTTTATCCGGATAAAATAGGGAGAGAAATATATGACAAAATAGGTCCCATGCTTCAGCCTTCAAATTATGACAGGTTAAATGAAACTGCTGATAAAATTATGATTGAGTCCATTACAGAAATGTATGATTGGCACGTAAAAGCTATTGATTATTTACTGGATAATAAAGAATGGGATCTTTTTTATGTTCACATGCATGGAATAGATATGTACAATCACTTTTATCTGGACTATACGTTTAAGGAGACTTCAGAAGAATATAAGAGATATCAGGAGTTAATATACAAAATATATGAATTAAACGATAAGTTTATTGGTGAAATGTTGAAAAGACTTGATGGAGAAACAACTATATTTATAGTTTCAGATCATGGTGGTGTAGGTAAAAACCCTAAAACGGACTTTCCTCTAATAGGAGATATGTGGGGAATAAATACAGGAATAATGGGGGAACTTGGATACACCAGGCTGAAGGAAGTAAACGGTAAACTGCAGATAGACTGGCAGAATACTACTGCAATTTCTCAAAGAGCTACCTTCATATATATAAATTTAAAAGGAAGAGACCCTGAGGGGATTGTTGATCCTGAAGATTATGATGATCTTGTAAAAAAGATAATAGATGATTTATACAATTATAGAGATCCTAAAACTGGAAAGAGAATAATAAGTTTTGCATTAAATAGAAAAGATATGGAGGTACTTGGATTAGGCGGTGAAAATTGTGGAGATATATTCTATATACTGGAGCCTGAATTTACTAGATGTCATGGAAATGGATTAAGCAATCATGAACTTTTGGGACATTCCATGAGGGCATTGTTTGCAGCAGTAGGTGCTGGAATAAAGAAAGGCGAAATTATTGACAGAAATGTTGGAGTCGAGGATATAGTTCCAACTATAAGTTACCTTGCAGGAGTTGCCGTTCCGGGAAATGTTGAAGGTGGAATAATATATCAGGCATTGGAGGAATAATCATTTTATGAATAAGAGTACTATTTTAAATATTGATGAGAAAAATTTTGATAAGCTTACGTTCGATAATAGTATTCCTGTAATAGTACTATTTTATGCAAAAAGGTGTGGAGTCTGCAAGATGCTCTATCCAATTCTGGAGGAAATAGCTGAGGACTATTTTGGCAAGTTAAAGATTTATTCAGCTGATGTAGACAGATATGAATCATTGGCACAAAGATTTAGGCTAAAAGGTATACCTACACTTTTAATGTTTAGAGATGGAGAGATTGTAGAAAAAACTACAGGGTTTAATAATAAAGAAAATTTGGACAATATAATAAAATACCGTTTAAGGAATGATTTTGATGTTAAACAACACAGTAAAAAATAATCTTGCCGGGCAGAAATACAGGGTTGTTTCCATAATGTCGGTTATCATAGTATTTCTACTTTGGTATATAGGCAGTAAATTGAATTTGTTCAATCCTGTATTTTTGCCGTCACCAGCAACTGTCTGGTCGGCATTTGTTGAAATTTTGAAAGAAGGATATAAAGGCCATTCCCTGTATTTTCACATATTTGCAAGCATGAGGAGATTGTTTATAGCATTGTTTTTTGCTTTTATAACAGCAGTACCTTTGGGAATTGCAGCTGGCAGTTCAAGGCTGCTGCAGGCCATATTGGATCCATTCATTGAATTTTACAGGCCACTTCCGCCACTTGCATATTATACACTGTTGGTATTGTGGTTTGGAATAACTGACGTTTCAAAAATAATGCTGTTGTTTTTAAGTGGGTTTGCCCCATTATTCATCAATACGGTATTCAGTGTTAAAAAAATACCTAAAGACAGGATAAATGGATGCAAGTCCCTTGGGGCGGCCAAATTCAAATTATTTATTTATGTTGTATTTCCATCCTGTCTTCCGGATATATTGACAGGACTTAGGACTGCAGTGGGAGTATCCTATGCTACATTGGTAGCTGCTGAAATGGTGGCTGCAGTTTCTGGAATTGGCTGGATGGTATTGGATGCAAGCAAATTTTTAAGGAATGATGTGGTCTATATGGGGATTGTAATTATGGGCATAATTGCTATATTTATTGATGCCTGCATAAGACTGCTGCTTAGAAAAACATCACCGTGGATTGAAAAAGAGGGGGAAAAATAATGAAAATAAAAAGATATTTTAGAAGTACATTGGTATTGTTGATTATAGGAATTTTAACTTTTGCAGCAGGATGCCAGAATGGAAGCAAATCAAGTTCTGGAACTGCAGGAGATAAGCCTAAGGAGATACGAATTGGATATATGACTTCTCCAAATGGAGAACTTCTTGCAAAAGCAAATGGAGCTGTTGAGAAGAAGTTCCCGGGAACAAAAATATCATGGATAAAATTTGATGCAGGCCGTGATATAATTACGGCTATGGCAAGTGGATCTTTGGATTTGGCTACTATAGGAACACCTCCTGCAGCATCGGGAATAGCAAATAATTTACCCTATTATGTATATTATCTGGATGATATTATAGGAGACAGTGAGGCTCTTGTAGTCAAAAAGGATTCAGGAATAAATTCAATTGATGATATAAAGGGAAAGAAAATAGCTACTACTTTTAGTTCAACTTCTCATTTTAGTTTGATCAATGCCTTGAAATTAAATGGCATCCAGGAATCACAGCTGACAATTCTTGATATGCAGATGCCGGATATATTGGCTGCATGGCAGAGAGGGGATATTCAGGGAGGCTATGTATGGGAAACTACAAAATCCAAACTTCTGGCTGATGGTGGAAAGGTTATTGTAAGTTCGGGAGATTTAGCTAAAAAAGGAGC
Organism: Clostridium sp.; assembly: GCF_022482905.1. NCBI lineage: Bacteria > Bacillati > Bacillota > Clostridia > Eubacteriales > Clostridiaceae > Clostridium > Clostridium sp. Next base: position 1,140,275 of record NZ_JAKVOI010000001.1, read on the forward strand.
TATTACAGGTGAACTCGGCATTGTCCGTAAAGATTTTGCAGATAAATATCCTGATACTATGAAACAATATATTTCTGTATTGAATGATTCTGTGCATGAATACAAACAAGAGCCTGAGAAATCTGCTGCAGCCCTTTCAAAAGAATTGGGATTATCGGAGCAGGATACACTTAAGTCCATGAAAGAAATAATTGTTTTAGATGCCAGGGAACAAGCAGACCCAAAATATCTTGGTACATCGAGTAAACCAGGTGATTTTGGAAAATTATTAAAGAGTACAGGTGATTATCTTCTGACACAGAAGTCTATAAAATCTTCGCCGGAATTATCAGTGTATCAAAAAGCCATACTGACCAAGTTGTATGATAAATAAAGGGGGATATTTATGAGTTCTATAGAATTACTGTCAGAATATACATGCTTTAACCAGAAAAGTGCAGAAGCAAATATATCCCTTGAAAATATAAGCTTGAATTATAACCAGCCGGGAAAGGAATTTCGTGCTCTTGAAAATATCAACCTTCAACTATGCAGTGATGACTTTGTATGTGTACTTGGACCTTCAGGATGTGGGAAATCCTCGCTTTTAAATATTATTGCAGGCTATCTGAAGCCATCAAAGGGAAATGTTTTTATAGATGGCAATCCTCATACACGTCCGGATCCACAGGTAGGTGTAGTTTTTCAACAACCCAGTTTACTTCCCTGGCTCAATATACAAAAAAATATTGAATTTGGATTGAAAATGAAAGGAGTATCCAAATTAAAAAGGACAGAAATAGCTTCTCACTATTTGGAATTAGTTGGTTTACAAGATTATAATAAATCATATCCGCACCAGCTTTCAGGAGGAATGAAACAAAGAGCTGCAATTGCAAGAACTCTGGCTGCCGATCCGAAGATAATACTTTTGGATGAACCTTTTAGTGCTCTTGATGCACTCACACGTGAAAAAATGCAGAAACATCTTTATTTTATATGGCAGCAGACTCGAAAATGTTTGTTCTTTATTACCCATGATGTAGATGAAGCACTTTTACTTGGCAATAGAATTATTATCATGCACTCCAATCCAGGAAGGATTGTCAAAGAATATAAGAATCCCCTTGTTAGATCTGGAGGGCAAAATTTCAGAACACTTAGGTCACAGAAAGAGTTTTTTGAAATGAGGGAGTATTTAATAGATCAGATACAGGAAGATGATGAAGAGAAATATGAATAGATTGACGCTAAAAAAAATTGATGAAAGGGAATTTGATAAATTTACTTTTGAAAGTAATACACCATCTCTGGTATTATTTGGAGCTAGAAGATGTAAAGTATGCAGGGAACAGATCCCGATTGTAGAGCGGATAGCCTACAAGTACAGGGAAAAGATTGAAATGTACTGGGTAGATGTAGACAAATATGAAGATTTATTTTATAGATTTAGACTGCAGGGAATACCTAATATAGTTATATTTAATAATGGGGAGATTATAAAAAAAATTCGCGGGCTTAATTCAGAAGAAATTCTAATTGAAATAATAGAAGATATTTTGGACGTTTAATAAATATACAAATGTTATATGATAAGTTTGTAAACAAGTATTACTGCATGATATAATTACTTAAAATGCAGGTATGAAGGAGGAAAATTATATTATGCGGTTAGATCAACTTTATCATATAGTGGAGGTTGCCCAGTCAAAATCCATTTCTATGGCTGCTGAGAGAAGCTATATGTCACAGCCTGCAATTAGTTCGTCTATTTCAAAATTAGAACTTGAATTGGGTGTTGAACTTTTTAAAAGAACTAATAAGGGAATGTTACCCACAGAAATAGGAAAAGTTGTAATAGAAAAAGCGTCTAGTATTATAGATCAGATAGAGGATATAAAGAATATTACCAGAAACAGCGCTGAAGAGCTTACAGGGGATATAAGTATTGCAGTGGAACCAAGTTTTTGCAATACAATAATGGTAAATATACTTACTACATTCAAATATAAACACCCTAAAGTAAATTTAATGGTAAAGATCGGTGAATCGAATGATGTATTACATGATGTACTCTCTGGGAAAGCTGACATAAGCATCAATCTAAAGACAGAGCAGTATATGAAATCCAGCGATATTATTGTAAAAAAGCTATTTCAAGACAGGCTTATGGTAATTGCAGCCCAAAATTCCTTATTGGGAAATAAAAAAGAAATTTCTATAAAAGAGGCATTAAAATATCCTGTGGCACTCTATAATACAGGATATGAAACAAGTTGTGCAGTTTCTCAGATATTAAGAAAATATAGTAATTTTGAAATTGCATATAGACTCGATAACTTAAATGTAATAGAGGAGTTTGTGGGAAGCGGTGCATGTATATCATTTGTTCCCAAAATGATGCTTAATTATTATAAAGGCTCCAATTCAATACGTACACTTCTTATAAACGATGTTAATCTGGAAATAGAAGTGATAATGGTGATCAATAAAAGACACAGAATTTCTAACATTGAAAAAGAGCTGATAAATACAATTAAATCATTATGTCCGCGGTGTGAATTCAGTTAAATTGACATTATCAGCATTTTTGTGCCTAAGAAGGCTTTTTTTCAAGAGTTACGAAGCTGTATTCAATGCCATCATCACAGTGCTTTTCATACTCTATTATATTGTAGTCATTACTGCTGAATTCAGGGAAATAAGTATCACCATTTTCAGAAGAAATTATTTTTGTAAGATATAATTTACTGCAGTAGGGAAGCAATTGTCTGTAGATTTCACCGCCGCCTATTATAAAAACTTGCTCCGCAGAATCTGAATATTTTAAAATATCATTGATATCATGAATTATTTTAACATTGTCATTAGGTACTGAATATTTTTTATCCCTGGTTATAACTATATGATTTCTTCCTGGAAGTATTCCAGGAAGGGATTCAAAGGTTTTTCTTCCCATTACTATGGTTTTCCCGAATGTTATGGTTTTGAATCTTTTAAGATCCTCTGGTATATGCCATATAAGTTTATTGCCCCTGCCTATTAAATTGTTCTGATTAAGTGCAGCAATTATGTTAAGCATCAAACGGCCACCTCCATACTGATCTTTTCATGGTGTCTGTAGTTTATAAGCTTGATATCATCTATGGAAAACTCATAAAATTTTTTTATTTCAGGATTTATCCAAAGTTCCGGTGCACTATATGCCTTGTTTTTCCTTGTGAGCTGCAATTTCATTCCGTCTATTTGATTTTCATAAATGTGAGCATTATTTACAATATGGGTAAATAGACCCGGGGTGAGACCTGTAACATTAGCTATCAAATGAACAAGAACTGCATACTGGCACATGTTAAATGGAACTCCAAGAGGAAAGTCCCCGCTTCTCTGAACTAGCATACAGTTAAGTCTTTTATCCTGTACATCCCATAGAGTTTCATAACAGCAGGGTTGAAGCGCCATGTCGGGAAGATCTCCAATATTCCACATGGACATAATCATTCTTCTGTTTTGAGGGTCTGTCCTTAAAGTATCTATTAATTTGTCAATTTGTTTGAATTTTGAAATCTGATATCCATAGGCTTTTCCTATAGTACCGTCATCCAGCATCCATTCATCCCATATATGTACGTTCTGTTCCTGAAGTTTTAGTACATTGTTTGACTGGTCTCTGTATATCCATAATAGTTCTTTTACAGCTGTTTTGAAAGCTACAAACTTCGTAGTTAATATGGGAAATTCTTTTGAAAGATCAAATTGCATTATCTGGTGTGGAAGCTTAAATGTAGCTATACCAGTTCTGTTTTGAGAGTAGTATCCTCCTTTTAAAATATTTTCTACGATATCTAAATATTGTTTATCAGCAGTACTCATTCTATTTCCTCCAAAATAAATATGATATAATACAAAAGTATTATATCATATTTTGGATTGATTTAAATTGCATACATTATTTCCCTGGTAATAATATCAACTTATTTCAAACTGTTATAAATCATTTCAAGATTATCCTTCATGCTCTGAATATAGTTTTTATTGTCTTCCTTGCTTTCAATTGTGTATATCTTTTCAACCTTTGCTCCTACTTCTTTGGCAAGTGTATTGGAAACTTTAGGACTTACCATGTCTTCTACAAATATGGTTTTGATTTTATTTTTCCTGCAGTACTCAACCAATTCTTCAAGTTTTTTAGGTGAGGGCTCACCTTCAGCAAACACGCCTTCTACACTATTTTGTTTCAAATTGTAGTCCCTGCACAAATATGCAAAAGCTGCATGACCTGTTACAAAATTTTTATTTTTTACCGAGGCGAATTTTTTATTATATTCATTGTAGAGATCATTAAGCTGCTTTGAAAAGTCCTCGTAGTTCTTTTCATAGTAACTTTTGTTTGAAGGATCTGCCTTTATCAGAGCATCCTTTATGTTTTTTGATTGAATTTCAGCACCTTTTAAGCTTATCCATAGATGAGGGTCATATTCACCATGTTCTTTTATTTCGTCAGCATCGGTGTTCTTGATTGGATCTGCTCCCTTTGATGCATCTACTGCAATCAAATTTTTATTTCCCGAAGAATTTATAACATCATCTTTCCATGATTCCATTCCCAATCCACTGTATACAAATATATCTGCATCGTTTAAAACTTTGAGATCTTTTGCAGTTGGCTCAAAATCATGGGGTTCGGTACCATTTGGAATCATTGTTGTAATATCTATTTTATCCTTTCCAATAGCTGATGCAAATTCTCTCATTGCATTGAATGATACGACTACTTTTATTTTGGACTGCTTTTCATTTGCTGTATTTGTTTTGTTTGCATTACCGCATCCAGAAAAAATGAACATAATACATGCAAGAATTATGCTTAATATAGATAACCTATTTTTTTTGAACATCCTGGTTCCCCCTTAAAAATATATGTAAATGCAACTAAGTTGCATTTACATATATAATACATGACAAAATAAATTTTGTCAATAAATACAAAAATACGTATTGACATTTATATAATATAAAGTATTATATAAAAATAGGTGAGGCGTATATGAAAAAAGGAGATAAAATTGCAGCTGCATTTATAGGTATATTGATTATTGCAAGTATAGTGGCAAGCTTTTTATATATGGGATATGGATATAAGCTGCATAAAATTGCTGTTATAAAGGAAAATGGCAAAATAACAAAAATTATAGATTTGGATAAAGTGAAATATGGTTATGAGTTTACTGTAAAGTACGATAAAATTCATTTTAACAAGGTTGAAGTTGAGAAAGGAAGAATCCGCATTTCGGATTCAGACAGTCCTCAAAAAATAGGAATGAAGATGGGATGGATATCAGAACCCGGTGAAAGTGTAATATGTATTCCATATAAGCTTGTAATAGAGATAGAAGGGAAGAGTTCAGAAAAGAATAATATTGATGCTGTTGTAGGGCAGCCTGGCAGTTGATAAAATTTATAAAGCATCAAAATATAGTTTGTGTTTAATCACTATATTTTGATGCTTTATTTTTTTGTTGAAAAAATTTTAACGCTTGTAGAAGTTATATTTGAAACATTATTGAATAGTATTTATTAAAATTAGATTAAGGGGTGATGGTATTGGTTAAGAAATTACATAAATATATTTTTATGGCAGTATTTATATTGATATTTATTGCATGTCCTATCTTTGCAGAAGCAGACGGCATAAGCAGCACAGAAAATACCTCAAGTGAAAACTCGAATTTAGTTAGGGCCAGGATTATACAATCATCAGTCAAAAATAAGGGGGGTATGGATGCCGGAGATAAAACTCTTGTAGTAAAAGAGCAGATTTTAAAGATAAATATAATAGAAGGAAAACATTCAGGAGAAAAATTGGATGTTACCCATGATATGCAGCCATCAAAACCTGACAATATAGAGTATAAAGTTGGTGATGAGGTATTTTTATCAATAAGTGAAGGTGCTGATGGAAGCATAAATTCAGCAAGTGTGTATCAGGTCGTAAGAGATAAACCACTTTCCCATTTACTATTTCTTTTTATATTTTCCATGGTTTTGATTGGCGGATTCAAGGGAGTAAAATCATTGGTGTCACTTGGAATAACGTGCCTGATTATATTAAAGGTGTTTCTACCTTCTATTTTACAAGGACATAATCCTATAACGCTTTCCATATCAATTTGTATAGTTATAACGATAATCAATTTGGTTATAGTAAGCGGGTTTAATAAGAAGACTACTGCTGCGATTTTAGGTACAAGCGGAGGTGTCATTATATCAGGCATCATAGCTTTTATGTCAATAAATTCAGCAAGGGTTTTGGGAGTTGGAACGGGTGATGCCCAGCTTCTTATGGACACACCATTAAAAAATCCACTTAACTTTAAAGCTATTTTATTTGGCTCAATACTTATAGGTACATTGGGGGCAGTAATGGATGTAAGTATGTCCATAGCTTCCACCATGAAAGAATTAAGGGAGAACAATCCTGGCATGCCGCGTGGAAAAATAGTAAAAGCGGGAATGAGTGTAGGAAGGGATATTATGGGTACTATGGCTACAACCCTTATATTGGCATATATAAGTGGTGCAATATGCCTGGTTTTAGGATATATGGCGAACAACAGCACATTTGTCGATATAGTGAACCAGGATATGATAGCCTGTGATATAATAAAGACTTTTGCCAGCAGTATAGGATTGATATTTACTATTCCTATTACAGCATTTATATATTTAATTTTGGACTGTTAGTTATTTAATATAATTCTATATCATATAAATTAACTGATGAGAATAAATGTACAAACTAATGAAGGGGAGGGAAGCGGCTTTTAAATCTGAAGCAGCGAGTATATGAATTATAGGAAATTTAGCAGGAGAGACAATCCAAAATTAGAAATTTTGACTTTAATTATAAGTCTTGTATTTGTAATAATTTTGCCATATTTAGTTGAGGCAAGTAATAATACCAATAAGAACGTTAGAGGAAATATGTTTTATGTGCAGGTGCTGAACTATGCAATGCCGGCAGTTAAAGCTACTTGCTTCAATGAAGATGATATGGCCGAAAACAGTTTTTCTCTAGACAACTCACCTCTGGAGATTTTCAGCATAAATATTAGAAATCCACTGTCAATACTGGGAAGAGAAATGGCTTTTTTAGGTCTTGATGTTTCAAATAACAGTATTGATGAATTTAAATTGGACAATAAGCAGGTAGCCAAAGCGGGAGACAGTGAAAATTTGAGCAGGGGAAGCAGTTCAACCACATCAAAGGGAAGTGATATATTTGATCCAAGTCTAAAGAGAACCATGAATAAAGAAAAACCAGATGTACTTATATACCATACCCATACTACAGAAAGTTATAAACCAGGAGGAGCGAACAGCTTTGATGATGATAAAAATGTATGTGCAGTAGGTGACCAATTGGTGGCGGAGTTGAATAAATACGGCATATCCGCAATAAATGACAAGACAGTGCATGATGCAGAAGCATATACGCAAAGTTACGCAAGATCTTCTGTTACTTTGGACAAATATTTGAAGAAATATGGAGACTTCAAGCTAATAATAGATATGCACAGGGATGCTACGGAAAATAAAAATTCAGTTACAATGAATATAAACGGAGAAAATATATCCAAATTCATGCTTGTGATGGCAAGAAAAAATCCTCATTTTGACAAAAATATGGCGTTGGCAAATCAAATAGTTAATTTGGCAAATCAATTGTATCCAGGATTATCAAAAGGAGTTTGCTACTATAATTATGGTACTAGATATTTCAATCAGGACAAGAGCAACAATGCAATACTGCTGGAAGTGGGAGCGGATCTAAATACTACAGAAGAATCAAAAGCATCAATGAAATATATGGCCAGGATACTTGCCCAGATTATAAAATAAATAATTGCAGCTATCATGCTTTTAATTTACTTGAACTATAAAAAGTTGTAATATTAATGTATAGAGCACGACAATCATTTTTACAGGAGGTAATTTTAATGGAAAAGATAGCAAGTTTTACAGTTAACCACCTCAAGCTTAAACCGGGTGTATATGTTTCAAGAAAGGATAAATTTGGAGATACAGTTATTACTACTTTTGATATAAGAATGACCAGCCCGAATGATGAGCCTGTCATGAATACTGCAGAAGTTCATACTATCGAACATCTGGGTGCAACTTTTTTGAGAAATCACAAGGACTTTGCTTCTAAAACAGTATATTTCGGACCAATGGGCTGCAGAACAGGATTCTATCTTATTCTTGGTGGAGATTATGAATCAAAGGATATAGTAGGTTTATTGAAGGAAATGTATAGATTTATTGCAGACTTCGAGGGAGATGTACCTGGAGCTGCGGCAAAAGACTGCGGTAATTATCTGGACATGAATCTTCCTATGGCCAAATACTGGGGTAGGAAATATCTTGACGATGTATTGTCAGATATATCTGATGAAAGATTAAATTATCCAGATTAGTTTGTACTAAATAATAGCAGGTGATAAATTGTGATTGCCTGCTATGGTAAAAAGGAGTGGCTTCGATTGATGAGGGAAATTGAAATACGCAGAAGTATAAGAAAATACAAGGATAAGGCAGTCAGTGATGATAATATAAAACGGCTGCTGGAAAGTGCAAGGCTGGCACCGTCGGGCAGCAATACCCAGCCCTGGCGGTTTATTGTGATAAAGTCGCAAGATATGAGGGAAAAGATTTCTAGGGTGTGCCACAATCAGCAGTGGATGACAACTGCGCCATTATTTGTAGCCTGTGTAGGTGATATGGAATCTAGAATTGGAGATGGAGAAAATTCTAATATAGATGAAACAAGTCCTGAAGAGGAAGTTAAACAGATAATCAGGGATACTGCAATTGCATCGGAGCATATTGTCCTCGAGGCACAGGAGTTGGGACTGGGGGCCTGTTGGGTTGCATGGTTTACCCAGAAGGATATAAGACCTGTTTTGAATGTACCTGAAAGTAAATATGTTGTAGCCGTACTTGTAATTGGATATCCGGATGAATCACCGGAACAGAGACCAAGAAAGAAGCTTGAGGATATAGTTCATTACGAAAAGTGGTAGAAATATCATTTCAAGATAATTGGGGAGTAGAGGAGGAGTTCAACTTGCATAAAGATACAGAAAAATGGATTCCCGATAAAAAATCACTTGTTCCCATATATAAACAGATAATTATGTATATAAGAGAAAAAATATCTACGGGGCAATGGACTATAGGTAAAAAACTCCCCACACAGAGAGAAATGGCAAAAAATTTCAATGTAAACAGGAGTACGGTAATAGAAGCACTGAATGAGCTAAAATCAGAAGGACTTATAGATGGAAAGGGAGGCAGAGGAACTGTAGTTGTAAATAATACATGGTCATTACTGGCATCGATTAACAGGCCTGACTGGGACAGTTATATAAAGTATGGTATTTATAAGCCGAATTTACGTACAATTCAGATTATAAACAAACTTGAATTTCAAAATGACATAATTCGTATTGGAACTGGAGAACTTTCTCCGGAGCTGTTTCCATGTGATATGATGAAAAAGATAATGAACAGAATTTCAGATAAGATATATTCTCTTGGATATGAAGAGCCCAAAGGCTCCTTGTATCTTAGAAAGATAATAGGTGAATATGTAAAAAAAATTGGAATAAATGCTTCTCCAGAATCCATTTTAATTGTATCAGGATCTCTTCAGGCACTTCAACTGATTTCCACGGGGATTTTGCAGGTGGATTCCACGGTAATAGTGGAAAAACCGTCATATTTGAAATCACTTCGCATTTTTCAATCTTCAGGAATAAACCTGAAAGGCGTTCCAATGGATCATCGTGGTATAAAAATAGAGGAACTTGTTAATTCAATTGATCGTAATACATCACTGCTGTATTCTATACCGACCTATCATAATCCTACTGGTGTAGTTATGCCGTTAAGCAGGAGAAAAAAATTGATGGATGTATGTATGATAAACAGGATACCAATTATAGAAGACGATGCATACAGGGAACTTTGGATAGATGAAGTTCCGCCGTATCCATTAAAATCAATGGATACAAATGGAACGGTGCTGTATATGGGAACTGTGTCGAAATCACTGGCACCTGGATTCAGAATAGGATGGATTATAGGACCTGAACCTGTTATAGAACGTCTTGGAGATATAAAAATGCAGAATGATTATGGAGCAAGCTCAATTTCACAGATCGCTATAGCGGAATGGATGTCCAGCGGACTGTATGATAAATACATGGATGAACTTCGCAAGGATATAAAAAATAGAAGAGATAATGCGCTTTATATGCTGAAGAAGTATTTTCATGATATAGCAACATGGACAAGACCCAGCGGCGGCTTTTATATATGGATGAAAATAAATTCTGGAATATCAGTAGACAAGCTCTTTTCCTATGCATGTAAACAGGGAATACTTATAAATCCTGGCAGTATATATGATTTTTCAAAGAACTCCTTTATAAGAATTTCCTATTCATATGCCTCATATTCTCAAATGGAGTTTGCTTTGAAAAAACTGTCTGATATAGTTAGGAGTATGATTAAATCCTGCCGAGGTTAAATCTTTGGTTGGGTTGAATTTTTAAAATTTGGTTGCAGACATATAGGCAGATACTTAATATAATTAAAGAAAAAAGATCGACAGGAGGGAATTATGTCAGTAGAGAATTTTTTCCATGGATTGATATTGGGATTTGCCTATACTGCTCCAATAGGAATGCAAAATATGTATGTAATAAATTCAGCCTTGAACAATAGGAGACTTAGAGCCTGTATGACAGCAGCAGCCATTGTGTTTTTTGACTGTTCACTTGCCATAGCATGTTTTTTTGGAATTGGTTCCATAATTGAGAGGTCAATATATGTTAAACTAATTATTTTGTTTGCTGGATCCATTGCTGTTGTGTGTATCGGTATAAAGCTTATAATGGATAAATCCACCTGTATTAAAGGAAAATATACAGATGATAATTTTACAAAAATAGTGATTGCAAGCTTTGTTGTGACATGGATGAATCCACAGGCTATTATTGATGGATCACTTTTGCTTGGAGGATTCAGGAGCTCACTTGCATTATATGATGCCAATTTTTTTATAATGGGAGTATGTGCAGCTTCAATTATATGGTTTTTTATGTTGACAACTGTTGTAAGTACCTTCAAATATAGATTCAATAAAAAAATAATACGATTTATAAATGTAGTCTGTGGTTCAATTATAATTTTGTATGGATTAAAACTTGGAGTTAGTTTCATTTCCATGGCGGAGTATAGTATTCCCGCCATTTTTATATACCTCGTCTGAAATTTCACCCATGAGTCCAGTGGAAGAATCGCCGTATACAAGATCTATATGTTTTTTTGTCATTTCCTTCTTTATAAGTAAATTACCAAAATACAAACACTCATTTACAACATAACAATGTTATGTTACACTATTATTAAGGAGTGAGATTTATGGAGGAAAATTTAATTTCTAAAAAAGAACTTCTGGAATTAAGTAATATATCTTATGGACAGCTTTATAGATGGAAACGGAAAAAATTGATACCCGAGGAATGGTTTATAAAAAAATCTTCTTTTACAGGTCAGGAAACTTTTTTCCCAAGAGAAGAAATGCTTGGTAGAATAGAGAGAATAAAAAGTATGAAGGATGATATATCCTTGGATGATATGGCACAAATTTTTTCTAATAGAGTTTCAAATATTAAAATTTCTCATGATGATCTTATTGAAAAAGGCATTATTATGAAAAATGTTTTGAAAATGTATAGTGATTTTAATGCTGATTTTTCTATTTATTCATTTAATGAAGTATTATACATGGATATACTGCAGGAATTTCTTACAGTAGGTAATATATCAGTGGAGGAAAGTAAAATTGTAATTCAGACCTTACAGGACAATTACAACAAATATTCCGGCAGAAATTGTGAGATAGTTTTTGTGAGGAAAATTGGGGTGGGAGTGTGTTTTATTTCACTGCTTCCAAATGAGATTTGTTTTGATAATTTATCCAAGGTAATTATGAGACTGGATATTGGTAAAGTTATAGAAAAGCTGAAATTAAAAATTGAGGAGCTGTTTTAAAATGGAAGAAAGAAAAGATCTTAAGATTTCAGGTTCGGGAAGTGTTGGAGGAGGAATATATAATGAAGTGAAAATTAGCGGTTCGGGAAAAATCAATGGGGATATAGACTGTAAATTTTTGAAGGTAAGCGGGTCTGGTGAAATACAGGGAAGTGTGGTGGTAAATGGGGACATCAAGTTTAGTGGATCAGGCAGAATAAAAGGAAATATTAAATCGGATAGAATAGATATAAGCGGTTCCATGAAGGTTGAAGGAAATATAGAAAAGGCTGATGAGTTTAAAGCAAGCGGATCATCCAGTGTTTCAGAAGATGCGAAAATTGCAAAGATGAAGATATCTGGAAGTAGCAGTGTAGGTGGAAATTTATATGCGGAAGAAGTAGAAATATCAGGAGGAATAAATGTAAAAGGGGATTGCGAAAGTGAAAATTTCAAAGCGCATGGATTTATACGAATTGGAGGACTTTTAAATGCGGGCCAAATAAATATGGTTCTGCATGGAAAATCTGTGGCAAGAGAAATAGGGGGAGAAAATATAAATATAAGGATGTCAGCATTTGATGAATCAATAGTAGGAAAGCTTTTAAGGTCCGCATTTTTTTATAAAAAAGAACTTGTTGTCGAATCCATAGAGGGAGATGACATATATCTTGAAGGAACTACAGCTGATATAGTTAGGGGAAAAAATATTACCATAGGAAGGGAGTGTAATATAAATAGAGTAGAGTACAGCGGCAAGATAAATATTATAAATGGTGGAAAAGTTGAAAGACAGGTTAGAATTTAAGCAAAATAAATATTTGAACACGAAATCAACATGTGATAAAATTAACATGGGTAGTATCGTTTTGAACTGCACCAAAAGTGTTATTAATTTAATATTAAGGTCAAATGGGGGTAAGTATAAGCTATTTACTACGAAAGCGACGGTGATGCTGTGAAGTCGAGTATTGGTTTTATTGGTGCCGGAAGAGTAGGCGTAAGCTTGGGCAAGTATTTTACTATCAACGGATTAAATGTAAAAGGTTATTATAGCAGAAATGTAGATTCAGCAAAAGAAGCAGCTGAATTTACACATACAAATTTTTATATGGAATTAAGTAAATTTATTGAAAATTGTAATGTTATTTTTATAACTACTCCCGATGACATTATAAAGAAAATTTGGAATCAAATTAGAAAGTATAACCTCAAGGGTAAGATTATATGCCATTCAAGTGGTTCCTTATCTTCATCCATCTTTTCAGATATTAACACTTCAGGAGCGTTCGGATATTCTATCCATCCGATGTGTGCTTTTTCAGACAGATTCAGTACTTATAAGGTTTTAAAAAAAATTTATTTTTCAATCGAAGGTGATTCTAAATATTTGGTAACATTGATTTCTATTTTCAAACATATGGGAAATAGAGTACTTTTGCTTGATAAAACAAAAAAATCTCTATACCATCTTGCAAATGTCACAGTCTCGAATTTGGTACTTTCACTTTTAAATATAGGATGTGAGTATTTGAAAGAGTGTGGAATTGATGAAAAAGATTGTATAAATGCACTTATGCCTTTGATTGAAAGCAACATATCCAATATAAAAGAGACAGGTTTTACCGGTGCTCTTACAGGGCCTGTTGAACGGAGGGACATTGAGACTTTGAAGCATCATCTTGATGTCATACCAAATGAAGACATAGAATTGTACAGGCATTTGTCCATGAATCTGGTTAAATTATCTGAAAAAAAACACGGGGGAAATGATTATACGCTGGTCAAAAAGAATTTGGAGGTAAAAAGATGATGAAAAAAGGTGTTTCAACTTTTATGGATGCAAAGCGCAAAAGTGAAAAAATCACCATGCTTACGGCCTATGACTATTCAATGGCAAAGCTTGTAGACGAATCTGGCATTGACGGTATTCTGGTTGGTGATTCACTTGGAATGGTCTGTCTTGGCTATAAGGATACCTTAAGTGTAACCATGGAAGACATGCTGCACCATATAAGGGCAGTTTCAAGAGGGGCAAAAAATGCTCTTGTAGTTGGAGATATGCCATTTATGTCATATCAGAGTTCTGTATATGATGCAGTAAAAAATGCAGGAAGGATTATACAGGAAGGACAGGCAGGTGCTGTAAAGCTTGAAGGTGGAGCTTCTGTTTATGAACAGGTAAAGGCTATTGTAAAATCACAAATTCCGGTAATGGGACATATTGGGCTTACACCTCAGTCTATAAATATATTTGGGGGATTCAAGGTCCAGGGGAAAAACGAAATGAATGCCAGAAAAATAATAGAGGATGCAAAAAAATTGGAGGATGCAGGTGTGTTTTCTATTGTACTTGAAGGCATTCCGTACAAACTGGCGAAAATTATTACCGAATCTGTGTCAGTACCGACTATAGGAATAGGTGCAGGCAAATACTGTGATGGACAAATACTTGTATATCAGGACATGCTTGGACTTTTCAATGATTTCAAGCCTAAATTTGTGAAATACTATGCAAATGCCGGACAGATTGTAAGAGGGGCATTTAAAGATTATATAGAAGAAGTTAAAAGTGGAAGTTTCCCTGATGAGGAACATAGTTTTAAAATAGATGACAGCATCATAGATAAATTGTAGTACTTTGTACACTAGATATAAGAAGGAGAATGAAAGTTATGAATACAGTACATGAAATAGATGAAGTAAGAAGTCAGGTCAAGACATGGAGAAAGCAGGGATTTACCATTGGACTTGTTACTACCATGGGTTTTTTGCATGAGGGACATGAAAGTCTCATTAAAAGGGCGGTTTCAGAAAATGACAGGGTTGTTGTAAGTGTATTTGTGAACCCTACCCAGTTTGGACCAAATGAAGATTTTAAGACTTATCCAAGGGATATAAAGAGGGATGCGGAACTTTGTGAAGGTGCAGGAGCAAATTTGATTTTTAATCCAGAGCCTTCAACCATGTATTATGAAGATTCAAGCACAGTTGTCAATGTAAATGGGCTGACTGAAGGACTGTGTGGCGCAAGACGACCTGTTCATTTTGGCGGGGTTTGCCTTGTCGTTTCAAAATTTTTTAATATTGTAACCCCGGATAAGGCCTATTTTGGAGAAAAAGATGCACAGCAGCTTGCAGTTATAAAAAGAATGGTTAGAGATCTCAATTTCGATATTGAAATAGTAGGATGCCCTATAGTAAGAGAAGCTGATGGACTTGCCAGGAGTTCAAGGAACACCTACCTTTCCGAAGATGAGAGAAAGGCGGCTGTAATACTTAACAGAAGTCTTGACAAGGCAAAAAAGTTTTTGAATGCAGGAGAGAGAAATGCCGATAATATAAAAAAAGTGATTGTTGAAAAATTGAATTCGGAACCACTTGCCAGAGTAGATTATGTTGAAGTGGTTGACAGCCTGAATTTAAAACCGGTTTTAAATATTGACAGGACTGTTTTAATTGCAATAGCTGTCTATATAGGTAAAGTAAGGCTAATAGATAATTTTACCTTTAAAATACAGAAAAACTAATGACCAGGGAGGATAATTATGCAGTTAAACATGCTTAAATCAAAAATTCACAGGGCAACGGTTACGGAGGCAAATCTGAATTATGTTGGAAGTATAACGATTGACAGAAGATTAATGGAAAGTGCAAATATACTTGAATATGAAAAAATTCAGGTTGTGAATATAAATAATGGAAGCAGAATTGAGACCTATGTGATAGCTGGAAAGAAGGACAGCAGGACAATTTGTCTGAATGGAGCAGCTGCAAGATATGTACAGCCTGGTGACAAAGTTATCTTGATGACTTATTGTCAGATGGATCAAAATGAAGCCAGGGACTATAATCCAATAGTAGTGTTTGTAGATGAAAATAATTCCATAGTTAAAGTAGATAACCATGAAAATCACGGAGAAATAAAATAAATTATCAATATTGGTTAAAAAATATTTGGTAAATAATAAAAATGATGATATAATAATTACTAAATTATCATGTGATTGTATTAAAGTTGGAGGAGGTTATCGCTATGAAATTTATGAGAATAAGTGATAAAGCTTATGATGAGTTTAAGAGTTTCTTGGATTCCAGTAATGTACAGGATTATAACTTGAGAATAAGGTACTTGGGGACAAATTGCGGCGGACCGGTATTTAATATTGATGTTGGACAATTGGAGGATGATGATATTTCAGATAAAATTAAGGACATTAACTTTATTGTTGCAAGAGATGTAATAAATGTATGTGGTGGATTTTCAATTTTGTCCAGTGATGAAAATATGGGAAGAGGTTTGGAATTGAAGCCGTTTATAGATCCGCCTTCCGGATGCAGTGGATGTTCAAAGTATAATGTATAGATAGTTTTATATACTTAAAAACAACCCGGTAATTTGAATTGCCGGGTTGTTTTATGCAAAGTACTCTATACTTATTACAGCATATTTATGCTGACAGATTAATTGTTTTAATTAAGTATATGAATTTTGACAGACCTCATTCCCCAGCTTTGGGCATCGGATCTGGAAGGGAAAAACAAATCTATCCTGTTTCCGCGAATTGCACCTCCTGTATCGGCTGCTATGGCATATCCGTAGCCTTCAATGTAAACTCTTGATCCCAGCGGTATAACTCGTGGATCAACAGCTATTATACCCTTTCTTGTGGACATTCCCGAAGCAGTAATTCCTCCATCACAATATGCAGTCGCATTAACAGTAAAGGAACCCGAGCTTGTAACAGAAATAGATCCTCCACGGGATAATCTGCTTGACATTGTATTGTGCATGGTATTTAGAGCTAATTGTCTGGAATTTTCTTCAGCAATCAAGTCACTTTCTTTTTTTGATTCCTGTGCAAGAAGTTTCTTCTGAGTACTTATCTCTGAACCCAATTTTGCCAGAGTAGCTTCATTTGCCGTTTTTAAAGCATTGAGCTTTTCTTTTTCAGAAACTAGAGCCATCTTTTGGGATGATATAATTTCCTGGTTTCTTTTGAGGTTGTCTAAAATATTTTTATCAAATTTCATTATTTTAGATATTGTATCTACTCTGGAAATAAAATCGTTTATATTGTTGGATGTCAAAAGAATTTCTGCATATCCTCCTATACCGCTCATATACATCGCCCTTGCACGTTTTTTGAATAACTTGTTTTGAACTTCAGAACTATCTTCTATAACTTTTAACTTTTTTTCAGTAGTTTGAATGTTTCTAGCTATATTGTTCATGGATTTTTTATTCTGGTCAATTTTATCTATAACAGAATTGATTTGTGTATTTAGCTGTTTGACTTTTGTTTGCAATTTTGCTTTGTTATCTTGTGTTTGTTTTAATTCATTTGATGAAGCAAATACACTGCTGTTTATCATGACAGTGAATGCCAGAATCATAATCGCAGATAACGCTTTTTTCCTCATTTATTTTCCTCCCTATACCTGATTATAGGACTAAATTATCAGGCAGCCCTATATGAAAAAATAACATTGGTTTCTATTATAACATTAAATGCAGCAGAAACTCAAGTTTTTTTAACAATATATACCAATACATGGAACGAAGTACATAAATAAGTATATTAATTTATCCGTGAAAAAATTCAGGCAATAATCAATAATATCTTTTCAAAAGATGTTCTGTTATATCCTTGAAAATATGTTTATAATTGTTTTCAGGTAATTTATCTATCATACCAAGAGCCTTTCTTGTGTATTTTGAAGCCAGTTCAATAGATCTTTCTATACCATTGTGCTGCTTTACAATATATATCAAATTACGGACGTCTTCATCTGAAAAGTATTTTTTTGAAAGGTAAGGTTTAAATGAGTTCTTATCTTCCATTGCGGCGTATATGAAAGGAATGGTAAATATTCCCTGGCTTATATCTGAAGAAGGTGATTTTCTAAGAGAGGTTTCATCACCTGTATAATCCAAAATGTCATCTATTATTTGAAAAGACATCCCTATATTATGTCCAATTCTCCAAAATTGTCTGCATAGGGCATCACTGCAGCCGCTTTCTGCGGCACCTATATAAAGTGCCAGAGAAAATAATTCAGCAGTTTTTCCTGAAATTCTGTTCAAATAATTTTTAACTGAAATAGAACTCTCAAATTTTGAGTTGAACTGATCTATTTCGCCTATACAGATTTTTGACATTGAGTTGCTGTTGATTTCTATATTTTTCAAGGAAGTCATAGAAGCAAGTATTTTGAAGCACAGGCAGAATATATAATCTCCTATATAAACAGCATAATCTTTTCCATATTTCGATTGTACACTTTCTTTGCCGCGTCTCAATTTCGAATCGTCTATTATGTCATCATGCACCAGGGTTGCCATATGGAAAAATTCTATTACGGAAGCAAGCGGTACTGTTCTTTTCAAATCATGATCTCCGAAATGGGAGGATATTATTACGAAAGCCGGCCGCAGCATCTTTCCGCTGGAATAAATCAGATCCCTGATGGCCTTCTCTATTTTCTTGTCCTTGCATTTGGAGTTTTTATTCATGAACTCAACTACAGATTCAAGTTCACTTTTTACAATTCTATAGTTATCCCACAGTTTATCCATATAAGTAAGACCCCTTGAGTATATATTTGAAATTACTGCCGATACATCGGAATATTTTTGCCAAATCTCCAATTGCTTATTTTATCACGAATCCAGGGTATTATGAAATAATCCATGCCAAAAGTTCTTCCTGCACCGCCCATGAGTGCAATTGCTCCAAAAATGTACCAAAGTGTTTCCCAACCTGCCATTGCGGAAAGAACAAAGTTTATTACAAGAAATACTGAGGCTGCACTGGCTAGAAAGGTTAAAAATCCTGCAATTAAAGCCAGACCTATGAGTATTTCAGCAATTACAACTGTCCTTTGGAACCATAGTGCTGCAGTCTGATTGGGTATGAATATATTCATGATCCAGTTGTAAAAATCAGGTATATGATTGAATATTGGCTGGGTCTGTGAAGCAGAGGTAGAAGATGAATTCTTTACAGCTTCGGTAGCTCCTGAGTTTGCAGCTGTATGCAGCCATTCAAATGGAAGATTCATATTTCCGCTTTTCATCCAGCTGTCCTGTGCAATTCCATTTTTTAATGAGCTGAATCCCTGTGAATTCCATGTGCTTTCTCCTATAAATTTATGCAGCCCCTCAAGTACCCAAAGGCATCCAATAAATATTCTTAAAGGAAGAAGCCAAAGCCTGTTTGCTTTTGAGGAAAGGTGACCTCTCATTAGGCATCTGCTGTCTTTTATTGAAAAAAATTCATGAATTAAATAATGATAGCACGCATTTATTCCATTTAATCCGAACAGATAGTGCAAATTCACCAGATGCTTTATGAGCACAGCGAAGAATCCGGATAACTTTATACCTGATAGACTGGCCACACAGTATTTACCGCCAAGTGAAACCATAAATCCATGGTATTTTGGCCTGAATTCAATGCTTTTGGTATTTTCTATCTGGGAAATTATATTTTTAGCTATTGTTTCACCTGACTGAAGTGCAGTTTCAACTATTTGAGGAATAGCTTTTCCATTATCGTATTCATAATAACTTGTATCTCCACCAGCATATATATTGTCTTTTCCAAGCACCTGCATTTTGGAGTTGGTTTTAATTCTTCCGGATTTACCGGTTTCAAGTCCATAACGGGAAACTTGTTCGCTGGCATGTATTCCGCATGTCCATATGAGTGTATTTGTCTGTATTATGCTCCCATTTTTTAATTCTATGCTGTCCCTGCCGACTTTTGTGATTGGAGAATTCTTTAGTATTTTAATATCGTGTTTTATCATATAGGATTCTGCCTTTGCAGATTGATCTTTATCGAACAGATTTAATATATCTGGCTGCGCTTCCACAAGCATCAAGTTTACTTCATTTTCATCTACACTGTATTTTTTCGAAAGGCTTGTTTTCCATTCTGAAAGTTCTCCTGCCATTTCCACTCCTGTGAAACCGGAACCGGCAACTATGAAATTGAGCATTCTTCTTCTTGCAGTTGAGTCTGTTTCCATGGAGGCTCTTTTAAACATATCTATAATGTGATTCCGTATTTTTATGGCATCTTTTAATGACCAGAGTGTAAATCCATTTTCCTCTACACCGGGTATGTCGAAAAATGCAGGTTCGGCACCTGTGCTTATTACGAGATAATCATATGTATAATTTTCATTGTTGGTTTTGACAGTGTTTTTTTCCATGTCTATATTCTCTACACAGGCATTAACAACTTTTACACTGGATCTGTGAAAGATTCTATTAAGTGGAATTTTGACGGAATCTTCAGAAACCCTCCCTCCAGCCACTTCATGCAATTCAGTCATCAAAGTATGAAAGGGTTGTCTGTCAATCAATATAATTTCGATATTGGTATTGTTCCTGTATTTCATATTTAATTTTTGGGCTGTACGTATTCCAGAATATCCTGCTCCTAAAATAATAATACTTATATTTTTATCCATAAAAGCACTTCCCTTGATAATGTTTTATACTTAGAATTTTACATTTATTTTGTGGACATGTCTACAAAATTTGTAGAGTTTTTGTGAATTAGGAAAATTGTCTTTTTACTGTATAACTTGTACAAGTTGTAGTATAATTTAAGTGTGAAAGTAAAACGTTTTAAAATTGGAAAGGTGGAGCATATATGAGAAAAAGGTCTTTTTTAAGTATAATTATTTCAGCTTTAATGATTATTGCACTTTTTACCGGATGCGGAGGAAATACCCAGACAGATCAAAAAACTGATAAATCAAACACATCTACCGAAAAATCAGAGGCATTAAAAGATGGAGATTATAAAGCCGAAGCCCAGAATTTTGACAGCAAGGGATGGAAGCCATTTGTCCAGATTCAAGTTAAAGACGGTAAAATTGTCTCAGCAAAATATGATTATGTAAACAAGGAAGGAAAATATATAACTCAAGATCAGGATTATAATAAAAATATGTCAGCTAAAACTAATGGCATGAATCCGGTCAAATACAGCAAACAACTGGCAGATGACCTGGTAAATAGGCAGGATGCCTCCAAAGTTGACACTGTAACAGGTGCTACGGAATCTTCAGAGATTTTCAAGGAATTAAGCGAGAAACTAATAGAAAATGCAAAAAAGGGAGATACAGCTGACCTTAAAGTAGGTATCTCAGAATAATATTTTGCCTTAGGCTTTGAAAGTCTAAGGTTTTTTATATAATATCCAGGGTGGTGTTTTCGTTTTGAATTTAAAAGATTTTTTAGAATTTGTGGAGATCAAAACAAAAGTTGCAAGTATTATACCATTTTTTTTAGGTACTATCTATTCCATATACAGATATGATAGTCTAAGGACAGTCAATTTTTTTATAATGCTTGTTTCACTGATAAGTTTTGATATGGCAACTACAGCTATAAACAATTATTGTGACTATAAAAAAAGAGTTTGTACAGATGATGAAAAAATAGGAATCATATCCTCGGGAAAATTAAAAGAGTCAACTGCACTTGCTTTAATAGCAATACTTCTTGCAATTGCAGTTATATCGGGAATAATTCTGACAATCCATACAAATTTGATAGTATTTTTTATAGGAGCAGCTTCTTTTTCTGTAGGTATATTCTATACTTTTGGCCCCGTACCAATATCAAGAATGCCTCTTGGAGAAATATTTTCAGGATTTTTCATGGGGTTTGTAATAGTATTTTTGTCGATATATATAAATACATTCGACAGCAATATTATTTTGTTCTCATATAACAGTGGAATGTTGAACTTGAGTATAAACATTATTGAAATTATATATATTTTCCTGATTTCAATATCATGTATAAATGGTATTTTCAATATAATGCTTGCCAATAATATATGTGACTTATCAAAAGACACTGCAAACGATAGATATACTCTTGCATATTATATTGGAAGGAAAAATTCACTCCTATTGTTCAAATTCATGTATTATATTATATATGCAGCAATAATATTTTTAATTGTAATCGGGGTCTTGCCCAAAATATTTTTAATGTCACTATTTACATTTTTTATGGTTGATAAAAATATTAAAATGTTTTGCAGCAATCCGGTAAAAAGCAAAACTTTTATACTTTCCGTTATGAACTTCACAATAATCAATCTAGTTCAAATTGGACTTATGTGTATTACTATAATCTTTTAGCTGTGGAATTGGAAGTAAAATAGAATGGAGATATCAAAATGAAACAAAATAAATATGATGATAAAATTTTCTTTGAAAAATATAGGAATATGGATCGTTCAAAGAAGGGGCTTGAAGCTGCTGGGGAGTGGCATGAATTAAGAAAAATGCTGCCTGACTTTCATGGCAAGAAAGTTTTGGATTTAGGCTGTGGTTTTGGATGGCATTGCCGGTTTGCCATAGAGAATGGCGCAAAGTCAGTTATTGGAATTGATATTTCACAAAAGATGCTAAATGAAGCAAGGGACAAAACAAAATCAAAATATATACAGTATATACGTATGCCGATAGAAGACATTGATTTCCCTAATAATTCCTTTGATGTTGTTATCAGTTCCCTGGCTCTTCATTATGTTCAATCATTTGAAGATGTTTTAGACAAGATAAACAAATGCATTTCAAATGGAGGAGAATTTATATTTTCTGTAGAGCATCCTGTTTTTACTGCCCAGGGACCTCAGGACTGGCATTACGATGATAGCGGTAATATCATGCACTGGCCAGTTGACAATTATTTTACAGAGGGTATGCGTAAGGCCAATTTTCTAGGCGAGGAAATTATAAAATATCATAGAACATTGACAACATACTTAAACAGCCTAATAAAATCAGGATTTGAAATAAAAGGTGTTGTTGAGCCTAAACCTGCACATAACTTACTCAATACTGTTCCTGGAATGTTGGATGAATTACGCAGACCAATGATGCTGCTTGTATCGGCAATAAAAAAATAATTAAGACAGGTTATATGGAGTTTAAAAGTCATATTATTACTGAAATTTATAAAAAGTGTGGGTTGATTTAGGAGTATCATATTGATAAAATTTTATCGATATGATACTCCAATTTTATCAATATGATACTTTTTTAAATATAAGTATTGGAAATGCCATAAAAATAATTGGCATAAAACTTGCTGAATATAAAGTAAGGCTTCATTTGAAGGGGGTGAATCAGTGAAAGCTAAATATATTATGAAACGTATGCTGCAGGTTGTTCCAATCCTTATAATAGTTTCAATAGGAGCATTTGTTCTAAGTAATTTATCAGCAGGAAATTCAGCGGAAATCACAATTGTAAATGAGGGTGGACAGGTAAATTCAGAGAATGTCAAAGCGGTTAATAAAGAACTTGGACTGGATAAGCCGCTTTATGTGCAATACTTGAGATGGCTTGGCAAGGTTTGCAGCCTTGACCTGGGAGTGTCATATAGGAGCAAGCAGCCAGTTCTTGATGAAATATTATCCAGATTTCCGGCTACACTAAAATTAGCCCTTTGTGCAGCATTATTATCCATAGTGATAGCACTTCTGATGGCTGTTGTATCTGTCAGATACAGGAATAAATGGATTGACCACTTTTTACGGGTTATTTCTACAATAGGAGTTACAATTCCTGATTTTTGGTTGGGACTGCTGTTGTTATATTTTTTTGCAGTATATTTAAATGTATTTCCTGTAATAGCAGGTGATAAAATTCGAAATATTTTTTTGCCGGCTTTCACTCTCAGTATTGGCTATGCAGCTGCATATACCAGATTGCTTAGGGCAAACCTTATTGAAATAATTAACTGTGATTATATGAAAGCTGCACGTGCAAAAGGTTTAAGCGAAAGTGCTGTAATTATCAAGCATGGATTGAAAAATGCAGTACTTCCCTGTATGACTCTTGTTGGAAGTAATTTTGGATCGCTGGTTGCAGGTAATTTTGTATGTGAAACTATATTTTCATGGAATGGCATTGGGAAATATGCAGTTGAAAGTATAAAGGCAAAAGATTTTCCTGTAATTCAGGGATATATATTGGTAGTAGCCCTGGCTTTTATTGTTCTAAATCTGATAGTTGATATATGTTACATATATATCGATCCTAAAATCAGGCTTGAATAACTTTGGGCTTCATGAATGTGAATTTTAATATCTTTGTGATTGGAAGGGAGTTGTAAAATGGATTTACAGGATTTTGTAGAAGATAATTGGACCAAGGCTGCAGAAAATTACAGCAGCAATATACAGAAGGAACTCAACAGTTTTAAAAAGAGTGTATGGACAGATATAATAATGGAAAATGCACCTGAAAAGAAAAAACTTGACATATTGGATGCAGGTACTGGACCTGGATTTTTTGCAATTATTCTATCACTTGCAGGGCACAGGGTTACAGCTGTGGATTGTACGGAAAAAATGATTGAGGAAGCTAAAAAAAATGCACTGGAATCAAAAGTTAATCCTGAATTCCATGTTATGGACAGCCATGCATTGAACTTTGAAGATGAAAGCTTTGACTTAATAGTCAGTCGAAATGTAACATGGACTTTAAGAGATGCAGAAACTGCTTATAAAGAGTGGAAACGTGTACTTCACCCGGGTGGGAAAATACTTATTTTTGATGCCAATTGGAATCTAAATCTTTTTGATGAGAAATACAGACTGAAATTTGAAAGGGACGAAGAAGAGTATGAAAAGTATATTGAAAAGTATGGAAAAAGTCCCAATCATAACGGTCATCCTGATAATGGAGATGAATTCAGACGATCCATGCCTATGAATAGACGTCTGCGTCCTCAATGGGATTTTAATGTTTTGCTTAAACTCGGATTTACTAAAATTTATTGTGAAACAGATATTTTCGAAAAGGTATGGGATGAATATGAGAAATTGAAGTATAAATCAAGACCGATGTTTATGATATCTGTGGAAAAGTAGAATAGAGCAGCCTGAGTTAATTTTGCCGGAGTTTGGAGGAAATCACAAATGGATGAAGTAAAAACTGATGTTGGAGATAAGAGTTATTTTAATAATGTGCTCTATTGTCTTAGAAGTGATAAGTTAGCGGTGGCAGGAGGTGTAATAGTAGTATTTTTTATCTTAATAGGGATATTTGCACCCTATATAGCACCTCATAACCCTCTTGATATGGACCTGCAAAGACGGCTGTTGAAGCCCAGCTTTGAATTCCCACTGGGAACTGACCAGCTTGGAAGGTGTATTCTGTCCAGATTAATATATGGTACAAGGACATCCTTCAGCAGCTCATTGATTGTTCTGGCAGGTATACTTGCAATTGCTGTCCCTTTGGGAGTATTGGCAGGTTATATTGGAGGATGGGTAGATAATTTTATAATGCGTCTGGCGGATATTGTGCTGACTTTCCCATCCAGCATTGTGGCTCTGGCAGTAGTAGGAATTTTTGGACCGGGAATTTTCAATATTATGCTGGTACTAATTTCACTTTGGTGGGCACCATTTGCCAGAATCATCAGAGGAACTGTCCTTAAATTAAAGAAAATGGATTTTATAATGGCAGCAACAGCTGCAGGAACATCAAAATTCAATATTGTCATAAAACATATACTTTTAAATGCAATTTCTCCTATTATCGTACTTGCTACCTTAAAAGTGGCCAGCATAATTACCCATATAGCGGCATTTTCTTTTATTGGACTTGGTACACAGCCGCCTGCACCGGACTGGGGAGTAATGCTTAGTGACAGCAGACAATTTATTTCCAGCGACTTGATACTGATGATATGGCCGGGTTTGACGATTATGGTAGTTGTATTCGGGTTGAATATGTTCGGTGAAGGACTCAATGAAGCACTGAGTCCCAATTCAGACTAAAAATTACATGACGGGGTGAGCAAATGGAAGATCAAATAATACTGTCTATAAAAGATTTAAAAACATATTTTTACAATACCCAATATAGAACTATAGCAAAGGCTGTGGATGGAATAAGCATGAATGCATTGAGAGGCAAGATCACTGCAGTAGTAGGGAAAAGTGGCAGCGGCAAATCCGTAATGGCACTATCTCTTTTCAAATTGATTGAAGAACCGGGGAGAATAGAAAATGGCGAAATAGTGTTAAATGGAAGAAATATAAGCAGGTTAAATAAAAAAGAATTTCAGAAAGTATGTGGGAAAGAAATGACCATGATATTTCAGGATCCAACCAGTTCATTGAATCCGGTATTAAAAATCAAGCATCAATTAATGGAAGCTATATTTATTCATGAAAAAATGAGAAGTAAACATGCACTTGGAAAATGTGAAAGTGTTCTCAAGAAAGTTGGATTGAAAAATACAGATAAGATATTGAACAGTTATCCCTTCCAACTAAGTGGGGGAATGTGCCAGAGAGTAATGATCGCCATGGCTATCTTGTCCAACCCCAGCTTATTGATAGCAGATGAACCCACTACGGCACTGGATCTGACAGTACAGGCAGAAGTACTTGAACAGCTGGAGAAATTGAGAGATCTTGGTATGGCAATTGTACTTATCACCCATGATTTAGGTGTGGTGGCACAGACAGCTGATTATGTATATGTAATGAATAGAGGAAAGTTTGTTGAAAGCGGCAATGTATATGATATATTTGAAAGTCCACAGCATGAATATACAAAAAAGCTTATGGAATATGTTTGAAACGGGAAGGATTTAAAATGAATTTAATTGAAACTGCGAATTTATCCAAATGTTATTGTGAAAAAGCAAGAAAAAAAATATATGCAGTAAAGGACGTCAATCTTTCAATAAAGGAAGGGGAAACTCTAGGGCTTGTTGGAGAGTCAGGCTGCGGCAAGAGCACCCTTGGCAAAATGATACTCCAATTGGAAAAAAGTACAAGTGGGAAGGTATATTACAGGGGAGAGGATATCTGCCGGTATGATTTCAATAAAATGAGAACCATCAGAAATAAAATGCAGATGATATTTCAAAATAGTGTCAATCTGTTCAACCCTCATTATACTGTTGAACAAATCATTATGGAGCCTATAAACAATTATAATAAGCACAACACAGAAGTAAAAGAGCAACAGGTAGTTGACATACTTGAAAAAGTTGATCTGGACAGGGGATATTTGAATAGATATGGAATTCAATTGAGCGGAGGTCAAAGACAGAGAGTGGGAATAGCGCGTGCTCTCGTACTTAAACCGGAATTCGTAGTCTGTGATGAAGTTGTATCGAGCCTGGATTTTGAAATAAAGCATCAAATACTGGAGCTGTTGACGGATTTAAAAGGGCAATTTGGTTGTACGTATTTATTTATATCCCATGACTTACCTACAATAAAGAAGATATGTGATAGAGTTGCAGTTATGTATATGGGAAATATTTTAGAAATAATTCCTGATATCTACAGACATGCCAGACATCCTTATACGCAGGCACTAATTGCTGCAGCTCTAGATACCAATCCGAGAAACAGGCAAAAGAAAAAAATACTGTTCAGGGAAAACGAGGAACACAGTATTCCTGAGTATGGATGTGTATTCCAGAATAGGTGTCTGTATGTAAAAGATAAGTGTAAAGTTGTAAAACCTGAATTAAGAAATACATTTAGCAACCATTTTGTCGCTTGTCATCTTATATAACATTAATTATAGGGAGAAGATAGAAAATGAGAAAAATAAAATCGTACATAATATTGTCAATATTATGTATTTTTACACTGCTTATATCATCATGCAGTAGCAAGGAAGAAGCTGTACAGAAACAGCAGAAAAAAGAAATAATTGTGGCTATAGCTGGTGATGGACAGATGAATAAGTTGGATGCAGCCACTTATAATGGACCTCATCCAATTTATAAAATGATATACGAGGGGCTGGTGGAAGATGCAGGAACAAAAGGTATACAACCTCAGCTGGCAACCGAGTGGCATATAGCTGATGATGGCAGAACATATACTTTTAAACTGAGAAAAGGTGTCAAATTTTCCGATGGTACGGATTTTGATTCAAATGCTGTAATTTTCAATCTGAAAAGGTGGGTCAATAATCAGAGATATGCTTCACTAACTGCGGTGAATGTTACGAAAATGGAAGCTGTTGACAAGTATACGGTAAAAATAGTTTTCAAGGATAAGGCTTATCCTATATTGACGGAACTTTCATATCCGAGACCGGTAAGATTTTTAAGTCCAAAATCAATCCAGAAGATTGAAGGAAACCCGGCAGGTAAATTTATAAAACCAGTTGGCACAGGACCATGGATGCTGGAAAGCTATACGAGAGACAAGGAATTTTCACTTGTTCCAAATCCATACTATTGGGGTGAAAAACCAAAGATTGACAGGATCGTATTTAAAGTAATACCGGATGGACAGGCAAGAGTCATGGCACTCCAAAGCGGTGAAGTGGATATAATTGGAGGGGAACTGCTTGGTAAAGTGCCACTGGACAGTATAAATACATTAAAGAGTGATAAAAATTTCAAAATTTACAACTCTGAGACAAGGATGTCTGAGTTTATTACATTCAACTATGACAATTCTAATCTTCAAGATAAAAATGTGCGACTTGCCATCAACTATGCCATTGATAAAAGTAGCATGGTTGATAAATTACTCAATGGTATTGGAAAACCGGCAGAAGGATTGTTCCAAAATGGAGTACCCTATGTTACCAAACAAAACAGCAAAGGATATGGGTATGACAGTAAAAGGTCAAAAGAGCTGCTGGCTCAAAGTGGATATAAGGACGGTAACGGAGATGGTATTGTTGAGAAGGATGGGAAACCTCTTGAATTTAATATGGTATTGAGTACAGATGCTTTCCCGGAGTGGAAGTCCATGTCTGAGTTTATTCAATCACAGCTGTCAGCTGTAGGTATAAAAGTAAACTTGAATACAGTGGATTCGAATACTCTGACGGATATCGCAATGAACACTAGAAAGTTTGATCTGCTGATGCAGCGTACTTCGTCAGATTCATGGGTGCCGCATAGTGATCTCAAGCAGGATTTTATAAAGACGGGAACGACAAACAATAAGGCAAGGGTATGGTATAATGAAAAATTGGAGAAAAATATTAATTCTGCATTGGAAAGCATGGATGAAAAAATCAGGCAGGAAAACTATGACAGGGTATTTAAGTTTATTCATGATGAAGCAATATGTGCTCCCTTATATTACCCCGAAACTACTTTTGCCGTAAGTTCAAAGGTTATAGGATTTAAAACAGGTGTAAATTCCTATGATCCTATTCAATGGAGCAAACTTGACATAGCAGAAAATTAAATTTATATTGACAATAAAGTGATTGTGATAATATAATAGATAATAATTGAATTCCATGACGGGAAAAAGTATTTTTTGCTGCATGTTTCAGCGAGTAGGGACTGGTGGGAGCCTATTGATGCACTTAAAAGAAAGAGAGTCTCCGAGGAGCTTATGAGAAGTATCTGATATTTTTAATCAGATAAACAGTAAGCCGCTGACTGCGTTAAAGTCTGGAGGAGGGCAGATTTTATCTGCCAATTAGAGTGGTACCGCGAAAAAAAGATCCGTCTCTTTATATAAAGTGATAGATCTTTTTATATTGCTACAAATTAAAAATTTCACAACAGTATGGAGAGGAGTTTGGAAAATTATTATGGACTATAAAAAAATTGTAGTTGATAGAATAAAAGAACATGTGGATATGAAAATTGATGAAATAGAGAGGTTGATTGAAATACCACCCAGGCTTGAGATGGGTGATTATGCATTTCCGTGTTTCCAGCTGGCAAAGGTATTTAAAAAAGCCCCAAATATCATCGCAGCCCAGTTGAAGGAAAAAATAAACTCCGAAGACTTTTATAAAATTGAGAATATAGGTCCCTACGTGAATTTTTTTGTAGACAGGGAAGTGTTTGCAAAAGATATTATAAGTAGAATATTGACTGAAAAAAATAACTATGGAAGCTCTTCAGCAGGGGATGGTAAAAATATAGTTATAGAATTTTCATCTCCGAATATTGCAAAACCATTTCATGTAGGACACCTTTTCAGTACGGCCATAGGAAATTCTCTATACAAAACGATGGATTTTCAGGGATACAATTGTATAAGAATAAATCATCTTGGAGACTGGGGAACACAGTTTGGAAAGTTGATATCCGCATATAAAAGATGGTGCGACGAGGATGAATTAAACAAAGATCCTATAAAGGAACTTTTGAGAATATATGTTAAATTCCATGACGAGGCTGAAAAAGATCCTTCATTGGAGGATGAAGGAAGGATGTACTTTAAAAAGCTTGAAGACGGCGAGGATGAAGAAGTTCAGCTGTGGAAGAGATTCAAGGATTTGAGCCTGAAGGAATTCAGCAAGGTATATGATGAACTTGGAGTTGAATTTGATTCTATTGCAGGGGAGAGCTTTTATACCGATAAAATGGATTCTGTAATAGAAGAAATTGATAGATGCGGGCTTCTTAAGGAAAGCAATGGTGCAAAAGTTGTAATGCTTGATGATTACAACATGCCGCCATGTATAATAAAGAAGTCCGACGGAGCCACCATATATGCTACACGTGACCTGGCGGCAGCCATATATAGAAAAAAAACCTATGATTTTGACAAGTGCA
This sequence comes from Clostridium sp., assembly GCF_022482905.1. NCBI lineage: Bacteria > Bacillati > Bacillota > Clostridia > Eubacteriales > Clostridiaceae > Clostridium > Clostridium sp. Next base: position 1,170,933 of record NZ_JAKVOI010000001.1, read on the forward strand.
TATATGTAGTGGGGCTGGATCAGCGGCTTCATTTTAAGCAGGTATTTAAAACTCTGAAGCTCATGGGAAATGACTGGGCTGATTCATGTATACATGTGGGATTTGGACTGGTTAAGTTCTCCAACAAAAAACTTTCTACGAGACACGGAGATGTTATATTTCTGGAAGATCTTCTTCAGAGATCCATAGACAGGACACTTGAAATAATCAAACAAAAAAATCCGGATCTGGAAGACAAGGAAGAAGTGGCAAAAAAAATAGGAATAGGTGCTGTTATATTTACTTATCTGAAGAACAACAGGGAAAAGGATATAATATTTGACTGGAATGAAATGCTGAGTTTTGAGGGCGAAACAGGGCCTTATGTACAGTATAGTTATGCCAGAGGGAAAAGTATACTTAGAAAAGCAGGAAAGTTTGATGAAAATGTAGATTATGCGAATATGAGTTCACAGGAGGAATTTGAACTAGTAAAGATTCTCTCAGAATTTAATTCCAGTATATTGAGTTCAATAAACAGGCTGGAGCCGTTTATAATAACGAGATATGTAGTAGATGTTGCAAAAATATTCAATAAATTTTATAATTCTTGTAGTATATTAAATACTAAAGACAGCAATATAAAGAAATTCAGACTGCAGCTTGTAGAGGCGTCATGCCAGGTAATAAGGAATGGATTGTATCTGCTTGGGATAGATGTAGTAGAGAAGATGTAGGTTTGTTGTGCGGAGTCAGATATTGGCTTATGTGTCTGACTTCTCAATAATTGGATGTTTGGAGGTACATATGTTTATTAAAAAATATAGTCAGATGCTTAAAATTCCAGGTAACATATTCAATGAATACAATATGAATGACATAGCATATTTTGATATCGAGACAACAGGTTTTGACAGATGCAATGATAATATAATACTTATATCTTTTGGAAATTTCATAAACCATGAGGAATTTTCCATAACACAATATTTTGCAGAAGATCTTGAGGATGAAGGGGAAGTACTGTATAGTTTTGGACATGATATTTTAAATTATAACAACTGGTGTTCTTATAACGGCATTGCCTTTGATGAACCATTCATCTGTGAGAGAATGTTAAAATCCAATATAAACTTTGAGCCTCCCAAATATCATATAGATTTATATAGGCGTGTTAGACCATATTACAGACAACTTGGTATGGAAAGATGCAATTTAAAGACTGTAGAGAAATATATAGGTGTAAACAGACGTGATCAAATTGACGGCGGAGTAAGTGTGGATCTATATAATGAATTTTTAAGCACCGGAGATAAAAAGCTTGAAGAGGTTATAATGCTTCATAATTATGAAGATGTATTGAATCTTCCTAAAATACACGAATTTGTATATAAAATTGAAAATAACAATTCAATTGTAAGAAATGATTCAATTACGCAGAAACAGCTTAAATTTTTGACAAGCCTTCTCAAAAAAAATCATATTGAGATCAGTTTCAGCATAAATAAAATGTCAAAGAGATCTGCTTCACGTGCAATAGACTATATTTTGAAAGGAGGAAAAAATTCTGAAGAAATAGAAAGTATTTCAAACAATAGCTATTAATTTCTTAGACTTTTTAATAATATTATTATATAATTAAGTTAGATCAGTGTAAATGTTTAGAAAGGGGATTTTAATATGATTGGAGATATAATGCGTTCTGACATAGTTAAATTAAAACCGGACGATATATTGAGCAAGGCATTGAATGTTATGCATGAACATAGTGTAAATGGAGCGCCCGTTATAGATGAAAATGGTAAATTAGTTGGTATGATAGTAAAAGCCGATATATATAGATTTTTAATTGAAGAAGGTCATTATGATACATGCCCTGTAGAGTGGGTTATGACAAAGAGTGTAATAACTGCCAACAGGCATGAGGAAATACTTGATGTTGCAAAGAGGATACGTGAGAATGACATAATAGCCATCCCTGTGGTAGATGCTGATGAATTTGTAGAAGGCATAGTGTCTATAGAAGATATAGTTGATTATGGCATAAAGAAATCTCAAATTTAGTATGAATTCAGTGGAGGTGGAAAAGGTACCAGTCTTGTATTTGGAGACTGGTACCTTTTATCTGTTCCTGCCGGTTCAGCTTTTAGTATGAGGTTTATTTTTACTGGAACACTTACTGGAAATTTCACATGAATTGCAGCCGCAGCTGCAGCTACCGCTGGACTTCTTATGCAGGCTGCGTACAAAAATATATATTGCCAGTACAACTATGGCTGCGGTTATTAAAATTTCTATTATCATTTATAATGCCTCCATTAAAATATAAGAGAACCTACTCTGAATACAATAAGAGAAACAATCCAGGCCAGTATAAACTGGTATGTTACAGAAAGTGCCGTCATTTTTCCGCCATACTCTTTTTTCATGGTAGATATGGCAGATATACAGGGTGTATATAGAAGAACAAAAACTAGAAACGAGTAGGCGGAAACAGGATTAAAATAGTGGGGAAGCAAGGCTGCCAGGTTGTTTCCATATATAATGCCCATGGTTCCAATTACAATTTCTTTTGCCATCAATCCTGCAATGAGAGATACGGCATTTTGCCACGATCCATACCCCATCGGGGAAAATACAGGACTTATAAAATTCCCTATATGGAACAGAATGCTCTCATTCATGGGTACCATTCCATTCAAGTTGAAATTTGATAAAAACCATATTATAACCGACATTGAAAAGATTATTGTGCCCGCTTTTCTCAAAAATCCTTTGGCTTTTTCCCAGGTATGTATAAACAGACTTTTGAAATCAGGAACATTGTATTTGGGAAGTTCTATTATAAAAGGTTCTTCATCCTTTTTAAATATTGTATTTTTGAATAACAGCCCTATTATAAATGCCATGATTATTCCAAGTAAATACAATGAAAAAACTACTTCCGTTTCATTCCCTGCAAATAATGCAGATGCAAACAGAGCATATATAGGCAGCCTTGCATTACATGACATGAGGGGGATTAAAAGTGCTGTCAGTTTCCTGTCCTTTTCACTTTCAAGTGTCCTGGAGGACATAATTGCCGGAACCGAACATCCAAACCCGACTACAAGTGGAATAAATGCCTTCCCGGAAAGTCCCATTTTTCTCATAAGTTTATCCATTATGAGAGCACCTCTTGCCATATAACCACTGTCTTCTAAAAATGATATTCCCAAGAAAAGACAGAATATTATAGGAAAAAATACAATTACGGACCCAACTCCAGCAAGTATTCCATCTATTAAAAGCGAGCTGAACCAGCTGCTGGTTCCTGAAAGAAGATCTTTTAAGTATGGTGTTATTGTATTGGAGAGAAAGTCTCCCAGTCCGTCTGCAATAGGTTGTCCTACCCAGCTGAATGTGAACTTGAAAATTATAAAGAGAGCAAGTAAAAATACTGGATATGCAATAAATCTATTTAGCACTATCCTGTCTATTCTTTCAGTATATGATACCGGTTTTGTTTTTGGCATAGTTATACATTCATCAAGTATGTCTTTTATGAAAGAGTAAGCATCTTTTTCGGTTTTAAAATTAAAGTTCTTTATTTCAGGTGATTTGTATTCAAACTGCCTGCTTTTAAGTGTTTCCTCAAGTATGTCTATTCCTTTGTTTTTTGTAGCTATTACTGGAATAACAATAACATTTAATGATTTTGAAAGCTTTTCAATGTCAATATTTATTCCATTTTGTTCAGCTGAATCCATCATATTAAGAACTAATATTATAGGTTTTTTAAATTGTTTAAGCTGTGTAGTAAGATATAGATTTCTATTAAGATTTGATGCATCTACTATATTTATTATTACATCAGGATTGTTATTCAGCAAAAAATTTTTAGCGACTTTCTCCTCATTCGAATATGTATCCATGGCATATATTCCGGGTAAATCTACAATTCTTATATCGTCAAGATAACCCTCTTTTTTTTCTACTGTTACTCCAGGCCAATTTCCCACATACTGATTTGAACCAGTTAAATGATTGAACAGAGAAGTTTTGCCTACATTGGGGTTACCTACAAGAGCGGCTGTAATCATATATTTCCTCCAATATTATTTATAGTAATTAATTACAATATAAAAATACCATAGTATTTTAAAAATATACATGGTATTTAAAATTATAAAATATAGACACCAAATTAAGATAAGATGGATATATTTTTTGCATCATTTTTGCGTATGGCAAGATCAAAACCTCTAAAATTTATTACCAAAGGATCACCAAGTGGAGCGCAGGTCTTCAGAACAACCTCTGTTCCTTCTATGCAGCCGAGGGCCAACAGCCTTTTTGCAAGTTTTTTATTGCCGTGTATGCTTTTTATTGCTGCCTTTTGTCCAGGTTTTAAATCACAAATACTCATTTGAATCACCTCAAATATCAATTTATAATGAAATCCATTATCATCCCTTTATATAGTAACATCAAATGAAAAACTTGTAAAGAGAAAAGATAAATCGTATAATATGAACTGAAATATTTAGTTGCATTCAAATAATTGATGAAAGGATATAAATATGAACAAAATATTGGTATTGGCTGAAAAACCATCTGTTGGAAAGGATCTTGGCAAAGTACTCAAGTGCAGCAGAAAAAATGGAGGTTATATAGAGGGAGATAAGTATATTGTTACGTGGGCTCTTGGTCATCTTGTCACTTTGGCTGATCCGGATGCCTATGATAAAAAATACAAGACATGGAATCTGGAAGATCTGCCTATGCTTCCGGTACATTTGAAAACCGTAGTTATAAAACAAAGCAGCAAACAATTTAATGTGGTGAAATCACAGATGAATAGAAAAGATGTTTCGGAAATAATAATTGCAACTGATGCAGGAAGAGAAGGAGAACTTGTAGCCAGATGGATAATTGAAAAGTCACATGTAAACAAGCCTACGAAACGACTTTGGATTTCATCACAGACTACAAAGGCAATAAATGAAGGATTTAAAAACCTGAAACCGTCATCAAAATATGATGATTTATATAAGGCAGCCAGGTGCAGGGCTGAAGCGGATTGGATTGTAGGACTCAATGTAACACGTGCACTGACATGCAAATATAACGCACAGCTTACAGCCGGGAGAGTTCAGTCCCCTACACTGACCATGATAGTCAATCGTGAGGAGGAAATAAAAAATTTCAAGCCAAAGGATTACTATAATATAGATGTGAGAACCAAATATTTTACTGTTAAATGGACGGATAAAAATGGAAATGGGAATCTATTTGATTATGAAAAAGCCAGGAAAATAGCTAAAGGTTTGAGGGGGAAAAGTTGCAGAATAACGGACGTGACTTCCAGTTTAAAAAAGCAAATGGCTCCCAAGCTATACGATCTCACGGAGCTTCAAAGAGATGCCAATAAAATATTCGGCTATTCTGCCAAGCAGACTTTATCGATAATGCAGAGACTGTATGAAAACTATAAAATACTCACTTATCCAAGGACGGATTCGAGATATATTTCGGATGATATAGTTGCTACCCTGAAAGAACGTTTGAAATCAATATCATTGGGAGAATATAGAATCTTTGTAAATGAAATATTGAAAAATGGAATAAAGGCAAATAAAAATTTTGTAGACGGAAGCAAGGTGAGTGATCATCATGCTATTATACCTACAGATGAGAGTATTGCCGTTTCACGCCTGAGTTCAGAGGAAAGAAATATATATGATTTGGTTGTGAAGAGGTTTATAGCTGTATTGATGCCGCCTTATGAATATATTCAAATTGAAATAAAATCGGATATTGACGGGGAAACTTTTGCGTATAAGGGCAATATTTCAAAGAAGTATGGCTGGAAAAAAATTTATAAGGACAATAAATCCAATGAGGAAAACATACTTCTGGAAATTAAAAAATCAGATGTTTTTGATGTATTATCTGTAGATATAAACAAGCTCCAGACAAAAGCACCTGCAAGATTTAATGAAGCATCATTGCTTTCAGCCATGGAAAACCCACAGAAATATGTAAAATTAGACAAAATATATGCTAAAACGCTGAATGAAACAGGGGGAATTGGTACAGTAGCTACGAGAGCAGATATAATAGAAAAGCTGTTTAATATGTACTATGTAGAGAGAAAAGGGAAAGAAATGATTCCTACCTCAAAGGGAAAACAGGTAATTAACCTGGTGCCCAAAGGATTGAAATCACCATTGTTAACTGCCAAATGGGAAAAAACACTTGAAGAAGTCAGCAAGGGCAGGAAAGATCCACATTCATTTTTAAAAGATATGAGACGGTATGCAGTAGAATTGGTTAGCGATATAAAATCAAGCAGTGATAAATTCAAATATGACAATCTCACAGGAAATAGATGCCCGAATTGTGGTAAATATATGCTTGAGGTAAAAGGAAAATATGGAATAATGAATGTCTGCCAGGATAGAAATTGCGGATATAGGGAAACTGTAAGCAAGTTTACAAATGTAAGATGTCCTGAATGCCATAAAAAGCTTGAACTGAGGGGAAAGGGAGATGGACAAATCTACGTGTGCCCAAACTGCAGTTTTAGAGAAAAATTATCTTCTTTCAACAATAGATTCAGGAAAAATAATGCCAGTCTAAATAAAAAGGATACAGTGAAATATATGAAAAAATTGAATAAACAGAATGACACTCCAATAAATTCTGCACTGGCTGATGCACTGAATAAACTTAAGGAACAATAACTGGAGGCGATTTAAATGATTGCATTGAATGCGGCCGGAAGTATATTCAGTATAATAATTATGATTTCAATAGGGTATATTCTCACCTGTTTTAAATGGCTTAATGATGATATATCGAGAGTTTTTTCAAAATTAGTGTGCAATGTTGCACTTCCGTGTCTTATGATTTCCAACATTATGGGGAATTTTACAAAAGATAAACTGGAACACATAGGGAAAGGTCTTGTTATACCAGTTTTGTCTATGGCAATAGGATATGTACTAGCTATAGCGGTATCTAAAATTATAAAAGTTAAAAAAGGACGAATTGGGACATTTCGTTCCATGTTTTTTGTGTCTAATTCCATATTTGTAGGCTTGCCTATAAATATGGCTTTGTTTGGAACTAAAAGTGTACCGTATGTACTGCTCTATTACATATCAAACACTGTATTTTTCTGGACAATAGGTGCCTATGGCATAACTAAAGATGGAATAAATTCTGACAGCAGTGCAAGTATTTTTTCAAAAAATACATTAAAGAGAATACTTTCACCGCCACTTTTGGGATTTGTACTGGCAATTATATTTTTGTTCTGTGAAATTAAATTGCCATCATTTGTAATGGATACATGTAAATATCTGGGCGAAATGACTACGCCGCTTTCCATGCTGTTTATAGGTATAACACTTTATTATGTGGACCTTAAAAAAATAAAAATAAGTTTGGATATAGTTGCTGTTTTAATTGGGAGGTTTGTGGTTTCACCTGTCTTAATACTGATACTTGGCAGCTTTTTCACTGTACCAAATCTCATGAAACAAGTATTTGTAATACAGGCGGCAATGCCTGTAATGACGAATACGTCAATAGTTGCAAGAGAATATGGGGCAGATTGTGAATATGCTGCAGTAGTCACATCAATAACAACTATTTTGAGTATGGTAGTTATTCCGGTATATATGGTTTTGATATCATAGCATCAATGAAAGATCAATAGGAGTATACATCTAAATATAGATAAAATATTAAATATTCTGTAATTTAAAATGACTAAAGAAATAAATTGCAAAAATCTAAAATTCTAATTATTGAATTTTCAAACACTAAATAATAATTTAAAAGTAAAATAGAGTACAAAAAAGGCAGACCTTTATCCCCAATGGGGCGAAAGTCTGCCGCGGTACCACCCAAAATTATTACTCGATATATATAACGGCATTGCCGGCGTAACTTACTTTTATATAATTTCAGTCCGCAACTCTAGAGTGATTTTCAATAAACTTAGCCTATAGGTTCACACCAAACACCTACTCTCTGAAAACATGCATCTATTTACTCGTCTCTGTCATTGTTTTTGTATTTGCAACCTACTATACTATAAAATAATATCAATGTCAACAATTCAAATTCTCCATTTTTAATGTGATTATGGGTTATAAATACTAAATTATAAATTTCAGGGACAAAAAAATTACATATTCGAAATAGAATAAGCTAAAATTTAAATAATAAAGATTAATGTGTGGTTAATTTTAGAATGTTTGTAAATTATTTTTGATTTTTATAAAATTATAGACATATAAATTACAATTCAATAAATTTTTAATGATAATTTTAGGTATATTAATGTAGAAAAAAATGAGTGCAGTAAAAAAACAGAAAAAATTTTAAAAAACTATTGACATTATCTCCAGAAGGTATTATTATCGTCACATACACTAAATATTGATAAAGTAATTTTTAAAAGTAAAATTTAATTGATGAGGCTAATGTTAGGTATTTTAATTTTAAATACTTGAATGTTGGTAGTACTTGTTGATTAGTTTTAGCATAATTGTAGAGTATAAAAGACGATGAATTGGAAGAGTAAATAGCAAAAATTTCTAGAGAGTGAGAATTGGTGGAAACTCATAATTGTAGCTATTGAAGGTAGCCTTGGAGTCATGAGTCGAAATTTAAGTAGGCTTTATCGGTAGAACCGTTATTACTTTTAAGTAAAAATTTTGGGTGGTACCGCGCGACCAAACTTCTCGCCCCAAGCAGAGAATTGGTTGCTTTTTTTATACAAAAAATTCCTTTAATACAAACTAAACATCTAGATTTTACATAATAAAAGGTTAAGCTGAAAGTTTTTAAAATTTAAAATTAAAGGAATATTTACTCAATTGAATTAATGGTTTCATAATTTCTATTTAGATTGTAGTTAAACTTTATATTCAAATATCAACAAATTATTTTAGGAGGAAAATATTATGGAAAAATTAAAAGTTTATTATGATGAGGATGCAAATTTGGATCTTTTGAAGGGAAAAAAGATAGCTATTATTGGATTTGGAAGTCAGGGACATGCACATGCATTGAATTTGAAGGAGAGCGGACTTGATGTCATAGTTGGTTTGTATAAAGGGAGCAAGTCATGGAAAACAGCTGAAGAGGCTGGATTCAAGGTATATGAAACAGCTGAAGCCGTTAAACAGGCCGATATTATAACAGTACTTATACCAGATGAAAAACAAAGGGAAGTTTATGAAGAAAGTATAAAAGATAATCTTGAAGAGGGAAATGCATTGTTCTTTGCTCATGGATTCAACATTCACTTCAATCAGATAATTCCACCTAAAAATATAGATGTACTTATGATTGCACCTAAAGGACCAGGACATATAGTTAGAAGAGAATATACACTTGGTGCTGGAGTTCCTTGCCTTTATGCAGTATATCAGGACTTTACAGGAAAAGGTAAAGAAATTGCACTTGCCTATGGAAAGGGAATCGGAGGAACTAGAGCAGGTGTTATGACTACGACATTCAGAGTTGAAACTGAAACAGACTTGTTTGGTGAGCAGGTAGTACTCTGCGGAGGAATTTCAGAGCTTATAAAGGCAGGATTTGATACACTTGTTGAAGCTGGTTATGCACCGGAAAATGCATATTTTGAATGCATGCATGAGATGAAGATGATAGTTGATCTTATGTATGAAGGTGGATTGAACAGAATGAGATATTCAATAAGTGATACTGCTGAATATGGAGACTACAAGATTGGAAAGAGGATAATAAACGAAAATACCAGAGTGGAAATGAAAAAGGTATTAAAGGAAATTCAGGATGGTACTTTTGCTAGAGAATGGCTTCTAGAGAATAAGACTGGAAGACCTGGATTTACAGCCAGAAGAAGACTGGAACAGAATTCTCCAATTGAAAAAGTTGGTAAGGAACTTAGATCCATGATGTCATGGATTGATGAAAATCCTTCAAATGAATAATTTATTATAAAAAAGGAGGCTGTGATACTATGAAGGGGGCTGAAATGCTTTTAAAATGCTTGGTAAAGCATAAAGTTGACACTATATTTGGATATCCAGGTGGAGCAGTTTTACCTATATATGATGCATTATATGATATGCAGGATGAATTAAATCATATAATAACTGCGCATGAGCAAGGGGCAGCTCATGCTGCAGATGGCTATGCCAGGTCTACAGGAAAAGTTGGGGTTGTTATTGCAACCTCAGGGCCTGGGGCTACAAATACTGTTACGGGAATAGCTACAGCCTATATGGATTCTATACCGATTATAGTATTTGCAGGACAGGTATCTACAAGTATGATAGGAAAAAATTCATTTCAGGAAGTAAATATAAGAAGTATAACAAAATCCATAACAAAAAAAACTTTTACTATTGATAAAGCCTCTGATATAGAGAATATCATAGATGAGGCTTTTAAAATAGCGGTCAGTGGAAGAAAAGGTCCTGTAGTTGTAGAGATACCAAAAAATATTCAGACTTCAGAAGCTAGTGATAATACTTCAGAACTCGGGAATGTTTCCAGCACATCTAAAAATGAAGAATTCAAGTATGATCTGTTTTCAAATGAATATGAGGACAGTATAGACAAAGTTGTAAATATAATAAAATGCAGTAAAAAGCCTATGATCTATGCAGGCGGTGGAGTAATTTCATCTGGAGCGGAGAAACAGCTTGTGGAATTTGTTGACAAGCTTGATACACCGATTGCCTGTTCACTTATGGGAATTGGGGCATTCCCGGGTGACAGAAAAAATTATACAGGTATGGTTGGAATGCATGGAAGCCACTGCTCAAATTATGCTGTAAGCGAGTGTGACTTGCTCATAGCTATAGGTGCAAGATTCAGTGACAGGGTTATAAGCAAGGTAAGCACTTTTGCAAGAAAATCGAAGATAATTCATATAGATATAGATCGAAGAGAATTTGGTAAGAATGTTGATATAACAATGTCTGTAAGAGGAGATATAAAGAAGGTATTAAGTGATTTAACAGGGAAGCTTGAAAAACAAAATCACGGTGAGTGGATGAAATGTATATTGAAACTGAAAGAAAATGAAGAACTTAAATATTCAAATTTTAATCATAAAGAAGGAAAGTATCTGGATCCACGGGATGTAATAAATACATTGTACAGACTGACCGGCGGAGATTGTATAATAACTACTGAAGTTGGGCAAAATCAGATTTGGACGGCACAGTATTTTAAATTTCTGAAATCACGTACGTTTATAACATCTGGAGGACTTGGAACAATGGGGTTCGGACTTGGTGCAGCAATAGGTGCCTGTATAGGGAATCCCAACGAGAGAGTAATAAATGTAGCAGGGGACGGAAGCTTTAAAATGAATTCTACAGAACTTGCAACTATTGCAAAATACAGGCTTCCAATTATTCAGCTTGTGTTGAATAACAGATCACTGGGAATGGTTCACCAATGGCAGGAAATGTTCTATAAAAAGAGGTATTGTTTTACAGAATTGACTGAGGATGTAGATTTTGTGAAATTAGGCGAAGCCTATGGAATTAAATCTTTGAGGATAGAAAAGAGTAGTGAATTGGAAAATTGTTTGAAAATCGCTTTGAAAGGAAAGGAACCTATGATAATAGAGTGCAATATAAATATAGATGAAAAGGTATTTCCTATAGTTCCGCCAGGGGCATCTATAAGTGAAAGCATAGGATAATTTTTAAAGTGAATTTCGAATTCATAGATAAAAGGGGCTTGATTATATATATTTTAAAGATTATGATGAATAAAGGTATCTGGAATGGGGACCTGTAAAGCTTGATGCCTCAGGCATAGGCTTATTTTTTTACAACAAATGAAAAGGAGGATTTATAATATGAGAAGTGATTCAGTAAAAGGCGGAATAAAGGGAGCTCCCGCTAGATCGTTGATGTACGGTATGGGGTATACCAAAGAAGAAATCGAAAGACCACTTATAGGTATAGTAAATTCACAGAATGAAGTGGTTGCAGGTCATATGCATCTGGATGAAATAGCAAAAGCTGCCAAACTTGGAGTGGCCATGTCGGGAGGCACACCTATGGAATTCCCTGCAATTGCAGTTTGTGATGGAATTGCCATGGGACATGTAGGTATGAAATATTCTCTTGCAAGCAGGGAGCTTATAGCAGATTCCATAGAAGCTATGGCTATGGCTCACGGCTTTGATGGACTGGTACTTATTCCAAACTGTGACAAGATTGTTCCGGGAATGCTTATGGCAGCTGCAAGACTTAATATACCTGCCGTTGTTGTGAGCGGCGGACCTATGAGGGCAGGAAAGTTGAACAAAAGAGAGCTGGATTTTAGCACGTGTATTGAGCAGGTAGGGGCCTGCAGTGATGGAAAAATAACGGAAGACCAACTTGAAGAAGAGGTGAAAAAATCCTGCCCTGGATGTGGATCCTGTTCAGGACTATTCACTGCAAACAGCATGAATTGTCTTACAGAGGTACTTGGTATGGGACTTCCTTTAAATGGTACGGCACTTGCCCAGACAGGGGAAAGAAATCAACTTGCAAAATATGCAGGAATGTATGTGATGGATTGTGTAAAAAATAACAGATGTCCAAGGGATATATTGACATTGGATGCGTTTAAAAATGCTATAACTGTAGATATGGCAATGGCAGGTTCTACGAATACCGTACTTCATCTTCCGGCAATAGCTCATGAAGCAGGATTGGAACTTGATCTTGATCTATTTGATGAGATAAGCAGGAAGACACCTTGTATCATAAAACTGAGCCCAAGTGGAAAGCATCATATGGAGGATCTCCATATGGCAGGAGGAATACCTGCACTTATGAATGAGCTTTCAAAGAAAGGGCTTATTGCAGAAGAATGTATGACAGTACGGGGAAAGACAATAGGAGAAACCATAAAAGATTATGCAGTACTTGATTCAGATGTTATAAGAAGTGTGGATAATCCTTATAGTAAAAAGGGCGGGATAGCCATACTTAGAGGAAATCTTGCTGTAAATGGTGCCGTAGTCAAAGAATCGGCAGTTGCTGAAGAAATGATGGTACATGAAGGACCGGCAAGAGTATTTAATTCGGAAGAAGAAGCTGTAAGTGCAATCTTCGGAGACAGGATAAATAAAGGGGATGTAATTGTAATAAGATATGAAGGACCAAAGGGCGGACCTGGAATGAGGGAAATGCTTTCTCCAACATCAGCTATAGCTGGAATGGGACTTGACAAGGATGTTGCACTCCTTACAGACGGCAGGTTTTCAGGTGCTACGAGAGGAGCATCAATAGGACATGTTTCACCAGAGGCTATGGATGGCGGATTGATTGGACTTGTAGAAGAGGGAGATACTATATTTATAGACATTAGAAATAAAAAATTAGAACTTAAAGTAGATAAAAAGGAACTTTTGGCACGAAAAGAAAAGCATGTAAAACCTGATCCTAAAATAAAAAAGGGTTATCTGGCAAGATATGCAAAATTAGTTACTTCTGCAAATACAGGTGCAGTACTTAAATAAAAATTTATGTTCATACAATTTTTATTTTGTAAAAAAATATATATGCTATAATAAATGATACACTTTATTTTTTACAAAGGGGATTAATTATATGAATGTGATAGAGGTTAATATATACGGCTATGGAGATGAAATTTTCCCTGTTGGATGTAGAAATAGCAGAGGGAACTCAGGATGCCATTCCTGTAAAAAGGGGAATATGTGCACAAATTGTAATTCAAAGGAGAACCAATATCAGAATATACAACAATTGTGTCAGAATCTGAGAGGATTTTTAAAATCTACGGATATATCTCAAAAGGTGGCTGTTAATTTTATAGAATTGGGAAAAAGAAACGCTATATCTGATGAAAGAGCCAGTGTCCAGGAAGTTATAGGAAGAGGCTTTAATCCTCCTATAACTGTCATAGATGGTATAGTGAGGTATTATGGTGGTATATCCAATATACTCGTATACAAGGATGTGAAGGAGCTGTTGAGTTAAACGGCTCTTTTTATGCCGCTTATAACTGTGAAACAAAAAGAACACCGTATTATCAAAAGAATTTCACGGTGTTTTTTATATTGGCGGATCAATCCAATCGATAGCAATTGTATAAAAACAATTCTGTTTTTTTATAGCCAAAGACTTTTACAAGCCATTCATATACATTTTTGTCATAGAAAGATTTAGCGCTGTGAATTTTGAGAGTGCTTAATGCTATGTCATACATGATTTCAAAAAGTTCCGTATCAGCGGTTTCCTTGATATACATCATAGTATACACCCCTTTTTATTTTAGTATACTAAAATAAAATAAAAATGTAAATGATTTCAGAAAAAAATTATAAATATATTATGAATTGATACATATGCAATTGTCGTTTCCAGAATGTTTTTTTGCAATATACATTGCCTTGTCAGCTTTTATTATTAATTCATCTATAGTTTGCCCGTCTTTAGGATAAAAACTAACACCAATACTCATGGATATGGAAATCTTATTGCTGTTATAATCTATAATGCAATTTCTATTTTTGTTATCTATAATTCTAGAAGAGATGGTCTTATAGTCATTTAAATCCTTTAAATAAGGCAGCAATATTAGAAATTCGTCTCCACCATATCGTGCAACTACATCATTTTTCCTTGTGGATTCTGTCAACATATTTGCCACCTTTATTAGGACTTTATCTCCCGCCTTATGCCCGTAAGTATCATTTATCATTTTGAATTTATCTATATCTATGAACATTAAACCTAATAAAGTATTGGTTCTCTTGGCTGTATTCAGGAATACCTCCGCGAATTCATAAAACAACACCCTGTTTGCCACACCGGTTAATCTGTCATGATAGGCCATATTTCTTATAAGCTTTTCCTTTTCTTCCAGTTCTTTGTTGAGCTTATACAATTCACTGACATAGTTTTTTAATTTTGTTATTTGCATAAACTGATTTGTGACGTCGATAAACTCAAGAAGCACAAATTTGGATTTTTCATTTTTAAATCTCACAATTTTCAAGTTCAAGTCTTTTTTGCCGTTTATAAATCTGCCATGCATTGCAGATGAAAAAAACATTTTAAAATCCTTGTCCATTACGTCAGATATAGCTTTTTTAAAATAACTTTTATTTAAACCTAAAAATAATTCGTAAATATTGCGGTTTATAGCATTCGTAAATTTTATATTTGTCAGATGTTCCATGTAGCTGTTCCAGACACAAACGTTTAGTTTTTCATTCAACAATACTACTCCCTCACTGATATTGTTTAAAATATCATATGTAATTCTATTCATAGATTTTATCCTCTATACTATCTATTTTGTTGAAAATTTCATTCAAAGAATTTATTGTCATGTCTATTATTACAGCACCATCTATTTCCGTATCATCTATTGTAAAGGTTATATACAGTATCAATATATTTGGATGATTATGCACTATGTCTCTGGTGAAATCTATTTTTGTAAATACTTTTACTTCTGGGAGGGAATAATTTAAATCTATATCCAGATAGTTGCTGAATTCACCAATGATGGAATTAAGAAGTATGTTTCCTATTTCTTTGATAATGTCAAAATCTATAGTTGTAAAATCCATATTAAAACATGTATTATCCTCATATTGATTGTAGCAAATGCTTATGAATTTTTTCATTTTTTTTGCTGGAAAAATTAAATTTGCTGTTCCGCTAAGTTTTTTTTCAAATGAAATAGAGGATATCATCAATGTCCCATCGAATAAATTTTTATGATATTCATCTAGTCCCAATCCTTCATTTTCTAAATCAGTAATTTTAAAATTGGGAACATTTAATAAAATTTTCTTATCTGTTATTTCAGAGAGCATACTGGCTGCTTTGCCAACACTTATATTGAACAATTCCTTTAATATATCATATCTCAGATACCCATTATCCATTTTATCATTCCTTATTATTTATAATCCGACATATTTCCTTTGCTTTTTCTTCATTAAATGGTTTGTTGATAAATGATAATATATTGTAATTTTCTATTTCTTCCTTTATGTTTTTTTGTACATCTGCAGAAATTACAAATATATTTGCACTACTGTCGTGCTCTTTTATTAGTTTTATCAATTCTTTACCATTTAGTTTAGGCATTAACAAATCCAAAAATACATAATCGGGCATAATATCTTTATATAATTTTAATCCTTTAATACCATCACCTGCAAAAAATAGTTCAAGATTGTCCATAAATTTTTTCATCAGATTGGAAATTATCTTTTGGGAAAAAATTGAATCATCTACAATTAAAATTTTCATAATTAAAAGTTTTCTCCTATATTTTGTTACATAAAATATAATACTAAATAGATATAAAGTCAATAAGATATAGCCATTTTCAAGGATATTTGGAGGAAAATATGTAAATAAAACATGGTTTATAACAGTATAACAACTGCTATAAACCATGTTTTTTTCTGCCCTAGTTGCTATTTAAGTCCCTGCTCATAAGCCTGAACCATTTTTTTGACCATGTTTCCGCCTATGGAGCCTGCTTCTCTTGATGTCAGATCACCATTGTAGCCCTGTTTCAAATTTACTCCAACTTCTGCAGCTGATTCCATTTTGAATTGATTTAATCTCTGTTTTGCCTCAGGAACTACTAATTTGTTATATGACATAATAGTCACCCCTTTTTATAGTATCATTTACTTCTTACAATTAAAGTATTTGTATTATAGGATAAATTATTCGAGGTAACTGGAGGAACAGCTGGAATAATTAATAATATTTTTTTGAATATTAAAACGCCTGTTGTTATGAAATATTTAAATAAGATATAATAGGCATAGGAAGGAGAGATGTCATTATGGATATTACATCGCGAACTTATAAAATTGCTATAGCAATAGCAGAATTATTTTTGGGAATACCATTTCTGGGAGGCATTTTTGTAATAGTACATGGATGGATACCTCTAATGGTACTGTTTGTAATGCATATTGTTGGCATATTTATTGCAAGCAGAGAGTACAAGAGCATAATAGGTCATGTATTTGGTGCTGTAGGAAATGCAATTGCCTGGATACCGTTCTTGGGCTGGATATCCCACCTGATTATAGGAATAATACTTTTAGTAGAAGGTCTGAGTGACAGATAGAAATTTATCTTTTATTTTTTTTATTCAGTAATACTGCACGGTTTATTATTGAATAGCCATATTTTCTACGTATATATTCTATTACTGCTTCTATCTTGTCATATTTGTTTCTGGAAGTTTCCATGTTTCTCGTTTTTGAAATATCAAATATCGATATCTGCTTGCCTTCATGATTATTTATAAAACCGCTGAGAGTTACTCCAAGAAGGCGTACAGGCATTTGAGAATTCCAGTTTTTTTCAAGCAGTCCAACCCCTGCAGAATAAATTTCTTTTACAAGAAAGGTTTCCTTTATTGTAGTCCGGCGGGTAATGGTTTTAAAATTATTATATTTTATGCTGATAGTAACTATACGTCCTTTTTTATTCTGTTTTCTGGCTGCCATTCCAACTTTGTCGGAGAGCTGCATTAAAATGCGTTTTGCCTGATCAATATTACAGATGTCTTTTGAAAGTGTCACGGATTTACCTATGGATTTTATATCATCATGTGAATGGGGTTTTACAGGTGAATCATCTATGCCGTTTGCCAGTTCATAAATTTCCGAACCTGATTTCCCCAATTTTTTAATAAGGATGTTTTTGTTGTAATTTGCAATTTCACCTATGGTATTGATTTTCATGTTTCTAAGTTTTTCTGCAGTATGTTTTCCAATACCGTACATGGATTCAACCGGAAGATTCCACAGCTTTTTTTCAATATCTTTTCTCCAGAGTTCTGTAATACTTGAAGGCTTTTTTATTTCAGAAGCCATCTTTGAGAGAAATTTATTCTCGGATATACCTATGGAGCAGCTTAGTCCGAGTTCTTTTCCAATTTGCTTCATAATATCTTCCGCACATTTTCTTGGGTTTCCAAATATTCTTTCGCAGCCCGTCATATCAAGCCAGGCTTCGTCAATGCTGTTCTGTTCGATTGTCGGAGTATAAGAGAAAAGTATATCAATAACTTCATTGGACTTAAATCTGTAAAAATTGTGATCCGGAGCAATAACTGCAAGATCCGGACAAAGTTTTAAGGCATTGTTCAGGGTCATTGCAGTTTTTATTCCGAATTTTCGTGCTTCATAATTTGCTGTAAGTATTATTCCACAGCGTTTTCGAGGATCACCGGCTACTGCTGCCGGTATACCTGAAATTTCAGGATGTCGTGTTGACTCGCAGCTTATAAAAAAGGCATCCATATCTAAAAGAAAAATCGTCCTTTTCATGAAACATACTCCTCTTTTTTTATATAAATTATAGCATAAAATCTGTGTATTGATAAGAACTTTTGTTCCAAGTAATTGTATATAATTACCCCGAATATTATTTACTTTTTGATCAATACTAATTGGTGTAAATGATAAATGAAAGGGGATTTTATATTATGGATGCACCTAAAATGCAAGTTAAATGTGGAGTTGATTCATGTCATTATTGGAAAAACAGTCATTGTAATGCCAATGACTTGGAAGTTAATGCCATGCACGGCAAGAACGCCAATACCAGTGATGATACATGTTGTACAACATTCAAACCACATGATGCAAGATAACTATAATCTTGTATCAAATTAATTAATATTAAAAATGGGAATGGGTTTTCTATTCCCATTAATTTTTTGCCTATTGACATGAAATCCAATTTGTATTATACTTAGTTCAAATCTAATAGTAAAAGCTGTGACAGGGAATATTAAATATAAAGTTATTTTTAAGCGAATGGGAGATGGTGTAAGCCCGTAAGTATCTTATATTGAAACTCACCCTTGAGCTGCAGGCTGAAATTATTTAAAGTAAGCTGTGCCGATGCAAATCGTTATTGAATTGAGTAATAAATTTGGGTGGTACCGCGAACAGACTTCTCGCCTCATGAGCAAGGCTGTTTTTTTATGCTGATTTTGAATTGCTTTTAAAATTTATTGGATATTTAGTGTATAAAATATTTACAATAATTTTAACATTTTGAAAATTAACTTTATTGATTTAGTGTTATAGAAATTTGATAATGCAAATATGGATATATTTTTAATATATAAAAGCTGTGACAGGAATAAATAAGTATTTGTAATATCTTAAAGCGAGTGGGAAATGGTGGGAACCCATAGATATTGTTTACTGAAACTCATCCTTGAGCTGCAGGCTGAAATTATTTAAAGTAGGCTGTGCCGATGCAAATCGTTATTGAATTGAGTAATAAATTTGGGTGGTACCGCGAACAGACTTCTCGCCCCATGAGAGGTCTGTTTTTATATTATTTAAACTATTCTTTATTAAGGAGAGATAGATATGAAAGCTGCTGAAGCAGTTATCCAATGTTTAAGAAAAGAGAATGTAAGAACAGTATTTGGATATCCCGGTGCTGCAGTAGTTCCTATATATGAAGCTTTGAGAAAATCTGACATTGAGCATATACTTGTAAGGCAGGAACAGGCTGCCGGACATTGTGCCAGCGGATATGCCAGGGCTACTGGAAAAATCGGAGTCTGTATTGTCACTTCAGGTCCGGGTGCAACCAACTTGATTACTGCTATTGCGGCTGCATATATGGATTCCATTCCCATGGTTATAATCACAGGACAGGTCAAATCCAATTTAATCGGAAGAGATGTATTTCAGGAATTGGATATTACAGGTGCTACAGAGTCATTCACAAAGTATAATTTTCTTGTAAAAGATTCAAAATTTATACCAAAGACTATAAAGGAAGCTTTTTATATAGCAGGAACTGGTAGAAAGGGACCGGTTCTAGTGGATATACCTGTGGATGTAATGGATGATGATATTGACTTTGAGTATCCAGAAGAAGTCAATATAAGAGGATATAAACCTACTACAAAAGGCCATATTGGACAAATAATAAAAATAGTGGATAAAATAAAAAACAGTAGAAGACCGCTGATATGTGCAGGAGGAGGTATTATACTTGCCCATGCGGAAACAGAGTTCAGACGGTTTGTGGAAATTTCCCATATACCTGTTGTAAATACGCTTATGGGGAAAGGAAGTATAAATGAAACAAGCAAATATCATGTTGGATTAATAGGAACTCACGGATTTGACTATGCCAACAAAGCTGTAGAAAATGCAGATGTACTGATACTCCTAGGTGCAAGGGCCACAGATAGGACTACCTGTGGATTGAAGAATTTTGCGGAAAATGCAGATGTAATTCATATAGATATTGATCCGGCTGAAATAGGCAAAAACCTGAGGACAAATATTCCTGTAGTCGGAGATCTAAAAAATATTATATTGCAATTAATAGCGGAACTACATGATTTGGATACAGGAGAATGGCTTGAGGAAATAAATCGTTATAAAGAAGAAAAAAATGCATCACCTGGATCGAGAAACAAAATAAATCCCGGATATGTACTAAATATTGTATCTGAAATGCTGGATGAAGATAGTATCATTACTGCAGATGTGGGGCAGAATCAAATATGGTGTGCGCATAATTTTAAAATAGTAGGGAATAGAAAATTTTTGACTTCAGGAGGCCTGGGTACCATGGGGTATTCACTGCCTGCGGCAATAGGAGCCAAGATTGGATGTCCTGAAAAGAAGGTCATAGCCTTTATGGGTGATGGAGGCTTCCAGATGAGTTTTTTTGAAATGGCTACGATTTCTGAATATAATATAGACATTACTATAATTTTGTTCAATAATTCCGGACTTGGCATGGTAAGGCAGATACAGGATAAGAATTTTTTATCTGAGTTTGGAGTGAATTTCAAATTCAATCCTGATTTTCTTAAATTGGCGGGGGCTTATGGAATAAGAGCAGTATGTGCTAAAAATGATATTGAATTCAATGAAGCTCTTAAATGTTCAATGGCTTCAAGAGGTGCCTTTTTGATAGAGTGTATTGTAGATCCTCACGAGAAGACTTTTTAAGGGTGGTGTTTAATATAAAGAAATATGTACTATCAGTATTGGTTGAAAATCATTCCGGGGTTCTAAGCAAGGTTGCAGGATTATTCAGCAGGAGAGGATACAATATTCACAGTCTTACGGTTGGAATTACTGAAGATCCTCAAATATCAAGAATGACAATTGTATCTGTCGGGGATGATTATATGTTTGAGCAGATAAACAAGCAGCTGAATAAATTGATTGAAGTTATAAAAGTAGTGGATTTAACCAATTTTTCAAAGACAGTTCACAGGGAGCTGTCACTTGTGAAGGTATCTGCAGATTCAGATAATAAATTGCTTATAATACAGATAGCAAATACGTTCAGGGGCAACATAGTGGATATGAATGAAAAGAGTATTACAATCGAAATAACGGGAAGTGAGGAAAAGGTTTCTGCATTTATAGAATTAATGAAACCCTATGGGATTAAAGAAAGCATACGAACAGGACTTACTGCACTTTCGAGAGGAGCAAATTAAAAAATATACTCTATAGGCTTGTTTTATATATAATATGATATTATAATGGTTCATATAAAAAGTAGCAGAGTAAATATTATGCGTAAAGTGTTAGAGGATGGGAAGTTGTCTCTAAACGAAAAGCCCAAATTTCTTTGGAGCTTACGATATAATATTGCTTCCGCTGTTACATTAAAGGGATATTGTATTTATTGTCTGTTTTCTCTTTAGTGTGACTACATTAAAGAGAAAAGAGGTGTTTTTGTGCTGTCATCAAATAATTAATGCTGTTGTGAAAATGATATTTTTAAAATATGGAGGAAAAGCATGGAAAACAAAATGAATACAAAATCTGTTGTTACTACTGCATTGTTTGTAGCTGTTGCACTCGTTATAAGAAATTTTTCTATAAATATAGCGGCAGGCGGCATACTTACCATGAGGATAAGTTTTGCTGCTATATTCTACGTACTTCCCGGCTTTTTATTCGGTCCTTTATATGGAGGGATTGCAGGCGGACTTGTTGATGTACTTGGATATATTATGGCACCTATGGGTGGATATATTCCACTTTTGACCATAACCAACATAGTTGCAGGTGCCTTGCCGGCTCTTTTATGGAAACTTATAAAAAACTCAGATGTAAATAAAGTAAAAAAATTTTACAGAATATTTTTTATAGTTATGTTTCTTGTAGGGGTGATAAATTTTCTGTCAATAGAATTTATACCTGATACTTTATGGGGAAAGTTACTTATGATGACGGGAAAGAGGGCACAATATTTCGGCGTTGGTTTTATCATTGCAGCATCCATAGGACTTTTACTGTTTTTTGTAATCAATACTTTGAATAAAAAAGGTGGAATATCCTATAAATATATAAATGGAAGATATTTTAAATTCGTCATAGTGCTCGGCATATCCGGAGTAATAGTATCTACCCTAAATACATATATACTTCTGATATTTACACCCGCCCTCATGACAAAAGGATTTATGGTACTCTGGATTCCAAGAATGTTCCAGACTATTTTTATAACACTTATAGACTCCTATATCGTTTGCCTACTCGTGTATTACTACAATCTCGTTGAGAAGAAGATTGTTCAAAAAGTACAGTAGCAAGAAAAGAACTTCCGAGCCGGAAGTTCTTTTCTGTTAAATACTTCTTATACAGAAAAGGCGGATCAGGCAATAATTACATAACATTTTTAATATGATCAGAGTATAATAATATAGAATACCTTGGTAATAGTTTCTTAAATAGGTTGACAAAATGTGTATTTAAAAATAAAATAAATTATATTACGATGAATTCATAGTAAATTACTCTGAATTCAAAAGTGGTATTTACTAATTTATTTACGGGAGAGATAGCTATGGAAAGAGAAGTTTATATGGATTATGCTGCTACAACTTTTGTAAAACCAGAAGTTTTGAAGGCCATGAGTCCGTATTTCAATAAATATTTTGGAAATCCATCATCACTTTATCATATATCGACAAGAAACAAAGTCGAGATAAACAGGAGTAGACAAAAGATAGCAGATGTAATAAACTCAGGAAGAGATGAAATATTTTTTACAAATGGAGGCTCGGAATCAGACAACTGGGCTCTTAAAGGTGCAGCATTTGCAAACAGGGACAGAGGCAGACATATAATTACTACAAGTATAGAACATCATGCTATTTTAAATACCTGCAGTTATCTTGAAAAACAGGGATTTGATATAACCTATCTTTCAGTAGACAAAGACGGGTTTGTGAATGTAGATGAACTTAAAAGGGAAATAAGAGATGACACCATACTTGTTTCAGTAATGTTTGCCAACAACGAAGTGGGTACTATCGAGCCCATATCCGAAATAGGAAACATTTTAAAGGACAGGAATATATTATTTCATACAGATGCAGTTCAGGCAATTACACATGTGCCTATTGATGTAAGAGCCATGAATATAGATCTTCTATCAATGTCATCCCATAAATTCTATGGTCCAAAGGGAATGGGAGCCCTTTATGTAAAAAAAGGAGTCAATATAGATAATTTGATTCATGGAGGCGGACAGGAGCGAGGAAAAAGGGCAGGTACGGAAAATGTTCCGGGTATAGTTGGAATGGGCTGTGCAATAGAGCTTGCCTCAAAAAGTATGAAAGAGGAGACAGAAAGACTTACAGGACTTAGAGACAAGTTGATTCATGGCCTCTTGAAAATTCCAGGTACTAAACTGAATGGTCCTCAAGATCACAGGCTTCCAGGAAATGTAAATATATCATTCAGTGAAATAGACAGTGAGATACTTCTTGTCGTACTCGACGATATTGGAATATGTGCTTCCAGTGGAAGCGCCTGCTCAGCAGGTGCAATTGAACCTTCTCATGTACTCACGGCAATGGGTATAGACAGGGAAGCTGCAAAAAGTTCCATAAGACTTACACTTGGAGCAGGTACTACGGAAGATGAAATTGATTTTGTAGTTGATAAAATAACTGATTCCATTGAAAGATTGAGACGGAATAAGCAAAATTAAGAAAATTACAACGAAGATAAACGGGTGATAGGATGAAAAAAAGAGTAGTAGTAGGTATGAGCGGTGGTGTAGACAGTTCTGTTGCCGCCTATCTTCTTAAAAAACAGGGATATGATGTAATAGGTATAACAATGCAGGTATGGCAGGAGGATGAATACTATGAAGGCATGGAAAGCGGCTGCTGTTCGCTCAGTGCCGTGGATGACGCCAGAATGGTGGCATACAAGCTAGGCATACCCTACTATGTGATGAACTTCAGAAATGAATTCAAAAAAAACGTCATAGATTATTTTATAAGGGAATATATGAAAGGGAGAACTCCAAATCCATGTATTGCCTGTAACAAGTTTCTGAAATTTGATGAGCTTTTAAAGAGAGCTGCTCAACTTGGGGCGGATTATGTAGCTACAGGACATTATGCAACTGTAGATAAGATGAATGACAGATATGTCCTGATAAAATCACAGGATGACAGAAAGGACCAGACTTATGCACTTTATAGTTTGACTCAATTTCAGCTGGCACATACGCTGATGCCCTGTGGGGAATACAAAAAAACTGAAATAAGGGAGATCGCCAGAAAAATAGGACTTGGTGTTCATGATAAAAGAGACAGCGAGGAGATCTGTTTTATACCGGACAATGACCACGGTTCCTATATAAGCAGGCAGTTGAACGGCGGAATAAGAAAAGGAAACTTTGTGGATAAAGAAGGCAATATTCTTGGAAGACACAAGGGTATAGTTTATTATACTGTGGGTCAGAGAAAGGGACTTGGAATTTCATTTGGAATTCCAATGTATGTAATTGACATAGATCCTTCTCAAAATAGGATAGTACTTGGGAATGAAAGTGATTTGATGAAGAAGGAATTTATAATAAAAGATGTCAACTTTATGCTTTTTGAAACTTTGGACTCGAATTTGGATGTACAATGCAAGATAAGATATTCTGCAAAACCAGGAGAAGCTGTAATAAGTCCTTATGGAGAAGGACTTGTAAAAGTAAAATTCAAGGAACCTCAGAGAGCAATAACAAAAGGCCAATCGGCTGTATTTTATCAGGAAAATATAATGATTGGTGGAGGAACTATTGACGAACTGTTATAAAAATAGCCCATCATTTTAATATAAAGTGGTGGGCTGTTTCAAATCAGATAGGGAGGTGGAATATATGAAAATAGTGCATACGGCGGATTGGCATATAGGCAAGATTGTAAATCAGGTTCACATGACAGAGGATCAGGAGTATATATTGAATGAATTTGTAAGTTTTGTTTCCACAGAAAAACCCAATGTAATAGTAATCTCCGGAGATCTGTATGATAGATCCGTACCTCCGGTAGAGGCGGTTGATTTGTTGGATAGAGTATTTACAAAAATACTTATGGAACTGCATATTCCCATCATTGCCATAGCAGGTAATCATGACAGCGGCGAAAGAATTGAATTTGCAAACAGGATACTCAAGGCAAACGGACTATATATATATGGAAAACTTGGCAGTACTATAGAACCTGTCAGGATAGAGGATGAATATGGCTGTGTCAATTTTTATGCAGTTCCATATGCAGATCCTGCAGAAGTAAGAAACATCATGCATGATGAAAATATACATAACCACAATGATGCAATGAAAGCCATAGTCGATTCAATAAAAAAAAGCATGGATAGGAATTCGCGAAATATTCTGGTGGCACACGGATTCATTTCTGGAGGAGAGGTATCGGATTCTGAAAGACCTCTTTCCATAGGAGGCACAGAGTATATAGACCGCAATATTTTTGAAGATTTCAATTATACAGCTCTTGGACATCTTCACGGTCCACAGAGAATAGGAAGCGATAAAATAAGATATTCAGGTTCCCTGCTCAAATATTCTTTCTCTGAAGCAAGGCAGAAAAAATCCATAAGCATTGTCAATCTGGATAAAGACGGTGAAATACATGTTGAAAAGAAAAGCCTGAAGCCAAGGAGGGATATGAGAGTTTTA
Organism: Clostridium sp.; assembly: GCF_022482905.1. Taxonomy (NCBI): domain Bacteria; kingdom Bacillati; phylum Bacillota; class Clostridia; order Eubacteriales; family Clostridiaceae; genus Clostridium; species Clostridium sp. The sequence goes on from NZ_JAKVOI010000001.1 coordinate 1,196,936, forward strand.
AAGGGAAAATTGAAGGACATATTGAGTCCTGAAATATACAGACAGGGAAATGTGGAGGACTATATATGTGTAAATCTCACAGATGAAGAACAGATTATAGAACCGATGAGCAAACTCAGGTCGGTTTACCCTAATATTTTGAAATTGACCAGGGAGTCTTTTGGCAGTTCCCTTAAAAATGATCGTATCGATATTGATAAAGTTTACGCAAAAAAAGATATATTAAAATTGTTTGATGAATTTTATACGGGAATTACGGGAAGAGAATTTACAAGAGAAAAAAAAGAGGTAATATTGGATGTACTGAAATATATAAAAAGTGAGGAAGGTGGTATTTATGAGACCGATTAAACTTGTAATGACCGCTTTCGGACCTTATGCGGGCAGGGAAGAGATAGATTTTAGAAAACTTGGTGATAAAAATATTTTTTTGATAACCGGACCAACCGGAGCCGGGAAGACAACTATTTTTGATGGAATAAGTTATGCAGTCTATGGAGAAGCCAGCGGCGACGGAAGAGATGGGGAAAGTTTAAGAAGTCAGTTTGCAAAAGACGATTTGATTACTTCAGTAGAGATTTACTTTGAACTTCGAGGCAGAAAATATTATATAAAGAGGATACCAAAACAGATGAAGCCCAAATCCAGGGGCAGTGGATTTACCGAGCAGAAAACGGATGCGGAGATGAGGATGTATCGGGGAGATGAGGACTATGACGTAATTTCGGGAGTAAGTTCGGTGAATGAAAAAATAGAAAATATAATGGGTATAAATTATCAGCAGTTCAGGCAGATAATGATGATTCCACAGGGTGAATTCAGAAAACTTCTTGTATCTGACAGCAGGGAAAAGGAAAAAATATTGAGGAAAATATTCAATACGGAAATATACAGCAGATTTGAATCCAGATTGTCAGACATGGCAGCAGCCATTTATAATGATATAAAACTATTGAACCAGAAGGTATTTGAAAATATAAATAAAATACAGTACGAAGAGGATAGTAGGCTTCATGCTGCAATAAATTCGGAAAATAAAAATTATACTGCCATTCTGGAACTTTTAAAGGAAAAAATAAATTTTGATACTGCAGAAGATGCTGAATTAAAAAATAGAATCTCAAAATTTACTTTTAAAATGGAGAATATACAGAAAAAGATATATGAATCTACGGAAAACAATAAAAAGTTAAATGAAAAAGTACAGCTTGAGAATGTATTGAAGTCTTTAAGGGATAGAAACAAGGACATAGTTTTAAAAGAAAAGAGACTTTCAATGGGAAAAGTGGCTTTGAAAATAAGGATGTTTGAGGAAAATTATGTATCCCGTAAAGAAGATCTCGAAGTTAGGCAAAAAGAACTGGAGAAAAATAAATTCAGCATAAAAGATGCAGAAAACAGGTTAAAAGAGGATGAAAGTATTTTTAAGCATGAAGAATCAATGGAAGACTATAGAAATGGCTTATCCGAAAAACTTGCCGAACTAAAAAGCTACAGAGATAAAGCCAAAAAACTACAGGAAGAGAAGGAGATTTTAAATACAGCCAGGTATAAATTTCAAAAGGTAAAATCAGAATGGGAAAATAAAAAGATTTTTATGGAAGAATTGAAGAAGGAAATAGACAGTCTGAGAGAGGTAGTAGATAATTCCGTAGATTTCAAAGAAAAAAAGCTTGTACTTGAGTCAAAATATGATAAACTGTCCAGACTGTATGCAATAATTCAGGATTTGGATAAAGAGAATATAAGCATAGTGAAAATAAGAAAAGATTACAAATTATATTACAGTGAGATGAATAAAAACAGAGCTCTGGTTGATAAGGAAAAAGAAAAGCTTGATCACATGGAGGACCTGTTCAGAAAGAATCAGGCGGCATTCATTGCAGCTTCGCTTAAAGAAGGAGAACCATGTCCTGTATGCGGTTCACTGCATCATCCTTCAATTGCAAGGGGAAAAGGCAGATGCGTGGATGATGCTGAAATAGAAATCCAGAAAAAATGTATGGAAAAAGCAGAAAACATATATGAAAAAACGAGAATAAAATTTCAGAACGTAGATGCAGAAGGTCAAGGCAAAAGTGAAATTATACGCAGAATTAAAAAAGATTATAATGCACTGAGCGGTGAAAATATAGCTGATATAGAAAAAGACAAATTGACTGAATTTATAAAGAATAAATTGGAGTGCCTTAATTTGGAATTGCAAAAACTAAAAAAGGGAATAGCAGAAGCTGAAAACAGCTGGAAATATATTGAAAATAAAAAGAAAAACCTGAGGGAGAAAGTTTCTGAATATAATACTTCCGATGAAATATTTAATAAAGTTAACGAGGAATATTCAAGCGAGTTTATAGAAGTTGAAAAGGTTAAGGGAATATTAAATCAGATGACACTTGACATACCCGAAAATTTGAGAGAACAGAAAGTACTGGAAAATACTATAGAAAAAACTGAAAAAATTCAAATTGATGCAGCGAAAGCGCTCAAAACCGCCAGGGAAAATTACATGAATTCAAAAACCAGGTATGAAAGATTATGTGCAAGTAAAGATTCCATGGAAAAAGATATATGTAATCTGAAAATGCGTTTGGAAGAGGCAGAAAAGATTTTCAAGGAAAAACTCAAAAGTGTTGGATTTTCAAACATGGACGATTATAAAAGTTCAAAGATATCCAGCATTGAAGAAGGTGAACTTGAAAAAACTATAAATGAATTTTACAGGGAGTTAAAATCTGCAGAGGACAGATACAGCAGGCTGTGTGATCAGATAAAGAGTATTGTAATTTCAGATGTAGACAAATTGAATGAGGAGTATGAAAATATAAAAAGTAAAAGAATTGAACTGGAGGAAAATAGATCATCCGTCAATACAAAACTGCAAATGAATAAAGCTATTTTAAGTCGTCTTTGGGATCTTTTTAGGATTATAAATGATAAAGAGAAAAGTTACGGAGTAGTAGGAGAACTGGCTGAAGTCTCAAAAGGTAAAAATGCAGCCAGAATAAATTTTGAAAGATATGTGCTTTCTGCGTTCTTTGACAGCATTATAGAAGCTGCCAATATAA